>NZ_BDAG01000018.1 GCF_002091715.1 Pseudomonas migulae NBRC 103157 | reverse complement strand
TGTTTCTTCATGTACTACAACCGCACCAGGCTCCACAGCTACAACAACTACCTGTCGCCAATAGCTATGGAGCTAAAAGCGGCATAAACACCGTAACTGGTGTCCGGGATTACTTGACCAGATCAAGCCGGCTCCTACACAGAATGCGGTGTCTGCCAGATCTCATCCCATCGGACCGCCTGATCGCTACCCAAGTAGCATACGTAGCCGCCCATAGCCTTCGTACACTCCAACCTCATACATGCGCACCTGCGGGAGGCGACGATGCAGCAGGTTCAGAGCGAAGGTGTCGTCACTGCAATGTCCCAGTCGACCGATGCCGAACAGGTGGCTCAGGAACTGGCGCGGCAGCTATTGCATCCACATTTGGGGTTCGTGTTGTTTTTCTGTTCTGCCGAGTACGACTTGCAGGCGCTGGGGCAGGCCTTGCAACAAAGCTTTGGCGGTATTCGCCTGGTCGGCTGTACCAGCGCCGGTGAAATCACCCCGTTGGGCTACGGTCGCAACTGCGTGACGGCAGTGGGTTTCGACCATCGACATTTTTCCATCGACGCCGAACTGATCGATGAGATGGAGCACTTCAGCCTGATCGACGCCCAGCAAATGGTCGAGCGGCTGGTCAGTGGCTGTCGCAGCAACACCCTGGCGCCGATCAAGGGCAACAGCTTTGCCCTGACCCTGCTTGATGGTTTGTCCAGCCGTGAAGAAATGGTCCTCGCAGCGCTGAGCGCGGCGTTGGGCGACATCCCGCATTTCGGCGGTTCGGCCGGCGACGACAATTACCTGACCCATACCCACGTCTATTTCAATGGCGAGTTCCACAGTGGCGCGGCGGTGGTGGTGCTGGTCAACACCTGGCTGGATTTCGAAGTCTTCACGACCCACCACATCCTGCCGCGGGCGGAAAAACTGGTGGTTACCGGGGCCGACAGCGCTTCGCGCCGGGTTTTCGAGCTGAATGCCGAACCCGCCGCCGAGGAGTACGCCCGGCACATTGGCGTGCCCGTGGCCGAGCTCGATCACCGGGTCTTCGCCGCACACCCGCTGGCGGTGCGGATCAACGATCAGTACTACGTACGGGCGATCCAGCAGGTTCATCCGGACCTGAGCCTGAGTTTCTATTGCGCGGTGGAAAACGGCATCGTCCTCACGGTCATGACGCCCGGCCCGATGCTGCCGAACCTGCAGAACCTGTTCGAGGGTTTGCAGGAACGCCTCGGAGAGCTGTTGCTGACCATCGGCTGCGATTGTTTTCTCCGGCGTCTGGAACTGGAAGACGGCGGCAGCCTGGAGCAGATCGGTACGTTTTTGCGTGACCAGCGGGTGACGGGTTTCAACACCTACGGAGAACAGTTCAATGGCATGCACATCAACCAGACCTTCACCGGGGTTGCCATTGCCCGAGGCCGGTCCCCTGGACATCGTTGAGCTTCAGGCGCAAGTCGCCAGCCTGCGGCACGAAAACCAGAAACTGCAGCGCATCAATGGCGCGCTGATCGAACGGATCGAATCCGGTATCACCCGCGGCAACGACCCGTACGCGGCGTTCCAGCATTCGGTGGTACTGGCCGAGCAGGTGCGTGAGCGCACCGACGCCCTGAACCAGGCCATGGCCGAACTCAAGTCGGGCAATCATTTGCTCAGCGAAGCGCGCTTGCGTGCAGAAACCGCGCATCAACACTTGATCGACGCCATCGAGAGTATTTCCGACGCGTTTGTACTGTTCGATGCCGACCAGCGAATCGTGTTGTTCAACAGCCGCTTCAAGGCGTTCTGGGGCAACAGTCGGGTGCGGATCAACGCCGGCATGCGCCTGGGGGAAGTCAAGCGACTGATGATCGCCACCGGACTGTTTACCGAGGAACCGCGCGGTCAGGCCGACGAAAACCTGTTGTTTCGCCTGCAGAACGGTCGCTGGCTGCAAGTCAGTGAACGGCCGACGCAAGAGGGTGGGCGGGTGATCCTGTTCACCGACATTACCGACGTCAAACTCAGTGAAACCGTGCGCCGCGAGCAAGCGGTGGCGCAGAAATCCCATTTGCTGCAACGGGCGGTCGACAACCTGTCCCAGGGCGTGGCGATGGTCAACGCCGAAGGCATTCTGGAATTGTGGAATCGGCGTTTTCTCGAGCTCAGCGGCCTCGCGCCCGTGGCGGCGCACCGGCCGTTCGCTGAAGTGATCGCCGACAGCGAGTTGAACCTGCTGACCCCCGCCAGCCGCGACAGCAATGGACGCACCGTCCAGGAATGCGAGCAGCGTCTTTACGATGGCCGGGTCCTGGAAATCCGTACGCATCCGTTGCCCACCGGCGGCTTCGTCAACACCTTCACCGACATCACCGAACGCTACCAGCACGCCGAAGCGCTGAGCGAAAGCGAGCGCTGGATTCGCCTGATCACCGACCACGTACCGGCGCTGATCGCCTACCTCAATGCCGATCTGGTCTACGAGTTCACCAACAAGGTTTATGAAGAATGGTACTGCTGGCCGCGCGGCGTCATGCTCGGGCAGAGCCTGCGCGAGGTGCACAGCGAGCAACATTATCAGCGGCTGGAAGCCTACGTGGCCCGGGCATTGGCCGGTGAAAGCGTGACGTTCGAATTTGCCGAAACCAACATCAATAACCAGGAACGCTACATGCTGCGTTCCTATGTGCCGAATCGGCTGGTGACCGGGGAGGTGGTGGGGATTTTCGTATTGATCCGCGACATCACCGAGCGCCGTCGCACCGCCGAGGCGCTGCACCAGGCGTATCAAAACCTTGAACTGCGGGTGCGTGAACGTACGGCGGAGCTGACCACCCTCAATGAGCAGCTGCTGCGCGAGATCGACGAACGCCGGCGCGTGGAATCACGCCTGCGTGAAGCCAAGCTCGAAGCCGAACAGGCCAACCTGTCGAAAACCAAATTCCTCGCCGCCGTCAGCCATGACTTGTTGCAGCCACTGAATGCCGCGCGACTGTTTACCAGTGCCTTGCTCGAACGCCGGGAACCGATGGCCAACGAGATTCTGGTGCGTAACGTCAGTAATTCCCTGGAAGACGTGGAGAATCTGTTGGGCACCCTGGTGGATATTTCCAAACTCGATGCCGGGGTAATCAAGGCCGACATTGCGCCGTTCGCCTTGAGCGAATTGCTGGAGAACCTCGCGGCCGAATACACCCAAGTGGCCCGCAGTGAAGGGCTTGAGCTGCATTTCATCCCGTGTTCGGCGCTGGTGCGCAGCGACATTCAATTGCTCGCGCGGATCCTGCGGAACCTGTTGAGCAACGCGATTCGCTACACCTACAGCGGCCGGGTGGTGCTCGGTTGCCGGCGTCATCATCAACGCCTGTCGATCGAGGTCTGGGACAGCGGCATGGGCATCGCGGACAACCGTCTGGAAGAGATTTTCCAGGAGTTCAAGCGCGGCGATGTGCAGCGTCCGGACCAGGACCGCGGCTTGGGCCTCGGGTTGGCGATTGTCGAGAAAATAGCCGGGATTCTCGGGCACCGCATTCACGTGCGTTCGTGGCCGGGCAAGGGCTCGATGTTTTCCGTCGAAGTACCGCTGAGCGCTACGGCCCCCAAGGCACTGCCGAGCCTGCTGATGAGTGAGCCGATGCTCGAGCGCCTGCGCGGCGCGCGGGTGTGGGTGCTGGACAACGACGCGGCGATTTGTGCCGGCATGCGTACATTGCTCGAAGGGTGGGGCTGTCTGGTGGTGACGGCACTGTCGGAGCAGGACCTGGCGCGGCAGGTGGACAATTACCATGAAGAAGCGGACTTGCTGATCGCCGACTATCACCTGGATGACGAGCAGAATGGTGTGGATGCGGTGGCCCGGATCAACGCCCGGCGCGGCTCAGCCATTCCGGCGATGATGATCACCGCCAATTACAGCAATGAGCTCAAATTGCAGATTCGAGAGTTGGGGCACACCTTGATGCATAAGCCGGTGCGGCCGATGAAGCTGAAGACGGCGATGAGTCACCTGCTCGGCAGGCCTTGAGGCTTTTGGTGTTTGTGCTGGCCTCTTCGCGAGCAAGCCCGCTCCCACATTGGATCTCCAGTGAACACACATTCTGTGAGCATCCGAGATTAAATGTGGGAGCGGGCTTGCTCGCGAATGGGCCAACTCGGCCTTCCGGTTGCCTGTGAACTCAACGCCGCAGATAAGACCCGAAATCAATATCCCCGGCACTCAGGATCGCCTGCACCCGATTGTGCACATTGAGTTTGCGCAAAATCGCCGAAACATGGGCCTTGACCGTGGTTTCAGCGATTTCCAGGGTGTAGGCGATCTGTTTGTTCGACTCGCCTTTGGTCATGCGCTCCAGCACCAGCAACTGCTTGCGGGTCAGGGCCTGGAGCAGTTCCGGCGGGAAGCTCGGGGTGTCGTTCATCCGGCGGTGGGTGCCGCTTTTCTGTGTGCGGATGATGTCCGGCGGCAGGTAGACGTTGCCATTGAGAATCTGCTGGATCGCCTCGGTCATCTGCACTCGTGGCGAGGACTTGGTGATGAAACCCACCGCGCCATAGGTGATGGCTTGCAGCACGATCTGCTTGTCCTGCTCGGCGGAGACGATCACCACCGGAATGGTCGGTGCCTCGTTGCGCAGGTTGATCAAGCCATTGAGGCCGTGCATTCCCGGCATGTTCAGGTCGAGCAGGATCAGGTCCAGGTCGTCATGGTCCTGAGTCAGCGCCAGGGCACTGTCGAGGTCGGCGGTTTCCATGACCTCGCTGCCCGGGAAACCGTCGCTGATGACGTTATGAATAGCCTCGCGGAACAGCGGGTGATCGTCGGCAATCAGAATTTTGTACATAGCCTTTCACCTCATTATTTTGATTATGGTGTGGCAACAACACGCACGCGTAAAGGTCAGGGGAAGGGCTCGGGCCGGGCGGGCGTCACGGGCAGGTTCGCCGCTTGCCAGGCATCCAGGCCGTCGCGATACCAATACAGAGTCTTATAGCCCATGGCGGCGGCGCGTTTGACCGCGTTCCAGCTCAACCAGCAATCGGAGCGGCAGTAGAAGACCAGCGGTTGCGTCAGATCGCCCGCGGTCAATGTGTTCAGGTTCCGCGCAAAATAGTCCTGCCAGTCGGGCGTCAGGTCGCCATCGCCGGTATTGGCCAGCCAATGGCTGCCGGGCAGGTTCTCATGGGGCTGGTCTTCGATGAAGCGACCTTGCAGCCATTGACGGCGATAGACGTCGATCAGCACCGGACGGGGTGTCTGGGTGAGCAGGGTTTGCAAGGCAGGCGTATCGATGATGGACGCGCCTTGCACTTGATTCGGGGTAGGGCTGCGGTAGAGGCCGATGCGATAGCCTTCGGCGGAGAACAGCGGTGTGTCAGCGTGTGCGACGCCCAGCAGCAGGCTCAGCGACAGCGCGGCGAGAGAAGGGCGTAGCAGACGACGTCGGGCACGCGGCATGGGTTCGATCCTTATCGTTATGAACCCATTACATGCCAGTCTCGGTGCGTTGGGAATGCGACGATAGACAGGAAAACCAGTACTAAAGTAGTAATTTCACCCCCTGTTCAACACTAATTCCCTGTAGGAGCCGGCTTGCTGGCGATGGCGGTGTGACAGATACACCGCATTGTCTGGATCGCCCGCAAGCCGGCTTCTACAGAGGGTTTTGGTGTCAGTTGGCTTTGCGCAGGGCAGCGTGTTGCGGGTTGAAGGTGAGCACGGCGAGCAGGGCAAACAGCAATGTCAGCCCGACGCACACCGCCAGCGCCAACGGATTGAAGCGTTCATACAGCGCAAACCGCACCAGCTCCACTGCATGGGTAAACGGGTTCAACGCGCACAACCAGTACAACCACTCGCTGGACTCACGCATCTTCCACAGCGGATACAGCGCCGACGACAGGAAAAACAGCGGGAAAATCACGAAATTCATCACCCCGGCAAAGTTTTCCAGCTGACGGATGGCATTCGACAGCAACAGGCCCAGCGCGCTGAGCATCAACGCCACCAGCAACAACGCCGGCAAGGCGATCAACAGCCCCATGGCCGGGGGTTGCACGCCGTACACCCAGGCAATCGCCAGAAAGGCATACACCTGCAACAGCGAAATCAACGACGTTGCCAGCAATTTGCTGCACAGCAGAAAGGTCCGGGGCAGGGGACTGGTCAGCAGCACGCGCATGCTGCCCATTTCCCGGTCGTAGACCATCGACAATGAACCCTGCATGCCATTGAACAGCAGGATCATGCAGGCCAGGCCTGGGATGATGTAGACCTCATACGGAATGTACGTGTCGTAGGGCTCGATAATGGCGATGCCCAGGGCCGCGCGAAAACCGGCGGCGAACACCAGTAGCCACAGCAACGGCCGGACAAGCGCACTGAGAAACCGCGTGCGCTGCAACACAAATCGCAGCCATTCGCGCAGCACGATGCCGCTGAAACATTGCCAGTAAGCATTCATCGGGCGGCTCCAGAGGTCGTCAGGCGGGCGAAGGCGCAACCGAGGTCGCCGCCGTGTTCCAGGCTCAGGGCGTCGGCTTGTCCGCTGGCCACCAGATGCCCTTGATGAAGGATCAGCAAATCATCGCTGGGCTGCACTTCATCCAGCAAGTGGGTGGTCCAGAGCACGCTGATGTGTTGCTCGCGGCACAAATGGCGGATGTGTTGATTGAGTGCCAGGCGACTGGCCGGATCGAGGCCGACGCTCGCCTCGTCGAGCAGCAGCAGGCGTGGCTCATGCAGCAGCGCGCGGGCGATTTCCACCCGGCGACGATGCCCGCCATTCAATTCGCGCACCCGCTCGCGCCGGCGTTCGGTCAGCGTTTGCCGTTCCAGTTCGGCGTCGACCCGCAAGCCGGTCTGGCGCCGCGACATCCCATGCAGCGCAGCGTGATAGCGCAGGTTCTGCTCGACGCTGAGGTCCAGGTCCAGGGTACTTTGCTGGAACACCACACCCAATTGCCGCAGCGCCGGGCGCGGCGCATTACGCAGTGAACAGCCGCCGACGCGGATGTCGCCACGCTGCAAATCGTAGAGCCGGGTGAGCAGCGCGATCAGGGTCGATTTTCCTGCACCGTTGGGCCCCAGAAGTGCCGCAAAACGCCCCGGCTCCAGGCTGAAACTCACCTGGTGCAACGCCTCCCGCGCGCCATAGGTAAAGCTCAGGTCGTTGACTTCCAGTGCGTTCATGGCGTCACCACCACGCCCCACGGATAGCGCCCGACCTTCACCGATTTGCTGACCTTGAGGCTGTCGACATCGATCACCGACACGTCGCCGCTGACACCATTGGTTGCCAGCAATTGCTTCTGATCCGGGGTAAACGCCATCTGCCAGACGCGTCGGCCGACCAGCAGGTAGTCGAGGATCTCGAAGGTCCGGGCATCGATCACTGCCACATGATTGGCCGGGCCGAGCGCGACGAAACCGTACTTGCCGTCGGCGCTGAGTTTGATGCCGACCGGCTGAACCTTGTCCGGGTGTACGCCTTTGATCTGGAAGGTCAGGGTCTTGAGCACCTGGCGGGTCGCGACGTCGAGAATGGTCACCGTGCCGCCGATTTCCGCCGAGGCCCAGAGCTTGGAACCATCGGGCGCGAACTCGACGAAACGCGGACGCTGGTCCACCAGCGTACTGTCGGCCAGGGTCTGGGTGCTGGTGTCGATCCAGTGCAGCATGTTGGTGGTTTCGCTGGTGTTCACCGCCCATTTGCCGTCCGGGCTGACGGCCATGCCTTCGGGTTCGACGCCGACGTTGATCTGGCTCAGCACCTTGGAGGTTTCGGTGTCGATCACCGTCACCAGCGCATCGTCCTCGTTGGAAACGTAGAGCCAGCGATTGTTCGGGTGCAGGGCGAATTGCTCGGGGTCCTTGCCCGAAGGCAGTTCCTTGATGATCTTGCGCGTGGCCACGTCCATCACCTGCACCCGGTCCGAATCGCTGGCGCAGATGTACAGCAGCTTGTTGTCGTGGGACAGCAACAGACCGCGCGGACGCTGGCCGACGGGCAGGGTATCGGTGACTTGCAAGGTCTGCATGTCGATCAGGCTGAGGCTGTTGTCTTTCTCGTTCGAGACCCAGGCGGTGCTGGCCGCGGCGTGCCCGGCAGCGAGCAGCAGGGCGCATGAAAGCAGGGTGCGGCGCATGGCAGATTCCTTATTGTTGTGGTGGCTCTATCAGGGAAAGCGGCAGCTGACCTCGGGCTTGTCGTAACCGAGGCTGTCCATTTCATTGAAAGGGTGCAGAAAGCCGTCCTGCGGCGAGGTACTGACCAGCGCCCGTGGCTGGACGATGGGGATCGGTTGCCGCAACTGGCCGTTCCAAGGGCGATAACTGAGCTTGCGACCCTTGAAGCCGTCGAGTGGCAATTGATCGCTGATTTCCAGCGTGCGGATCGCCATCGGATCGGCCTGACGCAGTTTGCTCACTGCACTGGCGATGCTGCGCACGGCCATCCACGCGGCAAAGTCGCGGTCGTTCATCCAGCGCCCGGCCATGGCTTCGAAGCGCTTTTGCAATTGTGCGGCGCCGTAGGTTTCCACGGTCTTGTGCCAACCCACCGGGGTCAGGCCTTGAGTGCCGGCCACCGGGCGCGGATACCAGGTCTGGTAGGGCACGTATTCGCCGAAGTCACCGCGTTCATCGGCCACCAGCACCACGTCGTACTCGGCGGTCTGGGTGAACAGCGGCATGTCGGCCTGAGCGCTGCGGCGTTGGTCGTTATCGAAACTCCAGGCCTTTTCCGCGACCAGTTGCACACCGAAGCGTTTCGCCGCGCGGCGCAGGGCGGCGGCATAGGCTTGATCGTCAGCGGTCGGGCCGACGATCAGCAGTGCCCGTTGCCATTTGCGCACCACCAGAAATTGCGCCAGCGCATCGGCCAGCATCGCCCGGCTCGGCAGCGTGTGCAGCACGTTCGGCAAGCAGTCGGTGGTTCGCAGGCTGTCATCCGCGCTGCCAGCGTTGAACAGCAAGCTGTCGTGCAGGGCGGCGCTGAGTTGGCGCAGGCTGGCCACTGGCGCGTTCACCACAAACAGGCGCAGACCCTGCGCGTGTTGAGCCTTGGCCGCCTCAAGCAAGGCCTGCGGGCTGTCGGCATTGACGCTGGTCAGGCTGTAACTGTGATTGAGAAAACGCCCGGTGCTGTTGCTGTCGGTGATCGCCAGTTCGGCGCCACGCTCTCCGGCATCGACCGGCTCGGGAATGACGTTGGACAGTAGCGGTCCCGGATCAGGGCGATAACCCAGGTAGCCGATCTGCACCTGCAAGGGCGCGTCGGCCGCCTGACTCTGGGTCGCCAGCCCGGCGGCGCAGGCAATCGCCAGCAGGTAGATCAGGGCGTAAGGGGCAAGCTGGCGCATAAGGCACTCCATTACAGGTAGCGCCAGCATAGGAAGCCTGCGAGGCAGAAGGAAATATGCAGAAAGTACCAGTGAGGCAGTACCAAGGTAGTAACTCGCCGAGGGCGGCGCGGTTTTAGCATGGGCAACAACGGCCATCACTCTGGAGGAGATCGACCATGCGTATTCTCAAAGCGCTGCTCCTGCCGTTGCTGCTGATCTTGAGCCTGATCGGCGTCGATAAACTCCACGGCCCGCGGCCCGCGTTGCTGCCGGTCTTGCCCGCGACACCGGGGCGCTAGGCTTGTCAGCGCTGTGGCGGATCAACCTCTGGGTCTGCGGATTTTTCGCCCTGGTCACCTTTGCGTGCATGGGCTTGCTGGTGCACCAGGCGCTGGCGGACGTGGAGCGTGAGCTGCAATCCGCCGAGGCGGTGGTCGAATACTTGAGCGAAACCGCCGAGCGTGATCCCGTCAGCCTGCAGCCACGGCTAACGCAAAGTCTGCGTCACGTGCGGGTGCGCTGGCTCGAACCGGACCAGGTGGCACAATCGCCGACGCAGGATGGGCTCGACGCCTGGCTCGGGCGATTGCTGTTTGCCGAGGCCCGGCACCATGCGCGAGTACTTAATTTGCAGGATGGCCGACGCGTGCAGATCGCGATCGACCCACGGGATGAAATCGATGAAGTCTGGGATTCTCTCCAACAATTGCTGAGCCTGTGTGGCCTGGCGTTGTTGTTGAGCCTGTTGACCATCCGCTGGGCCGTGCGCCGGGGCATGGGCCTGCTCGACGAGTTGCTGCGCGCGTTGCGACAGGTCTCTGGCGGCCAGCTCAAGGTGCGATTGCGTGCGCAAGGGCTGCCGGAAGCGCGGCAACTGGCGGCGCATTTCAACCGCATGACCGAAGCGCTGGAGCAAGCGCGTGCCGACAACACGCAACTGACCCAGACCTTGCTGGCGGTGCAGGAGCAGGAACGCACTCATCTGGCGCAGACCCTGCACGACGATCTCGGCCAATACCTCGCGGGGATTCGGGCTCAGGCCTGTCTGTTGCGATTGGTCGCCGATCAACCTGACACCGTGGAGCGCACGGTGCGTGAGCTGGAACACAACTGCGAACACCTTCAACAAGGTTTCAGAGCGTTGGTTCATGACCTCTACCCGGTCGTGTTGCAACACCTGCCACTGGCCGAAGCCCTCGGATTGCTGGTGGAACAATGGCAGGCTCGACAAGGAATCGATTGCCGTTTACGGGTCAGCGCGCACTTGCCGTCGTTGTCCGCGCCAGACAAGGCCCATCTCTACCGCCTGTTGCAGGAAGCCTTGACCAACGTCGCCCGCCACGCCGGTGCCAGCGAGGTGCGGGTGCGCCTGCACCATCGCAGCGGGCAGTTGCGCTTGCTGATTCGTGACAACGGTTGCGGTGCACACCAGTCACCGCGGCCGGGTGTCGGTTTGTATTCGATGTTCGAGCGTGCCCGCAGTCTGGGCGGCGAGCTACGCATCATCAGTCACCCTGGCGCCGGTTGGGCGCTGGCCTTGAGCATGCCTTTGGAGGCGTCATGAATATTCTGCTGGTGGATGACCATGCGGTGGTCCGTCAGGGCTACGCGACGTTGTTGCGCGCGTTGCTGCCGGCGATGGAAGTGCGTGAAGCAGCGACGGGTGAAGACGCGCTGATCAGGGTTCAGGAAGCGGTACCGAATCTGGTGATCATGGATTTCGGCCTGCCGGGGATCAGCGGGCTGGAAACCACACGCCGCCTGCGACAGCGTCTGCCGCAACTGCGCGTGCTGTTTTTCAGCATGCACGACGAACTGCCGTTGGTACGTCAGGCACTGGACGCGGGCGCCTCGGGCTACCTGACCAAAAGCTCGGCGCCGGATGTGTTGATCGAGGCGGTGCGGCGCATCCTCGCCGGCCACGCCTACATCGAACAACCGCTGGCCACACAACTGGTCTGTCACCCGCAACGGGACGCCAGCGATCCGCGTTTGCAGAGCATGACCCAACGTGAACTGGAGATTTTCGTGATGCTCGCCAAAGGCACCCCGGCCCGGTTGATTGCCGAGCAGCTGAGCATCAGCAGCAAGACCGTCTCCAATCACCTGACGTTGCTCAAGAGCAAATTGCAGGTCAGCTCCCACGCCGAGCTGGTGCATCTGGGGATCGATATGGGAGTCGTGCGCAAGGCGGGGTAATCGAATTCACACATTCCCCCTGTAGGAGCCGGCTTGCTGCGGGCGGCGTTCCGACGATAGCGGTGTGTCAGTCAGAATAAATGTTGACTGACACACCGCTATCGTCGGAACGCCGCCCGCAGCAAGCCGGCTCCTACAGGGGGAGGTGTTATTTATCCCACGTCGTCGGGCAACCGATGCAGCCCTCCATATTCGCATCCTGAAAATTCGCATAATGCTGGCGCGAGCCATTGAGGTTCGCCTGCTCCAGGTTGCTTTCGCCAAACTTGGCTTCCTGCAGATTGGCATCGCTGAGATCCGCGCTTTTGAGATCGGCCTTGCTCAACCAGGTCATTTCCAGATCCGCCGCCCGCAGATTGGCGTTGTGCAGTTTGGCCCCGGAGAGACGGGCAAACTGCAGGTAGGCGGCGCTGAGGTTGGCGTCCTGGAATTGCGCGCCCTGGGCAAACAGGCCCCAGCCTTGAATCGCCATCAGCGTTGCACCGCTGAAATCCGCCAGGCGCAGATTGCTTTGTTGCAGGCTGGCACGCGTCAGGTTAGCGCCTTGCAGCCGGGCTTTTTCCAGATTGGCGAGGTCGAGGCGGGCGTGACGCAAATCGGCATTGCGCAGGTCGGCGCCGCTGAGGTTCATGTTGCGCAGGTCCTGATTGCGCAAGTTGGCGCCATTCAGATTGGCGCCGGGGCACTGGCTGTGCTCGGCGAGGGTGCAGCCATTGATGATCAGTGGGGCGTCGTTGCCGTCATCGGCATAGGCCGGGAGCGCGCTTAGTAATAGCAACAGGGGCAGGTATTTCATGGCGGAAGTCTCATCGTGTGGGAGGGGGCTATCGCCAGCAAGCCGGCTCCTACAGATCGCGTGAATCTGTAGGCGCCGGCTTGCTGGCGATGGGGCAATCAGCGTTTCGCGGTCTGGTTATCCCAGCTCGGAATCTTGAACACCCAGAACGACCCGCCCTGAGCCACCGGTTTGGTCAGCTCGGCCATGTCGCCACCCCACAGCGGCACCGCGCCGCCATACCCGACGGTTACGCCGATGTACTGCTCGCCGTCCTGTTCCCAGGTGATCGGCGGCGAGACGATGCCGCTGCCGGTCTGGAACTTCCACAGCTCCTTGCCGGTTTTTGCGTCGAAGGCCTTGAAGAAACCGTCGCCGGTGCCGGTGAATACCAGGTTGCCTTTGGTCGCCAGCACGCCGGCCCACAGCGGCAGCGTCTCCTTGTGCTCCCAGACCACTTTGCCCGTGGTCGGGTTCATCGCGCGCAAGGTGCCGACGTGATCGTCGTACATACGCTTGATGCGGAAACCCATGCCCAGATAAGCCGAGCCTTTTTTGTAGTTGACCTCTTCGGTCCAGTATTCCTCTTTCCACTGGTTGCCTGGAATGTAGAACAGCCCGGTGTCCTGACTGTAGGCCATCGGGTTCCAGTTCTTGCCGCCAAGGAACGGCGGCGAAACTTCAACCGGTTTGCCTTTGGTTTCGCCCGGCAGTGGTTTCGCCGGGCGCTGGCCTTCATTTTCGACCGGCCGCCCGGTCTTCAGGTCGATGTGGCTGGCCCAGGTGATGTTGTCGACGAAGGGGAAGGCGTTCTGCAATTTGCCGTTGTTGCGGTCGACCACGTAGAAGAAACCGTTGCGGTCCGCGTGGCCGGTGGCCTTGACCGTTTTACCGTCCTTGTCCTTGTAGTCGAACAGCACCAGCTCGTTGTTGCCGGAAAAATCCCAGGCATCGTTCGGCGTGTGCTGGTAGAACCATTTCACCTCGCCGGTGCTCGGGTCGACGCCGACCTGGCCCGAGGTGTAGAGGCTGTCGTAATCGTGCGGGTTACCATCCTTGGCGGTGCGTGCCCAGGTGTTCCACGGGCCAGGGTTGCCGGCGCCGACGATGATGGTGTTGGTTTCCGGATCGAAACTGGCGCTCTGCCAAGGGGCGCCGCCACCGTGACTCCAGGCTTCGACCTTGCCGGTTTCAGTGGTCGGATCGTTTGGCCAGGACGGGGCCTTGACATCGCCGGTCGGGGTGCTGTCCTTGCCGTTCAACCGGCCCATGTGGCCTTCGACGAAAGGCCGCATCCACACTTCTTCGCCGGTGTCCGGGTCGCGGGCAAACAGCTGCCCGACCACGCCGAATTCATCGCCGGAGCTGCCATGGATCAACAGCACCTTGCCGCTGGTCTTGTCCTTGATCAGCACCGGGGCACCGGTCATGGTGTAGCCGGCAGCGTGGTCGCCGAACTTCTTGTTCCACACCACTTTACCGGTGTTCTTGTCCAGCGCGACCAGCCGCGCGTCGAGGGTGCCGAAGTAGATTTTGTCGCCATAAATCGCCGCCCCACGGTTGACCACATCGCAGCACGGACGAATGTTGTCCGGCAAGCGATGGTTGTAGGTCCACAGGCGTTTGCCGGTCTTGGCGTCGAGGGCAAATACCCGTGAATACGAACCGGTGACGTACACCACGCCGTCACTGACGATGGCCTGGGATTCCTGGCCGCGCTGTTTCTCATCGCCGAACGAATAGGACCAGGCGGGCGTCAGTTTGAACACGTTCTTGTCGTTGACCTGGGCCAACGGGCTCCAGCGCTGGGCGTTGGTGCCCATGCCATATTGCAGAACGTCCTTGGTGGTCAGGTGATCGTTGGCAATGTCTTCCCAACTCACGTTGTGCGCCTTCGAGGCAGGTTCGGTCGCGGCTTGGCCGGCAGCGCTCAGAGACAGGCTGCTCACCAGCAAAAAGGCTTTCACGGCGAGGGTCAGAGGGGAAGGGGCGGGTAGCGATCTTATTGTCATGGTTGCAGTTCCCAGTGGAGGTTTTGGCCTGCACAGGGTGGTTCGTCCGACGGTGTGGCGAATACGGAAAAAGTCCCGCTGTTGCCGGGAAGATTTCCCAGGCGGCATCTGATTTAGGTGTGCGCCACAAGCCCTACTACCAAGGTACTGGGTGGCGGCCACCAAAGCAGCATGGGGCTTGCGCGAAACGCTTCCTAAGATGGTTGCCATAGCCTCTGCCAAGAGGTTTTGCGTGCAATCCTGAGGGCATAACAATGACAACAAAACGCAACGCCTTGCTCGTTGCCGGACTGCTGGCCGGCTTTATCAGTGCAGGTTCGGTCTGGGCCCACGGCAATGTGGTCCCACAAGCCGTCGAAACCAAGGGACTGACCCCGATCAAGGACGCCGGCGTACAGGTTGATGCCGATGGCTGGGCAGCGGTAAACCCTTACCGTACGACAGCCGAGCACGACAAAGCCGTGGAAATCGGCTCGTCGGCCTACAACCAGAACTGCGCGGCCTGTCATGGCCTGGAAGCCAAATCCGGCGGCATCGCGCCTGATTTGCGCATGCTCGATGTCGGCGAGGCCGGTGATGAATGGTTCGTCGAACGGGTCCGCAACGGCGCCGTGCGGGACGGCCGGGTGTACATGCCGAAGATGGCCGATTACCTGAGTCAGGAAGCCCTGTGGGCGGTGCGCACTTACCTGGACAGCGTCCGCGTCGAGGAGTAATGCATGCGCCTGCTCACGGTGTTGATCAGCGCTGTGCTGCTGTGCTGCCAGGCGGTGCAGGCGCAGGTCCGTACCTATGACGAAATGATCGCTGCCGGGGAGCTGAAGGTAGCGGTCTACAAAGACTTTGCCCCCTACAGCTTCGAAGACGCCGGCCAGCCCCGTGGCGTCGATGTCGAACTGGCCGAGGCCTTTGCCAAAGCCCTTGGCGTTCAGTTGAAACTGATCTGGGCGCCCGCCGGCGAGAAGCTCGACGACGACTTGCGCGACTACATCTGGCGCGCCAGCCAGTTGCACGACCTGCAACTGGCCGACCTGATGATGCGCGTGCCCTATGACCAGGATTACGCGCGCAAGCGCAACGAACTGGGCGAACTGGAAAACGGCCATGTGGTGATGTTCGGTCCGTACCAGAACGAGCAATGGCAAGTCGCTTATGACCGCCGTCGGCTGGAGTCGGTGGGCAGTGTCGCGGTGTTCGAGCACCACCCGATTGGCGTCGAGGTCGACAGCGTGCCGTCGTTCTACCTGACCTCGGTATTCAACGGCATGCTCGCCGGCAAAACCCGCCATTATCCCGGCGTGCCCCAGGCGTTCGCGGCCATGAAGGCCGGTGAAGTCGACGCGGTCATGGCGATGCGCGGCGAGATCGACTGGCAGGTTCACGAGGCGGCGGACCCGCAGCTTGCGCTGGCTGAAAACGCCTATCCGAACATGGGCAAGCAACTCTGGGAGATCGGCATGGCGGTGCACGAAAGCAATCGTCAATTGGCCTATGCCGTGGAAGAGGCGCTGGAAACCTTGATCCGCGAGGGCTCGGTGAAAGCCATCTATGCCCGTTACGGCCTGCGGTATGACGTGCCAGAGATGTATCGACAATGAACTGGAGCGTGCGTTGTCTGTTGGCCTGTTGGCTACCCTTGGCCGCGCACGCGGCAGCCATCGAACCGGGTAAAGACCCGGTGCCGTCGGTCATGTGGGCCTTCTATCACAAGCAGATGCTTGGCGATGCGCCGTTCGTGTTCGACGAGCGGGTCAAGCTGCTGGCGCCGTCGTTCGCGGAAGACGCCCGGCAAGTGCCGCTGGAAATCGACGCCCGGGCGTTCAAGGGCGAGGTGGTAAAAATCCTCGCTTGGGCCGAGCTCAATCCTTTGCCGAAGATTGTCGATTTCCAGCCGCTGGAGCGGGTGTTGCCCTGGCTGTCGATCCGCATTCGTGTCGAACAAGCCACGCCGCTGCGCGCAGCGGTCCTGACTCGCGATGGGCTGTGGCATGTCGGCTCGACCCTGATCGATGCGGCGGGCGGTGGTTGTACGGCGCCGAGTGTGGTGCGCACCCAGCCGGGCTGGGAAGAACACATCGGCGAGGTGCTCGGCGGACGTTATCCCCGCGGCGAATTCAGCCGCTTGCGCTTGCAGGTGGCGCATCCGATGGATAACGGCATGGTCGGCGGCATCCCGGAGTTTTTCATCAACCATGCTGAGCTGCGCGATCACAACGATCAGTTACTGGCCCGCCTCGAACTGTTTCCCGCTGTCAGCGAAAACCCCAACCTGGCGTTCGACATCGAAGGGGCAGGGCAGACGCGCTTGTTGCTGCGCGACAACAGCGGCAACCAGTTTGATGCGGCCATTCCCTGACTCAAAGGAGCGCGTGATGCACTGGATGCTGCTGTTGTTCATGAGCCTGAGCCTTCCTGCGCTGGCCGATCTCGACTATTCACTCAAGCCCCGGCAGATCGCTGCAGACACCTGGCTACTGGAAGGCAGCACCGATAATTTCGCCAAGGGCAACGGTGGCAACATCGTCAACACCGCATTCATCGTGACTGAGCGCGGTGTGGTGGTGATTGATACCGGGCCGTCGAAGCGTTACGGCGAAGCGATGCGCAAAGCCATCGCCGCGACCACCGACAAACCGGTGATCCAGGTGTTGCTGACACACCATCACCCGGACCATGTGCTGGGTAATCAAGCCTTCAGTGACGTGCCGATCGGCGCGTTGGCCGGCACAATTGAGTTGCTTGGGCAACAGGGCGATGCCATGGCCGAGAACATGTACCGACTGGTGGGTGACTGGATGCGTGGCACCGAAGTGGTGTTGCCGACCGAGACGCTGACATCGGGCGTGCGAACTTTTGGGAATCACGATCTGCGCCTGCTGAGCCTGGGTGGGCACACTGGCGCTGATCTGGCTATTCTCGACCAGAAAACCGGCGTGCTGTTTGCCGGGGATCTGGTGTTTTACCAACGGGCGCTGACCACGCCCAACAGTCCGGGGTTGTCGGTGTGGCTGGCGGACATTGCGACGCTGCAAGGCTTGCCGTGGACAATGATTGTGCCCGGCCATGGACCGCTGGCCACGGACACAAAACCCTTCGAGCAAATGCGCGACTACCTTGGCTGGCTCGATCAGCTGATGCGTGACGGCGCGGCCAATGGCAGCGAAATGGGCGAGATGATCCGCAGCCCCATACCTGAACGGTTCGCGGCGATCAGCCTGAGCCGCTACGAACTGATCCGCAGCGTCAGTCATCTCTACCCGCGCTACGAACGCACACAAATGAAGCGCGTTGACTCAAACCTGTAGGAGCCGGCTTGCTGGCGATCCAGACGCAGCGGTCTGTCTGATGCACCACGCCGTCCCGATCGCCAGCAAGCCGGCTCCTACGGATCTCGAGATCGGGGTAACGCAAAACCTGTAGGCGCCGGCTTGCTGGTGATCCAGACGCCGCGATCTGTCAGACACACCGCGTCGCATGAATCGCCAGCGAGCCGGCTCCTACAGGTTTGTGTTGATCACGCATTCGGTGTTTATCTCCTCCGACCCGCTACTAAGGAACTAGCAATCTCAGCACTGCGGGCAATTGTTGGAAGGGCGGCGGCGCCCAAGAATCTGCACCAGACCGGGAAAATTTCCCGGGTATAACAAAAACCGCAGAGGCAGCCGTCATGACCCAACCCGCACGTCGCCAACCCTTCGTCTTGAGCCTGTTGCTCAGTGCCATGCTGTTGTCCGGCACGGCATTGGCCGCCGTCACCGACCAGGACATTCTCCAGGACCCCAAGAACCCGGAGCAGATCGTCACCAACGGTCTGGGCGTCCAGGGTCAGCGCTACAGCCCGCTCGACACCCTCAACGTCAACAACGTGAAGGACTTGCGGCCGGTCTGGGCGTTCTCCTTCGGCGGCGAAAAACAACGCGGTCAGCAAGCGCAGCCGATGATCAAGGACGGCGTGATGTACATGACCGGTTCCTACTCGCGGGTGTTTGCGGTGGACGCGCGCACCGGCAAGAAGCTCTGGCAATACGATGCGCGCCTGCCCGATGACATCCGCCCGTGCTGCGACGTGATCAACCGGGGCGTGGCGCTGTACGGCGACCTGGTGTTCTTCGGCACCCTCGACGCCAAACTCGTGGCCCTGAACAAAGACACCGGCAAAGTCGTCTGGAGCAAGAAAGTCGCCGACCACAAGGAAGGCTATTCGATCAGCGCCGCCCCCTTGGTGATCAACGGCAAACTGATTACCGGCGTGGCCGGTGGCGAGTTCGGGGTGGTCGGCAAGATCGAAGCCTACGACCCGAAAAACGGCGACCTGCTGTGGAGTCGTCCAACCGTCGAAGGCCACATGGGCTACGTCTACAAGAACGGCAAGGCGGTGGAGAACGGCATTTCCGGTGGCGAAGCGGGCAAGACCTGGCCAGGCGATCTCTGGAAAACCGGCGGCGCGGCGCCCTGGCTTGGCGGTTACTACGACCCGGAAACCAATCTGCTGCTGTTCGGTACCGGCAACCCGGCGCCATGGAACTCGCACCTGCGTCCTGGCGACAACCTTTATTCATCGTCGCGTCTGGCGCTGAACCCGGACGACGGCACGATCAAATGGCACTTCCAGAGCACGCCTCACGACGGTTGGGACTATGACGGCGTGAACGAGCTGGTCTCGTTCAACTACACCGAAGGCGGTAAAGAAATCAAAGCAGCGGCAACCGCCGACCGTAACGGTTTCTTCTATGTGCTGGACCGCACCAACGGCAAGTTCATCCGTGGCTTCCCGTTCGTGGACAAGATCACTTGGGCCACCGGCCTCGATAAAGAGGGGCGGCCGATCTACAACGAAGCCAGCCGTCCCGGCGCACCGGGCACGGAAGCCAAAGGCAGTTCGGTGTTTGTCGCCCCGGCGTTTCTCGGCGCGAAAAACTGGATGCCGATGGCCTACAACAAGGACACCGGGCTGTTCTACGTGCCGTCCAACGAATGGGGCATGGACATCTGGAACGAGGGCATCGCCTACAAGAAAGGCGCGGCGTTCCTCGGTGCCGGTTTCACCATCAAGCCGTTGAACGAAGACTACATCGGCGTGTTGCGCGCCATCGACCCGAAAACCGGCAAGGAAGTCTGGCGCCACAAAAACTTCGCGCCGCTGTGGGGCGGGGTGCTGACCACCAAGGGTAACCTGGTGTTCACCGGTACGCCGGAAGGTTTCCTGCAGGCGTTCAACGCCAAGACCGGCGAGAAGGTCTGGGAGTTCCAGACCGGCTCCGGCGTGCTGGGTTCGCCCGTGACCTGGGAAATGGACGGCGAACAGTACGTCTCGGTCCTGTCCGGTTGGGGTGGCGCCGTGCCGCTGTGGGGCGGCGAAGTGGCCAAGCGCGTCAAGGACTTCAACCAGGGCGGCATGCTCTGGACCTTCAAATTGCCGAAAGACCTCGTAGCCAAGCACTAACGTTGAGTCAAGCGCATAACCCCTGTGGGAGCGGGCTTGCTCGCGAAAGCGGCTTCACATTCAACACATTGATTGACTGCCGTACCGCCTTCGCGAGCAAGCCCGCACACATTGGGATTTGTGTGAAACCTACGACCAAATAACGAGAACCCCCCTGCCAACGGCGCATTCGTTCAGCACGCGGGGCTCTCTACTATCGGTTCATCGCCTGTTTGCCCGACAGGCATCGACCCAGACAGAGGCTCACCATGATCTACGCACAACCCGGAACACCAGGCGCCGTCGTCACGTTCAAGGCGCGCTACGGCAACTTCATCGGCGGCGAGTTCGTCGCGCCGGTCAATGGCGAATACTTCACTAACACCTCGCCGGTCACCGGTGAAGTGATCGCCGAGTTCCCGCGCTCCAGCGCCGCCGACATCGACAAGGCCCTCGACGCCGCTCACGCCGCAGCCGATGCCTGGGGCAAGACCTCGGCGCAGGACCGCTCGCGGGTGCTGCTGAAAATCGCCGACCGCATCGAGGAGAATCTGGAAATCCTCGCCGTCACCGAAACCTGGGACAACGGCAAGGCCGTGCGCGAAACCCTGAACGCCGACGTGCCGCTGGCCGCCGATCATTTCCGCTATTTCGCCGGGTGCATCCGCGCGCAGGAAGGCGGCGCCGCCGAGATCAACGAGCTGACCACCGCCTACCATTTCCACGAACCATTGGGCGTAGTCGGGCAGATCATCCCGTGGAACTTCCCGCTGCTGATGGCCGCGTGGAAACTCGCCCCGGCCCTGGCCGCCGGTAACTGCATCGTGCTCAAGCCTGCAGAGCAGACGCCGTTGTCGATCATGATCTTCGCCGAACTGATCGCCGATCTGCTGCCGGCCGGTGTGTTGAACATCGTGCAAGGTTTCGGTCGCGAAGCCGGTGAAGCACTGGCCACCAGCAAGCGCATCGCCAAGATTGCCTTCACCGGTTCCACCCCGATTGGTGCGCACATCATGAAATGCGCGGCCGAGAACATTATTCCGAGCACCGTTGAACTGGGCGGCAAGTCGCCGAACATTTTCTTCGAAGACATCATGAACGCCGAGCCGCAGTTCATCGAGAAAGCCGCCGAAGGCCTGGTGCTGGCGTTCTTCAACCAGGGCGAAGTCTGCACCTGTCCGTCCCGCGCCCTGGTGCAGGAATCGATCTACGACGACTTCATGAAAGTGGTGATGCAGAAGATCGTCAAGATCAAGCGCGGCAACCCGCTGGACACCGAAACCATGGTCGGCGCCCAGGCGTCCGAGCAGCAATACGACAAGATCCTCTCGTACTTGAAAATTGCCCAGGAGGAGGGCGCCGAGCTGCTCACCGGCGGGGCGGCCGAACGCCTGGAGGGTGACCTGTCGACGGGTTACTACATCCAGCCGACCCTGCTCAAGGGCCACAACAAGATGCGCGTGTTCCAGGAAGAAATCTTCGGCCCGGTGGTGGGCATCACCACATTCAAGGACGAAGCCGAAGCCCTGGCGATTGCCAACGACAGCGAATTCGGCCTCGGCGCCGGCCTGTGGACCCGCGACATCAACCGTGCGTACCGCATGGGCCGGGCGATCAAGGCCGGGCGTGTCTGGACCAACTGCTACCACCTGTACCCGGCGCACGCTGCGTTCGGCGGCTACAAGAAATCCGGTGTCGGTCGTGAAAACCACAAGATGATGCTCGACCACTATCAGCAGACCAAAAACCTGCTGGTGAGCTACGACATCAATCCGCTCGGGTTCTTCTAACTTCCGCCAACACACCGTATCCCCCTGTGGGAGCGGGCTTGCTTGCGAATGCGGTGTGTCAGTCGACCTGTACGCTGACTGACACACTGCTTTCGCGAGCAAGCCCGCTCCCACATTGGTTTTGTGCATCTGCCAACCCCCTACCAACGCACCCACAACCTCCTTCCAAAGTAGCATTCGGGCGCCTGCCGCCCCGTGCATTAATGGCTTTACCGGAATCGTCCGGCACAAGAAGAGGATTGACCCATGTGGACTAAACCCGCGTTTACCGATCTGCGCATTGGCTTCGAAGTAACGATGTATTTCGCCAACCGCTGATCGTGCACCCGGCCAGCCGCTGCGTTGGCCGGGCCTGCCTTCTGGAGCATTGCCCATGCACATTCGCGTTCTCGGTTCCGCCGCTGGCGGTGGTTTTCCGCAATGGAACTGCAATTGCCGCCAGTGCGCCGGTCTGCGCAGCGGCAGTCTGCGGGCGCAACGGCGTACGCAGTCTTCCATTGCCCTGAGCGACAACGGTGTGGACTGGGTGCTGTGCAATGCGTCCCCGGACATCCGCGCGCAACTCGAGAGTTTCGCGCCGCTGCAACCGGCCCGCCGCTTGCGCGACACGGCGATTGCCGGCGTGGTCCTGATGGACAGCCAGATCGACCATTGCACCGGCCTGTTGAGCCTGCGCGAAGGTTGCCCGCATTCAGTGTGGTGCACCGAGCGGGTTCATGAAGACCTGAGTAGCGGTTTCCCGTTGTTCACCATGCTCAAACACTGGAACGGCGGTTTGCAGTGGCAACCCGTGGGGCTGGACCGCAAGCCGTTCACTATCGCGGCGTGCAGGCATTTGCAGTTTCGGGCGATTCCGTTGGTCAGCAACGCGCCGCCTTATTCGCCCAATCGTGGCAATCCACAGCCGGGCGACACCATTGGCCTGTTCATCGAAGACCTGCGCACTGGCGCGTCGCTGTTCTATGCGCCGGGCCTGGGCCAGATCGACGATGAGGTGTCGAGCTGGATGCAACGCGCCGACTGTTTGTTGCTGGACGGCACGTTGTGGCGCGATGACGAGATGCGTGTGTGTGAAGTCGGCCAGAGCCTGGGCAGTGAAATGGGCCACCTGCCGCAAAGCGGACCGGGCGGCATGCTTGAAGTGCTTGAGGGTTTCAGCCGCCAGCGCAAGGTGCTGATCCACATCAACAACACCAATCCGATCCTCGATGAAGACTCGGCTGAGCGGGCGTTGCTGGAGCGACGCGGGATCGAAGTGGCCTATGACGGCATGAGTATTGAGTTGTAGCCGTTGGCGCCATCGCTGGCAAGCCAGCTCCCACAAGGTTCTGCGGAGTACACAAAACCTGTGGGAGCTGGCTTGCCAGCGATGAGGCCAGATCAGACACAGCAGCTTTCCCGGAGCCCCGCAATGACCGACACGCCCATGACCCCCACCGAATTCGAGCAGGCCTTGCGTGCAAAAGGCGCCTATTACCACATCCACCACCCCTTCCACCAAGCCATGTACGCCGGTCGCGCCACTCGCGAGCAGATCCAGGGCTGGGTCGCCAACCGCTTCTACTACCAGATCAACATTCCGCTCAAGGATGCCGCGATTCTGGCCAACTGCCCGGACCGCGACGTGCGCCGCGAATGGCTGCAACGGATTCTCGACCACGACGGTGTGCCTGGCAGCGAAGGTGGAATCGAAGCCTGGCTGCGCCTCGGTGAAGCAGTGGGTCTGGACCGTGAACGGATCCTGTCCCAGGAGCTGGTATTGCCCGGCGTACGCTTCGCCGTGGACGCTTACGTCAATTTCGCCCGTCGCGCCTGCTGGCAGGAAGCGGCCAGCAGTTCGCTGACCGAGCTGTTCGCACCGCAGATCCACCAATCACGGCTCGACGCCTGGCCAACGCATTACCCGTGGATCGACGTCGCCGGCTACGACTATTTCCGCACGCGCCTGAGTCAGGCGCGGCGTGATGTCGAGCACGGTTTGCGCATCACCCTGGCACATTACGTCACCGTCGAAGGCCAACAGCGGATGCTGGAAATCCTCCAGTTCAAGCTCGACGTACTGTGGAGCATGCTCGACGCCATGAGCATGGCCTACGAGCTGGAACGCCCGCCGTATCACACGGTGACAACCGAGCACGTCTGGCACCGGGGGATCGCGCTGTGAGCCTGATCAAACGTGAGCAATCACCCACGTTGCGCCAGGGTTTTCGC
This sequence comes from Pseudomonas migulae NBRC 103157, assembly GCF_002091715.1. Taxonomy (GTDB): domain Bacteria; phylum Pseudomonadota; class Gammaproteobacteria; order Pseudomonadales; family Pseudomonadaceae; genus Aquipseudomonas; species Aquipseudomonas migulae_A. The sequence goes on along the minus strand of NZ_BDAG01000018.1, from coordinate 97,771 downwards.
TTGCAGTGGGAGCCGCGTCAGGACTGTCATGTGCTGCTGTACCCCGAAGGCATGATCAAACTCAACGCCAGTGCCGGGCAGATTCTCGATCTGCTGGACGGTCAGCGCAGTGTGGCGGTGATCATCGATTTACTCTCGGCGAGTTTTCCCGGTGTGCCGGGGATCGACGAGGATGTGCTGGCGTTTCTGGAGGTGGCCCATGCTCAATTCTGGATCGAATGAGTCGCGTCCGGGGCCACCGCTGTGGCTGTTGGCGGAGCTGACGTATCGGTGTCCGCTGCAATGCCCCTATTGTTCCAACCCGCTGGATTTCGCTCAACAAGGCGCGGAATTGAGTACCGAAGAATGGATTCGCGTGTTCCGTGAGGCGCGGGAAATGGGCGCTGCGCAACTGGGTTTTTCCGGTGGCGAGCCGTTGGTGCGCCAGGACCTGGCGCAATTGATCAAAGCCGCACGGGACATGGGTTACTACACCAACCTGATCACCTCGGGTATCGGCCTGACCGAACAGAAAGTCCGGGATTTCAAGGTCGCCGGGCTCGACCACATCCAGATCAGCTTCCAGGCTGCCGACGAAGCGGTCAACAACATGCTCGCCGGCTCGCGCAAGGCGTTCGCGCAGAAGCTCGCCATGGCCCGCGCGGTGAAAGCCCAGGGTTATCCGATGGTGCTGAATTTCGTTACCCATCGGCACAATATCGATCGCATCGACCGGATCATCGACTTGTGCCTGGAGCTGGAAGCGGATTTCGTCGAACTGGCGACGTGTCAGTTCTATGGTTGGGCCGAGCTCAACCGCGTGGGCCTGCTTCCGACCCGCGAACAATTACAGCGCGCCGAGCGCATCACCAATGAGTATCGCCAACGGCTCGAGGCGCAGGGCCATCCGTGCAAGCTGATCTTCGTCACCCCGGATTATTACGAAGAGCGCCCCAAGACCTGCATGAACGGCTGGGCCAATCTGTTCCTCGACATCACCCCGGACGGCACGGCGTTGCCCTGTCATAGCGCCCGCCAATTACCGGTGACGTTTCCCAATGTGCGCGAGCACAGCATCGAGCACATCTGGACTGATTCCTTCGGTTTCAACCGCTTTCGCGGCGACGACTGGATGAAGGAACCGTGCCGCTCCTGCGATGAAAAGCACAAGGACCTCGGCGGCTGCCGCTGCCAGGCGTTCATGCTGACCGGTGATGCCGCCAATGCCGACCCGGTGTGCAGCAAGTCGCCGCACCACGGTGTGATCCTCAAGGCACGCGAGGAAGCCGATGCGCCGGGGCAGGGGATGGAACATTTGACGTTACGTAACGAGAAGGCATCGCGGCTGATCTATCGCGGATAGCCCACCTTGCACACACCCCCCTTGTAGGAGCCGGCTTGCTGGCGATGAGGCCCGCGAGCCATGCATCGCCATTGCGGCCGCCATCGCCAGCAAGCCGGCTCCTACAGAGGATCTGCGGAGGGACCAGCCATTGGTCTGATTGCATTCACAGCCGGATGGGTTAGTGTGGCTTTACCTTTCAAAACAATAAAAAACAGGCTTTCCAATGAGCCAGAGTCTCAGTCAGCTGCGTAAATTCGTTTCCCCTGAAATCATCTTCGGTGCCGGCTGTCGGCATAACGTCGGCAACTACGCCAAGACCTTTGGCGCCCGCAAGGTCCTGGTCGTCAGCGATCCCGGCGTGATCGCCGCCGGTTGGGTCGCCGATGTCGAGGCCAGCCTGCAAGCGCAGGGCATCGATTACTTTCTGTATAGCGACGTTTCGCCCAACCCACGGGTTGAAGAAGTCATGCTTGGTGCCGAGCTGTACAAGGAAAACCACTGCGATGTGATCGTGGCGGTCGGCGGCGGCAGCCCGATGGATTGCGGCAAAGGCATCGGCATCGTCGTCGCCCACGGGCGTAGCATCCTTGAGTTCGAGGGCGTCGATACCATCCGCGTGCCCAGCCCGCCGCTGATCCTGATTCCGACCACCGCGGGCACCTCGGCGGATGTCTCGCAGTTCGTGATCATTTCCAACCAGCAAGAACGCATGAAGTTCTCCATCGTCAGTAAGGCAGTGGTGCCGGACGTGTCGCTGATCGACCCGGAAACCACCCTGAGCATGGACCCGTTCCTGTCGGCCTGTACCGGTATCGACGCGTTGGTGCATGCCATCGAAGCCTTCGTGTCCACCGGTCACGGTCCCTTGACCGACCCCCATGCGCTGGAAGCGATGCGCCTGATCAACGGCAACCTGGTGCAGATGATCGCCAACCCGAGCGACATCGCCCTGCGTGAGAAGATCATGCTCGGCAGCATGCAGGCCGGGCTGGCGTTCTCCAACGCGATCCTCGGCGCGGTGCACGCCATGTCCCACAGCCTTGGCGGTTTTCTCGACTTGCCGCACGGCTTGTGTAACGCGGTGCTGGTCGAGCACGTGGTGGCCTTCAATTACAGCTCCGCGCCGGAACGGTTCAAGGTGATTGCCGAGACGTTCGGCATCGATTGCCGAGGCCTCAATCACCGGCAGATCTGCGGGCGTCTGGTTGAGCACCTGATCGCGTTGAAACACGCCATCGGCTTTCACGAAACCCTCGGTTTGCACGGTGTCAGCACGACAGACATCCCGTTCCTGTCGCAACACGCCATGCACGACCCGTGCATCCTGACCAACCCGCGCGAATCCAGCCAGCGCGATGTCGAGGTCGTCTATGGCGAAGCCCTCTGACGAACAACAACGCGCGCTGGCGGGGTTACTCGGATTAGGCAGCCACTCGGCGCGCAAGAGCCATTACCCGGAACTCGCCGCGCGCCTCGACGAGCTCGAAGCGGAGCGTAATCGCTACAAGTGGCTGTTCGAAAATGCGGTGCACGGGATCTTCCAGGCCAGCCTGCTCGAAGGCATGCGCGCCGCGAACCCGGCACTGGCGCGGATGCTGGGTTATGAAAACCCTCAGGATGTGTTGTTTTCCCTGGCGGATCTGGCGAGCAACCTGTTTGTCGGCGGCGCCCGGGAACTGGAAAACATCGGCGAAATCCTCCGGCATCAGGGCAGCCTGCATGGCTATGAAACCCAGTTGCGGCGCAAGGACGGCAGCAGCCTCGACGTACTGATGAACCTGCTGCTCAAGCCCGATCAGGAAGGGTTGGTGGAGGGTTTTGTCGCCGACATCACCGAACGCAAACAGGCTCAGCAGCGGCTGCAACAGCTCAATGACGAACTGGAACAGCGTGTCACCGCGCGCACCGACGAATTACTCGAAGCCAACCGCAACCTGCAGCAACAGATCACCCAGCGTAAACAGATCGCCGAGGCCTTGCGCGATGCTCGTGACGCCGCCGAGGCCGCCAATCGCAGCAAGGACAAATACCTCGCCGCCGCCAGTCATGACCTGCTGCAACCCCTCAACGCCGCGCGTTTGCTGATCTCGACCCTGCGTGAGCGCAAACTGCCGGACGTCGAACAGGTGCTGGTCGAACGCACCCATCAGGCCCTGGAAGGGGCGGAAGATTTGCTCACCGATTTGCTGGACATTTCCCGGCTCGATCAGGCCGCGGTCAAACCGGATGTCGCGTTGTACCGCCTCGATGAATTGTTTGGGCCGCTGGTGTCCGAGTTCCGGTCAGTGGCCGATGCGGCCGGGTTGCGTTTGCGCGTGCACAGGGGCGATTTCGCCATTCGCACCGACCTGCGCCTGATGACCCGCATCCTGCGCAACTTCCTCAGTAACGCCTGCCGCTATACCGATCAAGGCAGCATCCTGCTCGGGGCCCGGCGTCGCGGCGACCGACTGCGTCTGGAAGTCTGGGACACCGGGCGCGGGATCCCGGCGGATCGCCTCGACTCGATCTTCCTCGAATTCAATCAACTGGACGTTGGCCGTGCTGCCGACCGCAAAGGCGTGGGGCTGGGGCTGGCAATCGTCGAACGCATCGCCAAGATCCTCGACTACCGGATCCAGGTGCATTCGCTGCCGGGACGCGGTTCGATGTTCAGCATTGAGGTGCCGATTTCCCATGAGGTTCCGTTACCCATCAGCCTCGCGGCGCCTCAGCCGGGTACCGGTAATCCGTTGCCGGGCCGGCGGTTGCTGGTGCTGGACAATGAAGTGAGCATTCTGGAAAGCATGAGCGCATTGCTCGGGCAATGGGGTTGCGAAGTGGTCGTCGCCACCGACGAAACCTCGGCACTGGCCGCGTTGCAGGGCCAGGCGCCGGAACTGATTCTGGCGGACTATCACCTCGATCACGGGGTGGTGGGCTGTGAGGTGGTGCGGCACTTGCGCGAACATTTCAGCCAGACCATTCCCGCGGTGATTATCACCGCGGACCGCACCGATCAGTGCCGGCGCTCCTTGCAGCGGCTGGATGCGCCGTTGCTGAACAAACCGGTGAAACCCGGCAAGTTGCGCGCAGTGCTGAGTCAGTTACTGGGGTAAGCGCGGTATTGCAGGCTGAAACCCAGTTCGGCGGATTGACCTTGCTCCAGCAACACTAATCCGGGCCGACCGGGCAAGTGGTGCGCATTGACCGGATGGCTCACCGGTTCGATGCAGAAAAACGCCAGGTCCACCGGGCAGTAGAGCAGGTAGTAATCACTGCCGCGGGCCTGGCATTCCAGTTCATAACCGAGGTCCGGTTGCTGGATCAGGCAATGGCCATCCCATTGGCAGAAACCGTTGTCGACCAGTGTGTCGGGCAGGGGCTTGAGCTGACGGAAATCCCATTCGGCAGGCAACGGGGCGAGTCGGGTCGGCAGCTTCGAGGTGTCGCACAACCAGACCTGTTCGGCCTTGGCCTGCAACCGTGTGCCGGCGGTGCGCGGCAGATACGGGTGCAACCCCAGGCCATGCCACGCGGCACGCTCGGCCAGGTGCGTAACGTGCAGCTCGATGCTCAGCTTGCCCTTGCTGAGCTGGATACGCTGCCTGGCGCGATAGGCAAAGGGTGTGTTGCTGTCGAGTTGCAAGACGACTTCATCGCGGGCCTGCGAGACCACTTGCCATGGCTGCTGCCAGGCGCTGCCGTGAATCGGCAGGGGATCGGTAAGGCTGTTGGGCTCAAGCGCGAGCCAGCCGTCCGGGCGATCGAAACCGCCATCGGAAATGCGGTTGGACCATGGCACCAAGGGAAAACAACCGAGTTTGCCGGGCAGGCCGGTGCGCAGTGCGTGAGCATCGCCGTGGCGCAACAACGGCTGACCGCTGCTGCGCACGGTCCAGTTGACGAGGGCTGCGCCGATTTCCGGGGCGAGGGTGAGGTGGGTGAACTCGTCTTCGAGCTCGAGGAGTAGGGGCGTCATGTTCACCAGCGATAAATAGTGAGGGGTGAAACGGCGTACCTGCAGGAGCCGGCTCCTGCAGGTCAACCGTCGCGGTCGTTACAACACCAGATGCGGCAACCACAGCGACAGTGCCGGAATATAGGTCACGGCTATCAGCACCAGGAACAGCACGCCATAAAATGGCAGCAACGCCTTCACGGTCTTCTCGATACTGACTTTACCCACGGCCGACCCCACAAACAGTACCGCACCTACTGGCGGTGTTATCAATCCGATGCCCAGGTTCACCAGCATGATCATGCCGAACTGCACCGGGTCCACACCAATGCCCAGAATCACCGGCATCAGAATCGGCGTCAGAATCAGGATCAGCGGCGCCATGTCCATCACCGTGCCGAGCAACAGCAGCATCACGTTGATGCACATCAGGATCACGTAACGGTTGTCCGACAGGGTCAGGAACATCGTAGTGATCTTCGCCGGGATCTGCATCAGCGTCATGATGTAGCCGAAGCTGGCAGCAAAACCGATCAGGATCATCACGATCGAGATCGTGCGCACCGTGCGGTGCATCAGTTTCGGAAGCTCGCTCCACTTGTAGTCGCGGTAGATGAACATGGTCACGAAGAACGACCAGAGCACCGCAATCGCCGCCGATTCAGTGGCGGTGAAAATACCCGAGAGAATCCCGCCGAGGATGATCACCATCGCCATCAGCCCCCACAGGGCTTCACCGCAGATTTTCAGGGCCTGGCGCAGGGGAATGACTTCGCCCTTGGGGTAGTTGCGTTTCTTCGCGAAGATCAGGCACAGCACCATCAGGCACGCGCTCATCAACAAACCCGGCACGACGCCGGCCATGAACAGCGAGGCGATCGAGACCGTGCCGCCAGCGGCCAGCGAATAGAGCACCGAGTTGTGGCTCGGCGGTGTCAGCAAGGCTTGCACTGAACCGCTGACGGTCACGGCGGTGGCGAATTCGCGCGGATAGCCACGGCGTTCCATTTCCGGAATCAGTACCGAACCGACCGATGCGGTGTCGGCCACTGAAGAACCGGAAATTGCGCCGAAGAAGGTCGAGGCCATGATGTTGACCAGTGACAGACCTCCGCGCACAAACCCCACCAGCACCCCTGCAAACGCTACCAGCCGTCGCGACATGCCGCCTTCGGCCATGATCGCGCCCGCCAACACGAAAAACGGAATCGCCAACAAGGAGAATTTGTTCACTCCACCCGCGACCTGAATCATCAGCGCCTGGAACGGAATATCGATCCACCACGCCCCGATCAGGGCGGACAGTCCCAGGGCATAGGCGACCGGCATGCCGATCAGGATCAACGCGATAAAGCTGCCCAGCAGAATCAGAGCGTCCATTTATGCGGCACCTTCGCTTTCTTCAACCAGGTCGAAACGCACGACCCGACGGTTGCTCTGGTCACCGAGCAAGAGTTTTTCCAGCACGAAAATCAGCGTCAGCACCCCGCCAATCGGGATCGGCATGTAGGTGATACCGACACGCAAGGTGGGCAGGGCGCTCATGAACTGGTTCCAGGTGGACAGGCACAGCCTGGTGCCCCAGATCGCCATGAACAGGCAAATGGTCGCCATCAACAACTGGGAAAAAATACTCATGGCTTTGCGCAGTTTCGGCGCCATGCGGTCGGTGAGCATGGCCACCGCCATGTGCGCGCCAGCGCGGTAGCTGGCCGCCGCGCCAATGAAGGTAAACACCATCATCAGCAAAATTGCGCTGGGCTCAGGCCAGCTGGAGCCGGTGCCAAGGACGTACCGGGCAAAGACGCCCCACGGAATGATCAGGGAAATGGCCAGGACTGACAGGCCCGCGACCCAGATGCAGGTCATGTAAATCCTGTCGTTGATACGCAGCAGTAGATTCTTCATCGGGTTCCACCGTAACCGGGCGCGCGCAGACGTACACCAACGTCAGCGGCGCGGGGCCTTTCATGAATGCAGGGAGGGTTACTGAACGGCTTCGATGCGCTTGATCAGGTCGACGTAAGGCGCGCCGTATTTTTCGCGAATCGAGGCTGTGGCCTCATAGAAAGGTTTTTTGTCGACGGTAATGAACTCGACGCCTGCTGCCTTGAGTTTCTCTTCGCTGCTGGCGGATTTGGCGTCCCACAGGGTGCGTTCCTGAGCCTGTGCGGCCTTGGCGGTTTTCTTCACCAGGACTTGTTGCTCGGGGGTGAGTTTGTTCCAGGTGATTTTCGACATCACGATGGGTTCAGGCAGGATCAGGTGGCCGGTCAGGCTGTAGAACTTGGCATTCTGGTAGTGGTTGTGTTCAAGCAGGGTCGGCGGGTTGTTTTCCGCGCCGTCGATCACCCCGGTCTGCAAGGCACTGAAGATTTCGCCGGTGTCCATCGCAATGCCGTTACCGCCCATGGCGTTGATGGTTTCGATGAACATCGGGTTGCCCTGCACGCGGATTTTCATGCCCTTGAGGTCTGCAATGCTGCGTACCGGTTTTTTGGTGTAGAGGTTGCGTGTGCCACCGTCCATCCAGGCCAGGGCGACCAGGTTGAATTCGGAGTTGGTGATCTTGTCGAGGATTTCGTCACCCACTTCACCGTCGATGACTTTGCGCATGTGCGCCTGGTCGCGGAACACGAAGGGCATGTTGAACACGTTGACGTCGGGCACCACCGGCCCGACGATCCCGAGGCTGACACGCGCCATCTGGATGGCGCCGACCTGGGCCTGTTCTACCACTTCCTTTTCCGAGCCGAGCACGCCGCCCGCAAACATCTTGAAGGTCAGTGCGCCGTTGCTGTCGGCTACCAGCGTCTTGCCCAGCTGTTCTTCCGCAACGACCGTCGGGTAACCGGCGGGGTGGATATCGGCGAATTTTATTTCAAGCGCGTTCGCAGCGCTGCTGAGGGTAAAAGCCAAGGGGAGTGCAGCGGCGAGCAAGGTGCGTTTGAAGTCCATGGGTGTGTCTCCGTATTGTTATTTTTTTTGTATTCAAAGGCGCAGCGGTGCAGCACAAGCAGGTGTCGCTAGAGGTTGAACTGAGGTTCGGGCAAGCCTTTCACGCCGGGATTGAGGGCGAACACCCCACCGGCCAGTGATTGCTCGTCATGGTCGTCACCGGGGCGGATCGAGGTCACAAACAGGGTGTCCAGTCGACTGCCACCGAAGGCGCACATGGTTGGTTTTTTAACGGGCACGCTGAGGGAACGGTCCAGCCGGCCATCCGGGGTGAAACGGTGAATCAGCCCGGCGTCGTTGGCGCAGATCCAGTAGCAGCCTTCGGCGTCTACCGCCGCGCCATCGGGGCGACCCTGGTACTGATTCATGTCGACAAACAGTCGGCGGTTGGACGGTTCGCCACTGTCGAGGTCGTAATCGAACGCCCAGATTTGCTGGACCAGGGGATGGGAGTCCGAGAGGTACATCGTCCGGCCGTCCGGGCTGAAGCCCAGGCCGTTGGGAACGATGAATCCGCCGAGTTGCGCTGCAAGTGGGCCACGCTGGCCATTGGCGTAGCGATACAGCGCTCCCTCGGCTGCGTTGGCGCCCATGTTCAGCACCATGCTGCCGGCCCAGAAACGGCCCTGGCGATCACAACGACCATCGTTCAGGCGCATGTCTTTACGTGAGTGCTCGACGTGGGCCAGCAGTTCGCTGTCGAGACTGCCATCGTTGTGCGGGCGCAGGCTGAAGAATCCGCTCTCCATCCCAGCGACCCAGCTGCCGTCGCTGTGACGCGCGATGCAGGCGAGCATTTGCGGTGCAGTCCAGGCGTCGACGTGACCGTTTCCGGCATTCCAGCGTTGCAGGCCCCCAGTGGGGATATCGACCCAATACAGGGCGTTTTCCTCGCAGACCCACACCGGGCTTTCACCGACCGCGTTGCGGGCATCGACAATCAATTCGGCTTGCATGGCAACTCATTCCCTTGGCTTTTGTTATGGGGATCAAGCGAGACGCGTGATTCAGTCACCGAACGGGCCCGCCGCGACAAAAGCGCCACCCTGATAGACCATGGCCGGGTCATCAGCGGCCGGCATCGGTTGGGCCTCGACTTTTTCGCGAAACACTTCAGACGTGTCCTTGGGCGCAAACCCCAGCGCGGTGGCGAAACGGTTGTCCCACCAGACGTTCTTGTTGTCGGAGGCGCCATACACCACGGTGTGACCGACGTTCGGCGCGTACAAGGCGCGCTCGATCAAGTGGGTCAAGTCACCGAAACTCAGCCAGGTGCTCATCATCCGGCGGTTCTGCGGCTCCGGGAACGAGGAGCCGATGCGGATGCTGACGGTTTCGATGCCGTAGCGGTCGAAGTAGAAACTGGCCATGTCTTCGCCGTAGGACTTGGACAAGCCGTAGTAGCTGTCCGGGCGGCGAGGGGAGTGGGCGTCAATCACTTCGTCCTGTTTGTAGAAGCCGATGACGTGGTTGGAACTGGCGAAAATCACCCGCTTGACGCCATGGCGACGCGCCGCTTCGTAGATGTGGAACACGCCACAGATGTTGGCGCCGAGGATCTCTTCGAACGGGCGTTCGACCGAGACGCCACCGAAGTGCAGGATCGCGTCCACGCCTTCGACCAATTGATGCACGGCGTGCTTGTCTGCGAGGTCGCAGGGTACGACTTCTTCGCGGTCATCGATGGCTGGCGCGATATCGGCGATGTCCGACAGGCGAATCACATTGGCGTAAGGGCGCAGGCTTTCGCGCAGCACTTTACCGAGGCCACCGGCGGCGCCGGTCAGCAGCAGGCGATTGAAAGGGGCGTTGGGCGTAGTGGTCATGGCAGTTCCTGGACGCTAATTATTGTTGTCAGAATTCGTTGTAGGTTGTCGTATGACTTTGCCGAAGTATCGTTAGGGTTTCCGGGTCTTGTCAACGCGACTTTGGCGGAAATTGACAGAGGGTTGAACGCCCCCCCCTTGTAGGAGCCGGCTTGCTGGCGATGGGCGTTAACGATTGCGCGTACCCATTGGATAAACGCGTTGCTTGTGCGCCCATCGCCAGCAAGCCGGCTCCTACAGGGGGGGATCGTCTGTGGGCTTACAACAACGAAATCGGATAGCTGATGAAAATGCGATTCTCATCGAATTCATTGGTGCTGAAGTCTTTGCGGATGCTCGCGTTGCGCCATTTGACGTTGAGGTTCTTCAGCGGTCCGCTCTGTACGGTGTAGGCCAGTTCCGATTCGCGACCCCATTCCTTGCCGTCGGTAATCACGCCCGTGTGCACGTTATCGCCGCTGATGTAGCGGTTCATCATCGTCAGGCCGGGAATGCCGAGTGCCACGAAGTTGTAGTCATGACGCAGCTGCCAGGATTTCTCCCTGGCGTTGTCGTAGCTGGAGTTGTAGCTGTCGTTGGCCAGGGTGCCGCCGCTGGTACCGTTGACGCGCATCCAGGCGTCGTCGCCGCTGAGTTTCTGCAGGCCGATATAGAACGTACTGCCACCGTACTTGGCCGAGAGCATGGCGAACGCGGTTTTGTTGTCGAGGTCGCCGGCCAGGGCGCTGCCGTCTTCCTTGCCGATGAAGTAGCCGAGGTTGGCGCCCAGGGTCCAGTCGCCGATAGGCTGGCTGTGGCTCAGGTTGAAATATTGCTGTTGGTAGATGTCGCTGAGTTCTGCGTACCAGACGCCAACCTGGGTGCGCTTCTCGTTGAACGCATATTCACCGCCGCCGAAGTTGAAACGGTCCGAGCTAAAGGCTGCCGATTTTCCGTTCATGAACATGTCTTCCATGCTCGCATCGTTACGCGGGCTGTTCTGCCGGAACTGGCCGCCGTAGAGCGTCAGGCCGCTGATCTCGGTGGACGTCACCTGGCCGCCGCGAAAGGTTTGCGGCAGCGAGCGACCGTCATCGGAGCGCAGGATCGGCAGCACCGGCATCCATTCCCCGACCTTCAATTCAGTCTTCGAGATTTTGCCTTTGAGCGCCACGCCCATCCGGCCGAAATTGTCTGCCGGGCGGCCATCGTCGTGGATCGGCAGTAACTGGGTGCCGCCCGTGCCTTTGCCTCCGTCGAGTTTCTGCGAGTACAACCCGAGCACATCGACGCCGAAGCCGACCGGGCCCGGAGTGAAGCCGGACTTGGCGTCGAGGATGAAGCTTTGCGTCCACTCTTCGGCCTTGCCCTGAGGGTAGGCCGGGTTGGTGTAGTTGCGATTGAAGTAGGCGTTGCGCAGGTTCAGCGTGGCCTTGGCGTCATCGACGAATCCTTCGGCGTTACTGGTCATGGGCATGGCGAGTACGGCCAGGCTGCTGCAACCGATCAGGCTCAGGGTATGGCGGCGTGCGAAGGATGGGCGAGGGGTGCAGGCGAAGGAATTACGGACGTGCTTGCTCACTGTGACGCTCCCGATGTTTCTTGTTGTTTTTATTGTCGTCATACGTCGTCGTACAACATTGCGGCGATTATTTGCGAGGGTTTCACGAATTGTCAATTAGAAGTTATACGATGACTTGAGCGCACGTATAACACCGTGAGAGCGGGCTTGCTCGCGAAAGCGGTGGGCCAGGCAGCAAAGATGTTGAATGTGATGACCTCTTCGCGAGCAAGCCCGCTCCCACCGGGGGCGTACGAAGTTTCGTTTTCCTCTGTCGCCGCGATGTAGAGCGGATGTTAGTCTTGAGCAACGCTGTTGTCAGGGAGCCCTCATGGGCAATCACAAGATCGAGATTCGCCGCAGTAACGTCGAGAAAATCCTGCTCGGGGCCGAAAAGGTCTTTGCCGAAAAAGGTTTCGGTGGTACCGCCATGGCCGACATCGCCGCCGAAGTGCAACTGCCGCGTTCCAACCTGCATTACTACTTCAGTACCAAGACCGAGTTGTACAGCGCCGTGCTGTTCGATTTGCTTGAGGTGTGGAAGCAGGACGCCTTGTGTTTCGAGATGTTCGATGACCCGCGCGTCGTGCTCAGCAGCTACATCCGCGCCAAGATGAACCACTCCCGCAGCCGGCCTTACGGCTCGAAAGTCTGGGCCAACGAAATCATCCATGGCGCGCCGACGTTGGGTGTCGCGCTGGACGCCAGCCTGTACGACTGGGCCAAGATGAAAGAGGCGAAAATTCGTCAGTGGGTGGACGACAAACGCATTCTGCCGGTGGAGCCTTCAAGCCTGCTGTACATGATCTGGGCCTCGACCCAGCATTACGCTGACTTTGATCATCAGGTGAACATCCTGAACGATCACCAGCCGCTGTCGGACATGCAGTTTGAGAGGGCGGTGCAGACGGTGACGAGTGTGATTTTGCGGGGGATCGGTCTAGAACCTTGAGGATTTCAGTGGTGCTGCCGGCCCCTCGCGAGCAAACCCGCTCCCACATTTGATTGCTGTCGTACACAAATGCTGTGTTCGCTGGAGATCAAATGTGGGAGCGGGCTTGCTCGCGAAGGCGCCAGCTCAGGCACCGCCGGACTCAAACAGCTACATGGTAGGGATTGCGCGGATCATGATTCCAATCCAGAAACGGCTTCCCGTTCTCCATCGGCACCATCTCGATGCAGTCCTGTACCGGGCAAGTGATCTGGCACAAATTGCAGCCCACACACTCTTCATCGATCACTTCATATTTATGCGTGCCGTCCGCCTGCCTGACGCTGGACACCGCCTGATGGGAAGTGTCTTCGCAGGCGATATGGCAACGCCCGCACCCGATACACGCCTCCTGGTCAATCTTCGCAATCACCTGATAGTTGATGTCCAGGTACTTCCAGTCGGTGGTATTGGCCACCGCGCGCCCGGAAAATTCCGACACGCTGGCGTAACCCTGACTGTCCATCCAGCGTGACAAACCGTCCTTCATCTCTTCGACAATGCGGAAACCATGCAACATCGCCGCCGTGCACACCTGCACCGAGCCGCTGCCCAACGCGATGAATTCCGCTGCGTCACGCCAGTTGCCGATGCCGCCGATGCCGGAGATCGGCAGGCCTTGCGTCTGGGGATCGCGGGCGATCTCGGCGACCATGTTCAGCGCAATCGGCTTCACCGCCGAACCGCAATAACCGCCGTGGGTGCTTTGACTGCCGACAGTGGGGTTGGCGACCATACGCTCGAGGTTGACGCTGGTGATCGAGTTGATCGTGTTGATCAGCGACACCGCATCGGCACCACCGCGATGGGCCGCACGGGCAGCGACGCGGATGTCGGTGATGTTCGGCGTGAGCTTGACGATCACCGGCAGCGAGCAATACGTCTTGCACCAGCGCGTGACCTGTTCGACATACTCCGGCACCTGACCGACTGCCGCGCCCATGCCTCGTTCCGGCATGCCGTGGGGGCAGCCGAAATTCAGTTCGATGCCATCGGCACCGGTGGCTTCCACCAGTGGCAGAATGTGTTTCCAGGATTCTTCGACGCAGGGCACCATCAACGACACGATCAGCGCCCGGTCCGGCCAGTCCTTTTTGACCTGGGTGATTTCCCGCAGGTTGATCTCCAGCGAGCGGTCGGTGATCAGCTCGATGTTGTTGAAACCCAACACTTCACGGTTGGCCCCGAAGTGCGCCGAGTAGCGCGACGACACGTTGACCGCTGCCGGGTCTTCACCCAGGGTTTTCCAGACCACGCCACCCCAACCGGCTTCGAAAGCGCGGACCACGTTGTAGGCTTTGTCGGTCGGTGGCGCGGAAGCGAGCCAGAACGGGTTGGGGGATTTGATGCCGGCGAAGACAATCGAAAGATCGGCCATTTACGCAGCCTCCACGTTGAGCATCAGTTGAGCGTTGATGGCCTCGGCCGCCAGCTTGCCGTGCTGCACCGCCTGCACGGTGAGGTCCTGATCGAGGTTGGTGCAGTCACCGCCGGCATACACGCCTGCAATGCTTGTGCGCAGCTGTTCATCGACCTGAATCCGATCGCCCTGACGCTTGAGTTCGCGCGCCAGCGGATCGACAAGGGCGCTTGAATCGAACGCCTGGCCGATGGCTTTGAAGATTGCATCGGCGGCCAGTTCGAAGGTTTCGCCAGTGGTTTGCAGTCGACCTTCCACCAGGTGTGTGCGAGCGAAGCGCATGCCACGCACGTTGCCTTGATCGTCGAGCAGCACTTCTTCGGGTTGCGCCCATGTCAGCAAGCGCACCTGATTGGCTTTGGCGATGTCTTGTTCGTGGTGGGTGGCGCCCATGTCCTCGGCACCGCGGCGATACACCAGATTCACGTCATGCGCGCCGAGGCGGGCCATTTGCACGGCCATGTCGATGGCGGTGTTACCGGCACCGAGGACGATGCAATGATCGGCCAAAGGCAGTTGTGTCAGATCATCGGCCTGGCGCAATTCGCGGATGTACTCGGTGGCGGCGAGCAAGCCCGGCGCATCTTCGTGGGCCAGCCCAAGCTGTTTGCTGGCGTTGAGGCCAAGTCCGAGGAACACTGCGTCGAATTGTTGATGCAGTTCGCCGAGGGTCAGGTTTTCACCGAGTTTCTGCCCGTGACGGATTTCGATGCCACCGATCTGCAGCAGGAAATCGAGTTCCTTCTGCGCGTAATCGTCCACCAGTTTGTACTTGGCGATCCCGTATTCGTTGAGGCCGCCTGCCTTTTCCCGCGCTTCGAAAATCACCACGTCATGCCCGTGCATAGCGCTGCGATGAGCGCAGGACAAACCGGCCGGCCCGGCACCGACCACGGCGATGCGTTTGCCGGTGGCTGCGGCGCGAGGGAAGGGGTGTTCGCTGAAGTGCGCGTTGTCCACGGCGTAGCGCTGCAACAGGCCGATCAACACCGGTGCGCATTCATGGGCGTTGTTGCGCACGCAGGCTTGCTGGCAAAGGATTTCCGTCGGGCAGACCCGGGCGCAACTGCCGCCGAGAATGTTCGCCGAGAGGATTTTCTGCGCTGCGCCTTGCACGTTGTCCTGATGGATATTGCGGATGAACGAGGGAATGTCGATGTCGCTCGGACAGGCATTCACGCACGGCGCGTCGTAGCAATACAGGCAGCGCGAGGCTTCCAGGTGCGCCTGGCGGTCGTTGAGCGGTGGCGCCAGATCGGTGAAATGGCCGGCGAGGGCGGCCGCATTCTCGTAGGGATGCGGGAGGTGCTTCAGGGTCTTGATCACGGTGTTGCCCTCACGGTTATTGAGGTAACTGCCTCTGGTGGGCATTGGTTTTTGTGTCGTCTGTGTCTACGCGATCGCAGCAAGCCGGCTCCTACAGGGGAATGCATTTCAACTGTGGGAGCCGGCTTGCTGGCGATGGGCCGAAGGCCTCGATCTCAGCGTTTCACGGCAACGGGCTGATTCAACTCCGCCCGCTTGCTCAGCAAATCAAACACCGCCGGATACGCCGGCCGTTCGACATACCGTCCGGCCCCACGCTCGGCGCGCAAATCCCCATCGGTCCAGACCACACGGCCCTGGCTGATCGTATGGCTCGGCACCCCGCGTACGGTCTTGCCTTCGAAGATGTTGAAGTCGACTTGCTGGTGATGGGTCTTCGCCGAAATCGTCCGCGAACCTTCGGGATCCCACAGCACCAGATCCGCATCGGCACCGACGCGAATCGCTCCTTTACGTGGATAGAGGTTGAAAATCTTTGCAGTGTTAGTGGAGGTCAGCGCGACAAATTGCTGCATCGAAAAACGCCCGGTGTTGACCCCTTCATCCCACAACACCGCCATGCGGTCTTCGATACCGGCGGTGCCGTTCGGGATTTTGCTGAAGTCGTCACGCCCCGCGGCTTTTTGCTCGGCGCAGAAGCAGCAGTGGTCGGTGGCGGTGGTGTGCAGGTTGCCGGATTGCAGCCCGTGCCAAAGTGCTTCCTGATGGCCGCGAGGACGGAACGGCGGGCTCATCACGTAACCGGCAGCGGTCTGCCAGTCCGGGTGTTGATAGACGCTGTCGTCCAGTAGCAAATGACCCGCCAACACTTCGCCGTAGACTTGCTGGCCCTTGCTGCGGGCGTAGGTGATTTCGTCGAGCGCTTCTTTGGTCGACACGTGAACCAGGTACAGCGGCGTGCCCAGGGTTTCAGCGATGCGAATGGCCCGGCTCGCTGCTTCGCCCTCAACCTGAGAAGGGCGCGACAATGGATGCGCTTCAGGGCCGGTGATGCCCTGCGCCATCAGCTTGCGTTGCAGGTGATAAACCAGCTCGCCGTTTTCCGCATGCACTGTCGGCACCGCGCCCAGCTCCAGGCAGCGCTCGAAACTCGCCACCAGCGTGTCGTCGGCGGCCATGATCGCGTTCTTGTAAGCCATGAAGTGCTTGAAGCTGTTGACGCCGTGCTGGCTGACCAGCTCGGCCATTTCCTCGCGCACCTGCTCGCTCCACCAGGTGATCGCGACGTGGAAGCCATAGTCCGAGGCCGATTTCTCTGCCCAGCCGCGCCACTGATGAAACGCCTCCATCAGCGACTGCTGCGGGTTGGGAATCACGAAGTCGATGATCGACGTGGTGCCCCCGGCAAGTCCCGCCGCCGTGCCGCTGAAAAAGTCTTCACTGGCCACGGTGCCCATGAAGGGCAGTTGCATGTGCGTGTGCGGGTCGATGCCGCCGGGCATCAGGTATTGGCCGCTGCCGTCGAGTACTTCGGCGCCCGCTGGAACATCAAGATTGTCGCCGATGGCTTTGATCACGCCGTCGGCGCAATAGACGTCGGCGCGATAACTTTCATCATGGGTAATAACGGTGGCGCCACGGATCAACAGAGACATTCCGAGTTCCTCGCAGGCAATGACCGACTGGTGCCGGTTCTAAATGTTTTATATGAAGCAAGCGTCAACAGGAGTATTCCTGTCATCACTGTCAGGAATAGAAGCTAGTATGAGATCAGGGAATCAGCAAGAATATTTTTTATAAGCATATAAACGATTTAAGTCATTGAAATATAAATACTAAAACGATTAATCACCAAAATGGTGAGGCCTCTCACCATTTTGACGCACTTGACAGGTTCAAAAAATGGTCAAGATTTCTTATGTGAAATCAGCCGCTTGAGGATGGTCTATGGTTGATGCGCAACTTTGAAAAAAAGATCGACGCACCAGATTGAGCCCTGATATTTCGGACAACTTGCCAGTCCTTTGGCCTGAGGGAACGGGCAAGTCACCGAGGGCTCACCAGTTATATAAATAAAATTGATAAACATCAGTGCTTTACAAAGTTTTTATGGAACTGCCCGATGCGCAATCGAGGTGCCCGGCACGTTAATTGATGCCGCCAGCCCGCGATGAGCAAAAAATAATTCAAAGAACAGTGGAGCGGCCATGCAACAGATCAGATCGCAAGTGACCGAGCGCGACGGCTTGTTCGAGCTCGAAGCCGGCAGCGACGTCCTAGACAGTCCCCGTTATAACCACGACATGGCACCGACCAAGGTGCGCGAACGAACCTGGAACAAATGGCACATCACCGCGCTGTGGGTCGGGATGGCGATCTGTGTGCCGACCTACACCCTCGGCGGGGTGCTGACCGCCTATTTCGGCCTGACGGTCGGTGAAGCGCTGGTAGCGATTCTGTTCGCCAACATCATTGTGTTGATCCCGCTGACATTGAACGCTTTCCCCGGCACCAAATACGGCATCCCGTTTCCTGTATTGCTTCGATCGTCATTCGGCATCCTGGGCTCCAACATTCCCTGCCTGATTCGTGCCTTGGTGGCGTGTGGCTGGTTTGGCATCCAGACGATGTTTGGCGGGCTGGCGATTCACCTGTTTCTGGGCTCGGTCTTCGAGGGCTGGAAATCCCTCGGCGGCACCGGCGAAGTGATCGGTTTCATGGTGTTCTGGGCCCTGAACCTGTGGGTGGTGATTCGCGGCGCCGAGTCGATCAAATGGCTGGAAACGCTTTCCGCGCCGCTGTTGGTGCTGGTGGGTGTCGGATTGCTGGTCTGGGCCATGCCGAACGTGTCGATGACCGAGCTGCTGGCGATCCCGGCCAAACGCCCGGAAGGCGCCAGCGTGGTCAGTTACTTCGCCGCCGGGTTGACCGCGATGGTCGGGTTCTGGGCCACGTTGTCGCTGAACATCCCGGACTTCAGCCGCTACGCCAAAAGCCAGAAGGACCAGATTGTCGGGCAGATCATCGGCCTGCCGCTGACCATGTTCCTGTTCGCCTCGCTGGGCGTGGTGATGACCGCCGCGTCGGTGAAACTGGTGGGCGTGACCGTGTCTGACCCGGTCACGCTGATCGGCCATATCCAGAGCCCGGTCTGGGTCGCGCTGGCCATGGCGCTGATCATCATTGCCACGCTCTCCACCAACACCGCCGCCAACATTGTTTCGCCGACCAACGATTTCCAGAACATCGCGCCGAAGGTGATCAACCGCACCAAAGCGGTGTTGCTGACGGGGCTGGTGGGACTGGTGCTGATGGCCCATGAGCTGCTGAAAAAGCTTGGGTTGATTGTCTCGGACGTGAGCCTGGAAACGGTCTATTCGAACTGGCTGCTGGGTTATTCCAGCCTGCTCGGCCCGATCGCCGGGATCATGGTGGTGGATTATTTCCTGATCAAGAAACAGCAACTGGACCTGGCCGGGCTTTATCGCGATGACGTGTATCCGGCATGGAACTGGTTCGGGTTTATCGCATTCGGCGTGCCGGTGGTGTTGACGCTGCTGTCGCTGGGCAGCGATGCGTTCAGCTGGTTTTACAGCTATGGGTGGTTCACTGGCTCGGCGCTGGGCGGGTTGATTTATTACGGGTTGTGCTCGGTGCGGCCTAATCCATCAGTCGCGAAATCTCCGGTGTGACGGATGGCCCCTTCGCGAGCAAGCCCGCTCCCACAGGGATTGAGGTCGTACACAAAATTTGGGAGCACTTGATCCACTGTGGGAGCGGGCTTGCCCGCGATGACGGCCTCGAACACACCCGAGAATTGCCTGAAAAACCTATAACAACTGCCTGAGGAGATCACCATGAACGCTGCCACAGACGTTCTGCAATCCACCCATCAGCACATCAACCGTGACCGCCTGTGGCAGTCGCTCATGGACCTGGCCAGGCTCGGCGCCACCGTCAAGGGCGGTGTCTGTCGCCTGGCACTGACTGACCTCGATCGTCAGGCCCGCGATATCTTCGTCAAGTGGTGCGAGGAGGCCGGCTGCACCGTCAGCATCGACGCCGTCGGCAACATCTTCGCCCGCCGCCCCGGCCGCAATCCGAACCTGCCACCGGTAATGACCGGCAGCCACATTGACACCCAACCCACCGGCGGCAAGTTCGACGGCTGCTTCGGCGTGCTCGCCGGCGTCGAGGTACTGCGCACCCTCAACGACCTCGGCGTGGAAACCGAAGCGCCGCTGGAAGTGGTGGTCTGGACCAACGAAGAAGGCTCGCGCTTCGCCCCCTGCATGATGGGCTCCGGCGTGTTCGCGGAAAAATTCACCCTTGAGGAAACCCTGGCCAAGGTCGACGCCGAAGGCATCACCGTAGGCGAGGCACTGAACGCGATTGGCTATGCCGGTCCGCGTCAGGTCAGCGGCCATGCGGTCGGCGCCTATTTTGAAGCCCACATCGAACAAGGCCCGATCCTTGAGGACGAACGCAAAACCATCGGCGTGGTGATGGGGGCTCTCGGCCAGAAATGGTTCGACCTGAAACTGCGCGGTGTCGAAGCCCACGCCGGCCCGACCCCGATGCACCTGCGCAAGGACGCACTGGTCGGCGCCGCCGTGATCGTCGGGGCCGTCAACCGCGCCGCCCTCGGCCATCAACCTCACGCCTGCGGCACCGTCGGTTGCCTGCAAGCCTATCCCGGCTCGCGCAACGTCATCCCCGGCGAAGTGCGCATGACCCTGGACTTCCGTCATCTGGAACCGGCACGCCTGGATTCGATGATCGCCGAAGTCCGAGAAGTGATCGAAAACACCTGCGAAGAACACGGCCTGACCTTCGAATTGACACCCACCGCCGACTTCCCGCCGCTGTACTTCGACAAAGGCTGCGTCGAAGCCGTGCGCGGTGCGGCCCAAGGGCTGGGCTTGACGCACATGGACATCGTCAGCGGAGCAGGGCACGACGCAATCTTCCTCGCCGAACTCGGCCCGGCCGGAATGATCTTCGTACCGTGCGAAGGCGGTATCAGCCACAACGAAATCGAAAACGCAGCACCGGATGATCTGGCGGCAGGGTGTGCGGTGTTGTTGCGGGCGATGCTGGCGGCGTCGGCGGCGATTGCCGGAGGGCAACTGGCGGCATGAAAATCAAAAGATCGCAGCCTTCGGCAGCTCCTGCATTGATCGCGTACAACCACGGAATTTAAGGGTGTACGCACCTCGTAGGAGCTGGCGAAGGCTGCGATCTTTTGAGCTCCTTCTGCACGATCACAATCCCTCGCGGTCGTAATCTTCACAGAGCGCCACAGGTTGGCGCGATCAGAATTGTGGAGATCCAATGAGCCAGGACGTCCTGACCACCGAAACCAATCGCCGTCAGTTGCAGCAGATCATCGCCGGCCTGTCTGACGGCGTGATCCTGCTGGAGCTCGATCAGACCCTCCTCTGGGCCAACGAAGCCGCGCTCACCATGCACGGTGTCAGCCGGATCAGCGACCTGGGCGCCAATGCCCGGGAGTACGCCAAGCGCTTCGCCTTGCGCTACCGCAATCACCATCCGGTCGCCGCCGACAACTACCCGATCAACCGCGTGGCGCGTGGTGAAACATTCAGTGATGTGCTGGTGGAAGTGACTCAGCTCGACGATGAAGAGCGTACCTGGGTCCACAACGTGCGCAGCATGGTCCTGGCCGACAGCGGCGGTAAACCGGAGTCGCTGGTGCTGATCATGGATGACGTCACCGAGTGGGCCAGCGCCGAGCAGCGCTTCGAAAAGACCTTCAACGCCAACCCGGCCCCGGCGGTGATCTGTCGCCTGAGTGATTTGCGCTATATCAAGGTCAATGCGGGTTTTCTGGAAATGACCGGCTACACCCGCGATCAGGTCATCGGCGTTTCGACCTATGAGCTGGACATCCTCGAGGGCGCGGAAAAGAAAGACCTGGCGATCGAGCGCTTGCGCGAGCACACCACCATTCCCCAGATGCAGGCCGTGCTGAAAGTGGCCGAGGGCGGTAGCAAACAAGTGATCGTCGCCGGGCAACCCCTTGAGCTTCACGATGAAGACTGCATGTTGTTTTCCTTCGTCGATATGGATCTTCGGCACAAGGCCGAAGTGGCGCTGCGTCAGAGTGAAGAACGGTTCGCCAAAGCGTTTCGCCTGACGCCCGTGCCGATCCTGGTGTGCAACGCCAGTGATCAGGTGGTGCTGGACGTCAATGAGGCGTTTCTCGAAACGCTCAGCTATCCCAGTGAAGAAGTGCTCGGCAAGACCATCGCCGAGATCGATTTCATCCACGACAAGAGCGCCCGCGCACGGTTGTTCGCGACGCTGGAGAAAACCGGAACGCTGGATCGCATCGATGTCAGCGTACGCAAGAAAGACAGTGACCTGATCGAGTGCGCGATTTCCGCTGACACCGTGAACATTCAGGACAACCCCTGCTACCTGCTGGTGCTGATGAACATCACCGAGCGCAAACGCACCGAGCTGGAATTGGTGGCGGCGATTGAAGAGGTAATGAAAGACGCGTCCTGGTTCAGCCGTACGCTGATCGAAAAACTCGCCAATGTGAAAAGCGTCAACTCGCCAAAATTGCCCAGTGTGTCCTTCACTGATCTGACAGCCCGGGAGCGCGATGTGCTTGGCCTGATCTGCGAAGGCCTCGCCGACAAGGAAATCGCCGCGCGCCTGAAACTGGCCCCCAACACCGTCCGTAATCACGTGTCGACAGTTTATTCCAAGCTCGATGTTCACAGTCGCAGCGAGGCCATCGTCTGGGCGCGCGAGCGCGGATTGTTCTCCGGCGAGAGACGACCCAAGGGGCAGCGTTAAGGTGCAAATGCACTAGTTGAGGCAGTGCAAATGGATGTTCTGATCGGGCACGGCGGTTCTTAGGCTGCAAGGGTGCGATACGAGTCTTCGCGAACCCTTCGATACATGAAAAGGAACCGTCACATGGTTACGTTCAAAGCGCACTGCTTGATGCGCCGCCGCCAAGGTGAATTGCAATGATTTCTCTGGCGCAATTACGCCTGCAACTGGAACGCAGTTTTTCGCCGCTGGCCTGTGAGTGCACACTCACGGGGGACCATTCGTTGACGGTGAAGCTCTATCACCCGGTGTCGGGGCAGGTGGATCTGGTGGTCAGCGGGTTGAGCGTAACAGCGCTACGCACCCCGGATGCCGTGCAGGCACTGGTTGAAGAGCTGCGCTACGAACTCGAATGCAACACCCTGCATCAATGAGCTCCCATACTCAGGAAATGACTGACAGTTCAGCGGGAAGAACACATTGTTTTTTCTGTGGCCGGATCGTGGACTTTCCAGCGTAGTTTTGTTGTCACAAAAAATGAGCACATCATTTTTTGCAGGTCAGCCTAATGAACAGTCTTGGGAAACGCGTTTCTACACCGTTATCGCTCGCCTTCTGCGCAGCCCTGATTGGCGGTTGCGCAAGCCCGCCACCTCCACCGCCCGCCGCACCGCCTCCGATTCCTCAGCGCACCTGTGAAACGTCTGAAAAAACCGACGTGCTGGGTGATGTGCGGGCGGAGGAGGGGCAGGTGACGCGGGAGACTACTGCGACTCGTTGTGTCACTCAGTAGGCTGGGATCATTACTGACAACGCCGGCTTTTATTGCGATTTGGTCTACTTGGACTGTCATTTATGACAGTTACTTACTCATTGTTTTTCTTGATAGTCAGATCAACAGACTATCGAGATCACGCTATGACCATCCAACTAAAAGCCGGAACAGTTGCTGCAAATCCTTGGGAACTGGCCAGCTTGTTCGTTAACGATAAACTGGTGCCATGGCAGGGGGCTGTCGTATTACTCCGCGGACAGGACAACGACGTCAGGGTGGAAGCTCCACCCGAACTTGCCAGACAGCTCAACCTTGAGCTGGTTGAGAGCGGAGGGCTGAAGTTGGAGGCGTTCCCGAAATTCGGCGACTGGGTCGATCCGGACAATGGCAATTTCAATTGGAAGATCAAATCGGACGACGACCTGAGCGGGAAGATCACCTTGCTTTTTTTGAGCAAGGAGGAAGTGGCGCCTTGGCCGCTTGAGTGCTGGGCAGTTTCAACTGATCTCAATCAGGAAAAGCCCACGGTCAAGGTGGATAATATCGGTTATCCGCCGGGCGGTTTCCTGTGGTTTTGGAATGATTCAAAGACTGTAACCGTGACCTTTCCCGCAGAAAGCCCAATGCAGGACTATCCGCTGACGCTGACAGCCATTTTGGTCGCAGGGTTGCAGGACGGGGATGTGAGCGTTGTGCAATCCAAACCGCACGAGTGGACTGTTAGTGCAAATAGCGCCCGGACCGGAAGGTTCAAGTTGGAGCTGACCGGGCAGGGGATGACGATCGGCGTTACCCTGCCGCAGAGCAGGGTGTTGTCGCAGAGTCTGGACAATGAAGCGGCGTTGAAACAGAACGGCTCGCTGATACCGGCAGGGGGACATTTCACTGGGGGGAGCGAGTACACACTTACACTCGACTACAAGGGCGCACAGACGTTGATTGGCGTTCCCTTGGCGATTCAGTTGATTCCTGCTGGTGACATTACGGCGGCCGACTTTTCTAGCGCGCCTACTGCCGGGCACTTGACGCCTATTCATAGTTGGACGGTCAAACTCAATCATTTGAAGTCGGGAACGTTTGGACTGAAAGTCTACACTGAGGGAGAAAAGGGGAGGTTGATCACAGCAAATCATCAGTTGTCAAAACCAAATTACTCTGGCGTAACATTAAAATTCGCCATTATTGGGGGGATTGATGCGCCTGTACCACCTGATATGGTTATGGTCGGCATAATAAATTCATTTCCCCTATCGGCTAAACTTATGTTCCCAGGAACGATTCCTTTAATTGGCGTCTCTGTAAAGATAGTTGCGCCAGAAAAAGACACCTTTACCGGAACAACCAATAGCAACGGTTTTTTTACTACACCCCTCATTGGATACCGCACTGTCGGTATCAGGGAGTGCACTGCAGAAGCGACTCTACCGGATGGTACAAAACGTACGGCCTCGGTACTGATTAACGTTCAGAGAGAGAACTTGTGACGCTGCACGTCAACGAACGATAAATTAACAAAAGTGGCAATAATTACATGGGCCTGGCTTGCCGGACGATAACGTCCTCAAGCGTGCTATCGTCGACAGTCGACCCTCTGCGGAAAGCGATATCACGCCGTGAGCTTGGTGACTCAGGAACGAAAGCCGCCATCCACATTCAGCGCAACACCGATGGTGTCGCTTGAAGCGTCACTAACCAGATGCAACACCGCCGTCGCCATTTCACTCGAATCCGCCATGGTTGGACGTTATTCCTTTTAGTATTTATTTATCGCGATTTGATCTAATAAGACTGTTACTTTTGACAGTTCCAGCAAGTGTGCATTTTCTCGATAGTCAAGTGACCAGTTTTCTCCATTGCCACCACCGATAATCGAGATGAAGCCATGACCAACCCATACAGCTCCGCAGTGGCCACGACACTACCCGACTGGAGCCAGGCAAAGTTCTTCCTGAACGGTCTGGAGATCAAAACAGACAAGAGGAACATTTTGCTCCGAGAGCAGGAAAACAAACTGAGCATCAAGTTTGAGTCGGGGGGCGTGAAAACGCTGCGCCTTGGTGTGGGGGACAATAACGAGAACTTAAACGTCGAGTCGGATCCGCCTCTTGGTCACCACGTTTATCCCGACGATGGTGATGGCAGTTTCAACTGGACCATCCAGACAGAGAACAACCGAAGTGGCGTAGTGCAATTAGTTTTATACACCACGGATATGGCATTACCGGCGGTGATTGACAGCGTGGTGATCTCAAGCAATCTGGGAAATGAGTTGATGGTGTTGGTGCGCGACGTTGCACTGCCACCTGGCGGAGCAACGTTCAACGCAGGTGAAACGTACCCAATCACCGTATCCTGGAACGACTCTGCAATGGCGGGGACTCCGCTGAAGCTTAACGTTGTGCCTGATGCAGGCCTTGCTCCAAGTGATTTTAATAGTGTGCCCCCTCTGGGTCAGCCAACCACCGATGAATGGCGGTTTACCGCTGCTTCCGGGAAGCAGGGTACGTTCAATTTGAAGGCTTCGACAGAAAGCAACGAGTCTGAACTGATAACTGCGAAGAACCAGTTAAAGAGTAATGCTCCAGCTACAGTCACTGTTTGGTTCATGGGAGTAGAGCGGCAGCCAGGTGCAACGTTGTATCCCCCTCTAGGTCGATGGCTGGAGCTCGAATTTCGTCGGCCGCAGGGTGCGCCGGTTACGAAACATACGCTGAGTATTCTGAAGGGTGCCCCCGGAGGTATGCGATTCACGCCGGCTGGTACCCAGGATTTAGGTACTGTTTGGAAGATATTCGTCAATGATAATGCGGCCAATCAGGGGGGTACTTTTACAATGAGTGTAACGTTTGAAAAATACGCTACTCGTACACTGAACTTCAATCTGGACTTTTGATTGTGCAAATGGATAGTTGTCTAGCAATACAAGTCTGTAAATTTGGATTGATTGCCTATGAGGCTGTGCGTAAGTGTTAAAGCGTTAAGAGCTTGCCCGTGGTGAAACTGCCGCGGGCGACGCTTACATATTGCGTAGCTGAATAAGGACAAGACCCCGCCATCCACATTCAGCGAAACACCGGTGGTGTAGCTGAAAGTATCACTCGCCAGATACAAAACCGCCCCCGCCATCTCACTCGGATCCGCCACACGCTTGAGCGGGATCTGCGCCAGCGCGGTGTTCAAGATCGCCTCATTCTTCACCAGCGCAGAAGCAAACTTGGTGTCGGTCAGCCCCGGCAGCAACGCGTTACAACGAATCCCGAACTGCGCATATTTCGGCAGTCACTTTGGTCATATTGATTGTTGCGACCTTTGGTCGCCAAGTTGATGCTCCGGAAAATATGGCGAGTGCTATTGGGTTATGACGATCCTTGATGACAGGCAATAGTTTCAGAACTGAAAGCAAGTCGATACAAAAGAATGTTCAGCTTGCTTCGGTGGAGTGCATCTGGTTGTTAGCCTGGTTATCGCAATATGTTCTAGTCCAGCTGTCACTTGTGACAGTTACAAGCTTTGTTTTTGTCTCGATAATTAAGTTTTCAGCTTTTTCATATCAATGTAAAGCAAGCAATGTATCGACGAACTGAAGCGGAGAAATATTTGGCCATGGTTAATTCGAGCCCCCCTTGGGAAAAAGCAAATGTACTGATCAATGGAGTCGAATGGGTTCCGGGTTCAAGCGGTGTGATGTATCCCGATCAGACAAACAAGATAGAAGTAGAGATCCCAGAGGCGAGTTTGCAGACGCTGCGCTTCGAGGTGGTCAATCATGGTGACCTGAAACCAGACGCAGATCCGGCGTGGGGGGTAGACATTGAAAGGGACGCTGGCAAATTTACTTCGCGGGTGACTTTTCCTGTAGGTTCACCTGGCGCTATCACACTTCTTATTTATAGCCGGGACGTGGTTACTGTTTTGGAGGTTCCCTGTGAAGTGAAAAAAAACGAGCCTTCTTTCAGGTTCTGGTATGAATCAACAGGCCAGGACGCACCTCTTCCTCCAGAAGTCGTCAATATTCGTGTTAACGGTTGGTCGGGCGTTAATTTAAGGCTAAAGCGTTCAGATGGCACTCCTCTCAACAATGTTCGCGTGACTCTTTACAGGCCTGAAAAAGAACCCTTCAAAAGAATAACCAGTGGGCAAGGGATTGTTCAGGGAGATGTCTTCCTGTACACCACGACCGGTCCGCGCACATTCGAGGCGGTAGCAGAGCTTCCTGATGGAGATTTATCGGTGAAGTTGCTGATAAATGTAAGAGAGTGGCCCTGGCCTTAGAGGGGCAAGGGTTAGCGTCCGGGACTGGCACAGGCGTTTTTGGGTTCCGCCAGTGCGATAGGCGAATTCGGGACAAATACACCGATTACTCAGACAAAAGGCAGCCGAGGCTGCCTTTCTTGTTCATCCGATAAAGCGAATCAGGACAAGAACCCGCCATCCACATTCAGCGAAACACCGGTGGTGTAGCTGGAAGCGTCACTGGCCAGATACAACACCGCCCCCGCCATCTCACTCGGATCCGCCACACGCTTGAGCGGGATCTGCGCCAGCGCGGTGTTCAAGATCGCCTCGTTCTTCACCAGCGCAGAAGCAAACTTGGTGTCGGTCAGCCCC
Organism: Pseudomonas migulae NBRC 103157; assembly: GCF_002091715.1. Classification (GTDB taxonomy): domain Bacteria; phylum Pseudomonadota; class Gammaproteobacteria; order Pseudomonadales; family Pseudomonadaceae; genus Aquipseudomonas; species Aquipseudomonas migulae_A. The sequence goes on along the minus strand of NZ_BDAG01000018.1, from coordinate 70,313 downwards.
GGCAGCAACGCGTTACAACGAATCCCGAACTGCGCACATTCTTTGGCGAACACCTTGGTCATATTGATCACGGCAGCCTTCGTCACCGAGTAGATGCCCTGGAAGATCCCCGGCGAGATGCCGTTGATCGACGCCACGTTGATGATGCTGCCGCCACCGTTTTCACGCATCAGCTTGCCGGCTTCCACCGACATGAAGAAGTAACCGCGGATGTTCACATCGACGGTTTTCTGGAAGGCGCTGAGGTCGGTGTCGAGCACGTTGCAGAATTGTGGGTTGGTCGCGGCGTTGTTGACCAGGATGTCCAGGCGGCCGAACTGTTCGCGGATGCCGGCGAAGACCTGGCTGATCTGTTCCATTTCACCGATGTGGCAGGCGACGGCAGTGGCTTTGCCGCTGGCGGCGATGATCGCGTCGGCGACGTGCTGGCAGCCCTCGAGTTTGCGACTCGAAACGATCACATGGGCGCCTTGTTGGGCCAGGAGTTTGGCGATGGCTTCACCGATGCCACGGCTGGCGCCGGAGACGAAAGCGATCTTGCCGTCGAGGTCGAACAACTGAGTCTTGGACATGGGTTTTCCCTTGTTTTTGGAGGTCTGGATCAGAGGCTGATGCTGTTCACTCAAGCGAATAGGGGCCCTTGCAGGAGCGAGCTTGCTCGCTCCTGCAGTTGACTTCAGTGAGCCGCATCAGGATCAGAGGCTGGATTTCTGGATGACCTGCAAGCTCATCTGCTCCAGCAGTTTGTTCATGTGAATGAACTGCGCAAAGCGTTTGTCCTGAGTCTGACCATGGAAGAAGCGGTAGTAGATCTGCTGCACGATGCCGGCAAGACGGAACAGGCCGTAGGTGTAGTAGAAGTCGAAGTTGTCGATCTGGATGCCCGAACGCTGGGCGTAGTAATCGACGAATTCGCGGCGGGTCAGCATGCCCGGTGCGTGGCTCGGCTGGCGGCGCATCAGTTGCACCGGTGCCGGGTCGTCGGCTTCGATCCAGTAGGCGAGGGTGTTGCCCAGGTCCATCAGCGGGTCGCCGAGGGTGGTGAGTTCCCAGTCGAGCACACCGATGATCTGCATCGGGTTGTTCGGGTCAAGGATCACGTTGTCGAAACGGTAGTCGTTATGGACGATGCTCGACGTCGGGTGATCGGCGGGCATCTTGTCGTTGAGCCAGGCCTTGACCGTTTCCCACTGCGGCGCGTCCGGTGTCAGGGCTTTTTCGTAGCGGTCGCTCCAGCCTTTGATCTGTCGTGCCACATAGCCTTCGGGCTTGCCGAGGTCGCCCAGGCCATAAGCCTTGTAGTCAACCTGATGCAGCTCGACGAACTTGTCGATGAAGCTTTTGCACAAGGCTTCGGTTTTCGCCGAATCCAGGCCCAGTTCCGGTGGCAGTTCGGCGCGCAGGATGATCCCCTTGACCCGTTCCATCACATAGAACTCGGCACCGATCACCGATTCGTCGGTGCAGTGCACATAGGCTTTCGGGCAGTACGGAAAACCATCGCGCAGTTGATTGAGGATACGAAATTCGCGGCCCATGTCGTGGGCGGATTTCGCCTTGTGGCCGAACGGCGGCCGGCGCAGGACGAATTCCTGTTCGGGGTATTCCAGCAAGTAAGTGAGGTTCGACGCACCGCCGGGGAACTGGCTGATCTGCGGCAAACCGCTGAGGCCCGGAATGTGGGCCTTGAGGTACGGATCGATCAGGCTGGCATCGAGTTCTTCGCCGGTGCGGATACGGGTGGACTGGTCAGTAAGCGCCATGCTTATCCCTTCTGCTTATTCTGGAGGCCTGAAACTATTGGCTAATCTAATGCGCACACCCCGCAGCCACAACCACGAACGGCCCTTATAGGTGAGGGTGTTGCCGGGCAATCATTGCTTTTGATACACCTGTTTGAATTGTCCTACAGCGCGGCGTTGTTTTCGGGCGGCGTCGCCGATGCCGATGTCGGCAGGCTGACGGGGGTGAGCACCGGCTGACCGGAAAAAAACGCCATCAGGTTGCGCCCGACCAGTTCGACGGTGCTCTGGGTCGCTTCGGGCGACAGGCCTGCGACGTGTGGCGTGAGAATCACATTGCTCAGCGATTTCAGGGCATCCGGCACTTGTGGTTCATGATCGAAGACATCCAGCGCCGCGCCACCAATGCGTCGTTGCTCCAGAGCGCTGATCAGGTCGGCGGTCACCACCACGCTGGCCCGGGCGATGTTGACGAGAAATCCGTTGGGCCCCAACGCATCCAGCACCGATCGGTTGATCAGGCTACGGGTGCCGAGCCCGCCGGGCGTGGCCACCACCAGGAAGTCCGAGGCGCGGGCCAGTTCGGTCGGTGTCGAGCAGAAGCTGTACGGCACGTCGCTGCGGTGCTGGCGGTTGTGGTAGCTGACGGTCATGTCAAAACCGTTGGCGGCGCGTTTGGCGATGGCCATGCCGACAGCTCCGAGGCCGAGAATGCCCATGCGTTTGCCGGCCAGGGAAGGGCGCATGATTTTCGGCCACTCGCCCCGGCGCACGGCAGCATCGCAACGGGGGATGTCACGCACCATCGAAAGCAGCATCGCCATTGCATGGTCGGCGACAGAAGAGGCGTTGACCCCGGCGCCGTTGGTGACCGTGATGCCCCGGTCGGCAGCGGCCTGCAGGTCGACTTGTTCGTAACCGGCACCAATCACACAAATGATCTTCAGTGCCGGCAGTGCAGCGATTTCATCGGCATACAGGCCCAGCGGGCCGCGGGTCAGTACCGCATCGATACGTGCACCGTGGGTCGAAATGGCTTCGGCCCGTTCGGCGGGGGTTGGCGCCAATATCAGGTGAAAACCCTGATGTTCGAGAATCGGCAGGTAATCATTGATCGTTTCGACCAGTACCAGGACAGTGGCGGGCATGCTGGGCTCCTGTGGCTTGAATATCCTTAGAGATTGCTGGCTTCAAAACGCATGGGCAACGATTAAAGATCGCAGCACTGCCAGATGATCATAGCGGAACAGGAGCGCCAGGTTAGCGCGCTGTCAGAAAGGTGCGCGCGGCCTCCAGAATTTCATCGGACAAGGCATCGCCCCGGGTGGCCCGGGCGAGCGTCAGTGCGCCGACCATGAGGGAATATTGCACCAGCGCCTGTTGACGATCGCGGGCGTCGTCGCCGGTATCCATCAGGGGCGTGAACGTGTCGAGCAATGACCCGAGGCCTTCCATGAAGGTTTGGCGCAGGCTGCTGTCGGCGGCTTCGTGGCATATGTCACCGGCAAACGCCACCACCGGGCAGCTATCGCCCGGATTGTCGCGGCTGGTGGCCGACAGGTAGGGGCCGATCAAGGCCCGACGGGCGGCGTTCTTGTCTTCGTTGGCGGCAATCCAGTCTTTCCAGCGGTCTGCCGATTGCTGGAATGCGCGGCCGCTGGCCTCCTGAGCCAGGGCTTCCCTGGACTCGAAATGCCCATAGAAGCCGCCATGGGTCAGGCCCGCCGCGCCCATGACATCAATCACACTAATACCGTGCAGACCCCGTTCGCGAAACAGCCGCGTGGCCGCCTCGACGATGATCTCGCGGTTGAGTTCGGCTTGCTTGCGGGAAACACGGGGCATTGGCGGCTCACAAAGATAGAGGATGGCGATCAGAGGGCGTACTGAGCAATTCCGTTGCCGAACGACCAGTTTTCTTTTTTCACTTCGACCAGATTAATGAATACATCCTCCAGTCGCACCGCCAGTTCAGCGTTCAGGCTCTCGGCGATGGTTTTGTAGAGCAGCTTCTTCTGCTCGACGGTTCGGCCTTCGCTCAGGGTGATCTGGATCACCACCAGTTGATCGGTGCGAGGGATCCCCAAATATTGCGGATCAAAGATGAAGTGCTGCTCGTCGTGTTCGGCGAGGATCTGGAAATTATCGTTTTCCGGTACGCCGATGGCGCTGTGCATGGCGGCGTAAACCAGCTGACCGACGCGTTTGGCGTGAGTGGGGTCCTGATGCTTTTTGATATCGATGCGAACCAGTGGCATGGCATTTCCCTCATGCAGAATGAAGATTAGTTCAAAATACATGACGGGAAACCTTTATCAAGTCGAGTCTGCATTTGGCGATGAAACGCTTGTGCGGGATTGAGGCTCACTCGAAATTGTAGGAGCCGGCTTGCTGGCGAAAGATTTTGGATACTGCGGTGTCCTTCCGACCCCGTCGCTAGCAAGCCAGCTCCTACAAGGTTGTGTTCGCTCCAGATTGACTGATCCGCACAACCATTCCTCACCTAAGTCTTTGCTTCTGCTCATTAATCCCGGACAATCGCGCCCCTGTTTCGGCCAGGGCGCTGCCTGTCGGATTTTTCCGACTCGTCCTGACCGGGTAGCAACTGACCGGAATGCGGAGATCCCACCGGATGAATGATCAGGCCAATAGCGTCAACGAACGCTATGTAGCGGCGAAACCTGTCAGCCTTGAAGGCTGGAACCGCCATGACACCACCTGGATGCTCGGCCTGTTTGGCACGGCCATCGGGGCCGGCACGTTGTTTTTGCCGATCAACGCGGGTCTGGGCGGCTTCTGGCCGTTGCTGATCCTGGCGGTGCTGGCGTTCCCCATGACGTTTTACGCACACCGTGGCCTGACCCGTTTCGTATTGTCCGGGCGCGAAGGCGCGGACATCACCGAAGTGGTGGAAGAGCACTTCGGCATCAAGGCCGGTGCGCTGATCACCTTGCTGTACTTCTTTGCGATCTTTCCGATCCTGCTGATCTACAGCGTGGCGCTGACCAACACCGTCGGCAGTTTCCTTGAGCATCAACTGCACATCATGCCGCCACCGCGCGCGGTGTTGTCGTTTGTGCTGATCCTCGGCCTGCTGGCCGTGGTGCGTTGCGGTGAGCAGGTGATCGTCAAGGCCATGAGCCTGATGGTGTATCCGTTTATCGTGGCGTTGCTGTTCCTGGCGGTGTTCCTGGTTCCGCACTGGAATGGCGGCATCCTGACCACGGCATCGACGGTGCCTGAGCCGTCGGCGCTGTTGCACACTTTGTGGCTGGCGATTCCGGTGATGGTGTTCTCGTTCAACCATTCGCCGATCATCTCGGCGTTCGCGGTGGACCAGAAGCGTCGCTACGGTGACCATGCCGAGGAGCGCAGTTCGCAGATCCTGTCCCGCGCGCATGTGTTGATGGTGGTGATGGTGCTGTTCTTCGTGTTCAGCTGCGTGCTGACCCTGTCGCCGGCGCAACTGGCGGAAGCGAAGGCGCAGAATCTGTCGATCCTGTCGTACCTGGCTAACCACTTCAGCAATCCGACCATTGCGTTTGCGGCGCCGTTGATTGCGTTTGTGGCGATTTCCAAGTCGTTCCTCGGGCATTACATCGGTGCCAGTGAGGGGCTTAAAGGCCTGATCGTGAAGAGTGGCAAGCGTCCGGCGTCCAAGACTCTGGATCGCATGACCGCGGCGTTTATGCTGGTGGTGTGCTGGATCGTGGCGACGTTGAATCCGAGCATTCTGGGGATGATTGAAACCTTGGGTGGGCCGATCATCGCGGCGATTCTGTTCCTGATGCCGATGTATGCGATTCGTAAGGTGCCAGCGATGGCGCGCTTTCGGGGTCAGGCGTCGAATGTGTTTGTGACGGCCGTGGGTTTGGTGGCTATTTCGGCGTTGATTTATTCGCTGAGTGCCTGATCGGTGCCGCTCGTTTGATTTGATTTGCTGGAATGAATGACGGCTGATCCGCGCTGCGGGTTGGCCGTTTTTTTTGGGGCGAGTGTCGGTTATTGCAGATGTACCCGGAACCCTTGTAGGAGCTGGCTTGCTAGCGATGGCTGAGCGTCAGGCGACTTGTTTTTTGAGGGGGTACATATCCATTCCTGCGGTAACGGCCGCTATGGGTTCCGCCCTGACGGCGGGTTACTTGGAAAAGCGCCAGGTAACCAAGCGCCTGCGCCCCTGACGTACGGCCTTCCGCCGGGCAGATCAAGATCAAGATCAAGATCAAAAACAAAAGCCAAAGCGAGGCGGCCTGAAAACCGACCTGCTTCCGTCGCCGCCACAGGGGATGCGTACGCTTACACAAAAAACCAAACATAAAAAACGCCGCGCATCTCACGACACGCGGCGTCTTCTACAACGAGAAAGCCTTAGGCTTGAACAACCGGGATATTGGCGTTCGCAGCAGCCTCACGGAACTCGGCAATCTGGTCGAAGGACAGGTAGCGGTAAACATCAGCCGCCATGCTGTCGATCTTGCCAGCGTATTCCATGTACTCCTCGACGGTCGGCAGGCGACCCAGGATGGAAGCAACAGACGCCAACTCAGCCGAAGCCAGGTAAACGTTCGCGCCATCACCCAGACGGTTCGGGAAGTTACGGGTCGACGTCGACACCACAGTGGAGTTCGGCTCAACACGTGCCTGGTTACCCATGCACAGCGAGCAGCCTGGCATTTCCATGCGTGCGCCGGCCTTGCCGTAGATGCCGTAGTAGCCTTCTTCGGTCAACTGGTGAGCGTCCATCTTGGTCGGCGGCGACAGCCACAGACGGGTTGGAAGCTGACCTTTGACCTGATCCAGCAACTTGCCGGCAGCGCGGAAGTGACCGATGTTGGTCATGCACGAACCGATGAACACTTCGTCGATCTTCTCGCCAGCAACGCTGGACAACAGACGGGCGTCGTCCGGGTCGTTCGGCGCGCAGAGCACAGGCTCTTTGATGTCGGCCAGGTCGATTTCGATGACTTCAGCGTATTCGGCGTCAGCATCGGCAACCATCAGCTCAGGGTTGGCAACCCAGGCTTCCATCGCTTGAGCACGACGTTCCAGGGTACGCGCATCGCCGTAGCCTTCGCCGATCATCCAGCGCAGCAGGGTGATGTTGGAGTTCAGGTACTCGGTGATCGACTCTTTCGACAGCTTGATGGTGCAACCGGCAGCCGAACGTTCAGCCGAGGCGTCGGACAGCTCGAAAGCCTGCTCGATGCTCAGGTCGTCCAGGCCTTCGATTTCCAGGATGCGGCCGGAGAAAGCGTTCTTCTTGCCTTTCTTCTCAACGGTCAACAGGCCAGCCTGAATCGCGAAGTAGGGAATGGCATGAACCAGGTCACGCAGGGTGACGCCCGGTTGCATCTTGCCTTTGAAGCGCACCAGTATCGATTCCGGCATGTCCAGCGGCATAACGCCGGTGGCTGCAGCAAACGCAACCAGACCGGAACCGGCCGGGAACGAAATGCCCATCGGGAAACGGGTGTGCGAGTCACCACCGGTGCCGACGGTGTCCGGCAGCAGCATGCGGTTCAGCCAGCTGTGGATGATGCCGTCGCCCGGACGCAGGGAAACGCCGCCGCGGGTCATGATGAAGTCTGGCAGGGTGTGGTGGGTGGTCACGTCGATCGGCTTTGGATAGGCCGCGGTGTGGCAGAAGGACTGCATTACCAGATCGGTCGAGAAGCCCAGGCACGCCAGGTCTTTCAGTTCGTCACGGGTCATAGGACCGGTGGTGTCCTGAGAGCCGACGGTGGTCATTTTCGGTTCGCAGTAGGTGCCAGGACGAACGCCTTTGCCTTCTGGCAGACCGCACGCCTTGCCGACCATTTTCTGTGCCAGGGTGTAGCCCTTGCCGGTATCGACAGGTGCTTCAGGCAGTTTGAACAGATCGGTAGGGCCCAGGCCCAATTCGGCGCGAGCCTTGTCGGTCAGGCCACGGCCGATGATCAGCGGAATACGGCCGCCGGCACGAACTTCGTCCAACAGCACCGGAGTCTTCATTTCGAAGGTGGTCAGGACTTCGTCAGTGCCGTGTTTGCAGACTTTGCCAGCATGCGGGTACAGGTCGATCACGTCGCCCATGTTCATGTTGGTGACGTCGAATTCGATCGGCAGTGCGCCGGCATCTTCCATGGTGTTGTAGAAGATCGGAGCAATCTTGCTGCCGAAGCAGAAGCCGCCAGCACGCTTGTTCGGCACGTAAGGAACGTCGTCGCCAAAGAACCACAGCACCGAGTTGGTGGCGGACTTGCGCGAAGAACCGGTACCGACCACGTCACCGACGTAGGCGATCGGGAAGCCTTGACCGCGCATTTCTTCGATCTGCTTCATCGGGCCGGTAACGCCCTGGACGTCAGGCACGATGCCGTCACGGGCCATTTTCAGCATGGCGAGGGCGTGCAGCGGGATATCCGGGCGGGACCAGGCGTCCGGGGCAGGGGACAGGTCGTCGGTGTTGGTTTCGCCGGTGACCTTGAACACGCGCAGGCTGATCTTGTCGGCCAGGACAGGGCGGTTGCGGAACCACTCGCCGTCAGCCCAGGACTGGATCACGCCTTTGGCGTGTACGTTGCCGTTGCGGGCTTTTTCCGCGACGTCGTGGAACGCGTCGAACATCAGCAGGGTGTGCTTGAGTTGAGCCGCGGCGACAGGAGCCAGTTCGGCGTTGTCGAGCAGGTCAACCAGGGTCACGATGTTGTAGCCGCCCTGCATGGTGCCGAGCAGTTCAACAGCGCGTTTCTTGTCGATCAGAGGGGAGGTAGCTTCGCCTTTGGCCAGGGCAGACAGGAAACCGGCCTTTACATAGGCTGCTTCGTCCACGCCAGGCGGAATGCGATTGGTGATCAGGTCAACGAGGAAAGCTTCTTCGCCAGCCGGGGGATTCTTCAGCAGCTCGACCAGGCCTGCAGTTTGTTCGGCGTTAAGCGGCTGGGGAACGATACCCAGTGCTGCACGCTCTTCGATATGTTTGCGGTAGGCTTCAAGCACAGTTATTACCCTCATCAGTGGTCCCAAATGGGTGTCCGGGACGCTCATCCCGAAATTGCCGTACTCATGCGCTGCGTGGCGTTGTGCGCCACTTAGCCAGAATTACCGACAATTCCTTACAGAAGCTGCTTTCAAAGTTTTACGCCTGCAGAACGGGGAGCTGATGAGGGTTGGCGTAGAGCTTTTCCCCGCTGGAAAAACCCTTCGCCAACACCGCTCTGAAGGAACGACTGTGCTCGTGACGCTTTGAAAACAGCTTCTAACGGACATTGGCGCCTTAAAAGGCTGGCTGATTCTACGGCAAAAAAAATTTAAAGGTAAGTTGGGCTCTCAATTTTGAGGGGTGATGAATGTTAGACAAAGGGCTAACATGCCGGCCTGTTCTGCTTTCCCGTGTTTTCCTGACCTATGCCCAATCAGACCATCAAGACCCCCTGCGTCGGCCTTTGCTCCACTGTTTACGGTGACTTGGTCTGCCGTGGCTGCAAGCGTTTCCACCATGAAGTGATCCATTGGAACGGTTACAACGAGGAAGAAAAACGCGCGGTGTGGCTGCGTCTCGAGCAGCTGTTGTCCCAGGTGATGGCCGGCAAGGTGGAAATTTTTGATCCGGCGCTGCTGAGAATGCAGCTGGAACAGCGAAAGATCCGCTTCGTGCCGCATCAGTCGGAATATTGCTGGGCTTATCAGCTGATCGCCCGGGGCGCGCGGGTGATCAATAATCTGGACGCCTACGGGATGGTCCTGCTGCCGGAGTTTCGCGACTGGAACCTGCCGGAGCTGCGGGATGCGATTGATCGGGAGTTCTTTTTGCTCTCGGAGGCGCATTACCAGCGCTACATTGCGCCGGGATTCCTCAAGGATGCCTTTGGCGGTTGAATCTGAAAAGCAGCGCCAGCAAGCCGGCTCCTACAGGGTGACGCGGTTACCTGCAGTAGCCGGCTTGCTGGCGATGGGATCTACCCCTCACCGCAATTCTCAATGATGAGACACCATCTCTTCCAGGTGATCCTCAATCTCCTGCGGCTTCAACACCAGCACATCACTCTCCACCGCATCCAGCACCACTTCCGCCGTATTGCCGATCAACGCCCCGGACAACCCGGACCGCGCCACCGTGCCAATCACCGTCACTGCTGCACCCAGCTTGTGCACCATGTACGGAATCAACACATCCGCCGGACCTTCCGCGATATGCAGGTGCTCGTCATCAATGTCGAACTCGGCCTGAAAGGCCTTGCACTGTTCGCGGTAGCGCGCCTCGATCGTTTCACTGAGCTGCAACGTCGGGTCGGCCGCCGACAGCATCGGTGACGGATGGGCGCTGACGACATGCAGATGCGCCTTGGCCAGACTGGAGATGTCATAGCCGTGATCGATGATGGTGTTGTGCAGGTGGCGGTGTTCGTCGTCGGTATTACCCACGTCGATCGCTGCCAGAATCACGCCGCCCGTCCAGGGCTTCGACGTTTTGACCAGCAGTACCGGCGTCGGGCATAAGCGCAGCAGTTTCCAGTCCGCCGGGGTCAGCAGGGCTTTTTTCAATGAACTGTCAGGGTAATGCTGCTTGATCACCAGCCCGCAACCTTCGGCCTGCTGCACATCGACGATGGTTTCGTGCAGGCTTTCGTTCCACGCCTGCTCGGTCGTGACGCTGTAGCCGTCCTCAATCAGCGCCGCCTTGAGCACGCCCAGCATGCCGCTGTGGTCATGCTTGCGGTCACAGACCAGCAGATGCAGATGCGCCTGGGTCACGCCGGCAATCAATTTGGCCCGTTTGAGCGCCAGGCTTTCCGAGTGTTCGGGTTCGATGACCACCAGAATGCTGCGAATGGCTTGCATGATCGGGACCTCCATAGGGTAAAAAAGCATGGCGTTGCACAACTATAGTTGCTGGTTGCGCATTCGGGACTTGATGCATATCAACGGTCGTGGCTGGTGGTCTGGCGGCGGGCCGGTATAATCGGCGCCCTTCGTTTTGAACCTTTTGTCCGTGAGCCCCATGATCCTTCCCGAAATTCACGAGTTCCTCGGTTGCCGCACCCCGGACGGCTGGGTCCAGGCCGCGCTGGCCGATCAGGAAACCTTGCTGATCGACCACAAGAACTGCGAATTCAAGGCGGCCAGCACGGCATTGAGCCTGATCGCCAAATACCACTCTCACGTCGACCTGATCAACCTGATGTCGCGTCTGGCCCGGGAAGAGCTGGTGCACCACGAACAGGTCATGCGCCTGATGAAAAAGCGCAAGATCGAGTTGCGTCAGCTGTCTGCCGGGCGTTACGCCTCGGGCCTGCGCAAAGTGGTGCGCAGCCACGAGCCGGTGAAACTGGTGGATACCCTGGTGGTCGGTGCGTTCATCGAAGCCCGCAGCTGCGAGCGTTTCGAGGCGTTGGTGCCGCACCTGGACGAAGAGCTGGGCAAGTTCTACTTTGGCTTGCTGAAAAGCGAGGCCCGGCATTTTCAGGGTTATCTGAAACTGGCTTACCAGTATGGTGATGCCAAGGATATTGCCCAGGTGATCGACAAGGTCCGGGCCGCCGAGCAGGAGCTGATCGAGTCGCCAGACGTGGAGTTTCGCTTCCACAGCGGCGTCCCAGTTGCCGCATAACCTGTAGGAGCCGGCTTGCTGGCGATAGCGATCTCAGAGACGCCATCGCCAGCAAGCCGGCTCCTACAAATGTCGCGTCTTGATTCAATATTGTTAAAAACTCTTAAGAGTATGAAAGATTACTGAAAACCGGCCCAAGAGGCCGGTTTTTGCTGTCCGTCATCTCCGCCCCGTCACTGATTGGCGCCATAATGCCGCCCACTTCACTCAAGGGTTGGCAAGCGTTCGTTATGGATAACCTGGGTTTTGGCAAAGTATTGCTGGTGGAAGACGACGAGCGGCTCTCCGGGCTGATAGCGCATTTCCTGTCTCAACATGGCTTTGAGGTTTTGCAGGTGCACCGCGGCGACCTCGCGTTGGCAGCTTTTCTCGACTTCAAACCGAAAATCGTTGTTCTCGACCTGATGCTGCCGGGCCAGAGCGGCCTGCACGTGTGCCGCGAAATTCGCAGCGTGTCCGACACGCCGATCGTCATCCTCACCGCCAAGGAAGATGACCTCGACCACATCCTCGGCCTGGAATCCGGCGCCGACGACTACGTGATCAAGCCGATCAAGCCACCGGTGTTGCTGGCCCGCCTGCGTGCGTTGCAACGTCGGCAAACGCCGGACAGCAGCGTGTGCAGCGCGCTGGAGTTCGGCCATCTGAGTATCGACCGCAGTTGCCGTGAAGTGCGGTTGGCGGGCGAGGGCATCGAGTTGACCACCATGGAGTTCGAGCTGCTGTGGTTGCTGGCCAGCGCCGCGGGCAAGATCCTGTCCCGCGATGACATTCTCAACCGCATGCGCGGCATCGCTTTCGATGGGCTCAACCGCAGCGTCGACGTCTACATCAGCAAGTTGCGCGGCAAGCTCAAGGACAACCCGCGCGAACCGGTGTGCATCAAGACCATCTGGGGCAAGGGTTACCTGTTCAATCCGTTTGCGTGGGAGCTGTAGATGCTGCGGTTATTTCTCGGGCTGTTTCTGGTGATGACGGTTGGCCTGATCCTGGGGCTGCAAACCGTCGAGCGCACGTTCGATGCGCTGCTCGACGGTCAGATGCAGAGCTACAACCGCGAGGCGGTACGTGGCCAGGCCTGGTCGCTGGTGGAGCAATTGCGCGGCCTGGACAGTGCGGCCCGTGAACGCCAACTGGAAGCCGTGCGCCCCCATTACGGCCTGGGCCTGAGCCTGGTCGAGACCGATCAACTGGCCCTGACCGATCAGGAAAAAGCCGAGTTGGCCCAAGGCCAGCTGGTGCTGCGCGACAAGTACACGCAGTTCATCTCGCGCATTGACGACGGTTCGCAGCTGCTCAGCATCAAGTTGCCGGCCGAGCCGAGTCTGATGCCGTTCTACATTGCCGCGGCCTATCTGATGATTGCGGTGATGATCGGGCTGGTGTTGATTTTCTGGGTACGTCCACACTGGCGCGATCTGGAAAAACTGCGCCTGGCGGCCGAGCGTTTTGGCGATAACGATTTGTCGTCACGCATCCGATTGTCGAAACGCTCGAACATCCGCGACCTGTCTGAACACTTCAACCTGATGGCTGCGCGTATCGAAGGCCTGATCGCCAATCAGCGTGAGCTGACCAACGCGGTGTCCCATGAATTGCGTACGCCCATTGCGCGGTTGTCGTTCGAGCTCGACCAGCTCAAGCAGCAGCCTGATCCGACCCAGAACCGCGAGCTGATTGCCGACATGTACGCCGACCTCGGCGAGCTGGAAGAGATGGTGTCGGAGCTGCTGACCTACGCCAGTCTCGAGCGCGGTGCGACGGTGATCACCCGGGAGAATATCCAGGCTAACAGCTGGCTCGACAGCGTGGTCGGCAGTGTCGCGCTGGAGGCCGAGGCGGCCGGGGTCCAGCTGCTGATTGTCGAATGCCGGGTGGATGAGGTGCGTATCGAACCGCGCTTCATGGCGCGGGCGGTGATCAACCTGCTGCGCAATGCCATTCGCTATGCCGAGGCGCGGGTGGAAGTGTCGCTGGTGCGCACCGGCGATCATTACGAAGTGCAGGTCAATGACGATGGGCCGGGTGTGCCGGTGGCCGGTCGGGAGATGATTTTTGAGCCGTTTTCGCGTCTGGACGCCAGCCGTGATCGCCGCACGGGTGGGTTTGGTTTGGGGTTGGCGCTGGTCAGGCGGGTGTCGCAGTCCCATGGCGGGCAAGTGGAAGTGGCGGATTCGCCGTGGGGTGGGGCGTCGTTTCGTATGACGTGGGCGCATCTGGATTAATGGTGTTGCTCTTGCGGGCCCCATCGCGAGCAAGCCCGCTCCCACATTGGATTGGTGAACGGCATAGATCCAATGTGGGAGCGGGCTTGCCCGCGAAGAGGCCGTCCGCATCACCTCAACTCAAAAGCTGTAAATCACCTGCCCAGCCAACGAACTCTGCATCCGCCGCTCGACAATCGGGCTGTCCGCCGCCTCCTTGGCCAGATACTGCACGGCCAACACCGTCGACACGCTCCATTGATCATTGATCGGCAACGACCAGGTCAGATCCGCTCCACGACTCACCAGCCCGCCATGAGCGTCATACGCCCGGAACTGACTGCGCGACGCCTGAGCCGTGCTGACGCCATACCAGGTGCGCATGTAATCGCCGTCGCCAAACTGACTGTTGAGGCTGCCCACGACCTTGCCATGGTCACCCTCGTAAAACGGTGCGCTGATGCTCAGTTTCAAGCGATTCCAGGCGGAGCCCGTGTCGTGGTCGTCATCGTCTTTTTCCAGCGCATGTTCAAAACTCGCGCCGAAAATGATCGGGCCCATGCGATACGTGCCGTCGAGCCCCAGTACCGGGCGTGACTTGATCGAGCCCATGCCGTCCAGCTCATCGGAACCTTTGAATCCGGTCTTGCGATCCTTGCGCACATCACTGGCGCCGACGTACACGCTGAGGCCGAAGTCATCCTCGTCAAACGCCCAGCCCAGACCCTTTCCAGTGTCCAGAAAGAAGCCATAAGGGCTGACGATTTCCCCGCCCAGCAGCGGCGCCACCACGCGTTCATCGCTGCCGCTGTAACGCGGCGCACTGGCGGCTCCGGCCCGCAGGCTGTAGCGCCAGTCTTCGGCATGCAAGGAGGTGGAGGGGAGGAGCAGGCAGAATGAAGTCAGCGACAGACACAGCGAACGATACATGGAAGCACCCGAGGGAGATTGGATGCGCCCATGCTAGGCGGGTGCCGGCCGGCAATCTTTGACAGCTTTGTCGGGAAACTGTCAAAGACTGTGAATAGAGCTGAGCCCCTAATCCCCAGTGCCCTGCAGGAGTCGAGCTTGTTCGCGATGACGGCGCTACGTTCGACATGCATGTAGCTGACAGACCGCTATCGCGAGCAAGCTCGGCTCCTACAGGGTCAAGTTTCGCCAGCTGATTCAGCCGATGCTGTTCAGCTTAGAAATCCCAACGGGTGGTCAGCATCAGGTTGCGTGGCTCGCCGTAGAACGTGGTACCGAAGTTGCCCAGGCCCGTCAGGTACTTCTTGTCGAAAACGTTGTTGGCGTTGGCGGTGAAGCTCAGGTGCTCGTTGTACTGATAACGGGTCATCAGGTCCACGAGGGTGTAGCCGCCCTGTTTGAGCGAAGTGCTGCCCTCGGTAGGGCTGAAGCTCTGACCGTAGAAAGCGCTCTGCCAGCTCACGCCGCCACCGACGGTGACCTTGTCCAGTGCGCCAGGCAAACGGTAGGTGGTGAACGTGCGCACGACGTGTTCAGGTTTGGTGGTGGCCAGCGGGAAGCCGTAGATCCGTTGCTCATCCTTGTCGCGGGTACGAGCATAGGTGTAGCCGGCCGACAGGTTCCAGCCATCGGACAGTTCGCCCGCCAGTTCCAGCTCTACGCCTCTGGTGATGGCCCCGGGGATGGCTTCGTACACGTCCTGCCCAGTGCTGTCGGTGGTGACGTATTGGGCGATGTTTTCCTGCTCGATACGGAAGAAGGCCAGGCTGGCGTTCAGTTTGCCTTCGAGGTACGCCGCTTTCAGCCCGGTCTCGTAGCTGTTGCCTTCAACCGGCTTCAGGGTCGAACCGGCGGCGTCCTTGTAGGTCTGCGGCTGGTAAATGTTGGTGTAGCTGGCGTAGACCGAATACGTGTCATCCAGGTCATAGATCACACCGGCGTAAGGGGTGACGACGCCGTGTTCCTTGTAGCTGGTTTGGGTGTCGGTCTGGCCGGCGCCCGGGTAGTAGCTGTAATCCTCGTTGTACTTGAAGGTGCTCACGCGGCTGCCGAGGATGATCGACAGGTCATCGGTCGGGCGCAGGCGCGTGGCCAGGTAAGCGCCGTTCTGGCTGGTAGTGCGCTCGTACTTGCCGTTTTTCGGGAAATCCTGCTCCGGCAGATCGCCTTTCCAGTCATAGATGCTGCCCGGCACACCTCCGGCGCCGGGGATAACGCTGTCGAACGTCGCGCCGGTCTGGCGGGCATGGGAGGTCATGAAGCCGGCCACCAGTTCGTGCTCGCGACCGCCCAGGGTGAACGGCCCGGAGACGTTCACGTCCGCCGTGTTCTGCACGCGATGACCTTCCCAGCGACCCCAGTAAAGGAACATGCCTTCACCGGTGGCGCGGTCCGGTGCGCCGCCGCTGGCCGAGGCCAGGCGCGTATCGTGATCGGTGGTTTTCTGGTTGAGATTGACCTTGAGTTTCCAGTCATTGGCCAGCGTCTGTTCCAGCGAGGTGAAGTAGGTGACCGTGTCGAAATCGCGACGGCTCCAGTCGGCGCCCGGGTTGAAGCTGCGCGAGAAATCGGTGCGGCCGCCGTCGGCGAAGTACACCGTGTTGCCGGTCCAGGAGGTGCCGCGCGGGGTGGCGCTGGATTTGTCGATGCCGAAGGTCAGTAAGGTGTCGTCCGTCAGGTCGGCTTCGAGGATGCCGTAAAACAGGTCTTTCTTCTGGCTGTAGTGATCGATGTAGGAATTCTTGTCCTGGTACGAACCGACGAAGCGGCCGCGTACGCTGCCGGTATCGTTCAACGGCCCGGAAACATCGCCGGTGGTGCGGTAGCTGTCCCACGAACCGACCGTGCCGCTGAGCGAGGCCTTGAATTCCTTGGTCGGCTTCTTGCGAATCAGGTTGACGGTGGCGGACGGATCACCCGAACCCGTCATCAGGCCGGTCGAACCCTTGACGATTTCGATGCGGTCGAGGCTCGCCGCGTCATCGCTGTTGTTCGGGTTCTCACCGTAGACGCCGTCATACGGCTGGTTGACCCCGTCGTACTGGAAGTTGGTGATGGCAAAACCACGGGCGGAAAACTCGGTACGGTCACTGTCGTACTTTTGCGTCGAGACGCCGGGGGCATTGCGCAACGCGTCGCTGACGCTCTGCACACCGCGATCGTCCATTTGCTGACGGGTGACCACGGTGACCGATTGCGGCGTTTCACGTGGCGACAACGCCAGGCCGGTGGCCGAGGACGTCGAGCCCGTGGTGTAGGAATGAGTGTCCTCGGTGGTCTCGCCCAAGCCTACGGCAGAAATACTCGTCGTACCCAGTTGCAGCGCGCCGTCGTCTTTGGAAGCCGGTTTGCTTTCAACCGTTTCGGCGGCGTGGGCCGTGTAGGAAAGGCTCAGCAGCGCGGCTGGCAGGGCCAGTGCCAAGGGGCACAGGGCGAAACGAAAACGTGCGGCAAGTGGGTGCGACATGGAGATCCCTTTGTATCGAATCGTTCGGTAAGTGAAAGGCTTCTGAGGGTTAACCGAACGAAAAACGCAAAAGGGAACTGCCGTGTGTAAAAAATTCGAGGTCCGTGTTTTTTCTTGATTCAGCGCACCAGACGCAGACGCTCATGCCACTGCGCGATGGATTCTTCGGGCCAGATCTCGCAATGCCGATCACCGTGATGCGCGGGAACCTCCACCCACGGCGCTTTCGATCCGAGCATCACGTGCGTGTACTCGGGCGGCACGGGTAGCGCCGTGTCGATGGCTGAGGCGAACGGGTGAACAAGCTCCGGCCATTCCGGGCTGAACAGCCACAACCCCGAGCCACACACCGAGCAGAAATGCCGCTCTGCCGTGCTGCGGTGGGCGCGTTTGTCGCCGTCATCCTTGAGCCGCGCGTGGTAGATCGCGATGGATTTGCGACCGCGTACCTTGAGGCTGGCGGCATCGCCGGCGATGTTGACCGAGTAACCGCCACCGCCCTGGGTCTTGCGGCAGATCGAGCAGTAGCAACGTTGATAAGGATAGGGGTGGGCGCTGGTCAGACTGAACGACACGGCGCCGCAATGGCAGGAGCCTTCGAGTTGCATGGGGGCCTCCGGTGGGGTCAAGTGGTTGGTTTCAGCCTAGAAGATTTGCGGTGTAAGTGCCGACGCCATCGCGAGCAAGCCCGCTCCCACATTGGATTTGTGAACGACACAGATCCAATGTGGGAGCGGGCTTGCTCGCGATGAACGATAAGCGGTCTGACTGGACGCCCACCGTCCATCCAGTCAGCATTAGCACCTCAAACCGGGAACCGACTCATGCGCCGATTACCATCACTGGCCGCCCTCAAGACCTTCGAATGCGCTGCACGCCATGCCCATTTCGGCCGGGCCGCCGCCGAGTTGTGCGTCACCGACAGCGCCGTCAGTCATCAGATCCGTCAACTCGAAGAGCAACTGGGCGTGTCGCTGTTCATCCGCGAAGGCCGGCAAATTCGTCCGACCATGGCCGCCGGGCGCCTGATGCAAAGCCTGCAGCAAGCCTTCGAACTGATCGGCGAGGCCTGCGATGAACTGCGCGATCCGTCATCGCTGGCGGTGTTGCGCCTGGCGGTGACGGCCGAGCTGGCGCAAAAGTGGTTGATGCGTCGCCTCACGGATTTCTATGCGCGCTACCCGCACATCACCTTGCACCTCTACGAACAGCCGATCGACGCCACCGCGCCGGGCGAAGACATCGACCTGGCGATCACTTACGGCACCGGCCCGGTGGACAGCAGCGCGTACTTCGTCAAGCCGTTGCCGGCGTTGCAATTCTTCCCGGTGTGCAGCCCCGGCCTGTTCAACCAGGGCACTTTGAAAACCCCGAAGGACCTGGCGCGCCACTGCCTGCTGCATGACGATCAGGACGGCAAGACCTGGACGGCGTGGCTCACCAGCCATGCCGGCGATCAACGTCCCGAGCGACAGTTGTATTTCGCCCATGCCGGGCTGGCGCTGGAGGCTGCGGCCCAGGGGCAGGGCGTAGCGATGGGCGATAACCTGACGGCGCAGGAAGATCTGCTCAGCGGTCGCCTGGTCCGCCCGTTTACCTCAAGCATGACCGCATTGGGCCAATACGCGCTCGTGTGCGAACGGGTACGCCTGGAGCGTCCGGCCGTGGCGCAGATGCTCGAATGGTTCAACGATCAGCTGATCGATTGATGAGTTGAATTCAAGTATTCCGAAATAATCATCGTTGGCGAGGAGGGCGTCGGCGACCTTAGCCTGTGGTCATTCCAATCCCCGCTGATGAGGTTTGACCATGGCACGTTTGCTCGACTCCACCCCAAAACAAGACGGCTTCCACTTGCCCGGCGAATTCGAAACCAAGGCCGGTTGCTGGCTCGGCTGGCCGGAGCGCACCGATGTCTGGCGTAACGGCGCCAAGCCTGCGCAGAAAGTCTGGGTGCAGATCGTCACGGCTATTTCCCACAGCGAACCGGTCACCGTGTGTGCCTCAGCCTCCCAATTCGCCACGGCACGCCGTCAGCTTCCGCCGCAAGTGCGCGTGGTGGAAATGACCTGCAACGACACCTGGTTCCGCGACAGCGGCCCGTGCTTTGTGGTGAATGATGCCAGCGGCGAAGTGCGGGGCGTCGACTTCGAATTCAACGCCTACGGCGGCCTTGACGGTGGCTTGTACTACCCGTGGGACAAGGACGACCAGATCGCCGGCAAAATCCTCGAAATCGAACGCTTCGACCGCTACCGCGCACCGCTGATTGCCGAACTCGGTGGCATCCAGAGCGATGGCCAGGGCAGCATTCTCACCACCGAACAATGCCTGCTCAACCGCAATCGCAACCAGCACCTGGGCAAGGAAGAAGTCACCCGTCGGCTGACGGACTACCTCGGCGCCGAGCAAGTCATCTGGCTGCCGCGAGGTTGCAAGTTCGACGAAACCGACGGCCATGTCGACGACCTCGCGTGCTTCGTGCGTCCCGGTGAAGTGGTGCTGCAATGGACCGACAATCGCGATGACCCGCAATGGGAAATCTATCAGGAAGCCTACGACGTTCTGCGCAGCACCCGCGACAGCCGCGGCCGCGAGTTGATCGTGCACAAACTGCCGCAACCGGACGTGCTGGAATGGACCGCGGAAGAAGCCGAAGGCCTGGATCAGCAAGACAGCACCCACACTCGGCAGGCCGGGACCAGAATCTGCGCGTCGTACATCAACTACTACGCCGGCAACACCTCGATCGTGGTGCCGCTGTTTGGCGATCGCAATGATCAGGTGGCGCTGGCGACGCTGGCCGAACTGTTCCCGCAGCACAAGATCGTCGGCATCGAAAATTCCCGGGAAATCCTGCTCGGCGGCGGTAACGTCGCGTGCATCACCATGCCGCAATACGCAGGCAAAGGAGTGTGATCATGGGCCTGCACAAACTGACTCAAGCGTTATTGCTGGTGCTTGCACCCTTGTGTGTGCAGGCCGCCGACAGCGCCAGACCGGTGGTGAACCTGTACATCTGGGGCGAGTACCTGGCCCCGGATACCTTGACCAATTTCGAGAAGAAAACCGGCATTCACGTGGTCGCCGACCACTTCGACTCTCTGGAAACCGTTGAGACCAAACTGCTCACCGGCCGCAGTGGCTACGATCTGGTGCTGACGGCGGGGCAGCATTTGTCCCGGGCGATCCAGAGCGGGGCCATTCAAGCGTTGAACCCGCAACAGTTGCCGCACTTCACCGGCGTCGGTGATGAATTCCGCCAGCACATGGCGGTGTTCGATCCGGGCAATCGTTACGCCGGGATCTACGCCTGGGGTACGACCGGTGTGGGCTATCAGCAAGAGGCCGTCAAAAAGCGCCTGCCAGAGGCGCCAGCCGACAGCTGGGCGATGTTGTTCGATCCGGCAGTGGTCTCTGAATTCGCCGATTGTGGGGTGAGTTTGCTCAACGACCCTAACGAGGTGTTCGCTGCGGTGATGAAGTACATGGGGCTGGACATCAACCGGCAGAACCTCGATGACCTGAAGCTGGCCGAGCAGCAATTGGCGAAGATCCGGCCTTACATCCGTTACTTCGACAATGACCTGAACATCAGCGACCTGGCGAACGGCAATACCTGTGTGGCGATGTCCTGGAACGGCAACGTGGCCATCGCGGCGGGCCAGGCAGAGGCCGCGAAAAAACCGTTCACGTTGACTTACCGGATACCGAAGGAAGGCACGTTGATCTGGTTCGATGCCATGGTCATTCCCAAGGATGCGCCGCATCCCGAAGCCGGGCTGGCATTGATGGATTACCTGATGACGCCGGAAGTGATTGCGCCGATTACCGACACGATCCATTACGCCAACGCGATCACGGCGGCGGATGATTTGATCGACCCGGCGATTCGTAATGATCCGGGGACGTATCCGTCGGCGGCCGTTCGGGCTTCGTTGTATAGCAAGAATGACAATGGCAAGGCATTCAACCGGGCGTTGATTCGGGCGTTCAGTCGGTTGAAGTCGGGGTTGTGACAGGCTCTGGGTGATGTGTTGAATGTGACACCGTCTTCGCGAGCAAGCCCGCTCCCACATTCGGCCGTATTCTCATGGGTGCGCTCGGTTAAATGTGGGAGCGGGCTTGCTCGCGAAGAACGATAACGCAGTCCCACTGACTGCCACCGATGTCCGGATGACTCCCAGCCATCAATGCATTTTGCTGTGATCCGGCATATTCAGTGCGCGCGCTTGAGCCTCAACCGTGATGGACTCTTTTTCACCACTGGCGTTTTCGACGGTCAAGGTCAGCGGTACTTTGTCGCCTTCTTTGACCTGACCGGCCAGGTCGATCAGCATCACGTGATAGCTATGAGGATCCAGAGTGACCGCTGTCCCTGCGGGCAAGGCAACGAACTCCACGGGGTGCATGCTCATCACGTCGTTTTTCATCGTCGACTCGTGAATCTGCACAATTTTAGCGATCGGTGTTTGCACGCTTAGCAGTTTGCTGTCGCTGCTCGCGGTGACCGTCATGAACGCTCCGGTTGCTTGTTGCCCGGCAACGGTGGCGCGTACCCAGGCGTCATCCACTTGAGTCTGGGCTGAAACCTGAAGCGCCGTTCCCAGCAGAAAAAGGCCCAGGACAGCTGTTTGGACGCGCACATTGATGGCGGTTTTAATGGCATTCGAATTCATCAGCAGACTTCCATAACGGTTTTCAAGTCTTCCGTACACTCTTGTGCAGAAAGGGAGGGGGAAAGTCCGACGCGCAACCTGCCCCTTGTGTCATACACAAAGCTGGTCGCTGTATGGGAGAGTGTGTAGGTGGAGCCGCTCGGGATTTTCTCATAGAACACCCCGAACTCCTTGGCCGTTTCCGCCGTTTCCTCGAGTGTCCCGTGGAGCGCGACAAATGAGGGATCAAACGTTTTGACGTAGGCATCCAGCACCGCGGGCGTATCCCGTTCCGGGTCCAGCGTGATGAAGACGACCTGGAGAGTATCCCCGTCTTTTCCCATCAGCTTCTTGATTTGTACTGCGCGAGCCAGGGCGGTGGGACATACCGCCGGGCACTGGGTGAAGCCGAAGAAAATCATCGGCATCAAACCACGAAAGCTCGAGAGCGTTGTGAGGTTGCCTTCAGAGTCCTTCAGCTTGAATGTCCGTCCGAGGATCTTGTCGCTCAGGTCCTTGCCGTATTTGTACGACAGGCTGACGCTATTGTCACAGCCGGCGAGGAGGCCAAGGCTGAACAAGCCGATACCTGTAACCACCTGGCGGCGGGTCAACGAAACACTCATGTTCTACAGACCTTTTGATGAGCCCGAACGGATAATCAACCTCGAACAGGGCGTCTTTGATGCATGCCGGTTTAGCGAAGGGGAGCGATTATACGCGTCAAAGGATTACTCATAACTTGCGACAAACTGACGCAACGACTTTCCGGGCCGGTATCGGTTTTCGGGTCAGCCTTTAATCTCCATCGGGCTGCCAACCAACATCACCGTGTCCTGGATAGCGGCAAAGGCGTTTGACGTACCCAGCTCCTGTTTCGCCAGTCTGTCTTCTTGCAGGGCCTGTTGCAGAAGACCGAGGAGATTTTGCGTCTTCGAGGACGAGACCGGTGTCACGTTATCTTCCTCCAGATGCCCCATCACATACTTGGATATGCGCGTGGACTGGCTAGCCGAATGGCTGACGGACGCTTCGACCAACTTACCTTTGACATAGCCGATGCTGCTTGTGCTGCTGGCCTGATCGTCGATCTGGTAGTACTGATAGTTCTGGGATTGTGGGTCAGTCGTCAATTCCAGCTTTTGTCCGGCATACAGTGGCTTATGGTAGTGGGCGGTCAGATGCGATTGCTGATTCTGGACGA
Source organism: Pseudomonas migulae NBRC 103157 (assembly GCF_002091715.1). Classification (GTDB taxonomy): domain Bacteria; phylum Pseudomonadota; class Gammaproteobacteria; order Pseudomonadales; family Pseudomonadaceae; genus Aquipseudomonas; species Aquipseudomonas migulae_A. The sequence continues at coordinate 47,480 of NZ_BDAG01000018.1, read as the reverse complement.
TCTTGCGATTGAGCTGATCCTGACCTTTGGATTGCGTGGCCTGCGATAAGCGATAGTTGAACGAGTCGAGTTCGCCAGGCCGCGCGGGATTGCCGTTTACGGTCTTCTCGGTGACCGTCGCGCTGAAATCGGCGAGGCCGCTGAGAACGCTGCGGTCGGTGTCTGTCAGCTTGATGGCGGTGGAGGCCTGCGGCCCACTTGCCGCGCGGTTTTGCGGGTAGCTGCGGTGCACGGTCTTGAATGCACTCTCGAACATCGACAGCAGATTCCGGTCGCCGTCGCCTCGATCGCGCGCCGCTTCTATTTGACGCAGGTAGCTGGCGAGCGCCTTGGCTTTCTGATTGCTGTCGCCGAGGATGGCGGCGTTTTTCAGGTCCACGGACAGGTCGAAATCGCCTGCCGCACCGCTCATGCGCACCTGGCGCTGGCTTGCGTCGGCATGCAGCTCAAGGCGCTGCGTACTGTCATCGTCGAGCTTGAACCGTGTGATCAGGTCGACCGAGGAAAACACGTCAGTGTCGAACTGAGCCAGCGCATCCAGCTTGAGTTGCGGTGGAACGGCGCTGAGGCCCTGGATGGCCGATTCAAACCCTTCGGCCATGGCGCCAAGTGCGGCAAGTTCTTCTTTACTGAGGTCGCCACCCTGGACCTGAGCCTGCACCGCCAGCGCGTTATCCTGACTGGACAGGGTTATCTCGACGGTTTTTCCGCTGGCTGTTTTCAGGGTCAGGTTGATGCTGTTGTCTGCAACGCCACTGTGAATCCTGGCTTGGGCTGCCGCCAACTCTGCAGGCTCGAGCGTCTGCCCGGTCGATGAGCGAATGACCGATTGGGAGATGTTCTGGTTGGATTGCGCCAGTTGCAGGAGCAGTGTCTCACCCAGTCCCCGGAACCGGCTGCTGGCTGAAGCACTTGCGAAGTTGCCCCCCATGCGAAACGACACTTTGTCAGGCTGCGTGTATTCCCAGGCAAGCGGAGCATCAGGCTCGGCAATGACACCCCGGGAGGTGTAAGTCTGCGCATCGATGATCTTGTTATCTTGATGCAAGTTGACAATCGATGCGGGGGAGGACAGGGCGGCTGTCGAGTCGGTGGTAGTACCCACGGCGGGCTGGATGGCAGCCATCCTGGCGACCGCCAGTGGCGGCAAGGAAGAGATTGAAGAGATGACGGTCATAGCGGCTCCATGCTGAGTACCAATAGTTTCCTACAGGGTTTATCGGCATAGGGCTTCATAACTTGAGGTGCGTGTGCCGGTGGCTCTGGATGTGTGGTGAATGGGCTGGCCCCTTCGACTTGCCCGCGATGAACGATGACTCGGTCTACTTGGTCATCCGCCACAAATACCAGGAAGCCACCGTCCGATAAGGGCTCCACCCCAACCCGATCTCCACCATCTGCTTGCGCGTCGGCTGCACCTCCAACCCCTTCAACCGCCGATACCCCTCGCGCACCCCGAAGTCATCGGCCGGTAAAATATCCGGCCGCTCCAGGCTGTAGATCAACAGCATCTCAACCGTCCAGCGCCCAACCCCGCGCAACGTGATCAACCGCTCGATCAACGCCTCATCGTCCATCGCCAATGCCGTCGCATAATCCGGCACCACACCGTCCAGCGCCGCCTGAGCGATGCCCTGAATGGTCGCAATCTTGCTCGCGGAAAAACCGCACCCGCGCAGTTGATCAAACCCGCTCGCCAGAATCTGCTCAGGACGTGGAAACGCCGTCGAAGGAAACAACGCCAGAAGCCGCCCGACAATCGCATCCCCGGCTTTGGCGTGCAGTTGCTGGTAGGCAATCGCCCGCACCAGCGATTCATACGGATCTCGAGCGGCATGCGGCTGGTGCAGGCAGGGGCCTATGGCGGCGATGTGGCGCGCCCAGTCGTCATCCATGGCCGCGAGAAACGCCGTCGCCGGCAAGTAAGGGTCGGTCAAGCGTTCACCGCAGGTTTGAGCAGTGCGTTCACTTCCCCATAGGTGAACGCCTTGAGGTGGCTGCTATCGAGTTTGCCGGTTTCCAGAAAACTTTTCGCCAGGCCAGCCATCGCGCCATAAAGAAACTCGGCGATACCGGAACCGGCGCTCAGACGGCGAACGCCCAGCGCTTTCAACGCTTCAGGCGACGGCAACCCCGGCAGCCCCAGTACGTTCACCGGCAGTGGGGTGCCATGGCACAGCGCCGCAATTTCGTACTCGGCCGATGCGCCGGCCGCGAACAGCCCGTCAGCACCGGCCGCGTGATACAGCGCCGCACGTTTGAGCGTTTCCGCAACGCGGTCTTCGGCCGGCACCAGCCCCTTGAGGTACACATCGGTACGGGCGTTGATGAACAACTTCACCTCGCGGCGCTCGGCGACCTGGCGGGCGACTTCGATCTTGCGGGCCAGCAGTTCCGGCGGAGACGCACCGTCTTCGATATTGATCCCGACGGCACCGGCAGCGATCACCGCATCGATCACTTCGGCAACCCGAGCCAGGTCATCGGAATAGCCGGCCTCGATGTCCACGCTCAGCGGCAGCGAAATCACGCGAGCGATGGACTCGACGGTCGAGACCAGGCGTTCGAGGGGCAGGGCATTGCCGTCCGCGTAACCGTGAGCCCAGGCGACTGCCGCACTGCTGGTGGCAATGGCTTTGCAGCCCAGTTGCTCGACGATGCGCGCTCCGGCGGCGTCGGCGACGTTGGTGAGAATCAGCAGGCCGTCCTGATGCAGTCTGTGGAATTGCTGGTCGAGCGTGTCCATCGAATTTCCTTCCTTATGAAAACACCGAGAGTCAGAACGCGAGTTGTCGTGTGACCTGCACCGCCGCGTTTTCCAGCCTGAGCAGAAACGCCTTGCGTGGTTGTCCTCCACCATAGCCCGTCAAGGAGCCGTCCGCACCGATCACCCGGTGGCAGGGCAGGACAATCGAAATCCGGTTGTGCCCGTTCGCCAGGCCCACGGCGCGGCTGGCACCCGGTTTGCCCAGCCGCGCGGCGATGGTGCCGTAGGTACTGGTCTGGCCGTAGGGGATTTTCGCCAGCTCGGCCCAGACCTGCCGGGAGAACTCGGTGCCGGGCAAGTGCAGCGGCACCTTGAACTCGGTCAGTTTGCCGGCGAAATACTGGGCCAACTCTGTTTCGATTTGCTGAAGGTGCGCGTTGTGCCCGGGTGCCACGGCATAGCCATGACGGTTCTGCAGGGCTTCGACTTCCCGGGTCAGCGCCGGCCGGTCAAGAAACTCCAGCAGCACCAGCCCGCGCCGTTCGGCCATGGCAATCATCGGTCCCAGCGGCGTGGTCAGGCGCGTGAACAGCAAGGGCTCGCTGTTGGCCGCACGGCCGGGGGTGATGTGAAAGGATTTTTGAAAGGCATCGCGAAACCCGCTGAGGGATTCGTAACCGGAATCGAACGCCACGCTGTCGATGGAATCGCCCTGTCTGATCCCGCCCAGTGCCATGCCCAGGCGTCGGGTGCGCAGCCACGCGTGGAAGGTCATGCCGAAATGCTGCTTGAACCAGCGCCGCAGTTTCAGCGGCTCGATACCCTCGGCCAGCAACTGGGCGTCGGTCCAGCGCAAGTCGGGATCGGCGTCCACCGACTGGAGCAGTTTCTGCACCCAGTCCGGTGCGATGGCGGCCGCGTCCAGCGGTTTACACCGCAAGCAGGCGCGGTAGCCGGCGGACAGGCAGTCATCGGCATGGGCGAAGAACTCGACGTTCTCCGGTTTTGGTTTGCGCGCTGTGCAACTGGGGCGGCAAAAGATGCCGGTGGTTTTGACCGCCGTAAAAAACACCCCCTCGTAGGTGGTGTCTCGTTCGAGCATGGCGCGGACCATCTCGGCGTGGGGCGGAAGCATCGCGTTTTGTAGGTTCATGGGTTGAGCATAGGGCGCGCCGCCTCAGGCCTCCACCGGAAAATCGACAGAGAATTCCAGGCATTCGTCATCAGTTTCAATGTGCCAATGCACGTTACGCGGCGCTAATGCTTATGCCGGTGATGAATGTCCGGAAAGTGTGGGTGTGCGTGGCGCATTGGCGTGTGCTCGTGCTCATGACTGTGAGGCTCGGTGCCGTCCCACTGGAACGAATGCTCATGCTGATGATGCTCGTCGTGAACGTGCCGATGACGATGCGCAAGTGCCACATGTTGATGCTCGTGGGCGTGGTGTTCAGTGAGATGAATCCAGACTCCCAAGCCCATCAGCAGCGAAGCGGCCCAGAAAGTAACCGTCACGGGTTCGCCCAGCAGCAGGATTGCAATCGCTGCGCCAAGGAAAGGCGCAGTGGCAAAATAGGCACCGGTGCGCGCAGTGCCCAATCCGCGCAACGCTAGAACAAACAGCACCAGACTGACGCCATACCCGAGGAAACCTACGAGCAACACAGGAACCAGCACCGTCGCTTGCGCCAGCTTTGCGCCCAGCACTAGCGCCAGAAAACAGTTCACCACACCGGCGACCAAACCCTTGATGCCTGCGATGAACAGGGCGTCCGACGCGGAGACTTTACGCGTCAGATTGTTATCGATCGCCCAGCAGGCACAGGCCAGAGCGACCAGCAAGGGGCCGACCCAGCCCTGTGAGTGTGCCGAACTCTGCGGCCAGGCCAGCAGCAAACCACCGAGCACGATGGCGAGCATGCCGGCGACAATGCGGCGGTCGGCGTTCTCCTTGAACACTACCCAGGCCAATACGGCGGTCAGTACCGATTCAAGGTTGAGCAACAGCGAGGCCGTGGCGCCGGAGGTCAGGGTCAGGCCGAACATCAGTGCTACGGGGCCGATGATGCCACCGAACGTAATGGCGCCGATCAGCCATGGCCACTCTGACCATTCAAGGCCGCTGGGCTGCCAGCGGCGGTCCCGGATCAATCTGGCGAGCGCCAGGCCAAGACCGCTGCCCAGGTACAGCAACCCTGCCAGCAGGATCGGCGAAAGGTTCAGGCCCAACGCCTTGGCCAGTGGCGTACTTGCCCCAAACAGCGCCGCAGCGCCGAGGGCGTAGATCACGTTACGGTTCATTCGAAGGGCTCGAGTCATGGTGACGGGATGCCCGCCAGTCTGCACTTCTCCGGTAGTCAGTCAAACCCTGTATCAGGCGCGACGCGCCATCAGCAGCACCGAAGCTGCCGCCGACAACAACCCCGCGCAGCACCGGTTGAAAATCCGCTTGCCCCGCGGCTTGGCGAACCAGCGGCGCATGTGCAGGCCCATGTAGGCGTAGGCGCCGATGGCGATCCATTCCAGCATCAGGAACAGTGCGCCCAGCACCGCGAATTGCGGCGTCACGGCCTCGCCCGGATCAACGAACTGGGGCAGGAACGCGGTGAAGATCAGAATCGCTTTCGGGTTGCCGGCGGCCACCAGAAACTCCTGTCGCGCCAGGGGCAGCATCCCCGCTGGCGCGCCGGTCTCAACGTTCTCCGTCCCCGGATCGGCGCGCCACAATTGCCACGCGAGGTAGAACAGGTAAGCCGCGCCGACAATCTTGATCCCGTAGAACAACAGCTCCGAGGTTTGCAGCACCACTGCCAGCCCCGCGGAGGCGAGGGCGATCATCCCGGCGAACGCCAGCAGCCGACCAATCCCTGCCACACACGCCGTGCGATAGCCGTAACGCGTCGAGTTGCTGACCGACAGCAGGTTGTTCGGGCCGGGGGCCATGTTCAGGGCGAAGCAGGCCGGGAGAAAGAGGGAGAGGGTGGCGAGGTCCATGATTCGGCTCCGGTAACGAGAGCGATGTTTTTACCACAGGTGCCGTGGGGCTTGACCCGTACAGTCGGCAGCTAATACTGCTCCGGCAATTAGCAAGGACACCCACAATACTGTAGGCGCCGGCTTGCTGGCGATGGCGTCCATTCAGGCGATAAATCTGTCGACTGACCCACCGCTATCGCCAGCAAGCCGGCTCCTACGGGATTGGATTATGCCGACGGTTCGTGGACGCCGAGGATCTGTAGGCGCCGGCTGGCTGGCGATGGCGTCCATTCAGGCGATAAATCTGTCGACTGACCCACCGCTATCGCCAGCAAGCCGGCTCCTACGGGATTGGATTGTGCCGATGGTTTGTGGGCGCCGCGGACCTGTAGGCGCCGGCTGGCTGGCGATGGCGTCCATTCAGGCGATAAATCTGTCGACTGACCCACCGCTATCGCCAGCAAGCCGGCTCCTACGGGATTGGATTGTGCCGATGGTTCGTGGACGCCGAGGACCTGTAGGCGCCGGCTGGCTGGCGATGGCGTCCATTCAGGCGATAAATCTGTCGGCTGACCCATCGCTATCGCCAGCAAGCCGGCTCCTACGGGATTGGATTGTGCCGATGGTTCGTGGACGCCGAGGATCTGTAGGAGCCGGCTGGCTGGCGATGGCGTCCATTCAGGCGATAAATCTGTCGACTGACCCACCGTTATCGCCAGCAAGCCGGCTCCTACGGGATTGGATTGTGCCGATGGTTTGTGGACGCCGAGGATCTGTAGGAGCCGGCTTGCTGGCGAAGCGGTAGTAGCCGTAATGACGTCTTCGGCAGTAAGCCTTCTACTCGTATTGACTACTTCTTCGCGAACCTCTTCGCGCCAGCCACGCACAGAATCACCGCCACAGTCACCGCCAGCATCCCAATGCTGACCTGCTCGTGCAGCAGCGTCGCTGCCAGCGCCAAGCCAAAAAAAGGCTGCAACAGTTGCAACTGCCCCACCGCCGCAATCCCGCCCTGCGCCAGCCCGCGATACCAGAACACAAACCCGATCAACATGCTGAACAGCGACACATAACCCAGGCTAAACCACGCAGGCATGCTGATCCCCGAAAACGAAACGGGCGTGAGCCAAAAGCTCAACAACGCCATCACCGGCAGTGACAACACCAGCGCCCAGCAAATCACCTGCCAGCCACCGAGTGTCCGGGACAGCTTCGCCCCTTCGGCATAACCGAGGCCGCAGGCCAGGATCGCCGCCAGCATCAGCAGGTCGCCCTCAGGCGAGGCGGTCAGTCCTTGGGACGCGGCAAATCCCACCACCAGCAAACTGCCCAATATCGAGAAAAACCAGAACACCGGCCGGGGCCGCTCGCCACCGCGCACCACACCAAACACGGCCGTCGCCAGCGGCAACAGACCCACGAAGACAATCGAATGCGCCGACGTCACGTATTGCAGCGCCAGCGCCGTCAACAGCGGAAACCCGACCACAACGCCCATCGCCACAATGATCAGCGGTAGCAACTGGCTTCGCACCGGGCGTTTTTCCTTGAACAGCCAGAGCATGCACAGCGCCAGCACGCCGGCGATGGTGGCTCGGGCAACCGTCAGGAAAACCGGATCGAACTCCAGCACCGCGACCCGCGTGGCGGGCAGCGAGCCGCTGAAGATCACCACGCCGATCAGCCCGTTAAGCCAGCCGCTGGTGGTGTTTTCCCGAGGCTGGGTGTTCAGATTCGATACGCGTTCCATTGAGGTCACTCGACAGAGGTTGATGCGGCGGGTTGCCTTGAACGCATCGTATGGCCGAGTATTAAGACAATCAAAAAATTGTCATGGATACATCCTCTATGCCTCGCTTGCGCTACAAGTCGCTGGTCGACACTTTTGCCGCAGACATCCGTTCAGGACAGTTGCCGCCCGGTACGCGCCTGCCCACCCATCGGCAGCTCGCCGCTGAGCACGGGTTGGCGCTGGTCACCGCCAGCCGTGTTTACGCAGAGCTTGAGGCGATGGGGCTGGTCAGTGGTGAAACGGGGCGGGGCACGTTCGTCAGGGAGACATCGCTCCCGCCCGGTCAGGGCGTCAGCCAGCACGTGGTTGCCGTGGGCATGGCCGATCTCAACTTCAACTACCCGTCATTACCCGGTCAGGCCGACCTGTTGCGCACGGCCCTGCGTCAGCTCGCGTTATCCGGCGACCTCGAATCCCATCTGCGCTATCAGCCCCATGCCGGGCGCCTGCATGAACGGGCGTCGATCGCCAATCATCTGGCTTCACGCGGGTTGAGCGTGCAGGCCGAACAGGTGTTGATCGTCAGTGGTGCCCAGCACGGATTGGCGGTGACGATGATGGCGCTGCTCAAACCGGGTGATGTGATCGCGGCGGATGCGTTGACCTACACCGGTTTCAAGGTGCTGGCTGAATCGCTGCACCTGGAAATCGTGCCCATTCCCGCCACGGAGACCGGGCCTGATCTCGAAGCGTTGCAAGCGCTTTGCCGGCGCCGGTCGGTGCGGGCTGTCTACACCATGCCGACGCTGCACAATCCTCTGGGCTGGGTGATGGATGCGCAATGGCGCAACCAGTTCGTGTCGATTGCGCGCCAGCATGATCTGTTGATCATTGAAGACGCCGCCTACGCCTTCCTGGTCGAAGACGCTCCGGCACCGCTAGCTGAATTGGCGCCGGAACGGACCGTCTACGTGTCCGGATTCTCCAAGAATGTCGCCACGGGACTGCGCGTCGGTTTCGTTGCCGCCCCAGTCGAGAAAATGCCGGCGCTGGAGCGTGCAATCAGGGCAACCACCTGGAATACCCCCGGCGTGATGACGGCGATTGCCTGCGCATGGCTCGACGATGGAACCGTCAGCCAACTGGAAGCGCAAAAGCGCGCGGACGCGCAGGCCCGCCAAGCCATGGCCGCCGAGCTGCTCAAAGGGCTGCGCTGCATGACACATCCCTCTTCGTACTTTCTCTGGTTACCGCTGGCGGAAGATGCCAGAGCGGACCAGATTGCGGTCGAGTTGATGCACGAGCAAGTCGCCGTCTCCACCGCCGAACCTTTTGCGACCTCTGTCCACGTACCGCATGCGATCCGGTTGGCGTTGGGGTCGGTGGACATGGATTCGCTTCGACAAGCCTTGATCAAAGTGAAGCGGGTGGTCGGCGCGTACTCCTGAGAACCACAACCTCCTGTAGGAGCGAGCTTGCTTGCGATAAACGTTAACGATAACGCGAACTTCCTGATTAATCGCGTCGCCCTCAGGCTCATGGCGGGCAGGCCCGGTCCCACAAGGGGCAGTGTTTAACCATCCCCGTCAGTGGGTAGTTTTCTTCAATACGCGGGCCAGAGCGCTCTTTACCTTGAGCGCTGGTTCAACTGAATTGAAGAAGGTACGCAATGAGTCTGATTATTTCGATGGCAGCGTTTGCGCTGGTGGCATCGATCACGCCGGGGCCGGTAAACATTGTGGCGTTGAGTTCCGGCGCGCAGTTCGGTTTTCGCGCCAGTCAACGCCACGTGGCCGGGGCGACGCTGGGTTTTGTGTTGTTGCTGGTGCTGATGGGGCTGGGACTGCACGAGGTGTTGCAGCTATGGCCAGCGCTGACGCGGGTGGTGCAACTGGCCGGCGTGGCGTTTCTGTTGTTCATGGCGTGGAAACTGGCGGCGGATAACGGTCAGCTCGATGCCAAGGATTCGGCACGGGCACCGTCGATGTTGTACGGCGCGGTGATGCAATGGCTCAACCCGAAAGCCTGGCTGGCCTGCGTGGCGGGCATGGGAGCGTTTGTCGCGGATGGCGAGGCGCGGCTGGTCTGGGAGTTCGCTGCGGTGTATCTGGTGATCTGCTACCTGTCCGTCGGCTGCTGGGCGTACGCCGGGACCTTTTTGCGCGGTTACCTGAACAACCCGGCGGGGATGCGATTGTTCAACCGGATCATGGCGGCGTTGCTGGCGGTGAGTGCGGTTTATCTGCTACTGCCTTAGCGGGATGCTGACAGGGTTTTGTGCTGGCCACAGTGGCTTGTTAGCCGCAGGAAATATGTGCTCGCCTCAACCACGATACTGCCCCGGCGTAGCCGCCAAATGCTGTTTGAACACCCGCTGAAAATGCGCCTGATCGGCAAACCCCGCTTCCAGTGCCACGTCGGCGATCAGCTGGCCGCTGCGCAGTCGATCCTGGGCGAACTGGATGCGCCGATTGACCAGAAAGGCGTGGGGCGTCATGCCGTAATGCTGTTTGAAGGCGCGGATCAGGTACGACGGCGACAGTTGCGCGGCTTCGCAAATGTCTTCGAGCTTGAGCAGTTGCGTGCAGTGGTCGCGGATGTAATCCGCCGCGCGTTCCAGTTTGAAATTGGGCTCGCGCAGCGGTTGATCGCCGGGGTTGAGCCGTTGCTGCACCTCGGTGAAAAACTCGACCGCGGCGCTGTGTTTGCCCAGCACATCTTGCTCAGTGTCGACCAACACCTCATACAGCCCCTTCAGGCCGGCAAACAGGCTGGCGTCATCCGTGTGGGTGGTGGAAAACCGCCGAAACGCCAGGTCGCTGCTGAAACCGAGCTGATGCTGCAAATCGGTGAGCCACGGCGTATCGACATACAACATCAAATACGACCACGGTTGGTCGTCGATCGGGTTGCAGGCGTGGACATCGCCGGGATTCATCAGCACCACCGTGCCGGCGCTGACCTCAAACGCCGATTGTTCGTGGATATAGGTACTGCGCCCGGCGGTAATCGCACCGATGGAAAAATGCTCGTGAGCATGCCGGGTGTAACAGACCTCACGGCCGTCGGCGATGGAGCGGGCTTCGATGAAGGGCAGGGCGTCATCGCGCCAGAAGCGCGGGGCCTTGTCAGCGTCTTTGGCAGCGGTGGGCTTCATCGTCGGTGTCCTCGGCAGGTCAGCGTCAGAGTGTATTAGCTCTCGCCGTCAAAGGCTCGTTGCAGCGCCGCGATGTCGAGTTTTTTCATCTGCATCATCGCGGCCATGGCGCGCTGGGATTTCACCGTGTCGGGGCTTTTCAGCATGTCCATCAGCGCGATGGGCACGATCTGCCACGACACGCCGAACTTGTCCTTGACCCAGCCACATTGCTGGGCCTCGACAGGGCCGCCCGCCGACAGGCGCCCCCAGAAATGGTCGACTTCTTCCTGGGTCTGGCAATTGACCTGAAACGAAATCGCTTCGTTGAACGTGAAGGTCGGGCCACCGTTGAGGCCCGTGAAGCTTTGCCCGTCGAGTTCGAAACTGACCGTCAGGACCGAGCCTTCAGGTTGACCGTGGACTTCCTGGCCGGCCTTGCCGTAGTGGGTGATGGCGGTGATTTTTGAATGATCGAAGATCGCGCAGTAATACTTCGCGGCCTCTTCGGCCTGATGGTCGAACCACAGGCAGGGTGTGAGTTTTTGAACGCGTTGCATGACGGTGCTCCTGTAGGCGGGTGGCCGATGCTGAACTTTCAGCGTAGCCAGCCCAGGGGCTCGCGGGAGTACCGTAGATCGCCAAATCGTCGGTCAGAAATCCCAGCGGGTCGTCAGTTGCAGGCTGCGCGGTTCGCCATAGAACCCAGTGCCGAAGTTGCCGAGCCCGGTGTAATAGGTCTTGTCGAAGAGGTTCTTCACGTTCAGCGTCGTGCTCAAGTGATCGTTGAAGCGGTAGCGCGCCATGACGTCCACCAGGGCGTAGCTTTGCTGGGTGATCGTCGAGGACTGGCCGAAGTTGACCGTGTCATTGGGGTTGGGCTGGAACACGTTGCCGAAGAATTCGCTCTGCCAGTTCACGCCGCCACCGACAGTAAGTTTTTCCAGCGCGCCCGACAGGCGATAAGTGCTGAACACCCGAACCACTTGTTCCGGTGCGGTGGTTTGCAGGATCGAACCGTAGACGTGATCGCCCTTGGCATCGCGGGTGTGGTTGTAGCTGTAGCCGGCCGACAGGTTCCAGCCGTCCATCACTTCGCCGGCCAGTTCGAGCTCAAAGCCTTGGGTGGTCGCGCCTTGCACCGCACGGTACACCGACTCGCTATCGACGCCGCTGACGTACTCGGCCAGGTTGTCCTGCTCGATACGGAACACGGCGAAACTGGCGTTCAGACGGCCGCCAAAGTATTCGGCCTTGATCCCCGCTTCGTAGCTGTCGCCTTCTACCGGGTCGAGCAACTTGCGCTGGGCATCCTTGCTCATCTGCGGCTGATAAATGCTGGTGTAGCTGGTGTACACCGAGTACGTGTCATCGAGGTCATAAACCAGTCCGGCGTACGGTGTGGCCACGCCGGTCTGGTGGTAGCTGTCGTGCAGGTCCGGGGTGTTCGGGTCGCTGTAGGCCAGGTCATCGTTGGCCTTGAACTGACTCACGCGGGTGCCGAGGATGACCGCCAGGTTGTCGGTGGGTTTGAGTCGCGTGGCGAGGTAGGCACCGGTCTGGCGCTGGACGATGTCGTTGTCGCCCACCTTGGCGATGTCCGGTTTCGGGAACTCGCCGCGCCAGTCGTAGATGCTGCCGTCGACGGGCGGGTAGACAGACCCCTGCACCGGGATGTCCTGACGGGTGTTCATCGACATGAAACCGGCGATCAACTCGTGCTCGCGACCGAGCAGGCGGAACGGGCCGGTGAAGTTGACGTCGAGGTTGTCCTGCACCTGATCGCCCTTGAACTGGCCCATGTACATGAACATGCCGTTGCCGCTGACCGGGTCCGGGTTACCGCCGCTGGCCGAGGCGAGGAAGGTGTCGTGCTGGCGGTGTCTGCGATCGTAGCTGACCTTGAGTTTCCAGTCGTTGGCCAGTTGCTGCTCCACCGAGGCGAAGAGCGTCTGGTTGGTGAAGTCGCGACGACTCCAGTCGGTGGCCGGGTTGAACGAACGGGAAAAACGCGTGCGCGAGCCGTCGCTGTTGTACATCGGGAAGCCGGTCCAGCTGGCGCCGCGGGAGCGGGTGTTCTGCTGGTCGATACCGACGGTCAGCAGGGTCTCCGGCGTCAGGTCGGCTTCGAGGATGCCGTAGGCAATGTCCCGGGTGTTGCGGTAGTTGTCCATGTAGGCGCTGCGGTCCTGATACGCCCCGACGAAACGTCCGCGCAGGTTGCCGCTCTCGGTCAGCGGGCCGGCAACATCGGCGGTGCTGCGATAGTTGTCCCAGGAACCGACGGCGCCGGTGATCGAGGCCTTGAACGCTTTGGTGGGACGTTTGCGGATCAGGTTGACGGTGGCCGATGGATCGCCCGAGCCGGTCATCAGGCCGGTCGCGCCCTTGATGATTTCGACGCGGTCGAAGGTCACCATGTCGGTGCTGGTGGTGCCGTAATCGTAGACGCCGTCGTAGTCGGTGTTGACGCCGTCGTACTGGAAGTTGGTGATCGGCAGGCCACGACTGGAAAACTCCCAGCGTTCGCTGTCGTAGTTCTGCACGCTGATACCGGGCACGCGACGCAGGGCATCGGCGATGCTGGTGGAGCCCTGATCGTCCAGTTGCTGGCGGGTGATGACCGTCACCGACTGTGGCGTTTCCCGCAGGGACAGTGGCAGGCCGGTGGCTGAAGCGGTCGACCCGGTGGTGTAGGCGTGGGTGTCTTCGGTGATAGCGCCCAGCGCCTGACCGGAAATGTTGGTGGCGCCCAGTTCCAGAGGACCCTCCGGGACAGCTTTGAGCACGTAACCACGATCGCCCTGAGGCTGGGCCTGCAAGCCGCTGCCCTGTAGCAGTTGCTGCAACCCCTGCAGCTCGGTGAACTCGCCATCAAGGCCGGGGCTGCGTTTATCACTGGCCAGATCGTTATGCCCGGCGAGGAAAATCCCCGCCTGTTCGGCGAAGCTGTTCAGTACGCTCACCAGCGAACCGGCAGCGATTGCGTAATAACGCGTGTGGCTGCCTGACTGTTCACTGGCGGCGGATGTTTCGGCGTGGGCCTGCGTCGAAGCAAGGCTGAGCAATGCGACCGGAAGGGCCAGGGCCAGCGGTCGCAAGGCAGAGCGAGTGCGAAAGATGGCGTTGCGCAAAGGGGTGTTCCCTGGAATCAAATCGAACGGCAATTGAAAGGCTTCACAGGGTTAACCGAACGAGAAACGCAAAAGGGAACTGCGGCGCCAAAAAGTTTTTGGCTCACGCTTTCGGACCGACACTGACCCACCACGCCAGGGTTTTCTCCACGCGTATCGGTAGCGCCGCTTCCAGCAGGCGCAAGGCCTGATCGGTGTTCTTGAGCGGGAACGAACCCATGACCGGCAACCCGGCGATGGCAGGGTCGCAGGCCAGATGCCCGTGACGGTAGCGGCTCAACTCTTCGATCAACTGGCCCAGCGGCAGGTTATCCGCCAGCAATAGACCGCGGCGCCAGGCTTCGCGGCCAGCCGTCGCCTCCGAGGAGGGCGGGATGTGGCTTTGCGTGAACGCCAATTGGCGTCCGGCCTCGACCACTTGCACCTGGCCCTGAGTGGTTCGGACTTCGACCGCGCCTTCGTAGACGTTGAGCAACGTCTGTTGTTCTTCCTGGCGCACACTGAAGCGCGTGCCGAGCGCGCGCATCCGGCCCTGGGCGGTTTGCACCAGAAACGGTCGGCTGCTGTCCTTGGCGGTGTCGATCAACACTTCCCCGGTACTCAACAGCAGCAGGCGTTGCGTGGTGTCGAAACGCACATTCAATGCGCTCAGGGCATTGAGCCAGATCCGGCTGCCGTCGCTGAGCAGGCTTTCGCGGGTTTCGCCGGTGCCGGTAGAAAGGTCGGCAGTCCAGCGGCCCAAGGCGTCCGGCAGCGACGTTTCGCGCCAGGCATTCCAGCCCAGCAGCCCGCCCGAGGCCAGGATGAGCAAGCTCTTTATCGTCTGCCGGCGGGTGATCGGCGAGCGCGCGGTGTTGCGCAGCACCAGGCCGGCAGCCTGCGGCTGATCATCCTGCAACGCGGCGAAACGCTGGCCGACGCGCTCGACATAACGCCAGGCCGCCTGATGGTCGCCACTTTGCGCCAGCCAGGCTTGCCAGCGCTGACGCTCGTGTTCGCCGACCTGCTGATCGTTGAGCTGCACATACCATTGCGCTGCCTGTTCGAGGCTGGCATGGCTGATGGAATTGGAGGCGACAGATGGCATGCGCTTACTCGATCAACAGGCCGTCAAGCTCGGCTTCGAGCATCGCGCAGTGCATCAGCGCTTGCGCCAGGTACTTTTTCACCATGCGCTCGCACACGCCGATTTCTTCGGCGATGGCGCGGTAGGGCAGGCCGTGCAACTGGGCGAGAATGAACGCGTCGCGCACCTTCTTGGGCAGGCGCAGCAGCATGGCGTCCACTTCGTACAGGGTTTCGACGATGATCGCCCGTTGCTCCGGCGACGGTTGAACGGCTTGCGGGCGCGAGGCCAGCGTCTCCAGCCATGCCAGTTCGAGTTGCCGACGGCGCCAGTGATCGATGCACAAGCCCCGGGCGATGGTGGCCAGGTAGGAGCGTTCGCGAGTTTCGCAGTCGAACACTTGCGGGCGCTTGAGCACCCGGATGAAGGTGTCATGGGCAAGGTCGGCGGCATCGAACGCGTTGCTCAGCCGACGGCGCAGAAGCTCATGCAACCAACGGTGATGAGTGACGTAGAGGTTCTGAACGCTGGAAGAATCGACGACCATCATCGTGAGCACGTGTCCCTGGGCGACGAGCGCCTGCGGTGCGAATAAGAATTGGTCGCGATTAAAACAAAAGGATTGGATGTGTGCAAATGATATTGGTTTGCTTTTAGGCGCCATAAATATGCGTGAAGTCAATATGACTCCTTTTGATGTCATAGTGACTATTTTCGGGGTGGGTCAAATTGACTGCTAACGCTCTAACCCATTGATTTACAGGTATGACAAACCTGGCACGAAACCTGAAACAGAAAACGTACAACTGGTCTGATTCAGGAGTACGAAAAAATGTTCGCATACTTCAGCAATCCTCAGAACGTCCTGCACCTGTCGAGCAACGTCCTGGGCGCCGGCCTCGCGCTGCTGCTGGCAGGGATCTACGGCGCTTATCTTTACGCCGGACATTTGCCGATCGTGGCGCTGGTTTCGATGCATGCCATGACCATCATCGGCCCGACCCTGATCAAGATCGGCTACGTCATGCGGCTGCTGGCCCAGCATTGGTTGGGTACCCACTCTGTCAAGGTGGTGGTTTGATGCGCCAGCTCGCTGGAGCACCGGTTTTCAGTCTCGGATTCCGTCCGTTCTTCCTGGTCGGCGCTGGTTTCGCGGCCATCGCTGTGGCGGTCTGGGCCGTTTGGTTGTACGGGCGCTTGCCCGGTGCGCAACCGGTTGGCGGCATGCTGAGCTGGCATCGGCATGAGATGCCGTTCGGGTTCGCAGCGGCGATCATCGCCGGATTCCTGCTGACGGCGGTGCCGAACTGGACCGGGCGCACGGGGCTCAACGGTTGGCCTTTGATCGGTCTGCTGCTGGTATGGCTGCTGGCGCGCCTGGCATGGCTGATGCCAATCCCCGCAGTTGCCTTGATTGCGCTGCAAATACCTTTTCTGCCGTTGCTGGCATGGGTGCTGGGCCGAGACCTGGTGGCCGCCGGCAAACGCGACAATTATCCGATTCTGCTGGTCGTCGCGCTGCTGGCTGCGACCCAGGCCCTGACTCTATGGGGGATTTCCACTGATGACATCGGCCTGCAACGGCACGGTGTGCTCGCGGCCGTGTGGCTGATCGGCGCGTTGATGAGTGTGATTGGCGGGCGCGTCATTCCGTTTTTTATTCAGCGCGGTTTGAATCGTCCTGCGCCCAACCCGGTCCATCCGCTGCCATTCAGGTTGCTGCTGGCAGGCAGTTTGCTGGCCGCCGTTTCGTTTGCCGGCGGTTTGAACGACATTCCCCGAGGGTGGCTCGCGGCGCTGTTTCTAGTGATCGGCGGCTTGCACCTGCTGCGCCTGTGGCGCTGGCATGACCGGGGGATCTGGCGGGTGCCGCTGCTGTGGTCGTTGTATCTGGCGTATGCGTGGCTGGCGATTGCTACATTGGCGATGGCGCTATGGCACGCGGGGGCAATGCCGCAACAGAGCCTGGCCACGCATTCGTTGGCCGTCGGCGGGATCGGCGGTTTGATCCTGGCGATGATTGCCCGGGTCAGCCTCGGTCACACCGGGCGGTTGTTGCAGCCGTCGAAAACGATTGTGGCCGGGTTTTTCCTGCTGTTGATCGCCGGCCTGTGCCGGGTGTTTCTGGTGCCGTTTTCCGGGGCCGGACTGGCGCTGTCCGCGCTGTTCTGGTGTGCCGCGTTCGGGCTGTTCCTGGTGCGCTACACCGACATTTTGCTCAAGCCGAGGGTTTAAGGCCTCCCTGTTCGGCGATCCAGCGCGTTGCCAGGTCGATAAAGGCGCGCAGCTTCGGCTGAGTCTGGGTGCGGCTGGGAAAGTACAGGTACAGGGCCGAACTGAGCGGCACAAACGGCTCCAGCACCCGTTCCAACCGGCCGTCCGCCAACTCGTCGGCAATCTCCAGATCACACGCATACGCCAGCCCCGAACCGCTGCGAGCCACCGCCACCAGCAGGCGCCGGTCGTTGACGATCACGCCGCCCTCGACGCCCACGGTAAAGTCGCGCCCCTCGCGGCGAAACTCCCAGCGGTGCGCGCTGCCCGAGGTCGAGAAGCGAAAGCCGATGCATTGATGGCGGGTCAGGTCTTCAGGGGTCGCCGGTTTACCCGCCTTGGCGAAATAGCCCGGAGCGCCGACCACCGACCATTGCAGGTCGGGGGTGAGACGCACCGCGACCATGTCTTTTTCGATGGACTCGCCCAGTCGAATCCCGGCATCGAAGCCGCCGGCCATCAGGTCCACCGTGGCATCGTCGAGGGAAATGTCGAGGGTGACTTGCGGGTACGCCTCGCGAAACAGCGGGATCAACGGCTCCATCAACAAAGCCCCGGACAACCGCGGCGCGGTGAGACGCAACGTGCCCATCGGCTGATCGCGAAAGCCGCTGAGCCCCATCAGCGCTTCATCGATCTCGCTGGCCGCAGGACGCAAGCGGGCAAACAGACTGGCGCCGGCCTCGGTCAACGCCACCCGGCGTGTGGTGCGTTGGAACAGCAACACGCCGGTGCGGCGCTCAAGCAATTTGATCGCATGGCTGACGGCGGTGGGGGTCACCGCCAGGCGGGTGGCGGCGAGGGTGAAACTTTTGTGCTCGGCCACCGCCAGAAACTCGGTCAAGCCGTCGAATGGATCGTGGTTCATTGCGGGCGCCATTATGAAAGAGCGTTTCATAGTGCTTGTACCACGAGGGTATTTTTCCGGGCAATCCTCCTGCGTACCTTGTGCCTACCCCCACTGCACACAAGGAAACACGCTCATGACCACTTCCAACGCCTTCAAACGTATCTGGCTGATCACGGGCGCTTCCCGTGGCATCGGCGCAAAAATCGCTGCCGCCGCGCTGGCCAATGGTGACGCCGTGGTTGCCACCGCACGTGACGCCCGCAGCATTGTTCAGCGATTTGGCGAGCAACCCGGTTTACTGGCTACCAGCCTGGACGTGACCGACGAAGCACAAGGCATTGCGGTCGCCCAGGCAGCCATTGAGCACTTCGGACGCATCGACGTGCTGGTCAACAACGCCGGTTTCGGCTTGCTGGGCGCGGTGGAAGAAGCCAGCGCCGATGAAGTGCGACGCGTGTACGAAACCAACGTCTTCGGTCTGCTGAACGTAACCCGCGCCGTCCTGCCACACATGCGCGCCGCTCGCAGCGGGCATGTGATCAACCTGTCGTCGGTGGGCGGTTATCGGTCGGGGCCGGGTTTCGGCGTCTACTGCTCGACCAAATTTGCCGTTGAAGGCTTGAGCGAGGCCTTGCACGCCGAGCTGGCGCCGCTGGGCATCAAGGTGACGATTGTCGAGCCGGGTTACTTTCGCACCGAATTCCTCGAAGGCAATTCGCTGGTCGAGTCGCCGTCTTCGATTGCCGACTACGACAGCACTGCAGGCGAAGTGCGCAAGATCGCCAAGGCCGTGACCCTCAACCAGCCGGGTGATCCGGACAAACTCGCCGAGGTCATGATCACCCTGGTGGAAGCGGCAAATGCGCCACTGCGCTTACCGCTGGGCAGTGATTGCGTTGCAGCGATTGAAGCGAAAAACAGCTTTGTCGCTGATGAGTTGAAGGTTTGGCGTGAGGTGTCGGTGTCCACTGACTTCTAACAGGCTGATGCCACTGTAGGCGCGAGCTTGCTCGCAACGGTCGCTAACGATAACGCGTGTTGTCTGGATAAATGCGGCGTCCTTCAGACCATTGCGAGCAAGCTCGCTCCTACCGTTTCTTGGCAGTCTGTGCGACCGGTGGTCGATGAACCGGTCTCGCCCGGTATTTTGCGCTTAGCTGTAGGGATAACCCGAGGCGCGCTTAGACCGTCGAGCCTTTGCAGGAGCGAAGCTTGCTCGTGAAAGCGTCATTTCAGGCATACCGCGTCATCGTTCTTCACGAGCAAGCTTCGCTCCTACAGGAAAACAACGTCGTCTACAGCGTAACGCCTCTTCAGAACACCGTGAGTCTGAGGAAATTCGCCATGCTGACCTTGAACATCAATGGCAAGGATCAGGAGCTGGACGTCCCCGCGGACATGCCGTTGCTCTGGGTCCTGCGTGACGTCGCGCACCTGACCGGCACCAAATTCGGTTGCGGCATGGCCCAGTGCGGCGCCTGCACCGTGCACGTCGACGGCGCGCCATTACGCTCCTGCATCACACCGGCCACGGCCGTGGCCCATGGGCAAAAAATCCTTACCATCGAAGGCCTTTCCACCGATGGTTCGCACCCGGTGCAACAGGCCTGGGCCGAACTCGATGTGGTCCAGTGCGGCTATTGCCAGTCCGGGCAGATCATGTCGGCGGCGGCATTACTGGCGAAGATTCCCAAGCCCACCGACAGCGACATCGACCAGGCGCTCTCCGGCAACATCTGCCGTTGCGGCACTTACCCAAGGATTCGTGCCGCGGTCAAACGCGCCGCCGAGATCGGTTGAGGTAGCTCGCCATGAACAGCATCAATCCGTTATCGCGCCGGGGTTTCCTCAAGGGCAGCGCATTACTGGGCGGTGGGCTGGTGGTCGCGTTTGCCATCCCCGGCGCCCATCGTTTTGCCATGGGGGCGGAGAATCAGGGCAACGTCTTCGCGCCCAATGCATTTTTACGCATCGGTAACGACAACAGCGTCACCGTGCTGCTCGGCCATTCCGAAATGGGCCAGGGTATCTGGACCGGCCTGACCATGCTGATCGCCGAAGAACTCGACGCCGACTGGTCGAAAATCCGTGTCGAGCACTCACCCGCATCGGCCGCCGATTACGGGTTGGCCGGGTTTGGCGGGATGCAGATCACCGGCGGTTCAACCTCGACCTGGATGGAGTTCGACCGCTATCGCCAGGCCGGCGCAGCGGCGCGTTTGATGCTGGTCGATGCCGCGGCCAAGCGCTTCAACGTCGCGCCGTCGAGCATTCGTACCGAATCGGGCGTGGTCATTGCTGGCGACAACCGCGTCACGTACGGCGAACTGGCCGATGACGCCGGCAAATTGCCGGTGCCGGACCCAGCGTCGATAAAATTCAAGGAGGCCAAGGACTGGAAGGTCATCGGCAAACCCACCAAGCGCCTGGACACACCCGAGAAAATCACCGGCCGCGCCAAGTTCGGCATGGACGTGCAGTTCGACGGCCTGATGACCGCTATGGTCGCGCGTTCGCCGGTATTGGGTGGTCACGTCAAATCCTTTGAGGGTGCCGAAGCGCTGGAGATACCGGGCGTGCACAAAGTGGTGCAAGTGCCGACCGGCGTTGCAGTGATTGCCGATCATTATTGGGCGGCGAAGCTGGGGCGCGATGCGCTCAAGGTCGATTGGGATCTGGGGCCGAACGCCGCTCTCGATAGTCAGAACCTGCTGGAGAGCTTCCGCAAACTCGCGGCCACCCCTGGCGCCCCGGCGAGCAAGGCGGGCGATGCCGAGGCGGCATTATCCAAAGCGGCAAAATCCATCGACGTCGAGTACAGCGTGCCGTACCTGGCTCATGCACCGATGGAACCGCTCAATTGCACGGTCAAGATCACCCAGGACAAATGCGAGATCTGGACCGGCACGCAGTTTCAAACCCTCGATCAAATGATCGCGGGCAAAATCACCGGGCTCAAACCCGAACAGGTCGAGATTCATACCGAGTTCCTGGGCGGCGGTTTCGGCCGTCGGGCCAATCCGACTTCGGACTTTGTCGCTGAGGCCGTGGAGGTTGCAAAAGCGGCGGGCGGGCCGGTGAAAACCGTGTGGTCGCGGGAAGATGACATTCGCGGCGGCTACTACCGCTCGGCGTTCCTGCACCAGGCGCGCGTCGGGCTGGATGCTGACGGGATGCCGATGGCGTGGAAGCACATGATGGTCGGGCAGTCGATCATGGCCGGCACCATGCTGGAGGCGACCATGGTCAAGGACGGCATCGACAAAACGTCGGTCGAAGGCGTTGCCGACAGTCCTTATCTGGCGGGGATGATCAACCATCAGGTGGAACTGCATTCGCCGAAAACCGGCATCACCGTGCTGTGGCTGCGTTCGGTCGGGCATACCCACACTGCGTTCGTGATGGAGTCGCTGATCGACGAGCTGGCCGAGGCGGCTGGCAAGGATCCGGTGGAGTACCGACGAACCCTGCTCAAGGCGCATCCGCGGCATCTGGGGGTGTTGAACCTGGCCGTCGAAAAAGCCAACTGGACAGCGCCTTTGCCGGACGGCCATGCGCTGGGTGTTGCGGTGCATGAGTCTTTCGGCAGCTACGTCGCGCAGGTCGCCGAGGTGTCCCAGGACAACCTGTCGATCCGCGTGCACCGGGTGGTCTGCGCGGTGGACTGCGGGATTGCGGTCAACCCGATGAGCATCGCGGCGCAAATGGAATCGGCCATCACCTTTGGCCTCGGGTTTACCTTGCACAGCAAGCTGACCTTCAAGAACGGCGAGGTGCAACAGTCCAATTACCACGACTATCAAGTGTTGCGGCTCAATGAGATGCCGGTGGTCGAAGTGCACATTGTGCCCAGCACCGATAAACCCGGTGGCATCGGCGAGGCTGGCGTACCGCCGACGGCACCGGCCGTGGCCAACGCCGTGTTCGCCCTGACCGGGCAACGGTTGCGCGAATTACCCTTGCAACTGTCGGGGGTGTGAGATGAAACGACATCTTGTGCTGGGTGCGGTGGTGCTGATCGGCCTGACGGCCTACGCCTCGGACCTGTTCGCTGAAGACAAGGAAGCATTGAAGGCTTTCGATACCGTGCAAAAAGTCTTCCAGAGCCCGCGTTGCCAGAACTGCCACATCCCCGGTGATTCGCCGTTGCAGTTTGACGCCGGGCTACCCCATGCGATGAACGTGGTTCGGGGCATGGACGGCAAGGGCGCGGCGGGTTTGCCCTGCGCCACGTGCCACGCCGAAAGAAACCCGCCGGCCAGTTACGGCCCGCATGCGCCGCCGGGTGCTCCGCACTGGAGCCTGCCGCCCGCGGCGCACAAAATGGCCTGGATCGGGCTGCCGGCCGACAAACTGTGCGCGATGATCAAGGATCGCAGCAGCAACGGTGACCGGGATTTCGCGGCGCTGATCAAACATGTCAGCGACGACAAACTGGTGCTGTGGGGCTGGAATCCGGGTGAGGGAAGGGCGCCAGTGCCGGTGCCGCACGACATTTTCGTGGCTCAATTCAAGCACTGGGCAGAGGCAGGCGGGCCTTGTCCGGTAGCCGGTAGTTGACCGGCGGTCTGTTAGCAGGGAGTCAAAGCGGGTCGGGACGACTCTAAAGTACATATCCGCCACTGGAGTAAGTGATGCTGATCCCAGGCAAACCGGTTAAACATGGCGCTGGCGCAGACCCTTCGCTTTCGCCGCAACAGGCACGTGAAGTACTGCGTGACAGGGCGCGCCAGGCCGAGCAGGAAGTGATCGGCGTGACCATGGCGAGCATGGATGAGCTGACGCTGCTCTCCAATCGCCACGGCTTCACATCACTGGCCCAATTGGGGCTGGAAACCTGTCAGCGCCTGGAAATACCGGCCACATTGCTGTTTTTCGACCTCGATAACTTCAAGCACATCAACTATCTGTACGGTCGTGCCGAGGGTGACGATGCGCTGAAAACCTTCGCCGACGTGCTGCGCATCGCCTTTCGCGAAAGCGATGTGATCGGTCGGCTGGGCGATGACGAATTTGTCGCTTTGTTGACGGGTTCAAGCGCTGTAGAGCTGAGCGCGATCAAGGCGCGGCTCGAAGAAATCCTCGACGAACGCAATGCCACGATGCGTCGCGGTTATGACATTCGGT
Source organism: Pseudomonas migulae NBRC 103157 (assembly GCF_002091715.1). Lineage (GTDB taxonomy): Bacteria > Pseudomonadota > Gammaproteobacteria > Pseudomonadales > Pseudomonadaceae > Aquipseudomonas > Aquipseudomonas migulae_A. The sequence continues at coordinate 24,481 of NZ_BDAG01000018.1, read as the reverse complement.
TCTGCATTGGGCAGGTTGAGTTCGACCCTCTTCACCACTCGATCGATGAATTGCTGATTGAGGCTGAGAGGGCGTTGCATCCGTAGCCTGAAGTTTTGCGGTGGATGAGCCGGCCTCTTCGCGAGCAAGCCCGCTCCCACATTCGTTCTTCTGTGTGTCATAAATCTTTGGCACACCGCCAATCCAATGTGGGAGCGGGCTTGCTCGCGAAGGCGTCCTTACATTCACCCAATCCTTTTGGCAAACAACTGACTGATGTCCTTGAACGCCTTGAACTCCAGCGCATTACCACAGGGATCAAACAGAAACATCGTCGCCTGCTCACCCACCAACCCCTGAAACCGAATGCCCGGTTCAATCACGAATCGGGTATCGCGCGCCTTCAGCCGTTCAGCCAGGCCTTCCCATTCGCTCATCCCCAACACCACGCCAAAATGCGGCACTGGTACGTCGTGCCCGTCCACGGCGTTGGTGTGCGCCGCTTCTTGGGAGGCGTTTTTCGGCGCCAGGTGAATCACCAGTTGATGACCGAAAAAATTGAAGTCAACCCAATGGTCGCTGGAGCGACCTTCCTCAAGGCCAAACACGTCACGGTAAAAATTCCGGGCGGCAGCAAGGTCGTATACCGGGATGGCCAGGTGAAAAGGAGAGAGTTGCATCGCTGTGCCTCGCAGATTGACGGTGGTTGAAGTGGAGTTTAGCGCTGTGCTTTTTGATTGAAAGACGATAGTTTTTGCATCGAGCTCAAATTATTTTGATCAATCGAGGCAGTCATGCTGCGTGAACTGAAGACCTTTATCGCCGTGACGCGCTATGGAACGTTTGCTGCGGCCGGCATGCACATCGGTTTGACGCAGTCGGCAGTCAGCGCACAGATGCGTAACCTGGAGCAGGCGCTGGGCATTCGGCTGTTCGACCGCACCGGGCGTCAGGCGATTCTCAATGCGGCGGGGCAACGGGCATTGCCGATGGCCAGGGAAATGCTGGAAACCTTCAGCCGCATGGCGGTCAGCGACGATGTCAGCGAGTACCGCGGCGAATTGAAGATTGGCGCCGTGGCCACGGCCCAGACCGGGTTGCTGCCCCAGGCGTTGTTGCGTCTGCGCCAGCAAGCACCGCTGCTTGAACCGAAACTGGTGCCCGGCGTGTCGCTGAACCTGTTGAGCCAGGTGGACACCGGCGAAGTGGATCTGGCGATCCTGATCAGACCGCCGTTTGACTTACCCAAGGAGCTGTCGGCGCAGGTCATCCGCCGGGAACCGTTTGTGCTGATCGTGCCGCCGGAGCTTGAGGGTGATGATCCGTTGCAGATCCTCGCGAGCCATCCCCATGTGCGCTACGACCGCAATTCATTCGGTGGTCGCCTGGTGACGCGGTTTCTGCGTGAGCAGCAGATTGATGTGCAAGTGGCTTTGGAGCTGGATGAGCTGGAGGCCATCGTCAAAATGGTTGAATGCGGATTGGGTGTTTCGCTGCTTCCCGAAGCCGGGTTGTGGCTTGAGTATGGCGCGAAGGTCAGGATCATCCGGTTGGGCGAATTGACCTTTTACCGCGAGATTGTGTTGTTGCAGCGGTACAGCCAGCGTATGCGGCCGATCCAGCAACTGTTTGCCAAGTGCCTGACCCTGATAGACCTGAACACACAACCCCTGTAGGAGCCGGCTTGCTGGCGATAGCGATGTTCGACTCACAGCAAATGTCGGCCGTGAAATTGACATCGCCAGCAAGCCGGCTCCTACAGGGGATTGCGTCAAGGCTGAAATTGCAGGCACAAAAAAACCCGCCTATCGAGGCGGGTTTTTTAGTTGCCGAGCCGAAGATTACTCTTCGAGGCTGCCCATGGCCGTGGTGTTGAAACCCCCGTCCACGTACATGATTTCACCGCTGATGCCGGACGCCAGGTCCGAGCACAGGAAGGCGCCGGCGTTGCCGACTTCTTCGATGGTGACGTTGCGACGCAGCGGCGTTTGCGCTTCGTTGGCGGCCAGCATCTTGCGGAAGTTCTTGATGCCGGAAGCGGCGAGGGTGCGGATCGGACCGGCCGATACACAGTTGACGCGGGTGCCATCCGGGCCCAGGGAGCCGGCGCCGATCCAGCAACTGTTTGCCAAGTGCCTGACCCTGATAGACCTGAACACTCAACCCCTGTAGGAGCCGGCTTGCTGGCGATAGCGATGTTCGACTCACAGCAAATGTCGGCCGTGAAATTGACATCGCCAGCAAGCCGGCTCCTACAGGGGATTGCGTCAAGGCTGAAATTGCAGGCACAAAAAAACCCGCCTATCGAGGCGGGTTTTTTAGTTGCCGAGCCGAAGATTACTCTTCGAGGCTGCCCATGGCCGTGGTGTTGAAACCCCCGTCCACGTACATGATTTCACCGCTGATACCGGACGCCAGGTCCGAGCACAGGAAGGCGCCGGCGTTGCCGACTTCTTCGATGGTGACGTTGCGACGCAGCGGCGTTTGCGCTTCGTTGGCGGCCAGCATCTTGCGGAAGTTCTTGATGCCGGAAGCGGCGAGGGTGCGGATCGGACCGGCCGATACACAGTTGACGCGGGTGCCATCCGGGCCCAGGGAGCCGGCCAGGTAACGCACGCCAGCTTCCAGCGAAGCCTTGGCCATGCCCATTACGTTGTAGTTCGGCATGGTGCGCTCGGCGCCCAGGTACGACAGGGTCAGCAGGCTGCCGTTGCGGCCTTTCATCATTTCGCGGCCAGCCTTGGCCAGGGCCACGAAGCTGTAGGCGCTGATGTCGTGAGCGATGCGGAAACCTTCACGGGTGGTGGCTTCGGTGAAGTCGCCGTCCAGTTGGTCGCCCGGGGCGAAGCCAACGGAGTGCACGATGCAATCCAGGCCGTCCCACTTCTTGCTCAGCGCTTCGAAGACCTTGGCGATTTCTTCATCGCTGGCCACGTCGCACGGGAAGCACAGGTCAGGGTTGGAACCCCAGCTTTGTGCGAACTCTTCGACACGACCCTTGAGTTTGTCGTTCTGATAAGTGAAGGCAAGCTCAGCGCCCTCGCGATGCATGGCGGCAGCGATGCCGGATGCGATGGACAGCTTGCTGGCGACACCGACGATCAGTACGCGCTTACCGGCGAGAAAACCCATGTGTTGCTCCTCTCTTTCAGGTTATTGCGCAGTGGCTGGTGCCAGAAAAGCGGCTTCCAGCAACTGCTGTGTATACGGATGTTGGGGAGCGGCAAAGATACTTTGCGCGTCTCCCTGTTCGACCACTTGGCCATGCTTGACCACCATCAGCTGGTGGCTCAGCGCTTTGACGACAGCCAGGTCATGGCTGATAAACAGATACGTCAGGTTGTACTTGGTTTGCAGTGAACGCAGCAGCTCCACCACTTGGCGCTGCACTGTCCGGTCGAGGGCCGATGTCGGCTCGTCCAGCAGAATCAGCGCCGGTTTTAGCACTAATGCCCGGGCAATGGCGATTCTCTGCCGCTGCCCGCCGGAAAATTCGTGGGGGTAGCGGTGCCGGGTTTCCGGATCCAGACCTACCTCCTTGAGTGCCGCAATAATCGCTTGTTCCTGTTCCGCCTCGGTGCCCATCTTGTGGATCCGCAGGCCTTCGCCGACGATCTGGCTCACGCACATCCGCGGGCTCAGGCTGCCGAACGGGTCCTGAAACACCACCTGCATCTCCCGACGCAGAGGCCGAACCTGTTGTTGCGTCAGGCAGTCTAGCTGTTTGCCTTCAAAACGGATTGCGCCTTTGCTGCCAATCAGTCGCAAGATCGCCAGACCGAGTGTCGACTTGCCCGAACCGCTTTCCCCCACAATCCCCAGCGTCTGGCCCTGAGGGAGGCTGAAGTTTATCCCGTCCACCGCTTTGACGTGGTCGACGGTCTTTTTCAGCAAGCCTTTCTTGATCGGGAACCAGACTTTCAGGTCCTCGACCTGCAGCAATGGCGGGCCAATTACGTTGGTCGCCGGCTTGCCGCTGGGCTCCGCTGCCAGCAGTTCCCGAGTGTACGGATGCTGCGGCGCGCGGAACAACTCTTCGCACGATGCCTGTTCGACGATGCAACCGCGCTGCATGACACATACGCGATGCGCAATTCTTCGCACAAGGTTCAAATCGTGACTGATCAGTAGCAACGCCATGCCCAGGCGGGCCTGCAATTCCTTGAGCAATTCGAGGATTTTCAGCTGAACGGTCACGTCCAGCGCGGTGGTCGGTTCATCGGCGATCAGCAGTTCCGGCTCGTTGGCCAGGGCCATGGCGATCATCACCCGCTGACGCTGGCCACCGGACAATTCGTGGGGCAGTGCTTTCAGGCGCTTCTCGGGTTCCGGAATGCCGACCATCTCCAGCAGTTCCAGCGTGCGTTTGGTCGCGACTTTGCCGATCAAGCCTTTGTGAATGCCGAGGACTTCGTTGATCTGCTTCTCGATCGAGTGCAGCGGATTGAGCGAAGTCATTGGCTCCTGAAAGATCATCGCGATCCGGTTGCCGCGGATGTGGCGGATGGTTTTCTCTTTCAGGCTCAGCAGGTTTTGCCCGGAATACTCGATGGTGCCGGACGGATGCCGGGCGAGCGGGTAGGGCAGCAAGCGCAGGATCGAGTGCGCGGTCACCGATTTGCCGGAACCGCTTTCGCCGACCAGCGCCAGGGTTTCGCCGCGCTTGATGTCGAAACTGACGCCTTCGACCACACGCTGACAGCGATCGCCGACGACGAACTCGACGGACAGGTCGCGCACTTCGATCAGATTGTCCTGATTCATTTCACTTCCTCGGGTCGAAGGCATCGCGAGCGGACTCGCCGATGAACACCAGCAGACTCAACATCAACGCCAGCACCGCAAACGCGCTCATGCCGAGCCATGGCGCTTGCAGGTTGGATTTGCCCTGGGCCACCAGCTCACCCAGCGACGGCGCGCCGGGCGGCAGCCCGAAACCCAGGAAGTCCAGCGCGGTCAGCGTGCCGATGGCGCCGGTCAGGATGAACGGCATGAAGGTCATGGTCGAGACCATGGCGTTGGGCAGGATATGGCGGAACATGATCGCACCATTCTGCATCCCCAGCGCCCGGGCCGCGCGCACATATTCGAGGTTGCGTCCGCGCAGGAATTCGGCGCGGACTACGTCCACCAGGCTCATCCACGAAAACAGCAACATGATCCCCAGCAGCCACCAGAAATTCGGCTGGACGAAGCTGGCCAGAATGATCAGCAGATACAGCACCGGCAACCCGGACCAGATCTCCAGGAAACGCTGCCCGGCCAGATCGACCCAGCCGCCATAGAACCCCTGCAAGGCACCGGCAATCACGCCGATGATCGAGCTGAGAATGGTCAGGGTCAGCGCGAACAGCACCGAAATCCGGAAGCCGTAAATAACCCGCGCCAACACGTCGCGCCCCTGATCGTCCGTGCCCAGCAGGTTGTCGGTCGACGGTGGCGCCGGGGCCGGCACTTTCAGGTCGTAGTTGATGCTTTGGTAACTGTAGGGGATCGGCGCCCACAGCACCCAGGCGTCCTTGGCCTTGAGCAGTTCGCGGATGTACGGGCTCTTGTAGTTGGCTTCCAGTGGGAACTCGCCGCCGAACGCGGTTTCCGGGTAACGCTTGAGTGCCGGGAAATACCAGCTGTTGTCGTAATGCACCACCAGCGGTTTGTCGTTGGCGATCAGCTCGGCGCCGAGGCTCAGGCCGAACAGCACGAGAAACAGCCACAGTGACCACCAGCCACGCTTGTTGGCCTTGAACAGTTCGAAACGCCGACGATTGAGAGGGGACAGGTTCATCTCAATGCTCCCGGCTTTCGAAATCGATGCGCGGATCGACAAAGGTGTAGGTGAGATCGCCGATCAGTTTCACTACCAGCCCCAGCAGCGTGAAGATGAACAGGGTGCCGAAGACCACCGGGTAATCACGGTTGATCGCGGCTTCGAAACTCATCAGCCCCAGTCCGTCGAGGGAGAAAATCACCTCGACCAACAACGAGCCGGTGAAGAAAATCCCGATGAAGGCCGACGGGAAACCGGCGATCACCAGCAGCATGGCGTTACGGAAAACATGGCCGTAAAGCACGCGGTGATTGGTCAGGCCTTTGGCTTTTGCGGTCACCACGTACTGCTTGTTGATTTCATCGAGGAAGCTGTTTTTGGTGAGCAGGGTCATGGTCGCGAAGTTGCCGATCACCAGTGCGGTCACCGGCAACGCCAGGTGCCAGAAGTAATCGAGCACCTTGCCGCCCATGCTCAACTCATCGAAGTTGTTCGAAGTCAGGCCCCTTAGCGGGAACCAGTCGAAGTAGCTGCCGCCGGCAAACACCACGATCAGCAGGATGGCGAACAGGAACGCCGGGATCGCGTAGCCGACGATGATCGCCGAACTGGTCCAGACATCGAAGTGGCTGCCGTGCCGCGTAGCCTTGGCGATCCCCAGCGGGATCGACACCAGGTACATGATCAGCGTGCTCCACAGCCCCAGGGAAATCGATACGGGCATCTTTTCCTTGATCAGGTCGATGACCTTGGCGTCGCGGAAGAAGCTGTCGCCGAAGTCCAGGGTGGCGTAGTTCTTGACCATGATCCACAAACGCTCCGGCGCCGATTTGTCGAAGCCGTACATGTGCTCGATTTCCTTGACCAGCATCGGGTCCAGGCCCTGCGCACCGCGATAGGCGGAACCGGCCACCGACACTTCGGCACCGCCGCCGGCAATGCGGCTGGTGGCGCCTTCGAAGCCTTCGAGCTTGGCGATCATCTGTTCCACCGGCCCGCCGGGGGCGGCCTGGATGATCACGAAGTTGATCAGCAGGATGCCGAACAAGGTCGGGATGATCAGCAGCAGTCGCCGAAAAATATACGCCAGCATTTATTACTCCGTGCCCGCAGGGTCGGCTTGCAGTTTGGTTTCGACTTCTATCGCCGGTGTCACGTTGGGCTTGATCCACCAGGTGGCCGTGCCGATGTCGTACCGGGGCGAGATTTTCGGATGGCCGATGTGGTTCCAGTAAGCCACGCGCCAGGTCTTGATGTGCCAGTTGGGGATCACGTAATAGCCCCATTGCAGCACGCGGTCCAGCGCGCGGGCGTGGGCCACCAGGCTGTTGCGCGAGTCGGCGTTGATCAGTTGCTCGACCAGTTGGTCCACCACCGGGTCTTTCAAACCCATGGAGTTGCGGCTGCCGGGTTTATCGGCGGCGGCAGACATCCAGAATTCACGCTGTTCGTTACCCGGCGAGTTGGACTGCGGGAAGCTGCCGACGATCATGTCGAAGTCCCGTGAACGCACGCGGTTGATGTACTGCGAAACGTCGACCCGGCGGATCACCAGGTCGATGCCCAGATCGCTGAGGTTGCGCTTGAACGGCAGCAGCACCCGCTCGAATTCGGTCTGCGCGAGCAGGAATTCGATGGTCACCGGTTTGCCGTTGGCGTCGACCATTTTGTCGTCGACGATCCGCCAGCCTGCTTCTTGTAGCAATTGGTAAGCCTTGCGCTGCTGCGTGCGGATCATGCCGCTGGCATCGGTCACCGGGTTCTGGAACGCCTCGGTGAACACTTGCTCGGGGATCTTGCCGCGGAACGGGTCGAGAATGGCCAGTTGGTCGGCATCCGGCAAACCGGTGGCGGCCATTTCCGAGTTTTCGAAGTAACTGCGGGTGCGCACATAGGCACCGTTGAACAGTTGCTTGTTGGTCCATTCGAAGTCCAGCAACAGCGTCAGGGCCTGACGCACGCGCACGTCCTGGAACACCGGGCGGCGCAGGTTGAACACAAAGCCCTGCATGCCGGTGGGGTTGCCGTTGGGGATCTGTTCCTTGTTCAGCCGACCTTCGGTGACCGCCGGGATGTTGTAGGCGTTGGCCCAGTTCTTCGCGCTCATTTCCAGCCAGAAATCGAACTGACCGGCCTTGAGTGCTTCCAGGGCCACGGTGTTGTCGCGGTAGTAATCGGTGGTCATCACGTCGAAGTTGTAGAAACCACGGTTGGCCGGCAGGTCCTTGCCCCAGTAATCCTTGACCCGCTCGTAGCGAATCGAGCGTCCGGCCTTCACTTCGCTGACCTTGTACGGACCGCTGCCCAATGGCATTTCCAGGTTGCCCTTGTTGAAATCCCGGGTCGCCCACCAGTGTTTGGGCAGTACCGGCAACTGGCCGAGGATCAGCGGCAGTTCGCGGTTGTTGTTGTGTTTGAACTTGAACAGGACGGTGAGCGGGTCTTCGGCGACGGCTTCTTCGACATCGCTGTAGTAACCGCGGTACAGCGGGGCGCCGTCCTTGATCAGGGTCTGGAAGCTGAACACCACGTCTTCGGCACGGATCGGATGACCATCGTGGAAGCGCGCCTCAGGGCGCAGGTAGAACCGCACCCAGCTGTTGTCCGGGGCCTTTTCGATCTTGCCGGCGACCAGTCCGTATTCGGTGAACGGCTCATCGAGGCCCTGTTTGGCCAAGGTGTCGTAGATGAGGCTGATATCGTCGGCCGGTACGCCTTTGCTGATGAATGGATTGAGGCTGTCGAAGCCACCGAACCCGGCCTGGCGAAAGATTCCGCCCTTGGGCGCATCCGGGTTCACATAGTCGAAATGCTTGAAATCGGCAGGGTATTTCGGCGGCTCGTTGTACAAGGTCAGGGCGTGTTGCGGGGCGGCACAGGCCAGCCCGGCGAACAACAGGCCGCTGGCCTGCAAGAGCAGGGCGCGTACGGGTTTCATCGATCTTTCTCCGAAGACTTCAGCCACCACGCACTCAGGCCCAGGGTATAGGGCGGCGTGGTGACAAAGGCGAACCGGTTGCGGTAGGCCAGGCGGTGATAATTGAGGTACCAGTTGGGAATGATGTAGTGCTGCCACAACAGCACGCGGTCCAGGGCTTTGCCGGCGGCAACCTGTTCATCGCGTGTCTGGGCGGCGAGCAATTGTTCAAGTAGATGATCGACCACCGGATTGGCGATGCCCGCGTAGTTTTTGCTGCCCTTGACCCCGACCTGGCTGGAATGGAAATACTGCCATTGCTCCAGGCCGGGGCTGAGGGTCTGGTTGAGGGTCATCAGGATCATGTCGAAATCGAACTGGTCGAGGCGCTGTTTGTACTGGGCGCGGTCCACCGTGCGCAGCCGGGCGTCGATGCCGATGCTGGCGAGGTTCTCGACATAAGGCTGGAGGATGCGTTCCAGGTTCGGGTTGACCAGCAGGATTTCCAGGCGCAGCGGCTGTTTGGCAGCGTTCTGTACGCGTTGGCCGTCAAGCCTCCAGCCAGCTTCCGCGAGCAGGCTCAGGGCCTTGCGCATGTTTTCCCTTGGAATGCCGCGCCCTTGGGTCTGCGGCAGGCTGAACGGCTCGGTGAGCAGCTTGGCGGGCAACTGTTCGCGGTACGGCTTGAGCATCAACCATTCATGACCGACCGGAAGACCGGTGGCCGAGAACTCGCTGTTGGGGTAATAACTCATGGCGCGTTTGTAGGCGCCGCTGAACAGCGTGCGATTGGTCCACTCGAAGTCGAACATCAGCCCCAGCGCTTCACGGACCCTGGCGTCGGAAAACGCCGCTCGCCGGGTGTTCATGAACAGGCCCTGGCTCTGGGTCGGGATCTGATGCGGGATCTGCGCCTTGATGACATCGCCACGTCGCACGGCCGGGAAGTTGTAACCGTTTTCCCAGTTCTTCGCCTGATGCTCGATGTAGATATCGAACTCGCCGGCCTTGAAGGCTTCGAACGCGACGTCGCTGTCGCGGTAGAACTCGACTTCCATGCGGTCGACGTTGTACTTGCCGCGATTGACCGGCAGGTCTTTGCCCCAGTAATCCTTGACCCGTTCGAACACGATCTGGCGTCCGGGCGTGACCGAGGTGATGCGGTACGGCCCGCTGCCCAGCGGCGGCTCGAAGGTGGTGGCCTTGAAGTCGCGACCTTTCCAGTAATGTTGCGGCAACACCGGCAACTCGCCCAGGCGCAGGATCAGCAGCGGATTACCGGCACGCTTGAAAACAAAACGAATGCGCTGCGGGTTGAGTACATCCACCCGCAACACTTCCTGAAGATTGGTGCGGTATTGCGGATGGCCTTCCTTGAGCAGCAACCGGTAAGAGAACGCGACGTCGTACGCGGTGATCGGCGTGCCATCGTGAAATCGTGCTTCGGGGCGCAGGTTGAACACTACCCAACTGCGGTCTTCGCTGTATTCCACCGATTGGGCGATCAAGCCATAACTGGACGTCGGCTCGTCGCCGGACGGTGCGTACTGGCCAGTGCCGACCATCAGCGGTTCGTTCAGTTCGTTGATGCCGTATTGCAGGAAATTCGCGGTGGAGACCGGGCTCGAGCCCTTGAATGTGTAGGGATTGAGCGTATCGAAGGTGCCAAACGCCATCACCCGCAACGTACCGCCCTTGGGCGCTTGCGGGTTGACCCAATCGAAGTGGGTAAATCTGGCCGGGTACTTGAGCGTACCGAACTGCGCATAACCATGGCTTTCGCTGATCGTCGCACTTGCGGAGGAGCTCAAGGCCAGGCTGATCAGGAGCAGGAGGAGGGGACGCTTCAAGTCAGAGATCCGATCCAGGCGGCTTGGGCTTTGTGGGCCGTACAGTAACAGCTTGTATGGACAGGAAAAAGACGGGGATTTAACGACCCCTTAATTGTCTATGTTGATACCTGTGGCGCCTTGGAGGCCGATTTGATCCAAACCCTTTAGGAGCCGGCTTGCTGGCGATGGCCGTTAACGATAACGCGTGAAATCGGGTTAAATGCGGCGCACTTCACCTCATCGGCAGCAAGCCGGCTCCTACAGGGTTAGCGTGAACCTGTTTAACGGTGTTTCGACAAAAAAAAGCCCCTGAAGTCAGGGGCTCTTTTTTTAGTGTGGCGAAGCAACCGTCAGCATCTGCCCCGGCTTCAACGCTTGGCCGACACGCGGATTCCAGCGCTTGAGGTGCTGCATTTCAACGTTGAAACGCTTGGCCACGATGTACAGTGAATCACCTTGCTGGACCTTGTATTGGGTCTGCGGCGTCTTGGTCTTCGTCTTGGTATTGGCCGCCACGACGGTGTTGACGCGTCCGGTGTTGCCTTTGGACTTGTCCTGCATCACCAGCGTCTGGCCGACCTTGAGGTTCTTGCCGGTCATTTTGTTCCAGCGCTGCAGGTCCTTGACGTCGACCTTGTTGGCCTTGGCGATGGCGGCCAGGTTATCGCCGCGTTTTACACGGTAGGCGCGTTTCAGGCTGGCAATTTCGGATTCATCGGCGCCTTCGAAAACCGGCTTGAGCGGCTTCTTGCTGATCAACTCTTCGGGACGCATGGTCGACAGGCTGGCGGTCAGCAACTGCGCCTTGGACGTCGGCACCAGCAAATGCTGAGGGCCGTCGATAGTGGTGCGCTGCTTGAAGGCAGGGTTGAGCTGGAACAGTTCGTCTTCGTCGATATTGGCCACCGCGGCTACCTTGGACAGGTCCATGCGCTGGTTGATTTCGACGACCTGGAAATACGGCTCGTTGGCGATCGGGTTCAGGTTCACGCCGTAGGCTTCCGGCGCCAGCACCACTTGCGACAGGGCCAGCAACTTCGGCACATAGGCCTGGGTTTCGGACGGCAGCGGAAGGTTCCAGTAATCGGTTGGCAGGCCGAGCCTTTCGTTGCGCTCGATAGCCCGGCTGACCGTGCCTTCACCGGCGTTGTAGGCCGCCAGGGCCAGCAGCCAGTCGCCGTTGAACATGTCGTGCAGGCGGGTCAGGTAATCCATTGCGGCGGTGGTCGAAGCGGTGATGTCGCGACGGCCATCATAGAAACGGGTCTGACGCAGGTTGAAATAACGCCCGGTGGAGGGAATGAATTGCCACAAGCCAACCGCATCGGCCCGGGAATAGGCCATCGGGTTGTAGGCGCTTTCAATCACTGGCAGCAACGCCAGTTCCAGCGGCATGTTGCGTTCTTCCAGGCGTTCGACGATGTAGTGAATGTAGAGGCTGCCGCGTTCGCCGGCGTTTTCGAGGAAAGAAGGATTACTGGCGAACCACAGGCGCTGTTGCTCGATGCGCGGGTTGACGCCCAGGCCTTCCTGCAACTGGAAGCCCTGGCGCATGCGCTCCCAGACGTCCTGTGGAATTTGCGGGGTCGGCTTTTCGCTGAGCCAGATAGGCTTCTGTTTGGCTCGAGCGGCGATATTGGGAGTGTGGGCCGCTTCGGTCTGCGGCACATGGCTGGAACAGCCCGCCAATGTGGCGGACACAGCCACCGCTATGGCTTGAGCCAGGCGGGTCAATGCGTCTGAATTGATGGCTTTACGAATAGATGACGACATTGGCTGGAAGTAAGTTCCGGGCAAAAATGTCGGGCGATTCTAGAAAGCGCACCCCCTGCGGTCAACCATTCAGATTTTTCGCGCCCTCGACAAGCCCTGTCAGAACTTATCTTTCCAGGCACGCAAGGCAGCAAAAACCGCACTCGGAGCCCGGTTATCGGGTCCATTCCGTTCGTCCACTTTTTCTTTAACGGATGTTTCGCCGGTACGCAAAAACGGGTTTGTCAGCTTTTCGAGGCCTAGCGTAGAGGGCAGCGTGATGATTCCGGCTTCCCGTTGTTCGGTGACTTTGGCCAGGCGATCGGCGGTATGCAGGTTGCCTGGCTCGACTGCTACGGCGAAGCGCAGGTTGCTCAAGGTGTATTCATGGGTGCAATAGACCCGCGTATCCTCTGGATACGAAGCCAGACGCGTCAGCGAAGTATGCATTTGCTCGGGCGTGCCTTCGAACAGGCGCCCGCAACCAGCGGCGAACAGGGTGTCACCGCAAAACAGCGCTCCCTCATGGTAGAAGGCGATGTGCCCCAGGGTATGACCGGGAACGGCGATCACATCGAAGTCCCAACCCAGTACGTTGATGCGATCGTTGTCCTTGAGCGCGACGTCCCGCGCCGGGATGGTTTCGCTGGCCGGGCCGTAGACCCTCGCGTCTGTCGCTTTTTTCAGCTGTTCGACACCGCCGACATGGTCGTGATGATGGTGAGTGATCAGAATATCACTCAGCACCCAACCCGGATGGGCCGCAAGCCAGGCCTGTACCGGCGCGGCATCGCCCGGATCGACTACGGCGCAGCGCCGAGAGTCAGGGTCTTGTAACAACCAGATGTAGTTGTCGGTGAAGGCGGGCAGGGCTGTGATCTGTATCATCGTCGGATTCGCCAAGCGGAAAACAATGGCGCATCTTAGAACTTCCTGGCGCGTTGGAGAATGCAATGACCGATAAAGCGTTCGCTCAGGCTGATCCTGACTGGCTGGCCTTGATCAGCGCGGCCCGTGAATGGCTGTCCGGCCCCCTCGGGCAATTTCTGCTGGACGAAGAGCGCCGCATGCTCGAAGACGAGTTGGGGCGCTTCTTCGGCGGCTATCTGGTGCATTACGGCCCTTCGGCCGAGACTCCGCCGTCGGCACCGCAGGTCCAGCGCAATGTGCGTCTCGGCGCGCCGTTGCCGGGTGTCGAAATCGTCTGTGAAGAACAAGCCTGGCCGTTGAGCGAGCATGCCGCCGATGTGGTGGTGCTGCAGCATGGTCTGGATTTCTGCCTCTCGCCTCACGGTTTGCTGCGTGAAGCGGCGAGCAGCGTTCGCCCCGGCGGGCACTTGCTGATTGTCGGGATCAACCCCTGGAGCACCTGGGGTTTGCGTCATGTGTTCGCCCATGACGCCTTGCGCAAGGCCCGGTGCATTTCACCTTCACGGGTCGGCGACTGGCTGAATCTGCTGGGCTTCGCGCTGGAGAAACGCCGCTTCGGGTGCTATCGTCCGCCGCTTGCGTCCCCCGCCTGGCAAGCCCGCCTGGCCGGCTGGGAGCGCAAGGCCGGTGATTGGCAATTGTCTGGCGGCGGCTTCTATTTATTGGTGGCGCGCAAGATTGTGGTGGGCCTGCGTCCGCTTCGTCAGGAACGTCGCGAACCGATGGGCAAGCTGATTCCCCTGCCCATGGCCAAGGTCAACCGACGTAATATCGAACCGTAATACCTGTTTTTATTCCCGGCCGGGTTTGCCCCGGCCTCGGGCATCGTCGATCGCAGATCGGCGAGCCACCGCATTTTCTGGATAGATTGGCATGAGCGATAGCGTAGAACTCTTCACCGATGGCGCCTGCAAAGGCAACCCTGGCCCAGGCGGCTGGGGCGCATTGCTGGTGTGCAAAGGCGTTGAAAAAGAACTCTGGGGTGGCGAAGCCAACACCACCAACAACCGCATGGAACTGATGGGCGCGATCCGCGGCCTGGAAGAACTCAAGCGTTCCTGCGACGTGCTGCTGGTGACCGACTCCCAGTACGTGATGAAAGGCATCAACGAGTGGATGGACAACTGGAAGAAACGCGGCTGGAAAACGGCGGCGAAAGAACCGGTGAAGAATGCTGACCTGTGGAAGCTGCTGGATGAGCAGGTCAACCGTCACAACGTCACCTGGAAATGGGTGCGCGGGCACATCGGGCATCACGGCAACGAACGGGCGGACCAGTTGGCTAACCGTGGTGTGGACGAAGTCCGGGGCTACAAACAGGCCTGACCCATCCCGAACCCTGTGGGCGCCGGCTTGCTGGCGATAACGTTCCCGAGATCGATGCAGGGCTCAGGACCGTATCGCCAGCAAGCCGGCTCCTGCAAAATCGGGGTTCACAGCATCAAGATGGCGGTGGCCAGTTGTTGGTCCGAGTATTGATCGCTCAGTCCCCCACGAATGCTCTCGAATGCCGCTTCAATCCGCGCTCCGCGGATTTCCCCTTCGCTCGCCACAAACGCTGCCGCGTCATCCTTGGCTGCCAGCACGATTTTGTCGTCCTTGAACGATCCGCTGGTGCCTTTGGTTGAGCTCAAGGTCAGGCTCAGCGTGATATCTGTGCTGATGACAAAACTGGTGGCCTGAGCGCCCGAGCTCAACAGGCCGGTAATCAACACGATGAGCCGTGTACTTTTCATGACAATTCAAACCCTTGGGAATCAAGGGGGACACGCTATCAAGCCGTTCTGCGCCAAACTTTATGATCATTGCTAATGAATGTTAAAAACTGCATGAGCATCAGTCATTTGTCTGTGTGCGCTGCGGATCCTGTGAGCGTGTTAACATCGCCGTTTTTGCACGATTGACCCGTTGAGAGCTGAGCACTGATGGCCACCAGATCCGTTGTACTCGATACCGAAACCACCGGCATGCCGGTGACCGACGGCCACCGGATTATCGAAATCGGTTGTGTCGAGTTGATTGGTCGGCGCCTGACGGGCCGGCATTTCCACGTTTACCTGCAACCGGACCGCGAAAGTGACGAAGGCGCCATCGGCGTCCACGGCATTACCAACGAATTCCTGGTGGGCAAGCCGCGCTTCACTGAAGTGGCCGATGAGTTTTTCGAGTTCATCAAGGGCGCGCAGCTGATCATCCACAACGCGGCGTTCGACGTTGGGTTCATCAACAACGAATTCGCCCTGATGGGTCAGCACGATCGTGCCGACATCACGCAACACTGCTCGATTCTCGACACCCTGATGATGGCCCGGGAGCGTCACCCTGGGCAGCGCAACAGCCTCGACGCCTTGTGCAAACGTTATGGCGTCGACAACTCCGGCCGTGAACTTCACGGCGCCTTGCTCGACTCCGAGATCCTCGCCGACGTCTACCTGACCATGACCGGTGGCCAGACCAGCCTGTCGCTGGCCGGCAACGCGTCCGATGGCAATGGCTCCGGCGAAGGCGCAGACAACTCTGCCACCGAAATCCGTCGCTTGCCGGCCGACCGTCAGCCGACGCGGATCATTCGCGCCAGCGAAGACGATCTGGCCCGTCACGCGGCGCGGATGGAAGCCATCGCCAAATCTGCCGGCGCTCCGGCGCTGTGGGTGCAGCTCGCCGAGGCTGAAGCTCAGGCGTAAGTCCTTCAAAAAGATCGCAGCCTCGTTTCACTCGACAGCTCCTACAGGGTCACGCGTTGCATCGTAGGAGCTGTCGAGCGAAACGAGGCTGCGATCTTTTGCTCTCAATAAAGCCTACCGCCCCCCAATGACCCATTTCGGGGCATTGCACTCGCCACATGCGCCTCAACCCTCTAACCTGAGGTTATTGGCAAGCCAAGGCCTGCCGCCTCAGGACACTGAGCCCCATGTACAAAGATTTGAAATTCCCGGTCCTGATCGTCCATCGCGACATCAAGGCCGACACTGTCGCCGGTGATCGCGTGCGTGGCATCGCCCGGGAGCTGGAGCAGGAAGGCTTCAGCATTGTCTCTGCAGTGGATTACACCGAGGGGCGGCTGGTCGCGTCGACCCATCATGGCCTCTCGTGCATGTTGATCGCGGCCGAAGACCCCAGCGCCAACTCCCATCTGCTGCAAAACATGGCCGAACTGATCGGCCTGGCGCGGGTGCGTGCGCCTGACTTGCCGATCTTCGCCCTGGGTGAGCAAGTGACGCTGGAAAACGCCCCGGCCGATGCCATGGACGAACTCAATCAGCTACGCGGCATTCTCTATTTGTTCGAAGACACCGTGCCGTTTCTGGCGCGGCAGGTCGCGCGAGCCGCGCGCAAATACCTGGATGGCTTGCTGCCACCGTTCTTCAAGGCGTTGGTGCAACACACCGCCGACTCCAATTATTCCTGGCACACGCCCGGCCATGGCGGCGGTGTGGCGTATCACAAGAGCCCGGTGGGACAGGCGTTCCACCAGTTTTTCGGGGAAAACACCCTGCGTTCGGATTTGTCGGTGTCGGTGCCCGAACTGGGGTCACTGCTCGATCACACCGGCCCGTTGGCCGAGGCGGAAGCACGAGCGGCGCGCAACTTCGGCGCCGATCACACTTTTTTCGTGATCAACGGCACCTCGACTGCGAACAAAATCGTCTGGCATTCCATGGTTGCCCGCGATGACCTGGTGCTGGTGGACCGTAATTGCCACAAGTCGGTGCTGCACTCGATCATCATGACGGGCGCGATTCCGCTGTATCTGTGCCCGGAACGTAACGAACTGGGGATCATCGGCCCGATTCCGCTGAGCGAATTCAGTCGCGAGTCGATCCAGGCCAAGATCGACGCCAGCCCGTTGACCAAGGGTCGCGCCCCCAAGGTCAAACTGGCGGTGGTGACCAATTCCACCTACGACGGCCTCTGTTACAACGCCGAACTGATCAAGCAAAGCCTGGGCAATAGCGTCGAAGTGCTGCATTTCGATGAGGCCTGGTATGCCTACGCGGCGTTTCACGAATTTTTCGCCGGGCGCTACGGCATGGGCACTTCCCGCAGCGAAGATAGCCCGCTGGTGTTCACCACCCATTCCACGCACAAGCTGTTGGCGGCGTTCAGTCAGGCCTCGATGATTCACGTTCAGGATGGCGGCGCGCGGCAACTGGACCGCGACCGTTTCAACGAAGCGTTCATGATGCATATTTCCACGTCGCCGCAATACAGCATCATTGCGTCGCTGGACGTGGCATCGGCCATGATGGAAGGCCCGGCCGGTCGTTCCTTGTTACAGGAAATGTTCGACGAGGCCTTGAGTTTTCGCCGGGCGCTGGCGAACCTGCGACAGCACATTGCTGCCGATGATTGGTGGTTTTCGATCTGGCAGCCGCCGTCGGTGGAAGGCATCGAGCGCGTGGTCACCGAAGACTGGCTGCTGCAACCGGAGGCCGACTGGCACGGCTTTGGCGGCGTGACTGACGACTATGTGTTGCTCGATCCGATCAAAGTCACGCTGGTGATGCCGGGTCTCACCGCAGGTGGCGCCTTGAGTGAGCGCGGGATTCCGGCGGCGGTGGTCAGCAAGTTCCTCTGGGAGCGCGGGCTGGTCGTCGAGAAGACCGGTTTGTATTCGTTCCTGGTGCTGTTCTCCATGGGCATCACCAAGGGCAAGTGGAGCACGCTGTTGACCGAGTTGCTGGAGTTCAAGCGCAGCTATGATGGCAATGTCAGCCTGGCGACTTGCCTGCCGTGCGTGGCGCAGCAGGACGGCGCGCGCTACAAGGGCATGGGGTTGCGCGATCTCTGCGATCAACTGCATGCCTGTTATCGCAGCAATGCCACGGCCAAACATCTCAAGCGTATGTACACGGTGCTACCCGAAATCGCCATGAAACCGGCCGACGCCTATGATCAACTGGTGCGTGGTGAGGTGGAGGCGGTGTCGATCGATGTGCTGGACGGCCGCATCGCCGCCGTCATGCTGGTGCCGTACCCGCCGGGGATCCCGTTGATCATGCCCGGCGAACGCTTTACCGAGTCAACCCGTTCGATTATCGATTACCTGGCGTTTGCCCGCACGTTCGACAGTAGTTTCCCGGGGTTTGTCGCCGATGTGCACGGCTTGCAACACGAAGACGAGGGCAATGGGCGGCATTACACCGTCGATTGCATCAAGGAGTGAGGACCTTTCCCAGTATGCAACCGGTCATGAATCCGAAATACCCAGGGCTGTCGGTGCGCGTCGCCGACGATGGTTTCGCCGCTTATATCTGGGGCAGTGATTTCAGTTTTGAAGTCGCGGCCTATGGTGCAGCCGAAATCGGCAAAACGGTGGAGCAGTGGCCTGTGACGCCGATCACCCCTTACCGCAAGTGCTACGGTATTGATCCCGAGGAATTCAGCAGTTTTCGCGACGCCGCCGACAGTGCGATTTTCATGGCTTATCTCGACGATGAGCCGGTGGGGCATTTGGTGATCAGCACCAACTGGAACGGCTTTGCCCACATCGACGAGTTGGCGGTACATGCGCCGGCACGCCGGCATGGGGTGGCCAAGGCGCTGCTGGATGTGGCGCAGTTCTGGAGTCGCAAGAAGAAACTGCCGGGCATCATGCTTGAAACCCAGAACAACAACCTGGGTGCCTGCCGGCTCTATGAGCGCTGCGGGTATGTAATTGGCGGTGTCGATCACCTGCGCTATCGCGGCATCGACCCTAATACCGCCGAGATTGCGTTGTTCTGGTATCGATTGTTCGGTAACCCGCTGGAAAACCCGATCAGTTCGCCAACATCGCCACGGCTTGTTCCGTGACGATATCCAGCAATGCCTGGGCGGCCGGGGAAGGCTCGCCGTTCTTCAAGGTCAGGGCATAAACGCTGATCGGCACGGCAGGCGCCAACGGGCAGGCGTCCAGGCCGGCGGATTTCGCCCCGAGCGCGGTGAACGGGTCGACAATCGCCAGACCTTCACCGGCCTCGACCATGCTGCGCATCATCTGGTGCGTTTGAACCCGGGTGTGGACGACGGGGGCAGGGCGCAGCCCGTGCAGTTTGTTGTCGAGCGCCGGGCTCAGCGGATCATGACCTTCCAGGCCGACCATCGACTGGCCCGCCAGGTCTTGCAGTGAAATGTATTTCTGCTTTGGTTGCAGCCAGCCGTGGGGTGCCAACAGTTGCAGTTTGCCTTGGGCAATGACCTGGCAATGAATATCCGCATGATCGGGGTCGTGCAGGCTCAGGCCCAGATCGCTTTCGCGCAGCAGCAGGCTGCGGACGATGTCGCGAGTGGGTTGGCTCAGAAGGCTGCAAGGCACATCGGGGAGACGCCGGCGCAGGGCGGCGATGCTCTGGGGCAACAACTGTTGAGCCAGGGGCGGCGTGCAAATGATGCGAAGGGGGGGCGCCTGATATTGCTTAAGGCTGTTGGCCAGACGCTGGACCGGTTCGAGCGCCTCGTAGACATGGGCGATTTCGACCTGCAATTCCCGCGCCTCGCGCGTGGCCTGCAAGCGTCCACGCACGCTGGAAAACAACATGAAACCCAACTGACTCTCGGCGTCACGCAGAATGCTTTCGACCTCGGCCACTGGCAGCTGCAACCATTCGGCGGCGGTGCCCAGGTGACCGGTCTGCAGAAGCGCGTGTATCACTTCGATATGACGTAAGCGCATGCGTGAAGTCCATGTTCAGCAGGTGAGGGAGTCAGTGGCTGAATCCTAACCCAAGTCCGCGCATAAGACTTCTGCTCATAACGCGAGGTTATGAGGCGACGTTGGCTACGGGTTCACGAGTGAGGGTGACGCCCGATTGCACCAGCAGGAACTCGTTCTCATCAAGCTTGTTGACGCGATCGCCAATGGCCAGCTTGTAAGTGGTGACAGCGGTGAGGCCGTCTGCCGAAGGGGTGGATTCCTGGAACTCATGCACGGAATAGACACGGCCTTCCGCGTCTCTTGCATGGAACTGACTGACGAGTACTGCTGCCATCTGCTTAGAACCTCTGGAGATAAATCACTCAATTTGCGGTTCTGTAGACCGTGGTTGGGCGAGGTAAGTTTTCCTACAGGAAAAAAATAGTCAGGGGCGGCATTTTTCGGTCGCCCACTGCTTGAATCGTCATCTATAACTACAAGCTCTTTCCATCGGACAGTCGAGAATCTTCCATGAGCAATGTCTACACGATCGCCGTTCTGGTCGGCAGCTTGAGAAAGGAATCGATCAACCGCAAGGTGGCGTTGGCCCTGGCCGATCTGGCACCTGCAAATCTCAAGCTCAATATCGTCGAAATTGGCGACTTGCCGCTCTACAACGAAGACATCGATGGCGAATCACCGCCGGCAGCCTACAGCACTTTCCGGCAACAAGTGAGTTCATCCGACGCGTTGCTATTCGTGACCCCGGAATACAACCGTTCGGTACCGGCGCCCCTGAAAAATGCGATTGACGTCGGTTCGCGGCCCTATGGCAGGAGCGCTTGGGGTGGCAAGCCTGGGGCGGTGATCAGCGTTTCACCCGGGGCGGTTGGCGGATTTGGTGCCAACCATCACCTGCGCCAGTCCATGGTGTTTCTCGATGTGCCGTGCATGCAGCAACCGGAAGCGTACATCAGCGGCGCCGGTACAGCGTTCGACGAGGCGGGCAAGTTGTCCGAGTCGCTCAAGCCGTTCCTGCAAAAATTCATCGATGCTTATGGGCAGTGGGTCGAACAGTACAAAAAAGTGTGAACAGCCCTGTAGGAGCCGAGCCTGCTTGCGATGGCGGTGTAACAGCCAGCATCGATATTGAAGGGGATGGCCTCATCGCGAGCAAGCTCGGCTCCTACAGTCGGCTACAGATCATCATTTCCATTTCCGACAGCCACGCGGCGGTTTGCTCTGCCGTCGCTTGCGCGGTGATGCAATAACGACGTCCGCCCCAGGCCATGATTACCCAGGCGTCGATGGTTGTTTCTGCCGGTTGTGTGGGCAAGTCGCTACAGGCTGCAAAGGCCTCACGCCATTTTTGCGACAACTCCTGGAATACCCGTCGATGATGTTTCGATTCGGCGATCTGG
The DNA here is from genome assembly GCF_002091715.1 of Pseudomonas migulae NBRC 103157. Taxonomy (GTDB): domain Bacteria; phylum Pseudomonadota; class Gammaproteobacteria; order Pseudomonadales; family Pseudomonadaceae; genus Aquipseudomonas; species Aquipseudomonas migulae_A. The sequence continues at coordinate 3,267 of NZ_BDAG01000018.1, read as the reverse complement.
TGTTCCAAAGCCAGCATTTCATGGCTAAACAATGGCTGCCCGGCTTCGCTCGGATTGCAGGTCAGGCTTACGAGGCGTTTGATCCGGGCTGGCCAGGCCAGGTCATTCGCTCGTATGACGTGTTCATCCAGGTGCTGTAACACGGTATCCAGACAATGGCGGATGTATCCCGACAGCAAGGCTTCCTTGCTCGGGAAATAGTCATAGAGCGTGCCAATCGCAACGCCGGCTTCCAGCGCCACTTCGCGAGTGGTCAACCGCGACCAGCCGTCCCGCAGCCAAATCCGAACAAACGCCTCGTAAATCGCCTCGACGGTGAAAATCGCCCGAGCCTGACTCGGCCGTTTCAACGGCTTGGCGCGGGGATTGAGGGTGGGGGTGCGGCCCCTGGAGTTTCCGAACCCGTTCTTCATCGGCTGCCACTACTCTGGTGCTACCCGCCATTCACTCGCAGCAGGAGTTGGAAAGATGCAAAGTCCGAGCACGGTAACACGGCTGATCACCCGCAAAAACGCCCTCGACCAGAGTCGAATCGAACAGGAGCAACGTAGTCTGATTCCGGCTGACGGGGAGGTGATCCTGAAGATCGACCGCTGTGCACTGACCACCAACAACATTACCTACGCCGCGTATGGCGATTCGATGAATTACTGGGGGTTCTTTCCTACGGGGCTGGCTGAATGGGGCCACATACCGGCCTGGGGTTTTGCCGATGTGATTGCTTCGACGGTCGAGGGCGTAACGGTAGGAGAGCGCTTCTACGGTTATTTTCCGATTGCCAGCCATCTCTGGATGCGCCCGGAGCGCGTTACCGAGCGTGGTTTCTATGATGCTGCGCAACATCGGCAGGCGCTGACTTCGGCCTACAACCAATACACCCGTTGCAGCTGGGATTCGTACTACAGTCCCGAAACGGAAAACCTGCAGATTTTGCTCAAGCCGCTGTTTCTGACCTCATCGATGCTGGCAGATTTCCTGCAGGACAATCAGCTGTTCGGTGCGACCCGATTGGTGTTCTCCAGTGCCTCGAGCAAAACCGCCTACGGAACGGCGGTGTGCCTGGACAATCAGCCCGGTCTGGAACGAGTGGCGCTGACGTCTGCCGGTAACAAGGCGTTTGTCGAAAAGCTCGGTTGTTATGGGCGAACGGTGTCCTACGCAGAACTGGCGAGCCTGGCCAATGACCGTCCAACGCTCTATGTGGATTTTTCCGGCGACCTGGATTTACGTGACCAGGTGCACCAGCAGTTTGCCGGGCAGTTGGTTTACAGCTGTTTCGCCGGGTCTGCACAGAGCACCGAAGAGGCACGGTTGACGGCCATCGAGGGGCCGAAGCCAGTGTTCTTCTTTGCACCGATCCAGATCCGCAAGCGCAATGCCGAGTGGGGGCCGGAAGGCGTCAGTCGACATATTGGTGAGGGCTTGCAGCGTTTTTATCGGCAAGTGACTGCAGTGGAAAATCCGTTGCTGGAAGTGGTTGAGAGTGAGGGTTATGAAGCGGCGCAAAATGTCATTTCCCGGTTGTTTCATGGACAGGTCGCACCGGTGGAGGGGCATGTGATCCGGTTGTAAGTTCAGCGCCGTCCTTGTAGCGGCGGCTCGGCAGCTGCTACAGGGCAGGCGGTTCAAGTCTTCACTTTACTGAATATTCGTAATTCCATATATTTCACGCCTCGTTTGTCTGGAGGCGTGTTCCCTGATGTCCGATTCCCGTGGTCCCGTCGATGTTTTCAAGGCCCTTGCCGATGACACACGAAGTCGTATCGCCATGCTGATCGCCCGCGAAGGCGAGTTGTGCGTGTGTGAGTTGACTGCCGGGCTGGACCTCAGCCAACCCAAGATCTCTCGTCACCTGGCGCTCTTGCGCAGCAATGGCCTGTTGGCGGACCGGCGCCAGGGGCAGTGGGTGTTTTATCGCCTGCACCCGGAGTTGGCACCTTGGGTCGTCACACTGTTGCAGGGTGCGCTGGCAGATCATGGCGAATGGCTCGCTGCTGACGTCGCCCGTTTGCAGGCCATGGCTGATCGCCCGGTACGTTGCTGTTAACCCCTGATTCATATTGAAGGCTGCCTTGCATGCTGATTGCGTCACTGATTTTTCTCCTGACAATTACCCTGGTGATCTGGCAACCCAAAGGCCTCGGTGTCGGCTGGAGTGCGGTACTCGGTGCCGTGCTGGCGCTGGTTTTCGGGGTGGTGCACCTGAGCGATATTCCGCTGGTGTGGCAGATCATCTGGAACGCCACCGGCACCTTTGTCGCGCTGATCATCATCAGCCTGTTGCTGGACGAGGCGGGTTTCTTTGCCTGGGCGGCGTTGCATGTCGCGCGTTGGGGGCGTGGCAGCGGGCGCCGGTTGTTTGCCTACATGGTGCTGCTCGGCGCGCTGGTTTCGGCGTTGTTCGCCAATGACGGCGCGGCGCTGATCCTCACGCCCATCGTGATTTCCATGCTGCTGGCGTTGCGGTTTTCGCCGGCGGCGACCCTGGCGTTCGTGATGGGCGCCGGGTTTATCGCCGACACCGCAAGCCTGCCACTGGTGGTGTCGAACCTGGTGAACATCGTTTCCGCCGACTTCTTCCACATCAGCTTCAATCGCTACGCGGCGGTGATGATCCCGGTCAACCTGGTGAGCGTCGCGGCGACGCTGGCGGTGCTGATGTGGTTCTTTCGGCGCGACATTCCCAAGGATTACGATCCGGAGCAACTGGCGCATCCGGCCAGCGCCATCCACGACAAGGCGACATTTTTCGCGGGTTGGGCGGTCTTGGTGATCCTGTTGCTCGGCTGTTTTGCCCTGGAACCGCTAGGCATTCCCATCAGTGCCATTTCCGCGGTGTGCGCGGCGTTGCTGCTGGCCATTGCGGCCCGGGGGCACAAGATTTCCACGCGCAAAGTGATGAAAGAAGCGCCGTGGCAGATCGTGATTTTCTCGCTGGGCATGTATCTGGTGGTCTACGGGCTGCGCAACGCCGGGCTCACCGGGTATCTGGCGGGGTGGCTGGACGGTTTTGCCGGTTATGGCGTCTGGGGCGCAGCGATGGGCACCGGTGTGCTGACTGCGCTGCTGTCGTCGATGATGAACAACCTGCCGACGGTGCTGATCGGTTTGCTGTCGATTGATGCCAGCCAGGCAACAGGCGTGGTGAAGGAGGCGATGATCTACGCCAACGTCATCGGCAGTGACCTGGGGCCGAAGATTACACCGATCGGCAGCCTGGCGACGTTGTTGTGGCTACATGTGCTGGAGCGCAAGAGTATCCGGATC
>NZ_BDAG01000017.1 GCF_002091715.1 Pseudomonas migulae NBRC 103157 | reverse complement strand
GCCGGGCCTTAGCGAGGGGCCGGACGCTCGGGGCGAGACCTTTTGGTTCCTTTTGGGGCGTTTGCCAAAAGGGACTCGCCGTAAGGGCGAAACCGCCAGCCGCCATTACCGCAGAAATGGATATGCACCACCCAGTCAACAAAAGCCTGGTCGGCCCAAAGGCCGCCACTACCTGTCCAAACCCTGAACACATACCTTGAATTACCCGCGACCATTGAAACCACCCCCCACCTGCCCCATCTAAGACCCATACCCCATTGCGCAGGTGCCCCATGAGCGACCAGCAAGAATTCCCCGAAGACCCGAGCGAATACGCCGACCCCGAGAACGCCGAACACCACTCCACCGGCAAAGGCCTGGCCCTGCCCGGCCACAACCTGCCGGACAAGGTCTACATCATCCCGATCCACAACCGCCCGTTCTTCCCGGCCCAAGTGCTGCCGGTCATCGTCAATGAAGAACCGTGGGCTGAAACGCTGGATCTGGTCAGCAAATCCGATCACCACTCCCTGGCCCTGTTCTACATGGACACGCCCCAGGAAGACCCGCGCCATTTCGATACCTCGGCCCTGCCGCTCTACGGCACGCTGGTCAAGGTGCACCATGCCAGCCGCGAAAACGGCAAACTGCAGTTCGTCGCCCAGGGCCTGACCCGCGTGCGCATCCGCACCTGGCTCAAACACCATCGCCCGCCGTACCTGGTGGAAGTCGAATACCCGCACCAGCCCACCGAGCCTACCGACGAGGTCAAGGCCTACGGCATGGCGCTGATCAACGCGATCAAGGAACTGCTGCCGCTCAACCCGCTGTACAGCGAAGAGCTGAAAAACTACCTCAACCGCTTCAGCCCCAACGATCCGTCGCCCCTGACCGACTTCGCCGCCGCCCTGACCTCGGCCACCGGCAGCGAACTGCAGGAAGTGCTCGACTGCGTGCCGATGCTCAAGCGCATGGAAAAAGTCCTGCCGATGCTGCGCAAGGAAGTCGAAGTCGCGCGCCTGCAGAAAGAAATTTCCGCCGAAGTTAACCGCAAAATCGGCGAGCATCAGCGCGAGTTCTTCCTTAAAGAGCAGTTAAAAGTCATCCAGCAAGAGCTGGGCCTGACCAAGGACGACCGTAGCGCCGACATCGAGCAGTTCGAGCAGCGCCTGGAAGGCAAGGTCTTGTCGGCGCAGGCGCAGAAGCGCATCGAAGAGGAAATGAACAAACTGTCGATCCTCGAAACCGGGTCGCCGGAGTACGCAGTCACCCGCAACTACCTCGACTGGGCCACCTCGGTGCCGTGGGGCGTGTACGGCGAGGACAAACTCGACCTCAAGCACGCCCGCAAGGTGCTGGACAAACACCACGCCGGCCTCGATGACATCAAGGATCGCATCCTCGAATTCCTCGCCGTCGGTGCCTATAAAGGCGAGATCAGTGGCTCCATCGTGCTGCTGGTGGGTCCGCCCGGCGTGGGCAAGACCAGCGTCGGCAAATCCATCGCCGAATCCCTTGGCCGGCCGTTCTATCGCTTCAGCCTCGGCGGCATGCGCGACGAAGCCGAGATCAAGGGCCATCGCCGAACGTACATTGGTGCGATGCCGGGCAAACTCGTGCAAGCGCTGAAAGACGTCGAAGTGATGAACCCGGTGATCATGCTCGACGAAATCGACAAGATGGGCCAGAGCTACCAGGGCGACCCGGCCTCGGCGCTGCTGGAAACGCTGGACCCGGAGCAGAACGTCGAATTCCTCGACCATTATCTGGACCTGCGTCTGGACCTGTCGAAAGTGCTGTTCGTCTGCACCGCCAACACCCTCGATTCAATCCCCGGCCCGCTGCTGGACCGGATGGAAGTGATCCGCCTGTCGGGTTACATCACCGAAGAAAAAATCGCCATCGCCAAGCGTCACCTGTGGCCGAAACAGCTTGAGAAAGCGGGTGTGTCGAAAGGCAGCCTGAGCATCAGCGACAGCGCGTTGAAGGCGTTGATCGACGGTTACGCCCGTGAAGCCGGGGTGCGGCAGTTGGAAAAACAACTGGGCAAACTGGTGCGCAAAGCCGTGGTGAAGTTGATCGAAGAGCCGAAAGCCGTGATCAAAATTGCTCCCAAGGACCTGGAGGCCTCACTGGGCCATCCCGTGTTCCGCAACGAACAAGTGCTGTCCGGCACTGGGGTGATCACAGGCCTGGCCTGGACCAGCATGGGCGGCGCAACCCTGCCGATCGAAGCGACGCGGATTCACACGCTCAATCGGGGTTTCAAACTCACCGGGCAACTGGGTGACGTGATGAAGGAGTCGGCAGAAATCGCCTACAGCTACGTCAGCTCGAATCTGAAGTCGTTTGGTGGTGATCCGAAGTTCTTCGACGAAGCGTTCGTCCACCTGCACGTGCCGGAAGGCGCCACCCCGAAAGACGGCCCGAGCGCCGGCGTGACCATGGCCAGCGCTTTGCTGTCCCTGGCCCGCAACCAGCCGCCGAAAAAAGGCGTGGCGATGACTGGCGAGCTGACCCTGACCGGGCATGTCCTGCCGATTGGCGGGGTGCGCGAGAAGGTGATTGCGGCGCGGCGACAGAAGATCTTCGAATTGATTTTGCCCGAGCCTAACCGTGGCAGTTTCGATGAGTTGCCGGATTATCTGAAGGAAGGGATTACCGTGCATTTCGCCAAACGTTTTGCGGATGTGGCGAAGGTGTTGTTCTGATAGTCATGTAGCGTCTGAACGATCGCTTTCGCCAGCAAGCCGGCTCCTACAAGGGTTTTGTGTAGCTCGCATTTTTGTGACCGACACGGCCCCCCTGTAGGAGCCGGCTTGCTGGCGATGGCGTCGGCACTACCGACATCACTTCCCGGCGCCGTCACAATTTGTCTCATCTTCAGTTATGCTCGCCGTTCGTCGTGAATGCCGGAGCCACTGACCCTATGTCCCTCACCCGCCTGTTTGTCCCCCTCGCCCTCGCCTTGCTCACCGCGTGCGCCACGCAACCGAAACAGAACGTGACCGTGGAAAAACAAAGCGAATGCCCGGTGCAAATGAACAGTGGGCAAAACCTCATCCTGACCCTGCCAAGTAACCCGACCACGGGTTATCGCTGGGCGATCCAGGATTCGGCCGGTGGCGTGTTGCGCGCACTGGGGCCAGAGGTTTATCGAAACCCGGAAGATGCCGGCGTCGTGGGCGCGGCCGGCATGTCGACCTGGCGCTTTCAGGCGTTCGGTGCCGGTTCGGGGCGCTTGCGCCTGACTTCGCAACAACCTTGGGCCCCGGAAGTGCCGGCGGTGGAAACCTTCGACTGCGCGATTTCGGTTAACTGATCGTGGGCTGGCTGATTCTGGCGCTGATGGGCGCGGTGACTTTTCTCTACGGCCTGAGCGTGCACGCTGCGCTGCTTTGCCTGTTGGTGAAACCGTTGCCCGTGCTGGCGTTGCTCGGGTGGCTGCACGACGCGCCGCCCAGCGAGTATCGACGCTGGATCAGCCTGGGCCTGATTTTTTCCCTGCTGGGCGACGTGCTGTTGGCGTGGCCGGGGGATTTGTTCGTATTCGGCCTCGGGGCGTTTCTGGTGGCCCACCTGGCGTATCTGAAAGCGTATTTGAGTGATTGCCGGCGATTGGCGGTGTTGCCGTTGATCCTCGCACTGGGCGTCGGCGCGATGCTATTGGGGATTTTGATTGCCAATGGTCTGGGCCCGCTGCTGATCCCGGTGATTGTTTACGGCCTGGCCATCAGCGCCATGCTCTGGCGGGCGCTGGCTCGCCTGGGAACCGATGTGCCCAAACGCTCGGCGCTGCTGGCGGCGGGCGGTGCGCTGGCGTTTGTGTTTTCCGACAGCGTGATTGGCATCAATCGGTTTGTCGCGCCATTTCATGCCGCGCCCTACGTGATCATCCTCAGCTATTGGCTGGGGCAATGGGGGATTGCGGCATCGGCGTTCGGTCCGAAACTGCATTCCACCTGAGAAAAAGATCGCAGCCTTCGGCAGCTCCTACAAGGGATCGCATTTCAATGTAGGAGCTGCCGAAGGCTGCGATCTTTTGATTTGGCGGTTTATCAGACAACCCGCGCATCCCCGCGCCAAGTTGGCTAAAATGCCGGCCTTTTCCACCTACGCCGCTGGAACCGCCGTGAGCAAAGAACCCGATCGCCTTTTCGCCCAGCCTTTGGCCCAGGTGCCCGACTTCGCCTTTAACGAGGACGTGGTGCGGGTGTTCCCGGACATGATCAAGCGCTCGGTGCCAGGCTATCCGACCATCGTTGAAAACCTCGGCGTGCTCGCCGCGCAATTCGCCCAGCCCAATAGCGTGCTTTACGACCTCGGCTCGTCCCTCGGCGCCGTGACCCAAGCCTTGCGCCGTCACGTGCGCACCGACGGCTGCCGGGTCATCGCTGTGGATAACTCCGCCGCCATGGTCGAACGCTGCCGCGAATACCTCAACGGTCAGGATTCAATGTTCCAGGAGTTGCTGCCGGTCGAAGTCATCGAAGGCGACATCCTCGCCCTCGACTTCCAGCCTGCTTCTGTCGTGGCGCTGAACTTCACCCTGCAATTCATCGCCCCCGACCAGCGCACCGCATTGCTCTCGCGCATCCGCCAGTCGCTGTTGCCCGGTGGTGCGTTGATCCTCTCGGAAAAGCTGCGTTTCAACGACCCCGAAGAGCACGCGCTGCTCACCGACCTGCACGTCGCCTTCAAACGCGCCAACGGCTACAGCGAGCTGGAAATCGCCCAGAAGCGCAGCGCCATCGAAAACGTCATGAAGCCCGACAGCCTCGAAGAACACCGCGAGCGCCTGCTGGCCGCCGGGTTCTCGAAAGTCGTGCCGTGGTTCCAGTGTCTTAACTTTGCCTCGTTGATTGCCTTGCCATGATTGATCTGTCCCCTCTCGCCCGCCGTCTGGCCGGCACGCCGCTGGCCGAATGGGCCAACACCCTGCAGGCGCAACTCGACAAGAAAATGGAAAAGGGTCACGGCGATCTGGAGCGTTGGCAGAGTGCGCTGGACGCCTTGCCTAAGATCCAGCCGAGTGAGGTCGATCTGCTCAACGGTCTGACCCTGGACACGGCTTGCGACGACGCAACCCGCGCGCAGATGCGCACGGCGCTGATGGGGTTGTCGCCATGGCGCAAGGGCCCGTTCGACTTGTTCGGCGTGCACGTCGATACCGAATGGCGTTCGGACTGGAAGTGGTCGCGCGTCGCTCCGCATCTGGACCTGAAGGGCAAACGCATCCTCGATGTCGGCTGCGGCAATGGCTACTACATGTGGCGCATGCTCGGCGCCGGTGCCGACAGCGTGATCGGCGTCGATCCGAACTGGCTGTTCTTCTGCCAGTTCCAGGCGGTTCAGCGCTACTTGTCCGAGCCCAACGCCTGGCACCTGCCGTTCCCTTTCGAGGACCTGCCGCCGAACCTCGAAGGTTTCGACACCGTGTTTTCCATGGGTGTGTTCTACCACCGTCGCTCGCCGATCGAGCATTTGCTGGCGCTGAAGGATTGCCTGGTCAAGGGCGGTGAACTGGTGCTGGAAACGCTGGTGATTGAAGGCGATCAGCAGCAGGTGCTGGTGCCGGAAGATCGTTATGCGCAGATGCGCAACGTGTGGTTTTTGCCGTCGGTGCCGGCGCTTATGCTCTGGTTGCGGCGCGCCGGTTTCACGGACGTGAAGTGCGTGGATGTCAGCGTGACGACCGTCGAGGAACAGCGCGGGACGGAATGGATGAAGTATCAGTCGTTGAGCGACTTCCTCGATCCGGAAGATCACAGCAAGACGATTGAAGGGCTGCCGGCGCCGATGCGGGCCGTCATCGTCGCCCGCAAGTAAACACCATCTCCCTACCACTGGAGATCAAAATGTGGGGCTTGCTCGCGAAAGCGGAGGATCAGTCAACACGTCTGTTGAATGTTAATCCGCATTCGCGAGCAAGCCCGCTCCCACATTAGTTTTGTGTTCAGTCTGAAGGCTTGGCTCTTCGGGCCTTGAAGAACTCGCTCAAAACCGCCCCACACTCCTCCGCCAACACCCCGCCTTCATACAACACCCGATGATTCAAAAAGCCCTGGGTAAAGAACTGCCCCTGACTCTGCACAATCCCTGCCTTCGGCTCTAAAGCGCCATACACCACCCGCGCAATCCGCGAATGCACGATCAAGCCGGCGCACATGCTGCACGGCTCCAGCGTCACGTACAGCGTACTGCCCGGCAGACGATAATTGCTGGCCGCCAACGCCGCAGCGCGGATGGCGACCATCTCGGCATGGGCACTCGGGTCGTTGCCGCTGATCGGGCAGTTGAAGCCGCGACCGATGATTTCACCGTCCTGTACCAGCACTGCACCGACGGGCACTTCGCCGAGCGCCGCACCTTGTGCGGCCAGCGCCAGGGCTTCGCGCATGAAGTCGCGATCACGACTGCGATCGATGATCGCGGCGGGACGAATCTGACGCATCATGCCACCTCGATGGCGGCCATCAGGCCGGTTTCCATGTGGTCGATCACATGGCAATGGAACATCCATACCCCAGGGTTATCCGCCACCAGCGCTACTTGTGCACGTTCGTTCTTGCCCAGCAAATACGTGTCGGTGAAATACGGAATCACCTTGTGCCGGTTCGACGCGATCACCTTGAAGCTCATGCCGTGCAAGTGAATCGGGTGCTGATATTGAGTCATGTTTTTCAATTCGAAAATGTAGCTCTTGCCCTTCTCGAGCTTGGCAATCGGGCGGTCGGCGCAGGTCTTGTCGGTGATGTCCCAGGCCTTGCCGTTGATCTGCCACAGGCTTGGTGGCTTGCCGTTGTCGACGTTCACCGACACCGAGCCGACCCATTCGAAATTGAAGTTGAGTTTCTCGGCATTGGCCAGGTCCGGCTCGGCCACTGGATTGGCGGGCAGCGCGGGCGGCCATTCGGTGGGTGCCTCAGTATTGGCCACGGAGCGGAATGTGCCCAGGCGAACCGGGCCATTGCGCAGGGACAACTCTTCACCGGCGGACGGCGCCTTGATCGCCAGGCAAATGCGCATGCCCGGACCGAGCCAGTATTCCTTGCCCAACGGGCGCGGATCGATGGGGTTGCCGTCCAGCGCGTAGATCTGCGCTTCGACGCCGGGAATGTTGAGGCGATACGTCAGCGTGTTGTCGAGGTTGAGCACGCGCACCCGGGTGATCTGCCCGGCAGGCAAGTCGATCACCGCTTGCGAGACACCATTGATGGTCGACAGGCGCCCTGCCGTGCCCCCTCGGGCCGCTTCGCGAGGAATGCTGAACGCGACGAACGCACCTTCTTCATCAACGTGCCAGCTCTTGAGGCTCAGGGTCTTTTCGTACTTGAAACCGGTCGGCTTGCGTTCCTCGACGATCAACGGGCCAACCAGTCCGCGACCGAGTTCTTCGCTGCTGTTCACGTGCGGGTGATACCAATAGCTGCCGGCATCCGGCACGCGGAATTTGTAATCGAAGTATTCACCCGGCAACACCGGCAGTTGCGAGACGTAAGGCACGCCATCCATTTCCAGCGGCAGGCGGATGCCGTGCCAGTGAATGGTGGTCGCCACCGGCAGGTGGTTGATGAAACGCACCCGCAGCCATGCGCCCTGACGCACGCGCAACTCGGTGCCCGGCGCCGACGGGCCGAACGCCCAGGCTTCGGTCTTGTGCCCGGCCACCAGTTCGACGTCCAGTGGCGCGGCGATCAGCTCATAGTCGTGGCCCGCATCGGCGTCGGCCATCTTGCCCAGCCAGTACCGCGACGCGCCCCCCGCTCCGACACCAACGACAACAAGACCGGCCAGGCCACCGAGGATTTGGCGACGGGTAAAGGACATGAACTCAACTACCTCACGTATCAGCGACAGGCACGGGAGCCTGTAAAAGGCGAATACGATACACCTGCGGTTGAGAAACAGTAAGGGTGGGGCGGCGGATGGCCGCACTCAAAAGCATGTCTGGCAATACCTGTGGCAAGGGGGATCGGTTATGCCTGGAGGCCGGTGATCAGATGCACCACCCCGTCATCCAGCATCATCACGCCCGGCACACCGGCCACACTCAATGCCTGCCGATCCATCCGCGCCACATCGCGCAACTCCACCCGCACCCGGGTCAACGCCACTGGTTGCTGCGACTTGAGGTTATCCACACCGCCCAGCGCGGCAACGACAGCCGGCGCCAGCCCGCAAACAGGTTGAGCAACCGCCTTCGGCTCATCCACCACCAGATCCGGCGTCAACGCTTTCCAGAACGCTCGCTTCATTTTCTCGAACATGTTCAGTTCTCCAGAACCAGTGAAATATCGACCGTTGCCTCGTGATACAGCCGCAGGGCTTCGCGCACCTGCCCGGCACTTTCCAGGCCCAGGGCCTGTTGGGCGATGGCCTGGCAGTCCACCAGGTCAACTTCGCGAACCGCGGCCTTGATCGCCGGAATCAACGGTACGCTCACTGACAGTTCATCCACCCCAAGCCCCAGCAGCAGCGGCACGGCCAGCGTCTCGGAGGCCATTGCGCCACACACACCGACCCACTTGCCGTGGGCATGCGCAGCCTTCACGGTGCTGGCAATCAAGCGCAGAACCGCTGGATGAAAACTGTCGGCCTGACTGGCCAGACGCGGGTGATCGCGGTCCATCGCCAGGGTGTATTGCGTCAGGTCGTTGGTGCCGATGGAGAAGAAATCCACCTCGGGCGCAAACAGATCAGCCATCAGCGCCGCCGCCGGCACTTCGATCATGATGCCCAGCTTGGGCAATGCCGTGAGGCCCAATGCCTGCGCCTCTTCTTCCAGCAGTTGCCGGGCCAGGCGCAACTCGGAAAGCTGTGTGACCATCGGCAACATGATGTGCAGCCGAGCCAACCCGGCGCTGCTCAGGATGGCCTTGAACTGATCGCGCAACAACTGCGGACGCTCCAGGCACAAACGAATCCCGCGCATGCCCAGGAACGGGTTGGTTTCGCTGTCCATCGGCACGTAGGCCAGCGGTTTGTCACCGCCAACATCCAGGGTGCGCACCACCAGATTGCGCGTCGGCCCGAGAGCCTTGGCGATGGCGCTGTAGGTGGTCGCCTGCTCGTCATGGCTCGGCGCATGATTGCGATCCAGATACAGAAACTCCGAGCGCAACAAACCGACGCCCTCGCCTCCCAGTGCCATGGCCTGCTCGGCTTCAGCCAGCGAAGCGATGTTGGCCGTCACTTCAAAATGATGACCATCGCGGGTGCAGGCGGCCAGTGTTGCGTGCGCCAGCTCATGTCGCTGGCGTTGCTGTTGAAGCTGCCGCCGGGCTTGCAGCCGTTCGATGGCCTGCAAATCCGGATCCAGCTGCAGTTCGCCCTTGTCGGCGTCAAGCAGCACCTGGGTGCCGTTGACCAGCGCCAGCACTTGCGCTGGAAGCCCGCAGATCGCCGGCAAACCGAACGCCCTGGCGAGGATCGCGACGTGGCTGGTGGCGCCGCCGCCAACCGTGGCGAAACCCAGCACCTTTCGGGTATCGAGCCCGGCGGTCTGTGACGGCGTCAGTTGTTCGGCGATCAGGATCGCCCCTTCAGGCAGCTCCATTGCCTGACTCCGTACGCCGAGGATCAGCATGAGCACCCGCTGACTCACGTCGGCCAGGTCCGCCGCCCGCTCCGCGAGCAAGGCATTGCCCAGTTTTTTGAACAAGGTGGCAGCCGACTCGGTGGCCGTCCGCCAAGCGAAACCAGCGCTTTTGCCTTCGTTGATCAGTACGTGAGCCACTTCCAGCAAACCCGGGTCTTCGAGCAGTTCCTGATGCGCCTTGAAAATGTCCGCCTGCGCGTCGCCAATGGCACTGTCACGCAACTGTTGCAAGTCCACCAGCGCCTCGGCCAGGGCGCGAGACAGATGATCGCGTTCAACCTGCGGTGTGGCGCCGAGTTCATTCACGTCCAGGTTTTGTTCGGCTATCTGCACCACTTGGCCAAACGCCGATCCGGGCGATGCGCAAACCCCGCGCAACACCGTCAGCGATGAAGCCTCGATCTCATTCACCTCGACCTGCGCCAAGACCTCCATCGCTTCACCGCAACCAGACACCAGCAGTTCTGTCAGCGACTTGATTGCCACATCGGCGTCCGGGCCGGCGGCGCTGACTTGCAAGACATCGCCGTGCGCTGTCTGCAACGCCATGATCGCCACCAGGGATTTCGCGTTCGCACTCTCCTGCCTTTTATGCAGGTAAATGCTCGCCGAAAAGTCCTTCGCCGCCTGAGCGAACACCGCTGCCGGACGGGCATGCAAGCCGTTCGGGTTGGCCAGTGTCACCGGCTGGGAAAACAATGCTTCCTCCTCTTGCGGTAACGGCGCATCGGTTGTCTGCTCGACCGGGTTCAAACCCAAGAGGGGCTGACCGCTCTCTACCAGACCCGTTTCCGGCGCCAGCCAGGTGAACGGCTCACCGCTGACCACCAACATCAACGTCAGCAGGCTACGAGCATTCAATGCAACAAAATCGGCATCGAACTCGATCAGCGGCTGCCCGACGTCAACCTGCTGGCCCTCTTCCACCAACGGCGTGACCCCCTTGCCTGCCAGGTTCACCGTGTCGAGGCCGATGTGCATCAACACCTGCACGCCATTTTCGTCGGTGATACTGACGGCATGCCCACTGGCCTGCACATTGCTGACAACCCCTGCCAGCGGCGCGCACAAGGTCATTGAAGTCGGATCGATGCACACGCCATCGCCGATCACACGGCTGGAAAACACCGGATCGGGCACGAGGTCCAGTGGCATCAATACGCCGGACAAAGGGGCGTGCAGTTGCAATTGTTGGGGTGTGGCCATGACGTCACCTGCTGTTTTGTTCTTTGAAGTGCCGATGGAGCGCGAGGCTCCGACAGCATCGCTTATTTCCACCAATACTCGACCTGCAATCCGACATTCGAACCGTGCCGCGCCGTGCCGAAGGCGCCGGTATCGGACAACGCCGAACCCGCCGCCAGTTCATTGGCCGCCCGCTTGGCCGCCTCGTTCCAGCTGGCATAGGTGTAATACAAACGCACCTCGGGCCGCGCCCAGAATTCCGGGCCTTTGGGCGACCACGTCGGGGCGAAAGTGAACTTGCTCAGCTTGCGTGTGCCGCCCTCGGCTTCGACCTGATCGTGACCCAATTCGGTCACCAGTTTGAACTGCTCGGTGATCGCGTACGCCGGGCGAATGCCCAAGGAAATCCAGTTCTGATCGGCGCCGTCCGGGCGAATGTCTTTCTGGTAAACCGCCTCGACTTGCCCACCGAATCGCGGTGTCACTTGCCAGTCGAAAAACTCCACCAGCCGATAGCTTTTGCTGCTGTCGTCCAGCTTCACGTTACCGGTATAGCCCAACCCGGTGCCGGGGCCTTCACCGTACTGGAAGGCCAGTTTGTTCTTGCCGCCCAGAAAGCCTTTTTGCACATGCTGCGTAGTGATAGCCCAGCCGTGATGTGCGTTGCGGCTGTCGGGTTTGTCGATGTAACTCAGACCGAATTCAAGTTCGCCGCCGGGGTTGGTATTGAAGCCGGCGACATTGAAATCGTGACGGTTGATGTAGTCCTTCTGGTACAGGTTGTCCTTGCGTGAGAAGGCGTAGCTGTATTTCAGATCGCCGATCAGCACATCCTCGATACCGCCGCCGGTGGCGCTCTGATTCCAGTAGTAGAAGTCGGAAATGTGGATGTCGTTTCGCTTGTAGTAACGCCGACCGGCCCACAACGAGCCGCCGTTGAGACTGGGCAGGTTCGACCACAGCGCGTACAGCTGCGGCAGGCGCACCGAGCCGTTATCGCCGTTGAACGTCAGGTCCTTGTCGTACTGGTTATACAGCGAAGCCATACCGTCGACGCTCAGCACCGAACCGTCGTCCAGGGTGTACAGGTCCTGACGCAGTTCGAGCTCGGCGTATTGCTCACATTCATTGCCCAAGCGGTATTTGGTCTGTGCGCCGGGTAGTTGGAAACACTGCTGTTTACCACTGTTGACCGATGTCCCGACGCCGCTGCGCAAGTAACCGCCGAACTCCAGAGCCTGCGCCGACAATGGCAACGCCAGGCATACGCTCGCGACGGCAAGGCTGCGATTTAGTGTTGTTTTCAAGAACCACCCCATTATTTTTATTGTGTTGTTCCGCAAATTCGGCGCGCAAAACTCCCCCGCGCAGCGTTCTGCGTGTTTTTAAAGTCGGAGTTTTTAGTGGTCGGTCAGTCGGTCAGGTGCAAAACGAACGACTCATAGGGCCTTAAAAAAATCTGCCGATTTCGCGGCGGACAGTCCGGGTAGTTGCTGATGACCAGACGCTGAGCCATCGCTTCGTTGATCACGTCTTCCGTCAGTTCGACTTCGCACGGCGTGCCATAGAAATTGTTCAGCACCAGCAAACGTTCGCCATTTCCTTCACGCACATACGCCCAGATTTGCGTGTGCTCCGGCAACAATTGCCGATAGACGCCGTCGGACATCAGCGCTTCGCTGCGACGCAGGGCAATCAACTGACGGTAGTGATGCAGCACGGAGTCCGGGTCGTCGAGTTGGGTCGCAACGTTGATCTGTGTCGCGTTGGCCGGCACGCCAATCCAGGGTTCGGCGGCGCTGAATCCGGCGTTCAGCTCGGCATTCCAGTGCATCGGCGTACGGCCGTTATCACGGGATTTCTGCATGATTGCCGCCATGTTGTCGGCGTCGCTCGCGCCCGCTTCACGCTTGAGGCGAAAGATGTTCAGCGTCTCGACATCGCGGTACTGATCGATGTGATCAAACCCCGGATTGGTCATGCCCAACTCTTCACCCTGGTACACAAACGGCGTGCCTTGAAGAAAGTGCAGCGCGGTGCCGAGCATCTTCGCCGACACCACGCGATGCTCACCGTCATGGCCAAAACGCGAGACCACACGCGGCTGGTCGTGGTTACACCAGAACAGCGCGTTCCAGCCACCGCCTGCCTGCATGCCGGTCTGCCAGTCTGAAAGGATGCGCTTGAGCTGGAGGAAATCGAAGTCGGCACGAATCCACTTCTGCAGGTTCGGGTAATCGACCTTGAGGTGGTGAAAGTTGAAGGTCATCGACAGTTCTTTCGAATCCGGTTTCGAGTAGCGAATGCAGTGTTCCAGACTGGTGGAGGACATCTCGCCGACGTTGATCAGGTCATGACCTTCGAAGACTTCGCGGTGCATCTGCTGCAAGTACTCATGCACGTTCGGGCCGTCGGTGTAGAAACGTCGACCGTCAGTATTGTCCTCGGGGAAATCCGCCGGTTTGGAGATCAGGTTGATCACGTCCAGACGGAAACCACCCACGCCTTTATCGCGCCAGAAACGCATCATCTTGAAGACTTCGGCGCGTACTTTCGGGTTGTCCCAATTCAGGTCGGCCTGGGTGTGATCGAACAGGTGCAGGAAATACTGACCGGTCTGGGCCTCGTATTCCCAGGCCGAACCGCCGAATTTGGACTCCCAGTTGTTCGGCTGATCGCGCCAGATGTAAAAGTCGCGGTACGGGTTGTCGAGGCTGCTGCGGGCCTGCTGGAACCAGGTGTGTTCGATCGAAGTGTGGTTGACCACGATATCGAGCATCAGCTTGATCCCGCGCTTGCCGGCCTCGGCGATCAGCAACTCGCAATCGGCCATGGTCCCGTAGCTCGGGTCGATGGCGTAGTAATCGCTGATGTCGTAACCGTTGTCGCGCTGGGGCGAGCGCAGGAAAGGCGTGATCCACAGGCAATCGACACCCAGCCAGTGCAGGTAATCGAGCTTGGCCACGACGCCGAGCAAATCACCCGTGGGGTTGCCGGCGTGGCTGTGAAAACTCTTCGGGTAGATCTGGTAGATCACCGAACGTTGCCAGTCTTGCATGGCGTTCTTCCTTCAATAAGTTTTGTACTGGCCTTGAGGCCTCTTCGCGGGCAAGCCTTGCTCCCACAATTGATCGCATTCCAATATGGGAGCGAGCCGGCTCCGGGGCGGCGATTGCGATCTGTCAGGCAACCCGATACCCCGGCCGGACAATCTTCATGCTCAACCCACAGGTCAGAACAAACGGCACAACCATGGCGATGACCATCCCGATCACGAACATCGGAATGAACTGCGGAATGATCGAGATGAAACCGGGCAATCCCCCGACGCCGATGGCCGAGGCCTGGACCTTGTTCAGCGACAGGAAGATGCAACCCAGGGCCGAGCCGCACAGGGCCGCATAGAACGGAAACTTGTAGCGCAGGTTGACCCCGAACATGGCCGGCTCGGTGATGCCGAAATAAGCGGAAATCGCCGAGGTCGAGGCCATGCTTTTGTCGCGCACATTGCGGGTCATGTAGAACACCGCCAGTGCCGCGCTGCCCTGGGCAAGGTTGGACATGACGATCATCGGCCAGATGAATGTGCCGCCCTGGGTGGAGATCAGCTGCAAGTCGACCGCGAGGAACATGTGGTGCATGCCAGTGATCACCAGCGGCGCGTAGAGCAGCCCGAAGATCGCCCCGCCGACCATCGGCGCGAGGTCGAACAGCATGACCACGCCCTCAGTGATGAGAATCCCCAAGTGCCGGGTCACCGGACCAATCACCGCCAGTGCCAGCACACCAGTGACGACGATGGTGGTGATCGGCACCACCAACAGTTGCACCGCGTTCGGCACCCTCGCCCGCAGCCATTTCTCGATGACGCTCATCACGTAGGCCGCCATCAGGATCGGCAGGATCTGCCCTTGGTAACCCACCTTTTCGATCTGGAACAAACCGAGGATGTCGAAGTACGGCAGGCTCTGACCGTCGAGACCCGCAACGGCCTTTCCGTAGTTCCAGGCATTGAGCAGATCGGGGTGAACGAGCATCAGACCGAGCACGATGCCGAGGATTTCGCTACCGCCGAACCGCTTGGCTGCCGACCAGCCCACCAGGGCCGGCAGAAACACAAACGAAGTATTGGCCATCAGGTTGATCAGGCTCCAGAGCCCGTCGAGTTTCGGGTAAGCGTCCAGCAGGGTCCTGCCTTCGATGAACATGCCCTTGGCGCCGATCAGGTTGTTGATGCCCATCAACAACCCCGCAATGATCAACGCCGGCAGGATCGGCATGAACACGTCGGAAAACACCCGCACCAGACGCTGCATGGCGTTTATCTTTTCGGCGCTTTTTAGTTTGACGTCAGCGATGGTTGAAGCGGCGAGACCGGTTTGACGGCGCAGTTCGGCGTAAACCTTTTCAACCTCGCCGGGGCCGATGACCACTTGGAACAGGCCGCCGGTGAAGAACGAGCCTTTCACAAGATCAATCTGGTTCAGCGTGGCGCTGTTGACCCGGCTCGGGTCCTTGAGGGCCAGGCGCAGGCGTGTGACGCAGTGCGCGGCCTGCTCGAGGTTGTCGCTGCCCCCGAGGCTTTGCAGCAGCTCGCTGGCGATATTCGGATAGTCGTGGCTCATGCTTTTCTTCCGCTGTAGTTTTTTGTTTTTGGCAGCACGCCGAAGCGAAAAGTACTCGTCTGTACGAGTTAAAGCAACAACTCGTACAGACGTGTTTGATTTGTTTATTCAGAACCCGACAGTCGGCGACAATTCCTACCTACCGAAACGATGAAACCTAAACCCGCATGGACAAACCCCTACCCTGCCCTTAAGGTTCGAAACCTTGAGCACATCGCGGCACAGAGCCATCCCCATGAGTAAATACAACCAGATCTACAGCGATCTGCTTGCCAGCATCACGACCGAACGTCTGGAACGCGGCGCCCGGTTGCCGTCCGAAACCGAATTGATGGACAGCTACCAGGCCAGTCGCGGCACTGTGCGCAAGGCCATCGAGCAATTGCAGGAGCGTGGTTTCGCCCAGAAAGTCCACGGTAAGGGTACTTTCGTGTTGTCGACCAACCCGATCGAATTCCAGTTGGGTGGCATCGTCAGCTTCCAGGAGACTTATCCGCGACTGGGCAACGACGTCAGCACCGAGGTGGTCGAGTTCACCCAGATCCCCCTCGAAGGCCCGCTGCTGGAACACATCAAGGCTGAAGAAGGCAGCCTGATCACGCGGATCAAGCGCGTGCGGCGGATCGACGGCAAACGCGTGATTCTCGACATCAACCATTTCGTCAGCGATGTGATTCCCGGCCTGTCCCGCGACATCGCCGAGCAGTCGATCTACGCCTTCATCGAACAGACCCTGCAACTGCAAATTGCCTACGCCCAGCGCACCATCGAAGCGGTGCCCCGGAGCAAGGACGACCAGCACCACCTGGACCTCGATGGCCAGAGCCATGTGATTGTGGTCAGCAACCAGACCTTCCTGCAGGACGGCCGCCAGTTCGAGTACACCGAATCACGGCATACCCTCGACAAGTTCTATTTCTCGGATGTGGCCCGGCGCTAAAACGCAAAAGGCCCCGTGAACTCACATTCACGGGGCCTTTCAGGTGTTACGAACGATCAGTCAGACAGTCAGACAGTCAGACAGTCAGACAGACAGACAGACAGACAGACAGACAGACAGACAGACAGACAGGGATCATTCCCACTCAATCGTCGCCGGCGGCTTGCTCGACACGTCGTAAGTGACGCGGGAGATGCCTTCGATTTCGTTGATGATGCGGCCGCTGACGGTTTCCAGCAGTTCGTAAGGCAGGTGAGCCCAACGCGCGGTCATGAAGTCGATGGTTTCCACGGCACGCAGGGCCACGACCCAGGCGTAACGACGGCCATCGCCGACAACGCCAACCGATTTCACCGGCTGGAACACCACGAAGGCCTGGCTGACTTTGTGGTACCAGTCGGCCTTGCGCAGCTCTTCGATGAAGATGTGGTCGGCGCGACGCAGCAGGTCGGCGTATTCCTTCTTCACTTCACCGAGGATGCGCACGCCCAGCCCCGGGCCCGGGAACGGGTGACGGTAGACCATGTCGTACGGCAGGCCGAGTTCCAGGCCCAGACGACGGACTTCGTCCTTGAACAGCTCGCGCAGGGGTTCAACCAGCTTGAGGTTCATTTCTTCCGGCAGGCCGCCCACGTTGTGGTGCGACTTGATCACGTGAGCCTTGCCGCTTTTCGCGCCAGCCGACTCGATCACGTCCGGGTAGATGGTGCCTTGGGCGAGGTACTTGATGTTGTCCAGTTTGTTGGACTGGGCATCGAAGACGTCGATGAAGGTACGGCCGATGATCTTGCGCTTCTTCTCTGGATCGCTTTCGCCAGCCAGGTTGTTCAGGAACTGGTCTTCGGCGTTGGCGCGGATGACCTTGACGCCCATGTTCTCGGCGAACATGGCCATCACTTGTTCGCCTTCGTGCAGACGCAGCAGGCCGTTGTCGACGAAGACGCAGGTCAGCTGGTCGCCGATGGCCTTGTGCAACAGCGCGGCAACCACCGAAGAGTCAACGCCGCCGGACAGGCCGAGCAGTACGTTGTCGGTGCCGACCTGGGCGCGAACCTGAGCGATGGCGTCTTCAGCAATCTTCGACGGCGTCCACAGCGCTTCGCAGCCGCAGATGTCGAGGATGAAGCGCGACAGGATGCGTCCGCCCTGCTTGGTGTGGGTCACTTCCGGGTGGAACTGCACGCCGTAGTAGCCGCGAGCATCGTCGAACATGCCGGCGATCGGGCAGCTTGGGGTGCTGGCCAGGATGTGGAATTTCTGTGGCATCTTGGTGACTTTGTCACCGTGGCTCATCCATACGTCGAGGCCGAACAGGCCATCGGCGTCGATGTGGTCTTCGATGCCATCGAGCAGGCGGCTCTTGCCGACTACGTCAACGCGGGCGTAACCGAACTCACGCAGTTCGGAACCTTCAACCTTGCCACCCAGCTGTTCAGCCATGGTCTGCATGCCGTAGCAGATGCCGAAGACCGGTACGCCCAGGTCAAAAACGGCTTGCGGGCAGCGAGGGCTGTTGGCTTCGTGCACAGACTCGGGGCCGCCGGCGAGAATGACGCCTTTTGGAGCGAATTCGCGAATCGCTTCTTCATCCATGTCGAAAGGATGCAGTTCGCAGTACACGCCGATTTCACGCACGCGGCGGGCAATCAGCTGGGTGTACTGGGAACCGAAATCGAGGATCAGGATGCGGTGAGCGTGAATGTCGAGGGCCATGATTCAGTCTCGTCTAAGTAATTCAGAAACAGTCGTGATTCAGAAACAACTCGGGGCTGAATAGAACAGCCCCGGGTTACTTAACGTTTTGCTTGAAGCCTCAACCTACGCGGTAGTTTGGCGCTTCTTTGGTGATCTGTACGTCGTGGACGTGGGACTCGGCCATGCCTGCGCCGGTGATCCGCACGAACTCAGGCTTGGTGCGCATTTCTTCGATGTCGGCACTGCCGGTGTAGCCCATCGAGGAACGCAGGCCGCCCATCAGTTGATGGATGATGGCGCTCAGGGTGCCCTTGTACGGCACACGTCCTTCGATACCTTCCGGTACCAGCTTCTCGGCACCCGCGGAGGAGTCCTGGAAGTAACGGTCGGAGGAACCTTGAGCCTGGGACATGGCGCCCAGCGAACCCATGCCACGGTAAGCCTTGTACGAACGACCCTGGAACAGTTCGATCTCGCCTGGCGCTTCTTCAGTACCGGCGAACATCGAGCCCATCATCACGCAGGAAGCACCGGCAACGATGGCCTTGGACAGGTCACCAGAGAAACGGATACCGCCGTCGGCGATCAACGGAACACCGGTACCTTCAAGGGCAGCGGCAACGTTGGCGATGGCACTGATTTGCGGGACGCCGACACCGGCGACGATGCGGGTGGTGCAGATCGAGCCAGGGCCGATACCGACCTTGACGGCGTCAGCGCCGGCTTCGGCCAGGGCCTTGGCGGCAGCGCCGGTGGCGATGTTGCCGCCGATGACCTGCACTTCAGGGAAATTCTGTTTGACCCAGCGAACGCGGTCGATCACGCCTTTGGAGTGACCGTGTGCGGTGTCGACCACCACCACGTCAACGCCGGCATTGACCAGGGCAGCGACGCGGTCACCGGTGTCTTTACCGGTACCGACGGCAGCGCCAACGCGCAGACGACCTTGATCGTCCTTGCTGGCCAGCGGGTAAGCCTTGGCTTTTTCGATGTCGTTGACGGTCATCATGCCTTTGAGGGCAAATTTGTCGTCGACGATCAGCACGCGTTCGATGCGGTGTTTGTGCAACAGCTCGCGAACGTCGTTCTTGTCGGCGCCTTCCTTGACAGTGACCAGACGCTCTTTAGGCGTCATCACTTCGCGGACGGTGGCTTCCAGACGATTTTCGAAACGCACGTCACGGGAAGTGACGATGCCGACCAGGTCGCCATTGTGCAAAACCGGAACGCCGGAAATATTGTGCATGCGGGTCAGTTCGAACAGATCACGAACCGTGGCGTCAGCCTCGATGGTGATCGGGTCCTTGACCACGCCGGCTTCGAACTTCTTGACCTTGCGCACTTCGGCAGCTTGCTGCTCGATGGTCATGTTCTTGTGGATAATGCCGATGCCACCTTCCTGAGCCATGGCAATTGCCAGACGGGCTTCAGTAACGGTGTCCATGGCGGCAGAAACCAGAGGAATATTCAGCTCGATGCCACGGGTAAGGCGGGTCTTGAGACTGACTTCGTTAGGAAGCACCTCGGAATAACCAGGCACTAGGAGAATGTCGTCGAATGTCAGAGCTTCTTGGCTGATACGCAGCATCGCGGGGGCTCCCGAGCGGGAAAATGGAAGCGCGCCATTATAGTCAGACACCCCCTCGGGTTCAATGTAAAACTCTGTCTATTATCGATGCGGTGATCGACGGGTGATTTGAAGAGCATCGCCAGCAAGCCGGCTCCAACATATTCGGCGTGATTGTAGGA
This sequence comes from Pseudomonas migulae NBRC 103157, assembly GCF_002091715.1. Taxonomy (GTDB): domain Bacteria; phylum Pseudomonadota; class Gammaproteobacteria; order Pseudomonadales; family Pseudomonadaceae; genus Aquipseudomonas; species Aquipseudomonas migulae_A. The sequence continues at coordinate 109,361 of NZ_BDAG01000017.1, read as the reverse complement.
ACCGGCTTGCTGCGGGCGGCGCTCCGACGATCAACGATAACGTGGTCTATCAGATGTATCACAACTCGACCTTCACCCAACTGACGGGCTGATCCAGCCAGTCGGCGAACTCATCGATAAAGCTCTGCTTGAACCCGGCCTCGGCCCAGTTGTTGAAGATGAACCCCAGGTTGGAAAACCCGCACTCCTGCAAGAAAAGAAAGCCGTTGATGTCATCTTCATGCCCGCATTCCGGGCAGATGAAGTTATCGGTGCGCCCCGGCATCCAGTCTTCGAGGCTTTCGAACAACGCTTCGCCGATTTCCTTGCGGCACTCGGGACAGCCTGCTTCGCCAAGGAAACCCTTGGCCGGCGTGTAGATGCAACGCTTGGTAATGATCTCGAGGCCATTGATCGGCTCGCCGAACGGCAGTGCTTCCGGGTGCAATACCACGGCACGGGCACCGTCGGCGATCGCGTGCCCCATGCGGTTGCCGGTACGGCCGCAAGTGGTCAGCTCTTCCTTGACGATGTTCTTGCGCACCAGCCACCGCACGACCGCCCTTGCCCGGGGTTCGTGCGCAGGCAGCGTAGAGATTTTCGGGACGATGATGCTTTGGGAATTCATGGGTGCAAGCCTGCTACGTCAGTGGAAAGTTCTGCGGCGTACCGTTTGACGCTTTCGCGGGCAAGCCCGCTCCCACAAGGATTGGTGGTGTACATAAAAATCATGTTCACCCCGGTCACTGTGGGAGCGGGCTTGCCCGCGAAGGCGTCCGAGCGGGCGGCAGCTTAATCCCTGACACTCTGAGGTCAAGTACTCAAATACCGCCCGATCAACGCAATCCCGCTGGCCAGCACCAACCACGTCACCAGCCGCACGAACGCCTCGCGAGACAACTTCTTGGTCAGCCGCCGGCCGGCCCACAGCCCCAACGCCATGACCGGCAACAAACACAGCGCCAACATCAACAAGGGTAGCTCGGCATACACACCCGCGACAGCAAACAGGCTCAGGCGCACGACGGTGCTGCAACTGATCAGTGCGCTCTGGGTTGCCCGCGCCGCGTCTTTCGGTAAACGGCTGTTCAAATAGATCGCATATAAAAAGCCGCCACTGCCAAACAGCGCACCGAACATCCCGCCGACCGTGCCCATCGGCACCGCCCAACCTGCCGACAACTGCATCGGCCGGGTTTTGACCCACAGGCTGTAAACCGCATAGACGCTGATGAACAGCCCCATCAATAGCAGCAACAGGTCGGATTTCAGGCTCAGCAGAAAGATCACACCCAGCGTGCAACCCACCGCCATGCAGGGCAGCAGCCGCAGCAGTTCCGGCCTGGCGACATCCCGTCGTGAGGGCAACAGATTGCCGAACGCCGCGACAAAATCCAGCAGCACCAGCAACGGCACGATCTTCGACAGCGGCATGAACAGAATCAGAATCGGCCCGGCCACCAGTGCAGTGCCGAACCCGGCGATGCCAAACACGATATAGGCCAGCGCGATGCCCGACCCGATCACCAGCCAATCCGTCGCGCCGAATGGCCATTGGTGCAACAACTCAAGCACGTTCATCTGCACGCCTTCATTAAATACCTGTGATGACTTTAGCCAGCGCCGAGCCTTGCGACTAATATCCTCAAAGTGGCCCTCTCATCTCAAAAAGGCATACCTTGTGCTTTCAACCCGTCAATTGCGTTACTTCGTGGAAATCGCCGAGTGCGGGAGTTTCAGCGCCGCCGCCGAACGACTGTTCATTGCTCAATCGGCCCTGAGCCGGCAAATAAAGGACATGGAAACCCGCCTGCAAACGCCGTTGTTCGAGCGTACGGCACGCTTGCCTCGACTAACGGCCGCCGGTGAAGCCTTCCTGCCCCGGGCCAGAAACCTGTTGAACGAATTGACCAAAGCCAGTGAGATGGCCACCCAGGTCGGCAATGGAGAACTCGGCACCTTACGTCTTAGTCACTCAAGCACCGTGCCCATGAGTGGCCGCCTGCTGCGAGGCATCAGCGACTACCTGAGCCAGCATGCCGGCGTGTCCATGGACATCGCCAAGCTGTCCTCCGAAGCGCAACTTGAAGCGTTGGCCGACAACCGGCTGGATGTCGGACTGCTGCGCCTGCCGGTGTTGCGCCAACGTGAAGGCGTGCAGATTGTTCCTTTGTATAGCGAACGATTGCTGCTGGCCGTTCCGCCCCATCATCGGCTGGCTGTGGATAAGTCCACGCAGGGCATCGATCTGGCGCAACTCAAGGATGAGGCGTTTATCTCCATTCCTCATCCTCAGCGTGGAGGGTTGAGTTATCTGTCCGCCGAGCTGTGCATGCGTCAGGGTTTCTTTCCAAAAGCGGCCCGCGTGGTGTCGCGCAAAACCACGCAACTGCAATTGATTCAGGCCGGGTTCGGCATCGCCCTGCTGCCGGAGTCGATGCAGGACATCGCGCCGCCCGACATTCATTTCCTGCCCCTGGCCGACCCGGATTGCCACAGCACCGTCGCCCTCGCCTGCCGGCAGAATCCCACAGCATTGGTCGAACACTTCCTCAAAACCTGCACAAACTCCTGTGGGAACGGGCTTGCTCGCGATAGCGGTCGAACATTCAACATCAATGTCGACTGACACACCGCTATCGCGAGCAAGCCCGCTCCCACAAGGGATTTGCGTTGATTCATGGAGATTCAGCGACGAATGCCTTTATCATGCGCCCCATGATTAAAGATCCCTTTGCAAGACTTGGCCTGGACCGTGAAGTCCTGACTGTCAGCCAGCTCAACGGCCGCGCGCGGGTGTTGCTCGAAGACGTGTTCAGCAATATCTGGGTCGAAGGTGAAATCTCCAACCTCGCGCGCCCGGCGTCCGGCCATGTGTATTTCACGTTGAAAGACAGCGGCGCCCAAGTGCGTTGCGCATTATTCCGGCAGAACGCGGCGCGGGTTCGCCAGGCGCTGAAGGATGGTCTGGCGGTCAAGGTGCGCGGCAAGGTTTCGCTGTTCGAAGGGCGCGGCGACTATCAGCTGATCCTCGACACCGTCGAGCCGGCCGGTGACGGAGCACTGCGCCTGGCCTTCGATGCCTTGAAGGAAAAGCTCAGCGCCGAAGGCCTGTTCAGCGCCGAACGCAAAGTGCCGCTGCCGGCGCATCCGCAGCGCATTGGCATCATCAGTTCGCCGACCGGCGCAGTGATCCGCGACATCATCAGCGTATTCCGCCGCCGTGCGCCCCAGGTGCAACTGACGCTGATCCCCACCGCCGTGCAGGGCCGCGAGGCCACCGCGCAGATTGTCCGCGCGCTGAAACTGGCGGACGCTCGTGGTTTCGATGCGTTGATCCTGGCCCGTGGCGGCGGCTCGCTGGAAGACCTGTGGTGTTTCAACGAAGAAGCCGTGGCCCGTGCCGTGGATGCTTGCGTGACGCCGATCGTCAGCGCCGTCGGCCATGAAACCGATGTATCGATCAGCGACTTCGTGGCCGACGTTCGCGCCCCGACACCGTCCGCCGCCGCTGAACTGCTGGCGCCGGACTCCAGCGACCTGGTGCGCCGGGTCGAGAGCCTGCATCGACGCCTGGTGATGCGCATGCGCGACCGCCTGATGCGTGATCGGTTGCGCCTTGAAGGCATCTCCCGCCGCTTGCGCCACCCCGGCGAACGTCTGCGTCAGCAGGCGCAACGGCTGGATGATCTGGACATGCGCATGCGCCGCGCGTTCGAACGCAGCCTCAATACCCGTCGCGAACGCTTGATCCGCCTGGAAACCCGCCTCGCCGGGCAACATCCGGGCCGGCAACTGGCGATGCTGCGCCAGCGCCTCGACAGCCTCGCCGAACGCCTGCCCCGGGCCATCCGCGAAGGCCTCAAATCCCGTCGTCTGCAACTGCAAAGTCAGGTACAGACGCTGCACGTGGTCAGCCCATTGGCGACCCTCGGCCGTGGCTATAGCATTTTGCTGGACGAGCGCGGCAACGCAATCCGCAATGCCGCGCAAACCCACAACGGCCAGCGCCTGAAAGCCAAACTGGGTGAAGGCGAACTGCACGTGCGGGTCGAAGACAATCACCTGACGCCTGTCACCCTTTCTTTACTGGATTGATCCATGCCGCGTTTTTTAGCTCCACTGCTGTTGCTGTGCCTGACCTTTAACGCCCACGCCGACAGCTACATCACCCGCCTGTTGAACAAGCCCGTGCCGGGCGGTGTAGCGGTCGTGGATCTGGGCAGTGCTGCCCAAGCGCCGAAAGCCAGTTATCAAGGCAAACCGGTGCTGGTGGTCAAGGAGCAGAACAATTGGCTGGCGATTGTCGGTGTGCCGTTGACCGTCAAACCGGGGGCGCAATCCATCAGCAGCGGTGGTCGTAACCTGGGTTTCACCGTCGGCAACAAGAAATACCCGGAACAGCGCATCACCTTGAAAAACACTCAACAGGTCAATCCAGACCCGGACAATCTCAAGCGCATCGAGCGCGAACTGGCCGAGCAAATCGCCGCCTACCGCACGTTCAGTCCCAATACCCCAAGCAACCTGCTGCTGGACAAACCGGTCAACGGGCCGCTGTCGAGCAAGTTCGGTGTGCGCCGGTTCTTCAATGGTGAAGAGCGCAATCCGCACTCGGGCCTGGATTTCGCCGTGGACGCCGGCACACCGATCAAGACCCCGGCCGCGGGCAAGGTGATCCTGATCGGTAACTACTTCTTTAATGGCAACACGGTGTTTGTCGACCATGGGCAGGGCTTTATCAGCATGTTCTGCCACATGTCGAAGATTGATGTGCAGGTCGGGCAACAACTGGCCCGTGGCGGCGTGGTAGGGAAGGTTGGCGCCACCGGGCGCGCGACCGGGCCGCATATGCACTGGAATGTCAGCCTGAATGATGCGCGGGTGGATCCGGCAATTTTCATTGGCGCGTTTCAGCCTTAAGTAGTCGGTGAGGCGTCTGTCCTCTTCGCGAGCAAGCCCGCTCCCACATTAGAATTTCGGCGGGGCTCGCTCCGATCAAATGTGGGAGCGGGCTTGCTCGCGAAGACAGCATCGAGGACGCGACCTATCTCAGCCCTGTACCCAGACTCCGCAATTGCGCATCCCTCAAACCTCGCGCAAACATCCACAACATCACTCCCTTTCACCGCAATAAAATCTCGATAAATCTCCCCATTCGAGTATTCCTCTCAATTTTTTTCGACTGCTTGCCATCCTTCACCCTCGCGGTTAGGGTTGAAGGCATGAAAACCTCTCACACCCTCATTCAGCTTCGCCAGCACCGCAGCCTGTGCCTCGTCAGCGCACGACTGCCGGGCTGAATCGCGACGCCTCGTCTTACGCTTTTCCCAAGAACATTTGATCTACCGGCAGGCCGCCTTTTTTCGGCCCACACAATAAGGATTTCCCGATGAGCATGCTCAAAGACCCGTCTTCGAAATACCGCGCGTTCCCGACCATCGACATCCCGGACCGCACCTGGCCGTCGAAGACCATTACCGCAGCGCCGATCTGGTGCAGCTCCGACCTTCGCGATGGCAACCAGTCGCTGATCGAGCCGATGGACGCGGTCAAGAAGCTGCGTTTCTGGAAAACCCTGGTGCAGGTCGGCGTGAAAGAAATCGAAGCCTCGTTCCCGGCTGCTTCGCAAACCGACTTCGACTTCGTGCGCACCCTGATCGAAGGCAACCACATCCCGGACGACACCACCATTCAGGTGCTGACACAGGGCCGTGAAGACCTGATCGCACGTACCTTCGAATCCTTGCGCGGGGCGAAGAAAGCCATCGTTCACCTGTACAACGCGACCTCCCCTTCCTTCCGCCGCATTGTCTTCAACCAGGACAAGGACGGGATCAAGGAAATCGCCGTGAGCGCGGCCAAGCTGTTCGTCAAATATGCCGCCCAGCAACCGGAAACCCAGTGGACCTTCGAGTACTCACCGGAAACCTTCAGCGCCACCGAACTGGAGTTCGCCAAGGAAGTCTGCGACGCGGTGATCGAAGTCTGGAACCCGACGCCCGAGCACAAGATGATCCTCAACCTGCCGGCCACCGTCGAATGCGCGACCCCGAACATCTATGCCGACCAGATCGAATGGTTCGGTCGTCACATCAACCGTCGTGACAGCGTGATCATCAGCCTGCACACCCACAACGACCGTGGCACCGGCGTGGCCGCCACCGAGCTGGGCCTGATGGCCGGCGCAGACCGTGTCGAAGGCTGCCTGTTCGGCAACGGCGAGCGTACCGGTAACGTCGATCTCGTGACCGTGGCACTGAACCTGTACACCCAGGGCATTCACCCGGAGCTGGACTTCTCCGACATCGACGGCGTGCGCAAAGTCGTCGAAGAATGCAACCAGATTCAGGTGCACCCGCGTCACCCGTACGTCGGCGACCTGGTTCACACCGCGTTCTCCGGCTCGCACCAGGACGCCATCCGCAAGGGCTTCGCCCAGCAGAAACCGGACGCCCTGTGGGAAGTGCCGTACTTGCCGATCGACCCGGCCGACATCGGCCGCAGCTACGAGGCGGTGATCCGCGTCAACAGCCAGTCGGGCAAGGGCGGTATCGCTTACCTGCTGGAACAGGAATACGGCATCAGCTTGCCGCGTCGCATGCAGATCGAGTTCAGCCAGGTCGTGCAGCGTGAAACCGATCGCCTGGGCCTCGAAATGACCGCCCAGCAGATCCACGCGTTGTTGCACAGCGAGTACTTGCAGGCCAACACCCCGTACGCGCTGGTCAGCCATCGCCTGCAGGAAGAGAACGGTCACAGCGCCGTCGAAGTGGAAGTCTCCGGCAAAGGCCAGGGCGAAACCAACCTGCACTGGCGCGGCAAGGGCAACGGTGCGCTGGAAGCGCTGGTGGCCGGTCTGCCGATTCCGGTGGAGATCATGGACTACAACGAACACGCGATCGGCGCGGGCACCAACGCCAAGGCAGCGGCCTACATCGAGCTGCGTGTGAACGGTGAACGTGCAGTGCATGGCGTCGGCATCGATGAAAACATCACCACCGCCAGCTTCAAGGCTCTGTTCAGTGCGCTGAACCGCTCGTTGAGCCAGCCGGAAGCGAAAGCGGCGTAAGCGTTCGCTGAAATGCAAAAGGCCCCAAGGTGCGAACCTCGGGGCCTTTTTGTTTGCCTGCTGTTTTTGTGCTGCCTGACAGGGCCTCTTCGCGAGCAAGCCCGCTCCCACATTTGACCGGTGTGAACACAACTCCAATGTGGGAGCGGGCTTGCTCGCGAAGAGGCCTTGTCAGGCAATACAGATTTCAGGCATGGGTATCAACGCTAAACATCGCCTGCAACAACGCCGCCTGCAGCACCTGCAAGTTGCTGCTGGTCACGGCGATCTCGACCTGGATTTCCATCACCTGCTGCGCCTTTTGCTCGTTGTCCTGGCTCTTCTGAGCACTGGCCAGTTGAGCTTGCTGTTCGGCGAGGACACGGCGTACGAGTTAATGGTAATGGTGCTCACGTTGATCATGGCTCACTACTCCTGGGCTGACCTTCCTATCGGCCTGCCTGGAAAAATCCGCACCCAGAATCGTTAACAGCCAGCCGATCAAGTGAACTCGAAGGTGTCAGCATCCAGATTCGCCGGGAAACGCGTGCGATAAGCCTGAAGGTCGGCGGCATTCAAAACCACCTGAAATACGCCATCGGCTTCGCCGGCACTGAGCAACGTCTCGCCCTGAAAATCCAGCACCTGACTGTCGCCGGTATACGCGAAACCTTTTCCGTCAGTCCCGATGCGATTCACCGCCGCCACATAACACAGGTTTTCGATCGCCCGCGCCGGCAGCAAACGGTTCCAGTGCTGACGCCGCGCACCTGGCCAATTCGCGGTGTACAGCAACAGGTCAGTGTCCTGGGCATCGCGGCTCCACACCGGAAAACGCAAGTCGTAGCAAATCAGCGGCCGCACACGCCAGCCTTTGAGCTCGAACTGCACCTGGCGCTCACCTGGTGTGTAGTGATTGTGCTCGCCCGCCATGCGGAACAAGTGACGTTTGTCGTAGTGCCAGACTTCACCGTCCGGCCGTGCCCACAACAGGCGATTGCGATGACTGCCGTCGGCGGCCTGAACGATGATGCTGCCGGTGATCACGGCATCGAGTTGCGCAGCCCGTGCGCGCAGCCATTTGCTGGTCGGACCATTTTCCGGTTCGGCGAGCGTCTCGGATTCCATGGAGAAACCCGTGGTGAACATCTCCGGCAGGATGATCAGGTCAGCGCCGCGAGCCTGTTCCAGCAGTTGCTCAAAATGCTCCAGATTGGCTTGGCGGTCGTGCCAGGCCAGGGTGGTCTGGACCAGCGCAATGTTCAGGTTGGGCAGTGCACTCAGATCACGCATAGTTTTGCCGCTGCTTCACGCAGGGTCTCCTCACGCTTGGCAAAGCACAGACGCACCAGGCGCTGGCCTTCGGGCGGTGTCTGGTAGAACACCGAGATCGGGATGCTCGCCACGCCGTGTTCGCGGGTCATCCACAGCGCCATCTCGACGTCGTTGAGGTCCGGTCGGATCTGCGAGTAATCGACCAACTGGAAATAGGTGCCGGTCACGCGGGTGAAACTGAAGCGCGATGGCGTCAGAAGGTCGCAGAACAGGTCGCGCTTGGCCTGATAAAAAGCCGGCAGCTCTTCGACATGCTCCGGGTGCTCAGCCATGAAATCGGCCAAGGCAAATTGCAGCGGCGTCACGCCGCAGAAACTGACGTACTGGTGAACCTTGCGCAATTCCGCCGTCAGGGCCGGCGGTGCGACCACATAACCGGTTTTCCAGCCGGTGACGTGATAGGTCTTGCCAAACGAACTGACCACAAAGGCACGCTGATACAGCTCTTCGTGATTCAGCACACTGACGTGAGGCACACCGTCGAACACCAGGTGTTCGTAGACTTCGTCGCTGACGAGGTAGATATCGCGATCACGAATCAGATCCGCCAACTGATCCAGCTCGGCACGGCTGATCAGTGCGCCACTCGGGTTGTGCGGGGTGTTCAGCACAATCATCCGCGTGCGCGGCGTAATGGCCTCCGCCAGTTTCTGGAAGTCGATGGAGAAGTCATTCAGCCCGAGCTGCACATGCACGCAACGACCACCGGCCAGTTCAACCGACGGCTCGTAACTGTCGTAGCACGGATCGAACACGATCACTTCGTCGCCGCTGTGGATAACCGCCTGAATCGCGCAGAAGATCGCCTGGGTGGCGCCGGGCGTGATGGTCACTTCGTTGTCGGCATCGACATTGATGCCGTAGCTGCGAGCGATCTTCGCCGCCACTTGCTGGCGCAGCGCCGGCAGGCCCGTCATCGGCGAATACTGGTTGTGGCCATTGGCAACATGCCGACCGACCGCATCGCACAGGGCCTGCGGTGCATCGAAATCGGGAAAACCCTGGGACAGGTTGATCGCCCCGGTTTGCGCCGCGAGCTGAGACATCTGCGTGAAGATAGTGATGCCGACATTCGGCAGCTTACTGGTGATCATCGGTGATTCCCTGCTCTACACCCGGCTCTAACGGCGGCGCGGGAGAGCCCGAGGATAGCCCAAACGGCGCCCATAAAAAAAGGGCGCTCTGGTGAGCGCCCTTTTTACTGCCGTCCCCCTGTAGGAGCCGGCTTGCTGGCGATGGCATCACTGCGGTATTTCATATAAACCGCGGTGATGCCATCGCCAGCAAGCCGGCTCCTACAAAAGCATCAACGCTTGTCGCGGCGCTTCTTGTCGGCTTTCTTGTGGTGCGACATCAAGCGACGCTTCTTGTTGACCTGACGGTCGGTGAGCGAGTTCTTGTTGCCTTCGTACGGGTTCTCCCCGCCCTTGAACTCGATGCGGATCGGCGTACCGACCAGTTTCAAGACACGACGGTAAGTGTTTTCCAGATAACGGACGTAAGACTTCGGCACCTTCTCGATCTGGTTACCGTGAATCACGATGATCGGCGGGTTCGCGCCACCCAAGTGGGCATAACGCAGCTTGATCCGGCGGTTGTTGACCATCGGCGGCGCGTGTTCACCGACCGCATCTTCCAGGATCTGGGTCAGGCGGTTGGTCGGCCAGCGGGTGACCGCAGACTTGAACGAGTTCTGTACGGAGGCATACAGGTTGCCCACGCCAGTGCCGTGCAGGGCCGAGATGAAGTGGATGTCGGCGTAGTCAACGAAGAACAGTCGACGTTGCAGCTCGACCTTCACGAAGTCACGCTCGCTCGGCGTCATGCCGTCCCACTTGTTGATCGCGATGACCAGCGCACGACCCGATTCAATGGCGAAACCCAGCAGGTTCAGGTCGTGGTCCACCACGCCTTCGCGGGCGTCCATCACGAAGATCACCACGTTGGCGTCTTTGATCGCCTGCAGGGTTTTGACCACGGAGAACTTTTCGACTTCCTCGTGGATCTTGCCGCGCTTGCGCACACCGGCGGTGTCGATCAGCGTGTACTTCTCGTCGTTGCGCTCGAACGGGATGTAGATACTGTCGCGGGTAGTGCCGGGTTGGTCATACACGATTACGCGGTCTTCACCGAGCATGCGGTTGACCAGGGTCGACTTGCCGACGTTCGGGCGACCGATGATCGCGATCTTGATCCCGTCTTTTTCGCTCGGGCCAGGAATGCGCTTGGCTTCCTCGCCTTCGGCAACGATTTCTTCTTCGCCGTCTTCCGGTTCTTCTTCGTCTTTCGGGAAGTCGCTCAGGGCGATTTCCAGCATCTGGGTGATGCCACGACCATGAGCACCGGCGATAGGGATCGCGTGGCCCATGCCCAACGGGGCGAACTCGGCGCGGGCCATTTCAGGGTCGATGTTGTCGACCTTGTTGGCAACCACGTAGGAACGCTTGTTACGTTTGCGCAAATGCTCGGCGATCATCTGGTCGGCGGCGGTGAAACCGGCCTTGGCATCTACCAGGAACAGAACGACATCGGCTTCTTCAATGGCCAGCAGCGACTGCTCGGCCATTTTTTCGTCCATACCGTGCTCGTCACCGGAGATACCGCCGGTGTCGACCAGAATGTAGGAACGCCCTTGCCACTTGGCCTCACCGTATTGGCGATCACGGGTCAGACCGGACAAGTCGCCGACGATGGCGTCGCGAGTCCTGGTCAGGCGGTTGAACAAGGTGGACTTGCCGACGTTCGGTCGGCCCACCAGGGCGATTACGGGAACCATGCGGCTCTCCACTTCGTTATTTCAGAAAATACAAAAGCCGCTGCGAGGCAGCGGCTGGTGCTCGGGGCAATCACTGTGTGTGTTTCTGCAGGAGCGAGCTTGCTCGCGAAAAACGCAAAGACACCGCGTCTATTCAGGTCGCCAACGTAATCGTCGACGTCCATCGCGAGCAGGCTCGCTCCCACATTCATACCCACAAGTGAAGCAGCCTGGGGTGTTAACCCCAAGCATAGTTGTTACTTGATGGTCAGGGCTTCCAGTTTGCCGCTGTTGCCATACAGATAAATCGTGTCACCCACCACCAGCGGACGGGCACGCAGGCCGTCGCTGTCGATGCGCTCGCGGCCGACGAAGCGACCGTCCACCTGGCTCAGCAGGTGCACGTAACCTTCCATGTCACCGACTGCAACATAGCTGGAGAACACTTCCGGAGCCGACAGTTGACGGCGAGCCAGCGAATCGTTGCTCCACAAAGCCGTGGTGGAACGCTCGTCGACGCCTTCAACCGTGCCCGAAGACAGGCTCACATAAACAGTGCCGAAACCCTGGGCCACGCCCGCATAGCTGGAAGCATCACGCTGCCAGAGTTGACGACCGCTTTCCAGGTCCAGTGCCGCAACGCGACCCTGATAGCTGGCGACGTACAGCGTACCGCCGGACAGCAGCAAGCCACCGTCGATATCGACAACGCGTTCCAGTTCCGAACGACCTTGTGGAATCGCTACCCGCTGTTCCCACACCGGCACGCCGTTGGAGATATCGAGCGCAACCACTTTACCGGTCGACAGGCCAGCCACCGCGAGGCGGTTGGTGACGATCGGTGCACTGGTGCCGCGCAGGGTCAGGACGGCAGGCGTGCTGTCATACAACCAGCGCTGGTTACCGGTAGCGGCATCCAGACCGATCAAACGGTCGTCCTGAGTCTGAACCACCACCACGTCACCGTTGTTGGCCGGCGGCGCGAGGACTTCGCTGGACACGCGAGCGCGCCATTTCTCTTCACCGTTGGTGGCGTCCATCGCAACGATTTCGCCCTTGGTCGTACCGATCACGAGCAAGCCGTAACCTACGCCAACGGCGCCGGAAACAGGCAGTTCGAGGTCTTTCTTCCATTTGACGTCGCCATTGCTGCGATCCATCGCCATCACCACACCAGTGACGTCGGCGGCATAGATGGTATCGCCATCGATCGCCGGAACCAGCATGTTGTAGGTTTCGCCCTGACCGTCACCGATCGAACGACTCCACTGCTTTTGCAGGACCACTTCTTCTTTGAAGTCGACCAGCTCGGCAGGCGGCAATTCTTTTTTGCTGTTGCTGCTGCAACCCGCGGCCAATACGGCCAGAGCCAGCAATGCTGCATGTTTCCAACGGATCACGTCACGCATCCCCTTTGGCCAGATCGTCCAGCTTGATTTGTAGGCCACCGACTGCCGCTTCATCCGACAGTGCCGCCTTGGCTTTTTGATACGCAGCGTTCGCTTCATCAGTACGACCCAACTGCACCAGCAGGTCGCCCTTGAGTTCTTCGCGAGTGGCGAGGAATGCTTTATCGGCATCGCCTTCGAGCAGTTTCAGGGCTTCATCGGCCTTGTTCTGCGCAGCCAGTACCTGCGCCAGGCGCTGACGGGCGATTTCGCCCAGTGCCGGGTTGGCCGGTTTGGCAACGATGGCTTTCAGTTCGGTGGCGGCGTCGTCCAGCTTGCCGCTGTCGACCGCGACTTTCGCCACGAACAGGCTGCCGTACTGCGCGTAGGCGGTGCCGCCAAACTCGCTGTTGAGCTTGCCGGCCAGGTCCGAAACACGGGCGGCGTCAGGCTTGCCGTCAGGCGTCAGCGTGGTTTCGAGCAATTGCTGATAGAGAATCGAGGCGCTTTGCGACTGATTGCTCTGATACTTGTGATAGGCCTGCCAGCCGAACACGATGACCAGCGCCAACAGGCCGCCAGTGACCAGGGGCTTGCCGTTGCGTGACCACCAGTCCTTAAAATCCGCCAGTTGTTCGTCTTCGGTACTCGACACCCCAATACTCCTTAATCGCTAAATCGGCTGTTTGACAGCTTCAACCCTGCACGACGCAGGTGGCCAGGTGTGCAGCAAGCGCATCCCAGGCAATGCTTTGTTGTTCGCCCTGGCCACGCAGGGGTTTGAAACCTACCACTTGCTGGGCCATTTCGTCGTCACCGAGGATCAGCGCGTACAGCGCACCGCTCTTGTCGGCCTTCTTGAACTGGCTTTTGAAGCTGCCGGCGCCGGCATTGATCTGCAGGCGCAGGTTGGGCAATTGATCGCGAACCTTCTCGCTCAACGTCAGCGCAGCCAACTCGGCAGCCTCGCCGAATGCGCAAAGATAAACGTCGACCTGGCGGGAGATCTCTTCCGGGATCTGCTCCAGGGTTTCCAGCAGCAGCACGAGGCGCTCGATGCCCATGGCGAAACCTACGCCCGGGGTCGGCTTGCCGCCCATCTGCTCCACCAGACCGTCGTAACGACCGCCGGCACATACAGTGCCTTGAGCGCCCAACTTGTCGGTGACCCATTCGAAAACGGTCTTGCTGTAGTAATCCAGCCCGCGGACCAGCTTCGGGTTGATCACATAGGGAATGCCGGCAGCGTCCAGGCGAGCCTTGAGGCCCTCGAAGTGCACGCGGGATTCGTCGTCGAGGTAGTCGGCCATTTTCGGCGCGTCGACCAGGATCGCTTGAGTGTCGGCGTTCTTGGTGTCCAGAACCCGTAGCGGGTTGGTCTTCAGACGACGCTGGCTGTCTTCGTCGAGCTTGTCCAGGTGAGCGGACAGGAACTCGACCAGCGCTTCGCGATAACGACCACGGGATTCGCTGGTGCCCAGGCTGTTGAGCTCGAGCTTGACCGCATCACGGATGCCCAGCTCGCCCCACAGGCGCCAGGTCAGCACGATCAGCTCGGCGTCGATGTCCGGACCGTCGAGGTTGAACACCTCGACACCGATCTGGTGGAACTGGCGATAGCGGCCTTTCTGCGGACGTTCATGGCGGAACATCGGGCCGATGTACCAGAGTTTCTGCACCTGGCCACCGCCGGTGATGCCGTGCTCGAGCACCGCACGCACGCAGGCCGCCGTGCCTTCTGGGCGCAGGGTCAGCGAATCGCCGTTGCGGTCTTCGAAGGTGTACATCTCTTTTTCGACGATGTCGGTCACTTCGCCGATCGAGCGCTTGAACAGCTCGGTGAACTCGACGATCGGCATGCGGATCTGCTTGTAACCGTAGTTATCCAGCAGACGCGAAACGGTGCCCTCGAAATGACGCCACAGGGGAGTCTGTTCGGGCAGGATGTCGTTCATGCCACGTATGGCTTGCAGAGACTTGCTCACTATCAATCCTTAAATTCGTTCGACTCAACCGCGGGCGATGACTGCCGCGTCGGCTTCGACCTTTTCGGCCGCTTTCTGGCGGATCAAGCGTTCGAGCTCATCCACCAGATTGTCATTCGTCAGTTTCTGCGACGGCTTGCCGTCGATGTAAATCAGGTTTGGCGTGCCGCCGGTCAAGCCGATATGGGCTTCCTTGGCTTCGCCCGGCCCGTTGACCACGCAACCGATCACCGCGACATCCAGCGGCACCAGCAGGTCTTCGAGGCGCCCTTCCAGCTCGTTCATGGTCTTGACCACATCGAAGTTCTGCCGCGAGCAGCTCGGGCAGGCGATGAAGTTGATGCCACGGGAACGCAGGTGCAGGGATTTGAGAATGTCGTAGCCGACTTTCACTTCCTCGACCGGGTCGGCCGCCAACGAGATGCGGATAGTATCGCCAATACCTTCGGCGAGCAGCATACCGAGGCCTACGGCAGATTTCACCGTGCCGGAACGCAAACCACCGGCTTCGGTAATCCCCAGATGCAGCGGCTGGACGATTTCCTTGGCCAGCAGGCGGTAAGCGGCGACGGCCATGAACACGTCGGAGGCTTTCACGCTGACCTTGAAGTCCTGGAAGTTCAGGCGTTCAAGGTGCTCGACGTGACGCAGGGCAGACTCGACCAGCGCGGCCGGGGTCGGCTCGCCGTATTTCTTTTGCAGGTCTTTTTCCAGGGAGCCGGCGTTGACGCCGATGCGGATCGGAATCCCGCGATCACGGGCGGCATCGACCACCGCGCGCACGCGGTCTTCACGACCGATGTTGCCCGGGTTGATCCGCAGGCAGTCAACGCCCAGTTCGGCGACGCGCAGCGCGATCTTGTAGTCGAAGTGAATGTCGGCCACCAGCGGCACTTTGACCAGTTGCTTGATCTTGCCGAAGGCTTCGGCGGCGTCCATGTCCGGCACCGAAACCCGCACGATATCGACACCAGCGGCTTCCAGACGATTGATCTGGGCCACGGTGGCGGCGACGTCATTGGTGTCGCTGTTGGTCATGCTCTGCACAGCGATGGGCGCATCGCCGCCAACAGGCACGTTACCGACCCAGATTTTCCGGGATTCGCGACGCTTGATTGGAGATTCGCCTTGCATGACTTATTGACCCAACTTCAGGCGAGCAGTCTCGCCACTGGTGAACGGAGCGACATCGACCACCTGCCCGTTGTAGCTGACCTGCGCGCCACG
This sequence comes from Pseudomonas migulae NBRC 103157, assembly GCF_002091715.1. GTDB lineage: Bacteria > Pseudomonadota > Gammaproteobacteria > Pseudomonadales > Pseudomonadaceae > Aquipseudomonas > Aquipseudomonas migulae_A. The sequence continues at coordinate 93,641 of NZ_BDAG01000017.1, read as the reverse complement.
GGCGAAGCCCAGACGCACGGCAAACGGCGGCTTGCCGCTGACGGTAACGTTTTCGCCTTTACGCTTGAGACCACTCAGCAGCACTTTGCCAGTGCCGTCGGTAACCTGGGTCCAGCAATCAGCAGTGAATTGCAATTGAACCTGACCCTGGCCGGCAGCTGGAGCAGCCGCTGCCGGTGCGGGAATGGTCGGCGTGACCGAAGCGCTCGCTGGCGGGGTCGATACCACAGGTGCCGTCGGGGCTGGCGCTACCGGCGTCGCGACAACCGGCGCGGCGCTGTGTGTCGGTGCGGCAGGCGCTGGGGCCGCCGGTGCAGCTGGAGCGGCAGCAGGCGCAGTGGCTTCGGCTTCAGCCGGTTCTTCAGTCGAGCTTTCGGCTTGCGGCAATGCCAGCGACGTCGTGCCTTCTGCCTGACCTTCCGCGACAGCCTGGTCTTCCGGCTCGTCCAGCGGATGGATCTGGGTGGTGCCATCGGCGCCTTCGACTTCAACGTGTTCCGGGCTCAGGCTGACCTGGTCTTTGGTGCGCAAAGAGGTCTGATCCTGCCACCAGACAAAACCACCGCCGATCACCGCGATCAGCAGCAACAGGCTGACGATTCGCAAAATGGTGTGGGAAACCCGAACCGGTTCTTCGATGCGACCCAGGCTGTGGACATTGCTACCCTGGGAGTCGGTGCCGGTGGATTGGTCGAACTGCTGAACCAGAACGGTCTGGTCCATGCCCAGCAATTTGGCGTACGCGCGAATATAACCGCGGGCAAAAGTATGCCCAGGCAGCTTGTCGAAAGCGCCGGCTTCAAGATTGCTAAGGGAGTTAACGGTGAGGTTGAGCTTGAGGGCCACTTCGGCCAGCGACCAGCCATTGCTTTCGCGGGCCTGGCGCAAAGTCTCACCGGGGTTAACGCGATTCGCCGCTACAACTTCAGGATGCGCCGCTTTCATCATTGCTCCGACAGGTATTGCTGATATTCCGGCGTACCGGGATAGAGTCGTTTTAGTTGCAGGCCAAAACTGGCGGCCTTGTCGCGATCTTCGAACACTTTTGCCAGACGAACGCCGAGCAATAGACTACGTGCATTTTGCTCGGTGAGCAGGCTAAAACGGTCGTAATAGTCACGTGCGGGCACATAATGCCTGTCTTCGTAAGACAACTCAGCCATTTCCAGCAATGCACGGGGTTGTTGACGGTTCAAACGCAGGGCTTTTTCCAGTTGCTGCCGGGCCAGATCACGCTGGCCAAGCTTGGAAGCGGTCATGCCCAGGTTCTCGAACACCCGTGAACGCTCAGGATACAGGGTATCGGCGGCGGCTTGTTCGAAGCGCTCGTACGCCTCTTTGTAACGTTTCTGCTCGAAAAGAAAACTGCCGTAGTTATTCAGGATGCGTGCATCGTTGGACCGGGAGGACAGCGCCTTGCGAAAGTGCTCGTCCGCCAGCTCCGGCTCCATCTCCGCCTGAAACACCAGCCCCAAAGCGGCGTTGGCGTCGGGGTCCGAGCTGTCCAGTTCCAAGGCCTTTTTCAACGGGACCTTGGCGCGTTCGGTCATGCCCTGCTGCAAGTAGCCCAAACCCAGTTGCACATAGGCGACACGCGCTTCATCGCGGCCCTTGCTGGTCTTCATCGGGTTGAAATCGCCCGACAGAACGCAGCCAGTACAAAGACTGGCCAACAGCACAAGCAGCGCGAAGCGCAGGGACATAGAGATCCTCTCTTGATTTATTTCGCGGCGTTTTGCGCCATATCGTTGTCGGCGCTCAACTCGCGCACGGCGATATAACGTTCGCTGCGACGGGTGCGATCCAGCACCTGCCCTACCAATTGGCCACACGCGGCATCGATGTCTTCACCGCGGGTGGTGCGTACGGTGACATTGAAGCCTGCATGGTGAAGCTGATCCTGGAACCGGCGAATCGCGTTGTTGCTCGGGCGCTCGTAACCGGAATGCGGGAACGGGTTGAACGGAATCAGGTTGATCTTGCATGGGATGTTCTTGAGCAACTCGATCATCTCAACGGCATGTTCGACCTTGTCGTTGATGTCCTTGAGCAAGGTGTACTCGATGGTCAGCACGCGTTTTTCGCCCAGGGACGACATGTAGCGCTGGCACGACTCGAGCAGCATCTTAAGCGGATACTTCTTGTTGATCGGCACCAATTGGTTACGCAATGCGTCGTTCGGTGCGTGCAGGGACAACGCCAGGGAGACGTCGATGTGCTTGGACAGCTCATCGATCATCGGCACCACGCCGGAGGTCGACAGGGTTACACGGCGCTTGGAAATGCCGTAGCCCAGGTCGTCCATCATCAGATGCATGGCCGCAACGACGTTGTCGAAGTTCAGCAACGGCTCGCCCATGCCCATCATCACCACGTTGGTGATGGCACGGTCGGCGGTCGCCGGGATGCTGCCGAACGATTTATTGGCAATCCACACCTGACCGATAACTTCGGCGGCGGTGAGGTTGCTGTTGAAACCTTGCTTGCCGGTGGAGCAGAAACTGCAATCCAGGGCACAGCCTGCCTGGGACGAAACGCACAGAGTGCCGCGTTTGCCCTGGGGAATGTAAACGGTCTCGACGCAGCTGCCGGACGCCACGCGCACCACCCACTTACGGGTGCCGTCGGTGGAAATGTCCTCGCTGACGACCTCAGGACCGCGAACTTCGGCAATAGCCTTGAGCTTGTCGCGCAAGGCCTTGCTGACATTCGTCATGGCGTCGAAATCATCGACGCCAAGGTGGTGAATCCATTTCATTACCTGACCGGCACGGAAACGCTTCTCCCCGATTGAGTCGAAGAATTTTTCCATTTCCTGTTGAGTCAGACCCAGCAGGTTGGTTTTTACAGTCGATGTAGTCATGGATTCACCTTCACTCTTAAGCCAATGCTTAGCGAGTGGTTACTTCAGTAGCTGCGAAGAAGTACGAGATTTCGCGAGCAGCAGCGGCTTCGGAGTCCGAGCCGTGTACAGCGTTGGCGTCGATGGAATCAGCGAAGTCAGCACGGATGGTGCCGGCAGCAGCTTCTTTAGGGTTGGTAGCGCCCATCAGCTCACGGTTCAGAGCGATAGCGTTTTCGCCTTCCAGAACCTGAACGACAACCGGACCGGAGATCATGAAAGCAACCAGGTCGTTGAAGAAACCACGAGCGCTGTGCTCAGCGTAGAAGCCTTCAGCTTCGGCTTTGGACAGTTGCTTCAGTTTCGAAGCTACAACGCGCAGGCCTGCTTTTTCGAAACGAGTGGTGATCTCGCCGATGACGTTTTTTGCAACAGCGTCAGGCTTGATGATGGAGAAAGTACGTTGAACAGCCATGGTGTAACTCCAGAAACGGTAATTTGTGAAAAATTAAACCCGCGAATTATACGCGGGTTCTTGGGTATTGCCTAACTGCGTACGGTGCAGAATCAGTCTGCTTCTTCGATCCAGGCGGCCTGAATGGCTTCAAGCACCTTCTCGCCACCGCGTGTCGGATCATCGCTGAACTCCGGCAACGCCAGCACCCATTGGTGCAGATCGACGAAGTTCACGTAACGCGGGTCTACATCCGGCTTTGACTCAGTCAGCTGGATCGCGATTTCCAGCACATCAACCCATTTCAGGCTCATGACAGTTCCCTTGAATCAGTGCGGCGCTTCGGCGGCGTGGTTGAGCGAGTATTTCGGAATCTCGATGGTCAGGTCTTCGGTCCCGACGATCGCCTGGCAGGCCAGACGCGATTGAGCTTCCAGACCCCAGGCACGATCGAGGAAATCTTCTTCCAGTTCATCCGCTTCTTCCAGCGAATCAAACCCTTCTCGAACGATGCAGTGACAAGTGGTGCAGGCGCAAACGCCGCCACAGGCACTTTCCATCTCGATGTGGTGCTCATGGGCCAGCTCGAGAATGGAGATGCCGGGCTCAGCCTCGACAACCATGCCTTCCGGGCAGAACTTCTCGTGGGGCAGAAAAATGACCTGCGGCATCAGTTATCCTCGATTTCATTCAGGTTGCGCCCCGCCAGCGCGGCTTTCACCGTCGAGTCCAGGCGGCGGGCAGCAAAGGCATCGGTCACTTGCGACAGACGCTTGGTCTGCTGCTCGATGGCGTAACCATCGGTACCTTTCATCAGTTCGGTCAGTTCCTGCATCTGCAGCTCGATAACCATGCGCTCTTCGGCGTCGAGCAAACGCTCGCCGTCAGCCTCGAGGGCGGCTTGCACCGCCTCGATCAGGCGCTGGGCATCGACCTGCTGCTCACGCAGTACGCGGGCGACCTTGTCGTCATTGGCGTGCTGGAACGAATCCTTGAGCATCTTGGCGATTTCGCCGTCGGTCAGGCCGTAGGACGGCTTGACCTGAATGCTGGCTTCAACGCCCGAACCCAATTCACGGGCCGACACGCTGAGCAAGCCGTCGGCGTCGACCTGGAAGGTCACACGAATCTTCGCTGCACCCGCCACCATCGACGGGATACCGCGCAACTCGAAGCGCGCCAGGGAGCGGCAGTCGCTGATCAGCTCACGCTCACCCTGCAACACGTGAATCGCCATGGCCGACTGACCATCTTTATAAGTGGTGAAGTCCTGGGCACGAGCGACGGGGATGGTGGTGTTGCGCGGAATCACCTTCTCCATCAGGCCGCCCATGGTTTCCAGCCCCAAGGACAACGGAATCACATCAAGCAACAGCAACTCATCGCCATCGCGCTTGTTGCCGGCCAGGGTATCGGCCTGGATCGCGGCACCGATGGCCACCACTTGATCCGGGTCGATTTCAGTCAACGGCTCACGACCAAAGGCTTCAGCGACCGCTTCGCGAACGCGAGGGACACGGGTCGAACCGCCGACCATGACCACGGCGTGCACTTCTTCCAGCTCGACGCCGGAATCGCGCACTGCGCGGCGGCAGGCTTTCAGGCTGCGAGCCACCATCGGTTCGATCAGTGCATTGAAGGCTTCACGGGTCAGCTGGGCTTTCCAGTCGCCATAAGCGACTTCAACAGCCGAGGCATTGGTCAGCGCTTCTTTGGCCGCGCAGGCGGTTTGCAGCAGATTGCGTTGCGCACCTGGATCGAGGTCGGCGGACAAACCGGCGCTCTCGATGATCCAGCCAGCAATGGCGTGGTCAAAGTCATCGCCGCCCAGGGCACTGTCGCCACCGGTCGCCAAAACTTCAAACACACCGCCGGTCAGACGCAGAATCGAAATATCGAAGGTGCCGCCGCCCAGGTCATAAATCGCGACCAGGCCTTCAGCGTGCTGATCCAGTCCGTAAGCCACAGCGGCAGCGGTCGGTTCATTGAGCAAACGCAGCACGTTCAGGCCGGCCAGCTTGGCCGCGTCCTTGGTGGCTTGACGCTGAGCATCGTCGAAATAGGCCGGAACGGTGATCACCGCACCCACCAGCTCGCCACCCAACGTCTCTTCGGCGCGCTGACGCAGCACTTTCAGGATATCGGCGGAGACTTCAACCGGACTTTTCGGCCCCTGGATGGTGTCGATGAACGGCATGTGCGACTCGCCGCCGACAAAGCGGTACGGCAATTGCTCGCCCAATTGCTTGACGTCGGACAGACCACGACCCATCAAGCGCTTGACCGACAGCACGGTGTTCAAAGGATCGGTAGCGGCAGCCAGTTTGGCCGACTCGCCGACTTCGACGCGGTCGGCGTGATAGCGCACGGCAGACGGCAGGATGACCTGCCCGTCAGCGTCGGCCAGAGGCTCGGAAAGACCACTGCGCAATGCAGCGACCAACGAATTGGTAGTGCCCAAGTCGATCCCCACAGCCAGACGACGCTGGTGCGGTTGAGGACTTTGGCCGGGTTCGGCGATCTGCAGTAGGGCCATCGTGATCAGGACTTATCTGTATATCAGGCGTGCGACCGGAGCGGCACTGGGTTAATCGTCGAGGCGCTCTTCTAACTGGCGCACTTCGTAGGTGAGCTTGTCGAGGAACTGCATGCGCCGCATCAGGCGTTCGGCCTGCTCACGTTGCGCTGCGTCATTCCAACAGGCTGCGAAGCTTTGGTTCAGTTCATCCTGCGCGGTTTTCAGGCGACGCTTGAACGCTGCAATACCGGCCATGTCGGCGCTGTCTTGCAGGTCTTCGAGCTCTTCACGCAACTCCATCTGCTGCAGGAGAAACGCCGGATCATGCACCGTGACCTCCAGCGGCAGCTCGCCACCATTCAAAGCGAGCAGGTATCGCGCGCGCTTCGGGGGACTTTTGAGCGTCTGGTAGGCCTCGTTGAGGCTCGCGGATTGCTCTAGCGCCAGACGCTGCTCGCGCTCGGAAGCGTCCGCAAAACGGTCCGGATGAACACTGCGCGCCAACTCACGGTAGCGCGTAGCCAGCTGGTCGAGGTCCAGATTGAAACTCGGTTGCAGCTCGAATAAAGCGAAATGACAAGGAGTACCCACAAGTAGCCTCAGATATTGAAGCTTTCGCCGCAGCCACATTCACCGCGTACGTTGGGGTTGTTGAACTTGAAGCCTTCGTTCAACCCTTCCTTGACGAAATCGAGCTCGGTGCCGTCCAGGTAGGCCAGGCTTTTCGGGTCGATGATCACTTTTTCGCCGTGACTTTCGAACACCTGGTCCTCTGCAACCACCTCGTCGACAAACTCCAGCACGTAGGCAAGGCCGGAACAGCCCGTGGTGCGAACACCCAGACGTATCCCTTCACCTTTGCCGCGCCCGTTGAGGGAGCGTCGCACGTGTTGAGCAGCCGCTTCTGTCATGCTGATAGCCATCGGTGACTCCTTACTCGTCGCCAAAAATCAGATCAAGCCTTTCTTCTGCTTGTAGTCGCGAACGGCCGCTTTGATAGCGTCTTCAGCAAGTACGGAGCAGTGAATTTTCACTGGCGGCAAGGCCAGTTCTTCGGCCAGCTGAGTGTTTTTGATGGTCTCTGCTTCATCCAGAGTCTTGCCTTTCATCCACTCGGTCGCCAGGGAGCTGGAAGCGATAGCAGAACCGCAACCGTAAGTCTTGAACTTGGCGTCTTCGATGATGCCTTGCTCGTTGACCTTGATCTGCAGGCGCATCACGTCGCCGCACGCCGGGGCGCCGACCATGCCGGTGCCGACATCCGGGTCTTCCGCGTCCATCTTGCCGACGTTACGCGGGTTTTCGTAGTGGTCGATGACCTTTTCGCTGTAAGCCATGATTCTTAATCCTCACTCATCAGAGAGTCGCTCTTGAAGCCCTGCGAACCTGGGTTCGACAGGGCTGGTTTGCGGCGACTTGAAATCAGTGTGCCGCCCACTCGATTTTCGAAATGTCGACACCGTCTTTGTACATGTCCCACAGCGGCGACAGAGCGCGCAGCTTGGTAACGGCCTCGCAGACTTTCTGCGCGGCGTAGTCGATTTCTTCTTCGGTGGTGAAACGACCGAAGGTGAAGCGGATCGAGCTGTGTGCCAGTTCGTCGTTGCGGCCCAGTGCGCGCAGTACGTACGAAGGCTCCAGCGAAGCCGAGGTGCAAGCCGAGCCGGACGAAACCGCCAGATCCTTGAGCGCCATGATCAGCGACTCGCCTTCAACGTAGTTGAAGCTCAGGTTCAGGTTGTGCGGAACGCGAGCGGTCATGCTGCCGTTGACGTACAGCTCTTCCAGGTCTTCGACCTGCTTGAAGAAACGGTCGCTCAGGGCTTTGATGCGTACGTTCTCGGCAGCCATGTCTTCCTTGGCTACGCGGAAGGCTTCGCCCATGCCGACGATCTGGTGGGTCGCCAGGGTGCCGGAACGCATGCCGCGCTCGTGACCGCCGCCGTGCATGGTCGCTTCGATGCGAACACGCGGCTTGCGGCTGACGTACAGCGCGCCGATGCCTTTAGGGCCGTAAGTTTTGTGGGCGGAGAACGACATCATGTCGACTTTCAGCTTCTGCAGGTCGATCTCGACCTTGCCAGTGGACTGAGCGGCGTCGACGTGGAACAGGATGCCCTTGGAGCGGGTCAGTTCGCCGATGGCCGCGATGTCGTTGATGGTGCCGATTTCGTTGTTCACGTGCATGACCGAAACCAGAATGGTGTCGTCACGCAGGGCTGCTTCGATCATTTCAGGCGTAACCAGACCATCGGTGCGAGGCTCGATGTAGGTCACTTCGAAGCCTTCACGCTCCAGTTGGCGCATGGTGTCGAGGACAGCCTTGTGCTCAATCTTGGTGGTGATCAGGTGTTTGCCTTTGGTCGCATAGAAATGCGCCGCACCCTTGATTGCCAGGTTGTCGGATTCGGTGGCACCGGAGGTCCAGACGATTTCACGCGGGTCGGCGTTGACCAGGTCTGCGACCTGACGACGAGCGTTTTCGACGGACTCCTCAGCTTTCCAGCCGAACACGTGGGAACGGGACGCCGGGTTACCGAAGTTTCCGTCGACCAGCAGGCATTCACTCATTTTTTGCGCAACACGCGGATCAACCGGGGTGGTCGCAGAGTAATCAAGGTAAATCGGCAATTTCATGGACTATCTCCTAAATCAGGCTGGCTGGCGTGCCGCTAGCTCTTTGGCTGTCATTCGACGGCGGACGCTTCAATCTTGTCCAGGCGTGGCGCCTTGCTGTTGCAACGGCGCTGGTCCTGACGCTGGGCTACTTCTTGTACCTCACGGCGAGTGACAAGGTCAGCCAAGCTGATACCGCTCAGAAACTCGTGAATCTGCAGGCTCAGATCGCACCACAAGTGGTGAGTCAGGCAGGTGTCGCCTTGATGGCAATCGCCCTGGCCCTGGCACTTGGTGGCATCGACCGATTCGTTTACCGCATCGATCACCTGGGCAACCTGAATGCCCTGCATGTCGCGGGACAGCTGGTAGCCGCCACCCGGACCACGGACGCTCGATACCAGATTGCTGCGGCGCAACTTGGCGAAAAGCTGTTCGAGGTAGGACAGGGAGATGCCTTGGCGCTCGGAGATATCGGCCAGGGACACCGGCCCGTGCTGCGCGTGCAACGCCAGATCGAGCATGGCGGTCACGGCGTATCGGCCTTTTGTAGTCAGTCGCATGGACAATTACCACGGAGTTCGGAATGGGGCGAGTATGCAATTCCCGAGTATTTAAGTCAACTATAAGACCTAGTACTTTAGTCAGGATTACCCGCAAAAGAGCGGCAGCATCATAGCAAAGGCGGGGCGGTTACAGCCAGCGAATGCGCGTTGCCGTTCTTCGCGAGCAAGCCCGCCCCCACATGGGATCTTCGTCGCACACAAAATCTATGGCCACTGGAGATTCAATGTGGGAGCGGGCTTGCTCGCGAAGGGGCCAACTCGGTTTAGCTGGCCTGACTCTGATCCTTGTCCTTCACACAGGCGAAATCTTCTTCGCGCAGCTCAGGCAGATCTTTCGCACAGTAATTGCTGCCCAGATCCTTCAGCGCCCCGCACATCCCCTCCAGACGACCATCAACTGCCTGCAGATGATCAAGCAACTGATTGATGGCGCGCGCCACCGGGTCCGGCATGTCTTCGCCAACACCGTAGGCATCAAAGCCAATCTTCTCGGCCATTGCCTTGCGCCTGGCATCCTGCTCTTCGTCGGATTTGACGATGATCCGCCCTGGAATGCCGACGACAGTCGCGCCGGCCGGCACAGCCTTGGTCACCACGGCATTGGAACCAACCTTGGCACCCGCGCCAACGGTGAACGGGCCGAGCACCTTGGCACCGGCACCCACCACAACCCCATCTTCCAGAGTCGGGTGACGCTTGCCTTTATTCCAGCTGGTGCCACCGAGAGTCACACCTTGATAAAGGGTGACATCGTTGCCGATCTCTGCAGTTTCACCGATGACAATGCCCATGCCATGGTCAATAAAGAAGCGCCGACCCACCTTGGCACCCGGATGAATCTCGATCCCGGTCAACCAGCGACCGAAGTTCGACACCAGCCGCGCCAGCCATTTCAGCTCGGCACGCCACAAGGCTGCCGACAGGCGATGGATCCAGATGGCGTGCATGCCCGGGTAGCAAGTCAGGACTTCAAAAGCGTTACGCGCCGCCGGGTCACGATGGAAAACACTCTGGATATCTTCACGCAAACGCTCGAACATCATTAATCCTTCCGCTTTAGAAGCTCACCACGGGCCGCTTTCTGGGTTTCCGTGAGGATGCCACGCAATATATTCATTTCCGCCCGGCTGACCGAGCTTCGTCCGTACAACCGACGCAGGCGCGCCATCAAGTGCCGTGGCTTTTCCGGATCGAGGAATTCAATGGCCACCAGGGTTTGTTCCAGGTGTTCATAGAACCGCTCCAGCTCATCCATGGTCGCCAGCTCAGCGCTTTTGACGGAGGCCACTTCTTCCTTCTCGACCTTGCTCGGCTGACCTTCGGCCGCCAGCCAGGACATGCGAACTTCATAGCTCAACACCTGCACCGCTGCCCCAAGGTTCAGCGAGCTGAACTCAGGGTCTGACGGGATGTGCACGTGATAATGACATCGCTGCAGCTCTTCATTGGTCAAACCGGAATCTTCGCGACCGAATACCAGTGCGATTTCCGCGCCCTGCCCCGCCTCCTCGACCACTTTCGTCCCGCATTCGCGTGGATCGAGCAACGGCCAGGGAATGCGACGATCACGGGCGCTGGTGCCCAGCACCAGATTGCAGCCGACCAAGGCATCTTCCAAGGTGGCGACGACTTGCGCGTTTTCAAGGATGTCCCCGGCGCCGGAGGCTCGCGCATCGGCTTCGTGGTGCGGGAACAAACGCGGTTCGACCAGCACCAGCCGCGACAGGCCCATGTTCTTCATGGCACGCGCAGCCCCGCCGATATTGCCGGGGTGGCTGGTATTGACCAGGACGACACGAATGTTATGCAGCACGGGAGGCGTTCTCGAACACAATTTTGGGAGCAGAATCTTACAGTTCATCCTACCGTTAAGCTATGAAAGCGAACACCAACCTTCACCTGTAGAAAAGTTCTGATAGAATGCCCGGCTTTCTTTAACAACCTTAGGTGACACATCCATGCAGCCCATGCTGAATATCGCGCTGCGCGCCGCCCGCAGCGCCAGTGAATTGATCTTCCGCTCCATCGAGCGCCTGGATACCATCAAGGTCGACGAAAAAGACGCCAAGGATTACGTATCCGAGGTGGATCGCGCCGCTGAACAGAAAATCATCGACGCGCTGCGCAAGGCTTACCCGAACCACTCGATCATGGGTGAAGAAACCGGCATGCACGCCGGCACCGGGATCGAAGGCGAAGAATACCTGTGGATCATCGATCCGCTGGACGGCACCACCAACTTCCTGCGCGGCATTCCTCACTTCGCAGTCAGCATCGCCTGCAAATACCGCGGTCGCCTGGAACACGCTGTTGTTCTGGACCCGGTTCGCCAGGAAGAATTCACCGCCAGCCGTGGTCGCGGCGCTCAACTGAACGGTCGTCGCCTGCGCGTCAGCGGCCGCACCAGCCTGGACGGCGCCCTGCTGGGTACTGGCTTCCCGTTCCGTGACGATCAGATGGACAACCTCGACAACTACCTGGGCATGTTCCGCGCCCTGGTTGGCCAGACTGCCGGCATCCGCCGTGCTGGCTCGGCGAGCCTGGACCTGGCTTACGTAGCAGCCGGTCGTTTCGATGCATTCTGGGAGTCGGGCCTGTCCGAGTGGGACATGGCTGCAGGCGCCCTGCTGATCCAGGAAGCCGGCGGTTTGGTGAGCGACTTCACCGGCAGTCACGATTTCCTCGAGAAAGGCCACATCGTTGCCGGTAACACCAAGTGCTTCAAGGCAGTGCTGACGGCGATCCAGCCGCACCTGCCGGCCTCGCTGAAGCGCTAAGCTCGCAGCGACAAAAAAGCACCCTTCGGGGTGCTTTTTTTATGCCTGGAAATCCACCCCTAGAACACCATCGCCCCCTTGTAGGAGCCGGCTTGCTGGCGATAGCGGTCGGACATTCAACATTCATGTCGACTGTTACACCGCTATCGCCAGCAAGCCGGCTCCTACAGGGATTTGTGGTGATGCATGAATTCCGGGCACAAAAAAAGCACCCCGCAGGGTGCTTCTTTTTTGACTCTTGAACCTGAGTAGTTAGCGATTCTGTTCGTTCTGCCCCAGAATCAGCTTGCCTTCCTTGTCGACCGGAATCTGGTTGCCCGGATCGCGATCCATCCGCACCTTGCCTTCCTTGCCATCCAGCGAATAACGAACGTCATAACCTACAACCTTGTCGCTGATGTCATTCACTGTATTACAGCGAGTCTGCGTCGTGGTGTAGGTGTCACGTTCCTGCATACCTTCCTGAACTTTGTTGCCTGCATAACCACCACCGACCGCGCCCGCAACCGTGGCAATTTTCTTGCCGGTGCCGCCGCCGATCTGATTACCCAGCAGACCACCTGCCAGTGCACCTACCACCGTACCGGCAATCTGGTGTTGATCTTTCACCGGCGCTTGCCGAGTCACTGCTACATCCTTGCACACTTCACGTGGAGTCTTGATTTGCGTCTTGACCGGCTCAACGGCGAGTACTTGCGCATACTCCGGGCCGTTATTTTTAACCAGACTGTAGGTGGCCACAGCACCCCCGGCAGTCACACCGACAGCACCCAGTACAGCACCAACCAGCATCGACTTGTTCACATGAACCTCCTGACCATCACCCGCGGAACATGTCCGCGCTTCTCCCAGCCTTGGAGCACAAAAAAAGGCGCGAGTTCAACTCGCGCCTTTTTGGGCTGACAGCGGGGAATGCGAGGCCGTTATGGACGGTCGTCGACTTCCTTGTCAGTGGCCACAGGAGGAATCAGGTCCTCGGTGCTCAGGTTCAGCCAGATTAGCACCACGTTCGCGATGTAGATCGACGAGTAAGTACCCGCCAGAACACCGATAAACAGGGCGATGGAGAAGCCGAACAGGTTATCGCCGCCGAAGAACAGCAGGGCCGCGATCGCCAGCAACGTGGAGATCGACGTCGCCATGGTCCGCAGCAGGGTTTGCGTGGTCGAGATGTTGATGTTCTCGATCAGGCTGGCCTTGCGCAGCACACGGAAGTTCTCACGAACCCGGTCGAATACCACGATGGTGTCGTTGAGCGAGTAACCGATGATCGCCAGCACCGCCGCCAATACCGTCAGGTCGAAGGTGATCTGGAAGAACGACAGGATACCGATGGTCACGATCACGTCGTGGATCAAGGACACGATCGCACCGACCGCAAACTTCCACTGAAAGCGGAAAGCCAGGTAGATCAGAATGCCACCCAGCGCCATCAGCATGCCGAGGCCGCCCTGGTCGCGAAGCTCTTCACCGACCTGAGGGCCGACGAACTCAACGCGCTTGACCGAGGCCGGGTTGTCGCCGCCGACCTTCAGCAGCGCTTCTGCCACCTGATGGCCCAGCTGCGGATCTTCACCCGGCATGCGCACCAGCAGATCGGTGGTAGCACCGAAGCTCTGCACGATCGCTTCGTGATAACCCGAAGTGGCCAGTTGCTCGCGCACCTTGGTAACGTCGGCCGGACGCTCGTAGGTCAGCTCGATGAGCGTACCGCCGGTGAAGTCCAGGCCCCAGTTCATGCCCTTGGTGGCGACGCTGAACAAGGCCAGCGCAGTAAGGAACAATGTGACGCCGAACGCAAAGTTGCGAACGCCCATGAAGTTGATTGTACGTAACATGGCAGCCCCTTAAATCCACAACTTCTTGAAGTCACGACCGCCGAAGATCAGGTTGACCATCGCGCGGGTCACCATGATGGCCGTGAACATCGAGGTAAAGATCCCGAGGGACATGGTCACTGCGAAACCTTTGACTGGACCTGTGCCCATCGCAAAGAGAATCCCGCCGACCAACAGAGTTGTCAGGTTGGCGTCGAGAATCGCAGTAAATGCCCGGCCGAAGCCTTCGTTGATTGCCCGTTGTACGGTCATGCCCGCCGCGATCTCTTCACGAATCCGCGAGAAGATCAGAACGTTGGCGTCGACCGCCATACCCATGGTCAATACGATACCGGCGATACCCGGCAAGGTCAGCGTTGCACCCAGCAGCGACATCAGGGCCAGCAGCAGCACCATGTTCACAGCCAGAGCGACGGTGGCGATGATGCCGAAGAAGCGGTAGATGGCGATGATGAACAGCGAGACAAACAGCATGCCCCACAGCGATGCATCGATACCCTTGACGATGTTGTCCGCACCCAGGCTCGGGCCAATGGTGCGCTCTTCAGCGAAGTACATCGGTGCAGCCAGACCACCGGCACGCAGCAACAGCGCCAGTTCGGACGACTCGCCCTGGCCGTTCAGGCCAGTGATGCGGAATTGAGCACCCAGCGGCGACTGGATGGTCGCCAGGCTGATGATCTTCTTCTCTTCCTTGAAGGTTTGAACCGCTACGTCTTTCTCGACGCCGTTAACCACTTGCTTGGTGTAAGTGGTGACCGGACGTTGCTCGATGAAGATCACCGCCATGCTGCGACCGACGTTGCTGCGGGTCGCACGGCTCATCAGTTCGCCACCGTGGCCATCCAGGCGGATGTTCACTTCTGGCGTGCCATGCTCGCCGAAGCCAGCCTTGGCGTCAGTCACCTGGTCACCGGTGATGATCAGGCCACGCTCGATCTGTGCTGGCGGACGATTGCCTTCACGGAACTCGAACGTCTCGGAAGTGGCTTTCGAAGCGCCAGGCTCTGCAGCCAGACGGAACTCAAGGTTGGCCGTCTTGCCGAGGATACGCTTGGCTTCTGCGGTGTCCTGCACGCCCGGCAGCTCAACCACGATGCGGTTGGCGCCCTGACGCTGAACGATCGGTTCGGCAACACCCAGCTCGTTGACGCGGTTACGTACCGTGGTCAAGTTCTGCTTGATGGAGTATTCGCGGATTTCCGCCAGCTTGGCCGGGGTCATCGCCAGACGCAGCACCGGTTGGCCATTGAGGTCGGCCGGAACAATGTCGAAATCGTTGAAGTTCTTGCGGATCAGTGTGCGGGCCTGTTCGCGGGAAGCTTCATCACTGAAACCCAGCTGAATGGCGCCGTTGAGTTGCGGCAGGCTGCGATAGCGCAGTTTCTCTTTACGCAACAGGCTCTTCACATCGCCTTCGTACACTTTCAAGCGTGCGTCGATGGCTTTGTCCATGTCCACTTCGAGCAGGAAGTGCACACCACCGGACAAGTCCAGACCCAGCTTCATCGGGTGCGCGGCGAGGCTGCGCAGCCATTGCGGGGTGGTTTGCGCCAGGTTCAGTGCAACGACGTAGTCATCACCCAACGCCTTGCGCACGACGTCTTTGGCCGGCAGCTGGTCTTCAGCCTTGGTCAGACGAATCAGACCGCCCTTGCCGTTGGCCGCCAGGGTGGCTGCCTTGACGTTGATCCCGGATTCCTTGAGCGCAGCGCTCACACGATCCAGATCAGCCTGATTGACTTGCAGCGCAGTGCTTGCGCCACTGACCTGAATGGCCGGGTCATCAGGATATAGATTGGGAGCGGAATAAATCAGACCGACCGCCAGCACCGCCAGGATCAGAATGTATTTCCACAGAGGGTATTTGTTCAGCATCACGCCGCCCGCTTATGACGCGGGGCGCCTTGCGCGCCCCGTCGATTGAGTAGAAGTTGAAACTTAGATCGCTTTCAGCGTGCCTTTTGGCAGCGTGGCGGCAATGGCGCCTTTCTGGAACTTCATTTCGACGGTGTCAGAAACTTCCAGAACCACGAAGTCGTCAGCCACTTTAGTGATCTTGCCGGCGATGCCGCCGGTGGTCACGACTTCGTCGCCTTTCTGCAGGCTGCTCAGCAGGTTCTTCTGCTCTTTGGCGCGCTTGGCCTGTGGACGCCAGATCATCAGGTAGAAGATGACCAGGAAACCGACCAGGAAAATCCACTCAAAACCGCCACCCATTGGGCCGGCAGCGGCCGGTGCAGCAGCGTCAGCCATGGCATTCGAGATAAAAAAGCTCATTTAGCACTCCAGTTGCAAATGTTGAATCTTGGGGTCAGAAAACTCAGTCCAAAGGCGGAACAGGTAACCCGCGTTTGGCGTAGAAGGCATCGACAAAGGCGGCCAATGTACCCTGTTGAATAGCCTCGCGCAAACCAGCCATAAGCACTTGATAATGACGCAAGTTATGGATGGTATTGAGCATGCTTCCCAGCATTTCGCCGCACTTGTCCAGGTGATGCAGATAAGCGCGGGAGAAGTTCTGGCAGGTATAGCAATCGCAGGTCGGATCGAGCGGCGAATCATCATGGCGATGGAACGCGTTACGGATCTTCAGCACGCCGGTATCAATGAACAGATGCCCATTGCGGGCATTACGGGTTGGCATCACGCAATCGAACATGTCCACACCGCGGCGCACACCCTCAACCAGATCTTCCGGTTTGCCAACGCCCATAAGGTAACGAGGTTTGTCAGCCGGCATCTGGCCCGGCAGGTAATCCAGCACCTTGATCATCTCGTGCTTCGGCTCGCCCACCGACAGACCGCCGATGGCCAGGCCATCGAAGCCGATCTGGTCGAGGCCTTCCAGCGAACGCATGCGCAAATCCTGGTGCATGCCGCCCTGAACGATGCCGAACAGCGCTGCCGTGTTGTCGCCATGGGCCTCTTTCGAACGTTTGGCCCAACGCAACGACAGCTCCATCGACACGCGAGCGACGTCTTCGTCGGCCGGGTACGGCGTGCATTCGTCGAAAATCATCACGATGTCGGAGCCCAGGTCACGCTGGACCTGCATCGACTCTTCCGGCCCCATGAAGACTTTGGCGCCATCGACCGGAGAGGCGAAGGTCACGCCCTCCTCCTTGATCTTGCGCATCGCGCCCAGGCTGAATACCTGAAAACCGCCGGAGTCAGTCAGAATCGGGCCTTTCCACTGCATGAAATCGTGCAGGTCGCCGTGCTTCTTGATCACTTCAGTGCCAGGACGCAGCCACAAGTGGAAGGTGTTGCCCAGAATGATTTCCGCGCCGGTCGCGACGATATCCCGCGGCAGCATGCCCTTGACGGTGCCGTACGTGCCCACCGGCATGAAAGCCGGGGTCTCGACGGTACCGCGAGGGAAGGTCAAACGACCGCGACGAGCCTTGCCGTCGGTAGCAAGCAACTCAAACGACATACGACTTTGGCGACTCATTCTGTTTCCTCGGGGCCACGTGGCGCGGGGTTACGGGTGATAAACATCGCATCACCGTAGCTGAAAAAGCGGTATTCATGCTCCACGGCGGCTTTATAGGCGGCCATGGCTTCGGGATAACCGGCGAACGCCGAAACCAGCATCAACAGCGTGGATTCAGGCAAATGAAAGTTGGTGACCAAGGCATCGACCACATGAAACGGCCGGCCCGGGTAAATAAAAATGTCTGTGTCGCCACTGAACGGCTTGAGCACGCCATCGCGCGCGGCACTTTCCAGCGAACGCACGCTGGTGGTCCCCACCGCCACCACACGACCACCGCGAGCACGACAAGCGGCGACGGCATCGACCACGTCCTGGCCGACTTCCAACCATTCGCTGTGCATGTGGTGGTCTTCAATCTTCTCGACCCGCACCGGCTGGAACGTACCCGCCCCAACGTGCAAGGTCACGAACGCCGTCTCGACGCCCTTGGCGGCAATCGCCTCCATCAGCGGCTGATCGAAATGCAGCCCTGCCGTCGGTGCCGCCACCGCGCCCAGACGCTCGGCATACACCGTCTGATAACGCTCGCGGTCCGAGCCTTCATCCGGGCGGTCTATATAAGGAGGCAACGGCATGTGCCCGACGCGGTCGAGCAGCGGCAACACCTCCTCGCTAAACCCCAGCTCGAACAACGCATCGTGACGCGCCAGCATCTCGGCCTCGCCACCGCCATCGATGAGGATCTTCGAACCCGGCTTCGGCGACTTGCTGGACCGCACATGCGCCAGCACACGATGACTGTCGAGCACCCGCTCCACCAGAATTTCCAGCTTGCCGCCGGAAGCCTTCTGGCCAAACAGCCGCGCCGGAATCACCCGGGTATTGTTGAACACCATCAAATCGCCCGGGCGCAAATGCTCAAGCAAATCAGTGAATTGACGGTGTGCCAGGGCGCCGCTGACCCCATCAAGGGTCAACAGGCGACTGTTGCGACGCTCGGCCAAAGGGTGGCGAGCAATCAGCGAATCAGGGAGTTCGAAAGTAAAGTCAGCAACGCGCATGATGGGGTTCGTCTAGCAGGGCCCGGAAGTCTAGCGGAAATAGTGAAAATTCTCCATGTACCTGATTGACCGACGGTTATCTCATCTCTATACTTCGCCGCCATTGAGCCCTGATGGCGGAATTGGTAGACGCGGCGGATTCAAAATCCGTTTTCGAAAGGAGTGGGAGTTCGAGTCTCCCTCGGGGCACCATTTGCAGTACATAGACGACTACCAGCGTCTACGTAACACCTCTAGAGCCCGCTAACTGCGGGCTTTTTGGTCTCTGGGGTTCCACCCCCATCTCTTGCAAGCCAGCCTCTTTTTGGTACATTTTCTGTACATATTCCAGTTCGAGAACCGGAGGTGTACAGCGATGCCATTGACCGCCTTGCAAATCAAAGCGTCCAAGCCTGCCGACAGACCGTTCACGTTGAGTGATAGTTCGGGTCTTGCCTTGCTGGTGAAACCCAACGGCAGCAAGTATTGGCACTTCCGGTACACCTATCAGGGGCGGGCGGCGCGCATGTCACTGGGTGTGTATCCGCATATCTCCTTGCAGGAAGCCCGTGAACGAGCTGCAGAATGCCGCAACCTACTCAAGCAAGGCACCAACCCCGGCGCCAAACGCCGCGATGACAAACTGCGACAGCAGGAGGCCGGGCTCAACACCTTCAGGCGAGCCGCGGAGTACTGGTATCAATTCAAATCGGACTCCGGCCGCAGCAGCGCGACGCTGAAGAAGATCCGCGACTATCTCGATAAGGATCTACTGCCCGCTCTCGGCGAGAAGCAACTGGAGCTCATCACGCGAAGCGACTGCGCAAAACTGCAGGCCTGCATCGAAAAACGAGGCGCCTTCAATGTTGCGGACAAGACCCGGACCTGGTTGAAACAGATTTTCAGTCAAGCCATTGCACGCGGCCTGTGCGAACACAATCCAGCCTCCGAACTCCATGCCATTGCGATAGCCCCACCGCCCACTCAACACTACCCACATCTGCACGAACACGAACTACCTGAGTTTCTCCGGGCCTTAAGCAAGACCACCAGCCGGCTACCAGCGAGGATTGCATCATGGATGACAATTCTGACAGCGAGCCGCCCCGGCATGGTTCGCTACGCAAAATGGGAGGAAATCGATTTTGAGGAAGGGATATGGACCATCCCGGCCGCCCGCATGAAGATGCGCAGAGACTACGTCAGCCCTCTACCTCATCAATTGATCGCCATGCTTACCAAACTGAACCAAAGCACTGGCCGCAGTCGGTATCTATTCCCAGGCAATGGTGAAAAGCAGCCAGTCATCAGTGAAAACACGATCAACCTGGTGTTCGCCAAGATCGGCTATAAAGGACGACTCGTCAGCCATGGCACTCGTCATACCGCAAGCACGCTGCTGCGAGAACATGGCTGGCTGAAGGACCATGTCGAGAGCCAGCTGGCTCACGTCGAGGGCGGCATCTCTGGCGAGTACAATCAAGCCCTATACCTGCCGCAACGTCGGATCATGATGCAGTGGTATGCAGACTATCTCGACGCCCTCAAAGAAGGCATTACAGCCAACCTTCGCGATCAATTTGATACTCGCGTTAATCAGTTCCTCGCACGCCCTTCTGCACCGCCTCTAACAGCATCCCATGCACACAAAGATGATCACCTCCAAAAGTTGCCTATCGAGACAGACTCAACGGCGACTCAGTGATCACGTGACGCCTCACCAATTCGACCCGGTCGACGACAACATCATCGCCTTGCAAAACTACCGTGGCGCATTCCAACACTGGTAAGTCGGTGAGATCTCCACAGCCCAGCCTTCCACGCGGGTCCACCCAAACAGGGCTGCAAAGCCGCCCTGCTTGGATGGACCTCACTTAAAAAATCTAAAGCCCACGCAACTGTCTGTGGAAAACCACGGATTTCCACCGGTGGATAATTTCATCCACCGCCGCAGAACTCCGGATAATTCGAGCCTTGACCCGAATTATCCACAGGCGTAAAAAAGATCGGGCAAAGCGCTGTCGTTGACAGCAACTCAGGTAGCCAGAACCTTTAAGGCTACGCCACACCGTGGTGGTTCTCCCAAAGTGCGATGAGCGTCCGGCGGCTCGCACAGTCACAGCGATGTGATGGATGCCTACTTCTACCAGAGTGGCCACTGCGGCAACTCACACCCCTTCGTAGCTGCCCTGCAGCAACCTATCCGCTTGGCCATTTCATTGCGCCAACCTGCGCCCGTCTCTTTCTTCCGGAAAGAGACGGGCGCTCCTACCGCTGCTGCAGCCCATCTCGTACAAGGCTTTGCGGCATTTCCCCTCGTGACAATCGGCGTGACAAACACCGAAGTCACCAGCAACGGCGATGCAGATGATGGTGCCGCAGCCTACGGAATGGACTGCACCTGACTGACAGTCAGGCATGCCCCGGTCATCGCTTCACTGCCTTCACCTGACTCAGGATCTCGCGGCACTGGCCTCGTCAGCCAGTGCAGCCTCCACCCGCCCACCGGTAACGGTGTTCAGGAGGCCAGATCATGAGATGCCCAAGCTCCCGGTCGTAAAGAGCCGACAGTCCCGCGTTAGTGGACAACCCTCACAGGTCGCAGGGGCCTTGATCCCTGATAACACTCAACATTCTTGGCGGAATGACGTGGGGAAAAGCTTCAACGTTTTGACTTCGAGAGGAGTTTGATCATGGCGCTGGTCGGTAAACGGGATGGGCGCAATTTTGGCTATGGCCGGCAATTGAGCTACGCCGGGCCGCAGGCGTTGAAAGACATGTTCGGCGGTGGGCATTACGGCACGGTCAAGGCGCACAGTGATCGCTGGCAGGCGTTTGTACGCTGGTGTCGGTCGGAGGATGGACCAGGGTTTAACGATGCGCGACAAATTGATCGGCAGACCTTGCTGGACTACGCCGGGTATCTGCGCCAGCAAGTTGAACAAGGTGAGCTCTCTATCGCGACTGCGCAAAACCGATTATCCAGTGTGAATCGGACCATGGCCGCGCTGCGAGGTGATCAGTATGTGAAGGTGTCGAGTCCGAGCAAGGCTTTAGGACTGCAGCGCACAACCGTCCGCACAGCAACCCCGCAAGGCCAGGATCGTGAACAGGTGAAGCGGATCGTCGAGGCGCTCTGCGAACACCAACTGCCGCGCGCCGCCGCCATCGTGCAGCTGGCCCGAGCCACAGGCATGCGCTTACGCGAGGCGATTTTGGCCGACCTTCCGCGCTTGAAGCATGAGGCCGAACAATACGGCAAGATCAACATCCAGGACGGTACCAAAGGTGGCCGTTCAGGCGCGTCAGCACCTCGCTGGATCAGGGAGAATGATCATATTCGTGACGCACTGAGGTTTGCCGAAAAGGTCTCGCCCGACGATAGCCGCAACCTGCTTGCACCGAACGAACGCTACCTCGATTTCTTGCAGGGAATCGTCGGCCCTGCACGGGACATCCTCCATCAGTACAACCTCAAAGGCTTCCACGAATTGCGGGCAGCCTATGCGTGCGAACGTTACGAGCAAATCACCCATCATCCCGCGCCTATCAACGGTGGCCATTGCTATCAGCTCAACCGACACCTCGATCAGGAGGCCCGAGTACAAATCAGCTATGAGCTGGGGCACGGCCGTATCGGCGTGGTATCGGCTTACATTGGTGGTCGAGCATGAACACGGCATTCGATATGGAGCTGTTCCTGGCGGGCGTCTTGACCGGGTCACACACCACACGCCAACGCCACCTGCGTCAGGCGAAGACTATCCAAACAGCGATCGCTGAGCGCTGGCAATGCGACAACCCATGGACTTGGCAGAGAAAACACCTTGCATGGTTTTTGAATCACCATCTAAACAAGCGCACTGAATCGACGCGCTATTACTATTTGCTGACCATGCAATTACTCACTCATCGTCTAGGAAAATCCTGGCAGTTCACCCCCTAAGCGAAGGTCAGAAAACGGCCAAAGGCAGCCGCTCATATAATGAAGCTGATATCTTTGACCTCACGGCTTTGGCTCAAGCAGAAGCCAAGAGCGATAAAATGAATGGAGGCATACCGAATGGCTACTCAGGTGGCAGCAACGTACTCACCAGATTACCAATGCATCAGACTAAAGTCTGTATTTCCCGCTTTTGCGGATCCGGAAGAACCTCAAGGCTTTCAAACTCCACATCAAACTGGTTTTTTTATCCACGAGTGGCTTCATTATCTACACAATAATTCAACAATTCATGGAGTAACTGCATACTCACACGCCGTGATACTGTGGTCAAATGTTCGGGCCATCATTGACCATAATGGCTTATGCATCGGAGATGACCACTTGCCGATTCAGGATTTTGCCGACATCCGAAAGCAATATAAACATCGTTTAGATTCTAGGGCAGCACAGAATAATAAAATAGAAGCAAGCCTTCGTTTGGATGATCTGGATTTTATTTCCTGCAAAAAGGACACGGCATATATTGAGGGAGACGAGAACTATCCGTCCACAAAGCTGCTTTGTGATGTTGTGAGCAAGGTTGATGACAAAGTTTTCAAGATAAAAATCGGCTGTCATGAAATTGTCGAATATATTGCATTTGCGCTAGAGTCGAGATTTCTGAGAAATTTGAAAGAGCTGCCCCTATCTGCTCCTATTGATCCATACCTATTGATTAATGGTCTGGCAACACTTATATCGCCAACCCTTGAAAGAGAAACAATATTGCGTTGTGCAATATTTTCACTTCAGCTTCCCGATCCTCCTTCTTACCTTGCAGGGCTACTAGATTGGTCGGAAAGAAATAAGTGTGAGCAAAAAGATCCAGATATCGAAATAACAAAAAAAGCATCCGATCATTTCAAGACAAATACGCATGTCATGAATGATCAAGTTGACATGATAAAAAACATGCTGCCTTTAGATTCCCCATTTGCGCGAGCCGTCAAGCATACTGCGAATCTAATGAAGAAAAACTACCTTTACCGGATAGATAATCCGTTTTTTGAAATTGATTTGGTAAACGAATTTTCCAGATTGGGTGGGGCTGCCATAAATGCTGCGATGGACAAACATGGTGTTGGGTTCCTTATTCAGGAGCGGGAGGGCCCAGATGATAAATTCATGCGAGACCTTATGTTTGATATATCTCTACCTCATAAACTTGACGCAGATATTACCTATGGCCGAAGAGTAGCTCAAGCCGCCTTTAGTTATGTTCTTGAATTTTTTAAAGTTGAGAATGACAAGATAAAACAGCCAGTCAGGATGCGGTGCCCTTTCTTCACATCATGTGATTCGGAGTATCGGCGCGACAATCCAAGCATATGCAGCACTGCGCCTTGGGAATCTCGAAAACTTGAGCAGTCCAAGATTTGTTATTTTGGAGAGGCTGTGATAAACACAAAACAACCGCCATCCTGCGAAGAAGGTGATCAAGAGAAGGAGAGCAAAGATGACTCGTGCAATTGAAGATAGAGCAAAACTTTACTTGCTGACCGAATTTAGGCACCCCAATTATGAGTTCCGGGGAAAAGAGGTAGGAGATAAGGGGTTTGACTTATGGTTAGACGAAAGAGGCCACGCCCCGAAAAAAGTTGAGCTGAAAGCCACCGCCGCCGCGTATCAAAGGCATAGCAATATTTTCGAGCGCTTGGTTTTCAATGCCGAAATTGAAAAACAATTGTTTGAGAGTGGCGAGTCTGTTATCGCAAGATTGTTCATGGGATCAGCGCCGCCACGCCTATTTATAGTTACTAATGCCATATTCAATACCGGGGCAAAACTTACGGTTGAGTCGCGATATGTGGTTCGAGGTAGAATTAATTATACCAGCTCAATAGTGGAGCTTGCTTAACTGCCAAATCAATGACAACTTCGATTCGTTAGGTAGTTTCCACGAAGGGGTCGACTGCGGCCCTTCGTGACTGGCAGAAATCGACTGTGGATGCACCCTCCTCCCGGCGTCCTTCCGACCATGCGCAACTCCCTACCGAGGTCAGTAATCCCCCTGCTACGCTGAAAATTTCACGGAGGATTGCACAATGCCAAACTCAGACTTACTCCCTTCCCTGCTATTTAAGATCAACGAAAACCAGCTCGCCCTGGAGGCCGCCATCATGGAGCTTTCGAACTGGGTAGAGATGCGCGGATCGGCGGACGTCGCCGACAATGTTCGGGGCGCCCTGAACACGATCGATCGAAACGAGGAGTTCATCAAGATAACGCTTGCTGTGCTCATGACGCCCGACTAATCGCGAAAGTTCGCCATGTGTCGGTTCGGCATTTTTTGGTAGACCAGGGAGTCTATCCGTAACCAGTTTTTTGTAGATATTATTCACAGCTCGTCGGAAATTGGATGGAGAAATCCTATCAAGCTTCCATCCATACCAGTCCTTATTGGAGGCAGGTAGGATGTACACTTCACGGTACAACGTGGAAGTGTACACATGCAAAAAACTATGTTAATTATACAGTTATGCTATTATTCGAGTCTCCCTCGGGCACCAAAATTAAGAAAGGTCTTGCTTTGCAAGGCCTTTTTTTCACCTGTAGAAAAGCACCTGACACCCCACCGACCTGTAGGAGCCGGCTTGCTGGCGATGCTTTTGGCTTTTTTCGTCCTCGGTCGGTACGCCCCTTCTCAAGGATTCATCCCATGGAACTGCTGCTGGAAACTGTTGCTCTGTTCTGTCTCAAGCTGGTTTATGAGACGGAGGGGACGAGTCCGATTCTGCGGGATGATCCGGTCATGAGCGATTACGAGCGGGAGGTATTCGGGTTACTTGTGCGCCGGGGTGATATCGAGGGCATTCGGTTTAGAGTGGCGCACTGTACAGGTTTGGCGCTGGACGCTATAGGTGGCGCTGAAACACCGCTAGGGCGAGAGCTGCAACGGTTGTCAGTTGGTTTCAGCAGTGCTCGGACAATGGAACAGCTTCATGCGCCGCTCATCGCGCTTAAGGACTACCTGAAAGACATTCAGTAAATGATCGAGTGAGGCGGTATCCCCCGCCGCCTTCGCGCACTGGAACGCTGGACCTACAGTTTTCGCGACGAGTTTTACCCGCGATCCGAGCGCATGGAGCGCTACACGCGAACTAGAAACGGCTGACGATTTCCTTCCAGATATACCCGTAGTGATAACTCAGCCAGCGAACAAGCAACTTATCGAACTGCCTGCGAAACCAATAGTTTCTTCTGGCTGCATGTCTTTCTTCAATCATGACGTTTAGAGAGTCAGTATCGAAACCGGTCCACACCGGCGGAACGGCCGATTCAATGTAAGCGTCCGCCCAACACACCTTGCGTGGTTAAACGGCCGTCCACCTATGCGGCAGCAACTCGTCAATTTCACTCGCCGCTGCATCGGCAGACGTGTCAGGACGTCCTTCAAATACTCGTACGGATCATGCCCATTGAGTCGCGCCGACTGGATCAAACTCGTCGCAGTGGAGGAGCTTTCCAATTGGATAGAGCAGCGCGGATCAACCGGCATCGCCGATAACGTGCGCTGCGCGCCTGCCACTGGATGAAAACCTGGAGTTCATCAGCACCGAATCACAGAGCTTTCAACCTCTGGCCGCCACGTACCTGACAGCAGGCTGGAGCAGGTCAAACCGACGTCGCAGCGTGATACGGTAGAAAACCGCATTGGAAACCATCGCGGTGATAAGGACAGGAAGAGAACCTATGCAACTCGAAGTTAGCGGTAACTGGATTTTCGGAGAGGGGGTAAGGTTTGAGGTTGAATATCCTGCCCTTGAAGCCGTATTGATCAACGGGCGGGTGCTGGTGACGTTTGACTGGATGGCTTTTGAGAGGAATGCTCCTGCGCAAAATCTTTTTTGCTACGACTCGTCAGGCAATTTACTTTGGCGAGCGCCAGCTATTGGAATGGGGGCCGTGGATGCCTATACCGGTGTAACGAACGAGGAGCCTCTTTGGGTAGGAAATTTTTCTGGATTCAATTGCCGGATAGATGAAACATCTGGCCAAGTTCTAGAGACTTGCTTCACGAAATAAACACTGCCCGCGTCTCCAAAGACGGTTAAACGGGCGCCCATTTGTGTGGTAGCAGCTCGGCAATCTCACTTGCCCGCTGCGTCGGCAGCGGCTACAGATTGGTAGAGAAGCAGAGTTACCGATGAGACGACCGGTAGAAGCGGGCGATTATGAGGTAAGTGCGCAAGGACCCGAAGCGTAAATATGTAACCCGCAGACGGATGGCGCCACTTTGGTTCAGTGCGTTTCATGATGGAAGTGTGCCACGTCCCCCGGCCGGCTGCTGAGCCTTTATAAACCGAGTTTGCGAGGTTTTTGGCCTAATTTTTACCTAGTGATTTCGAAGGTTGCAGGAATGAGACCTGCACGATACCCTCCCACCGTCGCTGCCAATTCAGCGACCGGGTGTGAGAGCCCGAAACAATCAAGGCGCAAAGCGCCCCAAAACCTGTCGTGGCGTTTTTTTTCGTCTGCGATATGGCTTTATGGCGGCTGTGCGTGGGAGACCTTCGGGTCTACCGGTTGCCTTGATTGCCGGTTTCTCACCCCGCGCACGGCTGTCACCCAAGCCCGTGAGAAGGCTCGTGGCAGCTCCTCAAATCAAGGACGTTGACCATGAACAGAACAAATCCGTACAAAATTCAGCTTCCCCCTCTACACAATTCCCAATCACGTAACACCCTCCCCCACCACCTCTCCCTCATCGGAGGTGGCCAATGACCAACCAACCCGAACTCACAACCATCGGCCTCACCCCCGCCATCTACTGCGGCGATCAAGCGCTGTTCCATGTCACCCGTAACGTGCCCGCCGGCGATGCGTTGGCCATGGCTTCTGATTTTCTGTGTATCGCCAAGGCGCTGACCAAGGATGCGGCTTATGCCAAGGACACGGATTACCACGCCTGGGCCGCGCATTATTTGACGGCGATGAGTAAGGCGGTGGTGGATGATGTGGCGAAGGCGGTGACGCGGGATCGGGATAATGAGGTGGCGAATAAGCGGGCGGAGGGGATGGCTGAGGGGTAGCGTCCGAAAGGGCCAGAGTCTGTCTGTAGTTATTTAAGGCACTTGCAGGAGCTAGCTTGCTCGCGAAGATTGCGGTCATTCAGCGGGATTGGTGGTGGCTTGGGTTTTTCGCGAGCAAGCTCGCTCCTTGGGATTGTGATTCAGTGCGAAGTTTTGTGGTGGTTGGGCTGGCGCTATCGCCAGCAAGCCGGCTCCTACAGTGGTCGCGGTGGATTGATTAGCATTGTTGGCCCCGGGGTTTCGGGGCCTTTGGGCACGCGGGTCAGAGCAGGTGTTGGGAGATCAGTTTTGAGATTTCTACCATCGACGTCCGGCCGGTGAATTCGAATTTCACTTTGCCCAGCGACGAGAAGTAGATCTCCAGTTCTGAATCCAGGTCGAACGTGCCGGAGGTTTCTACCGAGTACGCGACGATGTTTTTGTAGGGCAGCGAGGTGAAGTCTTTTTTGCTGCCGGTGAGGCCCTGGACGTTGACGGCGATGATGCGTTTGTTGGTGAAGACGACGCCGTCGCGCATGGATTTGTACGAGTCGATGACGTGCTCGCCTTCCAGCAGCAGTGCACTGACGCGTTCTGCGTACTCTTCGTTTTGCTTGAGTTTGAAGAAGCCTTTGTTGTTGAAGTCGATCATCTGCCCATCCTCCGTTCGAAGAAAAATCCCTGCGGGTTACTTCACCACTTTCACGACTCGAATGTTGACGGGGAATCCATCCTGTCCAGGCAGTGTCTTCCATCCCACGTACTGATAAACCACTTCGTCATCAATGTACTCACCCCACTCCGCGACTTTGCCACCCAGCACAGCGACGTTCCGGTTTTTGACGCAGTTGCCATCCCAAGGACCCACGGTGTAGATCACGTAAGGTTTGACGTATTTCGAGGCACGGAAATTTTCGCCGCAACCAGAATCGACTCTGATCATCAACCTCTTCAGGTTCTCTTCACCATCCGCCTCGGCGTGCTGGTCGAGTTCCCCGATTTCGCCGACGTCGATGAAGCCCAGAGAGCGAGCACGCTTGTATGCCGGGGAGGCCTGGTGTTTGATCTGGGCTTGCGCGAGATACTCGTCCACGTCTTCGCTGAGTTCAATTTCGCCCTTGTCCGCGATCTCTTTCGCTATGGGAACGCCGCTCTCACAACGAGCGTATTCGGGGGAGCCAAGGCTTGACTGGGGTAGGTAGTAGCGATGTAACTCAAAGGTACTCAGATGCATCTTGATAGCGGGAGTAGCTTCTTTGGGCGTCTGGCGCCCGGCCTGCACCTCGGCCACCACCTGCAGAAATTTCTGGCAATCGGAGAGGTAGCCCGCCCTGGCGTATTCCGGGGTTTCACTCGACAGGCCGGCGAGCGCCGGGGTCATCACAACGGCAAAAGTGATTGCGCAGAACAGGCGCGAGGCTCGAGCGACAGTGGGCATGTGTAGTCCGTTACAAAGAAGAAAGTGGCGCAACGCTACTGTTTTGCTGCCTTGCCGTCCACTGGCAGCAAAGGGGACAGAGCTTGTTTCCTGCGTTTTTCGCGAGTGTGCTCGCTCCTGCAGTGGGTTGTGTTTCTGATCCGTGGTTTGCGTCGGCTGGGCTGGCGCTTTCGCGGGCAAGCCCGCTCCCACAGGGGGGGTGTGGAGTGATTGGGATTTGGAATTTGGCCCGAGGTTTTTGAGGGCTTTTTATTATTTGGCTCGGGGTGAATGGTTTTCGGTTTACGGCGGGATATATCAGCGCATCTGCTCCCT
Organism: Pseudomonas migulae NBRC 103157; assembly: GCF_002091715.1. Taxonomy (GTDB): domain Bacteria; phylum Pseudomonadota; class Gammaproteobacteria; order Pseudomonadales; family Pseudomonadaceae; genus Aquipseudomonas; species Aquipseudomonas migulae_A. The sequence continues at coordinate 64,798 of NZ_BDAG01000017.1, read as the reverse complement.
GAATTGTCCACGGATCTGATGCTGTTTCGCACCTGTAATGCTTGCTATACATCAGGCATCGACAAGCCCTCAGGGCATTAGACCGGTGAGTAAACGCCCCGCGTGGCTCTCATCTAGACTTAATGGATAGTCGTAGGCAGAACCGAACACGTCGCTTTGGTGCAGTTGAATCAAAAGCGCCGTGGCAAGCTGCCCTTTATGCCCAGTAGAGGTGCGGCGAAGACCGTGCCGGGCACAACAAGATGCCCGCCAAGGGTGCCCTGGCCAACGGCCTGAAAATGCCACGATACCGTGACGTGGTGTGACTGCCGCAGCCGACACTTTCGGACGAACGACAACCATCTGGTTTGTCCGTGACCGTGAGGATTGCTGAATGCCTGATGAGAGTTTGCACCTGCCTTTGGTCAACAGCCTGCTGGAGCGCCATAAGGGCACCCCGGGCGCGCTGTTGCCCATTCTTCATGATATTCAGGAACGCATCGGTTACATCCCCGATGTGGCCGTCCCCGAGATTGCTCATGCCCTCAATCTGAGTCAGGCTGAGGTTCGCGGGGTGATCAGTTTTTACCATGACTTCCGTACCGCACCGCCGGCCAGGCATATCCTGCGGCTGTGCCGGGCTGAGTCGTGCAAAAGCCGTGGTGCCGAAGCGCTTGCCGCGCAGTTACGCGAACGTCTGCAACTGGATGATCACGGCAGCAGCGCCGATGGCAGCATCAGTTTGCGCCCCGTTTATTGCCTTGGCGCCTGCGCCTGTTCGCCGGCGCTTGAGCTGGATGGCCGGGTGCATGCGCGGCTCAGTGCTGAGCGTCTCGATGCCTTGCTCGACGCTTGCCGGGAGGACGCGTGATGCCGACTCTTTATTTGCCCTGTGATTCCCTTGCCCGTGCTGTTGGGGCCGATGAGGTTTCCACGGCGCTGATCACTCAGGCCAAGGAGCGCAACCTGCCACTGGAGTTGCAGCGCACCAGTTCGCGCGGATTGTATTGGCTGGAACCGCTGCTGGAAGTGGACAGCCCGCAAGGCCGGATCGGTTTTGGCCCATTGACCGCGGCTGATGTGCCGTCGGTGCTCGATGCCTTGCAAGGCGAGCCGTCAAGCCATCCGCTGGCCTTAGGTCCGGTGGAAGAAATCCCCTATTTGAAAACCCAACAACGCCTGCTGTTCGCCCGCGCCGGTATTACCCGGCCTCTGTCGCTTGACGATTACCGGGCGCACGGTGGTTTCGAGGGTTTGAAAAGGTCCATCACGGTTGGCGGCGAAGAGACCGCAACAGCGGTGTTCGATTCAGGCCTGCGTGGCCGTGGCGGCGCGGCGTTCCCCGCCGGGATCAAATGGCGCACGGTGCGCGCCACCCAGACGGCGCAGAAGTACATCGTGTGCAACGCCGACGAAGGTGACTCGGGCACTTTCGCCGACCGCATGTTGATGGAAGGCGACCCCTTCCTGCTGATCGAGGGCATGGCCATTGCCGGCATTACCGTCGGCGCCACCTTCGGCTACATCTATGTTCGTTCGGAGTATCCGGATGCCGTGGCCACACTGCGCGCAGCGCTGAACATCGCCCGTGATGCCGGTTACCTCGGCGCCAATGTCGGCGGCAGCGGCCTGGCCTTCGATATGGAAGTGCGCGTCGGTGCCGGCGCTTATATCTGCGGTGAGGAAACGGCGCTGCTGGATTCCCTCGAAGGCAAGCGCGGGATCGTCCGCGCCAAGCCGCCGATCCCCGCGTTGCAAGGCCTGTTCGGCTTGCCGACGCTGGTGCATAACGTGCTGACCCTGGCTTCAGTGCCGCTGATTCTGGCCAAGGGTGCGCAGTTCTATCGCGATTACGGCATGGGCCGTTCCCTGGGCACGATGCCTTTCCAGCTGGCGGGCAATATTCGTCACGGCGGTCTGGTGGAACGGGCCTTTGGCCTGACGCTGCGGGAACTGGTGGAAGACTACGGCGGCGGGACCGCCAGCGGTCGGCCGCTGAAAGCTGCGCAGGTGGGCGGCCCGCTCGGCGCCTGGGTGCCGCCGTCGCAATTCGATACGCCGCTGGATTACGAGGCTTTTGCCGCCATGGGCGCGATGCTCGGTCACGGCGGTGTGGTGGTGGCTGACGACAGCCTGGACATGGCCCACATGGCGCGCTTCGCGATGGCGTTTTGCGCCGAAGAATCCTGTGGCAAATGCACGCCATGCCGCATCGGCTCGACCCGGGGCGTGGAGGTGATCGACCGCCTGCTGGCCGCGCCGGACCAGAGCGGTCGCGAAGAGCAGGTGATCATCCTCAAGGACCTGTGCGACACGATGCAATACGGTTCGCTGTGCGCGTTGGGTGGCATGGTTTCCTTTCCGGTCGCCAGCGCCCTCAAGTACTTCCCCGCCGACTTCGGTCTGCAAGCCTCGGAGGCCGAGCAATGATCACTCTTTTCGACCCGAAAACCGACATCGACCTCGGCACCCCGGCCCGCGACAGCGACGTGCAGGTCACCCTGAACATCGACGGACGCAGCATCAGCGTGCCGGAAGGCACTTCAGTGATGCGCGCCGCCGCGATGCTGGGCACCACCATTCCGAAACTCTGTGCCACTGACAGCCTGGAAGCCTTCGGTTCCTGCCGCATGTGCCTGGTGGAGATCGACGGCATGCGTGGCTATCCGGCGTCTTGCACCACGCCGGTCACTGAAGGCATGACCGTGCACACGCAGACGCCGAAGCTGGCCACGCTGCGCCGCAATGTCATGGAGTTGTACATCTCCGATCACCCGCTGGACTGCCTGACCTGCTCGGCCAATGGCAACTGCGAACTGCAAACCGTCGCCGGCCAGGTGGGTCTGCGCGAGGTGCGTTACGGCTATGAAGGCGAGAACCATCTGGAGGATGTGAAAGACACCTCCAACCCTTATTTCGACTACGACCCGAGCAAGTGCATCGTCTGCAACCGCTGCGTGCGCGCCTGCGAAGAAACTCAGGGCACTTTCGCCCTGACCATCACCGGGCGCGGCTTTGAATCCCGGGTCGCGGCGGCCGGTGGCGAGAACTTCCTCGACTCGGAGTGCGTGTCTTGCGGCGCCTGTGTGCAAGCCTGCCCCACCGCGACGCTGATGGAAAAAAGCGTGGTCGAGATGGGCCAGCCGGAACGCAGCGTGATCACCACGTGTGCCTATTGCGGTGTGGGTTGTTCGTTCCGCGCCGAGATGAAAGGCGACCAACTGGTGCGCATGGTTCCGGACAAGAACGGCCAGGCCAACCACGGCCACTCGTGCGTCAAAGGGCGCTTTGCGTGGGGCTACGCCACTCACCCGGATCGCATCACCAAGCCGATGATCCGCCAGCACATCAACGACCCTTGGCAGGAAGTCAGCTGGGATGAAGCGGTGACCTACGCCGCCAGCGAATTCCGGCGTCTGCAGCAAAAATATGGCCGCGACTCCATTGGTGGCATCACCTCCAGCCGCTGCACCAACGAAGAAACCTACCTCGTACAAAAACTGGTGCGCGCGGCGTTCGGCAACAACAACGTCGACACCTGTGCACGGGTCTGCCACTCGCCGACCGGGTATGGCCTGAAACAAACCTTGGGCGAGTCTGCCGGTACCCAGAGTTTCGACTCGGTGATGCAGGCCGACGTGATCCTGGTGATGGGCGCCAACCCGAGCGACGCCCACCCGGTATTCGCCTCTCAGCTCAAACGCCGACTGCGTGAAGGTGCGCGGCTGATCGTCATCGACCCTCGCCGCATTGATCTGGTGGACTCGGTGCATGCCCGCGCCGAACTGCACCTGGCCCTGCGTCCGGGCACCAACGTCGCCATGCTCAATGCGTTGGCCCACACCATCGTTACCGAAGGCCTGCTCAATCAGCCGTTTATCGATGCCCGTTGCGAGGGCAACGATTTTGCGCGCTGGAGCGAATTCGTCAGCCGCGCGGAAAACTCGCCGGAAGTGCTTGGCCCCGTCTGCGGCGTAGAACCTGCCGACATTCGTGCCGCCGCCCGCCTGTATGCAACCGGTGGCAACGCAGCGATCTATTACGGTCTGGGCGTCACCGAGCACAGCCAGGGCAGCACCGCGGTCATGGGCATCGCCAACCTCGCCATGGCCACCGGCAACATCGGCCGCGAAGGCGTGGGCGTGAACCCGTTGCGGGGGCAGAACAACGTGCAGGGCTCCTGCGACATGGGCTCGTTCCCCCACGAGTTGCCCGGTTACCGGCACATCTCCAACGAAGTAGTGCGCACGCAGTTCGAACAGGCGTGGAATGTCACCCTGCAACCTGATCCGGGCCTGCGCATTCCGAACATGTTCGAATCGGCGCTGGCCGGCAGTTTCAAAGGCCTGTATTGCCAGGGTGAAGACATCGCCCAGAGCGACCCGAATACCCAGCACGTCACCGCGGCGCTGTCGGCCATGGAATGCGTAGTGGTGCAGGACATTTTCCTCAACGAAACCGCCAAGTTCGCGCATGTGTTCCTGCCGGGCGCTTCGTTCCTGGAAAAAGACGGCACGTTCACCAACGCCGAGCGACGTATTTCGCGGGTGCGCAAGGTCATGGATCCTCTGGGCGGCAAGGCCGACTGGGAGGGCACCGTGGCCCTGGCCAATGCCTTGGGCTACCCGATGAACTACAACCACCCATCGGAAATCATGGATGAAATCGCCAGCCTGACGCCGACGTTCACCAACGTCAGCTACGCCGAACTGGACCGCCACGGCAGCCTGCAATGGCCGTGCAACGCCGCAGCACCGGACGGCACGCCGACCATGCACATCGATGAATTCGTGCGCGGCAAGGGGCGCTTCATGCTCACCGGCTACGTGCCCACCGAGGAGAAGGTCAACAATCGCTATCCGCTGCTGCTGACCACCGGGCGCATCCTCAGCCAGTACAACGTCGGCGCCCAAACCCGGCGTACCGAAAACGTTGCCTGGCACGACGAAGACCGCCTGGAAATCCACCCGACCGACGCCGAGAGCCGTGGCATCAATGAAGGTGACTGGGTCGGCATCGGCAGCCGCGCCGGCCAGACTGTACTGCGTGCGCGGGTCACCGAACGGGTCGCGCCGGGCGTGGTGTACACCACGTTCCACTTCCCTGAATCGGGCGCTAACGTGATCACCACCGACAACTCCGACTGGGCCACCAACTGTCCGGAGTACAAAGTCACGGCCGTGGAAGTCAGTCGCGTCTATCACCCTTCGGAGTGGCAAAAACGCTACCAGGCCTTCAGCGACGAACAGGACCGTTTGCTCAAGGATCGCCGTCAGGCCCGTGGCGCTAAAGCGGAGGTGCGCCGATGAGTACTGAAAACTTGATCAAGATGGTCAACCAGATCGCCCAGTATTTCGCCACCGAACCGGACCAGAAACAAGCCGTGCTCGGTGTGCGTAATCACCTGCAGATGTACTGGACGCCGGGGATGCGCAAGGAATTGCTGGCCTGGCAGACAGAGCATCACGGGGCAGACTTGCACCCGTTGGCGCAAGAGGCGGTCAGCGGGGCCGGTTGGGAGGCTTAACCTGCAGGATGAAAAACGGTAGGAGCGAGCTTGCTCGCGACGGTCGTCAACGATAAAGCGCGAATCCTGGATTAGCGCGGCGTCCATGACTCCATCGCGAGCAGGCTCGCTCCTGCAGAGGGTTGTGTGCAGTGCTCCGCCTTATTCATCTCCATCGGTCACCCGCACCGCGATCTCAATCGAACGCACGCTGATCGCCGCAAAGATCGCCGTGAGCAGCACGCCGTTGAACCCGAGCAATATTGCCAATATCCGCGAAAGCGGCAACTTCGGCACGAGCTCGCCATAGCCAATGGTCAAGCCGGTCACGAAGCCGAAATAGATGCCGTCAAAAGGATCCCAACCTTCCAGGTAGCTGATGATCAGGCCGCACATGACGATGACGATCAGCATGGTGGAAAGGATGGGCCAGACAACTCGAAGGTAGTAGCCGACAGCTTTGTAGAACTCTCGACGGATGTTCGACGTATTGGCAGGCTTCATGTCGTGTGCTTCCTGAGGGCGGCAGGCGGATTGACACTCTTCAGCTTGGCACAAGTATTGGGAATCGATGGTCGGACCAACGGAAAGTGGCACGCGCGGAACAGGGATTAAGCTGGAATGACCTGGCACTGGAGAACATCCATGCTCAAGCACCTGATCCTGCCACTCCTGTTCGCCGTGTTCGTGGCCCTCAGCGGATCGTCCTGCCATGACACGAGCCAGGACGGCCAGGTGAGACCGCCCGCCAACGGTGACAGTGGCAGGATTATCCCCTCCCAACAACGCATGCCCTCAACGATGCCGCGTCCCAGGATGTAATGGTTACTCGATCTGAATCGACCCTTTGGTCCCGGCATCGCTGTCGGTCCAATAGTCTTCATTCTGTAACCGCCGATCACCCTGAATCGTGAAGGTGACTTTGCCCTGGCGAAACTGCAGCGTGCCATCGGTGCGCTGGGCATTTACCCGTTTGCCATTCACCCAGACTTGCTCCTTGGCATCGATGCGAATCGTGGCAACGGTCGCGCCGGCATCGCTCTTGGCAACCCACTGCCCGACGTAAGGCGTTTGTGTATGGGCGCTGTCCGCCGCGGCGTTGGTGAACCCGGCCTTGGCATTTTCCGCCCTGCTCTTGTGGATATCGCAGCCCTGAGTCTCGCTGACCTGGGTGCAACCGGATTGCTCAAGTTGTTTGCGGTACTTGTCGTTGATGGCATAGGCCGGGAACTGCACCCACATCAGTGTGGCCAGTACCGGCAGGATGATCCGCTTCATAAGTCTTCTCCTCTGATCCGCGCCTCCCCGGCGCCCGCGAACGGCATGGATCATTCACTGTAGTGCGAAACCCGGATGCACTGGCAAAACGACCAACGCTTCCAACCCTCCTTGCGACCGATTACGCAGCTTCAGCTCCCCGCCATGCTCCAGCACAATCGCCCGCGCCGCCGATAATCCCAACCCCACGCCACCGGTGCTTTTGTTCCGCGACCCTTCCAGACGAAAGAACGGCACAAACACTTGCTCAAGGCTGGCCTGCGCAATCCCCGGCCCACGATCCAGCACCATAATCCGCACTTCCCCTGCCTCAGGCATCAGTTCAATCGCCGGCTCACTTCCATACTTGATCGCGTTATCCAGCAGATTGGTCATCACCCGCTTAAGCCCCAATGGCCGTCCGAAATACACCAGCCGCTGCGGCCCGCTGAAGGCGATCTCGACACCCTGATCCCGGTAATCGTCCCGCAAGGTTTGCAGCAGTTCCGCCAGATCGAACTGGGTGGCCGGTTCAAGCCGCGCATCATCGCGAAAGAATTCCAGTGCCGAATTGATCATCGCCTGCATTTCATCCACGTCACGAAACAGCCGCTGCTGTTGCTCCGTATCTTCGATGAATTCGCCGCGCAAACGCATCCGTGTCAGCGGTGCGCGCAGATCGTGGGAGATGGCGGCGAGCATTTGCGTGCGGTCGCGGATGAAGTGTTGCAGCTGGGCCTGCATGGCGTTGAACGCGAGGATCGCCTGGCGGATTTCCTGGGGCCCCAAGGGTTCGATGGGCGGTGCACGGAAGTCCGAACCGAAGCGCCGGGCGCCTTCGGCGAAACGTTGCAAGGGTGTGGCGAGACGCCGGGTAGCGATCAGCGCGACCAGCGCGGTGGAGATCAGCACCAGCAAAATCACGATCAGATAGCGCGGCGTTTCGTCGAGGCCCCAACTGCGCGAGGGCGCGGAGAACTTCAGCCAGGTCGAGTCTGCCAGTTCGATCAGCAGCGCGTAATGCGCGTTCTCGGTGTGTTCGGTCCAGTCGGCGGGCTCATAGGCCTCGATTCGCCGGTCAGGGGCTTTGAGCATCGGTTGGAGGATGTGCGCGCCAATGTCGGACTTCGCATCTTCTGCTTCTGGCAGGTTGAGATCGCGCCGGTCAGGGTGCCAACTGACGATGAAGCCGTTTTCGCTGGCGGCTTGCGCCAACGGGTTGCGCAACGGCGCTGGCGCGGCCTCGATGACGCGGGTGATGGCGGCGGCCTTTTCCAGCAGACCGATTTCGGTCAGTGGCGGTCGGGCCCAAACGCCGGCCAGTTGAATAAACAGTCCGTTGAGCGCCAGCGAAATGAGCATCGCCAGGATGATGGTCAGGGCGATCCAGCGCGCCACCGTGTCACGGCGAATCCGCTTCAGCCAGCTCATCGCCGCGTCACGCTGGGGGTGAACAGGTAACCGCCATTGCGTACGGTGCGAATCATCGCCGGGCGCTTGGTGTCGGACTCGAGTTTGCGTCGCAGGCGGCTGACTTGCACATCGATGCTGCGATCGAACGCGTCGTGGCAATGCCCGCGCGCCAGGTCCAGCAGTTGTTCGCGGGTGAGGATGCGTTGCGGGTGTTCGACGAAGACCAGCAGCAAATCAAACTCACCGGCCGAGAGCGGAATCATTACATTGTCCGGCGAGCGCAGTTCACGACGGGTGACGTCGAGGTGCCAGTCGGCGAAGTCGATCAGCGGCCGTGGGCGTTCCTCCGTCAGTGGTCGACGCTCGTCCACCCGGCGCAACACGGCACGTACCCGGGCCAGCAGTTCGCGGGCGTCGAAGGGTTTGGTCAGGTAATCGTCGGCACCGAGTTCGAGGCCCACTACCCGATCACTCAGTTCGCCCATGGCGGTGAGCATGATCACCGGGATCGCGTGGCGGATTCGCAATTGCTGGCACAGGATCAACCCGCTGTCGCCGGGCAACATCACGTCGAGAATGATCAAGGCCGGCATCTGGCGCTCGATGGCCGCCCATAGCGATGCGCCGTCAGTGGCGACCTCAACGCTGTAGCCGTGCTGGACGAAGAATTTTCTCAACAGGTCGAGGACTTCGAGGTCATCGTCGACAATTAAAAGGCTGTTCACCGAAGGTCACTTACGGGACGAATGGAACCGCCATCTAAAACCATTCGCGGCAGCGCGTCATATATTTCAATCCTGCAATAAAACGACAGCGGCGTCATAAACCGGACATCTTTGCGCAAGACTCGGGGCCCAGCATCACCGCGAATTCCTCCCGAGACTCGCGTCCATGTTGCCTTTCAAATGTGCTCCCTGGCTGGCCCGCAACACCTCGATCGCCGTGCTGGCCGCCGGGTTGGCCGGTTGCAGCAGCCAACCGTCGTCCACCGCCCAGGTGAGCTGCGCCGACATAACCTATTCGGTGAACGACCCGGCGGAACCGTTCAATCGCGGGGTCTTTGCGTTTAACCGGGTTGTGGATGACTACGCCCTGGCACCGGTCGCCCGCGGCTATCGCTACTTGCCGGACTTTTTCCAGACGGGTGTGCATAACTTCGTGGAGAACTTCGGTGAGCCCAAGGTGTTTATCAATGACGTGCTGCAAGGCAACCCGGGGCGCTCGGTCAACACCCTGGGGCGTTTCGTGATTAACACAACGGTTGGCGTGGTGGGCTTGATCGACGTTTCCGGCATGGCCGGCATCCCGCGCCACGACGCAGACTTTGGGCAGACCTTCGGCGTGTGGGGCATCGGCAACGGCCCGATCGTCGAGTTGCCGTTGTTCGGCACGTCCAACAGCCGCGATGCGGCCGGACGCGTGCTCGGTTTCGTCGTCGATCCGTTCGGCAGCAATAGCGATACCGTCGACACCTTGTCCACGATCAACACGGTCGGCGGCATCGTCGATGGTCGAGCAGAAGCCTTGCCGCTGACCGACAGCCTGCAAAAACTGCCGGACTATTACAGCGCGTTGCGCAACGTGGTGGCCGAGCATCGTGCGGCTTACGTGGCCGATGGCAAACAAGGCTCGCCCGACAACACCAAGCCTCAATGCACAGGAGCACCGGCCGATGGTTTCTGAAGGTCTGATTCTTCAACAACGGATGACCCGTGACGCCGAGGCGAATCTGCACTGTCGGGAAATCACCCTGCGCCTCTCGGCAGATTGCCGCCAACTGGTGCTCACTCGTTACACCGAACACTATGGCCCGGCCGTGGTGCGCTGGATCGAGCGCAGCCACACGGTGTCAGTGAGCGAGGTGTTTCGCTGGTTGGTCGCCAATGGCGAGGTGGATATCAGCCAGTACCAATCACTGCCTCCAACACGCGCGCCACACACTGCACCGCCACGTCTTCATCGCGCCGCTTATGCCAGGCCAGATGCACAGCAAAACCCTCCACCTCAATCGGCGGATCTACGGTGTGCAACGCCTTGGCCATCGGCATCGACAGGCACTGGCTCGGCAGCATCGCAATCAGGTCCGACCCCAGCAGCAGATCCGGAACCATGACAAAACTCGGCACGACGATCCCGACCCGCCGCGACAGCCCTTGGCCCTTCAACTGTTCATCGAGCGGGCCCCAGGTGGCGCCGCGCCCGGACACCAGCACGTGTGGATAACTCAGCCAGCGGTCGAGATTGAAGCCTGCCATTGCAGGGTGCCCCGCTCGCATTGCCACCACGAAATGCTCGTGCAACAGCAGGCGCCGGGTGTAGTCAGGGCCCAGAGGCGGGAACACCGACATGGCCAGATCGCTTTGGCCGCGACTCAAGCTTTCCTGCGCCGCCTCACCGCCCTGCCAGGGTTGGATCACCAGGTCGATGCCCGGTGCCAGTTCCGCCAGTCGTTGGTGCAATCGCTGGGCGATGACGATCGCCGGAAAGTCGGCCATGACGATGCGCACGGTCTGGCGCAGGGTGCTCAGCTCGGCACTGGCGGTGCCGACCAGCGTGCTGACCGCCCCCAGAATCTGCTTCAACGGGCCGCGCATGGCCTGTGCTTTTGGCGTCAGTTGCATGCCGCCCTGTCCGCGCTCGAGCAAACGATCCTGGAACAGGTGCCTGCAACGCTCCAACGCATTGGACGCCGCCGGTTGCGACAAGCCGACTCGCTCGGCGGCGCGGGAGACATGCGCTTCGTCGAGCAACGCATCGAGCACGGTCAACAGGTTGAGGTCCACCGAACGCAGATTCATTAAATCAATACCCAATTAGACAAACCATCCATTGGAGCAATGTACAGCAGGCTGGCACGCTGTGGCTCCCTTCACTTGAACCGGTGAGCCATGAACGACACCACCCTGATTTTGAGTTTTCATCCTGATTTGGGGCGCTCCCATGCAAACCGCGCCATGCTTGATGCCGTGAAGGATCTGGAGGGCGTGTGCATCGTCGATCTGTACGGGCTTTACCCGACCGACGAAGTCAACATCGCAGCGGAGGTGCAACGTTTGTTGTCGGCAAAGCGGCTGGTGCTGCAATTTCCGGTGCAGTGGTATTCAACGCCCGCACTGCTGAAGGCATGGCAGGACAGTGTGCTCACGCAGATGTACTACATCGCCTATGAAGTTCAGGGCCGGAAACTTGAGGGCCTGCCAATCATGGTTGCCGCCACCGCAGGTAACACGCCCCAGGCCTACGGCGAAACTGGCGTAAACCTGTTTCCCCTTGAGCAACTGCTGCAACCGTTGCGTGCCACTGCGAACCGCTGCCACTGGGCATGGTGCGATCCGTTTCTGGTGTATCAGGCGAACAAATTGCCAAGTTCGGAGCTGGATGTGGTCGCCGCTGAATACCGGGCCAGGATCAAGCAGTTTCAACTCAAGGCTTAACAGGCATCCGCAGCCACCTGCGTTATCATCGCCGACCTGTGCGCCAAGAGTCTTGAACCCGGATGTCCGAATCACTGCCTTTACCTGACGATTGCACCTCACTGCCACCGGTCCTGGTCGGCCCCATGCTGCGGCGGCTGGAGCCTAAGCGGCTGGTGCTGTGGCTTGTAGGAAGCCGGTCGTTGTCACTGACGTTGCGCCTGCAAGGTGTAGGCGACATACGCCTCGACGCCGGGCAATGCACGATCATCCGGGTCGGTACTCGCGCCTTCATTCATTTGATCGATGTGCCGCTGGACGTCGCACTGCCCTGCGACACGCTGATCGAGTACGACCTGCTGATTGATGAAGCCGCAACGGGTATCGCCGAATGGGCGCCGCATCTGCTGTATGGCGAAGCACGCTCGCCGAATTTCGTTTTGCGCTCTCGGATCGATCAGCTGCTGCATGGCTCCTGCCGCAAACCGCACCATCGCGCCGCCGACGGTTTGCTCTGCGTTGATCGCTTGCTGGCGTCGGCACATGAAGCAACAGAGCGTCCGGCATTGCTGATGATGAGCGGCGATCAGGTGTACGCCGACGATGTCGCGGGACCGATGTTGCGCGCCATTCATGCCTTGATCGCGCGGTTGGGGTTGTTCGGCGAACACCTTGAAGGCGCCGTGGTCAGCGACAGCGCCAAGCTCTATGAGCATGCGGCCAGCTACTACCACCGTGCGGATTTGTTACCGGCGCTGCAAAGCAACGAAACCCTGCGCGAGCGATTTTTCGGCGGTGCGCGCAAGCCGATTTTCACCAGCAGCAGTGCCGACAATCATCTGGTGACATTCGCTGAAGTCATGGCCATGTACCTGCTGGTGTGGTCGCCGACACCCTGGACGCTGATCGCGCCCAAACCACCGAAACTGATTCCCGAACGACGCGAGCGTTATGCACTGGAGCAAACGCGCATCGATGATTTCAAGGCCGGCCTTGGCGATGTCGCCCGCGCCTTCGCGCATTTGCCGTGCCTGATGATCTTCGACGACCACGATATTACCGATGACTGGAATCTTTCCGCGCAATGGGAGGAAACGGCCTACGGCCATCCGTTCTCCAAGCGCATCATCGGCAATGCGCTGATCGCTTATATGTTGTGCCAGGGCTGGGGCAACAATCCGGACGCCTTCGATGCGGTGCTGGAGAAGACTGATGGTTTTAGCGCGACCGGGGACGATGGCTATCTCGACAGCCCGGTGCAGGACGCCTTGATCGATGAGTTGCTGAAGTTCCAGCATTGGCATTACGTGTTGCCGACCACTCCGGCGATGGTGGTGCTCGACACCCGCACCCGGCGCTGGCGCAGTGAGATGACGCTCAAGCAGCCCTCGGGTCTTCTGGATTGGGAAGCCCTTAGCGAACTGCAACAGGAATTGCTGGATCATCCGTCGGCGATCATCGTTTCGCCGGCACCGGTGTTCGGCGTGAAGCTGATAGAAACCGTGCAACGGGTGTTCAGCTGGTTCGGTTATCCACTGCTGGTGGACGCCGAAAACTGGATGGCCCATCGCGGCGCAGCCCAGGTGATCCTGAACATTTTCCGACACTCGCGTACACCGGGTAACTACGTGGTGCTGTCAGGCGATGTGCATTATTCCTTCGTCTATGAAGTCTTGATCCCACACCGCAAGGCTGGCCCGAGGATCTGGCAGATCACCAGCAGCGGCATCAAGAACGAATTTCCACCGGCGCTGCTTGAATGGTTCGACCGGCTCAATCGCTGGCTCTATTCCCCGCGCTCGCCGCTGAACTGGCTGACCAAGCGCCGACGGATGCGCATCGTGCCGCACGTTCCGGAACATGCCGAGGCGGGTGAACGGTTGTGGAATTCGGCGGGGATCGGGCAGGTGTTCTTTAATGAAAAAGGGCAGCCGCAGGAGATTTTTCAACTCAACTCGGATGGTTCGCCGAAAACACGGATGGTGGCACCTGAGGCGGAGGATTGAAGGTACGGCCGGTACCTGTGGGATCGCCGCACCGCCGCTCCCACATTTAATCGATGTCGAGTACTCGGACTATGCGTTAACGCAGGCTACTGGATATGAATCTCGCTCGGACACTGATCATCGGCAACTCCGGCTCGGGCAAAAGCTGGTTGGCCGAGCGCTTGGCTGGGCATCTGCGATCACCGTGGATCGATCTCGATTCAATCCACTGGCTGTCCGACGAACACAGCATCGCCCGCCCACGCGCAGAAGCATTGGGCATAGCGCGGGTCGCGGCAGATAAAGAGCGCTGGGTAATCGAAGGTGTTTACGGCTGGATCGCCAGCGAGCTTATTCACCGCGCCACCGCGTTGATCTGGTTGTGTGTTGATGAAGAACAATGCATCGCCAATATTCGCCAGCGAGAGCACAAACCAGAAGATGACGAATTGTTAATGACGCTGCTGGCGTGGGCCGGCAGTTATCGTGCCCGCGATGACGCCAGTGGTTTTTTGGCGCATCAGCAGTTGTACGAAGTGTTCGCGGGTTCAAAAATCAAACTGATGAATCGAGGCGAGATCACAGGATTCGAGAAACCCCTGAAGCGGCCAAAGGATGGCGTTTGAATCGGATACGGATTACATCGTTCACGGAAACGTCTCGAAGGGCATTCAGCGATACTCATCACAAACGCAGATGCATCGTCTGTGTAACGACCATTCGTAGGTATCGCCCTGTCATCCTGTACACATTTCTGTACGTTCTTTGCATTGAGCGAGGACTACAACATGCAAACCATCAACTACACCACTGCACGCGCGCACCTTGCCGAAACCATGGATCGGGTCAATGAAGATCGCGCTCCATTGTTGGTCACTCGCCAGAAAGGCGAACCCGTGGTGATGATGTCTCTGGCGGAATACAACGCCCTCGAAGAAACCGCTTACCTGCTTCGCTCCCCAGCCAATGCTGAACGCCTGATGAAATCAATCGGCAATCTGCGGGCGGGAAAAACCAAAACCAGGCAACTTATCGAAGAATGAATAACGAGTTCACTCCTGAAGGTTGGGAAGACTATTTGTGGTTCCAACAAAACGATAAGGCCGGGCTCAAACGAATCAATCTGCTTATCAAATCCATCCAGCGTGGACCGTTCGGCGGGCTCGGAAAGCCAGAACCGCTCAAACACAATTTGAGCGGCTTCTGGTCACGTCGAATTACAGGCGAGCATCGCTTGGTCTATGCAGTTGAGGACCATGAGATACGTGTAGTGATGTGCAGATATCATTACTGAGTAAAAACCGAGGCTGCACCCACCGCCCGACAAACCCCTCTGACAATCATCCCCACCTCCCGCTCATCAATCGTCAGCGGCGGCAGGAGGCGGATGGTCTTGCCCCGTGTCACGTTGATCAGCAAACCGTGATCCCGGGCGGCGATCAATGTCAGGTCGCGAATCGGTTGCTTGAGTTCGATGCCGATCATCAGACCCTGACCACGGATGGCCAGTACGTTCGGCTCATCAGCCAGTTCAATGCGCAATCTTTCGAGCAGGCGCTCGCCCTGCACTGTGGCGTTTTCCAGCAAGCCCTGTTCTTCGATGATCTCCAGCACGGTGCAACCCACGCGACAGGCCAACGGATTACCGCCGAAAGTGCTGCCGTGGCTGCCGGGGGTGAAGAGGTCGGCGGCTTTGCCCCGGGCCAGGCAGGCACCGATGGGGACGCCATTACCCAGGCCTTTGGCCAACGTCATGACGTCCGGAGCGATGCCTTCATGCTGGAACGCAAACCACTGGCCGGTGCGACCGATGCCGGTCTGGATTTCGTCGAGCATCATCAGCCATCCGCGCCGGTTGCACAGGTCACGCACGGCTTTGAGGTAGCCTGGCGGAGCCAGTTGCACACCGCTCTCCCCCTGAATCGGTTCCATCAGGATTGCCACGATTCTCGGGCCGTGGGCCTGTTGCACCTTGTCCAGCGCCTTGAGATCGCCGAATGGCACTTTGACGAAATCCCCCGGCAATTCATTGAAACCCAGGCGCACCGCCGGGCCATCGCTGGCCGACAGCGTGCCGAGCGTCCGGCCATGGAAGGCATTTTCCATGACGACCACCAAGGGCTGCTCGATGCCTTTGTGCCAGCCATGCAGCCGCGCCAGTTTCAGCGCGGTCTCGTTGGCTTCGGCACCGGAGTTGTTGAAGAACGCCCGCTCCATGCCTGCCAATCGGGTCAGTTTCTGCGCCAGCCGCTGTTGCCAGTCGATGCTGTAAAGGTTGGAGGTGTGCAACAACAGCCCGGCCTGTTCGCTGATGGCGGAAACAATTCTGGGATGGGAGTGGCCGACATTGGTCACCGCCACGCCCGCCACCGCATCCAGGTATTCACGACCGGCCTGATCCCACAGGCGTGTGCCCAGGCCTTTAGTGAAACTCAAGGCCAGTGGTTGGTAAGTGCTCATCAGGCAGGCGGCGGTCATGACATCAAGCTCCATCAATAGTCGGTGTTTTTGCAGTATGGTTAGCCACCAGAACTGGATAAACACTGCAAAACTTCAATCATTTTAAAGCCGGGCTTGATAATGGATTTGTTCCAGGCAATGACCGTTTACGTAAAAGTGGTGGAATCCGGCAGCATGACCGCTGCCGCTTTTCAGTGCGAAATGTCGACCACCATGGTGGGCAATCACCTGCGGGCACTGGAGCAACGACTGGGTGTGCGCTTGCTCAACCGTACGACGCGACGCCAGCGGCTGACAGAATTTGGTACCGCGTACTATCAGCGTTGCCTCGAAGTATTGGGGCTGGTGGCCGATTCCGAACGCCTGGCCGAGCAGGCCCTCGACGAGCCGAGCGGCACCCTGCGCCTCACCGCACCGTTGACGTTCGGCACCGAAAAACTCGCGCCCGCGCTGAGCGAATTCGCCCGGCTTTGTCCACGGGTCAAACTGGACGTGGTCCTCACCAACCGGCGTCCGGACCTGCTCGAAAACGGTTTCGACGTGGCGTTTCGGCTGGGCAACATGGAACAGACCAACCTGATCGCCCGCCCACTCGAGGACTACACGCTGACCATGTGCGCGTCACCGAGCTACCTGGCGCGCCGAGGCAACCCGCAGACACCGGATGACCTGCGACACCACGATTGCCTGTCCTTTGCCTACCCGGCCGGCGATGACTGGCACTCGGTGGAAAAGGAATGGCGCCTGACCGGGGCCGAAGGCGAGGTGACTGTGGCAGTCAGTGGCCCCATGCTGATCAACAGTTCCGCAGGATTGCATCAAGCGGCACGCACCGGCATGGGCATCGTGTTGTTGCCCGACGCATTGGTGGAGCAAGACCTCAAGAACGGAAAACTGGTGGCCGTGATGCCGGATTACGTGCCGCCGAACCGGCCGATGAGCCTGATGTACGCACAGGATCGCTACCGTTTGCCGAAACTGCGCAGTTTCGTCGACTTCGCCATGCGGATGTGGGGCAAGCACTAGCGGGCTGAAGGCGCCATCGACTAATCTCCTCGACTGACGGGTCACTTTGGTCAGGGAGAGCGGTGATGGATGGGGCCTCGGATATCGAAGCGTTGAAGTTCAATCTGTCCGATTTGAACGAAAACATGCTGCACACCATTATGGAACTGGTCAGTGACGGCATCTGGGACTGGAACGCCAATACCGGTTTCGTTTACCGCAACCCCGGCTGGTACGAAATGCTTGGCTATGCACCTCACTCCCTCGACAACAACGTGTTGACCTGGGAAAACGTGATGCACCCCGACGATTACCCGCGGGTCATGGCCCTGTTTGACGACTACCTGAGCCAACGGGCTCCCGGTTATCAAGCCGAGTATCGCTGTCGCACACAGGACGGGCGCTATATCTGGATCGAAGATCGTGGCCACGTGCTTGCACGTAATGCCGACGGTTCGGTCGCGCGCATGGTCGGTGCGCACCGCTGCATTGAAGACAAAAAACGCCTGCTCGAAGCGCTTGAACGAAGGAATCAATCCCTCGAAGCCATCGTCGAAGAACGCACTCGAGAGCTATCCCGGGTCAACCAGCAATTGCAGGTCCAACTCGAAGAAAATCGCAAACTGGCGGAAACCGACGCGCTGACTTCAATCGCCAATCGACATCGGCTGAGTAAGGCCCTTCCCCAGGCATGTGACCGCGCCCAGCGCTTTCGACAGCCCCTGTCGCTGATCGCCATGGACATCGACGACTTCAAGAACATCAACGATCACTACGGTCATGCCCTGGGTGATGCCGCGTTGGTGCAGGTGGTCGAAAGCGTCAAGCGTTGCGTCCGCGAGGGCGATTTGCTGGTGCGTTGGGGGGGTGATGAGTTCATCATGATTTTGCCCAACACCCCGCTGGCCGACGCCAGAACCCTTGCCGAAACCATCCGCAATAGCCTCGCCGACTTGCCGCCGGTGGGAGACTTTCAACTGACCCTCAGTTTTGGCGTGGTTCAGCGCTTTGACGAAGAACAACAAACCGGGTTGCTGGCCAGGGCTGATCAGGCGTTGTATCGGTCGAAGGTGGCAGGCAAGAATGTGATTTCGGGGTGAGCATCATGCCCCCTTTCCCGAATCCTCGGCCGCATCGCTCCTACAATGATTACAACCCCGACTTCACCAGCACCGGTTTTTCCTGATACCGCTCCGGATACAGCTGTTTGAGCTGCGCTACTTTCGGTAGATCGTTGATCACGATGTACGGATAAGTCGGATGCTCGGTCAGAAAGTCCTGATGTTCCTCTTCCGCCGGGTAGAAACCGTTATAGGTTTCCAGTTTGGTGACGATCGGTTTGTTGAAGGATTTGGCGGCATCCAGCTGGGCAATGTAGGCCTGGGCGACGCGTTGTTGCTCGCTGTTTGCAGGGAAAATCGCCGACCGGTACTGAGTCCCGTGGTCAGGCCCCTGTCGATTGAGTTCGGTTGGGTTATGCGCGACGGAAAAATAGATCTGCAACAAGGTGCCATAGCTGACCTGAGTGGGGTCGAAGGTGACCTCGACAGCTTCTGCGTGACCGGTATCGCCATCGCTGACTCGTTCGTATCGGGCGGTGTTGGCGGCACCACCGGCATAGCCGGAGACCGCGTTCTTCACCCCTTTGACATGCTGAAACACCCCTTGCACGCCCCAGAAGCAACCGCCGGCGAAGACCGCCGTTTCGCTATGGGCCTGGGTGGTTTCGTCGAGGGCCGGCGGGGGAATGATGACCGCTTCGTCGCCAGCACCGAAAGAGAAGGCCGAGCATTGGCCGATGATGCCTGCGGCAGCCAGCCCCAACAGGGTGCGGCGCCAGGTGAAGAGGGTTTTCATGAGGCTGACTCCTGAGAAATAAAGGGGGCGATCAACCGAACGTAAAGGCATACGCCGAGACGCCCGGATCGAGAAATTCGATGCTGAAGGTTCGATCCGTGACACCGCCGGGTTGACGCACCAGTTGATACAAACGTTGTTCGGTCACGCTGCCGCTGCCATCGGGTGCGACGTCCGTACCGTGGGCATCACCAGGGGCTTTTCCGTCAATCAGGACTTTGAAGCGCACCGGTTTGCCATCGGTGGCAGGCCCCAGCACCAGGTGCAAATCACGAGCATGGAAGCGGTAAACGATGCGACTGGCCGGCGCGCTTGATATGGCCCGCTCCGAGCCGACAGTCCACTGACCGCCCAGGCTCCAGTCATTCAGGGCCAGTTGCGACGGTGGGTTGTAGTTCGTCGACTTGTCGGGAACCAGGCTGGTTTCGGGGACGAAATGCTCCGAGCGCTGGTAGCCGACGTAGGTTTCCGGTGACTGCACTTCGTTCATGTCCGGCGCGAGTTGAACACCCTCGGCACTGGCATCGATCAACCCGTCGGCCACCTTGGCGGCGCCCGCCTCACGCAGCAATTGCTGGATCACCCGCTCCGACTCGGCGTAATCGCCTTCGCCAAAGTGGTGATAGCGAATGCGTCCCTGAGCGTCGGCAAAATAGTGGGCGGGCCAGTACTCGTTGTTGAAAGCTCGCCAGATCTTGTAGTCGTTATCGATTGCCACCGGGTAGTTGATGCCCAGGTCCTTCATGGCTTTGGTGACGTTGCCTACATTCCGTTCGAAAGCGAATTCGGGCGCATGGACGCCGATCACCACCAGGCCCTGATCACGATACTTTTCGGCCCACGCCTTTACATAGGGCAGCGTGCGCAGGCAATTGATGCAGGAGTAGGTCCAGAAATCCACCAGCACTACTTTGCCTTTCAACGCCTGAGCAGTGAGAGGGGGTGAATTGAGCCATTGCACGGCGCCGTCCAGCGCCGGAAGGTTGCCTTCAATCGGCAGCGCGCCCGGCTTTTGGTCGGCCGCTTTCATTACACCACCGGGATCACGCGCCATCATTGCCCCGCTTTCATTAGGAGACCTGGCCAACCGTCCGACCAGCGCCTGTTCGATACCGCCCGTGGAGGCCGTCGAAACCCGTGCCAGAATCCCTGTATCAAGCCCCAGGGCAATCGCCGCCACACCCGCCAGCATTGCAGCGCCCAAACCTCGACGAACCCACTCGCCAGCACCGATGGAACGCTTCATTGCAGCGAAGACTTTACCGCCCAGCAGCAACGCCACCGCGAGAGAAGTGGCGGCACCGGCGGCGTAGGCCAACAGCAACAGGGTGGTTGCGATGCTTGCCCCTTGCAGTGCGGCGCCGGTGAGTACCAGGCCCAGAATCGGCCCGGCACACGGCGCCCAGAGCAAGCCAGTTGCAACACCGATCAGGAACGAAGCACCGGGACGCGGCCGCGAATCGGCACCGGCGGCTTGCGACAAACGGCTGCCAGCCGCCACCAGCGGACGCGTCAGGCGCTCAGCCAGTTGCGGCAGCAACAACGTCAAGCCGAACAGTGCAACAAACACCAAAGCGAGCCAGCGTCCGTACTGATTGAGCTGCACCACCCAACCGCCACCTACCGCTGCCAACGAGGCGACCAGCGCGAAGGTCAGTGCCATCCCCGCCAGCAGCGGCAAGCTGCTCTTCATGAACGGCTGCCCGGTGCGGGCGAAGACAAACGGCAGTACCGGCAGAATGCACGGGCTGACGATCGTCAGCACACCACCGAGATAAGCGAGGACCAGAAGCCACATAACGTCGACCTGCATGAAATGAGAGAGAGGGTTAGGCCGCCTGTGGCTTGAAGGTCATCGCCAGACCGTTCATGCAGTAACGCAGGCCGGTGGGCTTGGGCCCGTCATCGAAAACATGCCCCAGATGACCACCGCAACGCCGACAGTGAACCTCTTCGCGCAACACGCCGAAGGATCGGTCCTGACGGGTCGCCACGGCCTTGTCCAGCGGGGCCCAGAAACTCGGCCAACCGGTGTGGCTGTCGAACTTGGTTGCAGAGGAGAACAGCGGCAGATCGCAACCGGCACAGGCAAAGATGCCCTCACGGTGCTCGTTGTTCAGCGCACTGCTGTAGGCCCGTTCGGTGCCCTCCTCGCGCAGGATTTCGTACTGCTCGGCGCTTAGCAGGGCGCGCCATTCGCTGTCGCTGTGGGTCACCTCGAAAACCTCCTCGGCACTGGCCTCACTGACCAGTGCGGAACGAGCGGCAAATTTTGGCAATACACCGATCACCAGGGCTGCAGCCCCCAGCCCGCCGCTCGCCAGTAGAAATTGTCGCCGTGAAAACATGGCCGTCTCCAAAAATCCAAAATGCCTTTCATGGAACACAGCCTAGGCTTGGGTAGTTCGCCAAATCCTCACGGGAAGTTAAACAATTCGTGATAACTCTGGCCCTGGAAAACCCGCACAATGCGCTCATTGCGCCGAAGGATTGAGCTTGATGGAACCGACCAAACGCGTCCTCGTGGTCGAGGACGATCTGCATATCGCCGACCTTATCTGCCTGCATCTGCGCGATGAGCAGTTCGAGGTGGTGCACTGCGCCGATGGCGATGAAGGCATGCGATTGCTGCAGCAAGGAAACTGGGACGCGCTGATCCTCGACCTGATGCTGCCGGGTGTCGACGGCCTGGAAATCTGCCGCCGCGCCCGCGCCATGGCCCGCTATACCCCGATCATCATCACCAGTGCGCGCTCCAGCGAAGTGCATCGGATACTGGGCCTGGAACTCGGCGCCGATGATTACCTGGCCAAACCCTTTTCCATGCTCGAGCTGGTCGCCCGGGTCAAGGCGTTGCTGCGACGGGTCGACGCCATGGCGCGCAACCTGAAAATGGACGCCGGCAGCCTGATCATCGACGGCCTCTCCATCGACCCGATCACCCGCGAGGTGTCCCTTGACGGTCGGCGCCTCGACCTCACGCCACGGGAGTTCGACCTGCTGTATTTCTTCGCCCGCCAGCCCGGCAAAGTGTTCTCGCGCATGGACCTGCTCAACGCCGTGTGGGGTTACAGCCATGAAGGCTACGAGCACACGGTCAATACCCACATCAACCGCCTGCGGGCAAAGATCGAGGCCGATCCCGCGCAACCGGTGCGCATCCTCACGGTGTGGGGCCGTGGCTACAAATTCGCGGCCAGAGAGGAACAGCCATGAAGCTGACCCTGACGCAACGGCTGTCTCTGGTTTTCGCCGTGCTGTTGCTGGTGTGCTGCGGCACCTCGGCCTGGATGCAGGTGCGTTCCAACCAGATGCATGAACAGGAAGTGGTGCAAGGACTGTCGCGGGATCTGGCCCAACATATCGCCAGCGACACGGTGCTGATGGACACCCAGGGCCTGATGCCCGATGCCGTGCGAGACCTGTTCAGCAAGCTGATGCTGGTCAATCCCAGTGTCGAGGTCTATCTGCTCGACATCGGGGGCAGGATTGTCGGCAGCGCGGCGCCCGAAGGCCGGATTCACCGGGAACGGGTCGACCTTGCGCCCATCCAGCGCCTGCTCAAGGGTGATGCCCTGCCGATTCTCGGCGACGACCCGCGCAGCGTCGATGCGCGCAAGGTGTTCAGCGCTGCACCGTTGAAGGTCGACGGTAAGCCTGTCGGTTATCTTTACGTGGTGTTGCTCGGCGAAGACCACGATCGCCTGGCGGAACGGGGCGCCACCAGTGCAGCCCTCAACACGGCCCTGCTGTCTATCGGACTGGTCGCATTGCTTTGCCTGATTGCCGGTCTCACAGCCTTTGCGCTGATCACCCGGCCGTTGCGTCGGTTGACCGAAACCGTCAGCCAGTTCGACATTGATGGTGTCCCGGCGACGCCACCCGCGCCAGCCCCGGCGGAAAAAACCGCCAGCCACGACGAAATCGCCATCCTCGACGCCACCTTCCGGCAGATGCAGGCGCGCCTCAGCGAACAATGGCGTTCGCTGACCCGTCAGGATCAGGAGCGCCGCGAACTGGTGGCGAACATTTCCCACGACCTGCGTACGCCCTTGGCCTCGTTGCACGGTTATCTGGAAACCTTGTCACTCAAGGACGCCACGCTGTCCCCCGCCGACCGTCGCCGCTACCTGGGCATCGCTCTGGATCAAAGCCGAAAGGTCGGCGGCCTGGCGCAATCGTTGCTGGAACTGGTGCGCCTGGAGCACGGTTTCGTGCAGCCCGTGCTGGAGCGCTTCTCCCTGACCGACCTGGTGCAGGACATCTTCCAGAAATTCGAACTCACCGCCGAGGCGCGCCAGGTTGAACTGAAGGCCAGCTTCGCGCCCAACGTGGCGGCCGCTTGCGCAGACCTGGGGCTGATCGAACGGGTCCTCACCAACCTGTTCGACAACGCCCTGCGTCATACCCCTCAAGGTGGGGATATCGAATTGAGCCTGCGTCCACAAGGATCGTTTATCGAAGTCACCGTCAGCGACACCGGCCCCGGCATCGCACCTGAACTGCGCGAAGGGCTATTCCTGCGCCCGTTCAACATTGGCGGCGCACGACGCGATGGCGGACTCGGGCTGAGAATCGTCCATCGGATCCTGCAACTGCACGGTCGCGATATCCAGCTGATCGATGTGCCCGGACGTGGCGCGACCTTTCGCTTCACGTTACCGGTCGATCAACAGACTGCAGAGCAATGGGCGGTGCGTTCCATGAACCTGAATTCGCCGGGGAAGTAGGAATCCGTGACAACGCCGTCTCGGTCCAATAGATTAGGCGGCCTGAAAAGGCCCAGCGCTTTCTCGCCTAAACCCAAGTTTAAAGAAGTAGTGAAATTTCAATGTCCGATTCCAATACCGCTGAATCCGTAGTCACCTTGTCGTCCAAAGCGGAATACGAAAACTCCATCAATCTTTCACAGCATGTGCCCCAGGCCAAGACCATCAGCGAGATGGTTCTGGACGCTTTCCAGTCCACCCGTGAAAGCGACCAGATCCGCGAGCTGCGCGCCGCGATTCGCCAGGCCCACGACCGCTTCGACGACGACAAAGCCTACGAACTGATGGGCGAACTCAAGCAACTCAAGGACGCCGAAGCGGCCGATATCGCGGCCCTCGAAGACCTGAGCAGCAAATTCTCGATCAGCCGCATTCTTTCCAGCTTCAAGGACGATCCGGCGTTTCAGGAAATCGTCTACGGCCTGGCATTGAAGGTGCTGAACCAGACGCATCTAGCCATCAGCAACCCGGCCAGCGGCAAGAGCAAAACGGCCCGCGCCAAGAAAGAAGTCGAAGTGTTTACCATCAGCAAGGATGGCGTGAGCGTCACCCTGCCGCTGCGTACACCACGCTCGCGACTGAACGTTGACCGTGAAGCGCTGGAATTCCTGGGCTTCACTTTCGTTGGCGAGGGCGATGAAGCCGAGCTGGAAAGCGAGACGTTCCTGGACAGCGCCGGGACGGAACAAGCGGTCAACCGCAAAAACATCATTACCGCACTTCAGCAGCAAACCGCGTTCGATGGCTACAGCATCGCCGCGCAGTAACACGGTCCATCAGCAGCGCTTCAGGCGCCACTGACCTAAAAGCCCCGCCCTAGAGCGGGGCTTTTTATTGCCCGCGATTCCGCTAAAAGCACGATTACTCTCACAGTATCGACACCCGAATAAACACTTCCCTTCACCCTTGAGCACCACGGGTCCGCCTGCGGGGAGCGTCATCTCACTTTCCAGCTCAAGACTTCAGTGGTGCGATTGCTGAGGTCGTCATGCACACAACCCCTTTGTACCGTCAGTTAGCCAACCACTACCTCGATGCAATCCGCAGCGGCACCTTGAAAACCGGTGAACGTTTTCCCTCCATTCGGCTGATGATGGAAAAACATGCCGTCAGCCTGTCGACCGCCGTGCAGGTTTGCCGAGAGCTCGAGGACTACGGCGTCCTGGAAGCCCGCCCACGTTCCGGCAACTACATTCGCCAGCCGGATAACTTGCCCAAACCTGTCGAGATGACTCCCCCGCCCCCCGACACCGACGTCTATCTCGGCATTCACGAGTTGGTGTCATCGGTGCTCAAGGCCAGCCAGCGTGCAACGATCAAGGTCAATTTCGCCAGTGCCTACTGTGCACCCGAGCTCTATCCGTTGAAGATTTTGCAGGAGCACATGATCAAGGCGCTGCGTCAGGATCAGCATTTGCTGGGTGTCCAAGGCTCGACCTGCGGCAACCTCACCTTGCGTAACATCCTGGCGCGACGGGCGCTGACCGCCAAAGCCAATTTGACTGCCGAGAAGATTGTGATCACCAACGGCGCAACCGAAGCAATCAACCTGGCCTTGCGTGCGGTCACCCAACCCGGTGACACCGTGGCCGTGGAGTCGCCGACCTTCTACGGCTTGCTGCAAATTCTCGAAAGCCTGAACCTGCGAGTGCTGGAAGTCCCGGCAACGGGCCACGCGGGCATCAACCTGTTCGCACTGGAACAACTACTGCAAAAACCCGAACGAATTCGGGCGCTGATCGTCATTCCCAACCTGCAGAATCCGCTGGGCAGCATCATGCCCGACGCCAACAAGGCGCGGTTGGTGCAACTGTGCGCCGAGCACGGCACCGTGCTGATCGAAGATGACACCTATGGCGATCTGGTGGATACCGAGCAGCCGTTGTCCACGCTCAAACACTGGGACTGCAGTGACAATGTGATCTATTGCGCCTCGCTGAACAAAACCCTGGCACCGGGCTTGCGCCTGGGCTGGATCAGCGCGGGAAAATGGCACGAGCGCGTGGAAATGCTCAAACACACTCAGACCCGCGGCTGTGAGACGTTGTCGCAACTGGCGGTGGGTGCGTTCATGAAGACGCCTTCCTACGAGCGTTACCTGCGTCGGCTGAGGAAAACCCTGACGCAACAACGCCAACAGATGAGTGCCGCAATCACCCGCTATTTCCCTCCGGGCACCTGTGTGACGGACCCTCGGGGCGGCACATTGCTGTGGGTGGAACTGCCTCGACACTATTCGGCCATGGCGCTGTTTCGGGAGGCGTTGAAGGCGGGCATTCAGATTTCCCCTGGGGATATCTTTTCCAATGCGCAGCGCTTTGGTCACTTTGTGCGGATTGGGTGTGGGGCGCCTTATTCGCCGAAGATAGATGAGGCGCTGGCGACATTGGGCCAACTCCTCAAAACCCAAAGCTGACACGTCATCCTGTAGGAGCCGGCTTGCTGGCGATGGCGTTATGTCTGACGCCATCGATGTCGACTGATCCGCCGCCATCGCCAGCAAGCCGGCTCCTACAAGGGGTTTGCGTGCAGGCAAATGATGTGTGGATCATCGTTCCAATGAGGGAATCGCTCGGCAATCAATGGGTCATGACCGGGAATGACGTGGTCTTCGCTGTCAGCCAAACGGTCGATTTCGATAAACGCTTCCAGCGTCTGTGCCAGATCATCCAGGATCGGAAACGGGCTGCGCTGGCGAATGTTCGCCCACAAATGCGCAGCATCCGACGCCAGCACAATCCACCCGCGCTCGGTGTTCACCCGCACCACCTGGCTACCCGGCGTATGGCCACCCACCGGGTGCAGCGTCACACCCGGAATCACCTCGACCGCGCCGGTATGCAAGCGCAACCGGCCTTCGAACAGCGGTGGCAGCGCCGACATCACATCTTCGACTTCGTAGGTTTTGTTTACCGTGCGATGGGCCATTTTCGGTCCGGTGCAGAAGCGCAGCTCCGCTTCCTGCAGATGCACCGTGGCTTTCGGAAACAACCCCAGGTTGCCGGCGTGATCCCAGTGCAAATGGGTGAGGATCAGGTTCTCGACCTGCGCCGGATCGATGTCCAGTTGGCGTAGGGATTCTTCCGGCAGGCGATACATCTGACGGTTGCGCCGATCGGCTGTGGCCGGTTGAAAACAGGTGTCGACTACGATGACCTGTTGCTCGTTGCGAATGACCCAGAAGTAGTAGTCCAACGGCATCGACGCGTTCGGATCTCCGCAGCAAGCGTCGTAAAGAAAATTCTCCCGGGCGGTGCGTTGGGCATTGGCGCCGACACGGATGGCAAACACTTCGTACACAGGAACGGACATTTTCACCTCCTGAATCAGGCCACGGCCGCCGCTTTGAGGGTCGGACGGAAGTCGAAATCGATCTCGTCGGTAATTCCCAGATCCTGCGCCAGACGATGCAGGCCGCTGTAGTCGCGCATGATCGTGGCGTTCTTGTTGCTCTCGCGAGTGTCGGCGATGATCAGCGCCGCATCCTCGACGCCGAGCTGCGTGAGAATCGCCTCCCACATCGAGTAGTCCTGAGCGACAAAGGCACTCAGCGCCACCGACAACGTCTGTGCGAAAAATGCCCGTTGGGTCGGCTGCATGTTCGCGTACATGACCTTCGCCACTTCAGCGAGAATCTTGCTGTGGGCGTATTCGTCGCGGTTATGCAGCTCTGCCACGCGGCGGTTCTGCGGTTGAATGGTTTGGTCGTCGGCCAGCAGATCCAGGTAAGCGTTGACGCTGATCTCGGCCACCACCGCAAAGGTGATCGCCGCCAGGTCGCGCTGCCACTGCTCGGGCAATGTTTCTCGCAGCGCGACAAGGCGCAGATAGGTGACCGAGGGCGGCAACTCCAGATCCTGATCGAGTGCGCGCTCCTCTTTGGTCCGCTCGATGGCGCGAAGGTGCATGAGCGTGTGGTAGTGCTCGTCGATCAACGTCTGCTGCATCGCCTCGCGAAAGTGCCAGTCGTTTTTACCCAGGTACTGATTGGCGATGACGCTCAGCGCCGGGTTCACCACGTGCTCTTCCGCCGTGACCGTACGCAGGTTGTAACCGATCCAGCCCCAAGTCACGACGGTGCTTTTGAGCTCGTCGCTAAGGGCCTGGAATTTCGGGTGATGGAAGAACGGCACCATGCACTCCGGATAATCCGGGCGTGCCGGATCGAACGCTTCGCTGACCGAGGCCTTGTCCGGCGCACACACCGTGGCCCTTTTGGTCCATGCCTGATTGAGCCGCACGACCAGTTGATGATCGACCTTGGCGATCTCGATTGCTGTTTGCATGACGCGATACCTGTAGGACGCGTACCCGCTGAGGGGTACGCCGATTAAATAGTGAGCGACGGATGAATCAGGCCAGCCAGTAGCGGGTCAGGTTGCGCGCCGGGTCAGTGTATCGACTGCGGGCGTGGATCATTCGCCAGTTGTCCCAAATCAGCATGCAGCCGTCGGGAATCAGCACCGGCGTGTTGTGCTGGATGAAATATTCCTCGCCGAGCAGCGCGAACCTGGCCAGGGGCGATGAACTGCTCGTCACCTTCGATTGCTGCAAATCGTCCTCGGAAGGATTCACATCGCCGTAGTGAAACTGGTTGTAGCTGAAGCGGAAAATGTCCCCGTCCTCTGTAGGCGTCAGGATGTACTCCTTGACCCTGGTTTGCGCCGCCTCACCCGGTTTGGCGGTGGCGACGAACTCTACGGGTGTGTCGTCGATCCATTCGCGCAACTCGGGTTCGGTGCGTTCGAGGTACGCCAGGAACTCGATTCCGTCGACCAACCCCGTATGCCCGCCACCACAGGTAGCCTGATGATGACAATGCAACGCCAGATAACGCGGCGGCGGCCCATAGACCGGCGCTTCGGTGTGCGGGCCGATGCCGTTCATGCTCTGGGAGTACGGCAACGCTTCATACCCCGGCTTGCGGGTAATGGCGAACGCCGTCTGCCCGTTGAATTGCGGAATGACCTGACCGAACGCCTGCAGCGTGCCGACGACATCGTAGGCAAATTCGGCTGGGGTCAGCACCGTCCAGCCACGGGATGACAATTCATCATGGCGGTGGCCCAGTGAAACGTAAGGTTTAGACGCAACAATCCCTTGATCTGACATGGTGGTGTTCCTGGCGGTTTATCAGGCGTTAACGGTTGAGGTGTAAGCGGCAATGAATTCGCGACAGGCGTTGCCCGGTCGATAGCGCTGTTCGTCGATGCTCTGCACGGGGGTGATTTCAGCGGCGGTGCCCGTCAGAAAACACTCATCGAAGTCGCCAAGCTCAGTAGGAAGAATCGTGCGCTCGACCACCTGGTAATCCAGCGCCCCGGCCAGTTCGATGACGGTCTGGCGAGTGATGCCATTGAGAAAACAATCGGGTAGCGGCGTGTGCAGCGTCCGGCCCTTGACGAAGAACACGTTGGCACTGGTGGCTTCGGCGACATGGCCGCGCCAGTCGAGCATCAGCGCATCGTGATAACCGTTGTTTTCCGCATCGTGTTTGCTGAGCGTGGCGATCTGGTAATGCCCGGACGCCTTGGCTTCGAACGGGCTGCTGCTGGGCGGCGGCCGACGCCACTCGGCGGTCTTCAAACGAATGCCGCCCATGTGCCCCGCCGGGTCGAAGTAACTCGGCCATTGCCAGCAGGCGATCGCCACGTGCACGCGGTTGAAGCGGGCCGAGGTCGAGATCATTTCACTGCCGCGCCACGCCACTGGCCGCAGATAACCGTCGACCACGTTGTTGCGTTGCAGCAGTTCATGGCTGGCCGCTTCCAGTTCGGCCAACTCATAGGGAATCGCGAAATCCATCAACTGCGCCGAGCGGTACAGCCGCTCGCTGTGCTCACGCAGTTTGAAGATCTTGCCGTTGTAGACACGCTCCCCTTCGTACACGGTGCTCGCGTAATGCAAACCATGGGTCAGCACATGCAAGCGCGCCTCGGACCACTCGACGAACTCGCCATCGAGCCAGATAAAACCTTCTCGCTGGTCAAACGGAATGCCGCTCATATCCCTATCTCCTGATGAATTTTCTTACGCCGTTTCGAGCAAGACCGGTATCAATTCGGGCGCTGCTACAGGCTCCGGCTGAAAGAAAAACGAGCGCTCGCCAAACGCCGGTCGCAGCTCATCGAACCAGGTCGCGTGCGGATCGAAGCGCGCATAGAAGGTGCGCAATACCCATTGCGGGTCCCGGGCCTGAAGAAACTGCAACACGAAGACTTTTTCCCCGGCCACGGTCTCGATGCCGTTGATCAACACCTTCCCGTAAAACGTGCTCATCGATGGCCCGCGCACTGTGCGCGCCAGCCCGGAGACCGTTCGGTAAGCCGCCTGGAAAATCTCGAACGCCCGCACCAGCGGCATCGCGAAGTAGTGGCTCGGCCCGGTATCGCGCTCGACAAACATGTAATAAGGCACCGCCCCCAGCCGCACGCCCTCGGTCCAGAGCGCCGCCCAATCGGCGGGGTTTTCGTTGATGTGGCGGATCACCGGCGCCTGCATGCGCAAGGTCGCCCCGGTGGAACGAATGCGTTCGACAGCCTGGCGAGCGATGTCCTGGCGGATCTCCACCGGGTGGTTGTAGTGCCCCATGATCGACAGGTGTTTCCCCGCTGCGACGATCCGTTTAAACAGCGCCAACAGTTCCGGTGCGTCCTTGTCGCTGACAAACCGTTGCGGCCAATACGCCACGGACTTGGTGCCGATGCGGATGCTCTTGAGGTGGGGCAGTTCCAGCAGCGGCTCGATATACCCCGCCAGCGACCGGGTGTTCATGATCATCGGGTCGCCCCCGGTGATCAGCACGTCGGTCACCTCGGTGTGCACCCACAGGTAATTCACCAGCTCCTGGGACTCACGCGCGTTGAACTTGAGTTCTTCCTCGCCGATGAACTGCGCCCAGCGGAAACAGAACGTGCAGTACGCGTGACACGTCTGACCGGCACCGGGGAAAAACAGCACGGTCTCGCGGTACTTGTGCTGTATACCGGGTAGGACTTTTCCGTCGAGGGTCGCGCCGTTGTGTGTCAGCTGCCCGGCCGGGTGCGGGTTCATGCGCAGCCAGATCGCCTCGATCCGACGCTTGATCGCGACGGCGTCATCGCGCTCGATCAACTGTTTAAGCGACGCGTACTCGTCCGGCAGCAGCATGTCCTTGTGGGGAAAGGTCATGCGGAAAATCGGATCATCCGGAATGTTGTTCCAGTCGATCAGCGTACCGAGGACATAGTCATTGGTGCGAAACGGCATGACCCGGGCCACCACGGTCATGGCTTCCTGCAACGCTGGTGTCAGTTTTTGCCAATACGGCGTGTCGCGAATGGTGCGTGAGTTATAGGGTTTGTATCTTTCCTGCTCCGACAGTCCCTGCATGGCAGCGCTCCTGGTGATTGCCTGGCGTTTTCACTGAATGGCCGGCGCTGCGCGCTCTATGTCTATCCATGCCCGGACGCTGTCGCGATCCCATTGCCGACGCACATAGGCCGCGAGCCGCTGAGGAACGCGATCGCCATTGGCGAGCAATCGGTTGAGCATGATTGCCAGGTCGGTGTCGGCGATGCTCCAGTCTCCGAACAGATGATCGGCGCCCTCCTCCAGCAACCGGTCGGCGACAAAGAACAGTCTCGCGACAGCTGCGTGGGCTTCATCCGACAACGGGGTTTCTTTCTTGCCGAAGTAAATGAGGTCTGCCGGACGCTCTTTGCGAATGACCAGCAGATCACTGCGCAACCAGGCCTGGAGTTGGCGGGCGCGGGCGCGCTGCTTGATGTCCAGCGGGAACAGTTTTGGATGCCCCGGCGCTATCTCGTCCAGATATTCGGCAATGGCCGAAGATTCCGACAATGCGAAACCGTCGTGAATCAACGTGGGGATCTTGCACGTCAGAGAGATATCTTGATAACTCGACTTATAGTTCTCACGCGCTTTCAAATCCAGCGTGACAAGTTCAAATGAAAGTTGTTTCTCTTTCAACGCCACAAATGCTGACAGCGCAAAAGCACTGACAAAATCTGCGCCGACATACAGTTTCAGCTTCGTACTTTCCATAGAACGCTCCCTTGCTTTAACCACAATAATCCGTTGCATTGGAAACGATCGTAGTTAGTTGCTTAAGCGCTGAACAGATACAGAAATTAGCTGTTTCTACGGATACAGAAGTTTAAAGACACAAATACCCAGGAGGGGCAGAAATAAAAAAGGGAGTCTGCGAATGCAGACTCCCTGGTGAGTCACAGAGGGGAAGGTTGAGCGTGTCAGACCGTGGCGTCTGCCGCATTGGAGAGTTGCGCCATCTGGGGCATGTTGCTCATGTTCAGCATGGCCAGCGGTTCAGTGGCGCTGGTGTTGACGAAGCCGTGTCGGGTCCAGGCTGGCACCAGCAACACGTCACCGGGGCTGACGTCCACTGCATCGGCATCGCCCAAGGTCAACGCGCCGCTGCCGGACTGAATGATGAACAGGTGCCACCAGGAATGCGCATGGCCATTCAGCGTCGTGCCCGGTTTCAACCATTGCATGGACACCGCCATCCCTGGCGTCAACTTGCAGCCTTCGGTGCTGTCGTCGTGAGCCAGGGCGACAATATCGATCTCGCTGGCTTCGAGGTTCTTACGCATGCCTGTGAGTTCGTCACCCTTCCACACCCGGGCATTGACCGGCGGTGGGTTCAAACTCTGGCGAAAGTCCTTATATGAAAAAAAACCACCTTGAATGTTATTCATCCGCGCACACCGATTTATTATCGACTTTGAGTCGACCTGACACTAGGCGAACAATCGATCACTGTAAAGCCGAGCAACTAATACTCACAACACCGAGGGCCGCAGCGCCACAATCATGTCAACTTCCACGGCGGCATTTTTCGGTAGTTGGTAGACACCGACAGTGGTTCGAGTATGTTTCCCCGCATCGCCCAGCACATGACTGAAGACATCCGATGCGCCGTTGGCAACTTCACTGAGATCAACAAAGTCCGCCGTGCACTTCACGTAAACCGTGACCCGTATCAGCGACTTTATTTTGTCCAGTGAACCGATGGCATCAACGATCAGTGCCAGCCCGCGCATGGCGCTGATGCTGGCCGCCGCTTGTGCGTCCATCAGGCTGAGCTCAAGCCCGACCCTGCCCGGGTATTGCATTTTGCCGCTCACGCGCGGTACCAGACCGCTGATGTAGATTTCATCGTGATGCCGAACCAGCGGTGCGTAACGTCCGCCCACTGTGTTCTCGCCGTAGATGTCGTAGTCGAGTTCTTTCGCCAGGGTGATGAAACGTTCGTCACACGACATTTTTTGCTCAATCATTCATTCAACCCTCTTAAACCAATAATGCTTGAAACATTGATCCCGAAGGCTCAACCCACGGCTCTCGCCGGCACAGCCAGGCATGTGACTTCGACGCGCGATTCGATCGCCTCTGCCAGGCGCAGCAGGTTGTCGCTGAGCTGCCCGTAGTCTTCGCTGAACAATACGATGTGGCCGATAAACGACGTGTTGTCTTTCACCAGTGCGGTGACTGAATCACTGAGGCGCTTGGCGTACACCGCCTCGACCAGCTCGATGTTCAGCTCCCGGGCCAGGGACTGGATGTCGGGCACGAAGCGCAAAAGACCACCGGCCGGTGCCCTGAGCAGACGAATGCCGCAATAGCCACGGGCAACGGGATCCTGATGGTCGACCTTGCCTTCTACCGCCCACCGGACCCAGCGTTCCCATGGATCGAAATCGACAAACGCCAGACGGGCCAGGTCCCAGATATGCATGCCGCCAGGGCGCATGTTGGTTTCCACCGCCGAAGTCAGGCCGTCGCGGCGCAGGAAGATTTCGTTGTGATAGGCGCCGTTTTCCAGTGAGACCAGTCCGGACATATGGCGACCGGCAGCCGCCAGGCGAGCCTGTACGTCAGCCGCCAACGGTGCCGGCACCACTTGCTGGATTTCTGCGCGATAGGCGCCTTCGGTGGTGGTTTTCTCAGTGACCCAAGTGCTGCCCGCGACGTAATCCCAACTGTATTCCCGGGCGTTCTGAATCAACTCTTCGAGGACGATGCCGCCTTCTCGATACGGCTTGAGCGCCTGCCAGGCCTCATCGCATTCGGACGGGTGATGGATGACCCGGCAACCCCTGCTTGCGCCTTCGCAGGCGGGTTTGATGAAGGCTCTGCCGCCCAGTTCGACGACCCGCTGACGCAGTTCTCCCAGGCTTTCGATACGTGCGGAAAACACCGGACGGTAATCCTCGGGCGCCGTGTCGGCGGCCGCTTCCAGCGTGCGAAAAATCTGTTTATCCAACCCCGCCCGCGCCTCGCCGGGGGTAATGCCGGGCAGGCCGAAATGCGTAGCCAACGCCGCGCCCAGCAACACGCCACGGTCGGAAAATGGCAGGACGCCTACCAGCTTCCAGCAATCGGCACTCAGGCAACCGACCAGCAGATCGACGGAGTCGGCGATGTCCTGCGGTGCCATCGAGGCCGTGCAGACGTGGTCCGCCACCTGATCGTCATCGGCTTGAATCTGCTCGACCACCAGGATCAGCCTGGCGTTATAGAGCGTCTTGCAGAGGTCGCGCAGCTTCTGGATATCGTGAACCCGGTTGCCGTTGTACCCGACCACTACTACGCATGACGTGGTGTTCATGAAACCTCCGACCTGTGGAGTAAAAAACGCAAGTGCGAGGACTCAGTCGTGCAGCGACGCGTTCGCTCTGCGGTTGAGCCAGTACCAGGCGAGGATGCCGCCCGCGCCGATGGCCGCCAGTACCAAGGCGCTGTAGGGCGGCGGCATGACCCGCATGATCAACACCGTCAGCCCGGCACCGACGCCCAGGGACACTTCCTTGACGAACATGTTGTTTTGTTTGACGGAGAAGTAATCGAGATAGCTGAACGCGCACTCGGCGATGGACAGCAGCGCAACCCAGATCAACGCGCCGGCAAGGGTTTCGACGTGGAACGCATCCGGCGACGAGAGCACGGCGAAGCCGCCGATGATGATCCCGATGACCGCGACCACCTTGAAGCGCCCGGTGCGCTCGATCAGTTTCATCACTGGCACTTGGGCGAATACCACCACGGCGCTGTTGAGGATCAGCATCAAGCCATACCAGGCCGGCAATTCACCGGTCTTGAGCAGGATCGCCTGGGGCAGGATCGAGAACACGCCAAACAGCTTGATGCCCATGATGATGCCGGCGATCACCCACGGCAGTTTGTTGCGCCAGCCGCTGCCGTCATGGGTGACCGGGCTTGCAACCACCGGTTGGGTGGTAAAGGTCGCGCCCATGGCGATGGGCAGGCACAACAGGACGAAACCTGCGGCACCGAGGAAAAACAGGGTGGGCGTCAGCAGCGGCGACAGCAGGATCAACCCCGCCACCAGACTGCCCATGTTCATGGCGACGCGGTTGTAGGCAGCGCCCTCTTTGGTCTGGGCGGCTTCGCTCTTGATCAGGTAACCGGCAATGGCAATGCCGTAGGCGAACAACGCCGCCGCGAACATCACCATGCCCTGGTTGCTGGTGACCGCCAGCAGCAACAGCCCGAGGGCAGCACACATGAGTGTGACGCTCAATGACCGACGGCCCAGCACCAGCAATGTCAGCGGCAGCAGCAACAGCAAGGCCCGATAACCCAGGGCGAGGATGCTGTTGGTGGCGGTGTCGAGCCAGACGTTGGCCTTGCCCAGCACGGCAAACAGCGACACGGCGGTGATGATCCGGATCGTGAACAGGCGGATGTTGATCACCGGTTTGGCGACGGCGACCGTGGTTTGAACACTCATGCAACACCTCTGGAACCAGCGATTGTTCAGGCGTCCAGCGCGAACAATCAGGAAAGTCTGTAAGGTGATGGTAGAGAGAGTCGCTTGTTTTCATCAGAGCAAGTTCGTATAGAATCAAACGAACTTTACTGCCGGAGAGACCAGTAAAATGCAGGTTCAGCGAGCAGTGATCGCCGCCATCGAGTTCCAGCCGGGAGTGCCGCTGGTCCAGCAGATCGTCGATCAATTGTCGGTGGCGATCAGCCAGGGCGGGCTGCCTCACGGCTCGCGGCTGCCGCCGATTCGCGAACTCTCCGAGTTGATGAACGTGGGCAAGTCCACGGTGGTGGATGCACTGGACCGCCTGCGGGCCAAGGGTCTGGTGGTTTCACGCCAGGGTTCGGGGCATTACGTGCACCGTTCCACCGCCACGCTCAAGACCGATGCCGGCCCGGACCTGCAACCCCAGGACACCCTCAGCGTGGTCCGTCGCGCAGTGCTGCAGGACAACGGCGCGTTGCGCCCTGGTGCCGGTTTCCTGCCTTCCTCGTGGCTGCCGGCAGAAGAATTGCTGAAAGCCGTGCGCGGCACCCTGCGCGCAACCTCCCTGCGCATGGGTGAATACGGCGTCGCCGCCGGTTATCTGCCGCTGCGCGAAGCGTTGCGGGTCAAACTGGCGACCTTGGGCATCGAAGTGCCGGTGGACCAGATCATCACCACCGCCAACACCGTGCAGGCCATCGACATGCTGATGCGTCTGCTGGTCAAACCCGGCGACACGGTGCTGCTCGACGATCCGTGTTACTTCACCATGCACACCAATCTGGCCTTGCATGGCGCCAAAGTCATCACCATCCACCGGGGCATCGACGGCATGGACCTCGACGCCTTGGAGCAATTGCTGATTGCCCATCGGCCCGTGCTCTACATGACCAACAACACCCTGCACAACCCGACCGGGCACTCGTTCTCCCCGGCGCAGGTCTATCGCTTGCTGGAGTTGAGCCACCGTTATGGTTTTCACATCGTCGAAGACGATTTGTATTGCGACATGCAGCAACGAACAACGCCGCGCCTGGCTGCGGGCGGGCTGGACAATGTCAGTTACGTCTCCGGTTTCTCCAAGACCCTGACGGCCAACAGTCGTGTCAGTTATGCGGTGCTTTCGCCGCAACTGGCGGCACGGATGGTCACCCTGAAAATGGCCTGCGGTGGCATGACGTCGGAACTGGCGGAGCAGATTATCTGCACGATGCTCAGTGATGGCAGCTACGCCAAACACACCCGGCGCACGGTGGATCGGCTCTACGAATCGAGCAGTCGGGTGTCGGGTTGGCTGGTGGAGGCAGGGTGTTCCGTTTCATCGCTGCCGCATGAAGGGTTGTTTATCTGGACGCGATTGCCCGACGGGCATCATGCCGAAACGCTCGCGAGGAAGGGGCTGGATATCGACCTGGTGCTGGCGCCTGGCACCCTGCTGAGCAAAGCGCCGGACGCCAGTCACTTTCTGCGTTTCAACGTGGCGCACAGCGATAACGTTCAGGTGCGCGAACGGTTCTTCCGCCTGCTCGACACACCAAGTAACTAACTGACTGCCACTAACCTTGTGGGAGCGGGCTTGCTCGCGAATGCGGTGTGTCAGGCGCCATTAATGCTGGCTGATACGGCCTCTTCGCGAGCAAGCCCGCTCCCACAAGGATTGCGGTGATCACACTGTCGACTGACAGGATCAGACCGAAGTCATCTTCTACAAGATATGTCGCCTGACATGCTCACAAGCCACCAGATCGCTACGATTGCGGCTTCGGAAAATGCCGGATAGCTTGAGGTTGTCGCTGCCAATTCAGCGACCGGGCCTGAGAACCCGAGTAAGATGCGCATGCAACTGCGCCTAACTCACGATTGTCGGCGTTTTTTTACGCCCGAGTTTTCGTGCAATGGCGGCTGTGTGTGGGAGACCTTCGGGTCTGCCGGTTCCTGCATCTCCGGTTTCTCAGCCTGCGCACAGCTGCCACCCATTCGCCTGAGAACGAACGGGACAGCTTCACCTATGCAGGAGTTACAAATGAACGCTATCGATCTATCCGCTACACCGGTCATCGACCACCGCCCAACCTACGGACGGTGAAACCCCAATGACCAATCCCAAAGACCTGAAAACCATCGGCCTCACCCCCTTCTCCTACCACGCCAATCAACCGCTGTTCCGCATCAACCGTGACGTCCCGATAATCCAGGCGCTGCACCACGCCTCCGACCTGCTCCATATCGCCAAACTTCTCGCCTCAGACGCCGCCATGATTCGCGATAGCGACCGGCATGCCTGGGCGTCACATTTTTTGCAGGATATGAGCAAAGCGATTATCGATGATGTGGCGAAGGTGCTCGACGCACCGTGTAACAACCGCGCTTGAATGAAAAAGCCCCGCGATTCTTTTGAATGCGGGGCTTTTTATACGAAGCGTGATCTAGCAATCGTCAGCAACTTCGGCCCCGTGCTTTTCCTGTTCCTGATCTCGAAGCAAGGTCTGCGTGACCCGCTCGATGTAATCAAACACTTCCTCCTGAACCGAATACTTGTACTGCTTGCGTCGGTGCTTTGAGACCGTGCCATTTTGCGACAAGCACATCATTACCAGATTGGCCAAGTCACTGCCGCGGACGTCATATCGCTCATCAACCGCCTTGACGATTTTGTCGTAATTTTCGAGAAAAACCGTTTCTTCACGAAGCTCTACTTCAAGAGCTCTCTTGGCCATCTCCAGAGTGAATCGAACGCCGGGCGTGGCATCCCAGAAGCGGTATATTGCCGGATGGCCAGTGAAGTTGAAGGACAAGTTTCCCTGATCAATCCACCGCACGTCCCAGAACTCACGCGCGGGTCGGGAGAATTCCTGCAGGGTTTCCAGATACAGACGCTCCTCACGCTTCATTGCCACCGACACCGGGAGCAGCAAGCCATTATCCAATGCCCCCGCACGGCAAAGCGTCTGGTGAATGAGGAAGCGGGAAAGTCGACCATTACCATCCATGAAAGGGTGAAGAAAGACGAATCCAAATGAAATGATCCCGGCGGCGACCAGAGGGTCAATATGTTTTACCGCGTCATTCCCCAATGCCATCAGCTGTTCCATCAGCTCTCGACATAAGTCCGGTGCAGGCGGGACATACGTTACACCCGCTGCACCATGCAGACCGCTTGCCAGATGGTTCTGTTCATGACGGAACGCAGCGGCCATATCGTATGGATTGGAGATCGTTGCATTCTGGAGGGTCACCAAGTAATCCTCACTCAACGGAATGCGTTCATGAGCCTGTCGGAGCAACTGGATGAAGCGTCGGGACTTGTCTTCGCTCGGTGATTCCTTCTCGATGGCGAACGAGTCCTGGGTTTCGCTCAGATAGGCCCAGTTGATTGCCCGATCCATCATTCCTGAAGGCAGGTTCTGAATGAATTGCTGTGCACGCGCAAGGATATCGTGTTGTAGCAACGCCATGATTTGAGGTGTTCGCTCAACGGTGGCGCAGTAAGCCAGTGTTCCAATACCATTGAACTCAATACGCCAGCGGGAATTACGTTCCCCTGGCATAGTCAAGTACTGCTCCGGGTCGAACAAGGGGATGAAGCCTCCCTTCACGGGGGAGTTTTGGGTCAGCTCCTCACCGGTGAATGCTTCGTGGAGAAAGCAGGCCTTGCGGATGTAGATCCCGTTTGGAGCCTTTCGCAATTCGGTTTCGAGCGCTTGTGCCGGAATTCGAGGTAACGCCTGAGCCAGAATGGCAAGGTTGATCCCCTCATGCTTCAAGGCGAAGAGGACATGTCCGAGCAGATCGTCTGGTGCAGGTGCAATTGCAGGTGGGACTGCCAATGTCGCGCCGATTCGTTCAAGCCGTGTAACGGGCTGAACTCTGGCAGGTTGGCGCAAAGGAAACGCTGAAAGCTGCAGTGCGTCTTGCAGACAGGCATATCCAGCTGAGTTCATCGCGCAAATCCTCATTTTTGAGCAGGCCGCGCGATTTTTCTTTAGCGGGCCAATAAAATCTTAAGATTCCTAGAATATCTCGATTTTTTCTTAAGTGACCAGTTCTATCTCATTGCTCGTGGTTATAGCGGGATGCCCTCAATTGACGTGACTTACCCACAGGGGTTTGGTGGCGAACACAAAAATGGCGGCCACACAGATTCAATTGTGGGAGCGGCGGTGCGGCGATCCGACTTGCTCGCGAATGGGGCGACACGGCCCACCAGAACACACCCAATAAAAAACCCCGCACTTCTCTCGAAGGCGGGGTTTTTCTTTACAGCATCCGACGCTTAAGGCGCGTACGTCAGCAACAGCTCGGTCGGCACTTTGAAGTCCAGGGACATCATCACGCTCAACGCGGTAATGGTGAAGATCGAGAACACGAACAGCTTGCGTGCCCAGACCGTGTCATCCACTGCCTTGTAGCCGGTCCAGGCCATGTACAGCCAGTACATGCCCATGGCCGCGGCGACGGCGAGGTAGCTCATGCCGGCGTAGCCGCTGAAGGTCAGCATCAAGGTCGCCACGAGGAAGGCCAGGATGTAGATCAGGATGTGCTTCTTCGCCACTTGAATCCCGCGCTTCACCGGCAACACCGGAATCGATGCGGCCAGGTAATCGTTGAAGCGGAAGATCGCGATGGCGTAGGAATGCGGCATCTGCCACAGACTGAACATCACCAGCAACGTCAGTGCAGCCATGTCGAAGCTGTTGGTCACAGCAACGTAGCCGATCACCGGCGGCATCGCCCCCGACAGACTGCCCACCAGCGTGCCGTGAACCGACTTGCGCTTGAGGTACAGGCTGTAGAAACCGACGTAGATGACAAAACCGATCACTGCGAACAGCGCGGCCAACGGGTTGGCCACCTTGTACAGCAACGCAACGCCGGCAACACCCAGGACGGTCGCGAAGATCAGGGCCAGTTTCAGGGAGATCAAGCCCTGGACCAGCACCCGGTTCTTGGTGCGCTCCATCTTAAGGTCGATGTCGCGGTCGATGCAGTTGTTGAACACGCAACCGGAAGCCACCACCAGGGACGTGCCGATCATGGCGGCCAGGAAGATGGCCAGATCGACATGCCCTTTCGAGGCCAGGAAAAATCCGCCTGCCACTGAAAGCACGTTACCGAAAATGATCCCCGGTTTGGTGATTTGGATAAAGTGCTTCAAGGACATTCGGACTTACCTCACTTCGCCATCATGTTGGTGTGGATGCTGAACATGATCCACAACGACAGGCCAACCAGCAGGACAATCACGATCGCGGCGAACACAAACGCAATCACGTTGTTACGCTGCGCGGCGGAACGGTCCAGGTGGAGGAAGTACACCAGGTGCACCAGCACCTGGATCACTGCGAAGGCCAGTACGATCCACAGAGTCAGCGACTTCGGCAGCGACGGGTACATCACCAGGCCGAAAGGAATGACGGTCAGGATCACCGACAGGATGAAGCCGATAGCGTAAGACTTGACGCTGCCGTGGCCGGCGTCGTGGCTATCGTGGGAATGAGCGTTAGCCATTTACATAGTCCCCATCAGATAAACAACGGTGAATACGCAGATCCACACCACGTCCAGGAAGTGCCAGAACAGGCTCAGGCAGCTCAGACGGGTCTTGTTGGTCGCGGTCAGGCCATTTTTCTGCACCTGGTACATCATGATCGCCATCCAGATCAGACCGCTGGTCACGTGCAGACCGTGGGTGCCGACCAGGGTGAAGAACCCGGACAGGAAGCCGCTGCGGCTAGGACCGAAGCCCTCGGAGATCAACACGTGGAACTCGTTGATCTCCATGCCGATGAAGCCGGCACCGAACAGGAAGGTCATGGCCAGCCAGCCCAGGACCTGGTTCTTCTTGCCCTTGAACAACGCCAGCATGGCGAAGCCGTAGGTGATCGAGCTGAACAGCAGCAGAGCGGTTTCGCCCAGTACGTATGGCAGCTCGAAGATGTCGTGGCCCGACGGGCCACCCGCTACGTTGTTAACCAGTACCGCGTAGGCCGCGAAGATCGACGCAAACAGAATGCAGTCGGTCATCAGGTAGAGCCAGAAACCGAATACGGTCATCTCGCCCGAGTCGTGGTGATGGTCATCGTGCCCATGTCCATCGACATGGGTGTGTCCAGCATTGGTCACTAAGTTCGACATGGTTTAAGCCTGTTCCAACGAGGTTTCAACACGGGTGGCGGTGGCTGGAACTTTCCCGGCCGCTACCAGACGCTTGTGCTGCTCGGCTTCGATGCGCTCGATCACGTCGACCGGCACCATATAGCCTTGATCATCGCGGGCAGCGTGGATCACGAAGTAGCCCACGGTGCCGACCAGACTGACGATGGCCAACCACCAGATGTGCCAGATCATCGCGAAACCGAACACGGTCAACAGAGCCCCCATGACCACACCGGTCGCGGTGTTGTTTGGCATGTGGATCGGTTCGTACTTGGCCGGAGCCTGGTACGCGGTACCGTTTTCCTTGGCTTCGGTGAACGGATCGATGCCTTCGGCTTTTGGCAGCACGGCAAAGTTGTAGAACGGTGGTGGCGACGAGGTCGACCATTCCAGCGTATGGGCATTCCACGGGTCGCCGTGTTCGCACATGTTTTCCGGCTTGTTGCGGTCACGCACGCTGACGTACAGCTGGATCAGCTGGCAGGCGATGCCCACAGCGATCATCACCGCACCGAACATGGCGACGTACAGGTACGGCACCCACTCAGGGTTGGTGGTGGCGTTCAGACGACGGGTCATGCCCATGAAGCCCAGTGCATAGAGCGGCATGAACGCGACGAAGAAGCCCGAGATCCAGAACCAGAACGCTGCCTTGCCCCAACCTTCGTGCAGCTTGAAGCCGAACGCTTTAGGGAAGTAGAAGCCGAAGCCGGCGATGTAACCGAATACCGCGCCGCCGATGATCACGTTATGGAAGTGAGCGATCACGAACAGGCTGTTGTGCAGGACGAAGTCAGCACCCGGGATGGCCAGCAATACGCCGGTCATGCCGCCGATGGCGAAGGTCACCATGAAGCCCAGGGTCCACAGAACCTGGCTGGTGAAACGCAGACGCCCTTGGTAAATGGTGAACAGCCAGTTGAACAGCTTCACCCCCGTCGGGATCGAAATCAGCATCGTCGCCAGACCGAAGAAGGCGTTGACGCTGGCACCCGAACCCATGGTGAAGAAGTGGTGCAGCCAGACCATGAAGCCCAGGATCGAGATCGCGCCCGATGCGTAGACCATCGAGTGGTGGCCGAACAGACGCTTGCCGGTGAAGGTCGAGATGACTTCGGAGAAGATCCCGAACGCCGGCAGAATCAGGATGTAAACCTCAGGGTGACCCCAGGCCCAGAACAGGTTGACGTACATCATCGGATTGCCACCAAGTTCATTGGTGAAAATGTGGAAATCCATGTAACGGTCAAGCGTCAGCAGTGCCAGGGTAGCGGTCAGGATCGGGAACGAAGCCACGATCAGGACGTTGGCCCAGGTGCAGGTCCAGGTGAAGATCGGCATGTCCATCAGTTTCATGCCAGGGGTACGCATTTTCAGCACGGTGGCGAGGAAGTTGACCCCCGTCAGCGTCGTACCCAACCCGGATAGCTGTAGCGCCCAGATGTAGTAATCCATCCCCACGCCCGGGCTGTATTGCAGGCCCGACAGCGGCGGATAGGCAACCCAGCCGGTCTTGGCGAATTCGCCGACGCCCAGGGACAGGTTGATCAGCACTACGCCCGATACCAGCAGCCAGAAGCTCAGGGAGTTCAGGAACGGGTAGGCAACGTCACGCGCGCCGATCTGCAGCGGCACTGCAAGGTTCATCAGGCCGGTGAAGAATGGCATCGCCATGAAGATGATCATGATCACACCGTGAGCGGTGAAGATCTGGTCATAGTGTTCAGGTGGCAGGTAGCCAGGCGAACCCTCGGTGGCCATGGCCAACTGGGTACGCATCATGATGGCGTCGGCAAAACCGCGCAGCAGCATGACCATGGCAACGATGATGTACATCACGCCGATTTTCTTGTGGTCGACCGAGGTCAGCCACTCGGACCACAGGTAGGTCCACTTCTTGAAATAGGTGATTGCAGCGAACAGCGCCAGACCACCGAGCGCGATCATGGCGATGGTCACCATCACGATCGGTTCGTGGAACGGGACCGCTTCCCAACTTAATTTACCAAACATCGTTTACTCCTCTGCCCCGGCAGCTGAATGCGAACTCATGTCCATCCCTTCCACGGCGGCCACTTCGTGCTCTTTCTTCTCGTGGTGCAGCGGCTTGCCCGGTTTCATGCCTTCGTACTTGTCGACGATGATCTGGAACAGGTTCGGCGTGACCGAGGAGTAAAGCTCGACTGGGTTGTTCTGGCTTGGCTTGGAAAGGGCTTCGTATTCAGCTTTTTCAAGCTGTTTAGGTGCCTTTTTAACTTCGCTTACCCAGGCGTCGAAATCTTCCTGAGAAGTGGCGATAGCTTTGAACTTCATACCGGTGAAACCAGCACCGCTGTAGTTGGCGGAGATACCGTCCATTTCAGCGTTCTGGTTGGCGATCAGGTGCAGTTTGGTCTGCATGCCGGCCATCGCGTAGATCTGGCCGCCCAGCGCCGGGATGAAGAACGAGTTCATCACGGAGTCCGAAGTCACCTTGAAGTTGATCGGCGTGTGCGCCGGGAACACGATCTTGTTGACGGTGGCGATGCCTTGCTCGGGATAGATGAACATCCACTTCCAGTCCAGCGCGACCACTTCAATGGTGATTGGCTTGACGTCGGATTCCAGCGGCTTGTACGGGTCCAGCGCGTGGGTCGACTTGTAGGTGACATAACCCAGGGCAATGATGATCAGCACCGGAACAGCCCACACCGCGATTTCGATCTTGGTGGAGTGCGACCACTTCGGCGTGTAGACGGCGTCAGTGTTGGACGCGCGATATTTCCAGGCGAACAGGAACGTCATGACGATGACCGGAACCACGACCAACAGCATCAGCAGCGTTGCGGTGATGATCAGGTTTCGCTCATCCAGGCCAACCTGGCCCTTGGGATCGAGCAAGGTCATGTTGCAGCCTGACAGCAACAACGTGCCGATCAGCGGCAATAAGCCTAGTAGTCTGGGGTACCTGTTTTTACTCATCTCACGACCTCTAAAGCAGCTTGCGCAATGCAGTTGGGTTTTGATCGCCAACACTTCACCCTGCCAAGGGTTGGCATTTTCTTGGATTGAATAAGGGCTGCCCGTCGCGCGTCAGACGCTGCTCGACAAATCCTGGGCCAGCGGTGAGTTCTTATTCGAATTCGTGGTCAAAGGCCTTGTTACAGACCAATTCCATTTGGTGCGGATAGTTGGAAGGCACCGACACCAGAGGCGTCGCATGAAGCCATCCGGCCTCTCGACGTCCTATTGCTGCTCATGCACCTGAGTCAGGGTGAGCAGTGCCGGGATTTCAGTGCGGGCGATTGTAGATATGTAACGATTCATAAACCATGTCTCATCCCGAAATAATTTTTATCCATTCCAGCAACAATCCTTGACGCTTTTTGTAAAA
Organism: Pseudomonas migulae NBRC 103157; assembly: GCF_002091715.1. Classification (GTDB taxonomy): domain Bacteria; phylum Pseudomonadota; class Gammaproteobacteria; order Pseudomonadales; family Pseudomonadaceae; genus Aquipseudomonas; species Aquipseudomonas migulae_A. The sequence goes on along the minus strand of NZ_BDAG01000017.1, from coordinate 19,828 downwards.
GTGCGCCATGTTATCGAAATTGATTCTCAACAAAAACACCAAAAATAGTAGGTCTACCACACGCAGTTCAGACAGCATCGAAGGCTCTGCCCTCCCCTTCGACCCTGCCCAAGCCCCCATGTGACAAGGGCTCTGGCAATTCGCCAGGGCCTGTTAAAACTGCCTGTTCCGGGTTGCGGGAATGGAAATCGGCAGAGGCGCCAAAAGACCAATTTCATTGCGTAGACCTGTACCAATCCGGCACGCTGAAATGCCTTGCGACACTCGTGCTGTGACAACATGTCGCACATGTGTCGCACCGCTCGTTGCCGCACATCACGATCTTTTTACCCGGCCTCTGAAATGCAAAAACGCCCCGGCCCTCTCAACGAGGACCGGGGCGTTTTTTTGTGTCACGCGGCGATGGGGCGAGTGACCTCAGCGCAGCGTCTTGCGGTTACGCGAAGTGAGCAACGGCACCAGCACTACCACCAGCACAAACGCGATCAACGCCCACTGTGCCAGCGACAGACCAAGGATCGGCGGGTACGGCGTGGAGCAGAAACCGTCGACCTGGAACCCCAGCGGGAAGATCTTCGCCAACGGCAGGCCGTCGACAATCGGCTGCAACACATCGATGCCACAGCTGACCGCCGGATAGAACTGGGTATAGACGTGATGCCCGGCAACCCCGACGCCTGCCAGGGCGCAGATCACCACCAGGGTTTCAAACACAGTAATGCTGCGACGGGTGCGCATTGCCGCGCCGATGAACGCGAAAATCGCGATCAGCAACAAGGCATATCGCTGCAGGATGCACAGCGGGCATGGCGCCTCGCCCAACACAATCTGCATGTACAGCGCGCCACCGATCAGCGCCAGGCAGATGATGCCCAGCAACACCAGGTAGCGCCGCTCACGGCCCAACCGCATCGTTTCCTCGCTCATTGCGTTTCCCTTCTTGATATCGATTGACCGGAAGTCTACACGCTGGCCCGGGCGTTGGAGAGCCCGGGGCGCATGGAATAGGTGTCGGGAAATAAACGACAGGGCGGTTAAGAAGGGATTAAATTCGGGCATATTCGTGGAATGTATAAAAGCCGACGGCCTCCGACTTGTAGGAGCCGGCTTGCTGGCGATGGTCGTTAACGATAACGCGTGCTGCCTGGATCAACGCGGCGCACTTGGGTCCATCGCCAGCAAGCCGGCTCCTACAAGGGAAACGTGTACATCAGCGAAACCTCTCGAACCTGGACGTTCGGTCAGTCGCCGTAGATATCCGTCTTGAAGTACTTGTCCGAAATCTTCTGGTACTCGCCACTGGCGCGAATGCCGTCGATGGCCGAGTTCAGCTGGCTGACCAACTCGGTGTTGCCCTTGCGCACCGCAATCCCGGCGCCCTCGCCCACGTATTTCGGGTCCTTGAGTTCTGGGCCGACAAAGGCATAACCCTTGCCACGCGGCATCGAAAGGAAGTCGTTCAGCGGGATGGTGTCGGCAAAAATGGCATCGAGGCGACCGGCCGCCAGGTCCATGTAGATCTCTTCGTTGTTGCCGTAACGCTTGACGTTGATGCCCTTAGGTTCAAACACCTCGGTGGCGTAACGGTCAGTGGTGGTTGCGCGCTGCACCCCGACGGTCTTGCCCTTGAGGCTGGCGTACTGGTCATCCACGGTCGCGCCTTCCTTCATCACCAGGCGCGATGAAGTGAAGTAGTACTTGTGGCTGAAATCCACTGACTTCTTGCGGTCTTCGTTGATGGTCATGGACGACAGCGCCATGTCGATTTTCTTCACTTTCAGCGAAGGAATCAGGCCATCGAACTCACCTTCGACCCAGACGCACTTGACCTGCATCTGCGCGCACAAGGCATTGCCGATGTCGTAGTCGAAGCCGACGATTTCGCCTTTGTCGGTTTTCGATGCGAACGGCGGGTACGCTGCTTCGATGCCGATGCGCAGGGTTTTATCAGCGGCGAACAAAGTGCTGCACGCCAACAGGCTCAGGGCCAGACCGGTGATGAGGGGGAATTTCTTCATATTCGTTCTCTCGCGGGTTGTTGTTGGTTTGGCAAGACAGAAGAAAGAGCAGAAACAGGGGCACGCCTTTTTTGTACTTATAATTCCATACTGGACTTTTATGTATAAACCGTCAATCGGGGCGAATGGGGATGTGCCGGCCGGTGGTCGGGTGGTGATTCATTGGGAGTTTTGGTGTTGCGGATGGCCTCTTCGCGGGCAAGCCCGCTCCCACAGGTATTGCGTCGTTCACATAATGTATGAACGACGCAATACCTGTGGGAGCGGGCTTGCCCGCGAAGGCGTACTCAAAGGCGCCGCAGGACTTACTGCTTCCAGCGATCCGCCGCCGCATGATCACTGTCACGCCCCTCGACCCAACGCGCACCCTCGCTGGTGTTTTCTTTCTTCCAGAACGGTGCGCGGGTTTTCAGGTAGTCCATGACAAAGGCGCAGGCGTCGAATGCCGCCTGGCGGTGAGCGCTGGCGGCGCCGACGAAGACGATCGGCTCACCCGGCTCCAGAGCGCCGATGCGATGCAGCACTTCCAGCTTGAGCAACGGCCAGCGCTGCTCGGCCTCGGTGGCGATCTTGCCCAGGGCCTTTTCGGTCATGCCCGGATAGTGCTCCAGAAACATCCCGGCCACGTCGAGCCCGTCATTGAAGTCGCGCACGTAGCCGACAAAACTCACCACCGCCCCGACACCGACATGGGCGGCGTGCATGGCGTTGACTTCAGCGCCAGGATCGAACGCCGTGGATTGCACACGAATGGCCATGGCTCAGCCCCCGGTCACGGTCGGAAAGAACGCCACTTCATCGCCGTCGCTCACCGGCTCGTCGAGTTGGCAGAGGTCTTCGTTGCGGGCGCACATCAGGTTCTGCTCGCTCAACACATCGGCGCCATCGCGCATGGCCAACAGCGCGCGAACGTCATCGACCGTGGCGAAGTCGCCTTCGACCCTCACCGAGTCGACGCCCAATGCTTCTCTGTAACGAGCGAAAAACTTCACGGTGACGTTCATGGCTGATCCGCCTGGAAATGGCCGCTCTTGCCGCCGAGTTTCTCCAGCAGGCGCACGCTTTCAATGGTCATGCCGCGATCGACCGCCTTGCACATGTCGTAGATGGTCAGCGCGGCGACGCTCGCGGCGGTCAGCGCTTCCATTTCGACGCCGGTCTGCCCGGACAGTTTGCAGCGCGCGACGATGCGCACGGTGTCGTCACCTTCCGCGCTGAGCTCGACTTTGACGCCGGTGAGCATCAGCGGGTGGCACAGAGGAATGAGGTCGCTGGTTTTCTTCGCGGCCTGAATGCCGGCAATACGCGCCACGGCGAACACATCACCCTTGGGATGGCCGCCGCTGACGATCATCTGCAGGGTTTCGGGCAGCATGCGCACCAGCGCCTGGGCCGTCGCTTCACGGAACGTCACGGCTTTTTCAGTGACGTCGACCATGTTGGCGCGACCTTGGGAATCGAGATGAGTCAGCACAGGGTTACTCCTGATCAAGAGCCTCGATTGTAAACCTGCGGGTCAAATTTCCGCACGCAAGATTGCAAGATCACCACAATCAACTGTGGGAGCGGGCTTGCTCGCGAAGGCGGTGTATCAGTCGCCATAGATAGAGACTGACGCACCGCCTTCGCGAGCAAGCCCGCTCCCACATTCGATAGGTATCGGGCACAAAAAACCGGGCGGCTTTGGGGCCGCCCGGTTTTGGTGAGGCGATTACAAATGCGATTCGGCGTATTCGGCCAGAATCGAACGTGGCACCCCTTGCAGGGTGATGTGGACGCCGTTCGGGAAGTCCTTGAAGCGTTCAGTCAGGTACGTCAGCCCGGAGCTGGTCGCGGACAGGTAAGGGGTGTCGATCTGCGCCAGGTTGCCCAGGCACACCACTTTGGAACCGGCGCCGGCACGGGTGATGATGGTTTTCATCTGGTGCGGCGTGAGGTTCTGGCATTCATCGATCAGGATCAGGCTCTGCTGGAAGCTGCGACCCCGGATGTAGTTGAGGGATTTGAACTGCAACGGCACTTTGCTGAGGATGTAATCGACGCTGCCATGGGTGTTTTCGTCATCCATGTGCAAGGCTTCGAGGTTGTCGGTGATGGCGCCCAGCCAAGGCTCCATTTTTTCCGCTTCGGTGCCGGGCAGGAAACCGATTTCCTGGTCCAGGCCCTGCACGCTGCGAGTCGCGATGATCCGGCGATAGCGTTTGCTGACCATGGTCTGCTCGATGGCCGCTGCCAGTGCCAGGATGGTTTTACCGGAGCCAGCTGCACCCGACAGGTTGACCAGGTGGATATCCGGATCGAGCAAGGCGTACAGCGCCAGGCTCTGATAGATGTCACGCGGTTTCAGGCCCCAGGCTTCCTGGTGCAACAGGGGTTCCTGATGCAGGTCGAGAATCAGCAGCTTGTCCTCGTCGATCTCCTTGATCCAGCCGACAAAACCCTGTTCGTCGATGATGAACTCGTTGATATGCACTGCCGGCAGGTTGTCGATCATTTTCACCTGGTGCCAGGTGCGGCCGTGATCCTGACGGGTTTCGACATTCCTGACGAGGTCCCAGAAGGAGCCGGCCATGTTGTGGTAACCGTTGGGCAGCAGCGATACGTCATCAACCAGTTGGTCGGTGCTGTAGTCCTCGGCCGCGATCCCACAGGCACGGGCCTTGAGGCGCATGTTGATGTCTTTGGTGACCAGCACCACGGGCAACTTTGGCTCGCGCGCGTGCAGGTCGATCAACTGGTTGATGATGATGTTGTCGTTCAGGTGCTCGGGAAGAATGATGTTCGGTTCGGTACGTTTGCTCATCAGAATTGACAGCAAACCTTTTGGCCCACTTTTTCCACGCTGGATCGGTACACCCAGTTCAACGTCTTCAGGGCTGGCATCGCCCAGGGTCTTGTCGATCAGGCGAATCGCCTGACGGCATTCCGCAGCCACGCTGTGATGCCCGCTCTTGAGCTTGTCCAGCTCTTCAAGCACGGTCATCGGGATCGCTACGTGGTGTTCTTCGAAATTAAGCAGGGCGTTTGGATCGTGAATCAATACGTTGGTATCGAGTACATAAAGGATTGGCTGGTTGGAGGAAGAACTACGTCCGTGATCATCCATACTCGGTCACCTTTGTGGGAGCCATTCGACGCAATACCTTGGCGGTGCTGCGCCTCGAAGTGACTGCCGAATTCACCTGTGATGATTCAAGTGAACTGCACACAAACTGGGGTCTTGGGAGACGCCACCTGTGTTGCAGGTTTCGGCGGTCTGTCTTCGTAATACTCCAAAACCTGTGACAGAAAAAAGCACTTTGACGCTTTTTTGAAGTTTATTTTTCAGAGTGACGAATAGCCCTTGGCGTGCAGGCAATGTGCCGTTAAAGTCGGAAGTCCGCCTGCATCGAATTTTCTCCCGAAATCACCCCTCGCCCAATGTTTACGGGCTTTTCCCGCTTCAGCGAAACGCGTCCTGACAGTCCTCCCAACCGATCCCGCTCGGCGCCGTTTGCGTAATGAGCCAGGGCATCGCCGTTTTCACGCCATCCTGCTTGATGTTGAAGTTGATCACCCCGTGCCGCCACAACAGCATCAGGGTCAACACCCGCTGCGCGCTCTGGTTGGCCTTGAGCTTGCCGGCGCCGTCCTGGGCATCGATGTCCCACAGCGCGACCTGCAAGCCCTGGGACCTGAAAAAGCCTTCTGCGTCAGAACGGCGCTGGCCATCCGGCGGACGGAACAGCGGCACGTAGTTCTCCGGCAATTTGCTTTTGACCAGTTCGGCGCTGCGCCGCACCGAATCCTGCCAGTCCTGCCAGTGGCTGTGGGAGCGGAATTCCCAGCCTTGCACGCCGATGCACTGCGTCGAATAAGTCCCCTGCAGGCTCGCCACTGAACGCTCGCTCAGGCGCGCCTGAATATCCTTGCCGAGGACGAAAAACGTACCCGTCATGTTCGCTTTGCGCAGGTACTCGGTGACCCACGCCGTGTTGTCCGGCGCGGCATTGGCGGCGCTGTCGAAGGTCAACAGGAACAGCCGGTCATGCATCGCCTCGCCGTTGCGCTCGTAGTCGCCAAAGCGATCGACTTCGCTGCTGGTTTGCGGAAACAGCGCAGCCTTGCGCAACTGCTCGTCGAGGTACTGCGCATGGAACAGCCGGCTCGGTTCAGCCCACTTTATGTAGTAGCTATCCTCGCTGACCTGGAACTTGGCGGCTTGCTCGCGCAGGGTGGCCATGTCTTCGACCAGAAAACAGAAGGACGCATCCTGATCGCAGCTTTGCTGGGCGAAGTTGTAGTTGGTCAGCAAGCGTTGCCACAGGCGCTGACGCAGGTTGTTGACCGAATCCAGATTGATCGTACGCAGGCCCAGGCGTTGGGCCAGGCTCGCCTCGTCCAGCGATTCGCTGGCCAGGAGCACACGAGCGAACATCAGAATCTCTGCGCGCGAGGCGACATCGAACAGCGTCGGGTTGCTGAGCTGTTCAGGCCAGGTGCTGCGATCGAGCGTCGCCACATCGCCCGGCGCCGCAACGGCACCGAAACTCAACAGCCAGGCTGATAAAAGAAAAACGATACGCAATGGGATGTCTCCATAACAAAACCCGCGCGGCACTATAGCTGATCCGGCCCTGACGCCACGATCTCCTGTGGGAGCGGGCTTGCTCGCGAATGCGGTGTGTCAGCCAGCATCATTGTCAACTGACACACCGCATTCGCGAGCAAGCCCACTCCCACAGGGTTTGCATCAAGCCGTCGATCACCTATGGACTTGATAGCTGGAGTCATTGAAGCCAACCCCCTAGAATCGCCCCCACGATTAAAGGAGACGACTTCATGCTGATGGTGATTTCCCCCGCCAAGACCCTCGATTACGAAACACCGCCGGCGACCCAGCGCTTCACCCAACCGCAATACCTCGACCATTCCCAGGAACTGATCCTGCAGTTGCGCGACCTGACGCCAGCGCAGATCAGCGAGCTGATGCACGTCTCCGACAAGATCGGCGGGCTCAACGCCGCGCGTTTCGGCAGCTGGACCCCGGCGTTCACACCGGAAAACGCCAAACAGGCACTGCTGGCGTTCAAGGGCGACGTTTACACCGGGTTGAACGCTCAGACCTTCAGCGAAGCCGATTTCGATTACGCCCAGCGGCATCTGCGCATGCTGTCCGGCCTTTATGGCCTGTTGCGCCCACTGGACCTGATGCAGCCATATCGCCTCGAAATGGGCACCAAATTGCCCAACGCCCGCGGCAAGGACCTGTATGCCTTCTGGGGTACGCGAATCAGCGAATGGTTGAACGAAGCCCTGGCCGACCAGGGTGATGACGTGCTGCTGAACCTGGCGTCCAACGAGTATTTCTCGGCGGTCAAACGCACGGCCTTGAAGGCTCGCATCATCAATACCGAGTTCAAGGACCTGAAAAACGGCCAGTACAAAATCATCAGCTTCTACGCGAAAAAAGCGCGGGGCATGATGAGCCGTTTCGTCATTGAAGAACGCATCAACGACCCGGCCGTCCTCAAGCAATTCGACGTCCAGGGCTATCGATACAGCGCCGAGCAATCCAACCCGGAAAACCTGGTGTTTCTTCGCGATCACGCTCCCGAGTGACGCACCGGGTCGGTGCACGACAGCCGGTATCTGCTCGTGCACCAACGTCTGATCGTCGAACAATTTACCGCCCGAATCGCCAAGCTCTTGGCGTCAAAAATTCAACAGTTACTTTCCTAACTTTAGTTTCACTCGACATCATTCATTTTTTTCAGTAGTGGCACTAAAAATATTTACCGGTAGTGGCACAAAACTATCTATCCGGCTAATCGCCCCGTGTAACAAGGGTGAAACAGCAAGTGCCATCAGTTTGAAAGTAGTGCCATCTTTCTCAACATTTCAAAAAATTTCAGAATTCGCGATGGGCGGACTGGAACTATGTCCAAATGCGTAGCTCCTACAACCGGTACCGATTATCTCTGAACATGTACGAGATAACTTACGCAGAGAAGAGATCACGTAGCGAAGTTGTCACAATAACTTCGGCTAAATAATCCCTGATTTGGGCAACACATGAAGGACAGGAGATAACGCATGACTACTATCCCCTATACGGCCAAGGCTGCGCCCCTATAAACGTGCTCACTCGAGCACCTGAACCGCTTGATTTACGGGCTTCTGGCCTGGAATCGAGCGCGCAAGACCTTAGCACGAAGGACCTCTGAACCAGAGGACTCGGCTGCATAACAGGGCAATTCATAATAATAAGGCCTGGTTACGCACATCTTGAGTGCACTTATTTAGACACTCGGAACTTATATGCCTGCACCCGGCATTGCGGCGCCTGTCGCCCGAACTTCCGAGTGCACTATGACCGCTGAACACGATTAACACCGGCCATTTAATGGCCTGGTAAATACCGGCTTGAAAATAGAGAGGTAAATGCGATGCGCATCAGCATATTTGGTTTGGGTTACGTCGGTGCAGTATGTGCCGGTTGCCTGTCTGCACGGGGCCATGACGTCGTTGGCGTCGATGTCGCCAAAGACAAGATCGATATGATCAATGCCGGCAAATCGCCGATCGTTGAACCGGGTCTGGGCGAACTGTTGGCCAAGGGAATCGAAACCGGCCGTCTGCGCGGTACGACCGACTTCGCCGAGGCGATTCGCGACACCGACCTGTCGATGATCTGCGTCGGCACGCCGAGCAAGAAGAACGGCGATCTGGAACTGAACTACATCGAAGCGGTATGCCGCGAGATCGGTTTTGTCCTGCGTGACAAGACCACCCGCCACACCATCGTGGTTCGCAGCACCGTTCTTCCGGGCACGGTCGCAAACGTTGTCATCCCGATTCTCGAAGATTGCTCCGGCAAGAAAGCCGGCGTTGATTTCGGTGTGGCGGTGAACCCTGAGTTCCTGCGTGAAAGCACCGCGATCGCCGACTACGACCTGCCACCGATGACCGTCATCGGCGAGTTCGACAAGGCGTCCGGCGACGTTCTGCAATCGCTGTACGAAGAGCTCGACGCGCCGATCATCCGCAAGGACATCGCCGTTGCCGAGATGATCAAGTACACCTGCAACGTGTGGCACGCCACCAAGGTGACCTTCGCCAACGAAATCGGCAACATCGCCAAGGCGTGCGGCGTCGACGGCCGCGAAGTGATGGAAGTGGTCTGCCAGGACAAAACGCTGAACCTGTCCCAGTACTACATGCGTCCAGGCTTCGCATTCGGCGGCTCCTGCCTGCCGAAAGACGTGCGCGCCCTGACCTACCGCGCCGGTGCTCTGGACGTGGAATCGCCGCTGCTGAACTCGCTGATGCGCAGCAACGAATCCCAGGTACAGAACGCCTTCGACATCGTTTCCAGCCACGACAAACGCAAAGTCGCCTTGCTGGGCCTGAGCTTCAAGGCAGGCACCGACGACCTGCGCGAAAGCCCGCTGGTGGATCTGGCCGAAATGCTGATCGGCAAGGGTTATGACCTGAGCATCTACGACGCCAACGTCGAATACGCCCGCGTTCACGGTGCGAACAAGGACTACATCGAGTCGAAGATCCCTCACGTCTCGTCCTTGCTCAACTCCGACTTCGACGAAGTGATCAACAACTCCGACGTGATCATCCTCGGCAACCGTGACGAGAAATTCCGCGCCCTGGCGCAGAACGCCCCGCATGGCAAGCAAGTGATCGACCTGGTCGGCTTCATGTCTCAAGCCACCAGCGTGAGTGACCGGACTGAAGGCATCTGCTGGTAACCGGCAGGTTGTAAGCGCTTCGCGCTGATCGCCAGCAAGCCGGCTCCTACAAAATCACCGCAAACCTGTAGGAGCCGGCTTGCTGGCGAAGGCGCCCTCCGGGGCGCCACAACCTTCGGCATTTACGCCTGCCTTAACCCCATCGGGCCACCCCACAGGCTCGCCCGAGATAGAGACGGATGCAGATTATGCACAGGCTAAAGCACGGCCTACTTCAGGCCGCCGGTTGGCTGTTTTACTTAAGTATTCTGATGGGCATCGCCATGGCGTTGCCTGCGAGTACGTTCGATTCCGAGTCGAAGGACTTCATCTTCCTGATCGGCTTCATCGGGATCTGGCGCTATTCGATGGGTGCCACGCACTTCCTGCGCGGCATGCTGTTTCTGTACGTGGTCTACCCGCACCTGCGGCGCAAAGTGCGCAAGCTGGGTAAAGCGGCAGACCCGTCCCATGTGTTTTTGATGGTCACCAGTTTTCGTATCGACGCGCTGACCACTGCCCAGGTCTATGCCTCGGTGATTCGCGAAGCGATCGACTGCGGCCTGCCGACCACCATGGTCTGCTCGATCGTGGAAATGTCCGATGAGAAGCTGGTGAAAAGCCTCTGGGCCAAGATGAATCCGCCCGCGCGGGTCAAGCTCGACTTCGTGCGCATTCCCGGTACCGGCAAGCGTGATGGCCTGGCCTACGGATTCCGCGCCATTTCCCGCCACCTGCCGGACGACCGTGCAGTGGTCGCCGTGATCGATGGCGACACCGTGCTCGCCGAAGGCGTCGTGCTCAAGACCGTGCCGTGGTTCCAGCTGTTCGGCAACGTCGGCGGCCTGACCACCAACGAGTTCTGCGAAGTGCGCGGCGGCTACATCATGAGCGAGTGGCACAAACTGCGCTTCGCCCAGCGTCACATCAACATGTGCTCGATGGCTTTGTCCAAGCGCGTGCTGACCATGACTGGCCGGATGTCGGTGTTCCGCGCCACCGTGGTCACCAACCCGGACTTCATCGCCGACGTGGAAAGCGACTCGCTGCAACACTGGCGCCTGGGTCGCTTCAAGTTCCTGACCGGTGACGACAAGTCGAGCTGGTTCAGCCTGATGCGTCTGGGCTACGACACGTTCTACGTGCCGGACGCCGCGATCCACACCGTGGAACACCCGCCGGAAAAAAGCTTCATCAAGGCCAGCCGCAAGCTGATGTTCCGCTGGTACGGCAACAACCTGCGCCAGAACGCTCGTGCGTTGGGCCTGGGTGTTAAACGCCTCGGCCTGTTCACCTCGGTGGTGCTGTTCGATCAGCGCGTGTCGATGTGGACATCGCTGCTGGGCCTGACGGTCGCGATCATCGCGTCCTTCAAGTACGGCACTGCGTTCATCCTGGTGTACCTGCTGTGGATCGGCATCACCCGCCTGATCCTGACCGTGCTGCTGTCCTTGTCCGGGCACCGGATCGGACCGGCCTACCCGGCGATTCTCTATTACAACCAGATCGTCGGTGCACTGGTGAAGATCTACGTGTTCTTCCGCCTCGACCAACAGTCCTGGACTCGCCAGCCCACTTCCCTGACCCGTGATCTCGCCAGCTTTCAACGTTGGTTCAACACTTGGTCGTCTCGGACCATGACCTTCTCCGCAGGCAGCATTTTTGTCGCCGTGCTGCTGATGATGGTCTGACCGCCCCTTTTTGAATTAACCAGGAAATCGCCCCTATGAATACCGCCGTCAACGCCAACGTAGTGCATGAGTCAGAAGCCCAGCGCCAACACGCCCGAGTGAAAATTCCGGCCAAGCTGCGCTTCTTCGGTCCGGACCGGACCCCGGTGGAAGCTCGAGTGATCGATCTCTCCGCTGGCGGCCTGGCTTTCAACGCCGGTCAGCTGCCATTGAAGATCGGCGACGTGTACAAGGCTCGCCTGCAGTTCGTCATCGATAACCTCGGCCTGGCCATGGACGTAGAGCTGCAAGTGCGCTCCTTCGACCGCCCGACCGGTCGCGTCGGCTGCCAGTTCCAGAACCTGGAACCGCAAGACATCTCGACCCTGCGCCACCTGATCACCTCTCACCTGGCCGGCGACATCGTCAGCATGGGTGAAGTGCTGGCAACCCTGCAGCGCGACAACTTCACCAAGGCGCGCAAGATCAAGGATGGCGGCCACGGCATGACCGCGTTCGGTCGTCTGCGTGCAGTGACCTTCAGCCTGGCGATTTTCATCGTCGGCCTGGCAGCGTTCGGTTTCATTTTCAAATCGGTGTATGGCATGTACTTCGTCAGCCATGCGCAGGCCGGTCTGGTCAGCGTGCCGGGCATGAACATCACCATGCCGCGTGACGGCACCGTGCAGAGCCTGATCAAGGCTGACGGCGTTGCCGCCAAAGGCGCTCCGCTCGCCACGTTCAGCACCAGCATGCTCGACGTACTCAAGGGTCATCTTGACGACAATCAACTGCAACCGGCCAAGGTTGAAGAACTGTTCGGCAAGCAAATGACCGGCACCCTGACCTCGCCATGCGATTGCACCGTGGCCCAGCAACTGGTCGCCAACGGTCAGTACGCCAGCAAGGGCGACGTGATCTTCCAACTGGTGCCACGCAACAGCGAAGCCAACGTCGAAGCGCGCTTCTCCTATCGCCAGTTCGGCGACGTGCGCCCAGGCACCAACGTCAGCTTCCAGATTGCCGGCGAAGACAAAACCCGCACCGGCAAGATCGTCAGCAGCACCAGCCTGAAAAGCGCCGACCTGTCGTCCGACATCCGCGTGTTGATCCAGCCTGACGAACCGCTGGACAGCAAATTCGCCGGCCGCCCGGTTGAAGTGAACAGCGACCGTGGCCCGAACCTGAACTGGCTGATCGATAAAGCCATGGCTTCCGGTCTTTAAATCGAGGACATGCCTGTGAACATCATAAACATCCTGAATACACCGCAATCCCTGTGGGAGCGAGCTTGCTCGCGAAAGGGTCAACTCGGTTTGTCTGATGCACCGCAGCGCGTGTTTCGCGAGCAAGCCTACTCCCACAAGGGTTATGCGTTCTGCGCATTGGCGTTGGCCATCAGCCTCAGCGGTTGCGCCGGCCTGCCCGACCAGCGCCTGGCCAATGAAGCCCTCAAGCGCGGCGACACCGCGCTGGCTCAGCAGAATTACAAGCAACTGGCCGACCTGGGCTACAGCGAGGCTCAAGTGGGCCTCGCCGATATCCAGGTCGACAGCCGCGACCCGGCGCAGGTCAAGCAGGCCGAGGCGACTTACCGCGCCGCGGCCGACGTTTCACCGCGCGCTCAGGCTCGCCTGGGTCGTCTGCTGGTGGCCAAGCCCGGCTCCACCGAAGCCGAACAGCACGAAGCCGAAGGCCTGTTGAAAAAAGCCTCGGCCAATGGCGAAGGCAACACGCTGATCCCGCTGGCGATGCTGTACCTGCAATACCCCCACAGTTTTCCGAACGTCAACGCGCAAAAGCAGATCAGCCAATGGCGTGCCGAAGGCAAACCGGAAGCGCGCCTGGCCCAAGTGCTGCTCTATCGCACCCAGGGCACCTACGACCAGCACCTCGACGAGGTCGTCACCATCTGCAAAGCCGCGTTGAACACCACCGACATCTGCTACGTCGAACTGGCCACGGTTTACCAGAAACAAGGCAAACCGGAACAGCAGGCCGAGCTGATCAAACAGATGCAAGCGGCGCATACCCGCGGCACCGTTTCCGCTCAGCGCGTTGATAGTGTCGCTCGTGTATTGGGCGATGCGAGCCTGGGCAAGACCGACGAGAAAACCGCTCAGTCGCTGCTCGAAGACATCGCTCCCGGCTACCCTGCTTCGTGGGTCAGCCTGGCGCAATTGCTCTACGACTTCCCGGAACTCGGCGATGTCGACACGATGATGAAGTACCTGGACAACGGCCGTGCCGCTGACCAGCCGCGCGCCGAACTGTTGCTCGGCAAGCTCTACTACGAAGGCAAATGGGTGCCGGCCGACGCGAAAGTCGCCGAAGAACATTTCCAGAAAGCCGTCGGCAAAGAAGTCGCCGCCGATTACTACCTCGGCCAGATTTACCGCCGCGGTTACCTGGGCAAGGTCTATTCGCAGAAGGCACTGGATCACCTGCTGACCGCTGCGCGCAACGGCCAGAACAGCGCCGACTTCGCCATCGCCCAGCTGTTTTCCCAAGGCAAGGGCACCCGGCCCAACCCGCTTAACGCTTACGTCTTCAGCCAATTGGCCAAGGCGCAGAACACCCCGCAAGCCACCGAGCTTGCGCAAACACTTGAAGCCCAACTGCCGCCTGCCCAGCTCGCCGAGGCCCAACGCCTGTTGAAACAAGAACAGGCCGTTCGTGGCGCCTTGAGTCCGAACACGCTGGAACTGCATGCCCTGGAAGAAGAAGACGGCGAGGAATCCCTATGAAGTTGAATCCATTTGTTAAGGCTGGTATTGGCCTGTCATTCGCCCTCTTGTGGTCGTGCCCAACCCTGGCGGCCCTGACCGAAACCAAGAACTACGGTCTCGATGTAAAAGTCACCGGCCAGTCCGAAGACGACCGTGACCTCGGCACCGCCAGTGGCGGCGACGTCAGCGGTGTCGGTCTCGACCTGCGTCCATGGGTCTATGGCGAAAGCGGCGCGTGGAGCGCCTACGCCATGGGTCAGGCCGTGACGTCCACCGACATCATCGAAACCGACACCTTGCAGCAGTCCGACAGCGACGGCACCCAGACCACCGACAACGGTGATCGCAAGACCAAGAAAAACTACCTGGCCATGCGTGAATTCTGGGTCGGCTACAGCGGCCTCACGCCGTATCCGGGCGAACAACTGAAGCTCGGTCGCCAACGCCTGCGCAACGACGACGGCCAATGGCGCGACACCAACATCGAAGCCCTGAACTGGACCTTCGACACCACCCTGTTGCGCGCCAACGTCGGTGTCGCCGAACGCTTCAGCGAATACCGCACCGACCTGAAAGAACTGGCCCCCAAAGACAAGGACCGCCTGCACCTCTACGCCGATGCGGCGTATCAATGGACGCCGGGCAACTGGGTCGGGATCCGCGGTCATCACACCCACGATGACGGCAAGCTCGACTACCCGGAACCCGGTGTGGCCGGCGACTCGCTGGACAAAAAACAGAACGGCGACATCAGCTGGCTCGGCCTCACCGCTGACAGCGACGCCTACAACTATCGCAACACCAACACCGTCAATTACTGGGGCAGCGTCACCGGCATGAGCGGCGACACCGACACAGTGAATCAGCTCAACGCCAACGGCTCCCGCCCGACCGAAGCCAAGCGCGGTGAAGACCTCAATGGCTGGGCCACCGACGTCGGTGTGCGCCTGCGCCTCGATCCGCAATGGCAAGTCGGTGCAGCCTATGCCCGCGCCAGTGCCGATTACGAACAGAACGGCCTGGAAAGCAACCGTTCGAACTACACCGGTACGCGTTCGCGGGTTCACCGTTTCGGCGAAGCCTTCCGTGGCGAAATGAACAACATGCAGACCGCCACGTTGTTCGGCTCGTGGATGCTCAACGACGAATACGACGCCAGTGTGATCTACCACAAGTTCTGGCGCGTCGACAGCAGCAAGCCCGTCGGCAGCAATGGCATCAACGCCGTCGATAACGATATCGATGGCAGTGGCGCGAGCACCTCGTTACCGCTCAAAGAGGGTAGCAACGACCTAGGCCAGGAAATGGACCTCGTCGTCACCAAGTACTTCAAGCAGGGCCTGTTGCCTGCCGCGTTGAGCCAGTCGATCGATGAGCCGTCGGCCCTCGTGCGTTTGCGTGGCGGTGTGTTCAAGCCGGGCGATGCCTACGGCAAAGAAGTCGACTCGTACATGCACCGCGCGTTTGTCGACGTGATCTGGCGCTTCTGATGCGAACCGCTAAGGGAGTTCCTGACATGAACAGTCCGAAGAGAGGCTCATTGACCTTGCTGGCCGGCGCGATGCTGCTGGCCAGTTCGGCGTGCTTCGCCAATGTGGAGCCGGTCAAGCCGACCACCACGGCCAAGGAATTGCAGCAGGCCAAGACCTACACCGTCAGCAGCGCGCCCACCGCACCGCTGGAACTGGCAAAACCAAAACTGCCGGACACCTCCGGTTACACCAGCGACGCCATCGCCGCGAAAATCGTGCGCACCAAGGCCGGCAAGATCAGCGTGCGCCGGATGATGCAGGAAAACGCCCTGAAGGACTTCATCGGCGGCGATAACAAAATGGCCGAATGGGTGGTGCGTCAGCACGGCATCCCGCAGGCGATTTTCATCGACGACGGCTACATGAACCTCAAGGACCTGGCGAAGAAACTGCCCAAGCAGTACTTCAGCGAAACCTCGCCGGGCGTGTTCCTGGCGAAGTTGCCGATCGTGGTCGGTGAAAAAGGCATCCTCGAAATCGACAAACAGACCCAGGAATTGCGCCTGTCCCAGGAGGCCGGTTCGTTCCTGGTCAACGACGGCCAGCTGTTTGTGCGCGATACCAAAATCACCGGCTGGCGCGAGAAAGACAACGGCCCGGCGACGTTCAAGTCGCCGAAGGAATTCCGTCCGTTCCTGCTCGCCTGGGGCGGTACCCAGACCTACATCGCCAACAGCAAGATGGCCAGTTTCGGCTACGCCAACAGTAAGTCCTATGGCGTGAGTATTTCCCAGTACACGCCGAACATGGCCAAGGTGCTCAAGCGCCCTGAGCCGAGCGGCTGGATCATCGATTCCGAATTCTCGGACATGTGGTACGGCTTCTACTGCTACGAAACCCGCGACTTTGTGGTCAAGGGCAACACCTACAAAGACAACATCGTCTACGGCATCGACCCGCATGACCGCTCGCACGGTCTGATCATCGCTGACAACACCGTCTACGGGACCAAGAAGAAGCACGGGATCATCATTTCCCGTGAGGTCAACGACAGCTTCATCTTCAACAACCGCAGCTACGACAACAAGTTGTCGGGCCTGGTGATCGACCGTAACAGCGTCAACAACATCATCGCCTACAACGAGATCTACAAAAACCACACCGACGGCATCACCCTTTACGAGAGTGGCGACAACCTGCTGTGGGCCAACAAGGTCATCAGCAACAAGCGTCACGGCATTCGTATTCGTAACAGCGTGAACATCCGCCTCTATGAAAACCTGGCCATGGCCAACGGACTGACCGGCGTCTACGGCCACATCAAGGACCTGAGCGACACCGACCGTGACATCAAGCTCGATCCGTTCGATGCCCAGGTGTCGCTGATCATCGTTGGCGGCGAACTGGCCGGTAACGGCAGCGGACCGCTGTCTATCGACTCGCCGCTGAGCGTCGAGCTGTATCGCGTGTCCATGCTCGCCCCGACCAAATCCAGCGGCATCAGCTTCAGCGGGATTCTCGGCGAGCGTCAGGATGAAATTCTCGACCTGCTGGTGCGCCAGCAGAAAGCCGTGCTGATCGACCCTGTCGAACGCCAGACCGAAATGCGGGACTGAGGATAATTTTATGCACCCACACTTGATCAAATTACTCAGCCTGTCGGCGTTGACCGTCGGCATTCTCGCGGCCAGCGCCGGCGCCCGTGCCGACGAAGCTGCCGCTAAAGTAAGTCCACCGGCATTCAACGCCGAGCCGTGCTGCAGCCTGTGTCCGGCCGCCCACGACGCGAAGAACTACACCACGCGTTATCAGCAGAACTTCACCACGCTGGTGCAGGCTCAGGGCGACTGGCTGTTCCGTACGCAGGAAGACTTGCGCACCGAATTCGACACCACGCCCGCCGGCTACAAACGTATGAAAGAACTGCACGATGCGTTCAAGAGCAAAGGCGTGGAGCTCGTTGTTGTTTATCAACCCACTCGTGGCCTGGTGAACCGCAACAAGCTCAATCCGGAAGACAAGGCCAAATTCGATTTCGACAAGGCCTTGAGGAACTACAAGACCATGCTCGGCCGTTTCGAGCAGATGGGTTATGTCGTGCCGGACCTGTCGCCGCTGACCAACGAATCGCTGCCCGACACCCTGCCCGCCCACGACTTCTACTTCCGCGGCGACCAGCACTGGACGCCGTATGGCGCCCAGCGCACTGCGAAAATCGTCGGCGAGAAAATCAAGCAACTGCCTGAGTTTGCCGGCATTCCGAAGCGCGAATTCGAGAGCCATAAGTCGGGTCGCATGGGCAAGACCGGAACGTTACACAACATGGCCGGTCAACTCTGTGGCACCAGCTACGCGATCCAGTACATGGATCAGTTCACCACCGAGCCAAAAGGCGAAGCGGCGGATGGCGACCTGTTCAGTGACTCCGGCAATCCCGAGATCACCCTGGTCGGCACCAGCCACAGTGGCAAGAACTACAACTTCGCCGGTTTCCTCGAAGAGGCCATCGGCGCCGACATCCTTAACGTGGCGTTCCCCGGCGGTGGCCTGGAAGGTTCGATGCTGCAGTACCTGGGCAGCGAAGAGTTCCAGACCAAGCCGCCGAAGATTCTGATCTGGGAATTCTCGCCGCTCTATCGCCTTGACCAGGAAACCATCTACCGCCAGATGATGGCGCTGCTGGACAACGGTTGCGAAGGCAAGGATGCACAGATGACCGGCAGTGCAACTTTGAAACCGGGCAAGAACGAATTGATGGTCAACAGCAAGAACCTGAACCTGCAAAACAGCAGTCACCAGGTCGACATCCGTTTCGCCGATCCGTCGGTGAAAACCCTGCAAGCCACCCTCTGGTACATGAACGGTCGCCACGAGGACATCAAGATCGAAAAACCGGAAACCTCCGACACTGACGGGCGTTTCGCCTTTGAGTTGCGCACGGACGAAGACTGGGCCTCGCAGAATCTGCTGGCCGTCGAAGTCCAGGGCCCTGAAGCAGGTGCCGCGCCGCAAAAAGTCGAAGCGAAAATCTGCAAACGCAACGTGTTCCCGAGCGCCGAGCAGCGTACTGCTTCGGTCGGGCAATGAGGCAATCATGCAAACCCGAACTTTGAAAAAGTTACTCGCGCCCTCCCTGCTGACGCTGGCCATGTTCGCCGGCGCCACCCAGGCCGCCGCGCCGCTGCGTCCGCCACAGGGTTACTTCGCGCCGATTGAAAAAGTCAAAACCGGCGACAGCAAAGAAGGCTGTGACGCGATGCCGACGCCGTACACCGGCGCGCTGCAATTTCGCAGTAAATACGAAGGGTCCGACAAGGCCCGTTCGACCCTGAACGAGGCATCGGAAAAAGCCTTCCGCGACACCACCGCCGACATCACCAAGATCGAGCGCGGCACCAGCAAACGCGTGATGCAGTTCATGCGTGACGGTCGCCCGGAACAGCTTGAATGCACGCTGAACTGGTTGACCGCCTGGGCCAAGGCCGATGCGCTGATGTCCAAGGACTTCAACCACACCGGAAAATCGATGCGCAAATGGGCATTGGGCAGCATGGCGTCTTCGTATATCCGCCTGAAGTTCTCCGACTCGCATCCGTTGGCCAACCATCAGCAAGAGTCGCAGTTGATTGAAGCCTGGTTCAGCAAAATGGCCGATCAGGTGGTCAGCGATTGGGACAACCTGCCGCTGGATAAAACCAACAACCATTCGTACTGGGCCGCCTGGTCGGTGATGGCAACGTCCGTCGCCACTAACCGCCGCGACCTGTTCGACTGGGCCGTGAAGGAATACAAGGTCGGCGCCAATCAGGTCGACGCCCAAGGCTTCTTGCCCAACGAACTCAAGCGCCAGCAACGCGCCCTCGCCTATCACAACTACGCCCTGCCGCCGCTGGCGATGATCGCCAGTTTCGCCCAGGTCAACGGTGTGGATTTGCGTCAGGAAAACAATGGCGCATTGAAACGCCTGGGTGATCGAGTACTCGCCGGTGTCAAAGACCCGGAAGAATTCGAGAAGAAGAACGGCAAGGAACAGGACATGTCCGACCTCAAGGTCGACTCGAAATTCGCCTGGCTCGAACCGTTCTGCACGCTCTACACCTGCTCGCCGGATGTGCTTGAGAAGAAGCACGAGATGCAGCCGTTCAAGACCTTCCGCCTCGGGGGTGACCTGACCAAGGTCTACGACCCGGCCAACGAAAAAGGCAAAGGCTCCTA
>NZ_BDAG01000016.1 GCF_002091715.1 Pseudomonas migulae NBRC 103157 | reverse complement strand
AAGCCGGCTCCTACGGGGTTATGGGTCGACCACAATAATTGTGATCGACCGAGACCTAATGTGGGAGCGGGCTTGCTCGCGAAGACGGCGCGTCAATCAACATACATGGCGCCTGACACACCGCCATCGCCAGCAAACCGATTCCCACACGTTGCGTTTCGACTATTGAGTACGGAGCACCACCAATGTCCTCCTCACCCCAGCCCACCTGGCCCGACCAGCACAAAGCCTGCCTTGCCCTGGCCTTCGACCTCGATGGCCCGACCGGCGATGCGATGCTCAACGGCTCGATCTGGCACAAGCCCGAATACTTCGGTTTCGGCGGTTACGGCCCTTACCGCGCACTGCCGCGGATTCTCGATCTGCTCGATGAGTTCCGGATACCGACCACCTTCTTCGTCCCGGCCTGGGTCGTGGAGAACTGGCCGAAACAGTGCCAGGCGATCGTCGAACGCGGGCATGAGGTGGCGTACCACGGCTACAAACACGAATCCTTTTACGCCCTGACGCTGGAACAGCAAAAGGACGTGATGAAAAAATCCCGAGAGGTGTTCTGGAAACACCTGAATATCCGCGCCGAAGGTTTCCGCACGCCGTCCGGCGACTGGCGGGCCGAGACGCCGGCGATGCTGGTGGAAGCCGGCGTGACCTATTCCAGCAGCATGCGCGGCGATGACCGTCCTTATCTGGTCAATGTCCCCGGCTTCGAAACGCCGCTGGTGGAAATCCCCGGTCGCTGGGAAATGGACGACTACGCCTCCCTCGCCTACACCCGTGCGCCGGACTTCCCTTCCGGGCTGGACCGCACCGCCAGTTATGAGCTGACCCTGGACAACTGGTGCCGCGAATACGACGGCGCCATGAATGAAGGGTTGTGCCTGACCACCCTGTTCCACCCCAAGATCACCGGCAAACCGGGACGCATCCTGTTGCTGGAAAAACTCTTCGAACACATGCGCCAGCGCGACGACGTGTGGTTCGCCACCTGCCGCGATGTCGCCCAGTGGTGGCTGAAGGAGCATCACCATGGCTGATTCCACTCTCTGGCCCAAAGGCTACCGCTGCGCCGTGGTGCTGACCGTCGACTACAACGACATCCACGGCATTCTCACCCAGGCGCCGGAAGTCGCCGGGCGCGACAAGACGCTCTCAGTCTGGCGTTACGGCACGCAACGCGGTGTCGACCGCTTGCTGGGCCTGTTCGAAGAACTGGGCGTGCGCAGCAGCTGGTTTGTCCCCGGCATCGTTGCCGAGGAAAACCCGGAACACATCCGGGCGATTCAGGCAGGTGGGCATGAGATTGCCTGCGCCGGGTATCGTCACCAGCACTACGACACCCTCGATCTGCAGCAGCAGAGCGCCGAAATCGCCCGTGGCTGCGAAGCGTTGAAAGCGCTGACCGGCCAGCGTCCGACCGGGTTTCGCATTCCCGCTGGCAACGGTGCGCCGGGGTTCATCGAGGCACTGCGGGATCAAGGCATTTGCTGGTCGTCTTCATGGCGTGGCGACGATTTGCCATTCGCTCATCCCACCGCGCACGACGTGATCGAGCTGCCCTTGCACTACGAACTGGAAGACGAACCTTACTTCGCCTTCAACCTGAGCCCGGCGGTGCCGCCGGCGCAATCGCGGATCGCTTCCTACAGCCACACCCTGGGCAATCTGCAAATGGACTTCGCCGGGTTTCACCGTTTCGGGCTCTGTTACGTGCTGCGCCTGCACCCCGAAATCATTGCCACGCCGGGGCGGATTGGCGTGTTGCGCGAGTTGCTGCAAAGCATTCAGCAGCACGACGACGTGTGGATCGCCACCGGCGTCGACGTCGCGCAATGGTGGGCTGAATCCGCGCCGCCCGTGGCCGAGGATCACCCGGCGTCGGTGTACGAGCGGCACTACCGGGATTACCTCCTATGACCGAACGTCTGCAACGACTGGCGCAGTTTTGCGTCGACACACGATTTGAAGACTTGCCACCGGCACTGGTGGAGCAAGCCACGCGGCACATCCTCGACACCTTTGGCGCGACGCTGGCCGGGGCTGGAAGCGACATGGCAAAGCAGGCGCGTCAGGTGTTCGAGGGCGAAAGCGGCACCACGCGGGTCTGGGGCTCGGAGGTGCGGGTCGGCGCCGCTCAGGCCGCCATGCTCAACGGCGTCGCCGCCCATGCGCTGGAACTGGATGACACCGGTGGCTGTGATCATTCCGGTGCTGTGGTGCTGCCGGCGGTGATGGCTGCGGTGTCGATGTGTGCAAGGCCTGTCAGCGGTCGTGAGTTGATCACCGCCGTGGTCATCGGCTACGACGTCGGCCGCCGCGTGCTCGAAGCCTGTGGTGGATATTCGGCGCACAACGGTGCCGGCTGGCACTCCACGGCGACCTGCGGCGTCTTCGGCGCAGCGGCCGCGAGTGGGCTCATTCTGGGTTTGAACGCCGAACAAATGGTGTCGGCACTGGGCATCGCCGGCAGTTTCAGCGGCGGATTGTGGGCCTTCATCCACGATGGCTCGCAAAGCAAAAAACTGCACAGCGGTCGCGCGGCAGAGGGTGGACTGCTCGCAGCGCGGTTTGCGCTGCAAGGCATCACGGGGCCGACGAAGTTATTCGATGACGTCTGGGGCGGATTTCTCAAGACCCTGGCCGTTGAAACGGCTCAACCAGAGGCGCTGGATGCAGATCTCGGGATCGTGTGGAAACTCGCCCGCTGTTCGATCAAGCCTTACGCCTCATGCCGAGGGACGCATTCGGCAATCGACGCGCTGGGGCTGTTGCTGGAACAACTGCAGGTCAGCGTCGATCAGATCGAGGACATCCAGGTATCGCTGTGCGGTTTCCTGCAGGACATGTGCGGCGCTCAGGACGTGAGCACGCTGGCGGCAGCGCAGATGAGCCTGCCGTACGCCCTCGCCGCCCGACTGGTGCATGGCCACTGCCGACTGGAAGCCTATGACGATGAACAGCGAAGCGATCCGCGGATTGCCCAGTGGATGTCGCGCATTCGCCTTGAAGTGGACCTGCAACTGTCAGAGGATGGCGAGCCTGTTGTCAGCGTGCTGACCGTGGACGGTCGGCGGGCGAGTCTTTGTGTCGATCCACCGTTGGGAGCGCCGGGGAATCCGTTGAGTGACGAGGCGCTGGAGGAGAAGTTTTTCAGTCTGGCGACGCGGGTGATGCCGAGGTCTCAGGCTGAGGAACTGATCGGGCAGTTGTGGCGGTTGGAAGCGCTGGAATCGGTTCGGTCGCTGGATCGGTGGCTGACTTGAATCTTGCGTTGTCTGTGCGGACATCTTCGCGAGCAAGCCCGCTCCCACATTTTGGAATGCGTTCCCTGTGGGAGCGGGCTTGCTCGCGAATGGCAGCGACTCGGTGTCGCGACGAACACTACAGAATCTGAATAAGGACATTTGCCCCGCCGTGGCCACTTACTCGCTCGTTATCCGCCGTTTGATGATCGTCTCGCTGACCATCGTCGTCAGCCGCGCCATCACCAGCCCGTTGCTCACGTTGTTCCTGAGCAACAAACTCGGGCTCAACCAACAGGACGTTGGCTTGCTGCTGGGTATCGCGGTGTTTATCGCCACCCTGCTCGCGCTCTACGGCGGCTACATCATCGACCGGCTCGAAAAGCGCCGGCTGCTGATCCTCGCCATGCTTTCCAGTGCCATCGGTTTCGTGCTGCTGACCTTCGCCGAAAATCTGTATTTGACCACCCTCACCCTGGTGATCACCGAAACGGCGTCGGCGCTGTTCCTGATCGGGTCCAAGGCGATCCTCAGCGAAAACCTGCCCGTGGGCCAGCGCGCCAAGGCCTTTTCATTGCGCTACACCCTGACCAACATCGGCTACGCCACCGGTCCGATGCTCGGTGTGGTGATTGCCGGGGTGTACCCGATCGCGCCGTTCCTGATTGCCGGCGCCATCGCGTTTTTCAGCATCTTTTTAATGAGTGGAATCCCTAGGGACTCGGCGCAGACACCCGCGATCGGTCAGCCACAGAGTTTCCTGAAAACCCTGATCACCCTGAAAAACGACCGTACGCTGATCATGTTTACCTGCGGCTGTCTGCTCAGCACCGTGGTCCACGGGCGTTTCACCCTGTACCTGTCGCAATACCTGCTGGTGACCCAAGACTCCAAGCGCGCCCTGGAAACCATGGCCGCCCTGCTCGCCTGCAACGCCATCAGCGTGATCCTGCTGCAATACCAGATCGGGCGTTTCCTCAAGCGCGAACAACTGCGCTATTGGATTGCCGGCGGTACCAGCCTGTTCATTCTCGGCCTGATCGGCTTCAGCCTGGCCGATAGCCTGGTGTCATGGTGCGTGGCGATGTTCATTTTCACCCTCGGCGAAATGATCATTTACCCCGCCGAATTCCTCTTCGTCGACACCCTGGCTCCAGAGGATTTGCGCGGCAGCTACTATGGCGCGCAGAACCTCGCGGCCCTCGGCGGCGCACTGAGCCCGGTGATTTGCGGTTTCCTGCTGATGCACACGCCGGCACCGACGATGTTTTATGCCCTGAGTGCACTGACCGCCATGGGCGGGTTCCTGTGTTTCATGAGTGGTCGCCGGGTCGGACTACAACAAAAATAATGCACTCAAACTGCATTAATATGAATTTGTCAGCATCCGGAATGAACGGCACACTGTGCCCCGTTCCTCCCCCAATTGTTGGAACACCTTCAAGGGCTTTCTGGGTATCCCAGGTAAGCCTTTTTTTTGCCTCGATTTTTTCAATGGGTCGTCTGCCAAATGCTTGCTCGCTGGTTACCTGCCGCCGTCAACACCCGCCCTTCCGAATGGAGCCGCGCCGCCATCGGCATGGCCTTGGGCACGATGTTCAGCGTCTGGCTCTGCTCCCAGGTATTCGGCATCGAAGTCGCGCAGCACCTGATCGGACCGTTGGGTGCTTCGGCGGTGCTGTTGTTCGCGGTGTCCTCCGGGGCGCTGGCACAACCCTGGTCGATACTCGGCGGCTACTTGAGCGCCGGGGTGATCGCGCTGCTGGTCGCTCATGTGCTCGGACGAACCCTTGGCAGCGCGTGCCTCGCCGCGGGCATGGCGCTGATCCTGATGTGCTGGCTGCGCTGCCTGCATCCGCCGGCCGGCGCATTGGCCCTGACGCTGGTGCTGGCCGATCCGGCGACCATCGCCCTGGACTGGAAAGCCCTCGCCCCGGTAATGCTCGGCGCCTCGACGATGCTGTTCAGCGCCCTGGTTTATAACAACCTGACGCGCATCCGTTACCCCAAGCGCGCCAGCGAACCGATGGCCGTGGTGCCTGCCGATCATCCGCCGATCGATCGGCGGGCCATCAACGCCGAGGACCTGAAGCTGGCCCTGGCGGACATGGAAGCCTTCTTCGACGTCACGCCGGAAGACCTTGAGCAACTGATCCATGCGAGTGAATTGCACGCCAAGCGCCGCAGCATTGGTGAAGTGCTGAGCAGTAGAACCTGACATAACACCGAACCCTGTGGGAGCGGGCTTGCTCGCGAAGAGGCCGGCTCATCCAGCATTAATGTTGACTGACACGCCCCCTTCGCGAGCAAGCCCACTCCCACAGTCGGTATTCGTGTCAGCCCTTGCAAATTTGCAGAAAGAACCTGCACGTATCCCGGTTGTACATCACAAATTTGCACTGTTACGATCCTGCATCGCTCGCACGCGAGCTTCTTTATAAAGAACAATAAAAGCAGGGAGTTAGTGATGACTGCTCAGGTTTCATTGAAGGGGACTTCGTCCACGGATGCCATGCAAAATGACGTGCTGGCCGAGGTTCGCAACCACATCGGTCACCTGACCCTCAATCGCCCCGCCGGTCTCAACGCGATCACTCTGGACATGGTCCGCCAACTGCACCGCCAACTCGACGCCTGGGCGGACGAACCGCAGGTTCACGCCGTGGTTTTGCGCGGCGCTGGCGAAAAAGCTTTCTGTGCCGGCGGTGACATTCGCTCGCTGTATGACAGCTTCAAGAACGGCGACACGCTGCACGAAGACTTCTTTGTCGAGGAATACGCCCTCGACCTCGCTATCCACCATTACTGCAAACCCGTACTCGCCCTGATGGACGGATTTGTCCTCGGCGGCGGCATGGGTCTGGTGCAAGGCGCCGATTTGCGGGTGGTCACCGAGAAAAGCCGTCTGGCGATGCCTGAAGTCGGCATCGGTTATTTCCCGGATGTAGGCGGCAGTTACTTCCTGCCGCGGATTCCTGGCGAGCTGGGTATTTACCTCGGGGTCAGCGGTGTGCAGATTCGGGCGGCGGATGCGCTCTATTGCGGGCTGGCCAACTGGTATCTGGACAGCGACAAACTGGTGGAGCTGGACGAGCAACTCGATCAACTGGCGTGGCACGACACGCCGCTAAAAGACCTGCAAAGCCTGCTGGCGCAACTCGCGGTGCAGCAATTGCCCGATGCGCCACTGAGCAAGTTGCGTCCGGCCATCGATCACTTCTTCGCCCTGCCCGACGTGCCGAGTATTGTTGAGCAACTGCGCGAAGTCACGGTTGCCGACAGCCATGAATGGGCCACGACCACAGCAGATCTGCTGGAAAGCCGTTCACCGCTGGCCATGGCTGTAACCCTGGAAATGCTGCGCCGCGGTCGGCACTTGAGCCTGGAAGACTGCTTCGCCCTTGAGCTGCACCTGGACCGTCAGTGGTTCGAGCGCGGCGACCTGATCGAAGGCGTGCGCGCCTTGCTGATCGACAAAGACAAGAGCCCGCGCTGGAACCCGCCGACCTTGCAGGCGCTGGATGCCGGGCATGTCGCGAGTTTCTTCACAGGGTTTGACCGGAGCGGGAGCTGAGCCATGCACGATATCGAATTGAGCGAAGAACAAGTCATGATCCGCGACATGGCCCGGGATTTTGCCCGCGGCGAAATCGCGCCCCACGCGCAAGCCTGGGAAAAGGCCGGCTGGATCGACGATGGTCTGGTGGCGAAGATGGGCGAACTGGGGCTCCTGGGCATGGTGGTGCCCGAAGAATGGGGCGGTACCTATGTTGATTACGTCGCCTACGCGCTGGCGGTGGAAGAAATTTCCGCTGGCGACGGTGCCACGGGCGCACTGATGAGCATCCACAATTCCGTGGGCTGCGGACCGGTCATGAACTACGGCACCGACGAACAGAAACAGACCTGGCTGCCGGATCTGGCCAGCGGCAAGGCCATCGGCTGCTTCTGCCTGACCGAACCACAAGCCGGCTCCGAAGCGCACAACCTGCGCACCCGTGCCGAACTGCGCGACGGCCAGTGGGTGATCAACGGCGCCAAACAATTTGTCAGCAACGGCAAGCGGGCGAAACTGGCCATCGTGTTTGCCGTGACCGATCCAGACCTTGGCAAGCGCGGTATTTCAGCATTTCTGGTGCCCACCGATACCCCCGGTTTCATCGTCGATCGCACCGAACACAAGATGGGCATCCGTGCTTCCGATACCTGTGCGGTGACCCTGAGCAACTGCACCATTGCCGAAGCCAATCTGCTCGGCGAACGCGGTAAAGGCCTGGCCATTGCGCTGTCCAACCTCGAAGGCGGACGCATCGGCATCGCCGCGCAGGCGTTGGGCATTGCGCGTGCCGCGTTCGAGGCGGCGCTGGCCTACTCCCGTGATCGCGTGCAGTTCGACAAGCCGATCATCGAGCATCAAAGCATCGCCAACATGCTGGCCGACATGCACACACGCCTGAACGCGGCGCGGTTGCTGATCCTGCATGCCGCGCGGTTGCGCAGTGCGGGCAAGCCGTGTTTGTCAGAGGCTTCGCAGGCCAAGCTGTTTGCGTCGGAAATGGCGGAGAAGGTCTGCTCGTCGGCGATGCAGATCCATGGCGGGTATGGTTATCTGGAGGATTACCCGGTGGAGCGTTATTACCGGGATGCGCGGATTACGCAGATTTACGAAGGGTCGAGCGAGATACAGCGGATGGTGATTGCCCGGGAGCTGAAGCATTACCTGGTGTGAAGCTTTAAAAGCTTAAAAGCATCGCGAGCAAGCCCGCTCCCACATTCAATCGCGTTCCCTCAGGAGAAATGCGGTCAAATGTGGGAGCGGGCTTGCTCGCGAAAGCGTCCGTGAAGACGCTACATTACTTCCCGACGAACTCCGCCTCACGCTTGGCAATAAACGCCGCCATTCCTTCCTTCTGATCCTGCGTCGCGAACGCCGCATGGAACACCCGACGCTCAAAGCGCACGCCTTCCGACAAGCTCACCTCAAACGCGCGGTTGACGCTTTCCTTGACCATCATCGCAATCGGCAACGACTTCTTGGCGATCAGCGCCGCGACTTTCAGTGCTTCCTCCAGCAACTCATCCGCCGGCACGATCCGCGCGACAATCCCGCAACGCTCCGCTTCCACCGCATCGATCAAACGCCCGCTCAGGCACATTTCCATCGCCTTGGCTTTACCGACTGCGCGCGTCAGGCGCTGGGTGCCGCCCATGCCCGGCAGCACGCCGAGGTTGATTTCCGGTTGACCGAACTTCGCGTTGTCACCCGCCAGGATGAAATCGCACATCAACGCCAGTTCGCAGCCGCCGCCCAAGGCAAAACCGTTAACGGCGGCAATGATCGGCTTACGGCGGTTAGCCACGCGATCACTGTCGCTGAACAGATCATCGAGGTAGATCTGCGGGTACGTCAGCTCGGCCATTTCCTTGATGTCGGCACCGGCGGCGAAGGCTTTTTTCGAGCCGGTCAGCACGATGCAACCGATGTTCGAATCGGCTTCCAGACCATCAAGGGCGTGGTTCAGTTCGCTGACGATCTGCGCGTTCAGCGCGTTCAGCGCCTGCGGACGGTTCAGGGTGATCAGGCCGACACGGCCGTGGATTTCCAGCAAAATCGTTTCGTAACTCATAAACAACTCCTGTTTTGCATAACGCTTGATCCCCCGTAGGAGCTGCCGAAGGCTGCGATTTTTTGACTTTGATTTTCAGGATCAAAAGATCGCAGCCTGCGGCAGCTCCTACAGAGGTTCTTTTTAGAGACTGCGCGAAATGACCATGCGCTGAATATCACTCGTGCCTTCGTAGATCTGGCACACCCGCACGTCGCGGTAAATCCGCTCCAGCGGGAAGTCGTTCAGGTAACCGTAACCACCGAGGGTTTGCAACGCGGCAGAGCAGACCTTTTCAGCCATTTCCGAGGCGAACAGCTTGGCCATGGAGGCTTCGACCAGCGCCGGTTTACCGCTGTCACGCAACGCTGCGGCGTAATGCACCATCTGCCGGGCGACGGCAATCTGGGTCGCCATGTCCGCCAGGCGGAACGCGACGGCCTGGTGTTCGATGATCGGTTTGCCGAAACTCTCGCGCTCACGGGCGTAATCCCGAGCCGCTTCAAACGCGGCGCGGGCCATGCCCACCGATTGCGAGGCGATGCCGACGCGGCCGCCTTCGAGGTTGGCCAGGGCAATCCGGTAGCCTTCACCCTCCTCGCCCAGCCGGTTGGCCACCGGCACTTTGACGTCTTCGAACAGAATCTGGCAGGTGTCGGAAGCGTGCTGGCCGAGTTTGTCTTCGACGCGGGCGACTTTATAGCCCGGCGAATCGGTCGGCACGATCAGCGCGGTGATCCCGCGTTTGCCGGCACTCGGGTCCGTCACCGCAAATACGATCACCACCCCGGCGTTCTGCCCGGAGGTGATGAACTGCTTGCAGCCGTTCAACACGTAATGATCGCCTTCGAGACGTGCACGGGTTTTCAAACCGCTGGCATCGGAACCGGCTTGCGGTTCAGTCAATGCGAAAGCGCCGAGCATCGCACCGCTGGCCAGCGGTTTGAGGAAGCGCTCTTTCTGATCGTCGTTGCCGTAGTTGAGGATCGGCACGCAACCCACCGAGTTGTGCACGCTCATGATGGTCGAGCAGGCGCCATCGCCGGCGGCGATTTCTTCCAGGGCCATGGCGTAGGCCAGGTAACCGGTGTCACAACCGCCCCACTGCTCCGGCACCAGCATGCCGAAGAAACCCAGTTCGGCCATCTCGCCGATGGCTTCCTTGGGGAAACGGTGCTCGCGGTCCCATTCGGCAGCGAACGGTTTCAGCCGTTCCTGGGCAAATTGCCGGGCCATGTCGCGGATCTGTTGTTGGTCGTCATTGGGAATCATGGTGAATCCTTAAAAAGGTGATTGCCCTTGTAGGAGCCGGCTTGCTGGCGATGGCGATTTCAAGGACGCCATCGCCAGAAAGCCGGCTCCTGCAGGTCAGATCAGTACAGGCATTCCACGGCCATCGCCGTCGCTTCACCGCCACCGATGCAGATCGCTGCAACACCGCGTTTCAGGCCTTTCTGGCGCAAGGCCGAGAGCAAGGTCACCAGAATCCGCGCACCGGACGCACCGATCGGGTGGCCCAGGGCGCAGGCACCACCGTGAACGTTGAGTTTCTCGTGGGGGATTTCCAGGTGGGTCATCGCCGCCATGCCAACCACGGCGAACGCTTCGTTGACTTCGACCAGATCGACGTCGTTCAGCGACCAGCCGGTTTTCTTCATCAGCCGCTTGATCGCGCCGATCGGTGCCACCGGGAACAGACCAGGCGTGTCGGCGAATGCCGCGTGACCATGGATCACCGCAAGCGGTTTCAAACCGCGTTTTTCAGCTTCGGAACGGCGCATCAGCACCAGCGCCGCCGCACCATCGGAAATCGAACTGGAGTTGGCCGCTGTAACGGTGCCACCTTCACGGAACGCCGGTTTCAGCGAGGCGATCTTGTCCAGTTTGGCTTTCGGTGGCTGTTCGTCATTGCTGATTACCACCTGTTCTTTGCCGACGGTCACGGTCAGCGGCACGATTTCGTCCTTGAAGCTGCCGTCCTTGATCGCTTGCTGCGCGCGGGTGGTCGACGCGATGGCAAACGCATCCTGGGCTTCGCGACTGAAGCCGTTGGTTTCAGCGCAATCCTCGGCGAAGGTGCCCATCAGGCGGCCCTTGTCGTAGGCGTCTTCCAGGCCATCGAGGAACATGGAATCGAGCACACGACCGTGGCCCATGCGGTAACCGCTGCGGGCGCGGTCCAGCAGGTACGGCGCGTTGGACATGCTTTCCATGCCGCCGGCGACGACAACATCGGCGCTGCCGGCGATCAGCATGTCGTGGGCCAGGATGGCCGCTTCCATGCCGGAACCGCACATCTTGTTCAGGGTGGTGCAGCGGGTCGATTTATCCAGCCCGGCGCCCAGTGCCGCCTGACGGGCCGGGGCCTGGCCGAGGCCGGCGGGCAGCACGCAGCCGAACAGCACTTCTTCAACGGCATCCGGCGCCACACCGGCGCGTTCAACAGCTGCACGAATGGCGGCAGCGCCCAGTTGTGGCGCGGTCAGGCTTTTCAGTTCGCCCTGGAATCCACCCATCGGGGTGCGGACGGCGCTGACGATAACAATGGGATCGTTGGAAAGGGTCATGACAAATCCTCCTTACTTGGCGGCCATGCGCAAGGCACCGTCGAGACGGATTACCTCGCCATTGAGCATGCTGTTTTCAATGATATGCCTGACCAGCGCGGCATACTCGCCCGGTTTGCCCAAACGTGGCGGAAACGGCACGCCAGCGGCTAGGGAATCGCGAACTTCCTGGGTCATGCCGGCCATCATCGGCGTCTCGAAAATGCCCGGAGCGATGGTCATTACACGAATACCGAAGCGCGCCAGTTCACGGGCGGCGGGCAAGGTCAGGCTGACAATCGCGCCTTTGGACGCGGCATAAGCCGCCTGGCCGATCTGTCCGTCGTAAGCCGCAGCCGACGCGGTGTTAATGATCACCCCGCGCTCGCCATCGGCATCCGGTTCGGTTTCGGCGATGGCCGCCGACGCCAGACGCAGCATGTTGAAACTGCCGATCAGGTTGACGTTGATCACCTGGCTGAAACTGGCCAGCGCATGCGGGCCGGTCTTGCCGAGGATCTTCTCGCCACGGACGATGCCGGCACAGTTGACCAGACCGTTGAGACCGCCGAAAGCTTTGACTGTCGCCTGCACCGCCGCTTCAGCTGCCGCTTCGTTGCTGATGTCCGCCACCACGCTTTGCGCCCCCAGACGTTCGGCCTGAGCGGCAACAGCGTCGGCGTTCATGTCCACCAGCATCACTTTGGCGCCGGCCGCGACCAGCATTTCAGCCGTGGCCGCGCCGAGCCCGGAGGCACCGCCGGTGACGAGAAAAACCTTGTTTTCGATCTGCATCGTTGTTTCCTTGGATTCAAGCTGAAACGTTCTTCGCCGCGGCCTCTTGAGCCTTGGCGATTTCCTGGTTGCGCAAGATAAAGCGCTGCAATTTGCCGCTTGGGGTTTTCGGCAACTCGCTGACAAATTCGATTTCACGGGGGTACGAGTGCGCGGCCAGACGCTTGCGCACATGCTGACGCAGTTCTTCGGCCAACTCCGGTGCGGC
Source organism: Pseudomonas migulae NBRC 103157 (assembly GCF_002091715.1). Taxonomy (GTDB): domain Bacteria; phylum Pseudomonadota; class Gammaproteobacteria; order Pseudomonadales; family Pseudomonadaceae; genus Aquipseudomonas; species Aquipseudomonas migulae_A. The sequence continues at coordinate 117,216 of NZ_BDAG01000016.1, read as the reverse complement.
ACGGTATTGCGCGCTGAGCACGACGAACGCTTTGACCAGCTCGGTGCGCTCCGGGTCGGGCTTGCCCACCACCGCCGCTTCGACCACGGCCGGGTGTTCGATCAACGCGCTTTCCACGTCGAACGGGCCGACGCGGTAGCCGGAGGTGGTGATCACGTCATCACTGCGGCCGACGAAGCTGATGCTGCCGTCCGGGTTCCACTCGACGGTGTCGCCACTCAGGTAATAGTTGCCGACGAAGGCCTTGGTGGGCGCACCCTCGTAACCGGCGAACCAGCACATCGGCGACTGAGTGCGGTCGATGGCCAGGATGCCTGGCTGGCCGACGCCCAACTCCTTGTTCTCGGCGTCGAGCACCACGATGCGGTGGCCCGGCGAAGCAAAACCGGCGGCGCCCATGTGAATCGGATGTTCAAGGCCATGGTGATTGCACAGGACCATGCCCAATTCGGTCTGGCCGTAATGGTCATGAATCACCACGCCGAGGTTGTCGGCGAACCAGCGGATCACTTCCGGATTCAACGGCTCGCCGGCGCTGCTGACGATGCGCAGCTTGCCCTTGATCGATTTCGCGAACTCGTCACCACCGGCAATCAGCAAGCGATAGGCCGTCGGTGAACCGGTGAGGTTGGTAATCCCGTATTTGTTGATCACCCGGCAAGTGCTTTCGAGGGTGAACGGACCATCGTAAAAAGTGATCGGATGCCCCATCGCCATCGGCCCGGTAACCCCGAAATAGATGCCGTAGGCCCAACCCGGGTCGGCGACGTTCCAGAAGGAGTCTTCCGGGCGCAGGTCCACGGCGTCACGGGTGTAGCTCTGGAAGGCGACGATGGCCTTGAGCGGCACGGACAATGCTTTCGAGGGACCGGTGGTGCCCGAGGTGAACATCAGCAGGAACGGGTCTTCGCCGGTCAGCAGCACCGGTTCGCACTCGGGGGAATAGTTGGCCAGTTCGGCCCAGAAGCTGAAATCGCCACGGACAATGCCCTGGCCTTTCGCGCCGCCGACGGTGACGATGGTCGGGCAGTCGGCGACTTCAGCGAGTTTGGAGCGGTTGACCGCATCGGTCACCACCAATTTGGCGCCGGAACTGCTCAGGCGATGCTCGATCGCTTTGGGGCCGAACGCGGTGAACAGCGGCTGATACACCGCGCCGATGCGCCAGGTGGCAAACACGGTGATCAACAGTTCGATATTGCGCGGCAAGAGGCCGGCGACCTTGTCGCCTTTCTTCACGCCTTGGGCCAGCAGGAAGTTGGCGAAACGCGCAGCCTTGTCCTGCAGGTCGCTGAAGGTATACGTCGCGCTGGTGCCGTCTCGGCCTTCCCAGAACAGCGCGATGCGGCCTGGCAATGCATGCCGGTCGCAACACTCGACGCAGGCATTGAGGGCCGTCAGGTTGCCCGCGAGTGCGGCGTCGACGGTGTGCTGATAATTGAACTGTGACGTGGCAGACAAGTAATCGCGCATTGCCAGAATCCCTGTGTATTTTTATTAGGTTGGGGGAACCGTAACCAACAGGGAAATACTCGCTCCGCGCGGGGGGTGGGGCAATGGTCAAAGCTATCAAGTTGTCTGACTGGTTTGGCCAAGGTTTGAGAGGTGTGGTGCCTGGACAGATGCCATCGCCAGCAAGCCGGCTCCTACAGTTTGGAACGCATTCCCCTGTAGGAGCCGGCTTGCTGGCGATGACGGCCGCCCAATCACAACAAAACCCGGCTCAGCTCGCTTCGTTCAGAATCAAACTCCGGTAATGCCCCGGATTCGACCCCGACCACTTACGAAACGCCTTGTAGAACGAACTCGCATCGGCAAACCCCAGCCGCGTGGCGATTTCGGCAAAACTGATACTCGGTTCAGCCAGCCAGACGATGGCCAATTCCTTGCGCACGCTGTCCTTGAGCCCCTGATACGTCTGCCCCTCTTCCGCCAGCCGCCGACGCAGGGTCGAGGCCGACATGCACAGTTGTTGCGCCAGAGGTTCAGTCTCCGGCCACTGTTCGGCGGGCAACTGCCGCAAATCGTGCTTGATCCGGCTCGCCAGGCTCTCCGGGTCGCGGTACTTGACCAGAATGTTGGCCGGCGCATGGGCCAGGAATCGCTTGAGTTCTTCGGCGCTGCGCTTGATCGGCAAATCCAGGCACTCGGCCGAGAAGATCATCCGGGTGCGCGGCCGGTCGAAACGCAGGTTTTCGGAGAACATCACCTGATAGTCGTCACAGAAATCCGGCTGCGGGCAGCGCAACTCGATGGCCAGAATCGGAATCCGTCGCCCCGCCAGCCAGCAGGCCACGCCGTGAACGATCATCCAGTAGGTGAAGTAGGTAAAGGCGCGACGCGGGTCCTGGTCGTCTTCCAAAAGCACGATCTCCGCCAGACTTTGCTGGCGAACCAGCTGCGCGGGCAAGTGTTCGAGCATCAACGACAGAAACCCCAGCCCTGAGGTCAGGCCAGCAGCGAGGCTCGGCTGGACCATGGAGCAGCGGCACAGAAACGCCAGACTGCCGGATTTGAGCTTGCGCGGGTCCATGCCAAAAAATTCATCGTCCCGACGCCGGGCCAGCAAGCGCCAAAGCCGTGCGTACGAGGTGGCCGGCACTCGGGCCGTGGACGATTCGAGCAGCGCCGGATCGATGCCGACCTTGTTCAACACCTCGTCGGTGGCAGCACCCGGGGCGCAACTTTGCAACAGCGCTTCACGCACCAGTTGAATGGAGATGGTGTCTTTTTCCGACATTACGCAGAGAGTGCCGTGTTGTTATCAGTGGTGCGCATATTAGCCCGATAAGATCAAAAGATCGCAGCCTTCGGCAGCTCTTACAGGGTATGCATTTCAAATGTAGGAGCTGCCGAAGGATGCGATCTTTTGATCTGTTCAGCTTAGGTTCAGGTAAATGTCAATGATTGCCATTTGGGAATGAGTGTCATTATGTTACAAATTAGCACCCTAATTCCGAGACGGTGCTGAATGCTTGTTCCTTTTCTGATCATGCTGCGCGAAGGCATTGAGGCTGCATTGATCGTTGGCATTATCGCCAGCTACCTCAAGCAAACCGGCCGCGGCCAGTGGATGCCCGCCGTATGGATTGGTGTATTCCTCGCCGCTGCACTGGCCCTGTTGGTGGGCGGGGGCCTGGAGCTGGTCAGCGCCGAATTTCCGCAGAAACAACAGGAGCTGTTTGAAGGTGTGGTCGGCCTGGTCGCGGTCGGCATCCTCAGTTCCATGGTGTTCTGGATGCGCAAGGTGGCGCGTTCGATCAAGCATTCGTTGCACGTCTCCCTCGATCACGCATTGACCGGTTCCAGGCATCAGGTGACAGCGCTGATTGCCATGGTGTTTTTCGCCGTCGCCCGGGAAGGCCTGGAAACGGTGTTCTTTCTGCTCGCGGTATTCCAGCAAAGCGAAGGTCCGGCCGCACCGATCGGTGCCCTGCTCGGCCTGATCCTGGCGATCATCGTCGGTTTCCTGATCTACACCGGCAGCATGCGCCTGAACCTCGGCGCGTTCTTTCGCTGGACCGGTCTGTTCATCCTCGTGGTGGCCGCCGGCATTCTCGCCAACTCGGTGCAGGCGCTGCATGAAGCCGGGGTCTGGAATCACCTGCAAACCGTGCTGTTCGATTTCAGCGCCACGCTGCCGATGGACGGCCCGCTGGGTTCGGTGCTGGCCGGCATGTTCGGGTATCAGGATGCCCCGACTGTCAGCACCCTCGGCGCTTATCTGATTTACCTGGTGGTGGCGCTGGCGATGTTCTTCATGCCCGCCCCGCCCCCTTGCAGGAGCGAGCTTGCTCGCGATGGTCGTTAACGATAACGCGCAAAACCAGATGTACAGCGGCGCCTGTGGTGTTTTCGCGAGCGACTTCGCGCCCACAGGATTGTGATTTCCAGTCAGTAAGGGCACCCATGCCAAATCAAGTTCCTCCTCCTCAGGCCTCCCCTCCCCGCGCCTTGCGCTGGGCGGTGGCCGGTTCGGTGATCGTGATGATCGCCGCCGGCGGCCTGTTCTACTACGCCTCGAAAATGGCCGCGGCCAAACGCCAGAGCAACCATGACGAAGTGCTGGTGACCATTCACCCGCACAGCTGCGAACCGAATGCGTTGACGGTGCCGGCCGGTCGCGCCAGTTTCCGCATCGTCAACCGCTCGGACCGTGCCGTTGAATGGGAAATCCTCGACGGCGTGCTGGTGGTCGAAGAACGGGAAAACATCGCGCCCGGCCTGAGCCAGGTGATCAACGCCAACCTGTTGCCCGGCGATTACGCGATCACCTGCGGCCTGCTGAGCAATCCGCGCGGCACACTGCACGTGACGCCAACCGCCGCTTCCGATGCCGCGGCCAAAGCCAAACCGGCGATGGTCGCTTTCGTCGGGCCATTGTCGGAATTCCGCGTTTACCTGAGCAGCCAAAGCACTGCGCTGATCAAAGCCGTCACCGCGCTCGAACAAGCCATCGAGGCCGGCGACCTGAGTCTGGCGCAAGCGTTGTACATCCCGGCCCGCACCGCGTATCAGCGCATCGCCCCGGCGGCACAGCGTCTCGCCGAACTCGACAACACGATCGACGCCCGCGCCGATTACTTTGAAAAACGTGAGCAGGATCCGGGCTTCAGCGGTTTCCATCGCCTCGAATATGCGTTGTTCCAGCAACGCTCCCTCGACGGCCTGACACCGCTAGCCCAGCGGCTGCTGACCGATGTCACCACGCTCAAGCAACAACTGCTCGCCCAATCGCTGCCGCCGGAACAACTGGTCAGCATTGTGGTGCGCAACCTCAACAACCTGGGGGACGTGCGCGCCAGCAGCGGTGAAGAAGAACGCTACAGCCACATCGACTTGAACGGTTTCGCCGGCAACCTTGACGCGGCCCGCAAAGTCGTCGACCTGTTGCGCCCGCTGCTGACCAAGTCCGCCGCCGACCTGCTTCCAACCCTCGACAACGCCCTCGCCAGCCTTGATGCCGAACTCAACGGCTTCAAGGTCGAGAACGGCTACGCGAGCTACGACAGCGTCAGCACCGAACAGCGTAAACAGATCGCCGACAAGGCCAAGGCGCTGGCCGACGCACTCGACGGCATCGATCCCGCCCTTGGCCTTTCCGGCCTATAGCAGAAGACGAACTTCAGATGAACGATTCAGAGCAATTCAACCTTCAACGGCGTCGGGTATTGATGGGCATGGGCGCCGCCGGCGTGGCCCTCGCCGGTTCGGCCTTGAGCTGCCCGGCCATGGCTGCCAGCCCCGCGCAAGTCACCGAAGCGCCGAGCAGCGACAAGACCGAGGACCGCCACGACTTCCACGGCCGGCACCAGAGCGGCATCGTCACCCCGCGCCCTGCGTCCGGCATGCTGGTGTCGTTTGATGTGTTGGCCAGCGACCGCGAAGACCTGGAGCGGCTGTTCCGCACGCTCAATGAACGCATCGCGTTCCTGATGAAGGGCGGTCCGGTGGCGCAGGTCGATCCGAAACTGCCGCCGGTGGATTCAGGCATTCTCGGCCCGGTGGTGACCCCGGACAACCTGACCATCACCGTGTCGGTCGGCGAATCGTTGTTCGACGAGCGCTTCGGCCTGGCGGGCGCCAAACCGAAACGGCTGAGCCGCATGGTCGGTTTTCCCAACGATGCGCTGGAAGCCGATTGCTGCCATGGCGACCTGAGCTTGCAGTTCTGCGCCAACACCACCGACACCAACATCCACGCCCTGCGTGACATCGTGAAAAACCTGCCGGACCTGCTGCTCGTACGCTGGAAACAGGAAGGCAGCGTGCCGCCGCAAGCGCCGGCGAAACCCGGTGTGCCGGCGCAGAGTGCACGCAATTTTCTGGGCTTTCGCGACGGATCGGCCAACCCGGATTCCAACGACGCCAAGGCCATGGACAGTATCGTCTGGGTCCAGCCCGGCAGCGACGAACCGGCCTGGGCGGTGAATGGCAGCTATCAAGCGGTGCGGATCATCCGCAATTTCGTCGAACGCTGGGACCGCACGCCGCTGCAGGAACAGGAAAGCATTCTCGGCCGGATCAAAAGCACTGGCGCGCCCATGGGCGGTGCCCATGAAACCGAGGTCCCGGACTACGCCAAAGACCCGCAAGGCAAGCTGACCAAACTCGACGCCCACATTCGCCTGGCCAACCCGCGCACCGCCGCGACCCAGGCCAACCTGATCCTGCGCCGGCCGTTCAATTATTCCAACGGCGTGAACAAGAACGGTCAGCTGGACATGGGGTTGTTGTTCATTTGCTACCAGGCCGACCTGGAAAAAGGCTTCATCACCGTGCAAACCCGGCTCAACGGCGAGCCGCTCGAGGAATACCTCAAGCCGGTCGGCGGCGGCTATTTCTTCACCCTGCCGGGTGTGACGGGCGACCAGGATTTCATCGGTCGCTCGCTGCTTGACGCCGCATCCCCAAAAACAACCGCCTAACCACCTCCCACACGGAACCGTCCCATGAAGAAGTCGCCACTCGCGTTACTGCTGACCCTTGGCTTGCTCAACACCCCGTTTTCGGCTTTCGCGGCGACGGCGCCGCTGGAGCTGGTGGGGCCGATTTCGGACTACAAGATCTACGTCACGGAACAACTGGACGAACTGGCCAGCCACACTCAGAAATTCACTGACGCCGTGAAGAATGGCGACCTCGCCACCGCGCAAAAACTCTACGCACCGACCCGGGTTTACTACGAGTCCATCGAGCCGATCGCCGAACTGTTCAGTGACCTCGACGCGGCCATCGACTCCCGTGTCGACGATCACGAAAAAGGTGTGAAGGCCGAAGACTTCACCGGTTTCCACCGCATCGAATATTCGCTGTTCTCCGAGAAAAGCACCAAGGGCCTGGGCGAACTGGCCGATGGTTTGAACAAAGACGTCAAAGACCTGCAAACCCGCGTGGCCGGCCTGACCTTCCCGCCTGAGAAAGTGGTGGGTGGTGCTGCGGCGCTGTTGGAAGAAGTGGCGGCGACCAAGATCTCCGGCGAGGAGGATCGCTACAGCCACACCGATCTTTACGACTTCCAGGGCAACATCGACGGCGCGAAGAAAATCGTCGACCTGTTCCGTCCGCAGATCGAGAAACAGGATGCGGCGTTCATTGCCAAGGTTGACAAGAACTTTGCCGCGGTCAACAAGACACTGGCCAAGTACAAAACCAAGGATGGGGGTTTTGAGACTTACGACAAGGTGAAGGAAGGCGACCGCAAAGCGCTGGTTGGGCCGGTGAATACGTTGGCTGAGGATTTGTCGACGTTGCGTGGGAAGCTTGGGTTGAACTGAGTTTTTGTAGCGTTTGAGCGGGCCCCTTCGCGGGCAAGCCCGCTCCCACAGGTTTTGCGGCGTCCACAACACTTGTGATCACCGCCTATCACTGTGGGAGCGGGCTTGCCCGCGATGGCGTCAGTAGCCGCAATACAAAATCAAAGAATGCGGTACAGCAACCGCTCGATCCGCACCCGGCTCACCCGCTTGAGAAACTTGGCCACCGCCGCCGGGTAATCCGGCAGGGTTTCCAGATCCTGATACCGCTCGATGCGCGTGGTGTGCTGGAAGATCTCCGCCAGCTCACTGCGACGCGACGCCAGCAATTCCCCTTTCGGATCATCAATCAGCAACGCGTTTTCCAGATCGAGGCGGAATGCTCGCGGGTTGAGGTTGTTGCCGGTCAGCAAGGTGTAACGCTGATCGATCCACATGCCTTTGAGGTGATAGGTGTTGTCGCCGTCCTTCCACAGGTGCAGGTTCAACTGACCGCTGTCGACGCTGCGATGATGACGCTTGGCGAAGCGGCGCAGGCTGATCTCATAGAGGTACGGCAATGCCGCGATCACCTTGAACGGCTCGCTCGGCGGGATGTAGAAATCGTTGGCGGTCTTGTCGCCGACCACGATGTCGATCTTCACGCCACGTGCCAATGCCCGGTTGATTTCCCGGGTCACTGCCAGCGGCAGATTGAAGTACGGCGTGCAGATCGTCAGTTGATGCTGGGCGCTGGCGATCAATTCGCAAATCACCCGGCTCAGCGGGTTGTTCTTGCCTACCCCGAGCAAGGGGCTGACCGACAAACCGTCCTTGGCCGTGCTGCCCGTGGTGGTGTCGTACGCTGCGTGTTTCAGGCGGCTGCGCAAGTCGCCGATGTCATGGCGCAGGCTGCGGGTGGTCGGCAGGTTCGGCAGGTCGAGGCGGTGTACCGCTTTCGAGGCGATCAGACCGTGCTGGACCAGGTGCTGCATCGAATCGGCCAGCGCGCTGTTCTGCAGCAGGTGATAACGGTCGTAGCGATATTTGTCGAACTTGTGCAGATAGACGTTATTGAGACTGGCGCCGCTGTAGATCACGCAGTCATCAATCACGAAGCCTTTCAGATGCAGTACGCCGAACAGCTCGCGGGTCTGCACCGGCACGCCGTACACCGGCACAACGCTTTCGTGGGTGCGCGTGATTTCCTGATACCACGCCGAGTTGCCCGGCTGCTTGCCGGCACCGATCAAGCCACGCTGGGCGCGCAACCAGTCGACGACCACCACCACGTCCAGTTCCGGACGCGCCCGTTTGGCGGCGTGCAAGGCATCGAGAATTTCCTGGCCGGCTTCATCCTGTTGCAGGTACAGCGCGACGATGTAGATGCGCTGGGTCGCTGCAGCGATTTTTTCCAGCAGGCAACGACGGAACTCGGCAGCGCCTGAGAGGATGGTGACGGCATCGGCGGTCAGCGGAAAACTGCGCAGTTTGGGCAGCAGAGAGCGTTTGAAAAGCGACGGCATAGGGCTCGCAAATGGGTCGAATCCGGAGAGTTTGAGAGCTTACACCATCGGTTGGTTCGGGTCTTGTCGGTGTCTGTGATGGCCCCTTCGCGAGCAAGCCCGCTCCCACATTTGAAAGACAATCCCCCTGTGGGAGCGGGCTTGCTCGCGAAGGCAATTTCATTAACGAAGAAAATCCTTCTTGACCAAGGAGAACGATCGTTCTACTGTACGCCACATGAACGAGATCACAAGCAACGACACACGCGACATCATTCTGGATGTCACCGAAAAGTTGATCTACAAAAGTGGCATCGCTGCCACCGGCATGGATCTTCTGGTGAAAACCGCCGGCGTCTCCAGAAAAAGCATTTACCGCTACTTCGCCAACAAGGAGGAGCTGACCGTCGCCGCCCTGCAACGGCGCGATGTGCGCTGGATGCACTGGTACAGGAGCGCCGTCGACCAGGCCGAAACCCCGGCCGATCGCCTGCTCAACCTGTTTACCGTGCTCAGGACCTGGTTTGACTCGGAAGGCTTCCGCGGCTGCGCCTTCATTAACACCAGCGGTGAAACCGGCGACCCGCAAGACCCGGTTCGCCTGGTCGCCAAAGAACACAAACAGAAGCTGCTCGACTACGTGCGCGAGCTCTGCACCGAACATGGCGCCAAAGACCCGGAGACGCTGGCCAGACAGCTGCTGATCCTGATCGACGGTGCCATTACCGTGGCGCTTGTCATGGGTGATCACAGTGCCGCCGATAATGCGCAATGCATGGCGCGAAAGTTATTGGACCTGTAACACTTTAACCAAGCCCGACAACTTGCTTGAACGTTAATTTGATAGGGAGACTTTAAATGTCTAACGCCGAAGTTCGTCCGCCATTGCCGCCTTTTACCCGCGAGTCCGCCATCGAAAAAGTTCGCCTGGCCGAAGACGGCTGGAACTCTCGTGACCCGGAACGTGTGTCTCTGGCCTATACCCTCGACACCAAATGGCGTAACCGCGCCGAATTCGCCTATAACCGTGAAGAAGCCAAAGGTTTCCTGACCCGCAAATGGGCCAAGGAACTGGACTATCGGCTGATCAAGGAACTCTGGGCCTTCACCGGCAACCGCATCGCCGTGCGTTACGCCTACGAATGGCACGACGACTCGGGCAACTGGTTCCGTTCCTATGGCAACGAAAACTGGGAGTTTGACGAGAACGGCTTGATGGCCAACCGGTTCGCCTGCATCAACGATATGCCGATCAAGGAAAGCGACCGCAAGTTCCACTGGCCGCTGGGTCGTCGGCCTGATGATCATCCAGGGCTGTCCGACTTAGGCCTGTAAACACATCTCCCCCTGTAGGAGCCGGCTTGCTGGCGATAGCGGTCATCCAGTCGACATCATCGTTTACTGACAAACCGCTTTGCCAGCAAGCTGGCTCCTACAGGGGTTTTGTGGTGTTCAGGCGACGGCGGCGTGTTTCACGCCCGCCTTCGCCTCCAGCTCCCGCACCAACGGCAACACCCGCTTGCCGAAATACTCCACCTCTTCCTGAAAGTGCAGGAACCCCGCCAGCACCAGATCCACACCCACCGCTTTCAACGCCACAATCCGTTCGGCAATCTGCAGCGGCGTGCCGATCAGGTTGGTCTTGAAGCCGTCGTTGTATTGCACCAAATCTTCGAAAGTCGATTTGGCCCAGTTGCCCTCGCCTTCCGGTGACGCCCTGCCCGCCTGCTTCGCCGCATCGCCAAAGGCGTTCACCGCGTTCGGATCGGCCTGATCGATGATCTGCGCCAGCACGGCCCGCGCCTCTTCTTCGGTGTCACGGGCGATCACAAACGCGTTCACCCCAATCTTCACCGCATGATTGTTTGCAGCGGCCTTGACCCGGATATCGTCGACTTGCGCCTTGATGCCTTCGGGGGTGTTGCCGTTGGTGAAGTACCAGTCCGACACCCGCGCCGCCATGTCTCGCGCCGCGCGGGAGCTGCCGCCCTGGAAAATTTCCGGTTGCCCCAGTGGTTTCGGTTTGAGGCTGTAGTTGTCGAAGCGGTAGAAGTCGCCACGAAAGGTGAAATTGTCCTGGCTCCAGATGCCTTTGAGTGAACGAATGAATTCTTCGGAGCGGCGATAACGCTCATCGTGTTCCAGCCAGTGTTCGCCGATCGCCTGGAATTCACCTTTGAACCAGCCGCTGACGATATTCACTGCCACCCGGCCGTTAGTCAGTTGATCGATCGTCGCCAGTTGCTTGGCGGCCAGCGCCGGTTGCCAGGGACCGGGCAGGATCGCGGCGATGACTTTCAACTTCGTCGTGGCGGCCAGTAGCGCGTGGCTGAAGGCAACCGATTCATGCTGGTACTCGGCACCGTACCCGGCGGTGAAGCGGATTTGCGTCAGGGCATATTCGAACCCCGCTTCCTCGGCCAGTTGCGCCAGTTTGCGGTTGTAGTCGATGCCCCAGTGGGTCCGTTGCTCGATCTTGCTGACCACCAGCCCGCCGCTGACATTCGGCACCCAGTAGGCAAATTTGACGGCTTGCTGACTCATTAGCGTGTCCTCGGGACGTTGGGAAGTTCTTGGGTGAGAGCAGCAACCGTGCCAGCGTGGTGAGACGACAATCTTGTGCCTGGCGAAAACCCTGTGGGAGCAGGCTTGCTCGCGAAAGCTGTGGGTCAGCCGACGTCAACGTTGAATGTGAAACCGCATTCGCGAGCAAGCCCGCTTCCACAAAGATTTGGGTGTGTCTGGGCAATTTGTTGTTGTGCTGTTGGTACGGCAACAGTTCAAGCGACTTCTGAATCCAAACCCCCAGCAAAACCCGGCGGCCTCTACCCGGCACGGACCGTGCAATCCCCCTCGGCACTAACTGCCGATCCAAGGAGCTGCCCCCATGACCGAACACCAGGTAATCAACCCACTGTCCATTGGCACCGACTATGAAGCGCTGGCCGCGAGATTCCGGCCGGTTTTCCAGCGCATTGCCGCCGGGGCCGTTGAGCGCGAACAGTCGCGCAACCTGCCTTTCGAACCGATTCAATGGCTCAAGGAAGCCGGGTTCGGCGCGGTGCGCGTGCCGGTCGAATACGGGGGTGGCGGCGCATCCCTGCCACAGTTGTTCGAGCTGCTGATTGAACTGGCCGAAGCGGATTCGAACGTACCTCAAGCGCTGCGCGGGCATTTCGCGTTTGCCGAGGATCGCTTGAACGCCACGCCGGGACCGGCCCGGGATCTCTGGTTCAAACGCTTCGTCGAGGGAGATATTGTCGGTTGCGCCTGGACAGAAATCGGCAGCGTGGCCATCGGCGATGTGATCACCAAAGTCACGCCCCATGGCGATCGCTGGCGACTCACCGGCGAGAAGTTCTATAGCACCGGCAGCCTGTTTTCCGACTGGATCGATGTCTACGCCCAACGCAGCGACACCGGTGGCGACGTGATTGCAGCGGTCCGTACACGCCAACCGGGGATCGTGCAAAGCGATGACTGGGACGGTTTCGGTCAGCGCACCACTGGCAGCGGCACGTCGCGGTTCATCGATGCCGAGGTGGACGCCGAAAACGTGATCGACTTCGCCACCCGCTTCAAATACCAGACGGCGTTTTATCAACTCGTCTTGCTTGCCACGCTTGCCGGGATCGGGCGCGGCGCGTTGCGTGATGTGGCGCATCAGGTGCGGGAGCGCAAACGCATTTACAGTCATGGCAACGCACCGCGCGCCAGTGAGGATGCGCAGGTTCAGCAGGTGGTCGGCGAAGTGGCGGCGTTGGTGTATGCCGCCGAAGCCAGTGCCCTGAAGGCCGCGCAGCCGGCGCAAAGGGCTTATCTGGCACGGTTTTCGGGGGATGAGGCGCTGGAACGGGCAGCGAATGTCGCCGCCGAAATCGAATCGGCGAAAGCGCAGGTGGTGGTTTCGGCGTTGATTCAGCGGGCGACCACCGAGCTGTTCAATGCGCTGGGAGCGTCGGATATTCGCGAGGGTAAATCCCTGGATCGGCATTGGCGCAATGCGCGGACGGTGTCGTCGCACAATCCGGTGATCTATAAGGCGCGGATTGTCGGGGATTGGGCGATCAACGGAACTGAGCCGCCGTTTGTGTGGCAGATCGGCAATGGGCCTGCCCGTAAAATCTGAACCCGAGCCCTGTAGGAGCTGCCGCAGGCTGCGATCTTTTGATCTTGCCCCTCAAAAACAAGATCGAAAGATCGCAGCCTGCGGCAGCTCCTACAAGGGATTGGGTCAGTGCGGTCGCCGCCGAAGTTGGATATAGGTAAGATATCGGCCCTTCCCCGCAGCCCCTTGCTGCACCCCGCCGAATAAGCCGATTCCATGCCTTTCGAACTCAGCGTTGACCTCACCACTCTGGCCATTCTGGCCGTTGTCGCCTTCATTGCCGGTTTCATCGACGCCATTGCCGGCGGCGGCGGTCTGTTGACCACCCCGGCGCTGCTGACCGCCGGCCTGCCGCCGCATCTGGTACTGGGCACCAACAAACTCAGCTCGACCTTCGGCTCGGCTACCGCGAGTTTCACCTTCTACCGGCGCAAGCTGTTCCATCCCCGGCAGTGGGTGCACGCCATTGTCGGCACGCTGGTCGGCGCGTTGACCGGTGCGGTGGTGGCGCATTACCTGCCCGCCGAGTGGCTGAACAAGATGCTGCCGGTGATTGTGTTCGCCTGCGGTGTTTATCTGTTGTTTGGCGGCACGCCGAAAGCGCCGCTGGACAGCGACGCGCCGATCAAGAAAAAGTGGCTGTCGACCCAAGGCTTCAGCCTGGGTTTCTACGACGGCGTGGCCGGCCCCGGCACCGGCGCGTTCTGGACCGTCAGCAGCCTGCTGATGTACCCCATCGATCTGGTGAAGGCCAGCGGCGTGGCCCGCAGCATGAACTTCGTCAGCAACATTGCGGCGCTGTCGGTGTTCATATTTTCCGGGCAAGTGGACTGGATCATCGGCCTGTGCATGGGCCTGTCGGTGATGGTCGGTGCATTCTTCGGCGCCCGCTCCGCCATAAGCGGTGGCGCCAAGTTCATTCGTCCGGTGTTCATCACCGTGGTGCTGGGCCTGACCGTGCGGCTAGCCTGGCAACACTGGTTCAGCGTGGCCTAAACGCCGCGCCACATAAACGTCGATCAGGTAACGGGCAATCGAGCGTGACGCCGGCAACGGCGGCAGCTCGTGCACGTTGAACCACTGGGCGTCCTCGATCTCGTCTTCCTGACAGACAATCTCGCCACCGGCGTACTCGGCATGAAACCCGAGCATCATCGAGTGCGGGAACGGCCAGCACTGGCTGCCCATGTACTGGATGTTCTTGACCTCGATCTGCACTTCCTCGCGTACCTCGCGAATCAGGCAGTCTTCGGCCGATTCGCCCGGCTCGGCGAACCCCGCCAGCGTGCTGTAGACCCCGGTGACAAAACGCGGTGAACGCGCCAGCAGGACTTCATCGCCACGGGTGATCAGCACGATCATGCTCGGCGAAATGCGCGGGTAATAACGCAGGTCGCACGGTTCGCAGTACATCGCCCGTTCCCGGAAGACTTGCTTGGTGGCCTGCCCGCAATTGCCGCAAAAGCGGTGCTCGCGGGCCCAGGTACCGATTTGCGCGGCATAACCCAGCACCTTGTAAACGGCATGATCACCGTCGAGCATGAATGCCCGCAGGCCTTTCCAGCCGCAGCCCGGCACTTCGCTGTGACTGCGCAGTTCCAGCAGGTACACCGGCTCGCCATCCAGGTGGCCTATGCCATGCTCGGCAAGAATCGGCAGGTCCTGACGCTTGAGCCATTCGCGCGGGAACAGCGCGCCATTGTCATCGAACAGAAAGCCTTCGGGGCTGCGCGCAACGGCCCAGCCGCCCGGTTGATCGGTGTCCAGTACTGCGGTGGTCCAGCGTGAAGTCATTTTTCAATCAATCCAGAAATTCGGGTTTCTGTTTGCTCAAATGGGCGGCCATGGCCACGCGCATATCATTGGATTGCAGCATGGCGGCGTTCCAGGTGGCGACGTATTCGAGGCCGTCGTCAATGCGATGGTCACGCATGTAGCTGATCATCTCCTTGGTGCCGGTGACCGCAATCGGCGACTTGCTGGCGATGTCGCGGGCAATGCCCATGACGCCGTCGAGCAGGCTGGCGGTGTCGCTGTAGACACGATTGACCAGACCGATATTGCGCGCTTCCTCGGCGCCGAATGAGCGACCAGTGTAAGCCAGTTCACGCAGCATGCCGTCACCGATGATCCGCGGCAAGCGTTGCAATGTGCCGACGTCGGCGGCCATGCCGAGGTCGATTTCCTTGATCGAAAATTGCGCGTCTTCGGTGGCGTAGCGCATGTCGCAAGCCGAAATCAGGTCGATGGCGCCCCCCAGGCAATAACCTTGAATCGCGGCAAGTACGGGCTTGCGGCAGTTGTCGACCGCGTTGAAGGACGCTTGCAGCCTGAGGACCGTGCGGCGCAGCAGGCGCGCGTTGCGCCCCACGTCCTTGCCCAGCTCATTGGCCACGCCGGCCAGCATCATCAGGTCGATACCGGACGAGAAGTGTTTGCCGGCGCCACTGAGCACCACCACCCGCACTTCGTCGGTGTCGTCGATCCACTGGAAGATCTCGATGATCTCTTTCCAGAACGCAGCGTTCATCGAATTGATCTTTTCCGGGCGATTGATTTGCACATGGGCAATTTTATCGGCCAGTTCGACGGTGAACGCAGTGTACTGAGACATGGCAGTGATCCTTTACCGGGCAAAAAAGAGGCCCGAACTATAACAAGGCATCCCGTTGGGCAGTAAGGCAGCGGTTCAGCCAAAAGCGGGACTGCACGACGCACCACAATAGTGCGCCGGCGTTGCAGCCCTCGCATATTCGTGTGACCGCCAGGTTACTTTTTGGAGCTCGATCGCAAAAAAACGTGCACTTCGTCGGAGCGTTTGAGCCCTATTCATGCACGTTCGTACCTCTTTGAACCGATTGTCGAACAATTTTGCCATATGCCCTTCACCGCTCTAAGTTCTGGCCTAGACTCATTTTCGCGTGGCAAAACCGGTCGGTCACAAAGTGCAAAAAAAATCGAAACTTTTGCTCTTCGTGGTCGGTCCTCTGACAGGTAGGTGCGTTGCGACTGGTGCAATCCTTGCAACGTCCACTCCAGCCAATCTGCTTCAACGCGTGGGCAGCGTTTGCTGACCAATGCGTCGCGCGTTTGCGCCCGGCCACAGGAAATGGCCACGAAACACCGTTTGCCAGACCTGAGAATTAGATCAACAACAGGGGAGATTCATATGATCAGTGCGGCTTTAGACATCCAGGGAGAACGTGCTCATCAGCAGGTCGGCGAAACGAGCGCCGTGAGCGCCCCAAGTGCCCAATCGATCAACGTCCCGAGCACCAAGACGCTGACACCGGTGGCCAAACAGAATCCAAATCGAAAGAAAGTGTTGTTCGTGACCTCGGAAATCGCCGACCTGGTGAAGACCGGCGGTCTGGGTGACGTCTCGGCAGCATTGCCCCGGGCCATGGCGCAATTGCACGATGTGCGGGTGCTGATCCCCGGTTACCCGCAAGTGCTGCACAGCGAAAACCCGATTCATATTATTGGTGAGCTCGGTGGTCATGCCGCACTGCCACCCTGCAAGATCGGGCGCATGGACATGCCTGACGGTCTGGTCATTTACGTGTTGATCTGCCCTGAACTCTACGAGCGCGAAGGCTCGCCCTACGGCGCCAACAACGGTCGCGACTGGCCGGACAACCATATCCGCTTCGCCCGCCTGGGCCTGGCCGCTGCCGATATCGCCGCCAACCTCGCGCAGATCCACTGGTGCCCGGACCTGGTGCACGCTCATGACTGGCCCGCCGGCCTGGCGCCTGCCTACATGCACTGGCGTGGGCAGCGCACCCCGACACTGTTCACCATTCACAACCTCGCTTATCAAGGCGTGACCAGTCTGGGCTCTTGCCCGGAGCTGGGCATTCCCGCCCATGCCTTGCAACAGGAAGGCATGGAGTTCTACGGCAAGATGTCGTTCCTCAAGGCCGGCATGGCTTACTCGAGCCACATCACCACGGTCAGCGCCACCTACGCTCAGGAAATCACCACGCCGGCGTTCGGCTGCGGCCTCGACGGTTTTCTTGCCGCCAAGACCCAGCAAGGTCTGCTCAGCGGCATTCCCAATGGCATCGATGAAAGCTGGGATGCGGCCACCGACCCGCACCTGTTCTGCCCGTTCAGCATCGGTGACTGGGAAGGCAAAGCGGTCAACGCGGCGCACGTGCGCGACCTGTTTGGCCTGGACGACTCAGAAGGCCCGCTGTTTGCCGTGGTCTCGCGCCTGGTCTACCAGAAAGGCCTGGACCTGACCGAAGCCGTGTCCGAGTACATCGTCCAGTCGGGTGGCCAGATCGCGATCATCGGCCGTGGCGAGCCGGAAGAAGAACAAGCCATGCGCGAACTGGCCCTGCGTTTCCCCGGGCAAATCGGTGTACGCATCGGCTTCAACGAAACAGACGCCCGCCGCATGTTCGCCGGCAGCGATTTCCTGCTGATGCCATCGCGTTATGAACCGTGCGGCCTGAGCCAGATGTACGCCCAGCGCTTCGGCTCGTTGCCGGTTGCGCGCAACACCGGAGGCCTGGCCGACACCATCGAAAACGGCGTGACCGGTTTCCTGTTCGACGAATCCACCGTTGAGAGTTATCAGGAAGCCCTGAGCCGCGCCTTCAAGGTGTTTGCCTTCCCCGACCTGCTCAACGCCATGCGGTGCCGCGCCATGGCCGCGCCGTTCAACTGGTGCAAAGCGGTCGAACCCTACGCCGAACTCTATGAACAGCTTGTTGCTAAAGCACTGGGGAAATCGAACAGACAGTAAGAGGTTTTTGAACAATGCCGTTACGGACCCTTGAGACCTGGCCCCACGGCGCAATCATGCTGGACGCAGAACACACGCGTTTTGCCTTGTGGGCGCCAGATGCGTTTTTTGTCAGTGTCGAACTGGAAGATGGACAATCCTTGCCGCTACTGCCTCAGGCCGATGGCTGGTTCGTGATCAAAACGCGTTGCCCCGCAGGCACGCGTTATCGCTACAACATCGACGGTGAGATTGAAGTACCCGACCCGGCCTCCCGCGCGCAGGCCGGTGATATTGATCGGCACAGCGTGGTGGTCGATCCCCTCGCCTACACCTGGCAACACAGCACGTGGCTGGGGCGGCCATGGAACGAGGCAGTGATCTACGAATTGCATGTCGGTGCGCTGGGCGGCTTCAGCGAAGTCGAACAGCACCTGGAGCGCCTCGCGGCGTTGGGCATCACGGCCATCGAGCTGATGCCCATCGCGCAATTTCCCGGTGAACGGAACTGGGGCTACGACGGGGTGCTGCCCTACGCGCCCCAGGCGTCCTATGGCACCCCCGAACAGCTCAAGCACCTGATCGACACCGCCCACGGCCATGGCTTGGCGGTGATCCTCGACGTGGTCTACAACCACTTCGGCCCGCATGGCAATTACCTGCATCGCTACGCCAAGGGCTTCTTCAATGAAGACAAGCACACCCCCTGGGGCGCGGCCATCGATTTCCGGCGGCGCGAGGTGCGAGACTTCTTCATCGACAATGCGTTGATGTGGTTGCTGGAATACCGCTTTGACGGTTTGCGCTTTGATGCGGTGCACGCCATCGAAAGCCCGGACTTTCTTCAGGAACTGGCGCATCGCATTCGACAACAGATCGATCCGGCAAGGCATGTCTGGTTGACGGTCGAGAACGAGCACAACCAGGCCAGCCTGCTGCAAGAAGGGTTCGATGCGCAGTGGAACGACGATGGCCACAACGCGTTGCACGTGCTGCTGACCGGTGAAACCGATGCCTATTACGCCGACTATGCCGACAACCCCACTGAACAATTGGCTCGCTGCCTGAGCCAGGGCTTCGTGTTTCAGGGCCACACCAACCGCCATGGCGAAGCCCGCGGTGAGCCCAGTGGTCACTTGCCGCCCACCGCGTTCGTGCTGTTTTTGCAGAACCATGACCAGATCGGCAATCGCGCGTTCGGCGAACGGCTGCACCAACTGGCCCACCCCGACGCATTGAAAGCCGCAACAGCATTGTTGCTGTTGTCGCCGATGATCCCATTGATGTTCATGGGCGACGAATTCGCCGCGCAAGAGCCGTTTCTGTTCTTCACCAGCCATCACGGGGAACTTGCGGAACTGGTTCGCGAAGGACGACGTAGCGAGTTTTCCGCGTTCAGCGCGTTTGCCGATCCGGAAAAGCGCGAACAGATCCCCGACCCGAACGCGCAACAGACGTTCGAAGACTCCCGTCCGAACCTTGCGGCGAGCCGGCAGTCCGCCATTTACGCGCTGTACCGCCAACTGTTGGAGATCCGTCATGAGCAGATCATCCCGCACTTGTCTGGCGCCCACCCGTTGGGGGCCGACGTACTGGCGCAAGGCGCGGTGACGGCGCGCTGGCAACTGGGCGATGGCAGCCTGCTGCGCATTGACCTGAACCTCAGCGACACGCCGGTGGTCCACTCCCCACAGGCCGGCACTTCGTTGCTGTTCGAACACCCGCCGAAGTCCGCCGACCTGTTGGATCAGGGCACGCTTGCCCCGTATTGCGCGCTAGTCAGCCTCACGGCCGCAGCCCCTTTGCTACCCCCGGATGGAGAGCGCCAATGAGCGATGCGCAACTGGAAATACTGGCCGGCCGAGCTGGCCTGGCCGTCGACTGGATCGACGCCAACGGCCGCCCACAGAAAGTCGCCCCATCAGTGTTACGCAACGTCCTGAGCGGACTCGGCCACCCGGCCGGCAGTGCCCAGGAAATCGATGCCAGCCTGCTCGAATTGCAGCAGGTGCAACAGACCCGGCACCTGCCGCCGCTGCTGACCGCAGACTTTGGCGTAAGCCTTAACCTCGCGCATTATTTCGAGCCGGAAACCGCCTGCGAGATCCACCTTGAAGATGGCTCGCGACTCAGCTTGAAACTGGATGCCGAGGCGATGTTGCCCGGCCTGATCCCGGTCGGTTACCAGCATGTCAGCATTGACGGGCAGAGCTTTACGCTGGCCGTGGCACCGGCGCGCTGCTACAGCGTCGGCGATGCCGTCGACAGTCCGATCCCCCGTACCTGGGGCCTGAGCGTACAGCTGTATTCGCTGCGCCGTCCCGGCGATGGCGGTTGCGGCGATACCCAGGCACTGGAGGATCTCGCCCGGGTGGCCGGTGAGCGTGGCGCCGAAGCGTTGGCGATCAGCCCGCTGCACGCCATGTTCAGCAGCGACACCCAGCGCTACAGCCCCTATTCGCCGTCCAGCCGTTTGTTTCTCAACAGCCTGTACGCCGCGCCTGGCGCAATCCTTGGTGAGCGAGCGATGCGCACGGCGATTGATGCCACCGGGCTCGCCGCTGAACTCAAGCACCTTGAAGCACTGCCATTGATCGACTGGCCCGTCGCCGCCGAAGCCAAGCATCGCCTGTTGCAGGCGTTGTACGAAGGCTTTGTCCAGGGCGAACACCCGTTACATGCCGACTTCAGCAGCTACCGCCACGCGGCCGGCGAAGCCCTGGAAAACCACTGCCGCTTCGAAGCCATTCAGGAAGCCCGCGCCGCCAAGGGTGAAAACCTCGACTGGCGCGAATGGCCCGAGCAATGGCGCGATCCGCGCAGCGCGGCACTGGCTGAATTCGCCGAAGAGAATGCCGGGCGCATTGGCTTCTTTGCCTTCTGCCAATGGCTGATCACCCGATGCCTGGAACGCGCTCAAGCCGCCGCCCGCAGCAGCGGCATGAGCATTGGCTTGATCGCCGACCTGGCCGTCGGTGCCGACGGCGGTGGCAGCCAGGCCTGGAGTCGCCAGGATGAACTGCTCGCGTCCCTGACCGTGGGCGCGCCGCCGGACATTCTCAACCGCACCGGCCAGGGCTGGGGGATTTCCGCGTTCTCGCCAGAGGGTCTGGTGCGCAACGGCTTTCGCGCTTTCATCGAAATGCTCCGGGCCAACTTCGCCCACGCTGGCGGCCTGCGCATCGATCACGTCATGGGCCTGCAACGGTTGTGGGTAATCCCTAACGGCGCAATACCCGCTGACGGCGCTTATCTCTATTACCCGGTTGACGATTTGCTGCGCCTTCTGGCCCTGGAATCCCATCGGCATCAGGCCATCGTCCTTGGCGAAGATCTCGGCACGGTGGAAGACAGCCTGCGGGAAAAACTCATCGCCCGCGCGATCCTCGGCATGCGCGTGATGCTGTTCGAACAGGACAACACTCGCTTCAAACCGATCCTCGACTGGCCGGACAACGCACTGGCGACCACCAGCACCCACGACCTGCCGACGCTCAACGGCTGGTGGCATGGCCGCGATATCGACTGGAACGCCAGGTTGGGGCTGGTCGATGCCCAGAGTGAAATCGAGTGGCGCCATCATCGTGAACGGGAGCGCGAAGGCTTGCGCCGCGTATTGAGCGAAGACCCGCAGAACTTTCGTGAGGAGTCCCACGAAACCGACCAGGTACTCGATGCCGCCATTCGTTTCCTCGGTCATACCCGCGCGCCGCTGGTGTTGCTGCCGCTGGAAGATGCCTTGGGCATCGAGCAGCAGGCCAACCTGCCCGGCACCATCGATACGCATCCCAATTGGTCGCGACGTTTACCCGGCTACAGCGAAGCGCTGCTCGATGACCCGGACGCCGCCCGGCGCCTGGAACTGCTCGCTTGCGCGCGACTTCAGGCTGCCGAGCGTGACCGATGAATCCGCCACGTATTCAACCGCTGCGCGCAACGTTGCGATTGCAGTTTCATAAAGGTTTCACGCTCGACGATGCGGTGCCGCTGGTGCCGTATTTCGCCAGCCTCGGCATCAGTCATGTCTACGCCTCGCCGCTGCTGAGCGCCCGCGCCGGTTCCATGCATGGCTATGACGTGGTCGACCCGACCACGGTCAATCCTGAACTGGGCGGCGAAGCAGCATTGCGCCGTCTGGTCAGCGCATTGCGTGCGCAGAACATGGGCTTGATCCTCGACATCGTCTCCAACCACATGGCCGTTGGCGGCGGTGATAACCCCTGGTGGCTGGACTTGCTGGAATGGGGGCGCCTGAGCCCTTACGGCGAGTTCTTCGACATCCAGTGGCATTCGCCCGATCCGTTGATGGAAGGCCAGCTGCTGTTGCCCTTCCTCGGCAGCGACTATGGCGTTGCGTTGCAGGACGGGACCCTGCCCTTGCGCTTCGATGCGCAGCGTGGCGCATTTTATGTCGAGCACTACGATCACCACTTCCCGATTTGCCCAATGAATTTTGGCGAACTGTTGAAAGCGGATGACGAGCAACTCAAGTCCCTGGCCGACCGCTTCAGCACCTTGAGTTATCAGACCGACGCCCACCGTCTGGCGATGCCGCTTAAAGAAGAGCTGCGCGAACTCGCCAGCGACCCGGCCGTGCTTCAAACCATCGAACAGAACCTTGAAGCCTACGACTCGCTGACGCCGGACGGCTTCCAGCGTCTGCATCAGTTGCTGGAGCGCCAGAGCTATCGCCTCGCCAGTTGGCGCACGGCAGCGGACGACATCAACTGGCGGCGCTTTTTCGATGTCAACGAACTGGGCGGACTGCGCGTGGAGCGTCCGGCGGTGTTCGAAGCGACCCACGCGAAAATCTTCGAACTGGTGGCTGAAGGCCTGATCGATGGTCTGCGTATCGACCACATCGACGGCCTCGCCGATCCGCGCGGTTATTGCCGCAAACTGCGGCGCCGGGTCGACAGCCTGGCGCCGGACCGGCACTTGCCGATCTACGTCGAGAAGATCCTTGGCGAGGGGGAAACCCTGCACCGTGACTGGTCGGTGGATGGCACCACGGGTTACGAATTCATGAACCAGTTGTCGTTGCTGCAACATGACCCGGACGGCGCACAAACCCTGGGCGAACTGTGGAGTCGCTGCAGCGAGCGGCCCGCCGATTTCCGTCAGGAAGCGCAACTGGCGCGTCAGCAGATTCTCAACGGTTCCCTCGCCGGTGATTTTGAAAGCGTCGCCCAAGCCCTGTTGCAAGTGGCCCGGGATGACCTGATGACCCGCGACCTGACCCTCGGCGCGATTCGCCGGGCGTTGCAGGAACTGATCGTGCATTTTCCGGTGTATCGCACCTACATCAGTCCCCGTGGGCGCTCCACTGAGGACGATGTGTTTTTCCAGCAAGCCATGGACGGTGCGCGGCAAACCCTCGGCGAGGCCGATTGGCCCGTGCTTGATTGCCTGGCCCGATGGCTGGGCGGTGAACCGTGGCGCAAACGTCCGGTGGGCCGGTCGCGCAAGATGCTCAAACATGCTTGCGTACGCTTTCAGCAGCTGACGTCGCCAGCGGCGGCGAAGGCCGTGGAAGACACCGCGTTCTATCGCTCGGCGGTGCTGTTGTCGCGCAACGACGTGGGTTTCAGCACCGAGCAATTCAGTGCGCCGGTGGCCGACTTTCATGCGGCGTGCCTCAATCGCCTTGAAGAATTCCCCGACAACCTGCTGGCCACTGCGACCCACGACCACAAACGCGGCGAAGACACCCGCGCCAGGCTGGCGGTGTTGAGCGAACGCAGCGCGTGGTTCGCCTGGCAGGTACCGCTCTGGCAGACGCTGGCCCGGCCGCTGCGCGACGACGACCAGATGCCGTCCGCGGGCGATGAACTGATCCTCTATCAAGCGCTCCTCGGCAGCTGGCCGCTGGATCTGCGCAACGACGATAAGGCGGCGTACGAGAACTACACTCAACGTGTTTGGCAGTGGCAACAGAAAGCTTTGCGCGAAGCTAAATTACAAAGCAGTTGGAGCGCACCCAACGATGCTTACGAACACGCGGCTCACCAATTCCTCGAACGCCTGCTACTCAGCCCCGAAGGTGAACGGCTGCGCGCAGCTCTGGCTAAAGCGGCGATGTCGATTGCTGCACCCGGTGCACTCAACGGCTTGGCGCAAACCTTGCTGCGCATGACCGTGCCGGGCGTTCCGGACCTTTACCAAGGCAACGAATACTGGGACTTCTCGCTGGTCGACCCGGACAACCGTCGCCCGGTGGATTACGCCAGTCGTCAACAAGCCATGCAGCGTCCGCTGGACCTGCCTGACCTGCTGGCGAACTGGCGGGACGGGCGTATCAAACAAACCCTGATCGCGCGCACGTTGAACCTGCGCGCCGAACAGGCCGAGCTGTTTCAGCGTGGCTCGTATCAAGCGCTGGAAGTGGTCGGCAGCGAGGCACACCGGGTGCTGGCATTTGCGCGCTCGTACAACCAGAAACAAGCCATCGTGATCGTACCGATACGCTGTGCAGGCCTGCTGGAAAACAGTGCCGAGCCCCAGGTCGGCGCGCAGCAGTGGGGCGATACGCGGGTCAAATTACCGTTCACCACCCCTGACGAGAATCTGAAGGGACTTTTTTCCAGCGTCGCAGTCACAGAACACAAGGAGCTGATGATTGGCGCTGCGCTGGGGGATTTCCCGGTCAATCTCTTTATCCAAAACTTTGAGTTCAGTTCAGGAGCATTGCGATGAGTACCGACGAAAAACGCATCCGCGAATTTGCCTATCAGATCTGGGAATCGGAAGGGAAACCCGAGGGCGAGGAAGCTCGTCATTGGGAGATGGCTCGCAAGCTGGCTGAAGCCGAAGCCCTCGCACCGAAGAAGTCCCCGAAGGCTGCCGCAAGCAAAGCCGTCACCGCCAAACCGGCGGCCAAAGCGGATGGCAAGCTCAACGGTCAGGCCGATGGCAAGGCTGCGGCATCGAAAGCCAAGGCCAAACCGGCCGCGGCGGCTGCGAAAGTCACCCCGCCGGGTGAGAAAGCCGCCCAGAAAAAACCGCGCACCACGAAAAAACCACCCGCGGTTTGACGCTTCACTTCATTGCCGCTTGATTGAACCCGTGGCGAGCCTGCTCGCCACCGTGGGCGCGCTCGCCCCGAAAAACCTGTAGTAGCGAGCTTGCTCGCGATGGACGTTAACGATAACGCGTACTTTCTGACTAAACGCGTCGCTCTTTTGTCCATCGCGAGCAAGCTCGCTCCTACAAAAAGCATTCCCCATTTTGCAGGAGCACCTATGACCAGTCCGAAAAATTCCGCGCCAGAACCTCAAGCAGAGGCCTCGCGAATCCGTGAAGGCTTGCCCTTCCCGCTGGGCGCCACCTGGGATGGTCTGGGGGTCAACTTTGCGTTGTTTTCCGCCAACGCAACCAAGGTCGAACTGTGCATTTTCGATGACGCCGGTGAAGTCGAACTGGAACGCATCGAACTGCCGGAATACACCGATGAGATCTACCACGGTTATCTGCCCGACGCCCACCCGGGGCTGATCTACGGCTACCGTGTCTACGGAGCCTATGACCCGGCCAACGGTCATCGCTTCAACCACAACAAATTGCTGATCGACCCCTACGCCAAACAACTGGTCGGCCAGTTGAAATGGTCCGAAGCGCTGTTCGGCTACACCATCGGCCACCCTGACGCCGACCTCAGTTTCGACGAGCGCGACAGCGCGCCGTTCGTGCCCAAATGCAAAGTCATCGATCCGGCACACACCTGGGGCCATGACCATCGCGTCAGCGTGCCGTGGGACAAGACGATCATTTATGAGACTCACGTGCGCGGCATCAGCATGCGTCACCCTTCCGTCCCCGAGAACCTGCGCGGCACCTTCGCCGGGTTGATGGTCGATGACGTGCTGGAACACATCCGCAAGCTCGGGGTGTCGTCGGTAGAGTTGTTGCCGATCCATGCCTTCGTCAACGACCAGCATCTGCTGCACAAAGGCATGACCAATTACTGGGGCTACAACAGCATCGCGTTTTTCGCCCCCGACCCGCGCTACCTGGCCAGCGGCAAGATCGCCGAGTTCAAGGAGATGGTCGCGCACCTGCACGAAGCCAATCTCGAAGTGATTCTCGACGTGGTCTACAACCACACCGCCGAGGGCAACGAACAAGGCCCGACCCTGTCGATGCGCGGCATCGACAACGCCTCTTACTACCGCTTGATGCCTGACGACAAGCGCTACTACATCAACGATTCCGGCACCGGCAATACGCTGGACCTGAGTCACCCGTGCGTGCTGCAGATGGTCACCGACTCCTTGCGCTACTGGGCCACGGAAATGCACGTGGACGGCTTCCGCTTCGACCTGGCGACCATTCTCGGGCGTTACCACCACGGCTTCGACGAACGTCACAGCTTCCTCGTTGCCTGCCGCCAGGACCCGGTGCTGCGTCAGGTGAAGATGATTTCCGAACCCTGGGATTGTGGCCCCGGAGGTTATCAGGTCGGTGGTTTTCCGCCAGGCTGGGTCGAGTGGAACGACAAATTCCGCGACACCGTGCGCGCGTTCTGGAAAGGCGACGACGGCCAACTGGCGGACTTCGCCAGCCGCATGACCGCGTCCGGTGAAATGTTCAACCAGCGCGGCCGGCGGCCATACGCCTCGTTGAATTTCATTACGGCGCATGACGGGTTCACCCTCAATGACCTCGTGTCGTACAACGACAAACACAACGAAGCCAACGACGAGAACAACCAGGACGGTAGCAACAACAACCTGTCCTGGAACCACGGCGTTGAAGGTCCGACCGACGATCCCGAGATCAACGAGCTGCGTCAGCGGCAGATGCGCAATTTCTTCGCCACGCTGTTGCTGTCCCAAGGCACGCCGATGCTGGTGGCCGGTGACGAGTTTGCCCGCACTCAGGAAGGCAACAACAACGCCTATTGCCAGGACAGCGAGATCGGTTGGGTCAATTGGGACCTGAGCGAGGATGGCAAGGCATTGCTGAAATTCGTCAAACGCCTGATCAAGTTGCGCCTGACTTACCCGATATTGCGTCGCGGACGCTTCCTGGTGGGCAATTACAACGAGGACATCGGCGTCAAGGACGTCACTTGGCTCGCACCGGATGGTAGCGAGATGAGCATCGAGCAATGGGAAGATGCGCACGGCAAATGCCTGGGCATGTTGATGGACGGCCGCGCCCAGGAAACCGGAATTCGCCGCAAGGGCGGTGACGCGACCTTGCTGCTGGTGGTCAACGCGCACCACGACATCGTCAACTTCACTTTGCCGGAAGTACCGGACGGCGGATTCTGGACTTGCATGATCGACACCAACCAACCGTCGATTCGTGGTCAGGAACGCTTCGAGTTCGGTCGTGAATATTCCGTCACCGGCCGTTCGCTGCTGCTGTTCGAATTGCAGCACGAGGAAGAAGAGTGAAATGGACCTACAGGCTTTTCTCCATCGACAGTCAGCGGACTACACCGATACACGGGCGTTAGGCCGGTGCTTGCGGGAGCTGGTCGAGGCCGGTCTTGATCAGCTTCCGCTGCCCGGCAGCGGCCGGACGCTGGAACGCTTTCAGCGTCTGGCCGAGGTCGGCGGGCATGATCTGGGGTTGTGCAAGTTGTACGAGGGTCATACCGATGCTCTTGCGATCATTCAGCAACTCGGCGGTTCGCCCACACCTTCCAGCACCTGGGGAATGTGGGCCGCCGAGCCGCCGGATGCGCGGGTGCGGGTCACCCCTCAAGGCCAGATGGTTGCACTGAACGGGCGTAAGGCCTGGTGTTCAGGCGCGACGGTATTGAGCCACGCGTTGCTGACGACGTGGGATCAACAGGACCGCCAGCAATTGGTGGCGGTGGCGCTGGATCAACCCGGCGTGACCCTCACCGATCAAGGCTGGCAAGCGGTGGGCATGGGCGCCACCGGCAGCGTTGAAGTGCTGTTCGACGGTGCCGAAGCCCAGGCCATCGGCAACCCCGGCGACTACCTGCAACGCCCTGGCTTCTGGCAAGGCGGAATCGGCATTGCGGCGTGTTGGTACGGCGCGGCGCAGAGTCTGGCCGAACGTCTGCGCAGGCACTGCGGCCATCGCGAAGAACCCCACGCCCTCGCCCACCTTGGTGCAGTCGACAGCGCGCTGCATGCCGCGGCAACAGTGTTGCGATTCAGCGCATTGAGCCTCGATGCCGCGCCACAGGAAGACGCCGAACGCCTCGCTCGTCGCGCCCGGGCGGTGGTGGAAAATGCCGTCGAACAGGTGATCCTGCACGTCGGCCACGCCGTCGGCGCCGGTCCTTACTGCAAGGATCGGCAGTTCGCCCGACTGATTGCCGACCTGCCAGTGTTCCTGCGTCAAAGCCACGCCGAACGCGACCTCGCCGCGCTCGGCCAGCACGTCATCAATGGAACATGGACGTTATGAAAACCAATCCCATCGTCGGTCAGGGCACGCCCTTGCACCTGTGGCAAACCTCCAGCCACCTGGCGCAAATGCCAGTGATCGACATCCTCGACCTGGTGCCCGAAGGTTCCCGGGCCGTGGTCATCGCCCCGCACCCTGACGACGAAGTGCTTGGCTGCGGCGGTTTCCTGCAGTTGCTCGCCGCCGCGGAACGGCCGTTGCAATTGATTTCGGTCACCGACGGCAGCGCGAGCCATCCCGGCTCCCGGCGCTGGCCGGTCGAGCGCTTGTGTGCGGTCCGTCCGCAAGAATCCGTTGAAGCGTTGCGTCGACTCGGCCTGCCGTTGCACAGCCTCAAATGGTTGCGCGGCGGGTTCGCCGACAGTCAGGTCGCGGCGCGGGAAACGCAATTGGTGGAATTCATCGAACGTCACCTGCGCCCCACCGACGTGGTTTTCACCACGTGGCGCGAGGACGGCCATTGCGACCATGAAGCGGTTGGGCGCGCCAGTGCCGCGGCGGCGAAACGTGTCGGCGCAACGGTGCATGAACTGCCCGTCTGGACGTGGCATTGGGCAACCCCTGAAGACAGCCTGGTGCCCTGGCAGCGAGCACGGAAAATCCTGCTGGCCCCGCCGCTGGTCGCGCGCAAGCGTCATGCCATTCATGCCTTTGCCAGTCAATTGGAGGGCGACCCAAACATTGGCTTGCCGCCGGTGCTGGCGCCGTATGTGCTTGATCGATTACTGCAACCGTTTGAGGTGGTGTTTCTATGAGTGTCGAGGATCGCTACTTCGACGGGTTGTTTGCCGGCAGCGACGACCCCTGGGCGTTTCGTCAGCGCTGGTACGAACAGCGCAAACGCGCGATCACCCTCGCTACGTTGCCCCGCCCCCGCTACCGCTCCATCTTCGAACCCGGTTGCGCCAACGGGGAGTTGAGTGCCGAGCTGGCCGCTCGCTGCGATCGCCTGTTGTGCTGCGACACCGCAGCCGCTGCCGTGACGCTGGCCAGAACGCGCCTGAGTCTGTTCGACCACGCCGAAGTCCGCCAAAGCCGCTTGCCCGGCGACTGGCCGAACGAACAGTTCGACCTGATCGTGCTCAGTGAAGTCGGTTACTACCTGGACGCCGGTGATCTCGAACAACTCATCGAGCACGCGGCACAGTCACTGACCGCCGACGGCCAATTGCTGGCCTGCCACTGGCGTCCGCCGATCGATGGCTGCCCGCTTAACGCCCGACAGGTTCATGACCTGTTGCACGAGCATCTTCACCTGCCGCGCCTGGTCCTGCATCAGGAAGCCGATTTCCTGTTGGAACTCTGGAGCCGCGAACCGCGCTCGGTGGCGAAGCTGGAGGGCTTGCGATGATCGGCATCCTGATCCCGGCGCATAACGAGGAAGACCTGCTCGAAGACTGTCTGCAAGCTGCGCTGCGAGCCGCGCAACATGAGCTGTTGGGCGGTGAGACAGTCGTCGTTCTGGTGGTGCTCGACAGTTGCACGGATCGATCGTCCGACATCGTCGGCAGTTACCCGGTGCACTGCCTGGAAATCAACGCACGCAATGTTGGCCAGGCCCGCGCTGCGGGTGCGCGGTTTCTGCTGGAGCGCGGGGTGCGCTGGATTTCCTGCTCCGACGCCGACAGTCGCGTGGCTCACGACTGGCTGGTGGCGCAACTGTCGCTGGAGGTGGATGCTGTGTGTGGCACGGTCACCGTGGAAACCTGGGACGAATCGTTCAGTGAGTCGGCACAGATTCAGTATCACCAGCACTATCAGAACCGTGAGGGACATCGACATATTCACGGCGCCAATCTCGGGATCAGCGCCGACGCTTACCGGCGCGCAGGCGGTTTCGAACCCCTGGCGAGCGATGAAGACGTGCAACTGGTGCGGCAACTCGAACGCTGCGGCGCGACGATTGCCTGGAGCCAGCGTCCTCAGGTGCTCACCAGTGCGCGCCTGGACAGTCGGGCCCGGGGCGGCTTCGGTGATTACTTGCGCGAACTCGTACAGGCCGGATAAAAATCAGATCGAACATCGACGCGACGAATAGCCGTACTTGAGCAATACTCTGCTCGCTGCAATCCAGGGTTCGGAACGCGGCACTCTGCTATCAACCAGAACAAGGACGTAGCCCGATGAAATCCGTTTCCATCAGCGACAGCAGCCCTTCAGCGCAGATCTGGAATAGCGCTCTTCAGCTGGACAATGTTCCGGTCATCAATACGCAGACCCTGGTCCCCGCTGGCGGGCGCGCCGTGGTGATCGCGCCGCATCCCGGTGACGAAGTGGTGACCTGCGGCGGTCTGCTGCAATTACTCAGTGCCCTTGGCCATCCCCTCCAATTGATCTCGATCACCGACGGCAGCGCCAGTCATCCGGGGTCGCAGCAATGGTCAGAGAAGCGCCTCAGTGTGTTTCGCCCCCAGGAAAGCGTCGAAGCCTTGCGCCGGCTCGGGTTGCCGATGCACAGCCTGAAGTGGATTCGCGGCGGTTTTACCGACAACGCCCTGGCCGAGCGCGAGCTTCAATTGACCCAGTTCATCGCTCGCTATCTGCGGCCTGGCGATGTGGTGTTCACCACCTGGTGCGAGGACGGCAATATCGACCATGAAGCCGTCGGTCGTGCCAGCGCTAAAGCTGCGGCCTCGGTCGGCGCCGCGTTCAACGAAATGCCCGTCTGGGCCTGGCACTGGCCGTTGCGTGACAGTGGATTGATCCCTTGGCATCGCGCCCGCAAGGTTCGTCTCGATACGTGGTCCGTCGCGCGCAAAAGCCACGCCACCCACGCTTATGCCAGTCAGCTCGATGGTGAGCCGGCCATCGGTATCGCCCCGCTGCTGCCACCGGTGCTGCTTGAGCGTATGCGGTTGCCGTATGAAATCGTATTCGTCTGAACTACACCTATCCAATATGGGAGCGGGCTTGCTCGCGAAAGCGGTCTGTCATCGAACATTGATGCCGACTGATCTATCGCATTCGCGAGCAAGCCCGCTCCCACAGGGAATGGGGCGTACATTCGTACTGAACTGCCTGCCGCCACATCAGTCGCATACATAAGCAACCCTGATTCAGAGGAGTGAAAGTGAGCGATGACTCCAAACGGCAATCCGTCGACTCGGTGCCATTGAACACGCCCCCGGCGATTCATCGACTTCGGGTGCTGACCGTCAACACCCACAAGGGCTTCACCGCACTCAACCGACGCTTCATACTCCCGGAGCTGCGTGAGGCGGTACGCAGTACCTCGGCAGATCTGGTGTTCCTGCAGGAAGTCGTCGGCGAACACGAGCGGCATTCTTCCCGTTTCAATAATTGGCCGCAGACCTCGCAATACGAGTTTCTGGCCGACAGCATGTGGAGCGATTTCGCCTACGGGCGCAACGCGGTCTACCCTGATGGCCACCACGGCAATGCACTGCTGTCAAAATATCCGATCCGCGAATACCGCAACCTCGACGTCTCGATCACCGGGCCCGAGCGTCGCGGACTGTTGCATTGCGTGCTGGACGTGCCGGGACACGCCGAAGTCCATGCCATCTGCGTGCACCTGAGCTTGCTGGAAAGCCATCGCCAATTGCAGCTCGAATTGCTCTGCCAGCTGCTGGAGTCATTGCCCGACCATGCCCCGGTGATCATCGCCGGCGACTTCAACGACTGGCAGCTACAAGGCAACACCGCCCTCGCCCGTCGCGATTACCTGCACGAAGTCTTCGAACGCCACCATGGTCGTCCTGCCAAAACCTATCCGGCGCGGTTTCCGTTGCTGCGCCTGGACCGGGTTTATCTGCGCAATGCCAGCAGCCACGACCCGCGGATATTGGGAAGCAGGCCATGGACGCATTTGTCGGATCATTTGCCGTTGGCGGTTGAAGTGCATTTATAGCGCCACCTTCTAGCGCCCTCATTTTCTCAAGCATTATTGACAGTAATCCGGGTGGGGATTTGATTGGCTGTCCTGTCGGCCAATCAGGTTCACTTACCGATTGTCGGTTGCCAAAAAGCCTCTGGATCACGGTTCCCATGATGATTTTTCGTACAAACAAGAACTTAGATAAGTACTAAAAAACAATTAGTTGCATCGGCTAAATTAGCCATACCGCTCATCGTTCATTTTCTTGACGCGGAGCTTTGAGTCTTCTTAGCTTCACCGTACTACCCCCGGAAGTAACACCTGAGGCAAACCATCAGACACCCGTGAAAACGGGCGGGCCAAGGCTTGCCCCACTCCATTCGGTCGCCCCTCATTCGGGGTAGGAGAGACGCCAGAGCGAGATGCCGCATGCGACTGCAAGGTAGACCTCCATGAAAACTTCATTCACCCCACAAGAGATCAAAGTCACTTTTTGCACTGTCTCGAGTTCACTCCTGCTGTGCTCATCCATGGAAGTGCAGGCCTCACCTGCCGAGGAAGAAACACCCCCCTGGTATGACCAGGAGATTCCGGCGCTTACCTTGCCCGCGCTCGCAGCAACCTACCCCGGCCGCTTCAGCGCCAATCCTGATTTGCGAAGTTCACACCTGACCGTCGAAGACGCTGCGCCGTCGGCCTGGGATCAGCTTTATGGACAGGCGTCGCGTCAAGCTCTAACCGATTACCAGTCCCATGGCTTCACGCTGCCTG
The DNA here is from genome assembly GCF_002091715.1 of Pseudomonas migulae NBRC 103157. Classification (GTDB taxonomy): domain Bacteria; phylum Pseudomonadota; class Gammaproteobacteria; order Pseudomonadales; family Pseudomonadaceae; genus Aquipseudomonas; species Aquipseudomonas migulae_A. Next base: position 84,632 of record NZ_BDAG01000016.1, on the reverse strand, counting down.
GCGCCAATCAACTCAAAGGCCCGGCGATCCTGACCCTGCAAAGTGGCAGCGGCCATACCCAGCAGTTCGGTCTGATCGGCGGCACCAGTCAGTTCCAGAGTAACGGCAACGGCCTGCTGACCAGTCGCGCCCTCGCCGCCCCCAACACTGACACGCTTAACCTGCAAGGCCAGAGCCTCGGCGCCTACTACAGCCTGACCGGCCCCCAAGGCTGGCACGTGGATTTGACGGCCAGCGGAGGTCGGGTCAACGGCATCAGCCGCACCGAACAAGGCGCCCGGCAAGTCACCGAAGGCAGCGCAGTCACCTTCTCGGTGGAAGGCGGCTTTCCGATTGGTCTGAGCGACAACTGGGTCGTCGAGCCCCAGGCGCAGTTGATCAACCAGCGAATCACACTGGACACGCCGTACGCAGGTTCGGGCAATGCGTCGTCCAGCGACCTGTCCTCCTGGAGCGGCCGGGTCGGTGCGCGATTGAAAGGTAGTTACGACATCAACGGCCTCGCGGTTGAACCGTATGTGCGGACCAACTTGTGGCACACGGTGTACACCGGCAATACCGTGACCCTCGATCAGGTCGACAAGATCAGCAGCAGCCGCTACTCATCCACCGTCGAAGTGGGGTTGGGTCTGGTGGCCAGGGTCACGCCCGCCGTGAGTCTGTACTTCAGCGCCGATTACAGCAGTGATGTGGATGACAATGATTTGAATGGGTTGATTGGCAGTCTGGGTGTGCGGATGCGGTGGTGAAAAACCTGTTCTACCTGTTACTTCTTACAGTAGGCAGGCTTGTGGAGGTCGTGCATTGTGAAGAACAGTTCACTTTGATCAGGACCCGCAGGGATGCCGACAGCGACTTCGACACACGCGCATGCCGACACACCGACCCTTCGGGTGTCGGATGCGCGAGGGTTGCTGGTCAGGACGGTGCAGTTTCATCGGCGGGAGGCTGCTGATCCTGTTGATACGCGAGTGACCCATCAACGGTTCGACGCGGCGGGCCGGTTGGTGGGCAGTCGTGATCCATATCTGTTTGATCTGGCTCATACCGATGTATTGGCACCTTTTAACCTGAGCCAAGTGGTGAGCCTGTCTGGTGCTCCGCTTTCGACCCGCAGCGTCGATGCCGGATGGCGTGTTGTGTTGAACGGTGAAGCCGGTCAACTTGTTGAAAGCTGGGACGGTCGCGGCAGCCATTCGCTGACTGAGTATGATGAACTGCTGCACCCGGTGGCCGTGCGTGAATACGGGCGGGAAGTGGCCGAGCACTCGCTCGAACGATTTACCTACGCCGGGGTTGGCGCGGAGTACGCCGCGCACAATCTGTGTGGCCAGTTGATTCGCCACGATGACCCGGCCGGCACTGTGCATGTTCGCGACTTGAGCCTCTTCGGCAGCGTGCTGAAACAGACGCGGCAATTCTTGATCAGCATCGATCCGCCCGATTGGCCCGTCGATATGACAGAACGAAACGCCTTGCTCGAGTCCGGGGATGGCGCGACCACTTCTTACGCCTACTCCGCCACCGCCGAGCCCCTGCGCCAAACGGACGCGTTCGGCAATGTGCAAGCCTTCGCCTACACCCTCGCCGGGCAACTGAAAAACACCCGCCTGACCTTGGCCGGTGATGGACAAACCGAGAAGGTTCTGGTCAGCGCTATCCACTACAACGCCACCGGCCAGATCGAAGCGGAAACCGCCGGCAACGGCGTCATCACCCGCCACCATTACGACGAGGCCAACGGCCGGCTGACCGAACTGAGCGCCCACAAAGCCGATGGCACGCCGCTGCAGATCCTCAAATATCTCTACGACGCCGTGGGCAATGTGCTGAGCATCGAGGATGCCGCGCAACCGATCCGCTACTTCAACAACCAGCGCATCGAGCCGATCAAAACCTACCGCTACGACACGCTTTACCAGCTGATTTACGCCACCGGTTGCGAAGCCAAAACCAGCCGCGGCGGCCCCGCCCTGCCCGACTTTCAATCCTTGCCGCCCGATCCCGGCCAGATCGCCAACTACGCACAAACCTTCTACTACTGCGCCGGCGGCAATCTGCTGAATCTGGAGCATGTCGGCGCGCAAGCCCACAGCCGCACCTTGACCCGTTCCCGCTACAGCAACCGCTGCTTGCCCGAGCGCGACAACCGCCCACCGACCGAGGCAGAACTGGCCGCAGGGTTCGATGCCAACGGCAATCTGTGGGAGTTGCAACCCGGTCAGCGGCTAAGTTGGGACCTGCGCAACCAACTCAGGAAAGTCTGTCCCGTCGTGCGCGAAGATAAACAAGATGACTGCGAATGCTATATCTACGACGGCAGCGGTCAACGAGTGCGCAAGGTGCATTCCGCCCAAACCAACGCGCGTACGATCATTCGCGAGGTGCGTTACCTGCGCGGCCTGGAAATCCGCAGCCACAGCGGCACCGGGGAAATCCTCCACGTCATCACCGCCAGTGCTGGCAGCAACAGTGTGCAGGTGCTGCATTGGGTGCCGACGCCACCCGATGAAATGAAGCAGGATCAGGTGCGTTACGCCCTCAACGATCACTTGAAATCCAGCATGCAGGAACTGGATCAAAACGCCGACCTGATCAGCCAGGAATGGTATTACCCGTTCGGCGGGACTGCTCTGTGGGCAGGTCGCGACGAAACCGAAGCCAAATACAAAACCATCCGTTACTCGGGCAAGGAACGGGATGCCACGGGGCTTTATTGCTACGGCCTCCGTTATTACGCACCGTGGTTGCAACGCTGGATCAATCCTGATCCCGCGGGACCTATCTACGGGCTCAACTATTACTGCATGGTCAGCAACAATCCCACCACCTTTCTGGATGTACTGGGCAAGAAAGGCGAAAGGTACAACGATGAAGATCTAAACAACTTCAAAAAAGAACTTAAGGAGTCCACATCAATAACAAACGCCATCAAAGACAATAAAGAAATACAGAAAATTCTCGGAAAAATAAACAAGACGAAATCGATATCAAAACCCGAGCACTTTGGAAAGTTTGCAACAAGAATACTTTTAGTGCGCGCAGAACTGAAAAATGAAAAAGAACGGCTAGGGCCAGACATTTACAGGATGGCTGACGAACTCTTCCGGTCTGCACTGGGCTTTAATTCAACAACTAGTGGATCTTATGTAGCCTGGAAGGCACCTGCTTTCAACTTATTTGAAGGACCAGGCTGGAGCGCTCCCCAACCTTCTGGGGGTAGTCGGTCGAGTAGCTCTCAACGAGCACAATCAGAACGGCCGCAATCTGAACCAAACCGTCGACCTGAAGCGTCCCATTCGCGCAACAGTCATAAACCCGAAAGTCCATTTATAATGCCTGAAATGCTGCCATCGCAAACGGATGAAAAAATCTCCAAGGGATACAATATCGCCATCGAGATTATCAATAACAAGAATAACATTCGCGCTATTTTTCCTGACGAAGACGACAACAGTAGAAGCCTGCGATACAAGCAACTTGCATTACTTATACACCCAGGCAAACTCAAACTAGAGCAAGTGCCTGACGTTAAAAAAAGAGCCGAAGAAGCCACTACAATAATTACAGTCTGGAAAGCGAACGGATATCCCGGAGCAACAACAAGTCGTCGATAATCCAGATGCCATCAAGGTGAGCCCCTTTTTTACAGACCCGTATCTGTAGGAAAGGGGCTACCGATAATCAATGTCCCTTGATCACCCCTCCGGCCGCAACATCAACACCGCCAACGGCGGCAAATTCAGCACCAGCGACAACGCCTGCCCATGGCTCGCCTCCTCCTCGGTAAATGCCCCGCCGCTGTTCCCGTAATTCGACCCGGCATACATCGCCGCATCGCTGTTGATCACCTCCGTCCACCGCCCGGCAATCGGCACGCCAATGCGATAGCCCTCACGTGGCACCGGCGTAAAGTTGGCGACAATCAATACCGGCCGCCCATCCTTGCTCCAGCGCATAAACGCGTAAACGCTGTTGATCGCGTCATCGCCGATCAACCACTGGAATCCTTGCGGCGCGTCGTCCTGGTCATGCAAGGCGGGTTCTTCGCGGTACAACCGGTTCAGGTCGCCGACGAGTTTCTGCACGCCTTTGTGTTCCGAATACTGCAGCAAGTACCAATCCAGCTGCTGATCGTGGTTCCACTCGCGCCACTGACCAAATTCGCACCCCATGAACAACAGCTTCTTGCCCGGATGTGCCCACATGAAGCTCAGGTACGCCCGCAGGTTGGCGAATTTCTGCCAGCGATCACCGGGCATTTTGTCGATCAGCGAGTGTTTGCCATGGACCACTTCGTCGTGGGAGATCGGCAGGATAAAGCGCTCGGACCAGGCATACACCAGGCCGAAACTCAGTTCGTTGTGGTGATGGGCGCGGTACACCGGGTCTTGCTGGATGTAATGCAGCGAATCGTGCATCCAGCCCATGTTCCATTTGTAGTCGAAACCCAGGCCACCTTGTTGCGTGCTCTGGCTGACGCCGGGCCATGCCGTGGACTCTTCGGCGATCACCAGCGCGCCGGGCGCTTCCAGGTTGACCACGTCGTTGAGGTGGCGCAGGAAGTCGATCGCTTCAAGGTTCTCCCGACCGCCGTGACGGTTCGGCACCCACTCGCCGGCCTTGCGCGAGTAATCGCGGTACAGCATCGATGCCACCGCATCGACGCGCAGGCCGTCGACATGGAAATGCTTGAGCCAATGCAGACCCGAGGCCAGCATGTAGCCGTGCACTTCGGTGCGGCCGAGGTTGTAGATCAGCGTGTCCCAATCCTGGTGGAAGCCTTCCTGCGGGTTGCCGTATTCGTACAGCGCGGTGCCGTCGAATTGCGCCAGGCCGTGGGTATCGGTCGGAAAATGCGCCGGGACCCAATCGAGGATAACGCCGATGTCGGCCAAGTGGCAGGCGTTGACGAACGCCGCGAAATCATCCGGAGAACCGTAACGGGCGCTCGGGGCAAACTGTGAAAGCAGTTGATAGCCCCACGAGCCGCCAAACGGGTGTTCCATGATCGGCATCAGTTCAATGTGGGTGAACCCCAGTTCCTTGACGTACGGAATCAACCGTTCGCCCAGCTCATGCCAGGTGTACTGGCGGGCCACTTCGCCCAGATCGTCCAGCTCGCATTGCCACGAACCGGCGTGCAATTCGTAGATCGACAGCGGCGCGCTCGGTTTTGAACGCTCGACGCGAGCCTGCATCCACTCGTGGTCCTGCCAGTCGATATTCAGCGGTGAAGCGACCTTCGACGCAGTGTCCGGCGGCAGTGTCGTGGCCAGCGCCATCGGATCGGCCTTGAGCGGCAGAATGCCGTGGGCGCCAAGGATCTCGTACTTATAGGCTTCCCCCGCTTGCAGGCGCGGGATAAACAACTCCCAGACGCCGGTCGGGTGACGCAGGCGCATCGGGTGCCGACGGCCGTCCCAGTTATTGAAGTCACCCACCACCGACACCCGTTTGGCGTTCGGTGCCCACACGGCGAAACGTACGCCGTCAACACCGTCGACGTTTTTCAGTTGCGCACCCAGGCAACTGCTCAAGTCACGGTGATTGCCTTCGGCAAACAGGTACAAATCCATTTCACCGAGCAGCGGGCCGAAGCTGTAAGGGTCTTCGGAAACCTGTTCGCCGCCCGCCCAACGTGTGCGCAGCACATACGGCTGCGCCCGATCGAAATGCCCGACGAACAGCCCCGGCGTTTCGGTGGCCTCAAGGCTGCCGAGTTCTTCCCCGGAGTCCTTGGCCAACACCTGCACGCTCAGCGCGTCAGGCAGATAGGCACGAATGAATTGGCCACCGGCATCGTCGCCATGGGGACCGAGAATTGCAAAGGGGTCTTGATGCTGGGCGCGTACCAGCGCGTCGATGTCCCGCGATCTGGGCAGTAACGCCTCTTTAGCGTGACCCTGTTCCTTGTTCGAGAAACTCATGACTACTCTCCACCAAGATCGGAAAAGGGTTTAAGCCCACTCAATAATCCATATAAACCGTGCAACGGCACGGGCAGCCAGGTAGGCCGATTTTCTGCTTCATAGGCCACCTCATACGCCGCTTTTTCCAGACCGAACAACGCCAGCGCGGCGTCCTCGCCTTCCGGATCTTGCCACGCATGAGCAAGACTAGCTGCCGCCAGCCGATAAGCGTCGACAAATGCCTGTTTCGCTTCATTTAAATAGCGGTCCGAGACCCGCAGCCGTGCTGCCCGGGCATCGGCGGTGTTATCAACGTTGTTCACGTTGATCGCCATGGCCGCCGCGTAGTCGAACGAGCGCAAGACGCCGCTCACGTCCTTGTACGGGCTGTGCTTGCCGCGCCGTTCAGACAGTGGGCGCGCCGGTTCACCTTCAAAGTCGATCAGGTAAGCGTCGCCCTTGATCACCAGCACTTGTCCCAGGTGCAAGTCGCCATGGACGCGGATACGCAAACCACCGATCGCCTTTTTGCCCAATTCATGGACGTGACTGAGGATGGCTTTTTTGTTGTCCAGTAAACGAGTGACCAGGGTTTTGTCCGCGGGGTTCAGTTCGTTTTGATGTTGCTTGAGTAACTTCAGCGCGTGCTCCAGTTGCGCGACGACATCCTTGGCCGAGGCCAGGGCATCTTTTTGCGAGGTGACTTGCGGTGCGAAGTCCGGATTGTCCGTCGGCGCGGCCAGCACCTGATGCATTTCCCCCAGACGCTGACCGAGCATGCCAGCGAAGTCTCGCAGTTCGCCGAGGGCGTTGTAGTGCTGCTCCTGCTCGGACATGGCATCGGCGAGTTCGTCGCGCAGTGCCCGTTCGAGGTTGTTCTGCGTCCACTCCCACGCATCGCCCTGATTGCTCAGATAGCCTTGGGCGATCATCAGCAGGTTGTCTTCGCCCTTGGCATCACGGCGGACCACCGACCCCAGTAACGGCGAAATATTGGCGAAGCCGGCACCGGTCAGGTACGCGCTCATTTCCAGTTCCGGGTGCACGCCCGGGGCGACCTTGCGGATCAGTTTGAGCACCAGGCTGCTGCCGATCACCACCGAGCTGTTGGACTGTTCGGCCGACAGGTAACGCACTTCCGATTCAGCCGTCAGGCCCAGTCTGGCCAGCTCGGCAGTCGGCTGGAAACGAATCTCGCCGCCATCGGAAGGCAGCACGGTGTTGTCCTGCATGCCTTGCAAGACTGCGCGGATGAAGTGTTCAAGACTGAAAGCATCGGTGATCAAACCCACCTGCGGACCGCGTCGCACCCGAGACAGCGCCAGTTGCTGTGGCAACGCGGGGCCCACCTGATCATCCGCAATGAAGCCGAACGGCAGCTGATAGCGGCTGGTCTGGCCGCCGCTCGTGACTTCGATTTCACTCAACAACACCGGGTGCAGCGCATCACCGAAGCGCACGCCGTAGGCCAAGTTGACCTTGTCGATGGTCGCGTCCTTGCCGGCGAACCAGCGTCGGTTTTGCAACCAGTTTGGCAGGATGTCCTGTTCCAGCGTGCCGCGTGACGGCGCTTCGAGCAGTTCTTCCATGCGTTTTTTCAGCACCAGAGTGGTGAAGTCCGGCAGGCTTTGCGCCGGTTCTACGTGCCAGCTAGGCATTTGATTCTCCGCTGCGAGTCCGAACCAGTAAAAACCGTAAGGCGCCAGGGTCAGGAGGAAATTCAACTGGCCAATCGGCGGGAACGCGTTACCGCCCAACATCTCCACCGGCACCATGCCGACGTAGGCCGACAGGTCCAGTTCTGCCGCTTGGGCGCTGCGCGACACGTTGGCCACGCACAGGATAATTTCGTGCTTGCCGTCCGCACCGGTGAATTCTCGGGTATAAGCCAGAATTCGCCGGTTGCTCGGCGACAGCATTTTCAGTGTGCCGCGTCCGAACGCCTTGGATTGCTTGCGCACGGCGAGCATGCGGCGGGTCCAGTTGAGCAGCGAATGCGGGTCACCGGCCTGGGTTTCGACGTTGACCGACAGGTAACCGTATTGCGGGTCCATGATCGGCGGCAGCACCAGGCTCGCCGGATCGGCGCGGGAGAAGCCGCCGTTACGGTCAATCGACCATTGCATCGGCGTGCGCACGCCATCGCGGTCACCGAGGTAGATGTTGTCGCCCATGCCGATTTCATCGCCGTAATACAGGGTCGGCGTGCCGGGCATCGACAGCAGCAGGCTGTTGAGCAATTCCACACGGCGACGGTCGCGTTCCATCAATGGTGCGAGACGACGGCGAATCCCCAGGTTGATCCGCGCCCGACGGTCGGCCGCGTAGTAATTCCACAGGTAGTCACGCTCCTTGTCGGTGACCATCTCCAGCGTCAGCTCATCGTGGTTGCGCAGGAAAATCGCCCACTGGCAGTTGGCCGGGATCTCCGGGGTCTGGCGCAGAATGTCGGTGATCGGGAAGCGGTCTTCCTGGGCCAGCGCCATGTACATGCGCGGCATCAACGGGAAGTGGAAGGCCATGTGGCATTCGTCGCCGTTGAGGCCTTTGGCGTCGGTGTCCCCGCTCTCTGATTTACCAAAATACAGCTGCGTATCTTCCGGCCATTGGTTGGCCTCGGCGAGCAGCATGCGATCGGGGTAATTGGCGTCGATTTCAGCGCGGATCTGCTTGAGAACGTCGTGGGTCTCGGGCAGGTTTTCGTTGTTGGTGCCGTCCCGCTCGATGAGGTACGGAATCGCATCCAGCCGCAAACCGTCGATGCCCATGTCGAGCCAGTAGCGCATCACCGACAGCACGGCCTTCATCACTTGCGGGTTATCGAAATTCAGGTCCGGTTGGTGCGAATAGAAACGGTGCCAGAAGTACTGGCCGGCGACCGGGTCCCAGGTCCAGTTGGATTTCTCGGTGTCGAGAAAGATGATGCGGGTGCCATCGTATTTTTGATCGTCATCGGACCAGACGTAAAAGTCCCGCGCCGCCGAACCGGGTTTGGCTTTGCGTGCCCGTTGAAACCAGGCGTGCTGGTCCGAGGTGTGGTTGATGACCAGTTCGGTGATGACCCGCAAGCCACGCTTGTGGGCTTCAGAGATAAAGCGCCTGGCATCGGCCATGGTGCCGTAATCGGAATGCACGCCACGGTATTCGGCAATGTCGTAGCCGTCATCGCGTCGTGGCGACGGGTAGAACGGCAGGAGCCAGATGGTATTGACACCGAGATCGGCGATGTAATCGAGTTTGGCGATAAGACCGGGAAAGTCGCCGATTCCGTCGTTGTTGGAGTCGAAAAAAGACTTAACGTGAACCTGATAGATCACTGCATCCTTGTACCAGAGCGGGTCCTTGATAAAGGTGGCAGCCTTGGGTTTCTTCGCCATTTGAAACTCCTGTTGAATTCGAAATAGCCACTTGCCTAAAGCGCGATGAAAAAACCTGTGGGAGCGGGCTTGCTCGCGAATGCGATCGATCTGCCAACATTGATGTTGAATGTGATGGCCTCTTCGCGAGCAAGCCCGCTCCCACAGGTTTTGCGTCTAGGCAGTTATGCGCCAGATCCCGAACGGCTGATGCGCCGGGTCGATCCGCATGAACTGGTACTTGCCGTGCCACGTCCAGCGATGACCGCTCATCAAGTCTTCGCCCTGGGTACTGGCGTCGTCAGGCAAACCCATTTCCCACAGCGGCAACTCGAAATTCGCTTCCTGAACGTTATGCGGATCGAGGTTGACGGCGACCAGAATGAAGTTGCTGCCATCCTCGCTGCGCTTGCCGAAATACAGGATGTTGTCGTTCCAGGCGTTGTAGACCTTCAGGCCCAGATGCGTGTGCAAGGCCGGGTTCTGCCGGCGAATACGGTTGAGCTGGGCGATCTCGGCGATGATGTTGCCGGGGGCATTGAAGTCCCTCGGGCGGATTTCGTATTTCTCGGAGTTGAGATATTCCTCCTTCCCTGGCACCGGTGCGGCTTCACAGAGTTCGAAACCTGAATACATGCCCCACAACCCCGAGCCCATGGTTGCCAGGGCCGCGCGGATCAGAAAGCCGGCACGCCCGGACTCATGCAGAAACGCCGGGTTGATGTCCGGTGTATTGACGAAGAAGTTCGGCCGATAGCATTCGCGCCACGGCGACTCGTTGAGCTCGGTGAAATAGGTCGAGAGTTCGTACTTTGTGTTGCGCCAGGTGAAGTAGGTGTAGCTCTGCGAATAACCGACCTTGCCCAGGCGAGCCATCATCGCCGGCGTGGTGAACGCTTCGGCGAGGAAGATCACTTCCGGGTATAACGCTCGCACATCGGCGATCAGCCACTGCCAGAACGGCAACGGCTTGGTGTGCGGGTTATCGACGCGAAAGATCTTCACGCCCTCTTCGACCCAACCCACCACAATGTCGCGCAGTTCGATCCAGAGGCTGGGAATCGCTTCGACGGCATAGAAATCGACGTTGACGATGTCCTGGTATTTCTTCGGCGGGTTCTCGGCGTATTTGATCGTGCCGTCCGGCCGCCAGTTGAACCAGCCCGGGTGCTGCTTGAGCCACGGGTGATCCTGTGAACACTGGATGGCGAAGTCGAGGGCGATTTCCAGGCCGTGGTCGGCGGCGGCGGCCACCAGCCGACGGAAGTCTTCGCGGGTGCCCAGTTCCGGATGAATCGCCTCGTGCCCGCCCTCTTCGCTGCCGATGGCATACGGGCTGCCCGGATCGTCAGGGCCGGCGGTGAGGGAATTGTTCGGGCCTTTGCGGTAGCTGCGACCGATCGGGTGGATCGGCGGGAAGTACAGCACGTCGAAGCCCATGTCCTGGATCATCGGCAGCCGCGAATGCACGTCGTTAAAGGTGCCGTGGCGGGCCGGATCGTCGGTGATCGAGCGCGGGAACAACTCATACCAACTGGCGAACTGCGCAATCTCACGTTCGACGTCCAGCGGATACTCGGGGCTGAGGCTCAAATAGGCGCGGTGATCGGCCTGAGCCATCAGATCGGCGCTACGCTGGTGCAGAAACAGCGCCACCTGCTCGGTTTCGAGCAGTCCGGACAATTCGTGGTGCAACGCCGACAACTCTTCGCTGAGTTGCCCTTCGCTACGCTCGGCAGCCTGCTGGACCTGATTGCGTCCTTCCTGCAGTTCCAGGCTGACGGGCACTCTGGCCGCGTGTTTCTTCTCCAGCTCATAGCAGAAGCTGGCGAACTGATCGATCCAGGCCTCGATGCAGAATACATAACGGCCCTGACGCTCGACGCGGAACTGGCCTTGATAACCGTTATTGCCCAGCTCGCCCATAACTTCGCTTTGCCAAGTGTCATCGTCAGCACCACGCCAGCGAACCCGAACAGCCAGCTTGTCGTGCCCGTCGGCGAAAACCTTGCTCGTGACCACCACATCCTGGCCCACCACCGCTTTAACGGCAAACTGCCCGTTATCGAGGGTAGGCATGGTGTTTTCAATGGCGATACGCGGTAGCAGTAGAGCCTGCGACAGCGGCAGATGAGGGTTGTAGTTCAGCTCTGTCGGTTTTTCGGCAGTCATCGAGCATCTCTCCTTTACGCCCCAAGGACGCTCTTGTGCGGGGTCGTCATTCACGCAAGGCCATCGGCCCCGGAATGAACTCACTTAAGTTCCGAGCGACAGGCCCCGGTAAAGTTCACGTGGATTTGCCCACATCTGCGGTGGAATCAATTCCTGTGTGCAGTGGTCAATCCACTTAAGCACGACTTGCGCCATCTGCCACTGGAGGCTTCAACGATGAGTATTCCAATCCCGGCCGAAACACCCGACCCGAACATCGACAGCCCGACGATTCCACCCACCGAGCCTGCGCCAGTGCCCGAGCAGGAGCCGCCGGGTACTACCCCGCCACCGCGGGAAGATCCGCCGGAAACCATGCCGCCGGTGATCGTTGTGCCTGAATGACGCAAACCAATCCGGAGATTCGATCGAGTTTGATGACACAACCGAATCTGTAGGAGCCGGCTTGCTGGCGATTGCGGTGTAACAGCGATATTGATGGTGGCTGATCCACCGCAATCGCCAGCAAGCCGGCTCCTACAGGTGATCTTTGTCTTTATCCGGCAGTGGGTCTTTGTCTTTATCGAGCAGCTTCACGATCCTCGGCATCACGCTGAAAATCGCCAGCGCCAGCAACGTACTGAACACTGCCGTCGCTTCACGCCCCAATCCGGCCGAAACACCAATGGCCGCGGTCATCCACAAACCGGCGGCGGTGGTCAGGCCTTTCACATGACCTTCATCGCCTTCCTGGTTTTTCAGAATGGTCCCGGCGCCGAGGAAGCCGATCCCCGCAATCACCCCTTGCACCACCCGACTCATGGCATCGGCCTGTGAGCCGGACATCTGCGGCACCAGCACAAACAGCGCAGCACCGAGCGCCACCAGCATGTGCGTACGCACACCGGCGGCCTTCCCCTTGTGCTCGCGCTCGAAACCGAGAATCCCGCCCAGCACGGCGGCCATCAACAGTCTCACGGTTATGCGTGTCAGTTGTGAGGCGTCGCCGATGTCGGCGAACTCCGCTTGCAGCGTCACCCAAACTTCATGCCACCAGGCGTTCATGGTGCATTCCCTGTAAATGATCGATAGAGGATGGACCGCGCCGACCATTAATCGGTTGCACAGAACGATGGCCGCCGGTTGTGCCCTAACCCTGTAGAACCCGCAGAAAAAAGGACCTCTCCATGACTGTGCGCATCGAAAACCAGACCTGCTTCTTCACCACCGAGAACGGCGAGGAAATCCGCCTGTGTCCCGACGTCACCATCGTCACTGACGGCGAAAAAGCCATGTCGGCGGTGGATCTCGAAGGTCAGCGCATCTACATCACCGAAGCAGAAGCCGATGCATTGACCGTAGCAGGTGCGGTGGACGGTCGCCGGCATTTGAAGGCCACGGACAGTGATTCGGTGATTTGACTGACCCGGATCAACACCCCCTGCGGGCGCCTGTTATAGGCGATCGCGTCCCGTTGCGGCAGGTGCATCAAGTTGTCGCAGGCAGTGGACCAGCGCTCATCTGATCCGCTTTTTATTGCGATACCTGAGTCTGTTATGCAAACAGATCGACGCTCATAGTGACCCGGCCTGATGGAGGCTGATGAGCGAAAGACCATGAGCGAAAGAATCCCCGTCCGAACCGTAGAAAGTGCCCCGTTAGTACACAGCTATGAGCCTTCGCGTCCAAAGATGAAGGCCAAGTCCAGCGACAATCTGATCCACACTCGCAGCTTCACCGGTCTGTTCCGCACCTTGCGCATGAGCGGCGCGGGTTTTCTGTTCCTGCTGTTCTTCGGTACGGTCTGGTTGAACTGGGGCGGCCGCCAGGCGGTGCTCTGGGACCTTTCCGAAAGCAAATTCCACATTTTCGGCGCGACCTTCTGGCCCCAGGATTTCATCCTGCTGTCGGCGCTGCTGATCATTGCGGCGTTCGGCCTGTTTGCGATCACCGTGTTTGCCGGACGCGTCTGGTGCGGCTACACCTGCCCACAGAGCTCCTGGACGTGGATCTTCATGTGGTGCGAGAAGATCACCGAAGGTGAACGCAACCAGCGGATCAAACTGCAAGCCGCGCCCTGGGGCCCGAACAAATTGATGCGCCGCGCGGCCAAGCACACCTTGTGGCTGGCGATCAGTTTGCTGACCGGCCTGACCTTCGTCGGCTACTTCACACCGATCCGCCCGCTGGCCGAAGAACTGCTGACCTTGCAGATCGGCGGCGTGAGTCTGTTCTGGGTGCTGTTCTTCACCGGCGCCACGTACATCAACGCCGGTTGGCTTCGTGAGGCGGTGTGCATGCACATGTGCCCGTATGCACGGTTCCAGAGCGTGATGTTCGACAAAGACACCCTGACCATCTCCTATGACGTCGCCCGTGGCGAAAACCGTGGCCCGCGCAAACGTGACGTGCAACCTGCCGAAGTCGGCCTCGGCGATTGCATCGATTGCCAGCTCTGCGTGCAGGTGTGCCCGACCGGCATCGACATTCGCGATGGCCTGCAAATGGAATGCATCGGGTGCGCCGCGTGTATCGATGCCTGTGATTCGATCATGGACAAAATGGGCTACGCCCGTGGCCTGATCAGCTACACCTCGGAGCACGAGTTGCAAGGTGGCAAAACCCGTCTGCTGCGACCACGATTGATCGGCTACACCGCGGTGCTGCTGGTGATGATCGGCGCCCTCGCCCTGGCCCTTGTCGAGCGGCCGATGGTCTCGCTGGACGTCAGCAAGGACCGTGGCCTGTTCCGCGAGAACAGTCAGGGGCAGATCGAAAACATCTACAGCCTGAAGGTCATCAACAAGACCCAGCAACGACAGGACTACCATTTGACCCTGGTAGACGGCGACGGCTTCCAGCTGCAAGGCAAGACCGAACTGAGCCTGGCGCCCGGCGAGATTGTCGACGTGCCGGTGTCCGTGGCGATGACTACGGAACGGCCGAGCAGCAGTTCGCAGAGCATCGGCTTCAAGATCGTCGACAGCGATGAGCCTGAGATTTATAGCGTTGCGAATAGCCGGTTTGTTGCGCCGATGAACCGTTGATCCCTTAGACTGCATCGCCAGCAAGCCGGCTCCTACAGGAATCACGCAGGCCTGTAGGAGCCGGCTTGCTGGCGAAGAAGCCCCCCCAATTTCACTGAATACCGTACTCCCAGGGCACTCGATGAAACGCTACGAAAAATTCGCCGATGACATCGCTGAACTGATCCGCTCCGGCGTCCTTGGCCCCGGCCAGCGCGTGCCGTCGGTGCGCTACGCCAGCCAGACCTACGGCGTCAGCCCGTCCACGGTGTTCCAGGCCTACTACCTGCTCGAACGTCGTGGCCTGATCCGCGCCCGCCCGCGCTCCGGTTATTTCGTCAACACCCATGCACCGAGCCCGTTTTCGGAGCCGGTGATCAGCAGCCAGGTCAACGAATCCACCGAAGTCGATGTCAGCGAACTGGTGTTCTCGGTGCTCGACTCAATCAAGGACCCCAACACCGTACCGTTCGGTTCCGCGTTCCCCAGCCCTACCCTGTTTCCCCTGCAACGATTGTCCCGTTCCCTGGCCAGTGCCGCCCGGGACATGGACCCGCGCATGGTCGTCACCGACATGTCGCCGGGCAACCCGCAACTGCGTCGACAAATCGCCCTGCGCTACATGGTCGGCGGCCTGATGCTGCCCATGGAAGAACTGCTGATCACCAACGGCGCACTGGAAGCGCTGAACCTGTGCCTGCAAGCCGTCACCGAACCCGGCGACCTGGTAGCCATCGAAGCCCCGGCGTTCTACGCCTGCCTGCAAATCCTCGAACGCTTGAAACTCAAGGCCGTGGAAATCCCCGTACACCCGCGCGACGGCATCGACCTCGGCGTGCTCGCACAAACCCTGGAACGCCACCCGATCAAGGCCTGTTGGTGCATGACCAGTTTCCAGAACCCCATGGGCGCGACCATGCCCGAGGCGAAGAAACAGGAACTGGTGGAGCTGTTGCGCACCCACCAGGTGCCGCTGATCGAAGATGATGTCTACGCCGAGCTCTATTACGGTCAACAGGCGCCAAAACCGGCCAAGGCGTTCGATACCGAAGGGTTGGTGATGCATTGCGGGTCGTTCGCCAAAAGCCTCGCGCCGGGTTATCGCATTGGCTGGGTGGCAGCCGGGCGTTATGCGCAGAAGATTGAGCGGTTGAAGCTGATGACCTCGCTGTGCGCGTCGATGCCGGCTCAGGCGGCGATTGCCGATTACCTGCAACATGGTGGCTATGACCGGCATTTGCGCAAGTTGCGTTATGCGTTGGAGGAGCAACAGAGTGCGATGCTCGCGGCGATTGCCCGGTATTTTCCGGCGCAGACTCGCGTGAGCCAACCAGCAGGCGGGTACTTTTTGTGGCTGGAACTTCCGGCGCAGATGGATTCGTTGAAGTTGTTTCAGATGGCGTTGGCGCAAGGGATCAGCATTGCGCCGGGGCCGATATTTTCGCCGGCGCAGCGGTTCAGGAATTGTATTCGGTTAAATTATGGGAGCCCTTGGGATGAGGCTTCGGAGAAGGCGATGGAGACGTTGGGGCGGATTGTGCGGTCATTCTGAACACCTTCGAATATTCGTCTACGTAATAGCAGGAGTGCAATCATTATCGGCAACCACTACTTCTAAACTGCCATTAATTATGGAATGAACCATACGCTGCGATAGTGTCGGCATTTCTGCGTGCCATTTTGTATCTAAGCTCAGGCGTGCGATTAAATACTTTCAACGCTTCACTCAGATTTTCACCGCCTGCTGCTTTAATAAACCCCTCCTGAATTTCTATCGGGATGTCGCGTTCTAGCACCCCGCCCTTCACGATTCTTTCTGATTGTATCAGCCTTGCGAAATGTTTCGATTCTTCAGGGTCTTGTACTCCGTGCTGAAATGTAGCTTTGGCAAAATCATCGTCGCTTGGTTCCAGATACCAATAATCCATCGTCCTGGTTTCTGAATCATCCTGATGACTCAACTCATGTTTTAAAGTAAAAACCACATCTGACAAATTCCGAATATCACGGTGCACGAAGTTCACATAAACCTTGTTTCGCCGATCAGCCCCCCCAATCATTGCCATAGTATGTTTGTACTTACCGTTTTGATCTGCGAACAAAACAATCTTGTCAGGTTTGTTTTCTATTTTTTCAAAACGCTTCAAGATTTTCAGAAAGCGGTTTTTTACTTCGCCAATTTCATTATCAACATTGCTACCGAAATACTGTTCAAACCTCTCGCTGTCAAATACTCGGTTACCGAAATCGCTTATAGTGCGTTCCACATCGTTTTTTCCCACCTGTATCGCGTCTGTCAATCTCTCGGCCAGATCAGGGGAAACTTTTCTAATGTTTTCAACCCCGCGCTGCTGAATCAAATCACGAATGCCACTACTGCTTTCAAATGCAAAATCAAAATAATATCTAAGAACGGGAAGATATCCCTCCTTATCCACAAAATTCATTGGGTTGTTCCTGACAAAGCGATAGAAATTCAACCCGTCCAGAGCCCCTGCCGGATCCGAATTCAACCAGCGCTGCAGCCACGGCGCGTAGTAACGCGCGCCGTAGTAATAAAGCCCCGTCGCATCTCGCTCCTTGCCTGAATAACGAATGGTCTTGTAACTGGTTTCCACCACGTGCCGCCCGGCCAACCATGCCGTACCACCAAAGGGGTAATAAACTTCCTGGCTGATCGGTTTCGCTTGGGCATCCACCTCAAAGGCACTCGACCCCAGGTGATCATCGAAGCAGTAACGTAACTGATCATTTACCACTCCATCAGGAGGGGGACCGTCCCAATACAGTAGGCGCACCGAACAGCGACCTGCCTTAACGCTAATGACCTGCAGCTGCTCCCCAGATGCCGTGTTGACGTGCACTTCGATACCCGGCAGGTAGCGCACTTCGGCTGTGTGGATGACGGATTTAGCTGCAGCGCTGCGCCATTTGCGCAGACGCATGCCCTCAGCATCGTAAACGTAGCGCTCCCAATCATTCGCGGCAACGATCCGGGTGACTTGGGTGACCTGGGCCAATTCATTGCGACCATTCCATTGCAACGCCTGACCCGGTTGCAGCTCCAGCAGATTGCCGCGAGCATCGAACAGCGCCTCCAGATCCGCACCCGGTCGATCTTTGACGCTGCGATTGCTGTGCGCCGCCACCTGCATGGTCAAGGTGTCGTTCTCGGCGCCGAGATGATTGCGTTCCAACAGATTGCCGGCGGCATCGTAGTGATAGGTTTCGCTGTAGTTGCGCCAACGGCTGGCATCAGGCGGGCCGAAGGCTTGCCACTCGGGCAATGCGGGGCCGAATGAGGGCTTGGCGGTTTCCCAGCCGGTGGCTTTGATCAATTGATACAGCGTGTCGTAGGTGAACCGGCGGACCGGTTCGATGCGCTGGTTGGCGAAATACTGGATCGGTAACGCGGCGTCGGTGATTTCGGTGATGTTGCCCGCCGGGTCGTAGCGGTAGCTCAGGTTTTGCAAAAACGCACCGTCCGGGCCTTGATTGGCCAGCGACAGCAGATGTCCATCGGCCGGGTCATAACTGGAAACGGTGCGCATGCCGTTGCCGGCGAGCTCGTGCTGAATCTGTCCGAGCGCGCTGTACTCGATGGCACTGACCAGCGTTTCGGCGGCAGGTTGTCCGGCCCGTTGCAGACCGACTTCGCGCAGTTGCCCCGCCCGGTCATGGGCGAAGTGTCGGACATGGCCTTTGGCATCGGTCTGGCTCAGCGCCTCACCGGTGGCCGCGAAGTGCCAGGCAGCACGCGCACCGTCACCCGGCTCCAGCAAGCTGTTGCGCTCAGTCTCGGCGAGGGGCCAGTCCGGCGGATCCAGGCTGTCGAGGAAACGACGGACTTCGGCGAGGACCACGCCCGACAATCCATACTCGGGCAGCAACCGGCTCCCCGCCGGATCATCGTGTCGCACCGGTTGGCCGCAGCGATTGTGCGGCGCATCGTCCGTCGAAGAACCGCCCCAGGTGATCCGCTCGGCACAGCGCGCGGGCTCGTCGGGAAAGTGCTCGAAGATCGCCACCGGTCGCAGCAACGAGTCATGCTCGGTCTGACGATGCCAGCCCCGCTGATCCCACGCCTCAAGCGCCTGCCCCGCGGCACCGGACAAACTCAGCTGCCAGCCCGCATCGACGCTGTGACTGCACAGGCTCTGGCCTGACAGGCTGTAAAAAGTAGACAGGTTCGCCGGCACCGCAGCACCCGACGGCATCAACGCAAACAACCGGGGATCCCGCTGTTCAGAGAGCCGGCCCGCTGCATCGTGAAGCTGGTGCGTGACCCGCGTTTCAACAGGATCACCCACATCGCGTCGATAATAAGCCACCGCACGAACGGGCAACCCGCGTGGCTCAATGGCACTTATTGACGGTGTGTAACTGTGCAAATCGTGGCACTCAACGATGGAGAGGCCACTCGCAATCTAGGCGTGCCGGAGATCAACGTCTACTGTCAACAATGACAGTAGACAGCCATTCAGCGCCCACCTCCGAGATCAACGAACGTCCCCGTCGCATACGACGCCTTATCCGACAACAACCACACAATCGCCTCAGCCACTTCATCCGGTCGGCCCCCGCGCGCCATCGGGATCGCCGATTCCAGTTTGCTGACCCGGTCCGGATCGCCGCTCAGCGCATGGAAATCGGTGTAGATGTAACCGGGGCGCACGGCATTGACCCGAATGCCTTCGCCCGCCACTTCCTTGGACAGGCCGATGGTGAACGTGTCGAGCGCGCCTTTGGACGACGCGTAATCCACGTACTCGTTTGGCGCTCCCAGGCGCGAGGCGACCGAAGAGACGTTGACGATGCTGCCGCCCTGCCCGCCGTGTTTCGGCGACATGCGCAGCACGGCGTGCTTGGCGCAGAGGATCGGCGCCAGGACGTTGGTCTTGAGGGTTTTGAGAATGCGGAACTCGGACATTTCGTCGACGCGGGATTTGTGCCCGACGGTGCCGGCGTTATTGACCAGTGCGGTCACCCGGCCCAGTTCGGCGTCAACGCGGTTGAACAGCCCGATCACTTCGTCTTCGATGCTGACGTCGGCTCGTACCGCGATGGCCTGGGCACCGAGGGCGCGTACTTGCTCGAGCACACGGTGCGCCGCTTCTTCGTCGGATTGATAGTTGATGCAGATCCGATAGCCCTGTGCGGCGGCCAACAAGGCTGTGGCGGCGCCGATGCCGCGGCTGCCGCCGGTGATGACGATGACTTTGTCCATGCGAGCGTTTCCCCGTTCAAGCGTATGCAGTCGGGGCCAAGAATAACCGCCATTGGCGGGTTTTGCATGGGGTCTGTGGTGTCAAGGCCGACGCCATCGCGAACAAGTCAGACCGCCGCACCGCCGCGAAGAGCGATAGCGCGGTCCAACATTTTTCACGCCGTTGCCAACCGCTCCCCGCGAAGAATATCCACCATGAAGCGCTCCGCCGGCAGCGGATGCCCCAGCAGATAGCCCTGCAACGAGTCGCAACCGAGTTGAGTCAGGAAATCCTGCTGCACATCGGTTTCCACGCCTTCGGCGACGATGCGCAAACCCAGCGCCTGGCCAAGGGCGACGATGGCGGAAACGATGGCCGCGTCATCGCTGTCACGTTCCAGGTCACGGACAAACCCCCGGTCGATTTTCAGTTCGTTGGCCGGCAGGCGCTTGAGGTACATCAGGCTGGAATAGCCGGTTCCAAAGTCGTCAATCGACAGGTCGACACCCATCTCCGAGAGTTCGTTAAGCACCATCATGCTCGCATCGGCGTCGCTCATGGCGGTGGTTTCGGTGATTTCCAGGGTCAGGCTGTTGGCCGGCAAATGGTGCGTGGCCAGTGCTTTGGCGACGCTCTGGACCAGGCCAGCGTGGCAGAACTGCAAAGCCGAGAGGTTCACGGCAATGCGCCAGTCGGTGTAACCGAGCTCGTACCATTCGCGCATCTGCCGGCAGGCTTCGTTGAGCACCCAATCGCCGATCGGAATGATCAACCCGGTCTTCTCCGCGAGTTCGATGAACCTGTCCGGCATCAGCATGCCCTGCGTCGGGTGCTCCCAGCGCAATAACGCCTCGGCGCCGACTGGCCGGCCGTTGCTGGCGTCGAATTTTGGCTGGTAATAGAGGCTGAATTGTTGCTGGTCCAAGGCATTGCGCAGGTCTTGCAGCAATTGCAGCTGTTTGCGCGCGTTGCTGTTCATCGAGGCGTCGAAGAAGCTGTAGCCGTTTTTGCCCGCGCCCTTGGCGTGATACATCGCTGCGTCGGCGTTCATCAGCAGTTCTTCGCAGGTCTGGCCGTTTCCCGGATAAAGGGCGATGCCGACACTGGCGGATATCTGCAAATCATGTTCGGCGACGCGGAACGAGCGCGCGATCAGCCCGACTTGCCGCGCCGCCAGATTCAATGCGTCATGCTCATCGGCCAGTTGCACCAGCAGCACAAACTCGTCGCCGCCAATCCGCGCCAGCGTGTCCTGGCTTCGCAAGTCCTCACGCAGGCGCAGCGCGACTTCACGCAACAATTGGTCGCCCATGTGATGGCCGAATGCATCATTGACCGGTTTGAAACCGTCCAGATCGATGAACATCAAGGCAAAGCAGCCGCCTTGCTCCTGCACCCTCGACATGGCTTGGTCGATACGGTCAGCCAGCAACACCCGATTGGGCAGGCCGGTCAGGGTGTCGTGCAGCGCCAGTTGGGTGAGTTCGCGATTGGCCTCTGTCAGCGAGTGGGCCAGCTCGGCGGTGCGAGCCTCCAGGCGCGCATCGAGAATAGAGGTGAGCAAGGCAATGCTCAGCACCGCCATCGTGGTGATCAGCACCAGGCTGTCCAGGCCCTTGCCGTTCAATCCACTGATTGCCGCGCCACAAAAACTGCCGTCGGGAAAACGTGCAGCGGCCATGGCGGTGTAGTGCATGCCGACAATGGCAATGCCCATGATCACCGCCGCGCCGCCTCGAAGCACGCTGACATAAGGCGTGTGCCGGCGCAGGCGGAAGGCGATCCATAACGCAGCGCCCGACGCGCCGACGGCGATAAGCAGAGAGGCGCCGAACAGTATCGGGTCGTAATCGATACCCGGCTGCATGCGCATGGCGGCCATGCCGGTGTAGTGCATGGCGCTGATGCCCGCGCCCATCGCCAGCGCTCCGAACGCCAGTTGCCAGCCCGGCAGTTGTGGCTGGCTGACCAGCCACAGGGCAAAACCACAGGACAGGATTGCAGTCAGCAGCGACAGGGCCGTCAGGGTGATGTCGTAGCCGAGGTCAATCGGTAGTTCAAACGCGAGCATGCCGATGAAATGCATCGACCACACGCCAAAGCCCATCGCCAAAGCGCCGCCGGCCGTCCACAAATGCACCGCACGGCCTTTGGCCGTGGCAATGCGCCCGGTCATGTCGAGCGCGGTATAGGACGCGAGAATCGCCACAAAGAGCGAGATGATAACCAGCGTGGGGGAATAGCTACCGATGAGCATGGGACTTCTCGTGACGACCCGCCGTACTGCTTCCATTCTCGGGGGGAAAATCCGGCGATTGTACTGATTGCATGAAAGAACGCACTGACAAAATTAGCAAAGGGCCATCAACCCGATGAAACGCTTGTTTGATTGCTGGCGACTCCTCTGGAACCTTGCCTCCGCTCCCCTTGCAGGCGCTGTGTAGGAGCTCCTACACAGCGCCTACCAGCTCCGACAGAAATACAGGTGTCAGTTGTTTAGCTCTAGCTGTCCGTCCCAACCACCACCCAGTGCCGTAATCAACTGCACGCTGGCAATCAGCCGGCTCTGCAACAAGTCCAGCATGTTGCGTTCGTTGTTCAGCGCCGTGGCTTGCACCACCACCACATCCAGATAAGCAATCAACCCGGCCTTGTACTGATTCCGGGTCAGGCGCAAGGACTCACGCGCCGCGTCCAGCGCTTGCTGGCGCACGGCAGATTCGTTTTCCAGGACCTTGAGCTGAACCAGATAATTTTCCACCTCGCGGAAGCCGTCGAGCACGGTCTGACGGTACTTGGCGACGGTCTCGTCATAGGCTGCTTCGCTACGGTCGACTTCGGCGGACCGTTGCCCGCCGTCAAACAGGGTCATCGCCAGTTGCGGGCCGACCGACCAGAAGCGGTTCGGCACGCTGATCCAGTTGGATGACGTGCTGCTGCTGTAACCGCCGTTCAGGCTCAGCGTCAGGTCCGGGTAGTAAGCCGCCTTGGCCACGCCGATGTTGGCGTTGGCCGCCATCACCGAACGTTCGGCGGAAGCGATGTCAGGACGGCGCTCCAGTAATTGCGAAGGCAGGCTCAGTGGCACCTCAGGCAAGACCGGGATGTTCTGGGTTTGCGCGAGGCTGAACTCGGCCGGCGGCAGCCCGATCAGCACGGCGATGGCGTTCTCGAACTGGGCACGCTGCCAGATCAGATCGACCAGGTCGGCCTCGGTGCTCTTGAGCTGAGTGGTGGCCTGAGCCACTGCGTCCTTGCCGGAAACACCGGCGCGGTACTGGTTTTCGGTCATTTTCAGCGAGCGCTGATAGGCCTCGACCGTCGCTTGCAGCAGACGTTTCTGCTCATCGATCACGCGCAATTGCAGGTAGTTCTGCACCAGTTCCGACTGTTGACTCAGGCGCATCGCCGCCAGATCGGCAAAACTCGCCTCGGCGTTGGCGGTGTCGGCTTCCAGCCCGCGGCGCAGCTTGCCCCAGACGTCGGCCTCCCAACTGACCCCGGCCTGTGCGGTATAGGTGTCGCGGATACCACTGGACGAACTGGTCAGGCTCGAACTGCTGCTGCCGGTGCCCTGGCTGGAACGGTTTTTCCCGACGGTCAGGTCCACGGTCGGAAAAAACGCCCCGCGGGCACTGCGCACCAACGCCTGGGCCTGACGGTATTGGGCTTCGGACTGGGCAACCGTCTGGTTGGCGCTGTTGAGCTTCTCGATCAGGCCGTTCAGTTGTTGATCGCCATACAATTCCCACCAGGCACCGCGAGCCAGGGAATCGCTTGGGTTGGCCTGACGCCAACCGGCCGCTTCCTTGTATTGCACCGGCGCGGCAGCTTGCGGGCGCTGGTAATCCGGGCCGATGGCGCAGGCACTGAGCAGCGCCACGCACAGCGACAGGCTCAACAAGCGCGAGCCTCGGGCCGTGATCAGCGGTGCAGACAGGTTGATAAGCGAACGGTCAGTCATAGCGGAGTTTCCAGAGCAGCATCGGTACGCACCCCACGCCAGTGGTTGAAGCGATGGCGCAGTTTGTCGAGATAGAGGTAAACCACCGGGGTGGTGTAAAGGGTCAGCACCTGACTGAAAATCAGCCCGCCGATGATGGTCAGGCCCAGTGGTTGACGCATTTCCGCACCCTCGGCACGGCTCAGCAGCAGCGGCAAGGCACCGAGGATCGCGGCCAGCGTGGTCATCAGAATCGGACGCAGACGTTGCAGGCACGCGCTGCGAATCGACTCCAGCGGTTCCAGGCCCTGATGCCGTTCGAGTTGCAACGCGAGGTCGATCATCAGAATGGCGTTTTTCTTCACCACGCCGATCAGCAAAAACAGCCCGAGCAACGAGATCAGGCTGAATTCACCGCCCAACGCATAGATCGACAGCAGCGCACCGACTCCGGCCGACGGCAAGGTCGAGAGAATGGTCAGCGGATGGATGTAGCTTTCATACAACACGCCCAACACCAGATACACCGCCACCAGCGCACCAAGAATCATCCATGGCTGGCTCTTCTGTGTCGCGGCAAAAGCGTCAGCGGTGCCAGCCATCTTCACGATCACATCTTCCGGCATGCCGAGTCTGGCAATCGCCCGCTCGATGGCAGCCGTGCCCTGCTCCACCGTCACGCCTTCGGCCATGTCGAAGGAAATGCTCTCGGAGGCGAACTGGCCTTCGTGGCTGACACGGTCATCTTCCAGGCTGTTTTCGTAATGGGCGATGGTCGACAGTGGAATTCGCGCACCATCGGCGGTGATCACCTGAACCTGCTTGAGGGTGATCGGGTCCTGGGCGTACTTCGGATTGACCTCCATGACGACCTGATATTGGTTGAGGCTGTCGTAGATGGTCGAAATCTGTCGCTGGCTGTAGGCGTTGTTCAGGACGGCGGTGACCATGTCCATGTCGACCCCCAGCCGTTTTGCCTGATCGCGATCGACGATCAAGGTCACCTGCTGCGCGCCCCGCCCTTCACGGGCGTCAATGGCGGTCAGCTCCGGCAACGCCTTGAGCGCAGTCACCACTTTCGGATACCACTGGCGCAATTCGCCAAGGTCGGCGCTTTGCAGGATGTAGGAATACTGCGAAGTGGTCTGCTCGCGACCGCCGCCAAATTGCAGGTCCTGATCCGCCATCAGCATCAACTGTGCACCGGCAACCTTGGGCATTTCCTTGCGCAGGCGCTCAATGACTTTTTGCGCGGAAACGCTCCGTTCCTTGATCGGTTTCAGGCGCACCAGCATGAAGGCGTTGTTGGTGCCGTTGGTACCGCCGATGAAGCCTGCGACGCTTTCCACCGCTTCATCCTTGAGTACGGCGCGACGAAAGGTTTCCATTTTCGGTTGCATCACGCTGAACGACAGACCGTCGTCGCCGCGCACAAAGCCGATCAGTTGGCCTGTGTCCTGTTGAGGCATAAAGGTTTTAGGAACAACCACATACAGCGCAATGTTAACGCCAACTGTCACGATCAGACTGAGCAAAGTCAGGCGACGGTGACGCAACACCCAGTCCAGGCTGGTGGCGTATTTGCCGACCATCCACTCGTTGGCGCGCTGGCTCCAGCGTTGCAGGCGGTTTTCCTCACCCGGCGTATGTGGCTTGAGCCAGCGGGCACACAGCATCGGTGTCAGGGTCAGCGAGACCACCAGCGACACCACGATGGACGCCGCCAGGGTGATGGAAAACTCACGGAACAGGCTTTCGATAATCCCGCCCATGAACAGGATCGACAGGAATACCGCGACCAGCGAGACGTTCATCGACAGCAGCGTAAAACCGACTTCCTGGGCCCCGAGGTAAGCGGCCTTCATCGGTGGCACGCCTTCGTCGATGTGCCGGGTGATGTTCTCCAGCACCACGATGGCATCGTCCACCACCAGACCGGTGGCCAGAATCAGCGCCATCAGCGACAGGTTGTTCAGGGAAAACCCGTACAGGTACATCACCGCAAAGGTGCCCACCAGCGAAACCGGCACCGCGAGGGTCGGAATCAGCGAGGCGCGGAAGTTACCGAGAAACAGGAACACCACCAGAATCACCAGCGCCACGGCGATCAGCAGGGTCATTTCCGCTTCGTGCAGGGTTGCCTTGATCACCGGCGAGCGGTCCATGGCCAGGTTCAGCTTGACGCTGGCCGGCAGCACGGCTTGCAGTGCCGGGAGTTGGGCCTTGATCTCGTTGACCGTCTCGATGATGTTCGCACCGGCCTGGCGGTTGATCACCAGCAGCACCGCCGCGTCATCGTTGAAGAAACCGCTGTTGTA
This sequence comes from Pseudomonas migulae NBRC 103157, assembly GCF_002091715.1. GTDB lineage: Bacteria > Pseudomonadota > Gammaproteobacteria > Pseudomonadales > Pseudomonadaceae > Aquipseudomonas > Aquipseudomonas migulae_A. The sequence continues at coordinate 58,719 of NZ_BDAG01000016.1, read as the reverse complement.
ACGGTCCTCGACGCCGTCGCTGACCTTGGCCACATCCTTCAACCGCAGTGCTGCACCGCCGTTGTAGTGAATGATCAGCGACTCGTAATCCTTGGCTTTTTCCAGCTGATCGTTGGCCTGAACCTGCCACAACCGCTGGCCGTCTTCGACCGAGCCTTTGGGCCGACGCACGTTGGCATTGGCGATGGTGTTGCGCACATCGTCCAGCGCCACGCCGTACTGGTTGAGCGCCTGGGGTTCGAGTTCGATGCGCACCGCCGGCAGAGAGCTGCCGCCGATCTGCACCTCACCCACGCCCTGAACCTGGGACAGGCTCTGGGACAGGATCGTCGAGGCCAAATCGTAAAGCTGACCCTTTTCCAGCACGTCCGAGGTCAGCGACAGCACCATGATCGGCGCCTGTGACGGGTTGACCTTCTTGTAGGTCGGCATGCTGCGCATCCCGCTCGGCAGCAGGTTGCGCGAGGCATTGATCGCCGCTTGCACTTCCCGCGCCGCGCCGTTGATGTCGCGGTCGAGGTCGAATTGCAGAATCACCCGGGTCGAGCCTTGGCTGGAACGGCTGCTCATGGTGTTGACCCCGGCGATGGCGCCGAAGGAACGTTCGAGCGGTGTCGCCACGGTCGAGGCCATCACTTCGGGGCTCGCGCCCGGCAGACTGGCCTGGACCACGATCACCGGGAAGTCCATTTGCGGCAGCGGTGACACCGGCAATAAACCGAAGCTCACCCCGCCCAGCAGCATGATCGCCAGGCTCAGCAACATCGTGGCGACCGGGCGTTTGATGAAAGGTCCGGAGAGGTTCATGGCTGTTCGACCACTTCCACGGGCTCGGACGGACGGCCCCAGCGCCGACCGAGGCGGTCGAAGTACAGGTAAATCACCGGCGTGGTGAACAAGGTCAGCACCTGGCTGACCAACAAACCACCGACCATCACCAGACCCAACGGTTGACGCAGCTCAGCGCCGGAACCGGTGGCCAGCATCAACGGCACTGCACCGAACAACGCCGCCAGCGTGGTCATCAGGATCGGCCGGAAACGCAACAGCGCCGCCTGATAGATCGCCGTCTCCGGGTCCATGCCCTGATTGCGCTCGGCGTCGAGGGCAAAGTCGATCATCATGATCGCGTTCTTCTTCACGATACCGATCAGCAGGATGATGCCGATGATCGCGATCATCCCCAGGTCATTGCCACTCAACAGCAACGCCAGCAAGGCGCCGACCGCCGCGGACGGCAAGGTCGAGAGAATGGTAATCGGGTGGATGTAGCTCTCGTAGAGCACGCCGAGCACGATGTACATGGTCACCACCGCCGCCAGAATCAGCAGCAACGTGCTCGACAGCGACGCCTGGAACGCTTCGGCCGCGCCCTGGAACTGGGTCTGCACGCCAATCGGCATGCCGATGTCTTTCTGCACCTGCTCGATGATTTCCACCGCGTGCCCCAACGCCACGCCGGGCGCGAGGTTGAAGGACATCATCACCGCAGGGAACTGGCCGATATGGGTGATCGCCAGTTGTGCCTGACGCTCTTCGATATGCGCCAGGCTGGACAGGCGCACCTGCCCGCCATCGGTGGTCTTGACGTGAATCTGGTTCAGCGCATCCGGGCCGATTTTCTCGCCGGACTGCGATTGCAACACCACGCGGTACTGGCTGGCCTGGGTGTATATGGTGGAAATCTGTCGCTGACCGAAGGCGTCATACAGCGCGTCGGTAATGTTCGACACCGACACCCCGACCCGCGACGCTGCATCGCGGTCGATCACCAGATACACCTGCAAGCCTTTGTCCTGCAGATCGCTGGCGACGTCGGTCAGCTCCGGCCGTTGGGCCAGCGCTTCGACCAAGCGAGCGCTCCACAGGTTGAGCAACTCGGAGTCTGGCGAAGACATGCTGAACTGGTACTGGGTACGGCTGACCCGGTCTTCGATGGTCAGGTCCTGCACCGGTTGCATGAACAGGCGAATGCCGACCAGCTTGTCCAGTTCCGGTTGCAGCCGGGCGATCACCTCAGTGGCGCTCAGGTCGCGGTTACTGTGGGATTTGAGGTTGATCAGCAGGCGACCGCTGTTGAGCGTCGAGTTGTCGCCATCGACGCCAATGTAGGACGACAGGCTCTCGACGGCGGGGTCCGCCAGAATCACTTTGGCCAGTTCCTGCTGCCGCTCACTCATCGCTGCAAAGGAAATCGACTGCGGCGCCTCGGAAATGCCCTGGATAACGCCAGTGTCTTGCACTGGAAAAAAGCCCTTCGGCACGACCATGTAAAGGAACACGGTCAGCGCCAAAGTGCCGATCGCCACCAGCAACGTCAGTGGCTGGTGCTTGAGAACCCACTTTAACTTGCGCCCGTAAGCCGCGATCATCCAATCAATTGTGGCGCCGCTGGCCCGGTAGAAACGGCCTTGTTCTTCTTCCTTGGGTTCGCGCTTGAGCAGCCGCGCGCACATCATCGGCGTCAGGGTCAACGACACGACCAGGGAAATCAGGATCGCCACCGCCAACGTGATCGCAAACTCACGAAACAGGCGCCCCACCACATCGGCCATGAACAGCAACGGGATCAGTACTGCGATCAGCGACAAGGTCAGGGAAATCAGGGTGAAGCCGATCTGCTTTGCGCCCTTGAGCGCCGCATTCAGCGGACTGTCGCCCTCTTCAATAAACCGGGAAATGTTTTCCAGCATGACGATCGCATCGTCCACCACAAAACCGGTGGCGATAGTCAGGGCCATCAGGGTCAGGTTATTGACCGAAAAACCGGCGAGGTACATCACGCCGAAGGTGCCGATCAACGACAGCGGCACGGCTACCGATGGAATGATCGTGGCACTCGCGCGCCGCAGGAACAGGAACGTCACCATCACGACCAGCGCAATGGCAATCAGCAATTCGTGTTGCACGTCGGTGACGGACGCGCGGATGGTCTGGGTGCGGTCGGTCAGCACGGTGACGTCGAGGCCGGCCGGCAGGTTATCCGTGATGCTCGGCAGCAAGGCCTTGATCCGGTCGACCACTTCGATGACGTTGGCGCCGGGCTGGCGCTGGATGTTCAGCAACACGGCCTGGTTTTCATTAGCCCACGCCGCCAGACGTTCGTTCTCCGCCCCATCGACGATTTCCGCCACGTCCTTGAGCCGCAATGGCGCGCCGTTGGCGTAGGCCAGGATCAGGTTGGCGTAATCCTTGGGCGAGGTCAGTTGATCGTTTGCATCGAGCATCGAGACCCGGGTCGGGCCGTCGAAGTTGCCTTTGGGCTGGTTGACGTTCGACGCGCCGATCAGGGTGCGCACGTCCGACAGGTTCAAACCGTTGGCCGCGAGGGCTTCGGGGTTGACCTTGATCCGTACTGCCTGTCGCTGGCCGCCGGCAATGCTGACCATGCCGACGCCGCTGATCTGGGCAATTTTCTGTGCCATGCGCGTATCGACCAGGTCATTGAGCTTGGGCAGCAACATGGTCTTGGACGTGATCGCCAGGGTCAGCACCGGGGTGTCCGCCGGGTTGACCTTGTTGTACACCGGCGGCGCGGGCAAGTCCTTGGGCAGCAGATTGGTGGCGGCGTTGATCGCGGCTTGCACCTGCTGCTCGGCGACATCCATGTTGATGTCGAGGCTGAACCGCAGGGTCAGCACCGAAGCGCCGCCGGAACTGGTCGAGGCCATCTGGGTCAGGCCGGGCATTTGCCCGAACTGACGCTCGAGCGGCGCGGTCACGGCGCTGGTCATGACGTCCGGGCTGGCGCCGGGATAGAGGGTCATCACGCGAATGGTCGGGTAATCGACCTGAGGCAGGGCCGACACCGGCAATAGCCGATAGGCAATCACACCGGCCAGAATAATGGCCAGCATGCTCAGGGTCGTGGCGACCGGGCGAAGGATGAACAGCCGCGAGATGTTCATGCGCCGCCCTTTTTCGCCTTGTCGGTGGTGGCCGGCTCAGCCGCGTTGGCCGCCGATTTGCCTTGCAGGTGCCCGGTCGGCGTGGTCGGTACGTCCTTGGTGTCGTTGACCACTTCTACTTCGCTGCCCTCCTTCAGGCGGTCGGTGCCTTCGAGGACTACGCGATCGCCCGCCGCCAGGCCTTCGGTGATCACGGTGTTTTCACCATCGCTGGCACCGACTTTCAACTGACGGATCGTGACTTTCTTGTCGCCATCCATTGCATAGACGAAGGTGCCATTGGTGCCGAACTGGATAGCTGCCGACGGTGCGAGCACCACGTCTTTGAGGGTGTCGGCCAGCAGATGGACATTGACGAACTGATTGGGGAACAGCGCCTGATCGCGGTTTTCGTAGCGCGCCTTGAATTTCAGGGTGCCGGTGGTGACGTCGATCTGGTTATCTAGGCTCTGCAACACGCCGGTGGCCTGCAGTTTGGTGTCGCCACGGTCCCAGGCTTCGGCGGGCAGTTTGGCGCCACTGCGATAGCGGGCCAGTACCACGTCGAGGCTGTTCTCCGGCAAGGTAAAGGCAACGCTGATCGGTTGGGTCTGAGTGATGATCGCCAGCGCCGTGGTGTCATTGGCGGCAACGAGGTTACCGACGTCGAGCTGACGCAGGCCCACACGACCGGCAATCGGCGCGCGGATTTTGGTGAATTCGAGGTTGAGTTTGGCGTCGTTGACCGCCGCCTGATTGGTCTTGACCGTGCCCTGATACTGGCCCACCAGCGCTTCGGCGGTGTCCAGGGTCTGCTTGGCGATACTGTCTTCGCGGTACAGACCACGATAACGCTCGACATCGACCTGGGCGTTCTTCAGTTGCGCCTGATTCTGCAGCAAGGTGCCTTCGGCCTGCAGCAAGGCGTTCTGGTAAGGACGCGGATCGATTTCCGCCAGCAGGTCACCGGCCTTGACCATCTGCCCTTCTTCGAACGACACCTTGATCAGCTCGCCGCCCACCCGACTGCGCACATTGATGGTGTTCAACGCCGTCACGGTGCCCAGCGCCTTGTAATACAGCGGGAAGTCACCCTTGACCGCCGGCGCCACACGCACCGGAACCGGCCCGGTCGCCCCACCGAAACCCGGACGCATGCCGCCCGAACGGCCAGTGTGCCCCGCCACGGCTTTTTGTCCGTTGCCTTCTTTTGGCGCAGCGCTGCCGGGCCAGAATTTCCAGCACAGGCCAGCGATGACCAACAGGACAAGCAGGCCGAACAGCCAGCGACGAGGACTACGGGAAGCGGAGGATTGCATTGAATGATCAACCATTGGGCGCGTGGGCTTCTTCTACGGGAGGCTGAACGATAAGCACTGGCGGGCATTAAGCAAAGCGCCTTTACCGGCAATTTACCTTCGGCTTACGTAACAGGAGATTTATCTAAGACACTGAAGCACAAATGAAAACGGCCTGGACAGGGCCAGGCCGTTAACAATTGTAAAGGTATGCTTATTTCAGAACAGCGAGTGCCGCTTCGTAGTTCGGTTCTTCAGCGATTTCCTTGACCAGCTCGCTGTGCAGCACGTTGTCATTTTCGTCCAGGACTACGACAGCACGGGCAGTCAGGCCTTTGAGCGGGCCGTCGGCAATGGCCACACCGTAGTTCTCGATGAACTCGGCACCGCGCAGGGTCGACAGGTTCTGCACGTTTTCCAGGCCTTCGGCGCCACAGAAACGGGCTTGAGCGAACGGCAGGTCAGCGGAGATGCACAGCACCACGGTGTTGGCGACATCGTTGGCCTGGGCGTTGAACTTGCGAACCGACGTCGCGCAGGTCGGGGTGTCGACGCTTGGGAAGATGTTCAGTACTTTGCGCTTGCCGGCGAAATTCGCCAGGGTCACGTCGGACAGATTGCCGGCAACCAGGGAAAAGGCTGGCGCCTTGGAACCGACTTGTGGCAGTTGGCCGTTGACTTGAACCGGGTTGCCTTTAAGGGTGACTTGAGCCATGAGCGGAGTCCTTCTGAACGTTGATGTGGAGAATTCGACGAGGCAGAAGTTAACCATGAAATGGGGGTGATGACCTATGGCTGGATACAAATCGTGATGAGTTATCGAGCACAAAGGGGATTCGTTTCGACGTTGATGGTACTGCCCGCCTCGGGCCTGCACATGCCAATGTCGGATGCTGGCGAGTTTGGGCTGGCCGGATATTACAAAGAATGGTGATGTCAGCCAATTGCTGCCCCTGACAAACATAGCCCGCGACATCTTCATTACTGCAAAGGAACTGCGGGCACATTTGCGATTTCAAAGTTAAAAATCAACGCCTTTTCAATTGCAACGCCGACTTACAACTTAAAACCAGGAGCCGCCTCTAAAACTTCTTTCTTTATAACTTCAACAGGAAGTGTATGCTTAACTCCATTCTCATAATTTAAAACCAATTCAACTGGACCATAGTAAACATCATCTACATTTTTATAGCGCATCCTAAAAAGATACGTACCGTCTTGAAAGGAATCTGCATGGTTTGTTCCGCCCTCGTTCGCAAGGGACTTCGCCCCCGTCATAACCTCCACGAAATATTTGGCATTTTCGGGAAACGTAATGCTTTTTACCGACCCCATGAACTCTGCCCAATCATCTCGCAGGTTTATTTTAACTTTATAGTACTGACTGTACGTGAGAAGTATATCATGATCACCTTGATCAACATTTTCAACCTCGAAGGTAGCATTTCCTCGAAGATCGTCTGGAGCAGACAAAACATCTAATTTAGGACTTGTATTATGACTAGGAGACGAAATCGTAAAATTATATATATAGCCTTCTCTATGCAGATATAAGTCAAACAAAAAATGATAAAAAGATTCACTCCTCCAAACCACTTCTGGCGCAATCATCTCCCAAACTTGAGGATCCGGACTAAAATCAAACTTCAGATACGAACCACGGAGAAGCACTATCTTGCTAAGGCCACGTTCAAGTGGCCGCCAGCCTATTGGTCCAGGCGGTGAATAAGCAAAGTAGGTACACGACTCCCAAAAACCAGACGTAAGTACTGACTCCGACCCCGCAGGCTGAATATGTGTTTTATCGTTCATCATTGCGTCCTCTATGAAAAAACAAGCGTCGTATAAAATCATTAATCCTTAACGCAGTAAAACACCTCAACTGCGCAAATGCTGTTTACAAATCACTTCTCGTCACTCTCAAGCTGATCAATCTCAAAAGTGATTTTTAACTCATCAAACTCTTTAAATGCCACTGGCATAACAACCCTCCCACCATTAAACCCCTCCATTTTCTGAGCCCTCACGGTCATCTTACCGCCTCCTAATGAAGGCGCCTTAATAATCACATCTTTATTGCTTGACAGGCACGCCACTTTAATGCCCTGACCTTCAACATCAGCGAACGTACACATCCAGTCTTCAAAAACACTATCTTCTATTTTAGGTACGATTGATAACTCATAGCTTTTATTGAACTTCAGCAATACCGGATTGTTTCCCTGATACACACCTTCACAAAGAATTTTCAACTCATTGGAAGGTAGACCGTTGAAGTATCTGAAAATCCAGGGTTGAGATATAGCACCCTGATAGTCCAAACAAAGTTGATGACGCTTACTGGCTGCAGGATCGTCCACCCCCTTAATTTCCACGCGGGTAGTAGCACTCACTACAAACTGCTCAGGAAACTCGATCGACGGATTCAGGCCGTCCAGCCACTTTAATGCAACTGTTCTCCCAAGAAGCGGACTCGACTCGGGTAACGTTATCGTCAGCTCCGCTGAATCTTTCGTCAGCCACATTCCTTCTTTACTTAGATCAACCGGTATTGGAGATCCCCCCGCCTGCGTAATACTGATACCACTCACCTCATCATTTAAATCAGGGGATAGAACAAGAGTGGTATCCATGACAAATTCTGCGCCCCCCTCACAGGTAACTTTCGCACCGAAAGTACCGCTTCGGTCAGCTGGGCCGGTGAGTGTCCAATCATGGACAGCGTCGGGAACTCCGAATCCTGGCTGACTATTAATTGCGGTCTCAGGCAGGCTGCCTCCAGGTACATATTTGAGGCTTAGCGGTACACCGGCAATCGGGCTGTTCGACTTGGGCCTGATTGAAAAAACACCTTGTCGCCCTCGCAACATCGCAACCCCTTCAGCCGGCACCGGATTGCCGGCAAACAACAGGTCGGCTTCGTCGCGCAAATTGGCCGAAAGCAAGGTCATGACCGTGAGGGTGATCAAGGTGATCCCACCCGGGCCGGCCACCACCAGGCTGAATGTGCCGCTCTTGTCCGCCGGCCCCGTAATGATCCAGCTATGAGGCTTGATCAGTTGCTCGAGCGGCGGTTGCCAACTGAAATTCTCTTTACCCAGACCCGTCCCGCTACCCCACTGCAAGCTCATCATCAGATCAGCCACCAGGCTGCCGGGTTTCGGCTCGAGGGTCAGCGTATGCGGCTTGCTCCGGATGAAAACCTTTCCGCTGGCCGGAATGTCGGCGCCATCGATCTTGATGGTCACGTCATCCTCAAGGTTGCGCGACAACAACATGCAGGCTGGCAATTGCACCAGCGGGACCATTCCAGGCCCGACCAGTTTCAACCGGAACCTGCCGCTCTTGGTGGCTGAACCGGTAATTTTCCAGCTGTTGATCCTGGTCTCTTCGTCCAGCGCCGGCCCGCACGTAAAGTCCTCTTTTACCAACCCGTCACCGCTGACCCACTGCAGGCTCTTGAGAAGATCGCCGACGGGGCTGCCCTGTTTTGGCACCAGCGTCAGGGTTTGTTCTACGCCTCTGGTCCAAACCGTCCCGTCTGGCGTCAATTCAGTACCGCCGACCAGGAACGTGCCTTCATCGTCAAAGTTCTTCGACAGCACCCAGCACACTGGCAGTTCAAGTGGCGTCGACATGCCTTCGCACGCCAGTTTGAAACCGATGGTGCCGCTCTTGCCCACCGGACCGGTGATGCTCCAGCTATGGGCCTTGATCTTCTCGTCCAGCGCCGGATCGCAGAGAAAATCATCAGCCTCCAGCGTTCCGCTGGCCCATTGCAACGACACAGGCAAGTGACCGAACGGGCTGCCCGACTTGGCAACCAGAGTCAATGTGTTCGCCTCGCCCCTGAACAGCACCGTGCCACCCGGCGCAATGACATCTCCCTCGAGCCGGGCTTCTGCCTCTTCGTTCAGGTCGGTTGACAGCAAGACATTGAGCGGCAGAACAAAGGGCATAGTGATGCCCGGACAGGTGAAGATCAGGTTGAAAATCCCGCTCTTGGTTGATCCGGTCAGGCTCCAGGACTGCGCTTTGACTGGTTCGCCAAACCCTGGACTGCATCGCAGATTCTCGTCGTCGAGATTGCTCTTGATTTCGTAGGTCAGCGCAATTGGAAGCCCTGCAATTGCACTGTCTTCCTTGGGGGCCAGCGTGATGTCGCGGGGATCTTCGCGAAAGAAAAAGTTGCGATCGTTCGCGATAGGCTGACCGTCGTAACGAACATAGAATTCATCACCAAGATTGGGTGAGAGTACCCGACAGTCATGCTCCCAGTTTTGGGTCACCTCCTGACTCACGAACAACAAGGTGACCCTCCCACCCAGGCCCGTCTGCGGTGTGAGTGTCCATTTGAATTTGCCGTCGACGGGATCGTGAAGTTCGTTTTCTTTCGGTTCGACTTTAGTGATCGGACCGTTGACATCAACCAGATTCAGACTAAGTTTTTTCGCGATTTCCGGCGTGACTTCCACGGTCACTTCGCTTGGCTGCCCATGGGGTAATACAACGGGTGAACCCCATGGCAGAACCACACCATTAACCGTCAATTTCGCTTCTTTCCAGGGGCTACTCTCATAAACCCTGACTGGAAATGTGTGCGAAGTCCACGTGTCGTCATAGGGGTTGTAAACACAAGCCGTAATTGTGTGGAGGCCTTCCTTCTGGAATGCATATATAAACTTGCTGACACCTAATTCCACGGTGTCCTCGTTGCGCACGAACTCTTCATCGACATGCCACTTTACTTCGACACCTACCAGTTTTTTCTTGGTGTATGCAGAGATCACCTGAACTTCGATTTCTAATTTTTCATCAATCAGCGGAGAGGGAATATGGGTTTTTATACCCGTAAACTCGTGCAGATAGTGCCCCATACGCATTGGAATACAGTAAGGCGCGGCGGTGAATTCACTTTTTATCAAGCAATCGAAATCGACATCCTCGCCATCGACCGGGCATTCGACCCCCCACTCACATCCCTCCACCGATGAAAGTTTCTGGAACGTACCTACCGGAGGGGAACATTCAATCGGTAACGATTGCCCTGAACGGGAAATGACACAAAGCTCCTGCCCAACCCATGGACTGGCGTCATCCCCGGCGATGCTGAGCTTATGCTTACGGAGGCCTGATGCTCCGTAGCAGAGGTATACCAAGGGAGCTTCAACAGATCCGATTTTATGAGGCGAATTCATGGCGCTTTCCCGATAGTTGGCAATGACGAAAACTGGCAACTTCAATATCAAGAAAAAAAGCATCGGCAGGAACTGTCACAAATGACAGTTCTTAAGATCTATTTCCAATACATGCAATGAACAAACCGTCAATTTTGAAATAACGCGTTGTATTTTTCAGAGCTGCTGTCGATTTAAGCGCCGGCCATTCGACCAGGTAATGAATACTCAAACCAGCGGAGAAAAGACCATGCGATTCATGATCATCGTGAAAGCCAGCCCGGACTCCGAGGCCGGCGTGATGCCCAACGAAGAACTGTTGACGGCGATGGGCAATTACAACGAAGAACTGGCCAAAGCCGGCATCCTTCTCGCCGGCGAAGGCCTGCACCCCAGCAGCAAAGGCGCCCGTGTGCGCTTCTCCGGGGACAAGCGCACGGTCATCGACGGCCCGTTCGCCGAAACCAAGGAGCTGATTGCCGGGTATTGGCTGTGGCAGGTGAAGTCCAGAGAGGAAGCCATTGAATGGGTCAAGCGTTGCCCCAATCCAATGCCGGGCACAGAAGCCGAGATCGAGATCCGCCAGGTGTTCGAGGCTGAGGATTTCGGGGCCGAGTTCACACCGGAACTGCGGGAGCAGGAGGAACGGTTGCGTGAACAAGCGAAGAGACACTGATCAGCCATGCAAGCGCGGTCACCTCAACCATTTTGGCGAGAGGGTTTAGCAAAACGTCGCACCGCACCGAAAACGGTGATTGCGTTTCTGCAGACCAATCTCGTCTGCAGTTATGGGGCTGCTACGCACCCCAACGGGGGTAAACCCCCTCGCCACAATGGTTCTTCGAAGGCCGCTATTCGTGTTTATACGACTAGCGGTTTTTTTATTTCTGCAGGACACGAACCCATGAATCGATCCCTTCGACTGGATAACCCACCGGCAGCTGCTAACGTCATCAAATATGTCTTACAGGCTTGATAGGAAAGAGATTACGCAGTAATGGCCGCCAAGTGCCGAGTTGACCAATGAGCCACCAAGGAACCGGCGAATCATGTCGAAGCATCCAGGAGCGCGCGCCTTTCTTTTGGCGATCTCTATAACTTCTGTGGTTTGTGTCCAGGCAGACGACCCCGACATGGTCAACAAAAGCAACAATCCATTGAACCCCGAGGCGGGGATGAACCTGCTGGATTACTACACCCCGAAATACTACGGCTCCAACATCCACACTAACGACCTGCTGGTGCGCGGCACACTGCCGATTGCGCCCAACGGTTTCATTGGCGTCCCGCAATTGCTGCGTGCCACCGCGCCGATCAGCATTCGCCCCGATCCAGGTGGGGGCTACAGCACCGGTGAAGGTGATCTGAACCTGATCGATTTCTTCCTGCTCAAGACCGAGGGCGTGCAATTGGGCATCGGTCCGCAGATCACCGCGCCCTATGCCGATAAGGACGAGCTGGGAACCGGCAAATGGCAAGCCGGGCTGGCGGCCATTGCGATCGATTCATCGCCCCGTGGTTTGCTCGGTGCACTGGTGCAATACCAGAGCTCCTTCGCTGGCGACAGCGACCGCCCGCATGTGGAATCGGCCACCGTGCAGCCGTTTGTCATTCACAACCTGGAGAGAGGTTGGTACCTGCGCTCCACCGCAACCTGGGCCTTCGACCTGAAGAATGACACCCATTACATCCCGCTTGGCCTGGGTGCCGGCAAGGTCTGGAAAGCCAGGGACAATATCCTCAATGCCTTCATCGAACCGCAATGGACCGTCGAACACAAGGGTGATGGCTTGCCCCAGTTCACGCTGTTCGTCGGCTTCAACGCCACCTTCGGCCAATAAGGATTTCCCCATGCACATTGCACTTCGCGCAGCCGGTTACAGCCTGATGTCCATGTTCGTCAGTTGTGGGGTCGGCGCCCAGGACGTCAGCGTCACCGAATCCAGCTTCACCGCTATGCGGGAAGAAGTTCGAGGTATTACCGGTGGGGCCTGTTGCACCCGGACGGTGGACCAGGAGCGTGCGAAGTTCAGGACGGTCGGGAGCTGATACGCAGGGACGATGGGAGTCGGTATTCGACGACTGAAACGGCCGTCTTCGCGAGCAGGCTCGCTCCCACATTCGATCACCGGTGAACATTCAAATGCATGTTCGACTCAGTTTCTTTGTGGGAGCGAGACCGGCTTGCCGGCGATACAGCCTTCAGCCCCAATGCATTATTTGGATTTCAGCTTCAGGTAAGACTGATGCATATCCGACGCCCAGCCATCGATCACGCCTTTCACGTCATCGGCTTTCATCACCTGAGCCTCGTTTTCCAACGGTTTGCCAGTGCCTTTGCGCACCACCTGGGCCAGCACTTTATTGTTGCTGCCATCCAGGAACACGGCTTCGGTGGCCAGGTCGGTTTCCTGATCACGAATACCGCTGGCGGTACTCACCGCGGCCGCCACCAGGGCAATCGGAATCACTTCATAAGCTTTCAGGCCTTGGGTCTTGCTGCTGACGGCAGTGATCGCCGCGCGCACCACCATCACACCCGGGCCAGGGCCTGCCGCCAAAGGCAGGGATTTGCCAATCTCGCGTTTGAGCGCCTGATCGTAATAACTGGTAATCCCGTTCAAGGTGGCCTGAGGGATTTTCACGGTCGGCTGAGGCTTGGGATACAGTTGGGTCGGTTCGACATACACGCTTTTGTATTTGTTGATGTCGAGCTTCGGATCAACCCAACGCATCACCACCGCCCCCGAAGGGGATTTGGCTTCTTTGAGCTGGCTGTAATCCTTGAGAAAACCGGAATACTGGTCCGGCTCGACCTTCGAACTGGTGCAGCCCACCACGCCGATCGAGGCAATGCACAGTGTGCTCATCATTAACGCAAGCTTCATGCTGTAACTCCTGTAATGCGGTCGACAACAGTTTGGGAAACAGGTGTTACAGGTATAGCCAATGCCGCACTTTTTGTTCTGATAAATCTCAATATTCATTCGTTGGCACAATACGAGGCCGTGTCGGCGATGGCTTCGACACGGCTTCAGGTATCAATCACCAGGACGAACCACTCTTCGCCGCCAATTCCCGCCGACTATTGGCCCGCATCGCCTTGATCAACGACACCGTGCCCACCAGCAAAATCGCGGCACCGAACAGGAAGTCGATGTTGTATAGCTGAAAGTCAGTCAGTGGCCCGACCAGCAGCACCCGGATCGCGCCGATACTCACCAGCGTCGCCAGAAAGTCGATGCCCGGCTCGTCACGATAGAACACGTGCATCAGCGGCAGGCAGATCACCAGCAACAACAGCAGCACGATCACCTTGAACGAGTCTTTGCGCTCGACGCTGAACGCGCATTCATTGGCCGCGTAAGGTTTGTAATCCTCCTCGCGAACCAGTGAATTCTTCTCATTGATGTACTCGGCGCGGTTGTACTTCTGAATCGGCGTGAAGGTGTTGGACATCTCCATGCGGGTGGTGATGCGCTTGAACTTCAGATCAATCCGTTCATTGCCCTTGAGGATATACACCACGGGTTTGTAGCCATAACGATAGCTATCGAACGGAAACGCTTGCGCCCTGCCCTGGACGCCGATGGGCCGGGCTTCAAGCTCGGCGTAGGCGCTCTTGTCGAGTGAAGATAGATTGCGGCTCAGGGGCTTGATCCTGACCTGTTCGAGGAAAATCGGCGTGACGCCGTATGACCACTGCAGCGGCTCCAGGCGCAGGCGCAATTCGTTGCGACCCAGGTCATAACGGTCGAAGGTCCGCTCGGACACGATGACCGCCCCCGAGAGCATGAATTCGCCGCGCACAGTGTTAGTGATGCGCAGTGTCAGCCAATCCTTGCCCAGGGCCGCCACATCGCTGGTCGGTGGCGTTCCGCACCAGGCAGAACTGTCGGAAGCCTCCCCGAGTTGCCCGTTGCGGTTTTCCTGAAACAGATAAAAGTAACTGCCCCACAGGGCCGTCATCAGCACCAGTGCGATCAGCCCCAGAATTTTATTGCCCGCGCACAAACCAGACTCCTTTCTTTACTGACTTCCTTGTGAGGCGCGGACTCTATCAAAACGGGATCACTGCCCAAAGAAAAAAAAGATCGCAGCCTGCGGCAGCTCCTACGTGCACGGTGGCGCAGGAGCTGCCGCAGGCTGCGATCTTTTGATCCTGTCGCGTTCAGCGACGTCGGAATAGCGGCCGTGGCTCAATGACTGAACGCCCATACAACACGCTCATGCCCGCCAACCCTTTGAGCGCATCTTCGACGGACTTGTCTTCGCGCACGGCAAAGCTGTCGAAACCGCATTGGCGCATGTGGCTGAGCTGATCGCGCAGCACGTCGCCGACCGCGCGCAATTCGCCGGTCCAGCCCAATCGAGTGCGCAACAGGTACGCCTGGCTATAGGCGCGTCCGTCCCGGAAACTCGGGAAATCCAGGGCAATCAGCGGCAACTGCGCAAACCACGGCTTGAGGCACTCCACCTCGTCGTCCGGGCCCAACCAGACCCCATGCTGTTGCGGGTCTTCCAGCCAACGGGCCAGCGGCACAATCAGCTGACCTGCGGGCTGTTCAGCCTCGATATCCCTGATCAACGTCCACGGATCGTCAGCAACAATCCGCGCCTCACCCGCCTCCAGCCGCAGCAGATTGTTCATGCCGACACCTCCAGCACCTTCGGATAAACCGCTTCCTTGAACGGTTCCAGACCGATGCGTTGCAAGGTGTCGACGAACAATTCTTCGCTCTCGCGGTAGCGCGCAAACGTGGCGATGATCCGCTCGATGACGTCGGGCACTTCGACGGCGCTGAAGGACGGACCGATGACTTTGCCCAACGCGCTGTGCTTGCCCTGAGCGCCGCCAAGCGTGATCTGGTACCACTCGCTGCCATTCTTGTCGACGCCAAGAATACCGATGTTGCCGATGTGGTGATGGCCGCAGGCGTTCATGCAACCGGAAATGTTGAGGCTGATATCGCCCAGGTCATGCAGGTAGTCCAGGTCTTCGAAACGCGCCTGAATGCCTTGCGCAATCGGGATCGACTTGGCGTTGGCCAGGGCGCAGAAGTCGCCGCCGGGACAAGCGATGATATCGGTCAGCAAACCGACATTGGCGCTGCCCAGCCCGTGCTCGCAAGCCCGACTCCACAGTGCGAACAGATCTGCCTTCGGCACGTCCGGCAGGACAATATTCTGCTCATGGGCGATACGGATTTCGCCAAAACCGAACTGCTCGGACCACCCGGCCACCACGTCCATTTGCTCGCCAGTCACGTCACCTGGCGGCGAGGCGATGCCCGGTTTGGTCGACAGCACCACACTGGCGTAGCCCGGCACCTTGTGCGGCTGGACGTTGCGCGACACCCAGCGGGCGAACGTCGGGTTCTCGGCCAGGCGTGTGCCGAACTCCAGATCGGTGTCGGACAACGAACGGTAATCCGGCGGCACGAAGGCACTGGCGACACGCTCGTATTCAACGCCGGTCAATTGTGCCGGACCCTCCTTGAGGTATTGCCACTCCTCCTCCACTTCCCTGGCAAAGGCTTCGATGCCCAGCGCCTTGACCAGAATCTTGATCCGCGCCTTGTACTTGTTGTCGCGCCGGCCGTGGCGGTTATAAACCCGCAG
The DNA here is from genome assembly GCF_002091715.1 of Pseudomonas migulae NBRC 103157. Classification (GTDB taxonomy): domain Bacteria; phylum Pseudomonadota; class Gammaproteobacteria; order Pseudomonadales; family Pseudomonadaceae; genus Aquipseudomonas; species Aquipseudomonas migulae_A. Next base: position 42,735 of record NZ_BDAG01000016.1, on the reverse strand, counting down.
CACCGCCTCGACGTAGGACAACAAGTGCTGCCACGGCAAGCCTTCGCGAATCTGCAAACCAAGGATGGGCGTGCGTCCCAAGCCACCGCCAACGATGACTCGCAGGAGCATTTGCCCGTCGGCGCCGGTGTAAAGATAGAGGCCGATGTCATGCATCATGATTGCCGCGCGGTCCTGTTCGGCCGAGCAGATGGCGATCTTGAACTTGCGCGGCAGAAACAGGAATTCCGGGTTGATCGTCGACCACTGGCGCAGGATTTCCGCCAGCGGTCGCGGGTCGATCAGTTCGTCCGCGGCCACCCCGGCGAAGGCTTCGGTGGTGATGTTGCGCACACAGTTGCCGGAGGTCTGGATGGCATGCATTTCCACCTCGGCCAGGCGTTCGAGAATCTCCGGCACCAGGGCCAGTTCGATCCAGTTGAACTGCATGTTCTGCCGGGTGGTGAAGTGGCCGTAACCGCGGTCGTAATCCCGGGCGATGCTCGCCAGCGTGCGCATCTGCCGGGCGCTGAGCGTGCCGTAGGGAATTGCCACGCGCAGCATGTACGCGTGTTTTTGCATGTACAGGCCGTTCTGCAAGCGCAACGGCAGGAATTCCTCTTCGCTCAATTCGCCCGCCATAAAGCGTTCGACCTGATCGCGAAACTGCGCAACCCGCTCGAAGACCAGCGCCCGGTCATAGTCGTCGTACTGATACATGTGGCTACCTCATCAGGATTGATCGGGCTCTGTGGCTGATGTCGGTCAGTTGAGCGTGTGAGGCGCTTTTCGCAGGAGCCGACTTGCTGGCGATGGCGCCCTCGAGAACGTCATCGCCAGCAAGCCGGCTCCTGCAAGTTCAATTTTCCCCAACGGATCGGCATCCCGCTCTGCGGCTCGTTTTCTGGGTGTGACTATGGACCTGCAGCGCAGTACGTTACAGATTCAGCTAAACGCAAAAAAACCGTATCAGCGCGCAGCCGATCACCGCAGGCAGGCGCCGTATCTGATCCGTATAAACTCGGTTTTTCTGAGTCTGTTTTGTTTAGGGCAGGGTTTCTACAGTGGGGTTGCATGCCAGTCCGGGTGGGCTGGCAAGACTTTGCAACCGTGGAAGCATTGACCATGAGCACAGCAACAATCGGACAGGCCTATAACTACAAGGTCGTCCGCCAATTCATCGTGGCGACCATTGTCTGGGGCGTCGTGGGGATGGCGATGGGGGTGTGGATCGCCTCGCAACTGGTGTGGCCCGAGATGAACCTCGACCTGCCGTGGACCACCTTCGGCCGGTTGCGACCGCTGCACACCAGTCTGGTGATTTTCGGCTTTGCCGGCAGCGCGCAGTTCGCCGCCAGCTACTACGCCGTGCAGCGTACCTGCCAGGTGCGGCTGTATTCGGACACCCTCGCCGCCTTCACGTTCTGGGGCTGGCAATCGGTGATCGTGGTGATGCTGATCACCCTGCCGCTGGGCTACACCACCACCAAGGAATACGCCGAGATCGAGTTCTCCGGCGCGGTGTGGATGACCGTGGTCTGGGTCGCTTACGCCATCGTGTTTTTCACCACCGTGGTGCAGCGCAAGACCAAACACATCTACGTGGGTAACTGGTTTTTCGGCGCGTTCATTGTGGTCATCGCGATGCTGCACGTGGTCAATCACTTGTCGATCCCGGTGGACTGGTTCAAGTCCTACCCGGTGTATTCCGGGGCCACCGACGCCATGGTGCAGTGGTGGTACGGGCACAACGCGGTGGGCTTCTTCCTGACCACCGGGTTTCTGGGAATGATGTATTACTTCGTGCCGAAGCAGGTCGGGCGACCGGTGTATTCCTATCGCTTGTCGATCGTGCATTTCTGGGCGCTGATCACCCTGTATATCTGGGCCGGCCCGCACCATTTGCACTACACCGCGCTGCCGGACTGGGCGCAGTCGCTCGGCATGGCGATGTCACTGATCCTGCTGGCGCCGAGCTGGGGCGGGATGATCAACGGCATGATGACCCTGTCGGGCGCCTGGCATAAGTTGCGCACCGACACGATCCTGCGTTTTCTGGTGCTGTCTCTGGCCTTCTATGGCATGTCGACCTTTGAAGGCCCGATGATGGCGATCAAGACCGTCAACGCCCTCTCCCACTACACCGACTGGACCATCGGCCACGTGCACGCCGGCGCCCTTGGCTGGGTGGCGATGATCACCTTCGGCGCGGTCTACCACATGATTCCGAAAGTCTTTGGCCGTGAGCAGATGTACAGCACACCGCTGATCAACCTGCATTTCTGGCTGGCGACCATCGGCACTGTGTTGTACATCGCGTCGATGTGGGTCAACGGCATCACTCAGGGCCTGATGTGGCGCGCGATCAACGACGACGGCACGCTGACCTACTCTTTCGTCGAAGCCCTGCAGGCCAGTCATCCGGGGTTTGTAGTGCGTTTTACCGGCGGCGTGTTCTTCCTCAGCGGCATGCTGCTGATGGCGTACAACGCCTGGCGCACCGTGCGGGTGTCCGATGTGGCGATGGCTGAACGTGAAGCGCAGATTGCCTGAGGCGAGGAGCTGGAAATGATCGAGATGGTGCTCAATGGTTTAGGCGTGGCGGGGCTTTGGCTGGCGGTCGAGTACTGCCTTAAACAGCAGACGGCGCAGAGCCTGGAAGAGGCAAGCCTGATGCCTTTTGCCGATGACCCGGAGGTGGCGCGGCGGGTGGAATTGGCGACGGGGAAAGTCGTGAAAGCGGTTGCGCCGCAAGTGGCAAAACCCGGGTGGGGAAACCTCGACATCTGATGCACCACAGATCACTGTGGGAGCGGGCTTGCTCGCGAAGGCGTCGGTAAAGTCAATATTGATGTCGCCTGACACGCCGCCTTCGCGAGCAAGCCCGCTCCCACAGGGGTTCAGCTGCGATCTCTAGGAATCAGGCTCTGCAACTGCTGCGCCAGAAAATTCGCGTCGAAGGCAAAGGTGTCCGGGTCTTTCAAACCATTGGTCTTGCGCCATTGCCAGCTGCTCGACGGCGGCAGGCATACCAGCGAAATGCTGCCATAGCGCGCAGCGGTCAGGCCCATCACGGCCAGGGAAATCTGCCCGCCCGCGCCCATCACATCCGGTACGAACTCCACCGGTTTGCCGGCGATCACGATACCGAGCTTCTCGGTCTTGAACGTCGACGTCTCGACCGGAACGCTGGGTCCCGAGGCCACGTAGGCTTCACGGCTCACTTCCAGCAGGTTCGGCGCCTTGACCGGTTCCAGCCATTGCTGGATCTGATCGAACAGCTCGCCAATGCGCGTCGCCCACACGGCCGACTGTGACTCGAACAGTTGTTTTTTGTGCGCTTCGCTGTCTGCGTAGTGGCGAAGCATCTCACCCAGTTGCTGTACGTCGTCCATTGCGGTGTTCCTTTGGTTGAAGCAGTGCTGCGGACTTCGAGCATGGCAGATGCGCGCGCCGCCCGTACAAGTCAATTGCATGGGCGGTCACATCTCGAGACACTCGCGGCCCAGGGGTAGCCATCAACAGGAGCACACCATCGCCGGATCTATCGGCAGGTCATTGAATCCCTGAGCCAGCGCGGCGCCCAGGCCATCATCCTTGGCTGCACGGAAACCGGCCTGCTGATCAACCCCGAGTACAGCGCCCTGCCCCTGCTCGACACCACCGAACTGCATGCGCAGGCGGCGGTGCCGTTCGCATTGGCGCAGTGATCAACCGGCCTTGGGCAAGCGACGCAGACGCGCCATGCTCAAGGTATCCACCAGCCTTCCGTCACGCACGGCGTAGTCGCGAAACAGGCCTTCGGTTTCAAAGCCGAACTTGCGGTACAAGCCGATGGCCGCTTCGTTGTCGGCGTACACCGAAAGCTCGACCCGTTGCAGGTTCATCCAGTTGTCGGCGATGTCCAGCGCCGTTGCCAGCAGCTTCGAACCAACGCCCTTGCCCTGCCATGCCGACAAGACGCCCATGCCAAAGCTGCCGGCGTGACTGCGACGGATCCGCGAAAACTGCTCCAGGCCAATGCTGCCGATCACCAGCCCCTGATGCAGCGCCACCAGTTTGATTTCGCGTTCGTTGTCCGACGCCAGGCGTTTGCGCCAGAGCTCGATGGATTGAAACGGCATTTGCAGGACCTGCCGGGTAACCGCCGGCTCGTTGTAGAGCGCGGTGATGCCTTCGAGATGGGATTCGTCGAAGCGTTCGAGGGTGATGACAGCGTCAGTGACGGGCATGGGTGATTCATCCTTGAGACAGACATGGCCGCTCACTCTACAACGCAATCTTCCGGCATAGCGAGAACCAAAAATGTGGGAGCGGGCTTGCTCGCGATAGCGGTAGGTCAGTCGCTATCAATGTTGACTGACGCACCGCTATCGCGAGCAAGCCCGCTCCCGCATTACTGGATAGTGTTCAGCCTTCGAACCACTCCCGGCGCTCGTTGAAGGTGTTCTGGATCAGCTCGACGATCATCTGCACCTGCGCTTCGCCCTCGGACTGCACATTAACCGCCATCCACACCTCACGCTGCATCGGCTGGCCAAACAACCCCGGCAACGCAACGAGACCGCGATCAAAGTGACCGATGTAACCGGGCAGCAAACCGATGCAGGCGCTGCAGCGAATCATCTCCAGCAGCAGCTCATAGGAATGCAGCTGCACCACACCGGCCAGGCGCTGCTCCACCAACGCATTCCACGGCACGAAGCTCTCGACCTGACGGTGAGACGGCCATTGCACCAACAGGAAATCGGCGAGGTCATCGAGACTGTCCGGGCGCGACGTCGTCCTTGAATAGCGCTTGGCGATGTGCGGCTGGTAGTCAAGCCGCGCCAGGCGGCGGGGTTCGCTGACAGCAAAACTCGGGCTCGGCCGCGGCGATTCGATGCCGGCCAGCCACACCACCACATCGGCACTGACGGCTTGCAGCGCCAGTTCGCTGTCGAGGGTGATGATGTCCAGGCGGACGCTGGCGTTGCGGCGCAACAAGGCCACCAGGTCGCGACCGAGAATGTCGTGCAGGATCGATTCAGCCACGGCCAGGCGCACCAACGGTTGCTCGATCACCGGCAAATCGCGCTCATGAGCCAATGCGATCAACTGCGCCTGAAGCTGCAAGCCTTCACGGCTGAGAGTAATGCCATTGTCGCAATGGCTGAACAGCGAACAGTGCAGTTGCGCTTCGAGCTGCGCCAGTTGCTTGCGCAGCAAGGTCGCCTTGATGTTGAGGCTGCGGGCCGCCTGCATGAAACAGCCGCAGCGAGCACTGACCGTGAACGCCTGCGCCAGTTGCGGATCAATCGCCGAGGCCCGCGCACGCAAGGACGGCGTGGTTGCTAGCGACGGACGGTATTCGGCGGGGATTTGGCGCCCTGAGGTTTCCATGAATGACATCGATGACTCCCTGTCGATATGTCCTTTGAAAACCTCATCCTGCGCACCGTTCATGAACCTGCTGTGACAACCGCTGGAATGCTGTTCACTTAAGTGCGGGCACACAAACTTGTGGCGAGGGGATTTCTTGCTCGCCTGAGGAATTTCTCAAGTGAACTCATGCACTGGGCGCTTGGCGAAAACTCACGGCCAGGCGATTCCAGCTGTTGATGGTGGTGACGGCGATGGTCAGGTCGACCATTTCGCTTTCACTGAACTGCTCCCGGGCCTGGGCGTAGACGTCGTCAGGCACATGGCTTTGCGAGAGCAAGGTCACCGCCTCGGTCCAGGCCAGCGCCGCGCGCTCCCGTGGGTTGAAGAAACCACTGTCGCGCCAGACCACGATTGAATACAGGCGCCGGTCGGTCTCGCCGAGGCGCCGCGCATCCACCGAATGCATGTCGGTGCAGAAGGCGCAGCCATTGAGCTGCGAGGCGCGGATCTTGATCAGGTGCAGCAGCGCCGGCTCGATGCTCAGGTTGCTGGTCAGCGCCTCCATGGCAATCATCGCTTTCATCGCTTTGGGCGACGCGCTGTAGTAATCCAGGCGGGAAGTCATGGCGTGCCTCGTGGATCGATAGATGCTTGTCAAGTTAGGCGCTGATGCGCAAGCGTTACAGATCCAATTCAGCGAAATTCCGGTGGACCACCCGGCAACAGTCCAATCCGCGGTATTTCATCCACGCAACTTCTGCGCAGCGGTGCTTGCGGGTAATCTGACGCGACGCACACGCGTCTCAACCGCTACAAGGAGCCCCGCCGGCATGGAACTTCATGTTGTCATCAACGGCCGCAAGGACCTGGCAGGCCAGTTGTACAACCAACTGCGCAGCGCCATCGAATCCGGCCGTCTGGCAGCCGGGACGCAGCTGCCGCCCAGTCGATTGCTGGCCGAACAGCTGGGCATCTCGCGCAAGACCATTTCCGACACCTACGCGCAACTGACGTATGAAAACTTCCTCACCGGCGTGATCGGCAAAGGCACTTACGTCAATGCCCGGACCGCAAAAGCGCTGCCCAAGCAAAGCCATTCACAGTTGGCGAGCGCCGAGGTCATCGAGTCGTGGCGCAACCTGCCGGTGTTTTTGCGTCATCCGACATTGGAAGGCTCGCTGCGCTATGACTTCATCGGCGGCGCCACCAGCAAGGGCCAGTTTCCGCAGGACGATTGGCGACGCTGCACCTCTCACGCCTTGCGGCAGATGACCGGTTCGAAGGGTTTCTACAGCCTGCCCGAAGGACTTCCGGCGCTGCGCAACGCGATCGCCCGGCATATCGCATTTTCCCGTGGTGTGAACTGTCAGGACGAAGACGTGGTGGTGTGCAACGGCGCGCAACAGGCGCTGGACCTGATCTCCCGCGTGATGACCCGCCACGGCAGCATCGTCGCCATGGAAGACCCCGGCTACCCGCCCGCGCGCCTGCTGTTCGGCAGCCACGGCGCCACGGTGATCGGCGTGCCGGTCGACGCCGAAGGCATTCAGGTCGACAAAATCCCCCTCGGTACGCAACTGATTTATGTCACGCCGTCGCATCAATTTCCGCTGGGCATGCCGATGAGCCAGGTGCGGCGATTGGCGTTGCTGGAGCGCGCGTATGAGCTGGGCGCGATCATCATCGAGGACGATTACGACAGCGAATTTCGCTATGAAGGCCGGCCCACCGATTCCCTGCAAAGCATGGATGAACGCGGGATCGTCGCCTACGTCGGGACCTTTTCGAAAACCTTGCTGCCGGAGTTGCGCCTCGGTTACGCGATTTTGCCGCCAGCGATTCTCGAAGCGGTGATCCAGGCCAAGCAACTCACCGACCGGCATACCTCCACCCTGCCCCAGTGGGCACTGGCCAAGTTCATCGCCGAAGGCTGCCTGCTCAAGCACATTCGCCGTTGCCATACGATCTACGCCGGGCGTCGTGAGCGAATCCTGACACGTGTTGCGGGAGACCTGTCCCCTTGGTTCGAAGCCATCCCAAGCACCGCCGGGTTCCACATGGTGCTCATGTGCAAAGTGCCTATCGATATGCCGTTGGTGATCGAATTGGCGAAAAAGGTCGAAGTCGGCCTGTACTCCATCGAGGACTTTTACTATCAACAAGCGCCACAGGCCGGGCTTCTCATGGGCTTTGGCGCCATTGAAACCCTCGACATCGACACCGCCCTGGACCGCCTGCGGGACATTTTGCAACAGGTCGCCTGACAGATTGGTCTGGGTTTTTATCCGGCGATTGGCTATTGGCGGTCCCAGGGTGCGGGCCTATCCTGCATATGCGTTATCCCTCAATGAGCAGGATTCGTCCGGCCTGATTCAGGAGTGTGAGCAATGTCCAACGAAGTGATCAATACCGTAAAAGTGCAGGCCGCCGCCGGCCGCTCGGACGAACTGGGCAGGCAACTGCAAAAGATTGTCGAAACCCTGCGGGAACAACCGGGCTGCGAATCCTATATGGTCGACCGCTGCCCCGAGGACAGCAACCGCTGGAACGTCAGCGCCCGCTGGCAATCGGAAGCGGCCATGCAGATGCATTTCAACTGCCCTGAAGTCCAAGGCTTTATCGGCCTTATCGACAGTCGACTGGCCAACTCCGTCGACTTCAACAGCTTTCCGATTCATTGAACGGTAGGAGCCGGCTTGCTGGCGATCGCATCACCGCGGTGCAGCTGATGCGCCGCGGTGATGCGATCGCCAGCAAGCCGGCTCCTATGGCTTTTGCATTGCCTGGCGCAAATCCCGATTGGTCCCCTGGCCTTCTCGTAAATTGGCTGTTTGATTGCCGTCACTGGCGGACTAACGTTGTTCCTGACAACTAACCCCCCAGGTGATGAATCATGAGAGTTTTGCGTTTACTTGTTGCCCCGCTTGCCGTCTTCGCCCTGACCGTATCTGCCTCGGCATTCGCCCACGACCCCTCGGAAAAAGTCACGATCCTGCAGGATGAAGTACTCAAGAACGTCCCGGGTAAAAAGGCGCTGATGATCGAGGTCGACTACAAACCCGGCCAATCCTCCATCGCCCACAAACATGAAGGCACGGCCATGGCGTACGTGCTTTCGGGATCGATCGTTTCTCAAGTGAAAGGCGAGCAACCGAAAACCTTCAAGGCCGGCGAGTATTGGTATGAACCGGCCGGGTCGGAGCATCTGGTCTCCAAAAATGCCAGTGCGACCAAGCCGGCCAAACTCTTGGTATTCATGGTGTTGTCCCCCGACGAAAAAGTGTTGATCCCATTGGAAAACTGATGGCTGAGCGTTCAGCCATAAATAAACAGGCCCGAATCTAACATTCGGGCCTGTTTATTTCCCTGCGCAATTAAACACAACGACTTAAACCAAACAAAAACTATGGTCACCTGACAAGTGCGTTTATTGGCTATTTCATTCAGTGCCCACAGGTTTAGTCTGAAAACACCGCCGACTCACTCGGCAACTAACACTTGGCGACTCAAGTTGTTTCACTGGAGAAACACCCATGAAACTTGCACTTGTCAGTACTTTGGCGATCACCGCTGTTTTAACCGGATGTTCAATTCCCACTGCGCCAACCGCTGTTTCTTCACTCGACGGGATCTTCACCTCACCCGTCGGCCGTAGCAGCGCCACCCATGTCGCCAGCGGCAGCCATGTATCGCTGGGCATTGTTTACAGCCGCAACACCCAGACCAACCGCGCTTATCTTCAGGATTACCAGGCCAATGCCGGCACCGGTTTCGGCCAGAGCCTGCTGGTGAAACCGATTCATGATGCCTACGTTGCCACCTCCAAACCCGACATGGCGGTGGATTGGGTCAAGGCCTCGTTGCAGCGCCAGTTCGGCTCGGTCACGGTGTACCCGGATCTGCAAAGCCTCAGGGCGGCGAAACCGGACATGGTGGCGATTATCGACACCCGCAGCCAATTGATCACTTCGCGCAGTTCAGACGTCGAGGCTGATGTGAGTGCGGTTTTTTATGATGCCGACTTCAACTATATAGGGACTGCGCAAGGGCATGACGCGAAAGCATTGAGTCCCGTGTGGGCGGACTATAAACGCAGCGAAGAGATTGTGGCGGATATTAACGAACAGCAAAATGTGCAAGTTCGGGCGCTGCAGAAGTTTGACCAGTCACTCAGTAATTTATTGACCGAGCCGACAGATAAAGTGTCGATGATTGATAATAAAGCTGTCTGGAAGTTGTATTGAGGCAGATGGCCCCATCGCCAGCAAGCCGGCTCCTACAGGTCTTAAGTCGTTCTCAGACCCTGTGATCGACACAAAACCTGTAGGAGCCGGCTTGCTGGCGATGGGGCCTGCCCAAACACCACAAAACATTCAAACAAAAAAAAGCCCCGCATCTCTCAATGCGGGGCTTTTTCATTCAGCGACTGATCAGGCCGCCGGTTCCAGCTCAGCGCTGACGGTAGCAGCAGCGGCAGGCACTACCGCCTGCCCGCTCAACGCCAGATCCAGCAGTTCACGGTTGGCCACCGCGTACATGGCGTAGTCGGTACCGCTCGCGGCACGGATTTCCACCAGCATGGCGCGCCAGCGTTCGATCATGCCTTCGTGCTCTTCCATCCACAGCGCCAGGCGAGTTTCCACGTCCTGAGTGCCGTCGCCCTGTTGCAGGACGGAGATGGTGATCGCACGTTGCTGCCAGTCGACGTCATCACGGAACGCTTCACGGGCCAGGGCTTGCCAGTTGTTTTCAACCGGCAGTGCGCTGATCTGTTGCAGGTACCAGGTGATGTCCAGCGCGCTGCCCACAGCGAAGTAGGCCTTGGCCACGTCCGCAGGGTTCTGGCCGGTCACGTCGGAAGCCTCGATGATCGGCAGCAGGGTGTACAGGTGCGAGGTGCCAGCCACCATGCGCGCGAGCAACTCCGGCACACCGGCTTCGACGTACGCCTCGTAGCGGGCCTGCCAGTTTTCGTGGATCTCGCCACTCAGCAGTTCATCGAGCTTGAGCCCCAACTCCTTCAGGTGCGGACCGAAGTGCGCGACGTCGCGGGCAGCGTTCTGCTCGTTGCGACGGGCACGCAGGAACCAGCGCGTAGCGCGACGGCCCAGACGCATCAGCTCGTCCATCAGCTCCAGTTGTACGTCGGCCGAAACCTGGTAGTCCAAGGCTTCGATCTGACGGAACCAGTGCGGGAGATGGAAGATGTCACGCACGATCACGTAAGCACCGGCCACGTTCGCCGGGCTCATGCCGGTGGACTCTTTGAGTCGCTGAACGAAGGTGATACCCATGTGGTTGACCAGATCGTTGGCGATCTGGGTGCTGACGATCTCGCGCTTCAGACGGTGACGGCGCATGGCTTCGGAGAACTTGCTCACCAGGCTCGGCGGGAAAGCGGTTTCCATGTCGCGCGTCAGATAGTCGTCGTCCGGCACCAGGGAGTTGAGCAGCGCTTCCTTGAGGTCGATCTTGCTGTAGGAGATCAGCACCGACAGCTCCGCACGGGTCAGGCCATGGCCTTCCGCGAGACGCTCGTTGATGGCTTCTTCCGACGGCAGGAACTCGATGGCGCGATCCAGCTTGCCGCGGCCTTCCAGATCGTTCATCAGACGCTTGTATTCGGCAATCCGCACGAAAGCACGGCGCGCCGCCAGGGACAGGGCCTGAGTCTGCTTGTAGTTGTTGCCCAGTACCAGGTTGCCGACTTCGTCGGTCATGCTCGCCAGCAACTGGTTACGTTGCTTGTCGGTCATGTCACCGGCCTGAACCACTTCGTTCAGCAGGATCTTGATGTTCACTTCGTGGTCGGAGCAGTCCACGCCACCGGCGTTGTCGATGAAGTCGGTGTTGGAACCGCCGCCATTGAGACCGAATTCGACACGACCCAGTTGGGTCATACCGAGGTTACCGCCCTCGCCCACGACTTTGCAGCGCAGTTCGTTGCCGTTCACACGCAGTGCATCGTTGGCCTTGTCGCCGACATCGGCGTGGCTTTCGGTGCTGGCTTTGACGTAAGTACCGATACCGCCGTTCCACAACAGGTCTACCGGGGCCTTGAGCAAGGCATTCAGCAGTTCGGTCGGGGTCAGCTTGTCGGCCTGAATGTCGAAGCGCTCTTTCATCTGCGGGGAAATCGCGATGCTTTTCGCGCTACGGGAGAAGATCCCGCCGCCTTCGGACATGATGCTGGTGTCGTAATCCGACCAGGCCGAACGTGGCAGATCGAACAGGCGCTGACGCTCGGCGAAGCTGTTCGCCGGTTCAGGGTTTGGATCGATGAAGATGTGCAGGTGGTTGAACGCAGCGACCAGTTGCAGTTTGTCGGACATCAACAAGCCGTTACCGAATACGTCACCGGCCATGTCGCCGACGCCCACTACGGTGATGCTGTCTTCCTGGACATTGATGCCGCGCTCGCGGAAGTGACGTTGTACGCCAACCCACGCGCCTTTGGCGGTAATGCCCATTTTCTTGTGGTCGTAACCGGCAGAACCACCGGAAGCGAACGCGTCACCCAGCCAGAAGCCGTAATCGATGGCGATGCCGTTGGCGATGTCGGAGAAGGTTGCAGTGCCCTTGTCCGCAGCGACCACCAGGTACGGGTCATCGTCGTCATGACGCACGACGTTGGCTGGTGGAACCAGCGCGCCGTCCTTCAGGTTGTCGGTGATGTCCAACAGGCCCGAAATGAAGATGCGGTAGCAGGCGATGCCCTCGGCCGCGATCTCGTCACGGTTGCCGCCCAGTGGCAGGCGACGCGGCAGGAAGCCGCCCTTCGCGCCCACTGGCACGATGACCGAGTTCTTCACTTGCTGGGCTTTTACCAGGCCCAGGACTTCGGTACGGAAGTCTTCTTCACGGTCAGACCAGCGCAGGCCGCCACGAGCGACGTTGCCGAAGCGCAGGTGCACGCCCTCGACGCGAGGCGAGTAAACGAAGATTTCGAACTTCGGTACCGGCTTCGGCAGCTCTGGAATCTGGTGCGGGTTGAACTTGAAGCTGAAGTAGGACTTGTTCTGACCGTGTGCATCGGTCTGGTAGAAGTTGGTCCGCAGGGTCGCCTTGATCAGGTCCAGGTAGCGACGCAGGATACGGTCTTCGTTCAACACCTGGACGTCGTCCAGTGCGCTCAGAATCGCGTGTTCCAGGCGTTGCTGCTTGTCTTCCAGATCGTCAGTGCCAAGCTTGCGAGCCAGGTAGAAACGGGTCTTGAACAACCGGGTCAACTCGCGAGCGATGTCGGTGTGGTTGTTCAGGGTACTGGCGATGTAGCCCAGGTCGAAACCCAGACGGATCTGTTTCATGTAACGGGCGTAGGCACGCAGCAAAGCCACGTCGCGCCACGGCAGGCCGGCGGTCAGCACCAGACGGTTGAACGCATCGTTCTCGGCATCGCCACGCACGATGTGGACGAAGGCGTCCTGCAAGGTGTCGTTGAGTTGCTGGATGTCGAGTTCCAGGCCTTCGGCCGCGGTGAACGCGAAATCGTGAATCCAGAACTCGCGGCCATTGTTGTGACGCAGGCGATACGGGAACTCACCCAGCACGCGCAGGCCGAGGTTTTCCAGGATCGGCAACACGTCGGACAGCGCCAGCGGGGTATCGGCGTGATAGAGCTTGCAATGCAGCTCGCGCTTGCCGGAAACCTGACCCAGCGGCTGATAGAAGCTCATCACCAGCGGATTGGTTTCTTTCAGGCTGAGCAGGTGCTGCATGTCGACCACAGCCGAATGCGCGGCAAAACGCTCGCGGTAACCGGCCGGGAAGCCTTTCGGGAAGTCGGCCAGCACGTTGGTGCCGTGGGCTTCGCCGAAGCTCTCGATAGTCAGTGCGGCATAGTCGTCCTGCCAGCTGCGGCACGCCTGGATGACTTCGTTTTCCAGCTGCTGCGGGTCGATGTCCAGGCGGTTTTTCGGATCGACGCGCAGAATCAGCTGCACGCGGGCCAGCACGGACTCGGAGAAGAAGGTCCAGAACTCGCAGTCCGAGGCTTTCAGGCGATCCATCAGCACTTGCTGGATCTTCTGGCGCACTTCGGTGGAATAGATGTCGCGCGGCACGTAAGCCAGGCAGTAGCAGAAGCGACCGTACGGGTCTTTGCGCAGGAACACGCGGATCTTGTTGCGCTCCTGGATCTGCACGATCGACATGACGGTGGCAAACAGCTCGTCGACCGGAGTCTGGAACAGGTCGTCACGCGGCAGCACTTCGACCACCTGCGCCAGTTCCTTGCCCAGGTGGGCCTTGGCCTGGAAGCCGGAACGGCGTTCGATCTCTTCGACCTTGCGACGGATGTACGGGATGACCCGCACGCTCTCGCCATACACCGACGAGGTGTAGAGGCCCATGAAACGGCATTCCTTGATGACCTTGCCGTCGGCGTCGATCTCGCGGATCGACACGTAGTCCGGGTACGCCGGACGGTGCACGCGGCTCGGGTGCGCAGCCTTGGCGAACGACAGCAGGGTCGGTTCGCGCAGGTAGTTCACGGCGTAGTCTTCGATGCGCAGGTCATCGTAGGTCAGGCCGGTGCGCAGCAGTTTGGTCAGGCCGAGGAACGAATCCTGGTCGTAGACGATGTGGCCGCCGTCGGCTTCATCGCGCACCACGAATTCTTCATAGCCCAGGAACGTGAAGTGGTTGCCCACCAGCCATTCCAGGAAGCTTTTGATTTCAGCTTTTTCTTCGCTGTCGACAGCGAACTGGCTGTTGTCCAGGCCGGTCAGGATTTCCTGGACCTTGGCTTTCATCGGCTCGAAATCGGCGACCGCAACGCGGACTTCACCGAGAACCTGTTCCAGCTCTTTGCTCAGAACATTCAGTTCCGCGGTGTTCGCGCAACGGTCGATTTCCAGGTACATCAGGGATTCTTGCAGGATCCCTTCGCCCTGGGTGCCCTTCGGCAGGATTTCCAGCAATTCGCCCTTGCTGTCGCGACGCACGCTCAGCACCGTGGTTTGCAAGGTATGAATGCTGTAGCCGCGACGGTTCAGCTCGGTACGCACCGAGTCCACCAGGAATGGCAGGTCGTGGTGCAGCACTTCGACCGCGGTGTGGGTCGACTGCCAGCCGTGGCGTTCGTAATCAGGGTTGTAGACGCGAACCTGCGGTTGCGCGTGATCGAAGCGCTCAAGCAGGCGCCACGCAGAAAGGGTACAGCCAGCGAGGTCGGACAGCCGACGCTGGGTCAGCTCGTCAAGGGAAATGATGCCGAAAAATTGTTCAGCGAACAGCGCCACTTGTGGCAGTGCCTGTTCACTGATGTGCTGCGCCAGTGCCGCTTGCAGTTGGTGCTGGAAGTCGGCTTTGCTGGCTGCGGTGAAGAACGCCATCTGTGGTACTCCGCTTGGGCTTGTTATTGATGGAAGCGTCGCGTGCAAAACCCCTTTCGGGGCGATCCGTCACCCTGTTCCTGATTCTCGGGCAGAGGAAACAGGGTGACAGGTGGGTGAAGCTGGACGAGACACTCAGGTCACATTCACCTTCCATGAATGGGCATCTGCAAAAACGACTGGCGAACCGATAGCGCAATGTCTTTACAGGTGCTCATCCGTTGCGCAGCTTAACGAGTGCGGCAAGGCCCGTGCTTGCAGCGCTGCGACATATTCGGTCATCGGCACGCAGCTCAAGGCCCGTGCATCGAACAACACTAGCAGTCGTGTAGGAAATTGGGCGTTTTATGCCCGGATTTACGGCGCATTCGTGCCAGAAATGACCAGCAGCCCCCCGAATGTTCACGACACATTCTCTGACAGTCAGCCGAGCAGAAATTCCCGGGGGCTGGCAGAATCGCCTTTTGTTGTGTTCACAACGCTCGCCGAGCCAGGATTTTCCCATGCAAATGACCACCTCCCTGTTGATCGTCAACCCGTGTGACGAGGAAGAAGACAACATGGCCATGCTCTGCTGCCATAGCGAACAGGGCGACATGTTCCTGATGGCCCGCTATCCCGACGAGGATGAACTGGAGATCACCCTTGATGGCGAGCCTTCAACGCTGGACGGCGTGAAAGTGACGCTGAGCCCTACGCTGCTGAAGATCGAAATCGCCGCCGCGGATGCGGATGCGTTGAATGGGGATGATTCGCTGGAGATCACGCACAACACGGATGTGAGTGATCTGGCGGAAGTGGAAGAGACTTTGCAGAACATCCTCAAGGGGATCGGGACTTACATCAGCGAGCTTTGATGGGGTTTGAGCGGGCCCCTTCGCGAGCAAGCCCGCTCCCACAGTTGACCGCATTTCGATCAGGCAATCCGGTCAACTGTGGGAGCGGGCTTGCTCGCGAAGAGGCCCGAGAGAACAGCACGGCTCTGCAACCGGCACAAATTTCCAACACTTTCACCCATCTATTCCCGCACTTTGCACAAAATGCCGTTAGTCGCCGCCCCCCGCGATGGATTAAAGTAACGCCCCCAGCCCTGGCGTTATTCGAACGTCTTCGGTCACCCTTTCCAGGAACAGTCATCGATGGAACATCGTGAAGCGCTGCTTGCGCTGCGAACCTTTCTTTCAACGCAGATTCTCGGCCAGGAAAAACTCATCGAGCGCTTGCTCATCGCCTTGCTTGCCGACGGCCACATGCTGGTCGAGGGCGCGCCGGGCCTGGCCAAGACCAAGGCCATCAAAGAACTCGCCGAAGGTATCGAAGCCCAGTTCCATCGCATCCAGTTCACCCCTGACCTGTTGCCTGCCGACATCACCGGCACGGAAATCTATCGCCCGGAAACCGGCAGTTTCGTGTTCCAGCAAGGCCCGATCTTCCACAACCTGGTGCTGGCGGACGAAATCAACCGTGCCCCGGCCAAGGTCCAGTCAGCGCTGCTCGAAGCCATGGGCGAGCGTCAGGTCAGTGTCGGGCGCAGCACCTATGAACTTTCGCCGCTGTTCCTGGTGATGGCCACGCAAAACCCGATCGAGCAGGAAGGCACTTACCCACTGCCTGAAGCCCAGCTCGATCGCTTCCTGATGCACGTGAAAATCGGTTTCCCGGACGCGGCCGTAGAACGGCGCATCCTGCAGCAGGCCCGTGGCGAAGCCTTGAACGGCGAGACCAAACCCGAGCGCCGGGTCAGCCAGCAGGCCATTTTCGCCGCACGCAAGGAAATCCTCGGTCTGTACATGGCCGATGCCGTGGAGGAATACCTGGTGCAGCTGGTCATGGCCACGCGCACCCCGGCCAAGTTCGACCCGGAGATGGCCGAGTGGATCGCCTACGGCGCCAGCCCGCGTGGCTCGATTGCCCTCGATCGCTGCGCCCGGGCTCACGCCTGGCTGGCCGGTCGCGACTTCGTCAGCCCGGAAGACATTCAGGCGGTGCTGTTCGATGTGCTGCGTCACCGCATCATTCTTTCCTTTGAAGCCGAAGCCGCGGGCATCGACCAGGATCGGGTCGTCCAGCGGATTCTCGACGTCGTAGCCGTCGCTTGACCCCGATGAACGCCACGCTGCCGCCCGAGCCGGGCATCCGGGTCAGCCTCGCCGAGCTGATCGAGATGCGCCATCGTGTGCGTGAAGTGCAGCTGTTTTCCACGCCGAGCCAGCGCAGCCCGCTGATCGGCCTGCACCACTCCAAATTGCGTGGCCGTGGCGTCGACTTCGATCAGGTGCGGGTCTATCAGGCCGGCGACGACGTGCGCAGCATCGACTGGCGCGTCACTGCTCGCACACAGGAGCCGCACACCAAGCTGTTCCACGAAGAACGCGAGCGACCGATTTTCATCATGGTCGAGCAAAGCCGACGGCTGTTTTTCGGTTCAGGGCTGATGTTCAAATCGGTGCTCGCCGCCCAGGCCGCGAGCCTGATTGGCTGGGCCGCCCTCGGCCATAACGATCGAGTCGGCGGGCTGGTGTTCGGCGATAACGAACACTACGAAATCAAGCCCCGGCGCAGCAAACAAAGCCTGCTGCAATTTCTCAACCGACTGGTGCGTGTCAATCAGTCGTTGCACACCGAAGGCGAACAGGACCGCGACGCCCTTAACCTGGCCCTGCGTCGTGCCCGGGAGGTGCTGCGCCCTGGCAGCCTGGTGATCGTGATCTGCGACGAACGCGCGTTGACCGAAGGCTCCGAGCAGCAACTGAGCCTGCTGTCCCGCCATTGCGACCTGTTGCTGCTGCCGCTGTCCGATCCACTGGACCACGCCCTGCCCGCTGCCGGCCTTTTGCGCTTTATCGAACGCGGTGCGCAACTGGAGCTCGACACGCTGAATTTCGACCTGCGCCAGACCTACCGCGCCCAGGCAGAAGCGCGCATCGCCCACTGGGAATTGCTCGCGCAAAAACTGCGGGTGTTGTTGATGCCCCTGAGCACCCAGAGCGAAATGGTCGAACAACTGCGCGAGTACCTGAACCCGCAGAAACCGGGGAAACATCGATGAGCAGCCTCGATCAACTGCAACCGCTGATTTCCCCTCCTCCGATCGGCTTCTGGCCACCCGCACCGGGCTGGTGGTTATTGCTGTTGTTGCTGCCGCTGATCGGCTTCGGCCTGTGGAAAGCGCGGCGTTTCCTGCCGAGCAAGCGCCCCATCGTGCGCGCCGAACAACCATTGGACCCGGTACGCCTCGCCGCACTGGCCGAACTGGCGCTGATGCCCAAACCGTACGACGGCGCACCGGCCGGCGCCTGGCTGCAGCAACTCAACGGCCTGCTCAAACGCCTGTGCCGCAACCATTACCCTTACAGCCAGAGCCACATCCTCAACGGGCGCAAATGGCTGGCCTTCCTCGACAACCGCTGCCCGGCCGCTGGCCTGACGCGCTGGATGGTGCTGGTCGAAGGCGCCTACAAACCCGAATGCAAACTCGACGACAAGGCCATTGCCGGCCTGACGCAAGCCGTCGACACGTGGATTCGCAAACATGTTTGAGTTCGCCTGGCCGTGGATCTTCGCCCTGCTGCCGCTGCCCTGGCTGATGCGCATTGTGCTGCCAGTGGCCGACAGCGGCGAACCGGCGCTCAAAGTCAGCTTCCTCAGCGACCTCGAAGGCCTGGCCCGGCGCCGCGCTCGCGCCAATCTGCCGGCCTGGCGCCAGCAAGCGCCGTTCCTGCTGCTATGGCTGTTTTTGCTGATCGCCGCGGCGCGTCCGCAGTGGCTCGGCGAACCGTTGCCGATTGCCGCCAGCGGCCGTGACCTGCTGGTGGCGGTGGACGTTTCCGGCTCCATGGATTTTCCCGATATGCAGTGGCAGGACGATGAGGTCAGCCGCCTGACGCTGGTTCAACATTTGCTCGGCGATTTTCTGGAGAGTCGCGAAGGCGACCGTGTCGGCCTGATCCTGTTCGGCAGTCGGGCGTACCTGCAGGCCCCCCTGACGTTTGACCGACGCACCGTGCGTGTCTGGCTCGACGAAGCGCGCATCGGAATCGCCGGCAAGAACACTGCCATCGGCGACGCCATCGGCCTCGCGCTCAAACGCCTGCGCATGCGCCCCGCGCAAAGCCGTGTGTTGATTCTGGTCACGGACGGCGCCAATAACGGCGGCGAAATCGATCCGTTGACGGCGGCGCGGCTGGCGGCCAAGGAAGGCGTGAAAATCTACCCGATCGGCATCGGCGCCGATCCCGAGGAAAGCGGCACCGCGGGATTCCTCGGGATCAACCCGAGCCTGGACCTCGACGAGCCTGCGCTGAAGGCCATCGCCGCCGCCACGGGTGGCCAGTATTTTCGCGCTCGCGACGGCAAGGAGTTGCAAGCGATCAAGGAAACCCTCGATCAACTGGAGCCTGTGACTCAGCAACCGACTCAGGCCCGCCCGGCGCAGACGCTGTATCACTGGCCACTGGCGATGGCGCTGCTGTTGAGCGTGCTGTTGGTCGTGCGCGAACGCTGGCCGGACAACCCGTTTCAGCGCCTGTTTACCAAAGACCTGTTCTTGCAGACGCCACTGCCTGACTGGCGCCAACGGCTCAAGCGCCTGCGCCTGCGGAGGCGCCGATGAGTGCGCTGTGGCCTTACTGGTTCCGCCCTTGGTGGCTGCTGCTGTTGCCGCTGCTCGGCTGGTTGCTCTGGCAGCTCTGGCATAGACAGAAGCGCGCCGGGCGCTGGCAGATGATTTTGCCGCCGGCCTTCCATTCCGCGTTACTCAGCGGCGGCAGCGGTCGCGACAGCAAACTGCCGTGGGTCGCGCTCGGCGTGGCGTGGCTGTTGACGATACTGGCGCTGCTCGGACCGAGCTGGGAGCGTGTCGAACAAGCCAGTCAAAAACCGGCCGACCCGCTGGTGGTGATTCTGGAGCTGACCCCGGAAATGCTCGCCACCGACGTCACGCCAAACCGGCTGGAACAGGCCCGGCGCAAGCTGTTCGACCTGCTGCAGAATCGCAGCGATGCCCAAACCGCCATCGTTGTCTACGCCGGCAGCGCGCACACGCTGGTGCCCCTGTCGGATGACCTCTCCACCAGTCGTAATCTGCTGGATGCGCTCAAACCGTCGCTGATGCCCCAGTCCGGCCATCGCGCCGACCTCGCAGTGACCAAGGCTCTTGCGCTGCTGAATCAGAGCGCGCTGGGTGACGGCCGAATCCTGCTGATCGGCTCGTCCCTGACCGAGCTGGAACGCGAAGGGATTCAGCAAGTGCTGGACGGCAAGTCGACAGAGTTCCTGATGCTCGGCATCGGCACCGCCGAAGGCGCGCCGATCACACAGGAAGACGGCAGTTTCCTCAAGGATGATCAGGGCGCGATTCTGGTACCGCACCTGGACGAGCCAAGCCTGAAAGCGTTCGCCAACGGCCTCGACGGGCGTTATCGGCATGCGCGGCTGGACGACGCCGACCTGCGCGGCCTCGGCCTGCTCGACAGCCCACGCCATCTGCGCAACGACGGCCAGTCCTTGCGCCTCGATACCTGGGCCGATCAGGGTTACTGGCTGTTGTTGCCGCTGTTGCTGTTGGCGGCCTGCGCCGGGCGTCGCGGCTGGCTGTTTTGCTTGCCGCTGCTGTTCCTTTTTCCACAACCGAGCTACGCCTTCGACTTCGAAGACTTGTGGCTGCGTCCGGATCAACAGGGTCTGCACCTGCTCAAGAAGAAGCGCCCCGCCGAAGCTGCGCAACACTTCGAAGATCGACAATGGCAAGGCGTGGCGCTCTATGAGGCCGGCGACTACAGTGGCGCCGCCCAGCGGTTCGCCGAGGGCAATGACGCCCACGCCCACTACAATCGTGGCAACGCCCTGGCCAAAAGCGGTGAGCTGGAAGCCGCGCTGGATGCTTACGAACAGGCGCTGGAACGTCAGCCGGACCTGCGCCCGGCGCTGACCAACAAGGCCTTGGTGGAAAGCTTGATCAAACAGAAAAACACACCGGCCCCCGTCGAACCGGACAAAACCGCAGGCGACGAAACCGGGACCCCGCAGGAACCGCCGCCCGGCGCCGCCACCCAACCGTCGAACAGTGGAGAGCCGAAGTCCGACACCCAGACGGCTACACCCGAAGCGGAACAGTCGGATACGACCCCGGCCCGACCCGGAACCAATGAGGTGCCCGGCAGCGAGTTGGGCGACGAACAGAGCACCACCCCGCCGTTGCGCCCGGCCAGCGATGCCATTGATGGCGAGCAGCGCCAGGCGCTGGAGCAATGGCTGCGCAAGATCCCGGATGACCCGGGAGAATTGCTCAGGCGCAAATTCTGGTACGAACAGCAACAACATCAGGATCAGGAAAAAACTCGATGACCCGCTTCACCGCTTTCTTGCTTGCCATGTTTCTCTGGACTGTACAGGCCCAGGCTGCGGGGCTGGTCGCCAGTGTCGATCGCAGTCGCCTGAACTCCGGCGAGACGGTCGAGCTGACCCTGGAATCCAACGACGTGACGCAGTTCGGCAAGCCAGACCTGACGGCGCTGGAGCCGCTGTTCGACGTGCGCGGCACCCGCCAGGTCAACCAGTTGACCACCATTAATGGCGACAACCGCGCCACCACCCGCTGGATCATCACCCTGCTGCCTCGCCAGAACGGCAGCGTGGTGATTCCCCCGCTGCAACTGGGCGACGTGCAGAGCCAGCCGATCACCCTGCAAGTGGTGGAAAGCGAAACCCAGGACAGCAAGAACAAACTGGCCCCGGTGTTCATCGATGCCAGCCTCGATCAGAGCAGTGTGTACGTGCAGGCCCAGGCGATCCTGACCTTGCGCATCTACCATTCCGTTTCGCTGTACGACGACAGCAGCCTGACCCCGCTGCAGATTCCCGATGCGCGCATCGAGCAACTGGGTGAGTCGCGCACTTACGAAAAAGACATCAACGGCCTGCGCCACGGCGTGATCGAACTGCGCTATGCGATCTACCCGCAACACAGCGGCCAGTTGATCATTCCGGCGCAGATCTTCAGCGCCACGCTGGTGGACGCGCAACCAGCCCAGGACGTCGAATCCCAATTGCCG
This sequence comes from Pseudomonas migulae NBRC 103157, assembly GCF_002091715.1. Taxonomy (GTDB): domain Bacteria; phylum Pseudomonadota; class Gammaproteobacteria; order Pseudomonadales; family Pseudomonadaceae; genus Aquipseudomonas; species Aquipseudomonas migulae_A. The sequence continues at coordinate 21,005 of NZ_BDAG01000016.1, read as the reverse complement.
AAGTCCGGCAAATTGATGCGCGTCAGCTCTGCCGCGCTACCGTTGACGGTCAAGGCCAAACCCGCCAGTTATCCCGCTGACGTGCCTTGGTTGCCGGCCCGCAGCCTGAGTCTGAGCGAGAGCTGGAACCCTGAACCGGATCACGCGCAGGTGGGCGATTCGCTGACCCGAAGCCTGACCTTGAAGGCCGAAGGCCTGGCCAGTTCACAACTGCCACCGTTGCCGGCAACCGACGTCAACGGCTTGCGCCGCTACCCGGATCAGCCCGTGCTGGTCAACCAGAACAGCGAGCGCGGCCTGATCGGCAGCCGTGAAGACCGTGAGGCGCTGGTGCCTGTTCGCAACGGTGACGTCGAGTTGCCGGCGGTGGAGGTGGTCTGGTGGAACACGTTCGAAGATCATCTGGAACACACCAGCCTGCCGGCCCGGACCCTGCAAGTGGCGCATAACCCTGGCATGCTAGTCGATAGCCCGACGGGTATGCCGGCGGTCATTTCCGCTGCTGACAACGAAGCCCTCTGGTGGTGGAAACTCAGCACCGTGATTCTGGCCTGCACCACCCTGCTGGGCTTCGGTCTCTGGTGGCGCGCCCGCTGGCAACCGGCAATTCTGCGCGCAGCCCAGACCGGCCCGAGCCCGCGCACCGTGCTCGATGATCTCAAACGCGCTTGCCAGGCCAACGACCCCCACGCCACCCGCCAGGCCCTCGACGCCTGGGCCCGACAACAACCGGAAACCCTGGCCGACATGGCGGCACGATTTGTGCCGCTGTCCGATGCGTTGGATGGTTTGAATGGCGCGCTGTACAGCGAAACCGGCCAGCATTGGCAAGGTGAAGAGTTGTGGCGCGCGATCAAGGCGATTCCGATTGCCGAGCGGGTTCATGATCCGGTGGGCGACAGTGGGTTGCCGCCGCTCTACCCGAAATAACCCCATCCTCAAGGGCCCCTTCGCGGGCAAGCCTCGCTCCTACAAAGCCGAGGTGACGCGCCCCCCCTGTAGGAGCCGGCTTGCTGGCGAAACGATCCAGAGCCCCCGCGCTATCCTCAAGCGGTTGGATTTGAGGCGGCCATCGCTGACGGCCAATTCCTGCGGTAGGTTTGGTGTCGCTTTACCCGTAAACTCTCCCCCTTTCGCGCTGTCATTTACCTCGCGGCCATTACCTCATTTCCTACGGAGCTCGCCTTGCGTCTGTTTCACACCTCCGACTGGCACCTTGGGCAGAACCTGCACGGCCAGGACCGTGATTTCGAGCACGGTTGTTTCCTCGAGTGGCTGCTGCGCCAGCTGAAGCTGGACCAGCCCGATGTGCTGCTGATCGCCGGCGACATTTTCGACACGGTCAATCCACCGGTCAAAGCTCAGGAGCGCCTCTACGACTTCATCGTCAGCGCTCACGAACAACAACCGAAACTGACCATCGTGATGATCGCCGGCAACCACGATTCCGGTTCGCGCATCGAACTGCCCGCACCGCTGATGCGCCGTTTGCGCACCCATGCGCTGGGTCGCGTGCTTTGGCTGGATGACGGGCAGCTCGATGCCGAGCGTTTGCTGCTGCCACTGCCGGACGCCAAGGGCAAAACCGTCGCCTGGTGCCTGGCGCTGCCATTCCTGCGCCCTGCCGAAGTGACTGGCGCACATCTGGGCGACAACTACTTGCGCGGGATCGGCCAGGTTCACGAGTGGCTGATCGAAGCCGCCAACGCCAAGCGCAAGAAAGGTCAGGCATTGATTGCCATCAGTCATGCGCACATGGCCGGCGGTTCGGTGTCGGAAGACTCCGAGCGCAGCCTGATCATCGGCAACGCCGAAGCACTGCCCGCCAGCCTGTTCGGCCCGAGCATCAGCTACGTCGCCCTCGGTCATTTGCACAAACCGCAGAAGGTCAACGGTGAAGAGCGCATTCGCTACAGCGGCTCGCCGATTCCGTTGTCGTTCTCCGAAATCGGTTATCAGCATCAGATTCTCGATATCCAGATAGACGGTGAAACCCTGGTCAGCGTGGAGCCGAAACTGATTCCCCGCGCCGTGAACCTGCAACGCATCGGCCCAGCGCCATTGGCCGAAATTCTCCTGCTACTGGCCGACCTGCCAAACATTGATCTGCTGGCGGATATTCAGCGTCAGCCGTGGCTGGAAGTCCGGGTTCGCCTCGACGAACCGCAACCCGACTTGCGCAACCAAGTTGAAACCGCCCTGCAAGGCAAAGCCGTACGCCTGGTGCGCATCGCCGCTGAATACGCCGGCAACGGCAACCGCGATGGCGTCGATGACGGCACGACCCTGATCGAACTGGACCAACTCACCCCTCAGGAACTGTTCAGCCGCGCCTGGCAGGACAACTACGGCAGCGAGGTTGACGAGCAAACCCTGAAGGACTTTGCCGAGCTGTTGCAGGACGTGCAGATGGAGAGCGAACAGCCATGAAAATTCTCGCGATCCGCCTGAAAAACCTCGCCTCCCTGGCCGGGCCATTTGAAATCGACTTCACCGCCGAACCGTTGGCCAGCGCCGGATTGTTCGCGATCACCGGGCCGACCGGCGCCGGCAAAAGCACCTTGCTCGACGCCTTGTGCCTGGCGCTGTTCGGCGCCGTGCCTCGATTGAGCAACGCTCAAGTGTCAGCCAAAGCGCCGGACGCCGATGGTGAGATCAGCACCGGCGACCCTCGCACGCTGCTGCGTCGCGGCACCGGTGAAGGCTATGCCGAAGTCGATTTTGTCGGCATCGATGGCCGCCGCTACCGCGCGCGCTGGGAAGCCAATCGCGCCCGGGAGAAGGCTGGCGGCAAGCTGCAACATAGCCGTCAGAGCTTGCGCGACATCGATCTGGATCAGTTGCTCGCCAGTCAGAAAGTCGAGTTCAAGGTCCAGCTCGAAGCTGTCCTGGGCCTGAACTTCGAGCAGTTCACCCGCGCCGTGTTGCTGGCCCAGAGCGAGTTCAGTGCGTTCCTCAAGGCCAACGACAACGAGCGCAGCGAGCTGCTGGAAAAACTCACCGACACCGCGCTCTACACGCGCCTGGGTCGTCGCGCGTTCGACAAGACCAAAGAAGCCCGCGAAACCCACAAGCTGTTGCAGGACCAAGCCACCGGCGTTACACCCTTGTCGCCCGAAGTCCGCGCGGAACTGGATGAACGCTTCAAAGAGGCGCAGCAGCTACTCAAGTCCCAGCAAGCGCAACTCAAACAATTAGAGCTGCAACACACGTGGCTGAAAGAACTGCGCCAGTTGCAGGACGAGCAGCTCAGCGCCACCGAACAACTGACCAGCGCTCAGCAGGACTGGCAAAGCCTGGCCGGCGAACGCTTGAAGCTGACTCGTCTGGAGCAACTGGCACCACAACGGCACCAGTTCGCCCGTCAGGCCGAACTGAGCGCCCGACTCACGCCGCTGGCAGAGCAGATTCAGCAACACACCCGGCAAGAACAGGAACTGCAGACACGTCAGACGCAACTCGAACACAGCCTCAGCGCGGCGCAAACCGCGCTGATCGAGGCGCAAAGCCAACACACTTCAAGCGCACCGCTGCTGCGTCAGGCCTTTGAGGCGCAAAGCACCCTCGCCCGCCTGATCAAGGACGCCGGCCTCAGTGCCGACCTAAAGCAGCAAGCGGAACAGGCTTGTACCGAAGGCCAGAACACGATTCAAGGTTTGCTCGATCAGCAGAATCGGGTGACCGAGCGTCTGCAAAGGATTGCTGCCGAGCTTGAGCAAAGCACCCATCTTGCGCCGCTCAGCGACGCCTGGAACGCCTACCGCGATCGCCTGCAGCAGTTGATGCTGATCGGCAATCGCCTGAACAAGGGTCAGGCGGAACTGACGTCTCTGGAGCAGAACGCCAGCCGTGCCGCCAAAGAATGGGCGGCACAAAAACAGAATCTGGAAGTACTCTACAAAGAGGCCGGCGCCGAGCCTGAGGCGGTGGCCGAACAGATCCGGTTGCTGGGCAATCTGTTGCAGGACAATCGCAAGCAACTGCGCAGCTTTGAGGAACTGACGCGTCTGTGGGCCAGCCAGCAGGAACTGGACAAGCGCATCGCCGACCTGCAGCAACGTCAAACCGCTGCCCAGGTCGAACGCGACCGTTTGACCCAGGACGGGGTAAAAACCAAAAACGAATTGACCGTCGCTGAACAGACCCTGACGGTCACCCGCGAACTGCTGGAGCGTCAGCGCCTGGCCCGCAGCGCCAGCGTCGAAGAACTGCGCGAGCAGTTGCAGGATGATCAGCCGTGCCCGGTTTGCGGCAGCCCTGACCACCCTTATCACCAGCCCGAAGCGCTGCTGCAAAGCCTCGGCCGCCACGATGAAAGCGAACAGGCAAACGCGCAGAAAGCGGTGGATTTACTCAAGGAAAAACTCACCGACCTGCGTACCGAAGTCGGCGGTGTGATCGCGCAACAGAAGGAATTGCTGCAACAGCAGGAACAACTGGTCGCTCAGCAACAAAGCCTGACACCGAGCCTCGATGCGCACCCGTTATCGGCGCAGCTTTTCAATCAGGACAGCGCCAAACGCGATGCCTGGCTGAACCAGCAAAACAGCCAGTTGAACCAAAGCATCACGCAGGACGAACAGCGGCAAACCGCCCTGCTCACCCTGCAACAGGACGCGGCGCGCTTGCAACAGCAAGTGCGTAGCGCCGAGACCGCGAGCCTGCAGGCGACCCAACAACTGGCCAGCCAGCAACGCGAGCTGAGCAATGATCGCCAGCGTCTGGACGAAGAGCTGACCGCGTTCAGCACCCTGCTCCCGACCGACACGCTGGACGCCTTGCGCAACGAGCCTGCCGCGACCTTCATGCAACTCGACCGACAGATCGCCCAGCGCCTGGAACAGCTCGACCAGCAACGGGATGAACTCAGCGAACAGCAACAACGCCAGCAGACGCTGGAAAAGGAACAGGATCGTCAACTGACCCGCGTCCAACAGCTGGAAGCGGCTCAGCAGCAATTCACCGCCCTCGCCGACCAACAACAGGCTTGCCAGCAGCAACTGACGCAACTGCTCGGCTCACACACCAGCGCCGAAGAGTGGCAGCAGCAACTGGATCAGGCTGTCGAACAGGCGCGCAATGCCGAAACGGCTGCGAATCAGGAACTGCAATCGGTACGCACGCAGCTGGTGCAACTGGCCGCGGAACTGAAAGCGCAGCAAGACCGCCTGATCGCCCTGGAAACCGAAGACCGCGAACTGAACACGAGGATCGCCGAATGGCGTGCCTTGCATCCCGAACTGGACGACGGCGGCCTCGAGCAATTGCTCAGCGTCGACGACCAGCAGGTCAGTGAATTGCGCCAACGGTTGCAGCTCAACGAAAAAGCCATCGAACAAGCCAAAGTGTTGCTGCACGAGCGCGATAAGCGCCTGGCCAGTCATCAGGCGCAACACGATGGCAACCTCGATGCCGAGCAACTCGCAAGCGCCCTGGCCGAACTGCAAAGCCAGTTCGCTGCCAGCGAGCACCGCTGCGCCGAACTGCGCGCCGAACAAGCCGAGGATCAACGCCGGCAAAATGCCAATCAGGCGTTGGCCCAACAGATCGCCGACGCCTACACCGAGTATCAGCGCTGGGCGCGCCTGAATGCGTTGATCGGTTCCGCCAGCGGCGACACCTTCCGCAAGATCGCCCAGGCCTACAACCTCGACCTGCTGGTGCATCACGCCAACGTGCAGCTACGGCAACTGGTGCGGCGTTATCGCTTGAAGCGCGGCGGCAGCATGCTCGGGTTGTTGGTGATGGACACTGAGATGGGCGACGAACTGCGCTCGGTGCATTCGTTGTCCGGCGGCGAAACCTTCCTCGTCTCCCTCGCACTCGCGTTGGGCCTGGCGTCGATGGCGTCGAGCACGCTGAAAATCGAATCGCTGTTCATCGACGAAGGTTTCGGCAGTCTCGATCCGGAATCCCTGCAACTGGCCATGGATGCCCTCGACGGCTTGCAGGCGCAGGGGCGCAAGGTCGCGGTGATTTCCCACGTTCAGGAAATGCACGAACGGATACCGGTGCAGATTCAGGTCCACCGCCAGGGCAACGGTTTGAGTACGCTGGAGGTGAAATGAATACGCTGTACTCCTTCCGCCGCTGCCCGTACGCCATGCGGGCGCGCATGGCCCTGCGTTACTCGGGGGTTGCGGTGAACATCGTCGAGGTCAGCCTGAAGGCCAAGCCTGCCGAAATGCTCGCGCTGTCGAGCAAAGGCACGGTGCCGGTGTTGAGTGTGAACGGTGAAGTGATCGATGAAAGCCTGTCGATCATGCGCTGGGCGCTGGCGCAGCATGATCCGCAGGATTGGTTGCTCAAGGATGATCCCGCCGGGCAAGTGCAAATCGCTGCGCTGATTGAAGAGAACGATCAGGCGTTCAAGGTGCATTTGAATCGCTACAAGTACGCCGAGCGTTATCCCGAGCGGCCGATGGAATTTTATCGCGCTGAGGGCGAGGTGTTTTTGCGCAGGCTGGATGGGTTGCTGGAGGGGCGCGATTACGTGTTGGCGGACCATCCCAGCCTGGCGGATGTGGCGCTGATGCCGTTTATTCGGCAATTCGCCCATGTCGATCGCGAGTGGTTCGGGCAGACGCCCTATGTGCGGCTGCAGGCTTGGCTCCAGCGGTTTTTAGAATCAGACCTGTTCACATCAATCATGAAAAAATAACCGCCCCTCTGTAGGAGCCGGCTTGCTGGCGATGGAGTGTCAGACACTGATGCGTTAACTGACACACCATCGCCAGCAAGCCGGCTGCTACAGCGTGTCGAAGATTCACGCAAACACCTCACACATCTGCAACACCGAGCAATCAACCTGGAACGGCCCGAAGAAATCGCCTTGGCGTTTCATCGGCGGATTACCAGCCAGCAAGCCCATGGCCTTTTCGGTCTGGATGCTGCGAGCGAGGTTGTGGTTGGCTTCAATCGACCGCGCGACAGAACCTGCCGAGGCTTGCCCGATTCCCAACAGTGAAGATCCATTGGTCATGAACGCCAGGAAGGCGATGACCCAGAGTCTGGCCCCTTTCATGCCCCTGCCACTCCCGCCACGTCTGCGTGATCGACCACGGCGTTTTGTGCGCGGTGCTCGAACTGGATGGCGGGATAAGCGACCTGGATCGGTGCTTCGAACTCGTGTTGCGATTGCGCGGTAATGCTGACGACCGCCACCAGGGCCACGTAAAAACCGATGGCCAGGTAGGCGCCGTATTTGGCAGAAGTGAGGATTGAGCTGGCCATGGTGTTCTCCGTGGGCATGTTTCAGTGCCCACAGAATCGATCAAAAAAGCCGTGATAACCACTCAAGGTTATCCATAGTAAGCATCAGCTTCATTGATCATTAAGCCAGTCTATTTCAGCCTTCGATAAAACTCATCATGCGCTCGCGCGCAGCGTCGGGCTCGCCGGGAACGGGCGTAGCTGCCGATAAAATGGGGGTCGAATAGAGGAACAGAAGTACCACGGCCAGACGCATCGCCATGCTGTCGATCCTTTTTATTAGAGAAGGAGTCAATAAGTCAGCGTCAAATTTAAACTCATGGCCATGTGATATCAAGCAATGCATTGATAGCAATATGATGCTGTCGTAAACGCGTTATGCAGGAGCGACATCACTCAGGCTTTCTCGAAGCTTTTCAGCTTGATCCGCGCAAGTGACTTCGCTCCTGCATAAAGGGTGCAGGGCTTAGCTTTCAGGCTTGGGTTTTGTGATCCAGGGCTGCGTAGAAATTGGCGCTCTGTTGCAGGTATTTCTGGGTGTAGCTCTGGGTGTGGGATTTTTTGTCGCTGATTTCAACGTTGGCGGCGGCTGGCAGAGCAACGGTGGCAGAGATGGCGGATGCGGCGATGACAGAGAAGAGATTGAAGTTCATGGCGGTATTCCTCGGATTCAGTTGGCTTGCTTGCCCGGTGGGGCCGTGAAGCAAACTTAACTGTCGAGGCAGGCGCCTTGAAATCTTTTGTAGCATTAGCAGATATCAGCGTCATTAATAGAAGGATGCAGGCCCCATCAACCGGGGCCTGCGGCCTATTGACGCACCAAGAATTTCAGATCGCTCGGGGCATCCATCGGCAGTTTCTGCACGGTTTTACCCAGCAGACCGCTCTTGGCGTCGCGTTCGACGACGACAATCTGGTTGCTCTTCTGATTGGCGATCAGCACGAACTTGCCACTCGGGTCGAGGCTGAACTCGCGTGGGTGATCACCGTCCACCGACCGGCGTTGCAGCTCCTTGAGGTGACCGGTGGCCGGATCGATGGCAAATACCAGCAGCTGATTGGCCGTTCCGCGATTGCTGACATAGAGGAACTTGCCATCCTTCGATGCATGCAACGCCGCGGCCGCTTTGTCCGACGTCGGTTGGCCGGCTGCCAGATCGACCATTTGTGTTTGCTCAAGCTTGCCGTTCTGGTAGTCGAACACCGCAACCTGCGCACTCATTTCCATGGTCAGCCAGGCGTGCTTGCCATCCGCGCTGAACAGCAAATGCCGCGGTCCGCTGCCGGGCGGCAACTGGACCGAGGCCGGTGTCGCGGCCGTCAATGGCAGTTCCGGATTGGCCTTGGGATCGAAGCGGTAGACAAAAATCCTGTCCGCGCCAAGGTCATTGGAGAACACAAATTTGCCGTCTGGCGAGGACACCGTCGAATGCACATGCGCCGACATCTGCCGCTCGGGATTGACCCGGCTGGAAGGATGACTGCTCATCTGCACGACAGTTTTGAGCTTGCCATCGGCGCCCACCGGCAACACCGCCAACGTGCCGCCCGGATCTTCAGCCACCGAGTAGTTGCTGACGAACAAATGGCTGGCATCGACGCTGAGGCTCGAATGGGTCGGCTCGTTGCCCAGGCTTTGCACCTGACTGACCAGGCTCAACTCATGGGTCTTGGGATCGATCGCATAACTGCTGACACGCCCGACCGGGTCTTTCTGACCCGGGCCGTTTTCGTTGACCACGAACAGGTGACGTTGATCCCGGGACGGGGTCAGCCAGGACGGGTTTTCACTGTTGACCACTTGCAGGGGTTTGGCGTCGATCTGCCCGGTGGCGCTGTCGAAATTCAGGCGGTAAATGCCCTGGCTCTGGCCGGCGGTATACGACCCCACCAGCAACTGATAATGATCGACCGGCGCGGCCTGAACGCCCATGGCGCCGATGCTGCCGGCGATCAACAGCGGCCAGAAATTACGCATCCTTTTTTTCTTCGTCATCGTCGTTTTCACCGCGGAATGCGGTCATGCACACCAACCGGTGTTCACCGGAATCACCAGTGATCAGCCAGCTTTGCAGGGTTGGATCGAAGGTTGCGGCCTCGACCTCGGCCGGGGTGAACTCCCAGTGCTTGGACACACGACCGTCGATGCACTCGATGTGCAGGTTGTCGTCTTCATCGAGAGAGAATTCAAAGGCGTGCAGCCCGTCGATTTCCACCATGTCGCAGTGTTCGAGGGTGCTGAGCAGGGTGTCGGTTGAGGCAGTCATGGCAGTCAATCTTTGAAGGGGAAAGACGCAATGATAGCTCAATGAGAGAGCGATCCAGTGCCGGTCACAAAACCCGAAGCCAACACAGAACAAATGTGGGAGCGGGCTTGCTCGCGAAAGCGGTGTGTCATTCAACAGTGATGTTGGCTGACGCACCGCTTTCGCGAGCAAGCCCGCTCCCACATTAGTTAGAGGGCCTCACGCGAAGGCTGCCCATCAACCAACCGCTGAATGCGCAGCGGATTGCCATTCTTCAACGCATCCGGCAGCAGGCTGTCGGGGCAGTTCTGGAAGCACACCGGCCGCAGGAACCGGTCAATCGCCAGCGTGCCCACCGAGGTACCACGCGCATCGGACGTCGCCGGGTACGGGCCGCCATGGACCATCGAATCGCAGACTTCCACACCGGTCGGATACCCGTTGAGCAGGATCCGGCCGACCTTCTGTTCCAGCAACGCCGTCAACTCGCCGAACTGTGTGAAGTCGTCCGGCTCACCAATGATGGTCGCCGTCAGTTGCCCGTGCAGTCCATTCAACGCGGTGCTGAGTTGCGCCTGATCCGCCACTTCGACAAACACCGTGGTCGGGCCGAACACTTCTTCCTGCAGGACTTCATCGCCCTCGATCAACAGGCTGACATCCGCCTTGAACAACTGCGGCCGGGCCTGATTCCCTTGCTGTGGACTACCCGCCAGGTGCGTCACGCCCGGGTGCGCGAGGAGTTTTTGCAGACCTTTGCCATAGCTGCTCAGCGTCCCGGCATTGAGCATGGTTTGCGCCGGCTGATCGTTGATCAACCCCGCCACCTGCTGCACGAAGGCACTGAATTGCGGCGAGCGAATGCCAATCACCAGGCCGGGGTTGGTGCAGAACTGGCCACAGCCTTGGACCACCGACGCCGTCAGGTCACGGGCCACGGTTTCAGCGCGAGCTTCAAGCGCCTGCGGCAAGACGATCACCGGGTTGATGCTCGACATCTCGGCGAACACCGGGATCGGCTGCGCACGGGCTGCGGCCATGTCGCACAGCGCTCGGCCGCCCTTGAGCGAGCCGGTAAATCCGACTGCCCGGATTGCCGGATGCTTGACCAGCGCTTCACCGACCCCGCCGCCGTAAATCATGTTGAACACACCGGCCGGCATGCCGGTTTTTTCGGCGGCACGGATGATCGCATCGGCAACCTGCTCCGCCGTCGCCATGTGACCACTGTGGGCCTTGAACACCACCGGGCAACCGGCGGCCAGGGCTGAAGCGGTGTCGCCACCCGCCGTGGAAAACGCCAATGGAAAGTTGCTGGCGCCAAACACCGCGACCGGTCCGAGCCCGATGCGGTACTGACGCAAATCGGGACGCGGCAACGGCTTGCGATCCGGTAACGCCTGATCGATCCGCGCACCATGGAAATCACCGCGACGCAGGACCTTGGCGAACAGGCGCATCTGACCGCTGGTGCGACCGCGTTCGCCTTGAATGCGTGCGGCCGGCAATGCAGTTTCGCGGCAGACCACGGCGACAAAGTCATCGCCCAACGCGTCCAGTTCATCGGCAATGGCATCGAGAAATTGCGCGCGGCGTTCGGCGCTCAGACTGCGATAGGCCGGGTAAGCGACAGCAGCGGCCTTGGCCGCAGCATCGACCTCTTCAGGTGTGGCCTGGAGGAAATCGTGAGGCAACGCTTCGCCGGTGCTGGCGTCGATGCTCTGGAGTTTGACGGTGCCGGCCGCACTGCGCTGGCCGCCGATGTAGTTGTGACCGAGAATTCGGGTCATGGTTTTTTCCTTCAAAGAGTGCCGATGGTGCCGGGCTCGAACACCGCGTCGACCGGTGCGATACCGTTGATCAACGGTGCACCGAACTCGGCCTGACTGATCTCGAACACGTCACCCGGCTGGGTGCGAATGCCGTCGGCAAAGGACAGGGTCGCGGTGCCGAAGAAGTGAATGTGCACGTCCCCCGGACGCAGGAACTGGCTGTACTTGAAATGGTGGTATTCGAGGTTTTCCAGGCTGTGGCACATGTTGGCCTCGCCGCTGAGAAACTCGTTCTGCCACAGCACTTCACCGTTACGCAAAATGCGACTGGTGCCTGCCAGATGCTCCGGTAGTTCACCGACCCGAAGTTCCGGGCCATAGCTGCAGCTGCGCAATTTCGAGTGAGCCAGGTACAGGTAATTCTTGCGTTCCATGACGTGGTCGGAGAACTCGTTGCCCACTGCAAAACCGAGGCGGTACGGCTTGCCGTCGTGACCGATGACGTAGAGGCCGCCGAGCTCGGGCTCTTCACCGGCGTCTTCGGCAAAGGGTGGCAGCGGGAACGGATGGCCCGGGCGCACGACGATGCTGCCGTCACCTTTATAGAACCACTCTGGCTGTACGCCGGCCTGCCCCGCTGCCGGTTTACCACCCTCCACGCCCCATTTGAAAATGCGCATGGTGTCGGTCATCGCCGCTTCGTCGCCGGCTTGCTGATGCATCTTGTCCCGCGCCGAAGCGCTGCCCAAATGGGTCAGGCCGGTGCCGCTGACAAGCATGTGCGCCGGGTCCGGATGGTCCAGCGGCGGCAGGATGCGCAGTTGGGCCAGCAGTTCTGCATAGTCATGGCTGATGCCCAGGCCGAGGGTTTGCACCTGTTGCTCAAGATTGACGCCCGCCTCGATCGCCGCCAACGCCAGATCGCGCACCGTGCGTGCATCCTGTACTTCGTGCACCAGACCGTTTTCGACCACGCCAACCCGACGCTCGCCGCTAATCAATTCAAACTGAACCAGACGCATGGATTTTCTCCTGTAAACAAAATTCGAAAACACCGCCGATCACGTGTGGGAGCGGGCTTGCTCGCGAAGGCGGCCTGACATTCAATATCTGTGGTGACTGACCCACCGCTTTCGCGAGCAAGCCCGCTCCCACACTCGATCGGCGGTGAGTTTTCAGGTGCGGGTGGCGCCACGCGCACTGGCCGCAAACTGATCGGCCGGCAGCACATGCTTGCGCTCCAGCAACCGATAAACCACACCCGTCAAAATCAGCCCGAACACCATCACCCCCGACAGGAAATACAACCCCGACGCCAGGTTCCCGGTGTATTCCTTCAACGCACCAATCACGAACGGCCCGATGTAGCCGCCGAGGTTGCCCACCGAGTTGATCAGCGCAATCCCCGCCGCCGCGCTCGCGCCGGCGAAGAACCGGCCCGGCAAGGTCCAGAACACCGCCGTGCAGGAGAACAATGCGAACGCCACCAGACACAAGGCCGCCAGTTGCAGCACCGGCACCGTCAGCCACGCGCTGAGGAACAGGCCGATGGCACCCAGCACATACAGCACCGCCAGGTGGCCATAGCGATCATTCAAGCGGTCGGAACTGCGCGGAATGATCAGCAAGCCGATGATCCCGAAAATGTACGGCACCGATGACACGAAACCGGTCACCAGGTCGGTGCCGCCGAACTGTTTGATCAGCGTCGGCAACCAAAGGCCCAGACCATAGATGCTCAGGGTCACTGGCAGATAAAACAGCGCCAGCAGCAATACGCGTTTGTCCTTGAGCGCATGCAATGGATTGCCGTGTCGGGTCTGGCCGTATTCCTCCAGATCTTTTTTCAGCTCGCCGGCCAGCCAGTCTTTCTCGGGCTGATCCATCCATTTCACCTGTTGCGGTCCATCCGGCAGCCAACGCAGCACCGGCCATGTCAGCAGGATCGCCGGGGCGCCAATGACGATGAACAGCCACTGCCAGCCATGCAGACCCAGAATGCCGTCCATGCCCAGCAGACCGCCGGACACCGGGCCGGTGATCAGCATGGCGATCGGTTGGGAAAGGATAAACAGGCCAAGGATCTTGCCGCGATGGCGAACCGGGAACCATTGGGTGATGTAGTACAGAACGCCCGGGAAGAACCCGGCTTCGGCGGCACCCAGCAGAAAGCGCATCACGTAAAAGCTGTGCGGCCCCTGCACGAACGCCATGCCGATCGTGATGGCGCCCCAGGTGACCATGATCCGCGCGAACCAGCGTCGCGCGCCGAAGCGTTCGAGCATCAGGTTGCTGGGGATTTCCAGCAGGAAGTAACCAATGAAGAACAGCCCGGCACCGAGGCCGTAAGCCGCATCGCCGATACCGATGTCGGCGCCCATGTGCAGCTTGGCGAAGCCTACGGCGGAGCGATCCACATAGGCGATGAGGTATAGCAGGATCAGGAAGGGAATCAGTTTCAGCGTGATGCGACGTATAAGCCGCAGTTCCTGGCTCATGAGATCGGTCTCCGATTGTTGTTGTTATAGAACCTCGGGGGACGCCTCTCGCGGAAAACCGCCAGGGCCATTCCTCCGTTGGACACGACTATATAGTAATACTATTTAAGCAAGCAACACTTCCAAAGCGGCGAATTTGCGCTTATGTTACACCTCAGCTCGCACACAATAGTCATACAATAAGAGAATCGATCATGTCTGATAAGAAACCCACCCTGCGCTCCGCCCAATGGTTTGGCACGGCCGACAAGAACGGCTTCATGTACCGCAGCTGGATGAAGAATCAGGGCATCGCCGACCACCAGTTCCACGGCAAGCCGATCATCGGTATCTGCAACACCTGGTCGGAACTCACCCCGTGCAACGCGCATTTCCGTCAGATTGCCGAGCACGTCAAACGCGGCGTGATCGAGGCCGGTGGTTTCCCGGTGGAATTCCCGGTGTTCTCCAACGGTGAGTCGAACCTGCGCCCGACCGCCATGCTCACCCGCAACCTGGCGAGCATGGACGTTGAAGAAGCCATTCGCGGCAACCCGATCGATGGCGTGGTGCTGCTGACCGGTTGCGACAAAACCACCCCGGCCTTGTTGATGGGCGCTGCCAGTTGCGACGTGCCGGCGATCGTTGTCACCGGCGGGCCGATGCTCAATGGCAAACACAAGGGCCAGGACATTGGCTCGGGCACCGTGGTCTGGCAGCTCAGCGAACAAGTGAAAGCGGGCACCATTTCCATCGATGACTTCCTCGCGGCCGAGGGCGGCATGTCCCGTTCCGCCGGCACTTGCAACACCATGGGCACCGCATCGACCATGGCGTGCATGGCCGAAGCACTCGGCACTTCCCTGCCCCATAACGCGGCGATTCCAGCCGTGGATGCGCGTCGTTATGTGCTGGCGCACATGTCCGGCATGCGCGCGGTAGAGATGGTTCGCGAAGACTTGCGACTGTCGAAGATCCTGACTAAAGAAGCGTTCGAAAACGCCATTCGGGTGAACGCAGCCATTGGCGGTTCGACCAATGCTGTGATCCATTTGAAAGCCATCGCCGGGCGTATCGGTGTCGAACTGGACCTGGACGACTGGACCCGCATCGGTCGCGGCATGCCGACCATCGTCGACCTGCAACCCTCCGGACGTTTCCTGATGGAAGAGTTCTACTACGCCGGCGGCCTGCCTGCGGTGCTGCGTCGCCTCGGCGAAGCCAACCTGATTCCCAATCCGAATGCCTTGACCGTCAACGGCAAGACCCTCGGCGAAAACACCAAGGACGCGCCGATCTACGGCCAGGACGAAGTGATCCGCACCCTCGATAATCCGATCCGCGCCGACGGCGGAATCTGCGTGTTGCGCGGCAACCTGGCGCCGCTCGGTGCCGTGCTCAAACCATCCGCCGCCAGTGCCGAATTGATGCAGCATCGCGGTCGTGCAGTGGTGTTCGAAAACTTCGACATGTACAAGGCGCGGATCAATGATCCCGAACTGGACGTCGATGCCAACTCGATTCTGGTGATGAAGAACTGTGGGCCGAAGGGTTATCCGGGCATGGCCGAAGTCGGCAACATGGGCTTGCCGGCCAAACTGCTGGCGCAAGGCGTGACTGATATGGTGCGGATTTCCGATGCGCGCATGAGCGGCACGGCCTATGGCACCGTGGTGTTGCATGTCGCACCGGAAGCGGCGGCCGGCGGTCCTTTGGCGACCGTGAAGGAAGGGGACTGGATCGAGCTCGATTGCGCTAACGGGCGCTTGCACCTGGACATTCCGGATGCGGAACTGGCAGCGCGCATGGCCGATCTGCAACCGCCGCAAAACCTGATCGTCGGCGGCTATCGCCAGCTGTATATCGACCATGTATTGCAGGCGGACCAAGGCTGCGATTTCGACTTCCTGGTCGGTTGCCGCGGCTCCGAAGTACCGCGCCACTCTCACTGACCCCGCAACCTCTGCAGGAGCCGGCTTGCTGGCGATAGCGGTGGGTCAGTCGACACATCTATCGCCTAAAAGGACGCCATCGCCAGCCAGCCGGCTCCTACAATTGATCTTCATAGAGTTCAGGATTGCTTGCTCTGGCGACCGTCCTCGCTGCGCCTGCTATCATGCGCAGCACCTCCCCCGCACAGGATCGCGCCGTTCCCCATGGATTACCGCAAACCCTCCGACCGCAAAAGCATGCACTCGCGCATTGTCCAGGAACTGGGCATGCAGATCGTTTCGGGACGCTTCAAACCGGACGACAAGCTGCCCGCCGAAGCCCTGTTGTGCGAGGAATACGCGGTCAGCCGGCCGGTGCTGCGCGAAGCCACTCGTGTGTTGGTCGCCAAAGGGTTGGTGTATTCCCGTCCGCGAGTGGGCACAGTGGTCAAGCAGCGCAAGGAATGGCACATGCTCGACCCGGATGTGCTGCACTGGCTGATGCAAAGCAGCCCGCAGAATCAGTTCTTCGATTTGCTGACCAGTGTGCGCAGTATCATCGAACCGGCAGCGGCGGCCCTCGCCGCGCAGTTTGCCACCGACGCGGACATCGCCTCCATCGGCGAAGCCTACCAACGCATGGAAGCCGCGCCGACGCCTGAAGCGCTGTTGCAACCAGACCTGGATTTCCACAGCCGAATCGCCGATGCGACGCACAATGACTTGCTGGCGAACCTGTGCAACATGTTGTCGGTAGCGATTGCCGAAGCGTTGAAGCATTCTAACCAGCGGCCGAACCTGCATGAATTGGCGTTACCACGGCACAAGGCGATTCTCACCGCAATCGAGAATCGCGACGCACTGGGTGCGCGGCATGCGACGCTGGTGCAGCTGGATGATGCGCGTAGTGCGCTGAATGTCGTGCTCGGAACCGATCCTTCGTAACCCCCCCTGTAGGAGCCGGCTTGCTGGCGATGGTGTGTCAGCCACATTGATGTCGATTGACACAGCATCGCCAGCAAGCCGGCTCCTACAAAGGGTTGTGTGAAGCATCAGATGCAAAAAAGCCGCAACCCTGGGGTTGCGGCTTTTTTATTTCAGCTAAGGATCAGTGAGCAAACAACGAGTTGCCCTTCTGCCCCGCCAGCTTCTCCGGCTTGATCAGGAACCGTGCAAGCGCCGGCAACAGCCACAGCGCGCCGAACATGTTCCAGAGCAGCATGAAGGTCAGCATCAGGCCCATGTCGGCCTGGAACTTGATGGCCGAGAAGATCCAGGTGCACACGCCGATGGCCAGGCACAGACCGGTGAACAACACGGCTTTACCCGTGGATTTCAAGGTCTGGTAATAGGCTTCCTGCAACGGCAGGCCAGCACGCAGGAAACTTTCCAAGCGGCTGTAGATGTAGATCCCGTAGTCCACGCCAATCCCCACACCCAGAGCCACCACCGGCAAGGTCGCGACTTTCACGCCGATGCCCATGAAGGCCATCAGGGCGTTACCGAGCACCGAGGTCAGCACCAGTGGCAACACGATGCACAAGGTCGCCGCCCAGGAACGGAAGGTGATCATGCACATGGTCGCAACGCAGATGTAGACGAGGATCAGGATGGTCAGCTCGGATTCCTTGATCACCTCGTTGGTGGCCGCCTCGATGCCGGCATTACCGGCGGCAAGGATGAATTCCAGGCCTTCCTTGTTGTTCTCCTTGGCGAAGTCCTGCACGGCATGGACTGCGCGATCAAGCGTTGCAGCCTTGTGATCGTTTAGGAACACCAGCACCGGTGCCAGGGAGCAACTGTTGTTGTACAAACCATCAGCCCGGGCAATGGAGTTGTTCAGCACGTCCGGGTTGCGCGACAGGGTTTCCCATTTCAGGTTGCCCTCGTTCATGCCCTTGATCATCTGCTTGGACACGGTCACCAGCGAGATCGCCGACTGCACGCCCTCGGTGTTCTGCATCTTCCACATCAGCTCGTCGATCGGCGCCATGGCTTCGTAGCGCGAGCAACCTTCGGACTTGGTCTTGACCATCACCACCAATACATCGGAGCTGGTGGAGTAGTTACTGATGATGAAGTTGTTGTCCTTGTTGTAGCGCGAGTCCGGACGCAACTCAGGTGCACCCTGGTCGAGGTCGCCGATCTTCAGGTTCTGGCTGTACCAGAGGCCGCCACCGAAGGCCAGCAAGGCCAGGATGATCGACACCGGTGCGACTTTCGGGCTGGCAAAGTTCGACAACAGGCGCCAGAACGGGTGTTCACGGTGTGCGTCTTTCTTGCTGCGCTCGACGGCGCGTTTGCTGATGCCGACGTAGGAAATGGCGACTGGGAGCAGGATCAGGTTGGTGAAGACGATCACCGCCACGCCGATGGAAGCGCCGATGGCCAGTTCGCGGATCACACCGATATCGATGATCAGCAACGTGATGAAACCCACCGCATCCGCAAGGATCGCGATCATCCCCGGCAGGAACAACTGGCGGAAGGTGCGTCGCGCGGCGGTCAGCGCGTTGTCGGCTTCACTGGACTGCAACGCGATGCCGTTGATCTTCTGCACGCCGTGGGAAATACCGATGGCGAAGATCAGGAACGGCACCAGCATCGAGTACGGATCAAGCCCGAAGCCGAAGAAGTGCATCAAACCGAGCTGCCAGACCACCGCCACCAACGTCGTGCTCAACACCGCCACGGTGCTGCGCATGCAGTTGGTGAACCAGTACAGCAGGATCAGCGTGATGACGAAGGCGACGCCGAAGAACATTACCACCATGACAAGACCATCGATCAGGTCGCCGACTTTCTTGGCGAAACCGACGATGTGGATCTGCACGTTGGGGTTTTGTTTTTCAAACTTGTCGCGGATCTTTTCTTCCAGCTCGTGGGAGAACTTGCGGTAGTCGAGGGCCAGCAGTTTGCCCTGGTCCTGCGGGTCCGGGTAGGACTCCAGCAGCGGGATATCGACGATGCTCGACTTGAAGTCGTTGGCCACCAGGCGCCCGACCTGTCCGGACTTGAGTACGTTGTTGCGCAGCAGATCGAGGCTTTGCTGGGAACCGTTGTAGCTCTGCGGGATCACTTCACCACCCGCGAAGCCCTCCTCCGTGACCTCGGTCCAGCGGACGCTCGGACTCCACAGCGACTTGAGGCCGGAACGATCGACGCCGGAGATGTAGAACACCTCGTCGTTGATCTGGCGCAGGGTCTCCATGTACTCCTTGGAGAAGATGTCGCCATCGGTGGCTTCCACCGAGATCCGCACGGTGTTACCCAGGTTCGCCAGATCGTTGCGGTGCTCCATCATCTTCTGAATGAACGGATGCTCGAGCGGGATCATTTTTTCGAAACTGGTGGACGGGCGGATCAGTGTCGCCTGCCAGAACAGGAAAATACTCACCAGCAGGCAGATCACAATCACTGCCGGTCGGTTGTTGAAGATCAGACGCTCAAGAAACGTCGCCTTGTCTTGGTGATGGCTGCTCAAGGATGTCATAGACCCGCCTTCTTATTATTTGCCCGGCTCATTTGGACGACCCGTTTTTTCCATTCTCTGCGCCGGCACCGGTTGGCGAGGTGACGCGAACGCCGCCCTGTCCTGCCAGGATCAGATTGCCGTTGCCTGCATCGGTGACCGCCGCGACGGAAATACGGTCCGGGCGGTTGAACACGCTGAAGGTTTCGCCATTATCGTCGCTGCGGATGACGCTGCCACCGTTGCCGACGATCACGATAGAGCCGTCGTCGAGCAACGTTGCACCGGACAGACCAAACTCCAGAGCACCGCGGGCCGCTTTCAGCTCGACCGGTTCCCAGGTGCTGCCGAAATCGGTGGAGCGAAACAGGTTGCCGCGCAGACCGTAGACCAGCAGCGTGTTGGGTTGAGCGGTGCCGATCACGCCGAACAGCGAACCTTCGTATGGGCCTTCCAGCTTTTCCCAGGTCTGGCCCCAGTCTGCGGAGCGGAACATGCTGCCCTGCTCGCCGACGATGAACAGCCCGGCATCCTTGATCGCAGCAATGCCGTTGAGGTGGTACTGGTCTTCGTTGTCGAGGCGATCGCTGGCGTCTTCCCAGTTTTTGCCGCCATCGGTGGTGGCCAGCAGCGCGCCGTAAGCGCCCACGGCAAAGCCGCTGTTGGCGTCCTGGAACCAGACGTCGAGCAGCGGCGATTCGCGTTTCAGATCTTCAAATTGCTTGGTCCATGTGACGCCGCCGTCCTCGCTGGCGAGGATCTGTGCATCATGACCGACGGCCCAGCCGTGCTTGTCGTCGACAAAATAAACCGAGGTCAGCAGTTGCCGGGTCGGCACCTTGGCCTGGGTCCAGGTCGCGCCCTGGTCATCGGAATACAGAATGTGCCCGCGATCGCCGACCGCCACCAGGCGCTTGCCGGCGTGCACGACATCGAGCATCAGGCTTTTGCTGGCCTTGGCGGATTCAACGGAATAGACAACGTCAGATGCTGGCGCCGCGGCGGCCAGCACAGGTGCCGACAACACGGCACAGCCCAACAGCGAGAGCGCTGTAGCCAGCAACGCGAATTTGCGCAGTGCCGGCGGGCGGCAGGTACCCACACCCATGACAGGCTCACTCATAGACCTTCCCCCATTATTATTGTTAGGTCGTTCAACCTTTCAGGGCGCCGTTAGGGGTGCTCATCGGGATTGGATGGTTAGGAGCATAGTCCTGAAACCCGCAATCCAGAGCCCCTTCGGAAGCTGGCTTATCCTATCGGTGTTTGGAAAGGTCTGACAATCGACGCCACGTTATGTTTTGTTAACCTGGAGGGGATGGGGGGTTTTCTGAATGGTGGGGTATCAGGTGGGGTGATTAGGGTTTGGTGGTTGGTGGTTGGTGGTTGGTGGTTGGTGGTTGGTGTACATATCCGTTGCTGCGGTAATGGCTGCTATGGGTTCCGCTCTTACAGCGGGTTACTTGGAGAAGCGCCAAGTAACCAAGCGCTTTTGCCCCTTTCGTTCGGTGCCTCGCTAAGGCTCGGCATGCCCTCCTTCCGGTCCTGCTCCGTGGGCCCGCCGCCATCGGCCATCCATGGCCGGGGGCGGCTAACCCGGCATCCTTGCCGGGTTTCCCACTGCGCAGAACCTCCACTCGGCCTCTCGAGGGCGCGACTACCGCCACAGCACCCGAGGCGGCCTTCGGGCCGACCTGGGCGTCAAGCGGGCGCGCTTCGCTGACTTGATCGTTCACATCCCTCTGGAAGCAACCCCGATGAATGTGGGCTTGCTCGCGAAGGCGTCCAGTCAGTCGACATCAATGCTGAATGCCAGTCCGCATTCGCGAGCAAGTCGAATCGTCGCACCACCGCTCCCACAGTTGGATTTTGGGTGGGCATAAGGTTGGTGTTCG
>NZ_BDAG01000015.1 GCF_002091715.1 Pseudomonas migulae NBRC 103157 | reverse complement strand
GTTACCGCAGAAATGGATATGTACACCCAAAAGAAAATGCCCCGATCTCTCGACCGGGGCATTTCTATTCAACCCAACTGTTACACAAACAATCTCGAAGCCTTAGTGCGAAACCGCCCCACTCGCCCCCAAACCAGTCTGCGAACGAACAAACTGCGGGAAGAACAACGCCCGCTCATTATCCGCAGCAGCCGACTTGTCAGTGATCGAGAAGAACCAGATCCCCACAAACGCAATGATCATCGAGAACAACGCCGGGTACTCATACGGGAAGATAGCCTTCTCGTGATGCAGGATCTGCACCCAGATGGTTGGCCCGAGAATCATCAAGCCAACAGCACTGACCAGACCCAGCCAGCCACCAATCATCGCACCGCGCGTGGTCAGCTTCTTCCAGTACATGGAAAGCAGCAGCACCGGGAAGTTACAGCTCGCCGCGATCGAGAACGCCAGGCCCACCATGAACGCGATGTTCTGGCTTTCGAACAGAATGCCCAGACCGATCGCCAGCACCGCCAGGGCGATGGTGGTGATTTTCGAGACACGGATCTCGTCCTTCTCGTTCGCCTTGCCTTTCTTGATCACACTGGCATACAGGTCATGGGACACCGCCGAAGCACCGGCCAGGGTCAGACCGGCAACCACTGCCAGAATGGTCGCGAACGCTACCGCCGAGATGAAGCCCAGGAAGATACTGCCACCTACCGCGTTGGCCAGGTGCACCGCCGCCATATTGTTGCCGCCCAACAGCGCGCCAGCCGCATCTTTGAAGGCCGGGTTGGTGCTGACCAGCAGGATCGCGCCGAAGCCGATGATGAAGGTCAGGATGTAGAAGTAACCAATGAAGCCAGTTGCATACAGCACGCTCTTGCGAGCTTCTTTCGCGTCACTCACGGTGAAGAAGCGCATCAGGATGTGTGGCAGGCCAGCGGTACCGAACATCAGTGCCAGCCCCAGGGAGAACGCGGAGATCGGATCTTTCACCAGGCCGCCCGGGCTCATGATCGCCTCACCTTTAGGGTGAACCTTGATCGCCTCGGAGAACAGTGCGCTGAAGTCGAAGTTGACGTGCTTCATCACCATCAGCGCCATGAACGAGGCACCGGACAGCAACAGCACAGCCTTGATGATCTGCACCCAAGTGGTCGCCAGCATGCCGCCGAACAACACGTACATGCACATCAGGATACCGACCAGGATCACCGCAACGTGATAGTCGAGACCGAACAGCAGCTGGATCAGCTTGCCGGCACCGACCATTTGCGCGATCAGGTAGAACGCCACCACCACCAGCGAACCGCAAGCGGACAGCGAGCGAATCTGGGTTTGCCCGAGGCGGTAGGACGCCACGTCGGCAAAGGTGTATTTACCCAGGTTACGCAGGCGCTCGGCGATCAGGAACAGAATGATCGGCCAGCCCACCAGGAAGCCGATCGAGTAGATCAGGCCGTCGTAGCCGGAGGTGAACACCAGGGCGGAAATACCCAGGAAGGACGCCGCGGACATGTAGTCGCCAGCGATCGCCAGGCCGTTCTGGAAACCGGTGATCTTGCCACCGGCCGCGTAGTAGTCGGCCGCCGAGTTGTTTTTCTTCGAAGCCCAGTAGGTGATGTACAACGTCGCGCCGACGAACGCCACGAACATCAGGATTGCAGCGATGTTCAGTGGTTGTTTCTGCACGGCCCCCGTCAGGGCTTCGGCCGCCCAGGCGCCCGGTGCGAAGGCTGCGATGCTCAATAAAGCCATTAGACGCCGGATCATTGCTGAGCCTCCTTGAGAATCGCATTGTTCAGGTCGTCGAATTCGCCATTGGCGCGTCGAACGTAGATCGCGGTAAGGACGAAGGCTGAAAGAATCAGCCCGACGCCGATCGGTATGCCCCAGGTTATCGATGACTCAGGGCTGATCTTCGCGCCCAGAATATGCGGCCCGTAAGCGATCAAAAGGATGAATCCGGAGTAAAGCCCAAGCATGATCGCCGAAAGAATCCAGGCGAACCTTTCTCGCTTACTAACCAGCTCCTTGAAGCGCGGGCTGTTTTGAATCGAGAGGTAAATGCTGTCGTTCATTGTTTTTATCCTCGCAGCACAGATGAAGTTACAACGTGATCCACTTTATGCGGCTGCGGAACTGGTTCCAGACGACCTTAGTATTAGAACGACATGACCGATTCGCCAATGTTTGGTGTAGCACGGCCTTTGCAGGAGCCCGGCTTGCCGGCGATGGCGTCCTCACAATCGCCATCGCCGGCAAGCCGGGCTCCTACAGAAAAGCAAAAAAGCCCCTTGACTGTTATGCCAAGGGGCCTTGAGAGGTGCTGACCAAACGCGTCAGCTCAGATTATTTGGTCCAGTCTGCAACACGCTCCGGGTGCTTGGCGACCCAATCCTTCGCGGCGGCTTCAGGTTTGGCGCCCTCTTGAATGGCCAGCATGACTTCGCCGATTTCGTCTTTCGAAGACCACTGGAAGTTCTTCAGGAACTTGGCCACTTCCGGTGCTTTGGTTGCCAGCTCTTTGCTGCCGATGCTGTTCACGGTTTCAGCCGCGCCATACACGCCTTTCGGGTCTTCGAGGAAGCGCAGTTTCCACTTGGCGAACATCCAGTGCGGCACCCAACCGGTCACGGCAATGGATTCGTTTTTCTTCTCGGCACGAGTCAGCTCGGCAATCATGCCGGCGCCAGAACTGGCCTTGAGTTGATAGCCGGTCAGGTCATAGTCCTTGATCGCCTGCTCGGTCTTGAGCATCACGCCTGAACCGGCGTCGATGCCGACAATGCGTTTCTTGAAGCTGTCGTCGGTTTTCAGATCTTCAAGCGACTTGGCCTTGACGTACTCCGGCACGATCAAGCCGATTTTCGCGTCCTTGAAGTTCGGGCCGTAATCAACGACCTGGTCTTTGTTCTTGGCCCAGTAATCACCGTGGGTCACCGGCAGCCAGGCCGACAGCATGGCGTCCAGTTTACCGGTGGCCACGCCCTGCCACATGATCCCGGTAGCGACGGCTTGGAGCTTCACGTCATAACCCAGCTTCTGCTTGATCACTTCGGCGGCCACATGAGTGGTCGCTACGCTGTCGGACCAGCCATCAACGTAACCGATGCTCAGGGTCTTGCTCTCGGCATTGGCGAATGTGGAGCCAATCGCAAGTACCAGAGCGGCACCTGCGCCTAAAAGTCGTCGCATCTTCATCGTTACTTCCCCGAAAGTGCTGCGCTCGACGGATGCCGAGCCGCGTCAACGTATTGTTATGGTGCACAGCGCCCCCATCACGCCCACCGCAAACTCGTTCGAATGTCAGCGGAGTACTGACGGTTCGATAATCAACCTGACGCCAACCGGAACCTGTGCTGTCTACGACCTCAAGGCATCGAGAAACGACATCAGAACGCCATTAATCACGACCACCTTTGATGCTCCCGCCGATCCGCCTGAACTTTGCATGTCAAAATCATGCAAGCCACCAAGCGCGGAGCAATTGCAGGTAACATGCGCGGCTTTGCTCCCAGACGGCCTGACCATGCCCGCCACATCACGCTTTCCTTTTTTTGCTTATTTATTCGCCTGCCTGTTGGGGCTTTTTGCCCTCGGCGGTTTTTGGTACGGACTCGGCAAACCGGTGATTCTGCCGGACGTGGCCAGCGCGACGCACAAGCTGCAATGCGCCTCCTACACTCCGTTCGATAAAGACCAATCGCCGTTCGATCAGCCGTTCAAGTTGCGCCCCGAGCGCATGGACGCCGATCTCGCCCTGCTGGCCACCCGCTTCGAATGCATTCGCACCTATTCCATGACCGGCCTCGAGGCCTTGCCCGATCTGGCGCGCAAGCATGGCTTGAAGTTGATGATCGGCGCCTGGGTCAACAGCAACCCGGTGGACACCGAGAAAGAAGTCGACTTGCTGATTGCCTCCGCCAACGCCAACCCGGACGTGGTGACGTCAGTGATCGTCGGCAACGAAACCCTGTTGCGCAAGGAAGTCACCGGCGCGCAGCTGGTCAGGCTGATCAGCAAGGTCAAAAGCCAGGTCAAGCAGCCTGTCACTTATGCCGACGTCTGGGAGTTCTGGCTCAAACACCCGGAAATCGCCCCAGCGGTGGATTTCCTGACTATCCACTTGCTGCCGTACTGGGAGGACGAGCCTTCGAACATCGACGCCGCCCTGCAGCATGTTCGCGAAGTGCGTCAGGTGTTCGGCAACAAATTTGCGCCCAAAGACGTGATGATTGGCGAAACCGGCTGGCCGAGCGAAGGCCGTCAGCGCGAAACCGCTTTGCCGAGCCGGGTCAATGAAGCCAAGTTCATTCGCGCCTTTGTCATCATCGCCGAACAGGAAGGCTGGCATTACAACCTGATCGAAGCCTTTGACCAGCCCTGGAAACGCGCCAGTGAAGGTGCGGTCGGCGGTTACTGGGGGCTGTTTGATGCTGATCGCCAGGACAAGGGCGTGCTGGCGGGTCCGGTGTCGAATGTGCCGTACTGGTCGCAATGGCTGGCGGTGGGCGGAGTGATTTTTCTCGGCACGCTGATTCTTGGCGGACGCGTACGCAGCACCCGCTCGGCACTGGTTCTGCCACTGCTGGGCGCGCTGGCGGCCTGCTCGATTGGCGCGTGGGGCGACCTGGCGCGGGTGACCACGCGGTTTGCCAGTGAATGGTTGTGGGTCGCCTTGCTGACCGGTTTGAATCTGTTGGTGCTGGCACATGCAGCGCTGACATTGAGTGCTCGCACGGGCTGGCGCGGGCAGGCCTTCACTGCGCTGGAGCGTCGGGCGGGCTGGTTGCTGGCGGTGGCAGGTTTTGCGGCGGCGGTGATGATGCTGGAGCTGGTGTTCGATCCGCGTTATCGCAGCTTCCCGAGTGTCGCGTTCATCCTGCCGGCGCTGGTTTACCTGTGCCGTCCGGTGAGCGTGCCGCGTCGAGAGATTGCCTTGCTGACCTTCATCATCGGCGCTTGCATTGCGCCGCAGTTGTATCGCGAAGGTTTGCAAAACCAGCAGGCCTGGGGCTGGGCGTTGGTGAGTGTGTTGATGGTGGCGGCGTTGTGGCGCAGTTTGCGGGTTCGCAAGGCTGATCTTCAGCGCAGCTGATGACCCATTCGCGAGCAAGCCCGCTCCCACAGTAGATCTTCAGTGAGCACAGTATTTGTGTACGACGACGATCAAATATGGGAGCGGGCTTGCTCGCGAAGACTGACTATCAGGCGCTACGAGACGCTCTGACCAACCGCAAAGCAGCAATCACCACCGCAAACACCGCCATCGTCGTGTTGTACAACGCCAGCGCCGGAAACCCGAACACCAGCGCCAGCACCGCCAACCACCACCCTGCCCGGCCAGGCAGCACAAAGCCGATCACCGCTGCCGCCAGGGCTGCCCAGCCCAATACCTGGAAATGAATCATCAGGCCCAGGTTCGAACGGACCACGCATTCCCAGCGGCTCGCCTCGTCAACGCAGATGCCGACCCACTGCGCATCCTCCATGAAGCCATAACGCGCGCCATAACTGGCGGCCAGCCATAAAGGCAGCAAAACAAGCAGCAGAATCACGGGCAGACGGCGGGACATAGGGCACTCCAATAAGCGAAAACGGCGGCCAGCTTAATCTGCCGACAGCCTGACGCAAGCGTTAACAACAGTTAACTGGGCAGTCATTCGCTGCAAAGTGTATCGTCCCAGCTACCATTACTCTGAAATTAGGCCTGTTTGGTGCCGAGGCATGGCACTTTGGCGCACCCCCTGTGGTCATAGCCTGCGAACTTCATCCGGCACCTTTCTCTCTAAGGGATCTAGTCATGCTCCGTTCCTTGCGCTTTGCCGCCCTGTTTGGCGGCCTTATTTTGAGTGCGTCCGCACTGGCGGTCGATATCGACGCCGCCAGTTATGGCTACCCCTTGACCAATCCGTTCGAGGCGACCATTGCGACGACACCGCCGGACCTGCGTCCGGAATTGCCGCTGGACGATGACATCGACCAGGAAACCCGCACCGTCACGTTGCGTCCGGAGCGTGAATTCGAACTACCGGACAACTTCTGGCCGGTGAAGAAACTGACCTATCGCATCGCCACCCAGGATAAAGCCGCCCCGCTGATCTTCCTGATTGCCGGCACTGGCGCGCGCTATGACAGCAGCCTTAACGAATACCTGAAAAAGCTCTACTACAAGGCCGGCTATCACGTTGTGCAACTGTCGTCGCCTACCAGCTTCGACTTCATGAGCGCCGCCTCACGCTTTGCCACACCCGGCATCACCAAGGATGACGCCGAAGACATGTACCGGGTGATGCAAGCCGTGCGGGCGCAAAATCCGAAACTGCCTGTCACTGATTACTACCTGACCGGATATAGCCTGGGTGCACTGGACGCCGCATTCGTCGCACACCTGGACGAAACCCGCCGCAGTTTCAATTTCAAGAAAGTCTTGCTGCTCAACCCGCCAGTCAACCTCTACACCTCGATCACCAACCTGGACAGACTCGTCCAGACAGAGGTCAAGGGCATCAACAACAGCACCACGTTCTATGAACTGGTACTGAACAAACTGACCCGCTACTTCCAGCAAAAAGGCTACATCGACCTCAACGATGCCCTGCTCTATGACTTCCAGCAGTCCAAGCAGCACCTGAGCAACGAACAGATGGCCATGTTGATCGGCACCTCGTTCCGCTTCTCGGCCGCCGACATCGCCTTTACCTCGGACCTGATCAACCGTCGCGGCCTGATCACTCCACCAAAAACGCCTATCACAGAAGGCACCACGCTTACGCCGTACCTCAAGCGTGCGCTGCAGTGTGACTTCGACTGCTACATCACCGAACAAGTGATCCCGATGTGGCGTGCGCGCACCGATGGCGGCAGCCTGCTGCAACTGATCGACCAGGTCAGCCTGTATGCCTTGAAGGATTATCTGCACGACAGCCCGAAAATCGCGGTCATGCATAACGCCGACGACGTGATCCTCGGCCCTGGCGACCTGGGTTTCCTGCGCAAGACTTTCGGCGACCGTTTGACCGTTTATCCACTGGGCGGCCATTGCGGCAACCTTAACTATCGCGTCAACAGCGACGCCATGCTGGAGTTTTTCCGTGGCTAAATACCTCCTGCTTATCGCAGCGTTACTCTGTGCAGGCGTCGCCAATGCCGACAACAGCAAAGCCAACGCGCCGGTGGTCATCGACAATGACGGTTTCAAGGAGCCGTTGAGCAAACTCAAATTCAACCCGGGCCTGGATCAGCGTGAATTCGAACGCTCCAGCCTCAACGCACTGAACGTGTACGACCCGCTGGAAGAGTGGAACCGCCGGGTGTATCACTTCAACTACCGCTTCGACCAATGGGTGTTCCTGCCGGTGGTCGACGGTTATCGCTACATCACGCCAAGCTTCCTGCGCACCGGCGTCAGCAACTTCTTCAACAACCTCGGCGACGTGCCGAACCTGATGAACAGCCTGCTGCAGTTCAAAGGCAAACGCTCGATGGAAACCACCGCGCGCCTGCTGCTCAACACCACTATCGGCATCGCCGGCCTGTGGGACCCGGCCACCTCCATGGGCCTGCCGCGCCAGAGCGAAGACTTC
This sequence comes from Pseudomonas migulae NBRC 103157, assembly GCF_002091715.1. Lineage (GTDB taxonomy): Bacteria > Pseudomonadota > Gammaproteobacteria > Pseudomonadales > Pseudomonadaceae > Aquipseudomonas > Aquipseudomonas migulae_A. The sequence continues at coordinate 130,254 of NZ_BDAG01000015.1, read as the reverse complement.
GGCCAGACGCTCGGTTTCTACGGCGTACCGGGCGGCGCCTACTTTGTGTTGCCGATCCTCGGCCCTTCCAACATCCGCGACACCGGCGGCCTGGCCGTAGACTTCACCGCCGAGTCGGCGATCAACTTCCTGAACGTCGCCGAAGTCAGTTCCAACCACCCTGAAGTGTGGGTCCTTCGCAGCATCGACAAGCGCCACCAGAACAGCTTCCGTTATGGCCAGCTGAACTCGCCGTTCGAGTATGAGAAGGTGCGCTACGTGTACACCGAGTCGCGCAAGTTGCAGATCGCCGAGTAATCCGGCGGCAACAAAAAAGGCCATTCGATGCGAGTCGAATGGCCTTTTTCATGCACGGAACTTCAAACACCACAAATCAACTGTGGGAGCGCGCTTGCTCGCGAAGGCGGGGTGTCAGTCGATATCTATGTTGAATGACACACCGCCTTCGCGAGCAAGCCCGCTCCCACAGTTGGATAGTGTCAGGCTTCAGCCTTTCACTGTTTTCCAGAGCTTGCTGACAACCATCACACACGCCAACACCACCGCACCCGCCACAATCCCTGCCACCGCATTCAACAACGTCGGCACGATAAACCCGGCACCACCCGCCCCCGCACTGACACTTTCAATCCAGTGGTGAACCATCGGCACGCCGTGGGTGAGAATCCCGCCGCCCACCAGGAACATCGCCGCCGTGCCGATCACCGACAGGCTTTTCATCATGTACGGCGCCGCGCGCAGAATCCCGCCGCCGATGCTTTTAGCCATCTGGCCGGGCTTCTGGGTCAGCCACAAGCCGAGGTCATCAAGCTTGACGATGCCGGCCACCAGTCCATAGACGCCGATGGTCATGACGATGGCGATGCCCGACAGCACGATCACTTGCTGGGTCAGCGACGCATCCGCCACGGTGCCGAGGGTGATGGCGATGATTTCCGCCGAGAGAATGAAGTCGGTACGGATGGCGCCCTTGATCTTGTCCTTTTCGAACGCCACCAGGTCGACCGCCGGATCGGCCACGGCTTCGACCAGCTCCGCATGCTCGGCCTGGTCTTCAGCCTTGCTGTGCAGGAACTTGTGCGCGAGTTTTTCGAAACCTTCAAAACACAGGTAGGCGCCGCCAACCATCAGCAACGGCGTAACCAGCCACGGAATGAACGCACTGATCGCCAGCGCCGATGGCACCAGGATCAGTTTGTTGAGAAACGACCCCTTGGCGACCGCCCAAACCACTGGGATTTCCCGCTCGGCGCGCACACCACTGACCTGCTGGGCATTGAGCGCCAGGTCGTCACCGAGCACGCCGGCGGTTTTCTTGGCGGCCATTTTGGTCATCAACGCCACGTCGTCGAGTACCGCGGCAATGTCGTCGATCAGCAACAGTAAACTGCTTCCTGCCATGAATCAGGTGTCCTTCTTTAATGAATGCTGCGCAGCATAGCGTGGCTGAGCGCCGCATGGGGCATTCTTGAGCGCCGCGCGAGGCCGGTGCTACCATGCGCAACCGCCAGAACAGGCAAGGAACCACCTGGTTTATGAGCACTATCCGCGAGCGCAACAAAGAACTGATCCTGCGTGCCGCCAGTGAAGAATTTGCCGACAAGGGCTTCGCTGCGACCAAAACCAGTGACATCGCAGCCAAGGCGGGATTGCCCAAGCCCAACGTCTACTACTACTTCAAATCCAAGGAAAACCTCTACCGCGAGGTTCTGGAAAGCATCATCGAGCCGATTCTGCAGGCCTCGACACCGTTCAACGCCGACGGTGTGCCCAGCGAGGTGCTGAGCGGCTATATCCGCTCGAAAATCCGCATTTCCCGCGACCTGCCCTTCGCCTCCAAGGTGTTCGCCAGCGAAATCATGCACGGCGCTCCGCACCTGAGCGCCGACCTGGTCGAACAACTGAACAGCCAGGCCAAGCACAACATCGATTGCATCCAGACCTGGATCGACCGCGGCCAGATCGCCCCCATCGACCCCAACCACCTGATGTTCAGCATCTGGGCCGCGACCCAGACCTATGCCGACTTTGACTGGCAGATCACTGCGATAACCGGCAAGGCCAAGCTGGATGAAGAGGATTACGAAGCGGCGGCGCAGACGATTATTCGGTTGGTGCTCAAGGGGTGTGAGCCAGATCGGTAGACCGAGGCGCGGCCTTCGCTGGCAAGCCAGCTCCCACAGGGATTCGTGTCGTCCACAGAATTTGAACTCAACAGAGGAACCTGTGGGAGCTGGCTTGCCAGCGATGTAGGCGACTCGGTGCCGACTCAAACCCAGATGGCATCCCACAGCGGATAGTCGCCAAGCTTTTCAACAAGCCCGGCCCGCAGTGGGTTTGCCACGACATACCGGGCCAATTTCACCAAATCCTCCTCCCGCCTCAACGCTCGGTCGTGATAACCCTGCTGCCAAAGCGGCCCACCTCTACCAATCGAAAAATTCACCTCCCTCGTAATCAGGGATTTAGTCTGGCGCATCAGCCTTCTGAGCGAACAGTTTTCCAATTCGACCAGCCAATGAAAATGATCGGGCATGACGACCCAAGCCAATGACTTTGCCAATCCGAGATTTTGTGCCCGGCAGAATTGGTGAACGACCAATCTGCCTAACGCGAAGTCGGCAAAGATCGGTTCGCGATCCAGAGTGTTGGTGGTCAGTAAATAAATTCGATTGGGCTCGGCATAGCGGCCGGCTCGCAAGCGATGTGATGCGGGAAAACCGGGCATTCCTTTGCCTCTCTCATGATGAGTTCATGAAGAGGCTAGACCTGGAAACACTGAACGGTGATACATACTTTTAGCTGGATGTGTCTGGCAGATAGCATTCGCTGGCAAGTCGAATCGTCGCACCGCAGCTCCCACAGGGTCTGTCGGTGTCCGCAAAATATGTGAACACCTACAGTCATTGTGGGAGCTGCGGTGCGACGAGTTGGATTGCCAGCGATGACATTTGTTCAGACGCTGAAGATCAAGCACTCACCCCCGCATCCGCTTTCAACCCCAACGCCTCGATCGCATTGATCGCGCACTGTTCATCAACATCCGACAAATCCCCGCTGATGCCCACCGCTCCCAGCACATTCCCCTCCTGATCACGGATCAACACACCGCCCGGTGCCGGCACCACACTGCCCTGCCCCAGACTGTTCAACGCCGCAATAAATGCCGGGCGTTGCTGGGCGTCCAGCGCCAGCAGGCGTGAGCCTTTGCCCAGGGCGATGGCGCCCCAGGCTTTGCCGATGGCGATTTGCGGTCGCAGAAGGCTGGCACCGTCTTCGCGTTGCAGCGAGAGCAGGTGCCCGCCGGCATCCAGCACGGCGATGGTCAACGGGGCCGCGGAAATAGCACGCGCGGCGGAGATGGCCTGACTGGTCAGGTTGACAGCCACTTTCAAGGTTAAAGCGCTCATGGTGCCGTCCTCATTTTGTTATAGGGAAAGCGGATGGACTGCACGTTTGTGCCGCAGTCCGATGCGACAAATAGAACACAATGAATTATATTTTTGTATACAATAATTCTCGAAAAGCGCCACATGCGACGAAAAGCCACAGCAGAACAGGCTTCCGACGAATGAAACAGTCGCTTGAGAAAATGGATTGACCTGCGCCGTCCGCCGTGAATACACTCTGCGCAAAGCCACTTGTATACAATTACAAAACGTAAGAGGCACAAAACCATGAGCAAAATGAGAGCAATCGAAGCCGCCGTTCTGGTGATGCGCCGTGAAGGGGTCGATACCGCTTTTGGCATCCCGGGCGCCGCGATCAACCCGCTGTACAACGCCTTGCAGAAGGTCGGTGGCATCGATCACGTCCTCGCTCGCCACGTTGAAGGCGCCTCGCACATGGCCGAGGGCTACACCCGCACCAAGGCTGGCAACATCGGCGTGTGCATCGGCACTTCCGGCCCGGCCGGTACTGACATGGTCACCGGGCTCTACAGCGCCTCGGCCGACTCGATCCCGATTCTGTGCATCACAGGGCAAGCACCCCGCGCCCGGATGCACAAGGAAGACTTCCAGGCAGTCGACATCACCAGCATCGTCAAGCCAGTGACCAAGTGGGCAACCACCGTTCTGGAACCGGGCCAGGTGCCTTACGCGTTCCAGAAGGCGTTCTTCGAAATGCGCTCCGGTCGCCCGGGGCCAGTGCTGATCGACCTGCCGTTCGACGTGCAGATGGCCGAAATCGAATTCGACATCGATGCCTACCAGCCGCTGCCATTGGCCAAGCCGAGCGCGACCCGCGTTCAAGTGGAAAAAGCCCTGGCGCTGCTCGATCAGGCCGAACGCCCATTGCTGGTAGCCGGTGGAGGCATCATCAACGCCGATGCCAGCGACTTGCTGGTGGAGTTCGCTGAGCTGACCGGTATCCCGGTGATTCCGACCCTGATGGGCTGGGGCACCATTCCGGACGATCACCCGCTGATGGTCGGCATGGTCGGCTTGCAGACCTCGCACCGCTACGGCAATGCCACGATGCTGAAATCCGACGTGGTACTCGGTATCGGTAACCGTTGGGCCAACCGTCATACCGGTTCGGTCGACGTGTACACCGAAGGCCGCAAGTTCATTCACGTCGACATCGAAGGCACTCAGATCGGCCGCGTGTTCACCCCGGACCTGGGCATCGTGTCCGACGCCGCTGCCGCGCTGACCGTGTTCATCGAAGTCGCTCGCGAATGGCAGGCCGCCGGCAAACTGAAAAACCGCAGCGCCTGGCTGCAAGACTGCCAGCAGCGTAAAGCCAGCCTGCAGCGCAAGACTCACTTCGACAACGTGCCGGTCAAGCCGCAGCGCGTGTATGAAGAGATGAACCAGGTGTTCGGCAAAGACACCTGCTACGTCAGCACCATCGGTCTGTCGCAGATTGCCGGCGCGCAGTTCCTGCACGTCTACAAGCCGCGTCACTGGATCAACTGCGGTCAGGCCGGCCCGTTGGGCTGGACCATTCCTGCAGCATTGGGCGTGGTCAAGGCCGATCCGACCCGCAAGGTCGTGGCACTGTCGGGCGACTATGATTTCCAGTTCATGATCGAAGAACTGGCGGTAGGCGCGCAGTTCAAGCTGCCGTACATCCACGTTGTGGTAAACAATTCGTACCTGGGGCTGATTCGTCAGGCCCAGCGCGGTTTCGACATGGACTACTGCGTACAGCTGTCCTTCGATAACCTGAACGCTCCGGAACTCAACGGTTACGGTGTCGATCACGTGGCGGTCGCCGAGGGCCTCGGCTGCAAGGCACTGCGAGTGTTCGAACCGGCTCAGATCCAGCCTGCCCTGCGCAAGGCTCAGGAACTGATCGAGGAGTTCAAGGTGCCGGTGATCGTCGAGATTATCCTGGAGCGCGTGACCAACATTTCCATGGGCACCGAGATCAACGCCGTCAACGAATTCGAAGACCTGGCGCTGGTCGGCAACGACGCACCAACGGCGATTTCGTTGCTCGATTAACGATTGATCACGCCCCTGCAGGAGCCGGCTTGCTGGCGATAGCAATGTATCAGCCGCATCGATGTCGATTGATAAACCGCCATCGCCAGCAAGCCGGTTCCTACAGACGGACCTCACACATATACGGGAGACCACCATGCCGCGTTTCGCAGCCAACCTGTCCATGCTGTTCACCGAGCAGGAGTTTCTCGCCCGTTTCGAAGCGGCCGCCAAGGCCGGCTTCACTGGCGTGGAATATCTGTTCCCTTACGACTTCAGCTCCGCCGAAATCAAAGCCAGGCTCGACGCCAACGGCTTGACCCAGGTGTTATTCAACCTGCCGGCCGGTGACTGGGCCAAGGGCGAGCGCGGTATCGCGTGCCTGCCGGACCGGGTCGAAGAATTTCGCGCCGGTGTCGATCTGGCGATTGCCTACGCGCAAGTGCTGGGCAACACCCAGGTCAACTGCCTGGCCGGTATTCGTCCACAGGGCGTCGACGATGCCATCGTGGAAAAAACCTTCGTCGCCAACCTCAAGTATGCGGCCGACAAGCTGCAAGCGGCGGGCATCAAACTGGTGATGGAAGCGATCAACACCCGCGACATCCCGGGTTTCTATCTGAACAACACGGCGCAAGCCCTGTCGATTCGCGAGCAGGTCGGCAGTGCCAACCTGTTCCTGCAATACGACATCTACCACATGCAAATCATGGAGGGTGACCTGGCCCGCACCATGGCCGCGCACCTGGGCAAGATCAACCACATCCAGTTGGCCGACAACCCCGGGCGCAACGAACCGGGCACCGGGGAAATCAACTACCGCTTCCTGTTCGAACACCTGGACCGCATCGGTTATCAGGGTTGGGTTGGCTGTGAATACAAGCCGCTGACCACCACGGAAGCGGGTCTGGGCTGGCTGAAAACCCACAACGCGATCTAACGCAAATCCTTGCAGGAGCCGGCTTGCTGGCGATGGCATCACTGCGGTGTCTATGACAGACCGCATCGCCTGGATCGCCAGCAAGCCGACTCCTACAGAAGCAGTCCCAATTTGTTTGCAGCAGCAATAAAAACAAGAGGATTTTCACATGGCTAAAATCGGATTTATCGGCACCGGCATCATGGGCCACCCAATGGCGTTGAACCTGCAGAAAGCCGGTCACAGCCTGTTCCTGTCGGCGCATCACGACGCCGCCCCTGCCGACCTGGTTGCCGGTGGCGCCGTCGCGCTGGCGAACCCGAAAGAAGTTGCCCAGGAAGCCGAGTTCATCATCGTCATGGTGCCGGATACCCCGCAGGTCGATGACGTACTGTTCCGCGCCGACGGTATCGCAGCCGGTGTGGGCAAAGGCAAAATCGTCATCGACATGAGCTCGATCTCGCCCACCGCCACCAAAGCCTTCGCGTCCAAAATCAACGAAAAAGGTGCGCAGTACCTCGACGCGCCCGTGTCCGGCGGCGAAGTCGGTGCCAAGGCTGCGACCCTGAGCATCATGGTCGGCGGCGATGCCGACGCCTTCGAGCGCGCCCTGCCGCTGTTCCAGGCCATGGGCAAAAACATCACCTTGGTCGGTGGCAATGGCGACGGGCAAACCGCGAAAGTGGCGAACCAGATCATCGTTGCGCTGAACATTCAGGCCGTGGCCGAAGCGCTGTTGTTCGCCTCGAAAAACGGTGCCGATCCGGCCAAGGTCCGTGAAGCGCTGATGGGCGGTTTCGCTTCGTCGAAGATCCTTGAAGTGCACGGCGAGCGCATGATCAAAGGCACCTTCGACCCGGGCTTCCGCATCAGCCTGCACCAGAAGGACCTGAACCTGGCCCTGCAAGGCGCCAAAGAGCTGAACATCAACCTGCCGAACACTGCCAACGCCCAGCAAGTGTTCAGCACCTGCGCGGCCATCGGTGGCAGCAACTGGGATCACTCGGCGCTGATCAAGGGTCTGGAACACATGGCGAATTTCTCGATTCGCGATAAGTAACGCCATACACCTGTAGGAGTCGGCTTGCTGGCGATTCAGGCGACACGGTCTGCTATGCACACCGCATTGATGCAATCGCCAGCAAACCGGCTCCTACAGGATCGAGTTGCCCTTCAAATAACAAGAATTCCGGGAGCCCGCCATGTCGGTCGATCCGCAACAATTCCTGCGCGAGCTGTTCGCCACAGCCATCGACGCGGCCCATCCGCAGCACGTCCTCGAAGCTTATTTGCCCACCGATCGCAGCGGTCGGGTGATCGTCATCGGTGCCGGTAAAGCCGCAGCCGCCATGGCCCAGGTGGTCGAGCGTTGCTGGCAGGGTGAAGTGTCCGGTCTGGTGGTGACGCGTTACGGTCACGGCGCCCCGTGCGAAAAAATCGAAGTGGTCGAAGCAGCGCACCCGGTGCCGGATGCTGCCGGCCAAGCGGTCGCCAAGCGTGTCTTTGAACTGGTCAGCCACCTGACTGAAGACGACCGCGTGATCTTCCTCCTTTCGGGCGGTGGTTCTGCGCTGCTCGCACTTCCAGCTGCCGGCATCACCCTCGCCGACAAACAATCGATCAACAAAGCCCTGCTCAAATCCGGCGCGACCATCGGCGAGATGAACTGCGTACGCAAACACCTTTCGGCGATCAAGGGCGGTCGCCTCGGCAAAGCCTGCTGGCCGGCCACTGTTTATACCTATGCGATTTCCGACGTGCCGGGCGACCTCGCTACGGTCATCGCCTCCGGCCCTACCGTGGCCGATCCGAGCACCTCCGGCGAAGCGCTGGCAATCCTCAAACGCTATGGCATCGATATCCCGGCGTCCGTACGCAACTGGCTGCAAAGCCCGGAATCGGAGACGGTCAAACCCGGCGATCCGAGTCTGGCGCGCAGTCATTTCCAGTTGATCGCCCGTCCACAGCAGTCGCTTGAAGCGGCCGCGGTGAAAGCGCGTCAGGCCGGCTTCAGCCCATTGATCCTCGGCGACCTGGAAGGCGAGTCCCGCGAAGTCGCCAAGGTTCACGCCGGCATCGCGCGGCAAGTGGTCTTGCATGGCCAGCCATTGCCGGCGCCGTGCGTGATCCTCTCGGGCGGCGAAACCACGGTCACCGTGCGCGGCAATGGCCGGGGCGGACGTAACGCCGAATTCCTGCTCAGCCTGACCGACAGCCTCAAAGGCCTGCCCGGCGTCTACGCGCTGGCCGGCGACACCGATGGCATCGACGGTTCCGAAGACAACGCCGGCGCAATCATGACCCCGGAGAGCTACGCCCGCGCCGCCGCCCTCGGGTTGAGCGCAAGCGACGAACTCGACAACAACAATGGCTACGGCTATTTCGCGGCGCTGGACGCACTGATCGTCACCGAGCCGACCCGCACCAACGTCAACGACTTCCGCGCCATTCTGATTCTCGAGAGCCCTAAACATGACGCCTGATAAAAAGGTCAAAATCCTCGCCACCCTCGGCCCGGCCACCGATGGCCTCGAAGACATCCGCGAGCTGGTACAGGCCGGGGTCAACATCTTCCGCCTGAACTTCAGCCACGGCGATCACGCCGACCACGCCCAGCGCTATCAGTGGATTCGTGAAGTCGAGCGTCAGCTGAATTACCCCCTGGGCATTCTGATGGACCTGCAAGGCCCGAAACTGCGGGTCGGCAAGTTCGCCGAAGGCAAGGTGCAACTGCATCGTGGTCAAGCGCTGCGCCTGGACCTGGACCCGACGCCGGGCGATCAACGCCGGGTCAACCTGCCACACCCGGAAATCATCGCCGCGCTGGAGCCGGGAATGGATCTGCTGCTGGACGACGGCAAACTGCGTCTGCGGGTGGTCACCAAGTACGCCGATGCCATCGACACCACGGTGCTCAATGGCGGTGAGTTGTCGGATCGCAAAGGGGTGAACGTGCCGCAAGCGGTGCTGGAACTGAGCCCGCTGACCGCCAAGGATCGTCGCGACTTGAGTTTCGGTCTGGAACTGGGTGTGGACTGGGTCGCGCTGTCGTTCGTGCAACGTCCGGAAGACATTCGCGAAGCCCGTGAACTGATCGGTGACAAAGCGTTTTTGATGGCCAAGATCGAGAAGCCGTCGGCGGTCACTCAACTGCGGGAAATCGCTGAACTGAGCGACGCGATCATGGTTGCCCGTGGCGACCTCGGCGTCGAAGTACCGGCCGAAAGCGTGCCGCAGATTCAGAAAAACATCATCAGCATTTGCCGCGAACTGGGCAAACCGGTGGTGGTGGCGACGCAGATGCTCGAGTCGATGCGCTTCTCCCCGGCGCCGACCCGCGCCGAAGTCACCGATGTGGCCAACGCCGTGGCCGAAGGTGCTGATGCGGTGATGCTGTCGGCGGAAACCGCGTCCGGCGAGTACCCGATGGAAGCCGTGCAGATGATGAGCAAGATCATCCGCCAAGTGGAAAACGGCCCGGACTATCAGACGCAACTGGACGTCAGCCGGCCGAAGGCTGAGGCGACGGTTTCCGATGCGATCAGTTGCGCGATTCGTCGCATCAGCAACGTGCTGCCGGTGGCGGTGCTGGTGAATTACAGCGAGTCGGGTGCGTCGAGTCTGCGTGCGGCGCGTGAACGGCCGACTGTGCCGATTCTGAACCTGACGCCGAACCTGCAGACGGCTCGCCGCTTGACGGTGGCCTGGGGCGTGCACTCGGTGGTGAATGATCGACTGCGGCAGGTGGATGAAGTGTGCTCGACGGCGTTGGAGATTGCGCAGGCACAGGGCATGGCGCAGCGCGGGGACACTTTATTGATCACGGCGGGCGTGCCGTTTGGGCAGCCTGGGTCGACTAACTCGTTGCGTATCGAGACGTTGATTTAAGCAACAATACTTGTGGCGAGGGAGCTTGCTCCCGCTCGGCTGCGTAGCAGTCGTCGCTTTGGCATGACGGTTCCAACAGAAAGACCGCATTCGCCGAATTGGGGCTGCTACGCAGCCCAGCGGGAGCAAGCTCCCTCACCACAGGGTTTATGCAAGACCTTGGTTTTCCCCACTGCCCTAGATTTCATCATGCCTGCCAACCACTTCAACACCCACTGCCCCGATTGGGCGACAGCCCTGCTCAACGGTTTCAGCCAGATCTTCCTCCAGCGCCATCCGCTGTGCGGCCTGCTGTGCCTGTTGGCGATCCTCTTTACCGCGCCAACCCTGCTCGGCGGCGCCCTGCTGGGCGGCCTCGCCGGTTTGCTCACCGCGCAACGTCGCAACTACGCCAAGGCCGACCGTCAGGCCGGGCTGTTCAGTTACAACGGCGTTCTGCTCGGCTTGCTGCTGAGCCTGTATTTCCCTTGGTCGGCGCTGCTGCCGCCGCTGATCATTGCCGCTGGCGGACTGAGTGCCATGCTCACCCAGCAATGGTTGAAACGCGCCCGCGACCATCATTGCCTGCCGGCCTACACCGCGCCCTTCGTCGGCATGAGCTGGTTGCTGCTGTCGTTTACCGGGCCGCAACACCCCGCGCCGCTGATCGACATGAACACGCTCAACCTGTTCGCCGCCCCGTTGAAGGGGCTCGGTCAGGTGATGTTTCTCGGTCATCCGCTGGCGGGTGCACTGATCGCCGTCGGCTTGCTGATCGCCGACCGACGCGCTTTTTTGTGGGCACTGCTGGGCTCCATTGCCGGACTCGCGTTCGCCTTGCTGCAGCACGAAACCTCAACCGCGCTGCTGGGGCTGGGCGGTTATAACGCCGCGCTCGCCGCCCTCGCCTTCAGCGGACAACGCCGCCGGCCCTGGCTGCCACTGCTGGGCATTGGGCTTGCCGTATTGTTCACACCGGGCTTCGCCGCGCTCGGTCTGGCCACATTGACCGCGCCGTTCATCCTCGCCTGCTGGCTGATCCGCGCCGGCATTCGCGTGCTGCGCCAGGCCGCCGTCGACCACGCGCCTTGCGCTATCGGGGAGAATCACCCTAGGCTGCGCTGATTCTCGATTCAGGCGTTTTCCATGGACAGCAGCAAAAACTGGCGTGAAGACCTTTACGTCATGGTTTTCCAGAGCGACACCAAGGCCGGACGGCGCTTCGACGGCATTCTGCTGTTGATCATCCTCGCCAGCATCGTCATCGTGATGCTCGACAGCATCGACACGATCCACAAGAACTACGCCAACGTGCTGGCGTACATCGAGTGGGGCTTCACCGTCATCTTCGCCATCGAATATGGCCTGCGCCTCTATTGTTCGCCGAAGCCACTGCGTTACGCGTTCAGCTTTTACGGCCTGGTGGATTTGCTGGCGATCGTGCCCGGTATCCTGGCGCTGTATTACGCCGATGCGCAGTATTTGCTGATTATCCGGATCATTCGAATGCTGCGGATTTTCCGCGTGCTCAAGCTCAGTCCTTATCTGAAACAAGCCAATTATCTAATGTCGGCGCTGCGCGGCAGCAAGCAGAAGATCGTGGTGTTTCTGGTCAGCGTCTGCACATTGGTGACCGTGTTCGGCACACTGATGTACGTGATCGAAGGCCCGGAGCACGGCTTTACCAGCATTCCGAAAGGTATCTACTGGGCGATCGTGACGCTGACTACCGTAGGCTTTGGCGACATCGTGCCCAAGACGCCGCTGGGTCAGGTGATTTCGTCGCTGGTGATGATCACCGGTTACTCGATCATCGCAGTGCCGACGGGGATTTTCACCGCCGAGCTGGCCAACGCCATGCGCGGCGAACAGTTGCAACACGACTGCCCGGTGTGCAAAAAAAACAGCCACGAGCACGGCGCTGCATTTTGCTCGCGGTGCGGCAATGCTCTATTCAAGAAACTGGAATAAGCAAAGTGCTTTTTAATCTTTAAAGGACTATGCAAGCACAGTTATAGTCGCTGGCAAAACAGTAGCAACCCCTCTTTTAATGAGTAACAACTAACCCGTAGGAGCTGCCGAAGGCTGCGATCTTTTGATGTAGCTCTTAAAGTTCAAAAGACCACAGCCTTCGGCAGTTCCTACAAATAGAACAAGGAATGCGCAGTGAAAAAACTCTTTGGCGCCTCACTTCTGGCCGCTGGCCTGGCACTGACCAGCGTGGCTCAGGCCGCACCGACCCTGCTCAACGTTTCCTACGACGTGATGCGCGATTTCTACAAGGACTACAACGCGGCCTTCCAGAAACACTGGCAAGCCGAGCACAACGAAAACATCACCCTGCAGATGTCCTTCGGCGGTTCCAGCAAACAGGCGCGCTCCGTGATCGACGGTCTGCCGGCTGACGTCATCACCATGAACATGGCTACCGACATCAACGCTCTGGCGGACAATGGCAAACTGGTCCCGGACAACTGGGTCACCCGCCTGCCGAACAACAGCGCGCCGTTCACGTCGGCCACTGTGTTCATCGTTCGCAAAGGCAACCCGAAAGCGCTGAAAGACTGGCCTGATCTGCTCAAGGACGGCGTGCAAGTGATCGTGCCGAACCCGAAAACCTCGGGCAACGGCCGCTACACCTATCTGTCGGCCTGGGGTTATGTGCTGAAAAACGGCGGTGACGAGAACAAGGCCAAAGCCTTCGTCGGCAAACTGTTCAAACAAGCGCCAGTGCTCGATACCGGTGGCCGTGCCGCCACCACCACGTTCATGACCAACCAGATCGGCGACGTGCTGGTGACCTTCGAAAACGAAGCGGAAATGATTGCCCGCGAGTTTGGCCGTGACCAGTTCGAAGTCATCTACCCAAGCGTCTCCGCCGAAGCGGAGCCGCCGGTGTCTGTGGTCGACAAAGTAGTCGAGAAGAAAGGCACCCGCGCTGCCGCCGAGGAATACCTGAAGTACCTGTGGTCGCCGGAAGGTCAGGAAATTGCCGCCGCCAACTACCTGCGTCCACGTGATCCGGCCGTACTGGCCAAGTACAACGATCGCTTCCCGACAGTGGATTTCCTCTCGGTGGAGAAGACCTTTGGTGACTGGCGCACCGTGCAGAAGACTCACTTCAATGATGGCGGGATTTTTGATCAGATTTACAGCGGTCAGTAATGCCTGAGCCAATGAAAAAGGCGACCTGAGAAGGTCGCCTTTTTTACTGAAAAACACCGAGAACCTGTAGGAGCCAAGCTTGCTCGCGATAGCGGTCTGTCTCTCACATCAATGCTGAATGTTCTACCGCCATTGCGAGCAAGCTCTGCTCCTACAGAAGTCTCGCGAGCGCAGTTACATCGGTGGGGTCACGCCATCCTTGCCGGCCGAAATCGACTGCGCCGTCAGCGTCCCGTCGGCACTCTGCGTCACGAACGTCACGATCTTCACGCCCACTTTCAGCAAGCTGCGGTCCCCTGGCAGCAGGTTCACAATCGGCACATCCTCCGGCACCAGAATCTTCTGCTGCCCCCCCTTGTAGTTGACGGTCAGCACGCGGCCATTGCTCACCACCAGGTCGCCGACGCTGCCATTGGTCATGCTGCTGCCCTTGACCAGATCGAAAGGCCGATGGCCATCACCGCTGCCGGCCAGCTCCGGTGGGAAAACATGGACCTCCAGTGCTTTGAGCGAACCGTCTTCCTGCGCAATGGCCGCCGAGCCAATGTAACTGCCCGGCTTGATGTCTTCGATATTGGCCAGGGTTACGGCGCGGATTTTGGTGTCCTTGGTCAGATTGATGACCACGTTTTCGCCTGTATTGACGTGGACTTTCAAGATGTCGGGGCTCACCCCGGTGATCTCGCCGCGTACACCGATGCGCATGCCCGGCGCGTCGGCCGCCTGGGCGAGACTTGCCGTGAACAAGCCAATCAAGCTGATAACTGAAGCGCCGCGAATCAGGTGGCGGAACATCGCGTTCATGAAAAGTGCCCTTCCGGTTATGAATCGTGAAGAGAGAACATAAGCACGCTATCGAACAAGATGTAAGTGAATGTATCATCAGACTTTGAAATCCTGGCGCAGATTCATCGGCACACGCCGGCGTCACTCATTCCGCAATGGAATGATTGCTATCACTCCAATCCCACTTCCGCCGTTCCGGCCAGCCGCTTAGCCTGCGCGCATTCCATTTTGCTCAGCGAGACACGTTATGAACCCAGCGAATCAGGCACCTCACGGCGCCACGACAATGACCAAAGGCATGGTGCTGCTGTTCGCCTTTTGCTGTGGCGCCATCGTTGCCAACATCTACTACGCCCAGCCGATCATCGGCTTGATCGCGCCGGACATTGGCCTGACCAGCACCATGGCCAGCCTGATCGTTTCGCTGACCCAGATTGGTTACGCACTGGGCCTGTTCTTCCTGGTGCCGCTGGGGGATCTGCTGGAAAACCGTCGGTTGATGATCATCACCACGCTGGTGGCGATTGCCAGTTTGTTGGGCGCAGCGTTTACAGATCAACCCAACGTGTTTCTGTTGATCTCGTTGCTGGTGGGTTTCAGCTCGGTGTCGGTGCAGATCCTGATTCCACTGGCCGCGCACCTGGCGCCGGAAGAAACCCGCGGCCGGGTGGTCGGTGGAATCATGGGCGGCTTGCTGCTGGGGATTCTGTTGGCGCGGCCGGTGTCCAGCGTTGTGGCTGATCACTTTGGCTGGCGCGCGATGTTCGTGATCGCCGCCGTGTTGATGGCGGCGATCAGCATTGTGCTGGCCGTGACGATTCCCAAGCGCCAGCCGGATCACAGCGCCTCTTATGGCCAATTGTTGGGCTCGCTGTGGACGCTGTTGCGCCAACAACCGGTGCTGCGTCAGCGCGCGTTTTACCAGGGTTGCATGTTCGCCACGTTCAGCCTGTTCTGGACAGCCGTGCCACTGGAACTGGCACGCAATCACGGCCTGTCGCAAACCCGGATCGCGATCTTCGCCCTGGTTGGAGCCATCGGCGCGATCGCCGCACCGATCGCCGGTCGACTGGCTGACGCCGGCCACACCCGCATCGCTTCACTGCTGGCACTGCTGTTCGCCAGCCTGAGCTTCCTGCCGGCGTTCATCCATCCGGCCTACAGTGTCATCGGCCTCGCCGTCACCGGCGTGGTGCTCGATTTCTGCGTACAAATGAACATGGTCCTTGGCCAACGCGCGGTCTATGCCCTCGACGCCAAAAGCCGCAGCCGCCTGAATGCGCTGTACATGACCAGCATTTTCATCGGCGGCGCGTTTGGCTCCTCGGTCGCCAGTGCGGTGTATGAGCACGGCGGCTGGATGTGGATCGTGATTGTGGGCAGCGCGTTTCCACTGTTGGCGTTGTTGCGGTTCTTGAGCGTTTCGCAGAAGGCTTCGCTCGCAACGGCTTAACACCTCGTCGCTGCCGAATCAGGACCTGCCGGCGGTGTTTCTTATCGGGCAGATGGCGAGTGCCAGGGCTGGGGAAGCGCCGCTGCGCTACAAGGTCAGGCACATGAGCCGGGGTCGCCGACGCAGGCCAGCAAGTGCTCGACGGTGTGCTCCAGCAGCCCTGAGTTGTCGAGCACATGCACGCTCGAGTCCTCCGCCAACAGGCGCTCATTGAAACGGGCATTACGCGCCAGCCGCTGATCGATCTCGGCCTCCGACTCACGTCCGCGCGCCAACAGGCGTTGGCGCAACACCGGCTGGTTCACGGTCAGCAACACCACCCACACGTCCGGATAACGTTCACGGGTTTGCGGCAGATGCGCGCGCGAACCGTTGACCAGTACGTCGTCCCCCGCCGCCAGCCACTCGTCGATTTCCCGCGGGATGCCATAAGCCAGGCCATGAGCCTGCCAGCTGAGGGCAAATGCACCCTGAGCCTGCATCTCGGCGAACTGCTGCTCGCTGACGCCCTGCGCCGCCTCCCCGACCGCTTCCGCAGAGCGCGTGATAACCCGCCGCACGATACGACAGCCGCGTTCGGCCAACCGCGTTCGTGCGGCATCCAGCAGACTGTCCTTGCCCGAACCTGAAGGCCCGATGAGATAGATCAACCTGCCGGACATCAGAACATCCTCTTCGCTTGTCGCCATACTTGCCGGACCACAGCCCCACAAAAAAGGCGACCCCCGAAGGGTCGCCTTTTCGTTACTGCCCGAATTGCCGTCCCAGCCCACCCGGCACGCCATGGATATCCGTCTCTTCCCAAGGTCCGTTCGGACTGATCGACCGACTCCAGCCATTGTTGAAGCGGTAATACGTGCGCTGGCGGTAGAAGGTATTGGTCTGGTCATCCAGCACATAAACACCAAGCTTGGGATCCCAATGGCTGTTGCCACCCGGTGGCGGCGCAAAGCTGGCGGAGGTACGTGGCAGCGGTTTCGCAGGCTTGGCCGGAATGCTCGGCTTGCTCGGGGTGGGCGAGGTAGACGGTGTGGGCTTGGGCTGCGAGGGCGGAATCGGCGGCAACGACGTCGGCTCCGGCCGCTGGACCGCACACGCGCTTAACCCCAAAACAAGGCTGAGCAGGGTGATACGAGCGATAGCGGTCATAGTTGCGTTTTCCTGTTATTTATCCGGACTGTCGATGGTCAGTTTTTGCGGCGCGGTGGTGCTGCTGGCCATCGGCTGGCTGCGACCGATCCATTCGCCGGCGGTCGGTTGACCAGCACGGGAGATGCGCGCAACCAATTGGACTTCAGGGAAGTTCGACAGTTTCAACTGCGGCATCATTGCGTCAGCATCGCCCAGTTCGACAGTTGCCGGCAAGTCAGCCACGGTCAGGCGTTTGGCGGCCAGTGGCGCCGGCGGGCCATTGGTGGCGCGAGCGAAGATGAACACGCTGTCCCCCGGCTGAACCTTGGCTTTGAGCGCTGGTGCCAGGTCGACGCTGACTTTGAGCAACGCCGATTTGACCGCAGGCGCCTGGGCGACCTTGCCGCCGCTGGCTTCGAGTTTTTCGGTGGCGCGGGCAATACCGCCTTGCAGCGCGGCCCGGGAGTTGTCGTCTGGTGGCAGTTGCGCCAGCAGGCGATTCCAGTAGTCGATGGCGTCCTGATAACGCGCGCTCTCAAACGCGGCAATGCCAAGCAGGCCAAGGCTGGTGACTTCCTTCGGATCGGCTTTCAACGCTTCGTCGGTGAGTGCCTGAACCTTGTCCGACCACTTCTTGCCGTCGGCGAAGTACTGAGCCTGCGCCCACTGGCCCAGCAATTCCGGCTGACGACCCGCCAGGTTCACCGTGCGTTCGAAGATCTTCGCCGCATCGCCAGGACGATCCTGCGCCATGTAGGTCCGACCGAGGAAGTACAGGCCTTCTGCTGAATCAGGTTGAGCCGCGACGGCGCGCTCCAGGCGACGGGTCATCTCTTCCATCGACTGTGGCGCCTGAGAAAATTCGCGGGTCAGCTCGACCTTGTCGCTCGCCCCGAAATGCAGGTAGAGACCAAGTCCCAACACCGGCACCAGAATCGCCGCCAGCAGCGGCAACGGTTTGCCCAGCCGCGCCACGCGCGGTGCATCAACGCCTTCAGTGTCGGCGAGCAACTCACGGGCCGCTTCGGCGCGACCGGTTTCCAGTTGAGCAACGTTGAGCACGCCCTCTTCCTGCTCGGTTTGCAACTCAGCCACGCGCTCCTGATACAGCGCGACGTTCAGGGCCGTACGATCCTCTTCCAACTGAGCGCGGCGGCCACGCAGAACAGGGATCAGCAGAAAACTCAGGGCTACCAGAAGCAGCAGACCTGCAGCGAGCCAGAAATCAATCATTCTTGGTTTTATCCAACAGGTGGTCGAGGCGCTCGCGCTCCTCGGCAGAAAGCGCGTCCGGGCTGTCGGCACGTTGCACGCGACGACGGCGGACGATCACGGCGATGATCACAAAACCGCCCAGCAACAGGCCGGCCGGGCCGAACCAGAGCAAGGCAGTCTTGGCGTTCAGAGCAGGCTTGTAGCGGACAAAATCACCGTAGCGATCGACCATGAAATCGATGATCTGCTGATTGTCCTTGCCCTCGCCCAACATGCGGAAAATCTCTTTGCGCAGGTCGGCGGCGATCGGTGCGTTGGAATCGGCGATGTCCTGGTTCTGGCACTTGGGGCAACGCAGCTCTTTGGTCAGCTCGCGAAAACGCTCGCGATCACCTTCCTTGGCAAACTCGTAAGTGTCGATGGCGGCGTGTGCGACGCCGGCCATGCTCAAGCCCAGTACAACAGCGGCTATCCAGCGCTTCATGGCTTGGCCTCATCGACCAGCGCCTGATACTTGGCCGCCAGTTTTTCTCGCCAGACCTGTTCGTCGATCACGCCGACGAACTTGTCGCGGATGATGCCTTTGGCATCGATGAAGAAAGTTTCCGGAGCGCCGTACACACCGAGGTTCAGGCCCAGCGTGCCCTCGTCGTCACGGATGTCCAGTTGATACGGGTTGTGGAATTCCACCAGCCACTTCAAGGCGTCGGCGTTGACGTCCTTGTAGTTGATGCCGTAGATCACGACGCCCTTCTCCGCCAGTTTGTTCAGCACCGGGTGCTCGACCCGGCAGGAAATGCACCAGGTGCCCCAGACGTTGACCAGTGCCGGTTTACCCACAATGTCAGCTTTGGTCAGGGTCTTGTCGCCCTGCACCGCGGGCAGTGAAAACTCCGGGAACGGCTTGCCGATCATTGCCGAAGGCAGCTCGGCCGGGTCCAGGTACAACCCGCGATAAAGAAACACAGCGACCACCAGAAAAATCACCAGCGGCAACAGCATCAACCAACGCCTCATGCCGTCGCTCCCGTCATGCCCAGTGCTTCACGCACGCGGCTTTTCACCTTGACCCGATAACGCCGGTCCATCGCGGCCAACAACCCGCCGAGCCCCGTGAGCAAACCGCCGAACCAGATCCAGCGCACGAACGGTTTGACGTGTACGCGCACGGCCCAGGCGCCTTCGCCCAGTGGTTCGCCAAGGGCGACATAGAGGTCACGGGTAAAACCGGCGTCGATCCCCGCTTCGGTCATCACCGAATTCTGCACGGTGTACAGACGTTTTTCCGGGTGCAGCACGCTGATTTCCTTGCCGTCGCGGATCACCCGCACGGTGCCCTTGTCGGAAGTGAAGTTCGGGCCTTCGAAGTGCTTGGCGCCTTCGAACACGAACTGGTAACCGCCCAGGGCCATGGATTCGCCTGGCGCCAGGCGCAGGTCGCGTTCGGCACTGTTCTGGCTCGACAGCACGACACCGAGGGCGCATACGGCAATGCCCAAATGCGCAACTTGCATGCCCCAATAGCTGCGGGTCAGGGTCGGCAGGCCTTTGATCAAGCCTTTGTGGCGCGTCTTGTCGAAAATGTCGCGCAAGCCGGCCAGCAACACCCAGGCCGCGAGCATGAAGGTCGCGATCACCGCCCAGTTGAAATCGCCATAAGCGACACCGGCCACCACGGCCAACGCGGCGCTGCCGAGCAATACCGGGGTCAGCATGCTCATCAGCCATTTGACCGGGGTGTCTTTCCAGCGCACCAGCATGCCGACCGCCATCACCACCATCAGCAATGCCATCAACGGAATGAACAGCGCGTTGAAATACGGCGGGCCGACCGACAGCTTGGCACCGGTCATCGCATCGAGGATCAGCGGATACAAGGTGCCGAGCAAAATCATCGAAGCCGCCACCACCAGCACCAGGTTGTTGCCCAGCAGCAGGGTTTCCCGGGACCAGAGGTTGAAGCCGACATGGCTCTTCACCACCGGCGCACGCAGGGCAAACAACGTCAGCGAACCGCCGACCACGAACAGCAGGAAGATCAGGATGAACACGCCGCGCTCCGGATCGGAGGCAAAGGCGTGAACCGAGGTCAACACGCCGGAACGCACGAGGAAAGTCCCGAGCAAGCTCAACGAGAATGCAGCAATGGCCAGCAACACGGTCCAGCTCTTGAACACGCCACGTTTTTCCGTGACCGCCAACGAGTGGATCAGCGCAGTGCCCACCAGCCAAGGCATGAACGAGGCGTTTTCCACCGGGTCCCAGAACCACCAGCCACCCCAGCCGAGTTCGTAGTAAGCCCACCACGAACCGAGGGTGATGCCGATGCCGAGGAAGGCCCAGGCGACGATGGTCCATGGACGCGACCAGCGCGCCCACGCCGCATCAAGACGGCCGCCGAGCAATGCGGCAATGGCAAACGCGAACGCCACGGAGAATCCGACATAGCCCATGTACAGCATCGGCGGGTGGACGATCAGGCCGATGTCTTGCAGCAGCGGGTTGAGGTCACGACCGTCTGCTGGAATTTGCGGCAGGATGCGGGCGAACGGGTTCGAGGTGAGGATCAGGAACAGCAGGAAACCGGTGCTAATCATGCCCATCACCGCCAGCACGCGGGCCAGCATCACTTGCGGCAACTGCCGGGAGAACACCGACACCGCGAAGGTCCAGCCGCCGAGGATCAACGCCCACAGCAGCAACGAACCTTCGTGCGCGCCCCACACCGCACTGAACTTGTAGTACCACGGCAAGGCGCTGTTGGAGTTGCTGGCGACGTAGGCGACGGAGAAATCGTCAGCCATGAACGCGTAGGTCAGGCAACCGAAAGCGAACAGCAGAAACGCGAACTGCCCCCAGGCGGCCGGCTGGGCCAGACTCATCCACAAGCGGTCACCGCGCCAGGCACCCAGCAACGGCACCACGGCCTGAACCAGCGCGAAACACAGCGCCAGAATCATGGCCAGATGGCCGAGTTCGGGGATAAACAGCCCTGAACTATAAAGTGCAGATGTCATCGATCAACCCTCCTTCGCGGGCGTTGGAGCAGATTGACCACTGTCTTTCAAAGCCTTGGTCACTTCCGGCGGCATGTATTTCTCATCGTGCTTGGCCAGCACTTCGTCAGCCACCACCACGCCGTCGGCGTTGAGCTTGCCCAGGGCGACGATGCCCTGCCCTTCGCGGAACAGGTCCGGGAGGATGCCGCGATAGCTGATGGTGACGGACTTGTTGAAGTCAGTGACGATGAATTTCACGTCCAGCGAATCGCCGGAACGTTGCAGCGAACCTTTCTCGACCATGCCGCCCGCACGAATACGCGTGTCTTGCGGCGCTTCGCCATTGGCGATTTGCGTCGGTGTGTAAAACAGATTGATGTTCTGCTGCAGGGCGCTCAGGGCCAGGCCAACGGCAGCGCCGACACCGACCAGGATCGCGAGAATGATGATAAGACGCTTTTTGCGCAGCGGATTCACTTGCCGTTCTCCCGGCGCAGACGACGCGCCTCTTGTTGCAGATACCGCTTGCGGGCCAGGACCGGCGCCGCCACGTTGAGGGCCAGCACCACCAGGCAGATGCCATAGGCTGACCAGACATACAGGCCATGATGACCCATGGCGAGGAAGTCGCCGAATGAAGCAAAACTCATCGAGCGGCCTCCAGACTGTTCTGCACTTCTGCCTTTACCCAACTGGCGCGGGCTTCACGCTTGAGCACTTCAAGGCGCATGCGCAGCAGCAATACCGCGCCGAAGAAACAGTAGAAACCCAGCGCCGTCAGCAGCAGTGGCAGCCACATTTCGGCGGGCATTGCCGGTTTTTCGGTGAGGGTGAAGGTCGCGCCCTGGTGCAGGGTGTTCCACCACTCCACCGAGTACTTGATGATCGGGATGTTGATCACGCCGACAATCGCCAGAACCGCGCAGGCCTTGGCCGCGCTGTCACGATTGCTGATGGCGTTGCCCAGCGCAATAAGACCGAAGTACAGAAACAGCAGAATAAGCATGGACGTTAGTCGCGCATCCCAGACCCACCACGAACCCCAGGTCGGCTTGCCCCAGATCGCGCCGGTGACCAGCGCCACGGCGGTCATCCAGGCACCAATCGGCGCTGCGCATTGCAGGGCGACGTCGGCCAGTTTCATCTTCCAGACAAGCCCGACAATCCCGCACACCGCCAGCATCACGTAGATGGACTGCGCCAGCATGGCGGCCGGAACGTGGATATAGATAATGCGAAAGCTGTTGCCTTGCTGGTAGTCAGGCGGCGCGAAGGCCAGGCCCCAAACGACACCGATGCCGATCAGCAGCAATGCGGCGATGCTGAGCCACGGCAGCAGTTTGCCGCTGATACCGTAAAACCATTTGGGTGAGCCGAGCTTATGAAACCAGGTCCAGTTCATTGCAGTTTCCATCACGGTTGCTACTCGCCATCACGAGTAGCGAAGGGTCTGCCTTTCTTAAAAGAAAGTGATCAAAAATTGATCAGACCTCATTATTATTCGCCGACGCTGATCTTCAGGCCAGCAGCTATTGCAAACGGTGTCAGGGTTATCGCCAGGGCGGTCAGGCTGCCAAGCCACAGGAGATAACCGGTCGCCGGCATGCCCTGCAAGGCCGCCTGCAAGGCGCCACTGCCGAGAATCAACACCGGGATGTACAACGGCAGAATCAGCAGCGCCAACAACAGGCCACCACGCTTCAACCCCACCGTCAGGGCTGCGCCCACCGCACCGAGCAGGCTGAGCACCGGTGTACCGAGCAACAGGGAAAGCAGCAACACCGGCAGACAGGCGGTTGGCAAACCGAGCATCAATGCCAGCAGTGGAGCGAGCAAAACCAGTGCCAGACCAGAGAAGGCCCAGTGTGCCAGTACCTTGGCCAAAACCAGAAGAGGCAAGGGGTGCGGCGAAAGGACCCACTGTTCAAGGGAACCGTCTTCGAAATCACTGCGGAAAAGCCCGTCCAGCGAGAGCAAGACCGATAAAAGGGCCGCCACCCAGACCAGTCCCGGAGACAAGGTTTGCAACAATTGAGACTCGGGACCGACCGCCAACGGGAACAGCGAAACCACGATCGCGAAGAATACGAGCGGATTGGCCAACTCCGCCGGACGGCGGAACAACAAGCGAGCCTCGCGGGCGACCAACAGGCCGAAAACACTCATACGGCCCAGTTCCCCAGATCAATGTCGCGATAGCCGGCCGGCATCCGGCTCAGCGTGTGGTGGGTGGTCAGCACGACCATGCCGCCACGCTCACAGTGCGCGGCCAGGTGTTCTTCGAGTTGCGCCACGCCTTGTTTGTCGAGCGCGGTGAATGGCTCGTCGAGGATCCACAGTGGCGGACTGTCGAGGTACAGACGCGCCAACGCCACACGGCGTTGCTGCCCAGCGGACAGGGTGTGACAGGGAACATCTTCGAAACCGCGCAGTCCGACAGCGGCAAGCGCTGCCCAAATGGCTGCATGGGAGGCCGGTTGATGCAGGGCGCAGAGCCAGCTGAGGTTTTCTTCCGGGGTCAGCAAATCCTTGATGCCGGCGGCGTGACCGATCCACAGCAGGTTGCGCGCCAGTTCACTGCGTTGTTCGTTCAACGGCTGGCCGTTGAGCAACACTTGACCGGCGGTCGGCTGCATCAGGCCCGACAGCAGACGTAAAAGGCTGGTTTTGCCACTGCCGTTGGGGCCGCTGATTTGCAACATTTCGCCACTGGCCAGTCTCAATTCGAGATTTTCGAAGAGCAGCCGAAGGTCTCGCTCACAGGCAAGGGCAACGGTTTGCAGGACAGGACTGGTCAAGAGATCACGGGCCTTTTGCGGTTCAAGTCGGCGGCGGAGCGGCCGCTAAAGAGATGCAGCATAGATGCATTGGCGGCCTGTTCTAGAGAGCTGCGTCAAACAATTGCAATGTTTTCGCCACTCTCCGAAAGACGGGCGGCATTATACATGCCATGCCCTACTCTAAAGAGGGCAATTTCCTCAGGTTGTGACCGCGTATGACAGGCGAAATGAACATCCTCCCGCTACCACCGACCACGCCCGCGACATCGCGTCCGCAGGTGGTGAGTGGCGACTTGCTCAAGCTGCTGACGCCGATGGAGGGGCTGATCACCGCCGGGCAATCTGCCAAGGCCGAAGTGCTGTCGCTAAAGCAGGCGGATCAGACCTTTCAACTGCTACTCAAGGTCACCCTCGAAAGCGGCCGTCAGACCACGGTTCAGGCCACCAGCAGTCAACCGTTGCCTCAGGGCACGAACCTGGCGATCACCCAGCCCTCGGCGAGCAACCTGGCCATCACCGTGCAACAGGCCATCGCCGCAAGCGTTGCCACCCTCACCCGCCTCGACACGGCGCAATTGCCGGTGGGCACCTTGCTGCAAGGCAAAGTGCTGACGTCCCAGGTGATGCCGCAAGTGCCGGGGCAGCCAACGGTGTTTCGCTCGCTGGTAAGCCTGCTGAACACGTCACTGAGCGGCAGCACCCTGAGCATCGACAGCCCGACGCCGCTGCGCATCGGCACGTTGTTGAGCGCGCTGGTGCAAGACACCCAGACCCTGAAATTCGTCCCGCTGAGTAACCGTCAGGAGCAATTGGCAGTCACCCAGCAACTGGTCAGCCAGCAAAGCCGCCAAGGCTCGCTGGACGGATTGCTCAAACTCCTGCAAAACCTTCCAGCCTCGAATCAGACCTCCAGCGACCTGCGAGCCGCCGTGGACAGGTTGCTCGCCGGCCTGCCGGACGTTCAGCAACTGAGTACACCCAAAGGCCTGGCCCTGGCCCTGGCCAATAGCGGCCTGTTCCTTGAGGCGAAGTTGCTTACCGGGCAAAACCCGACACTGGCACCCGATATGAAAGGCGACCTGCTCAAGCTGATCGCGCAATTGAGTCAGGGGCTACCGGCCAATACCAACCTCAACGCGATCATTGCTGCCAACACCCTGGCCCAGACCATGCCCAGTTTCGTGCGCAGCGCCCTCGGAATGCTCGGTCAGGTCAGCGCCAAACCACAGCCGACCAGTTTCCCCCTGCCCGAGCGTTTCCTGCAAAGCCTGGAGGGCGAAGATGATCTGGAGCACTTGCTGCGCTTGGCCGCCGCAGCGGTTTCACGCCTGCAAAGCCATCAACTGTCGAGCCTGGAGCAGACCGGCGTCACGGACGACGGTCGGCTGATGAGCACCTGGCAGCTGGAAATCCCCATGCGCAACCTGCAGGACATCGTGCCGCTGCAGGTCAAGTTTCAGCGCGAGGAAGCGCCCGGAAAAGATCAACCCAAGGAACGCCGTGACGAACGCGAACCCAAACAACAACTGTGGCGCGTCGAGTTGGCGTTCGACATGGAGCCGCTGGGCCCCTTGCAGATTCAGGCGCAGTTGATCGAAGGCAGCCTGTCCAGCCAGCTGTGGGCCGAGCGCCCCTACACCGCCAGCCTGATCGAGAGCAACCTGGCCGGGCTGCGCGAACGCTTGCTGGCGTCAGGCCTGAACGTCGGCGATCTCGATTGCCACTTGGGCACACCACCGCAAGGGCCGCAAACCCGTCTCGAACAACGCTGGGTCGACGAAACCGCATGAGAAATTCCGATACGCCACGCCAGGCCATCGCCCTCAAATACGACGGCACCCACGCCCCGACCCTCACGGCCAAGGGCGACGAAGAACTGGCAGAAGAAATCCTGAAGATTGCCCGCGATTATGAAGTGCCGATTTACGAGAACGCCGAGCTGGTGAAACTGCTGGCAAGGATGGAGCTGGGTGACAGTATTCCGGAGGAGTTGTACCGCACGATTGCCGAGATCATTGCGTTTGCGTGGAATCTGAAAGGCAAGTTTCCGCAGGGGCATGATCCGAGTGCGTTGATGGTCGAGAAGGACATCACCGATCGCGGGGATGATTACTGATGTGTGTTGAATGCAAAAGATCGCAGCCTCGTTGCACTCGACAGCTCCTACAGGGTGAATGCCATCCCATGTAGGAGCTGTCGAGTGCAACGAGGCTGCGATCTTTTGGCCTGTCAGTTCTTGTGCAACTTGCTCATCAACTCCGCCTCAGCCTGGGTCAACCCGCAGGACTGAGTCAGTTCATCAACGCTCGCCCCCATTCCGACCAGGCGGGCTGCCTGGGCGAACGACAGACTCGACGGGTCGCGCTGTTCAAGCTGAGCCAGCTTGTCCGGCAACGGCCCGACGACAGCACGCAGTTCATGCAGGTCTTCACCCATGCGCACGTTGCCGCTCTGATAGTCGTCAACGCGCTTGGCCAGGTCCTTGATGCGCTGATCACGCAGCGCATCGCCCTGGGCCTGTTGCGCAGCGATCTGCCGCTGGCCCCGAATGTACGCCAGAAACATCGCCAGCGTGCCTGCCCAGAAAAGGAACAGGACAATGACCGCAACCTCAAGAATCAATCAGATACTCTCCAGTTCCGACCATTCTTCTTCGCTCATCATCTTGTCCAGCTCGACCAGGATCAGCAATTCGTTGTTCTTGTTGCACACGCCTTGAATGAACTTGGCGGACTCTTCGTTACCCACGTTCGGCGCAGTCTCGATTTCCGACTGACGCAGGTAAACCACTTCGGCCACGCTGTCGACCATGATGCCGACCACTTGCTTGTCGGCTTCGATGATGACGATCCGAGTGTTGTCGCTGATCTCGGCATTCATCAGGCCGAAGCGCTGACGGGTGTCGATCACGGTGACCACGTTACCGCGCAGGTTGATGATGCCCAGCACGTAGCTCGGGGCACCTGGGACCGGGGCGATTTCGGTGTAGCGCAGGACTTCCTGAACGCGCATCACATTGATGCCGTAGGTTTCATTGTCCAGCTTGAAGGTTACCCATTGCAGGATCGGATCTTCGGAACCCTTTGCAGACGACGCCTTATCATTCATACCCTGACCCCTCGAAAAACCGCCCTAGCGGTGTGTGTTCGTTGCGATGGCAAGTCACTTGCCCCGCCTGTTTTTATGTCGGTTTGTGGACCGGCTTGCTGCCGCCCATGTGTTTTGCCCCACCGCTGGCGATCAACTCGGCCAGTTCGGAAACGTCAAGCAACGCACACATGTGTTCAATCACAGTGCCCGCCAGCCATGGCCGTTGACCACGGTGAGTGCGCCACTTGATTTCGTTCGGGTCCAGGCGCAACGAGCGGCTGACCTGATGCACCGCAAGCCCCCACTCGTAGCCCTGAACCGAAATAACGTATTGCAGCCCCTGACGGAAGTCATCGCGATAGCGGTCGGGCATGACCCAACGGGCGGTATCGAGCACTTTCAGATTGCCGGCCTGGCTCGGCAGAATCCCGAGGAACCATTCCGGCTGACCGAACAGCGGTGTCAGCTCCTGACCGGCCAGGGAATAAATCGAGCCCAGGCACACCAACGGCACCGCCAGGGTCAACCCGGCGACATCGAACAGCAGGCATTCGAACGGCTCGGCGGCCCAGACAGGACGACCGTCGGTTTCCACCGGTGGCGGCGTGTTGCTCGGTGGCAAATGAACTTCGACGATCGGCGGCACCAGGGCTTGCAGCAGCGGCGCGATGGTGGAGACGGGGGCCAAAACCGGCGCCGGCGCCTCGATCAGTGCCACCGGGGCCTTCACCACAGGTGCTGCGACCGGTGCGACAACGTCCGCCGGTTTCTCAGCCGGTTTCTGTGCATCACGCGCCTGCTCTTCAAGCACCGCAGCCTGGAACTCGTCCAGCGCCGCTTCAACCTCGACCACCTCGGGGATCGCTTCGATTTCCGGCGGCAACTCTTCGGTCGCGTCCATCAGCAAGCTGTCCAGATAAGACTGGAGCGCAAGTTGTGGACGGGAAGTGATTTTTACCGGGCGATTCATCTCACGCCACCTGCGCAACGGATTGCTGGGTCAGCATGTGCTTGAGCAGCGCGCGGTAGGCCATCACGCCGCGGCTCTTGCCGTCGAATTGCGAAGGCGTCACGCCGGCACGGCTGGCATCGCGCAAACGCGTGTCAACCGGGATGTAGCCTTGCCAGATTTCTTCAGGGTACTTGTCGCGCAATACCCGCAAGGTCCCGAGAGACGCCTGGGTGCGCCGATCAAACAGGGTCGGCACGATGCTGAATGCCAGTGGCTGTTTGCGTGAGCGGTTGATCATCGCCAGGGTGTTGACCATGCGCTCCAGGCCTTTGACCGCCAGGTGCTCGGTCTGCACCGGAATCACCAATTGCTGACTGGCCGCCAAGGCATTGACCATCAGCACACCGAGCAACGGCGGGCTGTCGATCACGGCGTAATCGAAGTCCTGCCACAGTTGCGCCAGGCTCTTGGCAATCACCAGGCCCAAACCACTCTGGCCCGGCGACTGACGCTCAAGCGTCGCCAGCGCAGTGCTCGACGGCAACAGGGAAATACTCGCGTGACTGGTGGGTAACAGCAACTGACCGGGCAAGCCTTGCGGCACGCTGCCCTTGTGCAGGAACAGGTCGTAGCTGCTGTGTTCCAGGCTGTCGGGATCGTAACCGAAGTAGCTGGTCATCGAGCCGTGGGGGTCCAGATCGACCACGACCACGCGCTTGCCCGCCTCGGCCAGCAACCCGGCTAAAGCGATGGAGGAAGTGGTTTTACCAACACCACCCTTTTGATTGGCAACGGCCCAGACTCTCATTCGGATTGTTCCACCCGGTCGGGTCGACCGGGAAATAGCTCAACGTATTAATGCGGGTGACGGAGAATTGACGGCGTTCTCTCGTCCCGGCGACTTGACCGGTGCAGGTGCAGTTTGTGTGCCAGCACGCTTCAACGCGGCATCCGGTTGCGCATGGGCGGTTCCGGTGCCGGTGAGGCTGCGACGTACATCGAGATTTCGTGACACGACCAGCACCACGCGACGGTTGCGCGCCCTGCCCTCTGCCGTGGCGTTGTTGGCCACCGGCTGGAATTCGCCATAACCCACCGACGCCAGCCGGCCCGGATTCACACCCTGCATCGCCAGCATGCGCACGATGCTCGCCGAACGCGCCGAGGACAGTTCCCAGTTGGTCGGGTACTGCGCGGTGCGGATCGGTTGATCGTCGGTGAACCCTTCGACGTGAATCGGGTTGTCGAACGGCTTCAGGATCGCTGCGACTTTATCGATGATGTTGAACGCCATGTCGCTGGGCATGGCATCGCCACTGCCGAACAACAGGCTGGAATTGAGTTCGATCTCGACCCACAGCTCGTTACCGCGAACGGTCATCTGATTGGAGCTGATCAAGTCGCCGAACGCGGCACTGATGTCATCGGCGATGCTTTTCAGCGGATCACTGGCCCCGGAAATACCAGCGTCGACTTGCTCGCTGTCCTTGACCAGCGGCTTGGCCGGGGTCACGGTTTTCGGACGCTCTTCACCGATGGGGATCGGCTTGAGCGCCCGATCCGAATCGGTGAACACGCCGATCAACGCTTGCGAAATGATCTTGTACTTGCCTTCGTTGATCGAAGAGATCGAGTACATCACCACGAAAAAGGCGAACAGCAACGTAATGAAGTCGGCATAGGAAACGAGCCAGCGTTCATGGTTTACATGTTCTTCAGGTTGTCGACGACGAGCCATAGTCCATTACCCCCATCAATCCATGAAGCCCTGAAGCTTCAACTCAATAGAGCGAGGGTTTTCACCTTCGGCGATCGACAGAATGCCTTCCAACAACATTTCGCGATAACGCGACTGGCGCAATGCAACGGATTTGAGTTTGGCGGCGATCGGCAGCAGCACCAGGTTGGCACTGGCCACGCCGTAGATGGTGGCGACGAAGGCCACGGCAATGCCGCTGCCCAGTTGCGACGGATCGGCCAGGTTGCCCATGACGTGGATCAGGCCCATCACCGCACCGATGATGCCGATGGTCGGCGCATAGCCGCCCATGCTTTCGAAGACTTTGGCGGCTTCGATGTCGCGGCTTTCCTGGGTGTAGAAATCCACTTCCAGAATGCTGCGAATCGCTTCCGGCTCGGCGCCGTCGACCAGCAGTTGCAGGCCTTTGCGCGAGTAGGCGTCGGGTTCGGCGTCGGCCACACCTTCCAGACCGAGCAGACCCTCCTTGCGAGCGGTCAGGCTCCAGTTCACCACGCGGTCGACGCCGCCAGCCAGGTCCACGCGAGGCGGGAACAGGATCCAGCCGAGAATCTGCATGGCGCGCTTGAAGGCGCTCATCGGCGATTGCAGCAGCGCCGCACCGACGGTCCCGCCGAGTACGATCAACGCCGCCGGGCCGTTGGCCAGTGCGCCGAGGTGACCACCTTCAAGGTAGTTGCCGCCAATGATGGCGACAAACGCCATGATGATCCCGATAAGGCTGAGTACATCCATCAGATACACGCCTCGACCAGGTGCTTGCCTATGTCGTCGAGACCGTACACCGCATCGGCGAGTTCGGCTTTGACGATGGCCATCGGCATGCCGTAGATCACGCAGCTGGCTTCATCCTGAGCCCAGATCGAGCTGCCGCCCTGCTTGAGCAGACGCGCACCTTCACGGCCATCGGCGCCCATGCCGGTCAGTACGACCGCCAGAACTTTGTCACCGTAGGACTTGGCCGCCGAACCGAAGGTGATGTCCACGCACGGCTTGTAGTTCAAACGCTCGTCGCCCGGCAGGATTTTCACCGCGCCACGGCCATCGATCATCATTTGCTTGCCACCCGGTGCCAGCAACGCCAGGCCCGGACGCAGGATGTCGCCATCCTCGGCTTCCTTGACGCTGATGCGGCAGAGCTTGTCCAGACGTTCGGCGAAGGCTTTGGTGAACGCCGCCGGCATGTGCTGGATCAGCACGATCGGGGCAGGGAAATTGGCCGGCAATTGCGTCAATACGCGCTGCAGGGCAACCGGGCCACCGGTGGAAGTGCCGATGGCAACCAGCTTGTAGGCTTTGCGCTTCGGCGCCGGCGACGACGGTGCGTGCGCAGGTGCACGGGCCGGGATCGGTGCCGGACGTGCAGGGACGCTGCTGCCATGACTGCTGACGCTGGAAGGTGCGGGGGGCGGGGCTGGCGTCGAGACCGGCGCCGGTGCCGGCGCGCTGTAAGCGCTGACACGACGGTTACTGCGCGAAATGCTGAGAATCTTCTCGCACAGCAGTTGCTTGACCTTCTCGGGATTGCGCGAGATGTCTTCGAAATTCTTCGGCAGGAAATCCACCGCACCGGCGTCCAGTGCATCCAGAGTGACCCGGGCGCCTTCGTGCGTCAGCGAGGAGAACATCAACACCGGGGTCGGGCAGCGCTGCATGATGTGCCGCACTGCCGTGATGCCATCCATCATCGGCATCTCGTAGTCCATGGTGATCACGTCCGGCTTGAGGGCCAGCGCCTGATCGATCGCCTCTTTTCCGTTGGTTGCCGTGCCGACAACCTGGATATTCGAATCCGCTGAAAGAATTTCCGAGACGCGGCGGCGGAAAAACCCCGAATCGTCCACCACCAGGACCTTGACTACCATAAACACTCCGTTAGGCGGGGGCGAGGCTCAGTCGCCCCGCTCCCCCAGAATCAAATACGCCGTGCGGCGTAACGCTTGAGCATGCTCGGAACATCGAGAATCAGCGCAATGCGGCCGTCACCGGTGATGGTGGCGCCGGACATGCCCGGGGTTCCCTGGAGCATTTTGCCCAATGGCTTGATGACCACTTCTTCCTGGCCGACCAGTTGATCGACGACGAAGCCGATCCGCTGGGTGCCTACCGAAAGGATCACCACATGGCCTTCGCGCTGCTCTTCGTGAGCGGCGGAGCTGACCAGCCAGCGTTTGAGGTAGAACAGTGGCAGCGCCTTGTCCCGCACGATCACCACTTCCTGACCGTCCACCACGTTGGTGCGCGACAGGTCGAGGTGGAAGATCTCGTTGACGTTCACCAGCGGGAACGCAAACGCCTGGTTGCCGAGCATGACCATCAGCGTCGGCATGATCGCCAGGGTCAACGGCACCTTGATGACGATCTTCGAGCCTTTGCCCTTGGTCGAGTAGATGTTGATGGTGCCGTTGAGCTGGGCGATCTTGGTTTTCACCACGTCCATGCCCACGCCACGACCCGACACGTCGGAGATCTCGGTTTTGGTCGAAAAACCCGGCGCGAAAATCAGGTTGAAGCAGTCAGACTCACTGAGTCGGTCCGCCGCATCCTTGTCCATCAGACCTTTCTTGACCGCGATGCCGCGCAACACATCGGCGTCCATGCCCTTGCCGTCGTCGGAGATGGACAGCAGGATGTGGTCGCCTTCCTGTTCAGCGGACAAAATCACTTTGCCGCTTCGCGGTTTGCCCATCGCTTCACGATCAGCCGGCTCTTCGATACCGTGGTCGACCGAGTTGCGCACCAAGTGGACCAGCGGGTCGGCCAGTGCCTCGACAAGGTTCTTGTCGAGGTCGGTTTCTTCGCCGACCAGCTCCAGGTTGATCTCTTTCTTGAGCTGGCGAGCCAGGTCGCGAACCAGGCGCGGGAAGCGCCCGAAGACCTTCTTGATCGGTTGCATCCGGGTCTTCATGACCGCGGTTTGCAGGTCGGCGGTGACCACGTCGAGGTTCGACACGGCCTTGGACATGGCTTCATCGGCGCTGTTGGCGCCCAGGCGAACCAGGCGGTTACGCACCAGTACCAATTCGCCAACCATGTTCATGATTTCGTCGAGACGCGCGGTGTCGACCCGCACGGTGGTCTCGGCTTCGCTGGCCGGCTTTTCCGCCGGTGGCGCAGCCGGTGCACGGGCTGGCGCCGGTGCAGCAGCGGCAGCAGGCTTCGGCGCTTCGGCTTTAGGCTCGGGCGCCTTGGCGACAGGTGCCGGGGCTTTGGCAACGGGTGCCGCTACCGAAGAAGCGGCGGAACCGGTGCCGACTTCAGTGAATTTGCCTTTACCGTGCAATTCGTCGAGCAGCGATTCGAACTCGTGATCCGAGATCAGATCACTGCCGGCCGCTTTGGCGCCAGGCACAGCGGCGACCGGGGCCGAAGCAATGGCCGACTCCAGCGCGTCGACGGCAAAGTTGCCCTTGCCGTGCAGCTGATCGAGCAGCGCTTCGAACTCGTCGTCGGTAATGTCGGAACTGTCGCCTGCCGCTTTCGGGGCAGCCGGTGCGGCGGGTGCAGCAGGAGCTGCCACCGCGTCGACGGCGAACTGACCTTTGCCGTGCAGTTGATCGAGCAACGACTCGAATTCTGCGTCGGTGATTTCGTCGCTGGCAGCGGCATCGCCGGCTGGCAGCGGAGCAGCTGTCGGAGCCTCGGCCTGAGCCTTGACGGCGTTCAGCGAGTCCAGCAGTTGTTCGAATTCGTTATCGGTGATGTCGCCTGATTCGGCTTCGACAGCCGGCTCTTCCGCCACTTGAGCCACAGGTGCGGCTTCATCGGCGGTTTGCGGCTCGGCCAGACGGGCCAGCGCCGCGAGCAATTCAGGCGTGGCAGCCGTGATCGGGCTGCGCTCGCGGACTTCGCTGAACATGCTGTTCACCGCGTCCAGCGCTTCGAGAACCACGTCCATCAACTCCGAGTCGACGCGACGTTCACCCTTGCGCAGGATGTCGAACACGTTCTCGGCGATGTGACAGCACTCCACCAGCTCGTTGAGCTGGAGGAAGCCGGCGCCCCCTTTTACAGTGTGAAAACCGCGAAAAATTGCATTGAGCAAGTCCGCATCATCCGGTCGGCTTTCAAGCTCGACCAGCTGTTCGGACAGTTGCTCTAGAATCTCGCCGGCCTCAACCAGGAAATCCTGAAGGATCTCTTCATCGGCGCCGAAGCTCATTAAGGGTGTGCTCCTACAGGTCTAAAAACCTAAAATACCTAAAATTCTAAAACCCTAGGCTGGATAGCAAATCGTCCACATCGTCCTGACCGGACACAACGTCTTCTCTTTTATCGGCATGAATCTGCGGACCTTCACCCTGAGAGAGATGTTTTTGCGGATCTTTTTCAGCAAGCATCGCTTCACGGTCATGTTCGATGCCCGCAAAGCGGTCCACCTGACTGGCCATAAGCACGAGCTTGAGCAGGTTGCTTTCAACTTCGGTGACCAACTGGGTCACACGCTTGATCACTTGACCTGTGAGGTCCTGGTAATCCTGAGCGAGCAGAATGTCGTTGAGGTTGCTCGACACCGCGCGGTTGTCCGCGCTGCTGCGTGTCAGGAAACCGTCGACACGCCGTGCCAGCTCGCGAAACTCTTCAGCCCCGACTTCGCGACGCATGAACCGCCCCCAATCCGTGCTCAGCGCCTGGGCTTCATCGCTCAGGCTGTTGACCAATGGCGTAGAGTTTTCGACCAGGTCCATGGTGCGGTTGGCTGCGGCCTCTGTCAGCTTGACAACGTAGCCCAGTCGCTCGGTGGCATCTGTGATCTGGGACACTTCCTCGGCTTGCGGCATGTGCGGGTCAATCTGGAAATTGACGATCGCGCTGTGCAGCTCGCGGGTGAGCTTGCCCACTTCCTGATACAGGCCACGGTCACGGGTCTGATTGAGCTCATGGATCAGTTGCACAGCGTCGCCAAACTTGCCTTTTTCAAGGCTTTCGACCAGTTCGACTGCGTGTTTTTTCAGGGTCGATTCAAAATCGCCCTGTGAAGATTCGTTTTGGTCCATAGCTCCCCCGTGGCGCAGTTTCTCAACCGATGCGTTCGAAAATCTTCTCGATTTTTTCTTTTAACGCCTGGGCCGTGAAGGGTTTGACCACATAGCCGTTAACACCGGCCTGGGCCGCTTCGATGATCTGCTCGCGCTTGGCTTCAGCAGTCACCATCAGCACTGGCAGGTGCTTGAGCTTTTCATCGGCGCGCACGTGACGCAGCAGATCGATACCGGTCATGCCAGGCATGTTCCAGTCCGTTACCAGAAAGTCGATGCTCCCGCTGTTGAGAACCGGAATGGCAGTAATGCCATCGTCAGCCTCGACCGTGTTGGTGAACCCAAGGTCACGCAACAGGTTTTTTATGATCCGCCGCATCGTTGAGAAGTCATCAACGATGAGGATTTTCATGTTCTTGTCCAATTCGACCTCCAAGCAGTCTTAAACGCGCCCAGCACCTGGACGCGCCATTTCAATCAATCCGGCAAAGCACTCAATGACTGTCTGGAGCACAACAGATCGAGACCGGCGCAGTTCAACACCACACCAGCCACGTTCGCAGTGTCCCCACACTGCCTTCAGCGCGCTCGCCACTCCCCCAAACGCCCCCGCAAACGGGCCGCGCACTGGCTGTGTAACTGGCTG
Organism: Pseudomonas migulae NBRC 103157; assembly: GCF_002091715.1. Lineage (GTDB taxonomy): Bacteria > Pseudomonadota > Gammaproteobacteria > Pseudomonadales > Pseudomonadaceae > Aquipseudomonas > Aquipseudomonas migulae_A. The sequence goes on along the minus strand of NZ_BDAG01000015.1, from coordinate 95,081 downwards.
ACCCGAGATTCGCTGACCCCCAGGACCTCACCGATTTCCTTGAGATTCAACTCTTCGTCGTAGTACAGCGCCAACACCAGTCGCTCACGCTCCGGCAAATTGGCAATCGCGTCCGCCAGCGCCGCCTGGAAGCGTTCATCTTCCAGATCGCGTGACGGCTCGAGATGAGCACTCGCGCCATCCTCGTGCAGCCCTTCGTGTTCGCCGTCCTGCAACAGATCGTCGAAACTGAATAACCGGCTGCCCAGGGTGTCGTTCAAAATCCCGTAGTAATCGTCGAGACTCAATTGGAGTTCGGCCGCAACTTCGTGATCTTTAGCGTCACGGCCGGTTTTAGCTTCAATCGAGCGAATTGCGTCGCTGACCATGCGGGTATTGCGGTGGACCGAACGTGGCGCCCAGTCCCCCTTGCGGACTTCATCGAGCATCGCGCCGCGGATTCGAATGCCCGCGTACGTCTCGAAACTCGCGCCTTTGCTGGCGTCGTATTTGGTCGATACTTCAAGCAGGCCGATCATGCCGGCCTGGATCAGGTCTTCGACCTGAACACTGGCTGGCAATCGCGCCAGCAAGTGGTAAGCAATGCGTTTGACCAGTGGCGCGTAACGCTCGATCAGCTCGTACTGCGCGTCACGCGCCGACTTCTTGTAGAGGTTGTAACCGCTGGCTGTCATAGCACGGGTCCTGCCGTTTGTTGCACGAGGCGCTCGACGAAAAACTCCAGGTGCCCACGCGGGTTGGCAGGCAGCGGCCAGGTATCGACCTTTTGTGCGATGGCCTTGAAGGCCAGGGAGCACTTGGAACGCGGGAAAGCTTCATAAACCGCGCGCTGCTTCTGAACGGCCTTGCGCACGCTTTCGTCGTACGGCACCGCACCGACGTATTGTAAGGCGACGTCGAGGAAGCGATCCGTGACCTTGGTCAACTTGGCGAACAGGTTGCGCCCTTCCTGCGGGCTCTGGGCCATGTTGGCGAGGACGCGGAAGCGGTTCATGCCGTAATCGCGGTTCAGCAGTTTGATCAGTGCATAGGCGTCGGTGATCGAGGTCGGCTCGTCGCAGACCACCAGCAGGACTTCCTGCGCGGCGCGAACGAAACTGACTACCGAGTCACCAATGCCCGCAGCGGTGTCGATCACCAGAACGTCGAGGTTGTCGCCGATATCGCTGAACGCCTGGATCAGGCCGGCGTGTTGCGCCGGGCTCAGATGCACCATGCTCTGAGTGCCGGACGCCGCCGGGACGATGCGGATACCGCCGGGCCCCTGCAACAACACGTCGCGCAGCTCACAGCGGCCTTCGATGACATCGGCCAGGGTACGTTTGGGTGTCAGCCCCAGCAGGACGTCGACGTTCGCCAGCCCCAGATCGGCGTCCAGCAGCATGACGCGCCGGCCGAGCTCAGCTAGAGCCAGGGACAAGTTCACTGACACGTTAGTCTTCCCGACGCCACCTTTGCCGCCGGTCACCGCGATCACCTGTACGGGATGCATGCTGCCCATGTTATTTCTTTACCTTGTCTTGCATAGACGGAGGCCACATTACTGGCTGCGCGTTCACAAACGGAACAATGCATGGCAGACCATCGATGTAGGTACAAAAACTGTTCATTAATACCTCAGCCAACCTGCTTGGTCGGACTGTGGTAAATATCAGCGAACATGTCAGCCATGGCTTCTTCGCTGGGTTCTTCCTGCATTTGCACGCTGACGGCGCGGCTCACCAGCTGATGACGACGCGGCAGATGCAAATCATCCGGAATCCGCGGTCCATCGGTCAGGTAAGCCACCGGCAATTCATGACTGATTGCCAGGCTCAACACCTCGCCAAGGCTTGCCGTTTCATCCAGTTTAGTCAGGATGCAGCCAGCGAGCCCGCAGCGCTTGTAACTGTGATAAGCGGCGGTTAGAACCTGTTTCTGGCTGGTGGTTGCCAGAACCAGATAATTTTTTGATTTGATGCCACGACCGGCCAGGCTTTCGAGCTGCATGCGCAGTGCCGGATCGCTGGCCTGAAGACCGGCGGTATCGATCAGCACCACACGCTTGCGCAGCAACGGATCCAGCGCCTGCACCAGGGACTGGCCAGGGTCGACGTGGGTGACCGACACGTTGAGGATCCGGCCCAGGGTCTTGAGTTGTTCCTGAGCGCCGATACGGTAGCTGTCCATGCTGACCAGCGCGATGTTCTGCGCGCCGTACTTGAGCACGTAACGGGCCGCGAGCTTGGCCAGCGTGGTGGTCTTGCCCATGCCGGCAGGACCGACCATGGCAATCACACCGCCCTCTTCCAGTGGCTCGACTTCCGGTGTGGCGATCATCCGCGCCAGGTGCGCCAGCAACATGCGCCAGGCCTGACGGGGTTCGTCAATGCCGGTAATCATTTCCAGCAGATCACGGGACAACGGGCCGGACAAACCGATGCGCTGCAGACGACGCCAAAGGTTGGCCTGGGCCGGACGGCTGCCTTGCAGCTGGTTCCAGGCCAGAGAGCCGAGTTGTACTTCCATCAGTTCGCGCAGGCTGTTGAGTTCGAAACGCATCGAATCGAAAGCCCGCGGATCGACACCGCTGGAGGCTGGCGCGGGGGCCGGCGCTGCACGACGGGGTTCAGTGTAAGTCGGTTCGATCAACGGTTCGGCGGCGGTGAGTGGCAGGCCGGCGAACAACTGGCGATTGGTGGACTTGTCGCTCTCGCCTTCGCTGCGCAGGCTCAGTTCGGCCTGGGCGGTGACGATCCGCGACTGGGTCTTGCGCAGCTCGTCCTCGAGCTCCATGTTCGGAACACGCGGGGCCAGCGCCGACAGTTTGTAATCGAGGGCAGCCGTCAGCTCGACACCACCGGCGATGCGGCGGTTGCCAATGATGGCGGCATCAGCGCCCAGCTCATCACGAACCAGTTTCATGGCCTGACGCATATCGGCGGCGAAAAAACGCTTAACTTGCATAAACCACTACCTCAGCCGTTGGGCCCTACTGTCGCAACGATGGTCACTTGCTTGTTGTCAGGGATTTCCTGGTAAGCCAACACATGCAAACCCGGGACTGCGAGTCGGCCAAATCGCGACAGCATCGCGCGAACCGGACCGGCCACCAGCAGAATCACCGGTTGACCTTGCATTTCCTGACGCTGCGCCGCTTCGATCAACGAGCGTTGCAGTTTTTCAGCCATGCTTGGCTCCAGCAGAACGCCCTCTTCCGAGCCTTGTCCCGCCTTCTGAAGACTATTGAGCAATATTTGTTCCAACCTTGGCTCAAGAGTGATAACTGGCAGCTCCGACTCAGTCCCTACAATGCTTTGGACGATTGCACGGGATACGCCGACGCGTACGGCGGCCACCAGCGCGGCAGTATCTTGACTCTTGGCCGCATTGTTCGCGATCGCTTCGGCGATGCTGCGAATGTCCCGTACGGGCACCTGTTCGGCCAGCAACGCCTGGAGCACCTTGAGCAGCTGCGATAACGACACCACGCCCGGCACCAGCTCCTCGGCCAGTTTAGGGGAGCTTTTGGCCAGCAACTGCATGAGTTGCTGCACTTCTTCATGGCCGATCAGCTCACTGGAGTGCTTGTACAAAATCTGGTTCAAGTGGGTTGCCACTACTGTACTGGCATCGACCACGGTGTAACCGAGGGATTGTGCCTGCGCACGCTGGCTGATTTCGATCCAGACCGCTTCCAGCCCAAAAGCCGGATCTTTGGCGGTGATGCCGTTGAGCGAACCGTAGACCTGACCCGGATTGATCGCCAGCTCCCGATCCGGATAAATCTCCGCTTCGGCCAGGATCACCCCCATGAGGGTCAGTCGATAGGCGCTTGGCGCGAGGTCGAGGTTGTCACGGATATGCACCGTCGGCATCAGGAAGCCCAGGTCCTGGGACAGCTTCTTGCGTACGCCTTTGATACGTGCAAGCAACTGACCACCCTGATTGCGATCCACCAGTGGAATCAGGCGATAGCCGACTTCCAGGCCAATCATGTCGATCGGCGTCACATCGTCCCAGCCAAGCTCTTTGGTTTCTTGAGCGCGGGTCGGCGATGGCAGCAGCTCCTGCTGACGCTTGACCTCTTGCAAGGCCTGAACCTTGACGGTGTTCTGCTTCTTCCAGAACAGGTACGCGCCGCCGGCTGCGAGGGCCGCCATACTCAGGAAGGAGAAGTGCGGCATGCCGGGCACCAGGCCCATGACCGCCATCAAACCCGCCGCCACAGCCAGCGCCTTCGGCGAGGCGAACATCTGGCGATTGATCTGCTTGCCCATGTCTTCCGAACCGGAAGCTCGGGTCACCATGATCGCGGCGGCTGTCGATAACAACAGTGATGGCAATTGCGCCACCAAACCGTCACCGATGGTCAGCAACGCGTAAACCTTGCCGGCATCACCGAAGGTCATGCCGTGCTGGAAAATGCCGACCGCCATGCCGCCGATCAGGTTGATGAACAGAATCAGCAAGCCGGCGATGGCGTCGCCGCGTACGAATTTGCTGGCACCGTCCATGGAACCGTAGAACTCGGCCTCCTGGGCCACTTCCATCCGACGCATTTTGGCCTGGTTCTGATCGATCAGGCCGGCGTTCAAGTCGGCGTCGATCGCCATTTGTTTGCCGGGCATCGCATCGAGGGTGAAACGCGCGCTCACCTCGGAAATTCGCCCGGCACCCTTGGTCACCACGACGAAGTTGATGATCATCAAAATCGCGAAGACCACGATACCAACCACGTAGTTACCACCGATCACCACCTCACCGAAGGCCTGGATCACCTTACCGGCGGCGGCATGGCCGTCCTGGCCGTGGAGCATCACCACCCGCGTGGAGGCCACGTTCAGCGCCAGTCGCATCAGCGTCGCCACCAGCAGAATGGTCGGGAACACCGCGAAATCCAGCGGCCGCAGGGCGTAGACACAGACCAGCAGCACGACAATCGACAGCGCAATGTTGAAGGTGAAGAACACGTCCAGCAGGAACGGCGGCACCGGCAGCATCATCATGGCCAGCATGACCAGCAGCAACAATGGCACACCCAGATTGCCCCGACTCAGGTCGGCGACGTTTGTGCGGGCACTGTTGATAAACTGAGAGCGATCCACCGGTTTTCCCCGTTACTTTAAAGCAAACTTTTGACGCCCGAAGCAGGCGCAGAGCGGCTACTGCAAGAAGCCTTCCAACTTTTGCCGAGGTTTGAAACAGAGGGGTTTATCGGGGGGATTGTGCTGCCTGTGCCCGCGAAGGCGTCGGCATGGCCAGCGCAAAAAACTCAGGAATCGCGCCGCAGATCCGGTGGAATCGGCAGGTCACCCTTGAGTGGCTCAGGACGCTTGCCCTTGCCGGCGCGGTGCTGGCGGATCTGATAGACGTAGGCCAATACCTGGGCGACTGCCAGATACAACCCACCGGGAATTTCCTGCTCCAGCTCGGTGGAGTAGTAAATCGAACGCGCCAGGGCCGGAGACTCCAGCAACAACACTTCATTGGCCACGGCGATCTCGCGGATTTTCAAAGCCAGGAAGTCGCTACCCTTGGCCAGCAGCACCGGCGCAGCACCTTTTTCCGCATCGTACTTGAGCGCCACGGCGTAGTGAGTCGGGTTGGTAATCACCACGTCGGCCTCGGGAATCGCCGCCATCATCCGCCGCTGGGACATTTCGCGCTGCAACTGGCGAATCCGCTGTTTGACCTCCGGCTTCCCATCCTGATCCTTGTGCTCGTCGCGCACTTCCTGCTTGGTCATCAGCAGTTTTTTATGGCTCTGGTAAAGCTGCACCGGGACATCCACCGCCGCAATCAGAATCAGCCCGCACGCCATCCACAATGTGCTCCATCCCACCAGTTGAACGCTGTGGAGGATCGCCCGCTCCAGCGGTTCGTGGGCAATGCGCAACAAGTCATCGATGTCCGCGCGCAGGACGGACAATGCAACAAACAGAATCAGCAGAAATTTTGCCAGCGCCTTGAGCAACTCGATCAAGGCCGTACTGGAGAACATCCGCTTGAGCCCCGCGGCGGGGTTCATCCGACTGAATTTAGGCGCAAGGCTCCCGCCGGCGAACAAAAAGCCGCCCAGGGAAATCGGCCCGAGAAACGCCGCCAGCAGAAGCAACAGCAATATCGGCTGGACCGCCAGAATGGCGATCTTTCCCGAATGCAGCAGGTACTGGCTCATCTGCCCGGGATCAAGCAACACCTCCCGCGGCAGGGAAAAGTTCAGGCGCATGATTTCCAGCAGATCCAGCGCCACTCCACCACCGTAGATCAACACCCCCCCGGCGCCCGCCATCATGGTTACGAGGGTATTGAGTTCTTTGGAGCGCGCGATCTCGCCCTTGTCCCTGGAGTCTTTTTTGCGTTTCTCCGTGGGATCTTCTGTTTTATCCTGACCGCTCTCGCTTTCGGCCATGGCTAGCGCGCCTGCGCCATGTCACGTAACAGTTGCAGAGCCTCGGTAGCCAACGGCTGATACTGATTGAGAATGTCGCCGAGACTGACCCAGAAAATCACCAGCCCCAGTACCAGGATCAGGGGGAAACCGACGGAAAAAATATTCAACTGCGGCGCCGCCCGCGTCATCACACCGAAGGCGATGTTAACCACCAACAACGCTGTGATCGCCGGCATTACCAGGAGCATCGCCGCCCCCAGCACCCAACCCAGCTTGTTGGCCAGTTCCCAGAAGTGGTTGATCAGCATTGCACTGCCCACCGGCATGGTGGTGAAGCTCTCCGTGAGCACTTCGAAAACCACCAGATGCCCGTTCATGCCGAGAAACAGCAGGGTCACGAGCATCGTCAGGAACTGCCCGATGACCGCCGCCGACACACCATTGGCAGGGTCGACCATCGAGGCGAACCCCATCCCCATCTGAATCGAAATGATCTGCCCGGCGACGACAAACGCCTGGAAAAACAGCTGGAGCGAGAGCCCCATCAATGCGCCGATAATGATCTGTTCGGCGATCAGCAGCAGTGCGCTCAGGTCCAGCGCATGAACCTGCGGCATCGGTGGCAGGCCCGGCACGACAACCACTGTGATTGCCAGGGCGAAATACAATCGCACACGCTTGGGCACCAGGGTCGTGCCAAAGATCGGCATGGTCATCAGGACGGCGCCGATGCGAAACAGCGGCAATATGAACGAAGCGACCCAGGTACTGATCTGGGTGTCGGTCAGCTGCAGCAGTGACATGGCTTAGCCGATGACCCGAGGAATACTGCCGTACAACTGCAGGATGTATTCCATGAAGGTCTGCACTATCCACGGACCGGCGACGATCAACGTCACCAGCATTACCAGCAGACGCGGCAGAAAGCTCAAGGTTTGCTCGTTGATCTGGGTGGCAGCCTGGAACATCGCCACCAACAGCCCCACCAGCAAACTGGGAATCACCAGCAACGCGACCATCATGGTGGTCAGCCAGAGCGCTTCACGAAAGATGTCTACCGCAACTTCCGGCGTCATGGCGAGACACCGCCGAAGCTGCTGGCCAACGTACCGATGATCAATGCCCAACCATCCACCAACACGAAGAGCATGATCTTGAACGGCAGGGAAATGATCAGTGGCGAGAGCATCATCATACCCATGGCCATCAGCACACTGGCCACGACCAGGTCGATGATCAGGAACGGAATGAAGATCATGAAACCGATCTGGAACGCGGTCTTCAGCTCAGACGTGACGAAGGCCGGCACCAGGATGGTCAGTGGCGCCTGGTCCGGTGTCGCGATGTCGGTGCGTTTGGACAGGCGCATGAACAGCTCAAGATCGCTGCTGCGCGTCTGGGCCAGCATGAAATCCTTGATCGGCACCTGGGCCTTGGCCACGGCATCTTGCGCGGTGAGTTTTTCCGCCAGATAAGGCTGCAAGGCATCCTGGTTAACCCGGTCGAACACCGGTGCCATGATGAACAGCGTCAGGAACAACGCCATGCCGGTAAGAATCTGGTTGGACGGCGTCTGCTGCAAGCCCAGGGCCTGACGCAGGATCGAGAAGACGATGATGATCCGGGTGAAACTGGTCATCAGCATGACGAACGCCGGAATGAAACTCAGCGCGGTCATGATCAGCAGGATCTGCAGGCTGACCGAGTATTCCTGAGCGCCCTGGGCATTGGTGCCCAGGGTGATCGCCGGGATCGACAACGGATCGGCGGCGATGGCCAGTGGCGCAGCCAGCATCAGGGCCAGCGTCAAGATGATGCGTAGCGCACCCATTACTTCTTATCCTTCTGATCCTTGCCCATCAGCTCCATCAGGCGCTGGGCAAACTCCGGGGTCGCTTTCTCGGTGACCGGCACCTGCACCGGTTCCTTGAGCACATGCAAGGCGGTGATGGTGCCGGGGCTCAAGCCGAGCAGAATCTGCTCGTTGCCAACCTGCACCAGTATCAAACGGTCACGCGGGCCCAACGCGCGGGAGCCGATCAATTCGATCACCTGCCCCTTGCCGGCCGGCCCAGCCTGCTGGACCCGGCGCAACAGCCAGGCGAGGAAGAAGATCAACCCCAGCACCAGCAGCAAACCGAGCACCAGCTGCGTCAATTGCCCCGCCACACCACTGCTGACAGCAGGTGCCGAGGCAGCAGTCGCCACCGGCTCGGCCGCAAGCACACTGAACGGCAACGCCAGCACAAACCCCAGAACCTTTTTCACTCAGCGCAGCTTCTTGATACGTTCGCTTGGGCTGATCACGTCGGTCAGGCGGATGCCGAACTTCTCGTTGACCACTACCACTTCACCGTGAGCGATGAGCGTGCCGTTGACCAGCACGTCCAACGGTTCACCCGCCAGACGATCAAGCTCGATCACCGAACCCTGGTTGAGTTGCAGCAAGTTGCGGATGTTGATGTCGGTGCTGCCCACTTCCATGGAAATCGACACCGGGATGTCGAGGATCACGTCGAGGTTCGGACCGTCCAGCGTGACCGGATCGTTGTTCTTCGGCACGCTGCCGAACTCTTCCATCGGCAGACGGTTGGACGGCGAGCTCGCGGCGTCGGCGGCCAGCAAGGCGTCGATGTCGTCCTGCCCGGCGTCGCCGGTTTCTTCCAGGGCCGCAGCCCATTCATCGGCCAGCGCCTGGTCGTCCTGGGTATTCATGTCGTTAGCCATCATGTGTCCTCGGCGGGCACCCCTTTCAACGGGCTGCCGTCAGTTAATAGCGAATGGGGAGCAGCGCCGCTTAACGGCGCTCGATCGGCTCGATCACTTGCAACGCGAGGTTGCCTTTATGCGAGCCCATCTTGACCTTGAACGCAGGCACGCCATTGGCGCGCATGATCATTTCTTCCGGCATCTCGACCGGGATAATGTCCCCCGGCTGCATGTGCAGAATGTCGCGCAGGCGCAGCTGGCGACGGGCAACCGTGGCACCGATCGGCACGTCAACGTCCAGCACGTCCTGGCGCAGGGCATTGACCCAGCGCTCGTCCTGATCATCGAGGTCCGACTGGAAGCCGGCGTCGAGCATTTCGCGCACCGGTTCGATCATCGAGTACGGCATGGTCACGTGCAGGTCACCGCCACCGCCATCGAGTTCGATGTGGAACGTCGACACGACAATGGCTTCGCTCGGGCCGACGATGTTGGCCATGGCCGGGTTCACTTCCGAGTTGATGTACTCGAAATTCACTTCCATGATCGCCTGCCAGGCTTCCTTCAAATCGACGAACGCCTGCTCCAGCACCATGCGCACCACACGCAGTTCGGTGGGAGTGAATTCACGCCCTTCGATCTTCGCGTGACGGCCGTCGCCGCCAAAGAAGTTGTCCACCAGTTTGAACACCAGCTTGGCGTCGAGGATGAACAGCGCAGTACCGCGCAGCGGTTTGATCTTGACCAGATTGAGGCTGGTCGGCACGTACAGCGAGTGGACGTATTCGCCGAACTTCATCACCTGCACGCCACCGACCGCAACGTCCGCCGAGCGGCGCAGCATGTTGAACATGCTGATGCGGGTGTAGCGGGCAAAACGCTCGTTGATCATTTCCAGGGTCGGCATGCGTCCGCGGACAATGCGATCCTGACTGGTCAGGTCGTAGCTTTTGACGCTGCCGGGCTCGGCAGCGGTATCGGTCTGTACCAGACCGTCATCGACGCCATGCAACAGCGCATCGATTTCATCCTGGGACAGCAGGTCCTGCACGGCCATGTCGTGTTCCTACTGCAGTACGAAATTAGTGAAAAGCAACTGTTCGATGACTACTTTGCCGAGCTCTTTCTGCGCCACTTCCTGCACGCTGGCCGTCGCCTTCTGACGCAGCATTTCCTGACCGACCGGCGACGCCAGGGTCGCGAAATCCTGCCCGGAGAACAGCATGACGAGGTTATTGCGGATCACCGGCATGTGGACTTTGAGCGCTTCCAGATCGGCCTGATTGCGACCCTGCATGGTGATACTCACCTGCATGTAGCGCTGACGGCCGTTCTGGTTGTAATTGGCCACGAAGGCCGGCGCCATGGGCTCGAAAATCGCTGGCTGCTTGCCGACCGGGGCAACTTCAGCCGCGGCGGCAGGTTTGCTCTGGGCGCTGTGCATGAAGAACCAGGTCGCTCCCACGGACAAGCCGATCGCCAGCAGCAGGGCCACCACGATCAAAATGATCAGCTTGATTTTGCCTTTGGTTGCGGGGTCTTTTACTGCTGCTTCGCTCTTCGCCATGCCAATAATCCGTCACTATTCGGGTTTTCACAGTCGCACGGCAAGGCAAGAGCAAGTGTTATGCCAGAAGTGTCGGAGGGAGAATGGATGGGACCAAGCGAAATTTTGAAAACACCGCAAACCTGATGTGGGAGCGGGCTTGCTCGCGAACGCGGTTTGACAGCCAGCATCAATGCTGAATGTTCAACCGTATTCGCGAGCAAGCCCGCTCCCACAAGGGTTTTGCGCTGGATCAGGCGTAGTAGTCAACCGCGCTGGAGCCGATGACGCTGGTCGCACTGGCCGCCACTTCGGCAACCGTCGGCGCGAGCTCTTCATCCATGCCGTCGAGACGACCGCCACTGGCATTGGTGCGTCCACCCTGACTTTGTTGGGCCTGGTCCTGACCTTGCTGAGAGCCACGGGACTGGTCGGAGACGTTGACGTCAACCTGACCCATCCCCTGTTGCGCGAACATGTCTCGCAAGCGATGCATCTGGCCATCCAGCGCTTCGCGAACGCTTGGGTGCGCACTCATGAAGGTCACCTGGGTCTGCTGGTCCGGGACCATGTTCACCCGAATATCCAGGCGCCCCAGTTCAGCAGGCTGCAACTGGATGTCGGCCGCCTTCAGGTTGGCGCTGGACAGGTACATGACCCGGTTCACCACTTCTTCGGTCCAGCCGCTCTGATGCATGGCAATCGGCTGATTCACCGGCACGGCATTGGCGGTTTTCGGCGTGGCGGCCTGGGTCAGAGCTGCCAGGCGATTGGCGAAGTCATCAACACGGGTATCGCTGGTGGCAGACTTCAAATCCTTGAGGCCGTCATCGATCAACCCACTGAACGCTTTCTCGCCCCCCTGGCTGGTACTGTCCTTGTCTGCCTGCACATCGAGCATGCCCGCCATACCGGCGGCAAAGTTCTGTGCCGAGGTAGGCTCGCCATCAGCCTGGATCTGGGCTGGCGTCGGCGTCGGCGCAGCCTTGGGCTGTGCCTGGCTGGAAGCCGAAATATGGCCGCCCTGCTCCATGGCCATGCGCACAGCCGGGAGAGCATCGAGAGGATCAGCCTCGGGATCGAAATCGCTATCCGCCGCCGTAACAGGAGCCTGCGCCGTCGTCGTCACTGCAGGAGCGACAGCAATCTCCACTGGCGGTTGCTGAGTGACGACCACAGGGGGCGCCTCCGCAACAGGCGCCGTCACGACGGGTTGCAACTCTGGCAGCAATGAAGGATCGAGGGTCGGATCGACGGGTGCAGTGTCGGCCACCGGCGTTTCGGGGACATCCTCGTTGGCGACCTTGTCGTCGCTCGGCGCCGGTTTATCGACGGGCAAGGATTTGCCGCTATCGGCAACCGTCGGTTCCGGGGCGGCAGACTTGTCGTTGCCGACGCTCTTTTTATCGGGGCTGTCCGGGGATTTATCACGCGCCGGCTTCACCGATCCATCAGGGGCCGCAGAGGGTTTGTTCTGGGCCTGAGTGGCGTAAACCTGAGCGAAGCTGGACGCCTTGTCCCCGGGCTCAGCGGACAGCGCCGGTGTATTGGCGGAGGCGGCTTGAGTCTTGGCCTGCGCGGCGGCCTGAAGAAGAATATTGGGGGTAACGGGCATGAAACGGTCTCCGCTGCACTGGGATCGTAGGTACAGTTGCGGTGATACCTGCAAGGGTTGAGCCAGTTTCTATCAAGCTGCGTTAAAAGCGCCGGACGGCCGCACTGTCAGCGAGAGAGCGCTGGCGCTCTGCTTCGTAGAGGGGACGGATAATCGCGAATTCGCCATCAATTTCTCCGACCAGTTTCTCGATGCCTTCCAGAAAATTCTTCTGCATGGCGCACTGCTCGAGATCGTGGCACAGCTTGGCCAGGCGCACGGCGCCCATGTTGCTGCAACTGCCCTTGAAACTGTGCGCCGTGGCACCGAGCGTCTCGGCATCGCCAGCGCTGTGCAACTTACTCAAGCGCTCTTCGGAATCGGCAAGAAAAGTACCCAGCAACATTGGATACTCATCCTCCATGACCTCTTGCAACGCGCTCAGCACGTCGCGATCCAGATGTGTGTCAGCCACTTGCTCACTCCTTGATCAAGAATGCGCGGATTATGCCAGAGCCTCCCAGAAAAATTCCACGCGGGCGCTTCGACCTTCGTCGGACCAACTGGCGTTCCGGCTCAGCTGGCGGATCAGACTGACGCCACGTCCCGACAGACGGATGCCATCGACAGGGCGCGCCATCACTCGCTCGACATCAAAACCCTTGCCACTGTCTTCGACCCGAATCGTCAGGCAACCGCCGCCGTCCTTTGGCGCAACCTGCAAATGCACCCGGACATAGCCGTCCTGCAGCTCATCCAGACGTGCATTGCGCTGCTGATAATAGCGGGTAAAACCCGAAGCATCGCGTTTCAGGCTCGAATCCAGCCCCAGCACGCCGTGCTCCAGCGCATTGGAATACAGCTCCGCGAGCACACTGTAGAGCGCCCCGCTCTGCGCACGCAAACCATGGACCTCCAACAGCAACTGCAAAAGATACGGCAGCGGATTGAAGCGTTTCAGGGTGGCGGCACGGAACTCGAAATTCACCGACCAGTCCAGCGGGCAGGACTGGCCGCTATCGGAATAGACCAAGGGCGGCGGTATCAGCTGCGCCGCTTCGAGCAGGCTGACTTCGACCATGCTGACATCATCGCGGGCCTCGCCGCGAAAATCCTGCAGCGCCTGCTCGATCTCTTCAAAGAGCTGGTCAGGCTGACGGTTGGCCGCAAACACCTGTTGCAGCCGCTCGACACCAAACAACTGTTCTTTGGCGTCGCAAGTATCGATCACCCCATCAGACAACAGGAAGACCCGATCCCCGACCGCCATCGGAAACACTTCGGTACGGTCATCGAACGTCTGCGGATTCAGTACGCCGAGCGGTAAATGCCGGGCCGTCAGCGGTGTGCGCTCGCCGCTCGCAATGTTGTGCAGATAACCGTCCGGCATTCCGCCGTTCCAGACTTCCACCGAGCGTCGCTGAAAACTCAGGCATAGCAGCGTTGCACAACAGAACATGTCCACCGGCAGGATGCGCTTGAGCTTGGCGTTCATCTCGCGCAGGGTTTCCGACAGGCCATAGCCCTTGGCGGTCATGCCATAGAAGACTTCTGCCAGCGGCATGGCCCCGACGGCGGCCGGCAACCCATGGCCGGTGAAATCGCCGAGCAGCACGTGCATGTCGCCGGCCGGGGTAAATGCCGCCAGCAACAGGTCACCGTTGAATAGCGCATAGGGCGATTGCAGGTAGCGGATATTGGGGGCGTTCAGGCAGCCGGAATGGGCGACCTTATCGAACACGGCCTTGGCCACACGTTGTTCGTTGAGCAGGTAGTCGTGATGCCGGGCGATCTGGTCTCGCTGCTTCAGCACAGTGGCCTGCAACCGCCGCAAGCGGTCCATCGCCTTGATTTTGGCGGCGAGGATCACCTGGTTGTAGGGCTTTGCCAGAAAGTCGTCGCCGCCGGCCTCCAGACAGCGGGCCAGCGCCTCGCTTTCAGTCAGCGAGGTCAGGAAGATAATCGGTACCAGGGTTTCCCCAGCCAGCGCCTTGATCTGCCGTGCAGCCTCGAAACCGTCCATCACCGGCATCATGGCGTCCATCAAGACCAGTTGCGGTCGTTGCTGGCGAAACGCTTCGACTGCTTCGGCACCATTGGCCGCCGTCAATACTTCATGGCCCTGACGGCGGACGATGCTCGACAACAGCATGCGATCGGCCGCGCTGTCTTCAGCGATCAGGATCGTCAGTGGTTCGAGCTGCATGATCAACTAATGTCGAACAACTTGTCGAAGTTGGAAATGGCGAGGATTTTCTTCACATCGGAACTGCTGTTGACGACGCGAATATCGGAACTGTCGCCACCGGCGTGATCACGCAGCAAGAGCAGCATGCCCAGTGCAGAACTATCGAGATAAGTGGCTTTCTTCAGGTCAACCACAATGGACTCGGGTTTATAGTCGAGTCGCTCGTAGGACTCGCGAAACTCATGATGCCGACCGAAATCGAATCGTCCCTCGATCGAAATCGTCAGTTTTTTTCCATCCGAAGATACTTCTGTAACGACTGACATTGAACGGCTTCCTTGTCATTGGCGAACGTACGTGTACAAGGTTTAGCACTTGGCGCAGACGGGGGCAAGGTTGGGAGTTGTGGAGTTTTTGAGTACGCCTTCGCGGGCAAGCCCGCTCCCACAGGTTTTGTGTCGTTCACAGAAATTGCGATCGACGCGAAAACTGTGGGAGCGGGCTTGCCCGCGAAGAACGATAACGCGGTTTCACTGACTCAATACGGACTCTCACGGGGCAACCGCTGAGACAATTCGTCCAGCAGCTTCTGCTCGCGCTTGTCTTCCAGCTGCCGCGCCTCGTCGGCGTAGCGCTGGACCAGCTTGCGCAAGCCTTCGACCCGGGCAAACGCCTGCTGCCAGGTGTCCCGCGCCTTGTTCAGATTGTTCTGATGCCACGCCAGGCTTTGCCGCTGCTGATCGATGGCGACGCCCAGTTGCGCAAGAAAACCCTGATACCCCAGCAACCATTGGCCCGAAACGCCGCTGCTGCCGCGAATGATCCACTGCTCCTGGTAGTCGAGACGAAAAGCCTCGAGGTCGGCGAGCTTGCTTTCAGCCAAGCGAACCTGACCCTGAAAATGGCCCAATCGCTGGACGGCGGTTTTCTCGGCCTTCTCGGCCATATCGACCACCGGCGCCAGACGCCCTGCCCGACTCTGGGCCATGATCGATTAGCCGCCAGCCGCGGGCGCGAAGATCGAACCGAGATAGGATTCGCTTTCGCCCAGGCTGATCTTGTCGTTAAGCCCTTGGCGCAGGTATTTGACCAACTGCGGCTGCAGGGAAATCGCCAGGTCGGTTTCCCGGTCACCGCCGGCGACGTAGGCGCCCACGCTGATCAAGTCCCGACTCTGCTGATAGCGCGACCACAGCTGCTTGAAATACTGCGCGCGAGCCATGTGTTCCGGCGACACCACCGACGGCATGACCCGGCTGATGGAGGCTTCGATATCGATGGCCGGGTAGTGCCCCTCTTCGGCCAGACGCCGGGACAGGACGATGTGCCCGTCGAGTACGCCCCGGGCCGCATCGGCGATCGGATCCTGCTGGTCATCACCTTCGGACAGCACGGTGTAGAACGCCGTGATCGAACCACCGCCCTTTTCGGCGTTACCGGCCCTTTCTACCAGTTTCGGCAACTTGGCGAACACCGATGGCGGATAACCCTTGGTCGCCGGCGGTTCGCCGATGGCCAGGGCGATTTCCCGCTGAGCCTGGGCGAAACGGGTCAGCGAGTCCATGAGCAACAGGACGTTCTTGCCCTTGTCGCGGAAATACTCGGCAATCCGCGTGCAATACATCGCGGCGCGCAGGCGCATCAGTGGCGCGTCGTCCGCGGGCGACGCCACGACCACTGAACGCTTGAGGCCCTCTTCACCGAGGATGTGCTCGATGAACTCTTTAACTTCACGACCCCGTTCACCGATCAGCCCCACGACGATAATGTCGGCCTCGGTGAAGCGGGTCATCATGCCCAGCAGCACACTCTTGCCGACGCCGGTACCGGCGAACAACCCGAGCCGCTGCCCGCGACCGACCGTCAGCAAACCATTGATGGAGCGAATACCCACGTCCAGCGGCTCGCTGATCGGGTGACGCTTGAGCGGGTTGATCGTCGGGCCGTCCATCGGGACCCAGTCTTCCGCCTTCATCCCGCCCTTGCCGTCCAGCGCACGACCGGCGCCATCCAGCACCCGCCCGAGCATGCTCATGCCCATCGGCAAGCGACCGGTGTCGGCCAAAGGCACCACACGGGCACCGGGCGCGATGCCGGCAACGCTGCCGACCGGCATCAGGAAGACTTTGCTGCCGGAGAACCCCATGACTTCGGCTTCGACCTGCACCGGGTGGTAACTGTCGTCGTTGATCACCATGCAGCGACTGCCCATGGCGGCGCGCAAACCTTCAGCCTCGAGGGTCAGGCCGACCATGCGCAGCAAGCGACCTTCAAGGATCGGTGCGCCGGCAAGCTCCGTGGCCTCGGCATAACTGCCCAGGCGCTTGGCGAAGCTGGTGCGATCAAGGCGCATCGGGTTCTTCCGGTTCGGCTGCGACCGCAGGCTTGTCGTCGATCGGCAGGTCCAGGCTCAGATCCGGTGCGGCAGGGTGCAAGGCCTGTTCGTGCAACTGATCGAACAGCTTGTCCATGACCCTGGCAATACGGGTTTCGACAGTGGCATCGATGCGACTGTGCTCAGTCTCGACCCGGCAACCGCCAGGCAACAATGCTTCGTCCTCGACGATGCGCCAGGTTTCTTCATGGCGCTCGCGCAGGGCTTTGACCTGTTCGAAATCCTGCGGGTTGACGTACAGCCGCACATTGCCCACGCCCAACGGCAACAGCTTGAGGGCGTCGCGCATGACGTGTTCGATCTGTGTCGAGTCGATGGCCAGTTCGCGCTGAATCACCTGCCTGGTGATGTGCTGCACGAGGTCGACCAAGGACTTCTCGATTTGCGTGTCCTGCTCGGCGATAGGCTCGAACAGGTTGGCCATCAATTGCTCAAGTGCCGCGACTTTCGGCGCAAGGACTGCCTCGGCTTCCTGGCGAACCTTGAGCGTGGTGCTGTGAAACCCTTCTTTCTCACCCGTCGCGAAGCCTTCGTTGTAGGCCTCCTGGCGAATGCTTTCGAGTTCTTCGAGGGTCAGTGGCTGGACTTCTTCCAGCGGCACTTCTTCCATTTCCGGCGGCTCGGGCTCAGGTTCTGGCTCGGGCTCCGGTACGTGCGGGTCGAAACTGGGCAGCGACCAGACATCGAAACCACCGACGTCCTTGGCACGGATCAGGTCGGTCTGGGACTCATCATGTTTGGACGACATAGTGACCTTAGATCATCTCTTCGCCGCCCTTCCCGCCGAGAACGATTTCTCCGGCTTCGGCCATACGGCGAGCAATGGTGAGGATTTCTTTCTGCGCAGTTTCCACGTCGCTGACACGCACCGGGCCTTTGGCCTCGAGGTCGTCGCGCAACAGTTCGGCCGCCCGCTTGGACATGTTCTTGAAGATCTTTTCCTTGACGCCTTCGTCCGAGCCCTTGAGCGCCAGCACCAGCACATCGGAGGACACTTCGCGCAGCAACGCCTGAATGCCGCGGTCGTCGACATCGGACAGGTTGTTGAACACGAACATGAGGTCTTCGATCTGACCGGACAGGTCTTCGTCGACTTCGCGGATCGAGTCCATCAACTGGCCTTCGATCGAGCTGTCGAGGAAGTTCATGATGTCGGCCGCACGCTTGATGCCACCCAGGGTGGTGCGCGAGGCATTCGAGTTGCCGGAGAACTGCTTCTCGAGAATCTGGTTGAGCTCTTTCAGGGCCGCTGGCTGCACGGTGTTCAGCGAGGAGACCCGCAGAATGATGTCCAGACGCACCTTGTGGTCGAAGTTGCCCAGCACTTCGCCGGCCTGATCAGGATCGAGATACGCCACGACGATCGCCTGGATCTGCGGGTGTTCGTAACGGATCACGTCGGCGACGGCACGCGGCTCCATCCACTTCAGGCTGTCGAGGCCACTGGTGTTGCCGCCCAGCAGGATCCGGTCGATCAGGCCGTTGGCCTTGTCTTCGCCCAGGGCCTGCGTGAGCATTTTGCGCACGTAGTCGTCGGAGCCGACACCCAGGCTGGTCTGGTCACCGACGATGTCGACGAACTCGCTCATCACCTGTTCGACCTGCTCGCGGTGCACATTACCCATCTGCGCCATGGCCACACCCACACGCTGGACCTCTTTGGGCCCCATGTGGCGCAGCACTTGCGCGGCATCGGTAGAACCCAGGGACAGCAGCAGAATCGCGGCTTTGTCGACCCGGGACAGTTTGGCGGCAACGGCTCGGTTATCACTCATCTGCGTTAATCCACTCTTTCACGACCTGGGCCACACGACCCGGGTCTTCTGCCACCAGACTCTTGATTGCATTCAACTGAGCGTCATAGCCTTCGCTCGGGCTCGGCAGCAGGATGCTGGTCGGGCCGCCGAGGCTGACGCGGTCGTTGGCCAGTTCGCCGTCCAGGCCACCCATGCCGCCGAGCTCCACGTCGCTGCCCAGGCCCAGCTGCTTGCCTTTGCCGCCATTGGTGATGTTGTTGAGCACCGGACGCAGAACACCGAACACCAGTATCAGGATGAACAAGACACCCAGCACTTGTTTGACGATGTCCCAGAACCATGGCTGGGAGTAGAACGGAATATCGGCAATCACTTCACCGCGCTCGGCGGAGAACGGCATATTGATCACGCTGACACTGTCGCCACGGCTGGCGTCGAAACCGACGGCGTCCTGTACCAGACGGGTGAAGCGCGCGAGTTCATCGGCGCTCCACGGTGCACGGGTGGTTTCACCGTTGGCTGCGTTGATCTTGACCTGATCGTCCACCACCACCGACACCGACAGGCGATTCAGCCGGCCCTGCTGTTGCTTGGTGTGACTGATGGAACGGTCGAGTTCGAAGTTCTTGGTGGATTGTTGACGCTTGTCCGCCGGGTACGGCGCCAGCATCGGCTGGCCGGTGGCCGGGTCCATGATTTGCTGGCCATTGGCGTCCAGCAGCGGCTGGCCTGGCTGTACCATCCCGGCCTGTGCGGTGGCGCCACCGGTGGTTTGCGGCGCCGAAGCAGGCGACGGCGGCTGGTTGCTCAGCGCACCCGGAACACCTTGCGGGCCGTTGCTGGCGGTACGTTGTTCGTTGACCGACTGCTCGCTACGCAGCGCCGGCTGGTCCGGATTGAACTGTTCGGAGGTCGACTCGACGGCACTGAAGTCCACGTCGGCGGAGACTTCGGCTTTGTAGCGGTCGTTGCCCAACACCGGTTGCAGAATGTTGTGCACACGCTGGGTGAGCATGCTTTCCATGCGACGGCTGTAATCGAATTGCTTACCGGCCATGGTCAGTTCGGAATTTTCCGCCTGATCCGAAAGCAGATTGCCCTTCTGGTCGACGACGGTGATCTGCGACTTGCTGAGTTCAGGAACGCTGGTCGCGACCAGGTTGATGATCGCCAGCACCTGACCCGGCTCCAGCGAGCGGCCGGAATACAGCTCGATCAGCACCGAAGCGCTTGGCTTGCGCTCGTCGCGCACGAATACCGAACTCTTCGGAATCGCCAGGTGCACGCGGGCACCCTTGACGTTGTTCAGGCTGGAAATGGTCCGGGCCAGTTCGCCTTCGAGGCCGCGACGATAACGGGTCGCTTCCATGAACTGGCTGGTGCCGAGGCCCTGGTCCTTGTCGAGGATCTCGAAACCGATGTTGCCATCGCTGGGAGTGACACCAGCGCCCGCGAGCTTGAGTCGCGCACGGGACAGGTCATCGGCCTTGACCAGCAAGGCACCGGAATTCGGTTCAACGGTGTAGGGAATGTCAGCGGCAGCCAGGGTATCCATGACTTGCTTGGCGTCCATACCGGCAAGGCTGCCGTACAGAGGCCGGTAGTCCGGCTGCTGGGACCACAACACCACGGCGAAGCCAATGGCCACGCTCGCTGCCAGGCCGACCAACAGGCCCACCTGACGCAACATGGTCATCTCGGAGAGGTTTTCCAGGAAGGACAAGCCGAACAGCGGCGGTTTGCCGTCTATCGGTGTGGCCTTGGCCGGAACATTATCGGCGACTGCTTCTGCCATGACTCAATCTCGTCCTTAAACCGGCATCTGCATGATGTCTTGGTAAGCCTGAACCAGCTTGTTACGCACTTGGGTCAACGCCTGGAAAGACACGCTCGCCTTCTGCGAGGAAATCATCACATCGGTCAGGTCCACGCCGCTTTTGCCGATCTCGAAGGCATTGGCCAACTGGCTGGACGCCTGCTGTGTGTCGTTCACTTTATTGACGGCCTGACCGAGCATGTCGGAAAAGCTGCTGCCATTCAGTTCTGGGACGGCGGCAGTCGATTTAGGCGCAGACATGGCATCCATTTGCATGGAACGCATATCCAGCATCAATCGATTAAATTCAATACCTTGGCTCATGGTCTACTCTCATTGACGACCCGCAATTTTTTGACACTCACTCGGCGGGTAGTGAGGTGTAGCAACAAGGGTGCCAGCTCCGTGGCAGCTCTGAACAAAAGCAAATCCTCTGCTTTCACAAACTGCAGGAGCGAGCCTGCTCGCGATGGACTCAAGACCGCCGCGCTTATCCTGCCGCCCCGCGACATCGTTCACGACCATCGTTACAAAACAAGATCAGGTGGCGAACAAATAAGCTTCCACATCCATTCCGGCATCACGCATTTGCGCCAGCTTGTAGCGCAGCGTCCGCGGACTGATACCCAAACGCTCGGCCGCTTCTTTGCGGCGCCCACGCTCAGAGCGCAGGGTGTCGATAATCATCTGGAATTCGCGACGACGCAGATCGTCCCCCAGCGCCCCAGCCGATTCGGCCTCGACCTCCATCGACCGCACCGGCACCGACGCCAATGTCGGCAACGGCGCACAGGCAACCGGCCCAGCGAGACAGAAATCCTGAGGCTGGATCAAACCGCCCTGCTGCAGAATCAAGGCACGCTGAATCGCATTGTCCAGCTCTCGTACGTTGCCCGGCCATGGATAGCCGATCAGGCACGCCTGAGCCTCGGGCGACAGTCTCGCCGCGGCATGCTTCATTTTATTGACGTGTTTGGCCAACAGGCGTTCGGCCAGCGGCAGGATATCGGCGGTACGCTCGCGCAATGGACGCCAGGCCAGTGGAAATACCGACAGGCGATAGTAGAGGTCTTCACGAAAACGGCCCGCCGCCACTTCACCCGCCAGGTCACGGTTGGTGGTCGCGACAACACGAATGTCCAGCGTAATGGGCTTGCGTGCCCCCACCCGCTCGACCTCACGCTCCTGCAACACCCGCAGCAACTTGGCCTGAAGACCCAGAGGCATTTCGGAAATCTCGTCCAGCAGGATGGTGCCGCCGTCGGCCTGCTCGAACTTGCCGGCCTGCGCCGCGATGGCGCCGGTGAACGAGCCCTTCTCGTGACCGAACAGCGTCGCCTCGAGCATGTTGTCGGGAATCGCCGCGCAGTTGATCGCAATGAACGGCTGACTGGCGCGATGCGAGTGCTGATGGATGTAGCGCGCCAGCACCTCTTTACCGGTCCCGGACTCGCCGGAGATCAATACGGTGGAATCGCTGCGCGCTACCCGCGCAGCCAATTCGAGCAATTGCGCACTGGCCGGCTCATACGCAACAGGCCCTTCGCTGTCGGGAGCGCCCAGACTGCCCAGCGCATGACGCGCCACCAGATCCAGCAACGCCTTGGGCTCGAACGGCTTGACCAGATAATCCACCGCGCCCTGACGCATCGCATCGACCGCACGCTCCACAGCACCGTGAGCCGTCATCAGCAAGACGGGCAATTGTGGCTGACGAGCCCGCAACAAGCCGAGCAGTTGATGGCCGTCCATGCCCGGCATATTGACGTCGCTGAGCACCAGATTGAAGGTCTCGGCACCGACAGCCTCGAGCGCCTCTTCCGCCGAACCGACAGCCTTGTAGTCGTGTCCCGCGAGCATCAGCGTATCCGCCAGTGCCTCGCGCAACGCGCGGTCATCCTCGACCAGTAAAACCTTGATTGCCATGCCCTTCACTCCGCTCTCTGAGCGCTACGCTTCTCATCAGAAAAAAGCGGCAGAATCACCTGCGCGCAAGTGCCGCGCCCCAGCCGCGAGCGCAGCTGCAATTCTCCCTGATGAGCACGCGCAACGGCCTTGACCACGGTCAGACCGAGGCCTGTTCCAGTGGTTTTGGTGGTAAAGAACGGCTCGCCGAGACGCGCCAGCACTTTCGCATCGATACCGCTTCCGCTGTCGCTGACCGAAACCCGCAGGGTGTTGTCACGACTGTAGAGATGCACTTTCAAACGGACGTCACCGGCGCTCGCCTGGATGGCGTTCTCGATCAGGTTCAGGATCGCGCCGACCAAGGTGTCGCGATTGCACAGCAACTCCCCCGCGTGGCTGTCGCACTGCCAGCGAATCGGCAGGTCCTGTACGTGGGTCAATGCGGCCGATTGCAAGGACTGCATGAGCATCTTTGGCGTGACGCGATCGGTCAACGGCAGCTCGCCACGCGCGAACACCAGCATGTCACGCACTTGATGCTCCAGCTCGTGCAGACGCTCTTTCAGGCGGCCGGCGAAACGCTGCTGCGTGGCGACCGGCAATTCTTGCTCGGCCAGATGACTGGCGTAGAGTAATGCAGCGGACAAAGGCGTGCGGATTTGATGAGCCAGCGACGCAACCATGCGACCGAGTGACGACAGGCGTTCGTGGCGGGCCAGTTGATCTTGCAGGTGTCGGGTTTCGGTCAGGTCGTTGAGCAATACCAACTGGCCAGGTTCGGCATCCAGCGAGCGAGTGGCGATCGACAGGCGCCGACCGTCCTTGAGAGAGATTTCATGACCATCGTCTTCACGCGGCGCAAAGCAACGGGCAATGACATGGCGCCACAGCTCGCCTTCGAGAGGCAGACCGAGCAGCTCGCAGGCAGCGGGGTTGGCTTCGCGCACGATGCCCAGGGCATCAATGACAATGACGCCACCCGGCAACAGATCGAGGAGGTTTTGCAGGCGATTGGCCAGGCGTTCTTTTTCCGCCAGTTCCTGCATGCGCTGAGCGCTGACCACCGCCAGCTCACCCTTGAGTTCGGTGACCCGCGCTTCGAGCATGCTGTAGGAGTCGGTCAACTGGCTCGACATCTGATTGAACAGCGCGAACGCCTGCTCGAGGCCAAGCCGGCTTGCCTGCTCTACGGACGACGGGTGCCCCGAAGCGTCAGGGACAGGAGACATCTGGGCGGCGTGGGGCATCGTGCTCTCTCGCGTGGCTGACCGTCAGTTAAACGGAACGTTGCGAGGGATGTAGCAATACCCGTGCCTAAAAAAAACCGCCTATAAATGAAGGACTTGAAAAACAGGCGTCAATCATCCGCCTGTTCATCACCGTCGCGACGACTCATGCCGTACTTGCGCATCTTCTCCACCAGCGTGGTGCGGCGAATCCGCAGGCGCTCGGCGGCGCGCGCCACAATGCCGTTGGCATCATCCAGCGCCTGCTGGATCAGCCCTTGCTCCAGACCACCGAGGTAGTCTTTCAGGTCCAGGCCTTCCGGCGGCAGCATGGCGTTGGCGGTGAAGTCCGGCGTATGGCCATTGATTGCCACGCGCTCTTCCAGATCGCTACGCAGGCTGTCGACCAACTGCTCGTCTTCGTCATCGACATAGCGGAATTTCTTCGGCAGCTCGACGACCCCAATCACCCCGTACGGGTGCATGATCGCCATGCGCTCCACCAGGTTCGCCAGCTCGCGAACGTTGCCCGGCCAGCCGTGACGACACAGCGACATGATCGCTGCGGAGTTGAAACGGATCGAGCCGCGCTTCTCGTGCTCCATGCGCGAGATCAATTCGTTCATCAGCAACGGAATGTCTTCGACGCGCTCGCGCAGCGGCGCCATCTCGATCGGGAACACGTTCAGGCGGTAGTACAAGTCTTCGCGGAAAGTGCCGATCTCGATCATGCTTTCGAGATTCTTGTGGGTCGCCGCGATGATGCGCACATCGACGCTCTGGGTCTTGTTGCTGCCCACGCGCTCGAAGGTGCGCTCCTGCAACACGCGCAGCAACTTGACCTGCATTGGCAGCGGCATGTCGCCGATTTCATCGAGGAACAGCGTGCCGCCGTTGGCGAGTTCAAAACGCCCGGCGCGGCTGGTGATTGCCCCGGTGAAGGCACCCTTCTCGTGACCGAACAGTTCGCTTTCCAGCAACTCGGCAGGGATCGCCCCGCAGTTGACCGGCACGAACGGCGCATCACGACGCTTGGAGTGATAGTGCAGGTTACGCGCAACCACTTCCTTGCCGGTGCCGGACTCGCCGAGAATCAGCACGCTGGCGTCGGTGTCGGCGACTTGCTGCATCATCTGACGGACGTGTTGAATCGCCCGACTGGTGCCGACAAGACTGCGGAAAAGATTGGGTTCACGGTGACGACCGCGCTCGCGAGCCTGGTCATACATCTCGCGATAGACCTGGGCACGGTGCAGCGAATCGAGCAGCTTGCTGTAGCTGGGTGGCATCTCGAGGGTCGAAAGCACTCGACGACGCTGGTCTTCTGGCAAGTCAACGGAAGAATTATCGCCCATTAACAAAACCGGAAGGAACTCATCCCAGGTAGAGAGTGTCTTTAACAAGCCCGGAAGTGCGCCAGGAGCATTGACCGTCCCGATGAGGACACAGATCACTTCACGACTTGATGACAAAGAGCCGACAGCCTGCTGCCAGTCATGGCTACCGCAGGGTAAATTTTCTTCGCCAAGAAAATTTAGAATCACCGCCAAATCGCGGCGGCGGACGCTATCGTCATCAATCAGCAGAATTTTGGTTTCACGCCACATGCAATAGCAACTTCCCTAGTCAACTCAATGCCCGAAATGAGGGGGCAAGCTAGACGCTTGCAGACACGTTATGCCTGTAGACGCCTGAAATCTGCAACCAGCCACTAGTTAAGTCAAAAAACCGTGCACAGTCAAATTTATGGCGCACCCGGTCTGTATTAACTGAGGATTAATTAACCAAACAGATGGTAAACCTTTGCTGCGTTCTGTGCTTGATGGATCTGCGACATCTCATCGACTATTGCCTGCCTCTCCCCCGTCGCCGCCTCTAAAAGCTGCTTATAGACCCCCAGCAACTCCTCAAGGTTGTCGCGCAACGCGGCCTCGTCCACCGAAGTTTCACTCAAGACGTCTTCCATGCAGGAACGGCAAGCCAGGTCCAATTCACCAATGGCTTCCCAGTTTCGTTCGGCCAGGGCACCGACCAGGCCTTCACGGGTTTCTTCGATTCGCTGCAAAACAAGACTCATGGTGATCTCCTTAAAACTGCGGACCCGGCGCAGCGATACCGTCCCAGCCTTCTTTCACCGTGCGAAGCAAGCCGGCGACCTCCTCGAGAATCTTCGAATCACTACTGATGTTCGCCTCGGCCAGGCGCTTCATCATGTAGATATAAAGACTGTCGAGCTCGCCCACGGTATCGGCGCAGTTCTCAAGATCCAGGCCTTCACGCAAACCACCGATGATGCCTATGGCCTTGCTGATCGACACACACTTGCCGGGAATATCCTTGCGCTCGATGGCGCCTTTGGCCTGGGCGATACGGTCCAGACCACCTTCCATCAACATTTGCACCAAACGATGCGGACTCGCTTCGGATGCCTGGGCGTGCGCACCCACTTTCTGATATTGCCGAAGGGCTAACATTGGATTCATGTTCTACCTCATTTCCACAATGACTCGTATGACCAGTGTATCGTCTGCGGGCCAGAAAACTTTAGATCAAAAGACAAAAACCCGGCGCACGCCGAAATGCGTAGCCGGGTTTTTGTCGTCACTCATGGCTAGCTGTTGGATTTCTGGGCGTTCAAGGTGTTGAAGAACGAGGTGATGCTATTCCCCGTGGCCTTCATTTGCCCGACCAGCAAGTCCATGGCGTTGTATTTGGCGGTCAATGTGGCCGTCAGGTTGGTGACACGCAAGTCCAGTGCCGCCTGTTGATCCGAAAGGTTCTTGCTCAAGGTCTGCAGGCCGGTATTGCGCTGATCGAGCAAACCACCCGTCTGCACATAAGGCGTAATAGCCTTGCCCATGCGCGCCAGCAGGCCGTTGGTAGCGTCGGTACCATTGAAAAACTGCTGTACCTGGCCGCTCATGCCATTGGTGGCCATCGTCTTGCCGAATGCGGTAGTGTCGAACGCGAGGTTGCCGGTGTTGCGGTCTGTCATTACACCCAGCTGCGACAGCACGGCCAGTGGCCCCCCCGCCCCAGGTGCAGTCAGTACGCTGCGGATATCGGAAATCAGCGAACGCGGCATGGAGTCGCCGGTAAACGCTGCCGAAACCGTCAGCTTGCCATCGGCGTCCTGTGTTGCCTTGGACAGGGTATTGATGGTTTTCATCAGTGTGTTGTAGGAATCAACGAACGACTGAATCGAGGTCTGCAAACCGGTGGTATTGGTCGCAACGGTAACGGTGGCAGCAGCCGGCGGAGTACCTGGGCTCACGGACGCCAGGTTCAAAGTCAAACCACTCACTGCACCGGTAACCGTATTGCTCTTGCTGGTCACCGCAAGACCATCGATCGTCAGGCTTGCATCCGTGGCAACCCCATTGACAGCCCCTGAACTGGAGGCCGGGGGATTGGTGCCCATCGGTTGTGTACCATCGATTACAAGCCCCGCAATACCGCTGACCTTAAGGTCGGAACCCGAACCGGTCTTGGTAGAGCTGATCACCAGACGCGACGCACCGTTGCTGTCGGTCACGATGTTCGCAGAAATACCATTGCTCGCCTGCGCCGTGTTGATGGCATCGCGAGTGCTCTGCAAGGTCGCACTGGCTGGAATCGTGACATTGTAATCAGTGCCATTCTGACTGATTTTCAGAGTACCACTCGGAATGGCACTGGTTGCACCGCCGGCAAAAGAAGCACTGGCTACTTTCGAACTGGTGGCCAGGTTATTCACAACAACGCTGTAGGTACCGGCAACTGCGGTGTTATCGGAAGTCGCACCCAGGATCGATGGAGTACCGGACGTTGCCGTAAAACCCGCGAATGCAGTATTGGTCTTGCTGCCAAGGTTGGTCAGCGCCGTCTGGAAGGCCGTCAGTGCACTTTTCAACGAACCGACACCGGAAATCTTCAGCGTGTTGGTTTTGGTTAGGTTAGTGATCTGCGTCTGCTTGGCCGACTTGTCGGCGTTAACCAGCGCAGTAACGATCTCACCGATCTGCAGGCCAGAGCCTAAGCCCGTACCCGGTAAAATTGGACTTGCCATGTTGTGTCTCCCTCCAGGTTGCTGCCAGTCTTTTGACCTTTACCAGCGCTCAAAAGAACGTACAGACATTATTCATGCCATCTATCGGAAATCAGACTTTGGCGTCGAACAATACGTGACTCGCATTATTCAGGCTCTCTGCCAGCTTGAGGGCCTCTGCAGAAGGGATCTGTCGCACGACTTCGCCCGTCTCGCTTGCAATCACCTTAACGATGACCTTTCCGGATTGTTCGTCTATCGAGAACTCCAGATTGCGCTTGATCGACTGTACAAACTTCTCGATCTGCTGCACCGCATGCTTCAGGTTGGCGCCATCCGAATCCTCGTTTTTATATGCCACAGGAGTAACACTGTCGGCTTGAGGCTTTTCTGGTGCTTTTTCCGAAACGGTACTCGCTTGCTGGGGAGCCGGATAAGACACGTTAAGCTTTACGCTCATGTCCATGCCCATCACCTCTTAAACGTAAAAAGCGAGAGAGCGTGACCAGCACACTCCCCCGCCTGAACTCATTCCGAAATTACTGAAGCAGTTTCAGTACAGCGGAAGGCAGTTGGTTGGCTTGAGCCAGAACAGAGGTAGAAGCCTGTTGCAGGGTTTGCTGCTTGGTCAGGTTCGCGGTTTCTGCGGCGAAGTCGGTGTCTTGTACACGACCTTGTGCTGCAGTGGTGTTTTCCACGATGTTCTGCAGGTTGGCGATGGTGCTGGTCAGACGGTTTTGCGAAGCACCCAGGTTTGCGCGGGTGGCGTTGATCGATGCCAGAGCGTTGTCAATCGCGGAGATCGCGTTGTCGATGTTCGCCGACAGAGTGGCGGAGGTAGCACCAGTCAGAACAACAGCACCAGCACCACCGCTAGCTACCGATAGGCTGACAGCGTCGAACTTGGAGCTCAGCACCAGGTCGATGCGGTTGGCCGAGCCAACGTTGGCACCGACTTGCAGTTGCACGGTACCAGCCGAACCATCCAGCAGGTTTTTGCCGTTCAGGTTGGTGGAGGCAGCGATACGGGTCAATTCGTCAGACATCTGGCCGAATTCGGAGTTGGTAGCGGTCTGGTCAGCAGTACCGTTGGTGCCGTTACGTGCTTTAACAGCCAGTTCACGCATACGCTGCAGAATGTCGGTCGATGCTTGCAGAGCGCCTTCAGCGGTCTGGGCAACGGAGATACCGTCGTTGGCGTTCTGGATAGCCTGAGTACCACCACGGATCTGCGAAGTCATGCGAGTTGCGATCTGCAGGCCAGCGGCGTCGTCTTTAGCGCTGTTAATTTTCAGGCCGGAAGACAGGCGAGCCATCGAAGTCGACAGAGCGTCGGTAGCACGGTTCAGGTTTTTCTGAACGTTCAACGACGTGGTGTTGGTGTTTACAGTTAAAGCCATGACGAATTCCTCGTTGGTTGGGTACTGCGGCTTCCGGCCCTGGCAACCGCCGGGTATGGCCTAGAGAACCTTCGTAATAGTTATCGTCGGGTTGGCAGGTTGCTTGAGGGCTTTTTTAAAAAAAATTGCCATCACCCTGCCACCTCCGAGAAAACAAGGGCTTAGCGCCCCTCAACCGCAAAAAAAATGACGCCATAAAACCACCTTCGGCGCAAACCCGCGCGCCAGTGCGGCCGGCCAACCTCAGGCTGGAACACTTTCCAGCAACTCTACCAACTCGTACTCCAGGAAGTCGGCAAGCCCCAACCAATCCTGGCGCTCTTGACAGGCCAGCATCTTGGTCAACACGCATGTCCACGCCTGTTGAACATCCTGAGATGCAGACAACACCAACGCCTGCGCCTCATCGAACACATCGACCATGATCAATGCAGCCTCGACATCACGCCCCAATCTGAACAATCCGCCGCACTGACGGCATCCATTGATGCATTTCAACCTGGCGTTCATTGCACGAACTCCGTGTTGAACTGTGTCCCGGCAATCATTGCCCCCGCGCGACTGCTGTTGAAGAAACTCACTTGCGGGTGCCTGGCGATATAACGTTCAAGTACGCACAGGTAGCTGCGGAAATTCAGCTGTGTCCTGACTCGCTCACCCCACCCATCCAATACCCAGTACCGAGCCTGGCTGACCGCTGGCCCAAGGTCGCCGTCGTTCCAGCCGGTATGGGTCTTGTTCATCGGAAAGGCAAAGTCAGCGCCGAACAACGTGATGCGCACGGCACCCATTTTCACCGCCAAGTCCACCGCCGGGTGGATCACGCTGCCTCCCACGTGTAATTGAGCCCTCGGGTGCTGCTGGCGCAATTGCGCGTAAATCGGGCTGGCGGAGTAACTGCCATATCGCTTGCCCCGCCAGGCCCTCAACACCTGCGGATCGCTCAGGGGCATGTACACCAGCGGGATGTCGTCGGATTCTTCGGAGGGTAAATGCAGAACACTGATGCGCTGGTCGATACTCACCACCAGATCCGGTTTGATCCCGTTCTCGCGCAAGGGTCGATACGCCGTGTCGACGCAAATGAACAGGGGCCGCTCGGCCTGCCCGCGTATCGCTGCCAACCGCTGGAAATGCCCTTCGAGAGTCGGCCCGGTGCCGATCACATAGATTTCCCGATCTGCACAGGTGCCAAACAATTGCGACACATCGTCGTCGGCGAGCAACACCTCCAGGCAATCCTTCAAGCGTTGCTGAATGACCGATGACTGCGGATCGAACTCGCGGTTGTTGAAGCTCAAATTCACTTCGCTGACCAGCCGATCACGAATTTTTGCATTGAAGTCATCCGCCAGCAGCAGTTCGGCCGGCAACGCAAAAAAGGGCGTGTAAATATCTGGGAGATCACCGGCAAACAGCAGCTCCACACGCGCAGATTCAAGCCAATCCCGATGATCAAGCAGTTGCAGCACCAGCTTGAACAGCGCGCCATTGAGGATGTGTACATAAAGTTTCCCAAGCCCGGGGCGCTCCAGCAACACACGAGGCAGATCCCCAAGGCCTGTGCCATAGACGTGCAGCTGTGGCTTGTCGAGCGGCAGGCTGGCCGCCTGGACATGGGCTTCGCGAAGACGATCATGGCGGCTGGTGAGCTGAATGCCGTCCACACTCAGGGTCGAGTCTCGACCTTTCAGCAGCTCGACCTGGACCGCACCGTCTTGCATCAACAATCGCGCATACAGCGCCGGCCAGCGCCGCTGTATCACCTGAGCATTGCCTTCAAACCATTCGCTCATGCAGCCTCGCGTTCCGTCCAAGCAAAAAAGCGCTCAAGGTTAACCCTTGAACGCTTTTTTTGTATCGGCCTTTTTATGAAAAAACTTTCACTCAAGGACGATAAATAATTGCCGAACCCCAGGATAACCCCACACCGAAACCGCTCAGCGCTACGCGTTTCCAGCTGGAGTCGAGGGCGTGTTTTTCCAGCAGTAACGGAATGCTCGACGATACGGTGTTGCCGGTCTCGACCATGTCCTTGATGAACTTCTCCGGCTCGCCTTCGAAGCGTCGTGCTACCGCATCGACAATCGCCGCGCTGCCCTGGTGAATGCAGAAGGCATCGATGTCATCGGATTTCAGTCCTGACTCGCCCAGCAGCTCGTGCAGATGCGCAGGAACCTTGAGCAAGGCAAAGTTGAACACCTGACGACCGTTCATGAAGAACACCCCGTCAGTCACCTTCAAGTGCGGTGCACCGGAACCATCAGTACCAAACTTGGCCTTGCCCAGTTCCCAGATCGGGTTTTCACCCATCCAGGTAGCAGTCGCCGCGTCACCGAACAGCATGGTGGTGTTGCGATCTTCCGGGTCGACAATCTTCGAGTACGGGTCAGCTGTAATCAACAAACCATTCTTCAGACCGGCGGCTTCCATGAAGCCCTTGATCGCGTAAATACCATAGACATAGCCGGAGCAGCCCAGGGAAATATCGAATGCCGCCACGGTAGTCGGCAGGCCCAGTTTGTCCTGAACAATGGCAGACGTGTGTGGCAGGCCTTCTTCGTCACCGTTCTGGGTGACGACGATCAACGCATCGATGGATTCACGTTTCAGATCAGGGTTGCTGGCAAACAGCGCATTGGCCGCTTCAACGCACAGATCGGAAGTTTCCTGGTCGACACCTTTGCGTGGCAGGAAGGCCGAACCGATCTTGCCCAGGATGAACTCTTCATCCTTTTCGAATTTTGCACCTTGTGCGTAATTGTCCACGCCGGCTACAGGAACGTAGCTCGCAATGCTTTTTATGCCAATCATTACGGCTTCCCAATAATAAACAGCCCAATACCACCGCTCGTAATGATTCGAGGGGCGCCGACAAACAGAGAAAAACGTCACCTCGAGGCGGCGACAACGGGAAGAATAAAGGGCTATCACCGAGCCAGACCGGCCTCAGGCGCCACCTTCCCGATCAATACAATACAGTGAAGATGCGCGTTATGACTCGCAGGTCACGCTATTTTGCCGAATCGGCCCCAAGAGCGGTTATTCGACCAACGACCAATCGAGCGGCGTCCCACGTTTGATAGCCGAACGGGCATGGCGGCCCAGAAGGTTTTCGGTGTGTTTGGGGGCCAGTCCAAGGCCCGGACGAATGGCCCGCATATTAGCCGCCGTGAAGGGTTCGCCAGCAGCCATGTCCTGAGTGACATAGAGCGAACGGCGATACACAAGGGACTTGCGTTCGGCTGCGGTGACGCCGTAATGCACCTGCCCCATGGACTGCCAGGCTCGTTCGGTTTCAATCACCAGGCTGGCCATCTCCGCTGGCTCCAGTGAGAAGCTGGCGTCCACCCCGCCGGCGGTACGGTCGAGGGTGAAATGTTTTTCCACCACCGTAGCCCCCAACGCCACAGCGGCAACGGAAACCCCGACGCCCATGGTGTGGTCAGACAGGCCCACTTCACAGCCAAACATTTCGCGCAGATGTGGAATAGTCCGCACGTTGCTGTTCGCTGGTGTCGCCGGATACGTGCTGGTGCACTTGAGCAACACCAGATCCTTGCAACCAGCCTCGCGGGCGGTGCGTACGGTTTCGTCGAGTTCCGCGAGGCTGGCCATGCCAGTGGAGATGATCAGTGGCTTGCCAGTGGCGGCGACCCGTCGAATCAGCGGCAAGTCAGTATTTTCGAAACTGGCTATTTTGTAGGCTGGCACGTCAAGGCTTTCGAGGAAGTCCACGGCGGTGTCATCGAAGGGGGTCGAGAACGCCAGCATGCCCAACTCCTTGGCACGGGCAAAAATCGGCGCATGCCATTCCCATGGCGTATGGGCCTTCTCATACAGCGAGTACAACGAGGAGCCCGCCCAGAGGCTCTCAGGATCCCTGATGAAGAACTCACCTTCGGACAGGTCCAGGGTCATGGTCTCGGCGGTGTAGGTTTGCAGCTTCAACGCATGCGCGCCGGCCTTGGCCGCTGCCTCGACGATCTGCAGCGCCATCTCAAGGGACTGGTTATGGTTGCCACTCATCTCGGCAATGATGAACGGTGGCGCTTCGGCACCGATCAGGCGCTCGCCAATCTTGACACTAGTCATTTCTGCGATCCTTCAATACGCGCGTGAACGTACAGGCATTCTGAGTGAAACCTGCGTCACGAAAAACCTTCTGTGACGGCTGGTTGGCGGGCATTATCGTTGCGTTGAGGGTGTCCATTAGCGGCCAATGGGCCGTCGCAAAGGCTTCACCCCGCGCCAGCAGCGCCCTGCCCCAGCCCAGACCGAGTCGGCTTTCGAACAGATAAATCGACATTTCGCAGGCAGAGTCGCGCAAGTCATAACGCAGCACACCGACCGGGCCATCATCGGCCTCGGCGATCAACAACAGCCGCCGTGCGTTGCTCAGGCTCGCGACCAACCAGTTCTGATGCGTGGTCCAATCGATCACGTCGCTCTGCAGCGACCAGTGCCGTACCGCCTCGGCATTGCGTCCTTCGAATAACAACTGCGCATCGTCGAGGGTCGCCGGACGCATTCTCAGCACGGCACCCGCCAGCGCAGCCGCTACCCGCTGTGCACCACGGCCATCGACCAACTCTCGGGAGCGCACCGCCAGACTCTGGCGCAGGCTTCGATTGTCCGCGACAAAACCAATGGCCAGGCGTAATTGCTCAACGCTGACCTGCTCACGAGTGCCCATGAACACATGCGCGCCAGCGGCCGCCATGACCTCGCCATTGGCCTGCTGATTGTTCGACACGGCAATGCAAATCGTCGGCAGCCCCATGGCCGCGCGCTCCCAACTGGTGCCACCGCCAGCGCCGACAAACAGGTCTGCCTGGCTCATCAACCGGTAAAAATCGCTGACAAAACTGTGTAAACGCCAATGCGGGCGATCCGCCGCCAAGGCCTGCATCTGCGCCCAGGCAGGGTTACCGGCACCGGCCACAAAATCGACTTCCAGTTCATGGAAATCCGCCAGCGCCAGCATTGCGTGATGAGTCTGCATCGCCGCATCGAAACCACCGAAATTCACCAGTACACGCCTGGCTTGAGGCTTGATCTCGATGGCCGGGCAACAGAATTCGTCGCGTAGCATCGCAAATCGTGGGCCAAACAAAGTCCGGCAGCCGGGTGCCAGGAGCGACGCGTAAGCCTCGGGTGTGCCCGACAGATTCTGGTTCAGCAGCAGATCGACGCTATAGGTTCGAGTAGCGAGGTCATCCACGGCGGCGATCCGTGGCGCCCATCGGCGGGCGGCGGTCTGCCAGTGATGGTCCAGGCCGTAGTGGTCGACGATGATCCAGTCGAACGCCGGATGGCCGTCCAACACCTGCCCGAGCGCAGCAATGTCCGCCTGCCACGGCAGCATGGATTCGATCGCCTGCTGTGGATCCTCACCGAAATAGCTATCGGGGAGCGCGAAGGTTTCGAAGCCATCGGCCTGAAGTGTGTCCAGACGATGCCCCAATAACAGACGACAGGCAAAGGCCACATGGCTGCCCTGCTGGCGCAATACCCTGGCCAGTGTCAGGCAGCGGGCGATGTGGCCGCTGCCGATGGCCGGCGACGCGTCGGCGCGAATCAACACTCTCATTGCAGCTCACCGCCAGCCTTCAACGCGGCATACAAGTACTCCGCGCGCTTCCAGTCTTCAGGGGTGTCGATGTCCTGCACCAAATAACGCGGCAGGATGACCGGCAGACTCGCCGACGAATACATCACCTCACCACCTGACCAGGCGCTGCTGCGCCCCCAGTAGAACTGCCCGGCGTCCTGAAAGGATGGGGGCAGGTCCTGGGAGCGAGTCTGTCGATACTCTGGATAGATGGGCAACAGCGCACCCTGTCCATCCAGCATCAAGGCACGCTGGATGGGGAAGCCGAACTCACAGACCGAAAAAGCAAAGGACTTCTCAGGGTTCTGCTCCAGCAACTCAAGACCCTGACACAAAAACCGGGCTTGCAACAAAGGCGCAGTGGCATAGATACAACAGGCAAAATCGAACGACCAGCCCTGTCCCTTCAACGTTTCAACCGCATGGGCGATCACCGCCGCCGTCCCGGCGAAGTCATCGGCCAGTGCCGCCGGACGCATAAAAGGCACCTGCGCCCCACGGGCCCGGGCCAGCGTCGCGATCTCCTCATCATCGGTACTGACCACCACCTGCTGGAACAGCCCGGAGGCCAGGGCAAGCCGAATCGAATGGACAATCATCGGCTCGCCATGGAACAGCTTGAGATTCTTGCGCGGGATGCGCTTGCTACCGCCCCGGGCCGGGATGATTGCGATCGCACTCAAGGACGTTTTTCCAACAGGAACCAGTTGACATCGTCAGCTGGGAACTGCGGATCGCGGTGATAGCTGAAGCCATAGTCCAGCAGCTGCAAATCGCTGTAACGGTCGAGCATTTCCCCAGCGAAATCACGCTTGAACAGCTTGCCGCTGTTACCGCGATAGGGCACCTCGACCGGCACCGGGTTGTAATACTCGCAGATCAGGATATAGCGTCGACTCAGTTCATACAGTTGCGCGTAGGCCGCCGGCAGTAACTGCGGATCCAGGTGAATCAGTACACCCTTGCTCAGAGTCAGCTGATAGGTGCGCTCTCGCGGATAGTCGAACAGGGAACCGTGCCAGACATCAGCGATCCCCAGGGCCTGGGCTTGCGCTTGAGCGCTGGCATTGATCTCGACACCCTGCAGGACACAACCGGGCAGCAGTTGATGCAAGGCCTGCAGGTTGTTGCCGGTGTTGGTGCCCAACTCCAGCAGGCTCTCGATCCGACCGGTACGCGCCAGGGCCTTGGCAAACAGCGCCAGGTTGGCCGCGATCAACGGCTGGCCCTGATTGCGGGCGACATACTGGTCGCCGAAGTCGCCACGCCAGAAGCATTCTTGTTCACTCAATTCACGCATGTCTTACCCTTGAGTCTTCTGAAGGCGCCTGGCCGACAATCCGTCGTAACTGCGCCACCACATAGTCTTGCTGCTCTTCGCTCAGCCCCGGAAACAACGGCAAACTGATCGCTTCGTGGAAGTAGCGCTCAGCCTCGGGAAAATCTCCGTCAGCAAACCCCTGCTCGCGATAATAAGGCTGAAGATGCACAGGGATGTAATGCAGGTTCACACCAATCCCCACCGCTCTCAGCGCATCAAAAACCTCTCGCTGAGTCGCCTCGATCCGATCGAACTTAAAGCGCACCACGTAAAGGTGCCAGGCCGACTCCGCTCCCGGCTGGCCGAAAGGCACTGTCAGCGGCAACCCCGCCAGCAGCTGGTCGTAGCGCGCCGCCAGTTCACGTCGTCGGGCGATGAACTCATCGATCCGGGTCATCTGCGAAAGTCCGAGCGCCGCATGCAGATCGGTCATTCGATAATTAAACCCCAGCTCCAGTTGCTGGTAATACCAGAGCCCCTGGGCAGGCGCCGTCATTTGCGCCGGGTCGCCGGTGATGCCATGACTGCGCAAGCGCCGCAAGCGCGCGGCGAGCTTCGGATCATTGGTCAGGACCATCCCGCCCTCCGCCGAGGTCACGATCTTGACCGGGTGGAAACTGAAGATCGTCATCGCTGCATAAGCGCCACAACCCACCGGCCGCCCCAGGTAAGAAGCGCCTATCGCATGGGCAGCGTCCTCGATCAAGGTGAAGCCGTAGCGCTCGGAGAGCTCGGCAATGGTGTGCATATCGCAACTCTGGCCTGAAAAAGCCACCGCAATGACCACTTTAGGCAATTGCCCCACTCGCTCGGCGGCCTCCAGTTTTTGTGCCAGCAGCCCCGCGTCGAGGTTCAGCGTCAGTGGATCAATGTCGACGAAATCCACTTCGGCGCCGCAGTAACGCCCGCAGTTAGCGGACGCCACAAAGGTATTGGGACTGGTCCAGAGACGATCACCCGGCCCCAGGCCCGCCGCCAGGCAGGCAATGTGCAAGGCCGCCGTGGCATTGCACACGGCGACCGCAAAGTCGGCCTGACAACGTTCGGCCACTGCGGTTTCAAAGCGCTCGATGGTCGGTCCCTGGGTCAACCAGGGAGACTTGAGTACCGCCACCACCGCGTCGATGTCCGACTGATCGATGCTCTGGCATCCATAGGGGATCTGATAAGGAATCATAAACGCGGCACCGCACGCGGAGCCGCGAGCTGATCCACGGGCTTGGAGATAAGATTGAACATGCCGTGACTCCTTTTAACGATCAACCAGACTTAAACCAGTAACTGCGCCCAATCCACCCCGGACACCTCACCGAGCGTAAAAGCCTTGCCGGTCGATACAAGGTTCTTGTTGTACGCCTGGTCATACTCGAACGCAGCGGCCCACTTCTGACGAAGCGCAGCAAGCGCTTGCGGCGCGTCTGGAAGCTCGCCCGAATGGAAAACCTGTACGAGTGGCGTCCAGACCGTCAGATAACCGGCCTGGCCCACTTTCAGGCACAAATCGACATCACTGAAGGCTTCGGCGAAGGCGTCTTCATCCAGGCCGCCGACTGCCTCGTAGATCTCTTTACGAATCATCATGCACACCGAGGAAACGGCCGAATAATTCTGCTCCACCACCAGGCGGTGCATATAACCCTTGGCATCTTTGTCTTCGCCAATGAAAGGCGAACCAACGCCGCCGTTCAGGCCGAGGATCAGTCCGGCCTGGGACACCTGGGTGTCAGAATCGAACAGCTTCGCGCCGACCACGCCGACTTCCGGGCGCTGAGCCTGGTTGAGCAAGGACTCGATCCAGTTCGGATTGACCACTTCGCTGTCGGCCGCCAGCAGCACCAGGTACTCGCCCCGGGCCTGTTGGCAGGCGGCGTTGTGCAAGGCCGACGCACTGAGGCGACGGTCAGTCCTGAGTACACGCACGTTACCTACCTGTTGCTCCTGGCTGTCCAGCCAGGCCGCGACAGCGGACGACTGGCTCTGGTTGTCCGCGATCAGCACCTCATAGTGGGTATAGCGGGTTCTCTGCAGTACGCTGGCCAGGCAGCGTTGCAAGACCGGCAAGTTGTCCTGGACAGGCAGGATGATCGACACCAGCGGCCGCTCGGTGCGGCGATAATCGATGTGGTAGGTGCCCGGCACCGGCGAGGTCACCTGAGCCTTGTAGCCCCGCGTCGCGAGGTGCCGAATCAAGGCCTGACGCTCATGGGCGTTATCTTCCACGACCACCGCCGAACTGATCAGCAGCGGCTCATCCAGATGAGCCAGCCCCGACATTCCGCCCTGTTCGATCACCCGCAGCAGCAAATCGAACTCCAGCGCCTTGCTGAAGTCAGCAGAATAACCGCCAGCTTCTACCAGCACCTCACGGCGTATCAGCCAATGGCGTGACATCATCGCCGGGAAACTTTGCAGCAGGTCAAGGTTGAAGCCCGGTCGGAACACATCCACCAATGAACCATTGGCCTGACGCTGGATTTCATCTGTCGACACCGCACGGCATTGCGGCGCCTCCAACAGTTCCAGGCTCGCTCGCAACAAACCGCCGGCGGTGAACTCGTCATCCACTTCTGCCAGCAACAACCAGTCGCAAGTCGACTGCCGAGCGACCTGATTCAGTTTGTCGACGTAATTGCCCTGGGTGACCCGGACAAAGTGCAGGGTGTTTTGCGCCGTGGTCGCCGCCAACGGTTCGCCAGTGGTGAAGACCACGATCTTGAACGCCTTGCAGTGCCCTTCCAGAAGACTGTCGAGGGTCACCTGCAATTTGCCGACATCGTTCTCCAGGTCCAGGATCAGGATGCCGAACTGCGGGCCGCCCTGGTGGGCCGCCAGATGCCGGGCGATGGCCTCTCGCTGTACAGCGTCCGGCTCTCGCGCCTCCAGCCACTTGATTAAACGCCCGGATTGCGTGGATTCGAATGTCTGGCGGATGAGCTGAGGCGGGAGCGTATCCAGACGCTCGGCCCACGCGATCATCCCTTGCGCCTCTTCTTCCTCGCCAAGACCTTGCAACTGGTCCACCAGGCACTGAATCAGGTGCCGGTTGAACATATTGAGATCGTGGGCACGCCACAGACGGTCGACGACACTCTCAGGCGTATCGTTGTTGCGTGCACGCATCAAGTCGTACTGATGGGTCCACACGCCTTCAAGCTGCTGTAGCTGAACACGTCCGGCTGGCATCGCATGGAGCAGAAACTCGATATGGGTCAACTGATCGAAAAAGGTCTGGTTATAAAAGGGCATTTCGACGTACTGCTTGGGCGCGAAACGTCGCTCTGGCACTTTCAAGGCGCTGTTCCAGTGGGAGTCGAAAATGATTTCGGCCGCCAGCGCCTTCCCCGTTCTCAGGCTGTCGGCCATCGCTTCGAAACACTGGAGCGCGAATTGTTTGCCCTGCTCCGGCTCCAGCTCAGTAATCTCGGTGGGCAGCGCCGCCAGGAACTCGGCAAAAGCCTCGCGCTCAGCCACTGACTTGGCATCGGCGAAGGTGAGCGAGTGATACACATCGGTCTTGTGCTCCGACTGCATGTAGTTGATCTCACGCACCACGTACGGTATCGGCAGAATCCGTGCCTTGGCGCGGGCCAGCATGTAGTACGAGTGGCCGATTTCCTGCCACTCGAACTTCGCGTCATGGGGCATGGCCGCATACCAGTCGCGAAACAGCGAGGTACGGTGAACGGCATAGAAGGGCGGAATGAACTGGCCCATGAAGTCCAGCACACGATCCTGGGCCCGCTCGGACGAATAGTCTTCGCAGACTTTCTTGTCGCGGCGGTAGTAGGTCACGCTACCTGCCAGCGCCAGGTACATCAGGCAGTAGCCATGGCACATGCCGTAATCCTGATTCGCCTCCAGAAACGCTACCGACTCTTTCAGTGACTCATGCACGAGGAAATCATCGTCCGCGGCAAACACGATATACGGTGTAGTGACCTGATCGATGCCGTAGACGACCTTGGCCTGGGCATCCCAGTAGCCAAACTGTGGCAGGTGCAGATAATCGACGTTCGGAAAAGCGTCGGCAATCCCCTCGCTTGCCTGGGTCGAGGAGTCCAACACAATGATCCGGCAAGGCAAGGGACTGTAGAACTGCAGCGCCCTGCGCAAGAATGCGGGCCTGTTGTGGGTGATCAACACCACCGTCAACTGCTCGTTCAGTGGTAAAGCGTGTTCAGAACCGTACTTGCCTTGCATAACGTGTCCCCAGAATCGGCGAATCGCCCGATGAACTTAACAATGATGTTTTTGCCACAACGGCGGAGTGGTGAAACTTGCCCCACTCAGTGTCCATTGATGTGCCAGAGAATTGGCTCGGACCTGAAGTGCAACGCTTCAAGCCAGACGCACAGCCTTATGGCCGCGCCGAAAATGCACGATTTATGGCGATATTGGGGAGACCTGCAGGAAGCGCGCCATCTCGGATTGCCCGAAACGGGAAAGTCTGTCGTAGCTGCCGCCTGGCTGCTGAAAGCCGCCAGGCGGTCACGGATAGCCCGAACATGCCTCATTGAACGGTTGTGATGACGGCAGCTTCGTCCGGGCCGGGGCCGGGTCGATAGCAGCCTGGCGGCTAAAGGCGGTTTATTTTCAGTCGTCCAACCAGCCATGCTCCCAGTACCGCAGGTTATCCCCGCGCAGCATGTAGTCGCGCAACACCACCTCACGCAATTCATCGCCCATACGGTAACTGGCATCCGGGTCGGACAGATGCATGCGAATAGCCTGCAGCCACTCATCGGTGGTGTTGGTCATCACGCGAGTGCAAGGCAGGTAACCCCGATAGGCAGCGGTGTCGGTGCAGATCACCGGATAACCGCAGGCGCCGTACTCGAGCAAGCGCAGGTTGCTCTTGCAGTCGTTGAAGATATGGAACTCCAGTGGAGCCAGCGCCAGATCCAGATTCAGACTGGCCAGTTTGGCCGGGTACGCATCCAGCCCGATCACCCCATGGAACTCATGCATGTACGGACGCAAATCCTCCGGGCACATGCCGAAGAACACCCAGTCGACTTCATTGGCCAGCTCGCGAACCACATCGGCGATCACCGCCAGATCGCCATGGTGACTGGTGCCGCCCCCCCAGCCGACCCGAGGTTTTTTCGAAGTGCGGCGCTGACTGCGAAGGTTGGGCCACAGGTGTGCCGCCAACATATTCGGCACGACCCGAATATCGTGATGCATGTCCGACAACGCATTGCCCAGCGACTCTGTGGAGACCACCACGCGATCACACATGCCGATCGCGCGTCGCACCAGTTTCTCCATCTCGTCCTTGCCCGGCATGTTGCGAATATGCGCGTTGCGATGCGGGACGTTGATCACGAAGTCATCCAGCTCATAGATGCGTCGCGCGCCGGAGTATTTTTGCAGACTCGGAATTTCGTTGATCGGCCCTTCGGAATAGCGACCCTGAAGGATAATCACGTCAGGCGAATGACGCTCGACTTCAATGATGGTCGGCAGGTTGTAGTGAATGCGCCCGTGCGCCCTGCCTGCCGCCTCCAGTTCAATCAGCGGCTGAGTCACTCGATAATGACCAATAGCGGACGCATTGACCGGCAACGCGAGAACCTTCGGCAATTGAGCCTTGGAGAACGGGCTCCAACCGGATCGCAGACCCGGCTCAAGACTGAAGCTTGCAACCGCCAGTCCCTGCAGCGCCAGGTTGGGATTGTAGGCTGGATCACGGGCAACGATCGGCAGCCAGCGCTTATAGAAAACCTCTTGTTCCTGTTCGCTGCGAGCCTGATCGCCTTCCAGCGCTGCCACGACCGGTTGCGCGCCCAACGCCAGTTGAGCGTAAGGCGTCCAAACCACCAGATAACCTTCCTGGCCGATGCGCAAACACAGATCAACTTCGTTGAGAGACTGCGCCAGGTCTTGCTCATCCAGGCCGCCGACCGCATCAAATACCGCCTTGCGCACCATCAGGCAATCACCGCCAACGGCACTGAAATCATGGGCAACCTGTAACCGGAACATGTAACCGGCTGCCTGCAGCGACTCACCATAAAACGGCACCCCGGCCGGGCCTTGCAAGCCAAGGATCAGGCCGGCATGCACTATTCGACCATCGGGATTGAACAGCTTGGCTCCGACCACGCCGACTTCCGGACGCTGCGCGTGATTGAGCAACTCGGCCAGCCAGTCAGCCTGGGTGATAACGGTGTAAGGGTTGAGCATCAGGACATAGTCGCCAGCGGCCTGACTCACGGCGAAGTTGCGCACCGCCGCCGCACTCCCCTGCTGCCCGTAGCTCAGGACACGAATCCGCTGACGATCCAGTTGCGCCATGCCATCGAACCAGGTGCGCGCGTCCACACTTTCACTGCCATTGTCCACCAGCAGCAACTCGTATTCGCCGTAGCCAGTCTTCTCCAGCAGGCTCTCGACGCAGCGCTGCAAGGCGCTGATTTGATCCTTGCTGACGATGATGATCGATACCAGCGGGCGATCACCATGCAGGTAATCGATACGATTGAGTATCGTCGAACTGCCAGGGCGAATCTCGTGGGCAATACCTAGGCGCTGCAGGTGCGCTTCGAGCAAAAGAGGGTTGATGTCCAGCACCTGCGGCTGCGACAACCACTTGGCCAGGTCCAGCGATGACTCCAGCAAAATTTCCGCAATATGACCGACGGCTTGAGTGCCGTCATTCTCGACCATGCGCCACAGCACATCGTGAGGCGCCAGCTCTGCGAACTCCGAATTGAAACCGCCCACGCTCAGAAAACGATCACGCTCAAATGCCAGGGCCCGTCCGACATAGGGGTAGCTGCGCATCAGATCGAGGTTGAAATCGGGCTTGAATGCAGGCTCTGCGGACTCGCCCAGGCGCAGCCCACCTTCGTCGCTGTACAGGCACTTCAGTGTGGGCGTGAGGGCAATTCGCTCCGCCATCACCAACAGGGCCGGCACCACCAGACGATCACCAGCTCGCAACAGATAGAACCAGTCAGCGCCTGCCAATTGCGGTAACAAATCGTTGATCTGCTGCTGCCAGTCGTCTTGCAGCGGCAAACGGAATACCCGCTCATCCAGCTCGGCTTGCGTGCAGGAAGTCGATAAAACCAGGGTCAGCTCAGGCGGGTAATCCTGCGCGGCGAGCGATTGCAGAGTGAGCTCCAGCGCCGAACGACTGCCGTCTTCATCAATGATGACCGGAACGATTTTCGGCACGCTTGGCCAAGCGGTCAGTGTGTTTGGCAACAGGCGCCGCTGGCCGTCGGTCAGAAGACGGCACTCGAGCCACTGCGCATAGAGTTCGGAGAAACTGACGCTGGCAATACCGACATGCCAATCCTGGGTGGTCTGCTTGGTACCCAGAGTCCGGCTCAAAGGCAGCTCCTCCCAAACCCGCGGCGACTCGGCGACACTGGTCAACGGTACGTAGCGAACCCAGCCCGGA
The DNA here is from genome assembly GCF_002091715.1 of Pseudomonas migulae NBRC 103157. GTDB lineage: Bacteria > Pseudomonadota > Gammaproteobacteria > Pseudomonadales > Pseudomonadaceae > Aquipseudomonas > Aquipseudomonas migulae_A. The sequence continues at coordinate 51,790 of NZ_BDAG01000015.1, read as the reverse complement.
GCCGGCGCGGATTCGCCGCTACGTGCCTTGAGCATCTGCGACAGCCATTGCTGCTCGATTTGCGCCGCATCCTTCATCGATTGCTGGCTGCTCAAGCGTTCCGGGTACAGGCGCTCGACGCTGAGCACGTGATTGGACACCGCCACATTGCCACGCCGCATCAGGCACACGTACAAGGCAAAATCGAGCGTCGCGACAAAACAATGACCTGGCTGAGTCAATGCAGGCAACAGTTCGAGCAGATCTGCCCGACGGAACAAGGCGTTGCTGAAGCCACCGAGGATGTTGGCCGGGAAGTTTTCGAAAATCGCCAGCAGGTCATCGCCCTTGAACACCCCGCACACCGGAGAAAGCGGGGTATTTTCGAGGCGCGAAGGCAGCATAATATCGTCGGCATCCCAAAACAGCCGTTGCGCCATGACCAGGTTGACGTCTGCACAGTCGATAAGCAGCTGGGCCTGGCGCTCGATGCAGGAGGAGAACAACTGGTCATCATCACAAAGAAACTTGATGTACTCGCCTTGCGCCTGTTCCAGGCAAGCATGCAGATTGCCCACCAATCCCAGGGTTTGTGGGTTGCGCACGTAGCGCACGCCCGCGCCCTGCTCGATCACCGAAGCGACGATGTCCTCAATCTCATGGCCGCGACTGTCATCGCAGACAATGATCTCCAGATTGCCATAGCCCTGACTCACAGCCGTGTGCAAGGCACGTGCGAAAAAGCGTGGATTGAAGGCGGGAATGACCAGGCTGACAAGCGGGAGTGAATTCACGGCGGGCTCACAAGCGGCGTGAGCTCGCCCTGAAAAGCGAGCCCTTTGAAACCGCAAAAAAGACGATAAATACTGAAAGGACAAGGCAATCGGGCGCCTGCGCGCCCGATCACCATTAGATTTTGTTGAACAGACCCAACTGGGAAATCTTGCTGAACGCCAGTTGTGCAGCCTGCAGCATGGTCTGCTGCAACGTCAGGCGAGTCATGACTTCTGCAGGGTCCGAGTCACGAATCGACGACTGAGACGTGGCGTTCCCCAGGCTCAGGCTCTCGTTGGTCGCGCTCTGCTCATCCAGCGACTGACCGCGAGTACCAATCGAGGTGATGGCCGAGCCAATTTGGTTGGTAGCGCTGTCGATGTTACCGAGGCCCGTCTCTATGGCACCCAGAAACTGTTGCTTGGCTACTGGGTTGCCATCGATCGGCGTATTCAGCGCGGTGACCATCTGGCCCAGGGTGTCGAGCACGTTCTGGGTCTGATGATTGTTGGACTGAATCAGGAACTGGTCACCGGTCGCCGGCGCTCCGCCGCCCAAGGCAAAGGTCACGCCAGCAGCGGTGGCGTTGCCAGCTACCACGGTTCCCGACGATACCGGTCTACTGTCGGCAGTAATCGGTGCTGCGTATAAATCGAAGTTGGTGGCGCTGGTGAACTTGAGGATCGCCCCGCCCGCCGGGAAGGCGTTGTCGTAGTTCGTCTGGTTCGTCACGCTGGAGCCGGTGATGACCGAGGTCGAAGTGTTACCGGGACTACGCGAAGTGCTGAAACTGTCAGGCGTGGCCGACAAGGTGAAGCTATGACCGGCGATGACCGCATCCGGGTTGGTATCACCCGTTTTGAGGTTGATGTTCAGCTTCAGGTCAACGCCACGGAAACTGACTGTCTGGTTGGCACCATTGGCGTTGCTGATCAAACCGTTCTGGCTGGCTTCGGCAGTCACGTCGTTACCGAGTGCGTCGGTAATCTGCAATTGAGTACTGCTGAGAAAGTTGACGGTATAGGGCTGGCCACCGGCGAACTTCGCATTGTAGGTAGAGCTGGCGCCGACCGTACCGTTGGACAGCACCACGCGACCGTCATCCACCGCAGGAGCGGTCATGGTGGTCTGGGTCCGACTGGTATTGATGGTCTGCTGGAAGGCATCCCAACCAGTGGTATTGGTAGCCACTGACATGCTGTCGCCAATGCCGAGGTTGATGTTGGTCTGGTCACCGTTGTAGGTGAAGCTGCCGTCCGAGTTCTGCGAGTAAGGCACCGTATCGGTTTTCGAACCGGAGAACAGGTAGTTGCCGTTCGCGTCCTTGGAGTTCATCAGGCCCAGTACTTGTTGCTGGATCTGACCCAACTCCGACGCATAGGCTTTGCGGTCCGCGTCGGTCTTGACGCCGTTGCTCGCGGCGAGGGCCAGTTCTTTCGCTCGCTGCAGAGCCGTACCGATGGAATTCAGGGTCGTTTCCTGCAAGGTCAACGCATTCCTGGTGTTGGTGATGTTGGTGCCGTACTGATCAAGCGCCGCGCTCTGCTGACCCAGCTGCAGCAAACGACCGGCACCGATCGGATCATCGGCAGCGGTGTTGATGCGGATCAGGCTGCTGGCTTCGTTGCTGGTAGCGATCGCCTTGTTGAAGTTGCGCTGGTAGTTGGCAGCGGTGATTTCGTAATACTGGGCGGTGGAAATGCGCATGAATTACGACTCCTTAAAGGCTGTTGATCAGCGTGCTGAAAATTTCCTGCGCAGCTTTGATGATCTGCGAAGAGGCGGTGTAGTACTGCTGGTATTTGACCAGGTTGCCGGTTTCTTCATCCAGGTCGACCCCGGACACCGAATCACGGGCACCTTTGGCGTTCGCCAGGATCGCCGTGGTGGCGTCGCTGTCGGACTTGCCCTGCGCGGCCTTGGTGCCGACGTTGGTCACCAGCTTGCCGTAGGCATCGGTCAGGCTGATACCCTTGCTCGCACTGCCGGTGTCGACGGTCTGCTTGGTTTGCAGCCCCGCAAGCGCTTGAGCGTTGCGGTTGTCCGAAGACGCTGCGCCGGTCAGGTTGATCGTGAAGCTTTCGCCGGTCGTCGGTGTGCCGCCGACCTTGGTCTGCACGGTGAACGTCTTCTGCACGGCCGGCACAACGGTGTTGTCCATGATCGGAGCGCCAGTGCTGTCGACCATGCCCACTTTCAGGTTCAGGGTATTGCTCTGGCCCGGAACAATGGTTCCGGTACCGATCGAATTGCCTTTGGCATCGACCATGTTGTAGCTCTGGCTGCCACCGCTCGCGGCACCGAACACCAGCTTGACCGGTGTCGAGTACTTGAGCGCGGTCTGCATTTCTGCCTGGGACGTCGGGTTGTAGATGTCCAGGGTGCTGCTCAGCGTCGGCTGGGTGTAAGTGCCGGTGTTATTGGCACTGGTCGCACCGGTCAACGGTGCCGCGGCGGCGATTTTTTTCGGGTCGGTCAGAACCGCCTGTATGCTGCTCGCCGCGCCACGAGTTGGCGTCACTTTGAACGAGTCACCGGCGCTCAGCGCGCCGCCGTTGAGCGACAGGCTGAACCCGTCGATCACCGGAGCTGGCGTGGTCGTGGTGCTGAAAGCGCCCATGGCGGTTCCGTCAGAGCGCGTGACCGTATAGTTGGTCGCGCTGGTGAACGTCACCTGATAGTCGCTGGTGGTCAGCTTGCCGGTGTCCTTGATGGTGACATCCAGGTTGCCGGAACCGGCGCTGTTGCCTGCCTGGCCAACGCTGCGCTGGCTGATCAACGTGGCACTGTTGATGTTATTGAAGATCGCCGCACCGAAGTCACCGTTCTTGTCGATGCCTTGCGCCTGCTGGCTGTTCATCTGATCGGCCACGACCAGCGCCACACGTCCCAGCTCATTGAGCGAAGGGTCGAGCACTTCCTTGCGATAAGAGAGCAATCCACCGATTTTACCGCCGCTGACCACCGAGGTGATGTCAATGGTGCTGGAGCCACGGTTCATCTGCAGCGCCATGCGCGACGGATCATCCTTGCTGGGCACGGTTTCCAGGGTGTCGGTGGTGTTGCCGAGCACCAATGGCTGGCCGCTACCGACGTAGATGTCGTAGCTGTTGCCGCGCTCGACGACCTGTGCACCGACCAGTTCGGAGAGCTGGCGCACTGCTTCGTTGCGGGAGTCGAGCAGGTCGTTCGGTTGGCTGCTGCCGATGGAGAGTTCAGAAATCTTCTGGTTGAGGCTGGCAATCGAGGTGGCAAGTTTGTTCACCTGCGATGCCATGTCCGACAGGTTGCCGTTGAGGCTGGTGTTCTGGTCGTTCAACTGTTTGGCGATGGAGTTGAAACGACTGGCCAGGGCCTGCGCGCCGGCTACCACCGACTGCCGGGACGTGTCGTCAGTCGCCGATGTCGCAACACCTTGCATCGAGGTGAAAAACTTCTGAAGCACGCCGGTCAAGCCGGTGTTGGTATCAGAAAGCGTGGCGTCCAGCGGTGTGGCCTGAGCCTGATACGCGGACGCTTCGCTGTTGAGCGTAGTCGCCGTGCGCAACTGCGCATCGAGGTAGCTGTTGTACACGCGACGCACATCGGCCAGCGTCGTGCCGGTGCCGATGTACACGTTGCCGAAATGCTGCGAGGCCTTGGTGCCCTGCACTGTTTGCTGGCGTGAGTACCCGGCGGTGTCGACGTTGGCAATGTTGTTGCCGGTGGTCATCAACGAGGATTGGCCAGCGGCCAGACCCGACATCCCGATATTGAGCAAACTCATGGTTCAGACCTTAATCCTTGTGCCTATAAAGGCGTGGTGGAAACGCCCGCCGCAGCGTAGTTCTGGTAACTCGTCATCTGCTTGGCTATCTGCGAAATCTTGCTTGCGTAGTCCGGGTCGGTTGCGTAACCGGCCTTTTGCAACTCGCGTACAAACTGTTCTGGGTTATCGGCCGACTTCACGACATCTTGATAGCGATTGTTGGTCTGCAGCAAAGTCACAAGGTCATGAAAGCTGTCCTTGTAGGAGTCGTAGGAACGGAACTCGGCCGTCTCCTTGACCATCGCGCCATTCCTGAATTCGCTGGTGATCGCGCGCGCCGAATTGCCCTGCCAGTTGCTGCTGGCCTTGATGCCGAACAGGTTGTGGCTGCTGCTGCCATCCTGTGCCCGCATGACCGATTTGCCCCAACCGGTTTCCAGCGCCGCCTGGGCCACGAGGTAACGCGGATCGACCCCGATGCGCTCGGCGGCTTCCTTGGCCATCGGCAGCATGGTGTTGACGAATTCATCGGCGGAACTGAAGGCTTTCTTCGCGGGCGCCAGGGGGATCTGAGCCATGGCACGACCATGAATCTGCAACCCGCCGTTCGATGCTGCCTGCGCATTCGCCAGCCAATCACCGTTGTACAACGGGCCTGAACCGGTAAGCGTGGTGCGCTCCGGCAATGGCGTCTTGTTGACCGTCGCGGCCGCAGTCGTCGCCGAAGGCACCAGGCCTGCCAGCAAGCGGTCAGCCAGTTTCGGCGGCAATGCCAGACGCCGCTGATTGATCAATTCCATGTCATTGCGATGCGTGCCGTCGCCTGTTGCCGGCGGTGTACGGAGCGAGCGCGACGCCCACAACGGACGCTCGCCATTGAGGCGGGACAACGGCCCGTTGACGGCAACCGTCCCGGCGGCTATCGGCGTTTCCACTGCGGCTTTCGCGGCCGCCTGCTTGGCCGCCGATGCGGCAGCTGCTTCGCCCGGCGCCATCGGTTTGTTCTTCGACATCTGACGCATCAGCACGTCCGCCAGACCAATACCACCACCTTGGCGGGACATGGAAACGGCCAGTTGCTGGTCGTACATTTCCTGGTACTGCTTGGCCGCCGGGGTGTTGAGCGGATTGTCCTCACCCAGGGTGTCGGTAGCCTTGCGCATGGACTTGAGCATTTCACCGAGGAACAGCGACTCGAACTCCTGCGCCACTTTGCGCATGTTCCCGTCACTGTTCTTGTCACCTACCTTGAGCTGGTTCAGCCGGTTCAGGTCCGAATAGGAACCCGAATCGTTGCTGCTGACACCCAGACCGCCCTTGCGCATATCCATGTTCGCCGTCCTCAGATCACGATCAGATCGGCTTGCAATGCGCCGGCCTGCTTCAGTGCTTCGAGGATGGCCATCAAGTCACCCGGTGCCGCGCCGACCTGGTTCACCGCACGCACGATCTCGTCGAGCGTGGTGCCCGGACCGAACTTGAACATCGGTTTGGCTTCCTGTTGTGCATTGACCCGCGAGCGCGGCACGACCGCTGTCTGACCATTGGACAAAGGGCCGGGCTGGCTGACGATTGGGTCTTCGGTGATGGTCACGGTCAGGCTGCCGTGAGTCACGGCGGCTGGCGAAACCTTGACGTTCTGGCCGATGACGATGGTGCCGGTACGCGAATTGATGATGACTTTCGCCACCGCCTGGCCTGGATCGACTTCGAGGTTTTCGAGGATCGACAGGTAGTCGACCCGCTGGCTTGGGTCCAGCGGCGCCGTGACGCGAATCGAACCACCGTCGATGGCCTGTGCGACGCCAGGGCCGAGCATGTCGTTGATCTTGTCGACGATGCGCTTGGCGGTGGTGAAGTCGGAACGGTTGAGGTTCAGGGTCAGGCTGTTGCCCTGGTTGAAACCGCTCGGCACCGAACGCTCCACCGATGCACCACCGGGGATGCGACCGGCCGACGGAACGTTGACGGTGATCTTCGACCCGTCGCGACCTTCAGCATCGAAACCGCCGACCACCAGGTTACCCTGGGCGACCGCGTACACGTTGCCATCGATACCCTTGAGCGGCGTCAGCAGCAGGGTTCCGCCTCGCAGGCTCTTGGAGTTACCGATGGAAGAAACGGTGATGTCCACCTGCTGACCGGGTTTGGCGAAAGCCGGCAAGTCGGCACTGATCGATACCGCCGCGACGTTCTTCAACTGCACGTTGCCCGAACCGGCCGGCACCTTGATGCCGAACTGCGAGAGCATGTTGTTGAAGGTCTGCAGGGTGAACGGAGTTTGCGTTGTCTGGTCACCGGTGCCGTTAAGCCCGACCACCAGGCCGTAGCCGATCAATTGGTTGGAACGCACGCCGGAAATACTGGCGATGTCCTTCAGCCGCTCGGCTTGAGCGTTGAAGGCTGCCGACAACATCAGGGCCGCAACGATGAGACTTCTGAAATTCAACGTAGCCACCTAGAAAGGGAACAGCGGGCTGAGGAAGAAACGGTCGAACCAGCCTGGCTGACTCGCATCGGCAAACGAACCGGTGCCCGAGTAGGTAATGCGTGCATCGGCAATGCGGGTCGACGAAACCGTGTTGTCGGTGGCGATGTCGTCGGCCCGGACCAGGCCGGCAATCCGTACCAGTTCATCACCGGTATTGAGGGTCATCCACTTCTCGCCGCGCACGGCGATGATGCCGTTGGGCAACACGTCGGCGACGGTCACGGTGATCGAACCGGTCAGGCTGTTGCCCTGCCCGGCCTTGCTGTCGCCCTTGGTGGCGCGGTCGCCGCTGTAGCCGGCATCCAGCGTCAGATCACCGTCGCTGAGCGGGTTATTCGTGTTGGGCACTGTGCCGAACAACGAGGACAGACCGATGCTTGCCTTGCTGTTCTTGCCTATTTGCGAGTTGGCGTTCTTGCTGGCCTGGGTCTTCTCGTTCAGGGTGATGGTGATGATGTCACCGACCCGGAACGCCTTGCGGTCGCTGTACAGGTTCTGTTCAAAACCGGCCTGGTAGATCGAGCCGTTATTCGCGGCAGCCGGCAACGGCGTACGCGGCAACACCGGGGCGTAGTAAGGATCATTGGGCTTGGGCGTCGGGCCGACGCACCCCGCCAGCGCGGCGACCGCACTCAGTGCCAGAACAGATACAAAGCGATTCATGACCCTACCTCACGGTGTTGCAGGCGACCTCAGGGTCGCCTCATAGACTTGATTACAGATTCTGCGTTACGAACGAGAGCATCTGGTCGGCGGTGGAGATCACCTTGGAGTTCATCTCGTAGGCGCGCTGAGTGGTGATCATGTTGACCATCTCTTCAACGGTGCTGACGTTGGAGGTTTCCAGGGTGTTCTGCAGCGTGGTGCCGAAACCGGCCAGGCCTGGCGTACCGACTTGCGGCGCACCGCTGGCAGCGGTTTCCAGGAACAGGTTGTTACCTACCGCTTGCAGGCCGGCCGGGTTGATGAAGTCGGCGGTTTGCAGGTTGCCGATCACCTGGGACGCCGGGTTACCGGCAATGGTGATGGACACGGTGCCGTCGCGACCGACCGTGAAGGTCTGCGCATCGTTCGGGATGACAATGGCTGGCTCCAGGGCGAAACCGCTGGCGTTCACGATCTGGCCGTTGGAATCGAGGTGGAAGGTACCGTCACGGGTGTAGGACGTGGTGCCGTCCGGTTGCAGGATCTGGAAGAAACCGCGACCGTCGATGGCCATGTCCAACGGCTGCTCGGTGGTTTGCAGGCTACCGGCGTTGAAGTTTTTCTGGGTGCCGACGATGCGCACACCGGTACCCAGTTGCAGGCCCGACGGCAGTTCGCTGTCCTGGGTCGACTGGGCGCCTGGCTGGCGTTTGATCTGGTACAGCAAGTCCTGGAACTCGGCACGATCACGTTTGAAGCCCGTGGTCGACACGTTGGCCAGGTTGTTGGAAATGGTGGTCAGGTTGGTGTCCTGGGCGGACAGACCTGTTTTGGCAACCCATAGAGCCGGAAGCATTCGATTCTCCTCGTGCGCCTGTTTTACGGCGCGACGTTCTGATAATTAGCTGATCTGCAAGACCCGAGCCATGGCCTGGTCGTCGTCTTTGGCGGTGTTCATCATCTTGATGTGCAATTCGAACTGCTTGGCCAGGGCCAGTACAGAAGTCATCTCTTCCACGGCATTGACGTTGCTCGACTCAAGGAACCCGGACACCAGTTTGACGTTGGCATCGGCTTGCGCCGGCTTGCCGTCCTTGGTGTGGATCGAACCGTCCAGGCCTTTGGTCATGTTCTTGAAATCCGGATTGACCAGCTTGATGCGGTCGACTTCCGCCATCACGCGGGGACCTTCGCCCATCGCACGGATGCTGACGGTGCCGTCTTCGCCGACTTCGATCTGCTGCTCGGGCGGCACGGAGATCGGCCCGCCATTGCCCAACACCGGCATACCGTTGCCGGCGCGCAATACGCCCAGGGCGTCAATGTTCAGGCTGCCGGTGCGCACGTAGCTTTCGCCACCGTCCGGGTTCTGCACGGCGATCCAGCCATTGCCCTGCACCGCGACGTCGAGGTCGCGACCGGTTTCCACCAGAGAGCCCGAAGAGAAGTCGGTGGCCGGACGTTCGGACATGGCAAAAGCACGCGCCGGAAAGCTGTCACCGAACACCGGCATCGAACGCGCCTGCTCCAGGTCTTTCTGGAAACCGTTGGTGGAGATGTTCGCCAGGTTGTTCGCATGAGCCTTCTGCGCCAGTGCATTCTGGCTGGCGCCGGTCATTGCCACATAAAGGTACTTGTCCACACTCTTTCCTCTGCATGCCGGACGTTTGCCGCCCACCGCTGTACTGCTGAGCCATAAGCAATTTGCAGACCAACTTTTTTCTGGCGGCGCGGGGCCCGGCAAACAAAGGACTTGAGGGGTCAGAGGGGATTGAGAGGATTGTGTCGAAAGACGAAAAACCGGCGGTGTTATGCCGCTTCGCGGCAACAGCCAGCCCTGGAGGTCAATCCATCACCTGTGGCGAGGGGGCAAGCCCCCTCGCCACAAAAGCCCGCTCGCCACAGGGTCAGGTGTTGTCTTTCCCCACCTCATACTCACGCAACTTGTTGGCAATGGTGGTATGCGAAACCCCCAACCGCTTGCCCAGTTGCCGACTGCTCGGATGCTCCGAATACAAACGCTCCAGCACCGCTTTTTCAAAGCGCCCGACTATCGCATCCAGCCCGCCTTCGAGGGAGAAATCGCCAAGCGGCTGACGCACGCCGTAGTCTGGCAGGCGAATGTGTTCCGCCTTGACCGTCCCGCCCTCGCACAACGAAACCGCTTGGAACAGCACGTTTTCCAGCTGCCTGACATTGCCCGGCCAATGATAATGACTGAGCCGCTCCATGGCCGCCGGCGCCAGTTTCGGCAGCGGGCAACCAATCTGTCGGCTTGCCTGATCGAGGAAGTGCTCCACCAGTGGCGTCAAACCATCCAGGCATTCACGCAGCGGCGGGATATGCAGCGAAAGCACGTTCAAGCGGTGATACAAATCCTGGCGGAACTCACCCCGGGCGCACAGTTCCGACAGATCAACCTGCGTTGCGCAGATCACTCGCACATCCAGATAAACCTCTTCATCACTGCCGACTCGACGGAAGCAACCGTCCTGCAGGAAGCGCAGCAATTTCACCTGCAAGCGCGGGCTCATTTCCCCGACGCCATCTAGGAACAGCGTCCCCCCCGCCGTCAGCTCCAGCAGCCCGAGCTTGCCCTCGGCCCGTGCCCCCTCGAATGCGCCGGGGCCGTAGCCGAACAATTCGGTCTCGGCCATCGACTCCGGCAGACCGGCGCAGTTGAGCGCCATCAACGGCGATTGTCCGCGCGGACTGGCCAGGTGACAGGCTCGCGCCAACAACTCTTTACCGGTGCCGGTTTCACCTTCTATCAATAGCGGCGCATCCAGCGGCGCCATGCGCCGGGCTTCACGCACCACGGCAGCCATCACTTTCGAACTCTGGAAGATGCTGTCGAACCCGCGCAGTTCCTGTTTGCGCACGTTATAGATGCGCTCCCCAACCCGATCGGCACGGTGCAGCGTCAGCACCGCGCCGGCCATGGCCTCACTGTCGTCATGCTCCGATTGCAGCGGCGCGATGTCGGCCAGAAACACGTCGCCCTTGACCTTGACCCGCAGCCCGTTGATCCGCGACTTGTTGGCACGCACCAACTCCGGCAAATCGAAGTCCTCGGCGTAACGCGACAACGGAATCCCCGGCACCTCATCGACTCGCACCCCGAGCAACTGCGCCGCCGCACGGTTGGCTGCGACGATCGAACCACCCATGTCGATCGACAACACCGGAAACTCCAGGGCGCCGAGCAAGGCATTGAGCTCCATGTGCCGACGCTCGCTGGGCATCAGCCCTACCCGCTTGACGCCAAAGACACCGGCAATCGACTCGAATTTAGGACGCAGTGCCTGGAACTGAATATTGATCAGATTCGGGCAATGCAGGTAGATCGCGTTGCCATGCTCCCCACCCACTTCACCACGGGCGACGTTGATCCCGTACTCGACCAGCAAGTTGAGAATGTCGCGCAGGATGCCGATGCGGTTCTGGCAGTGGACTTTGATACGCATAAAAAGGCCCGAAAAAAAGCGGTGAATGAGGTTTATGCCCGGCATCAACCTGTGGGAGCGGGCTTGCTCGCGAAAGCGGTGAGTCAGGCAATATTGATGGTGACTGACCCACCGCTTTCGCGAGCAAGCCCGCTCCCACAGGGTATTTTTCTGTTGGTGCGCTCAGATAGTCGTCAAGATTATGTGACACCTGTGAGCCTTTTCAAACCCGGAAATCTCAAGCGCAGCGCCACAGCAGCCTTTGCGTAACGAAAACTTTACGAAAACCAACGAATTTTCCTACGCACCACGGCTTTCACGTGCTGCAACATCGCAATTCCTGAGGTATTTCTGAGTCCATAGCAGGACATAACAAGAACGAAATCCCCTAGCAGGAGAGCAGCATGAAGCAGACGCAATACGTGGCTCGCGAGCCCGATGCGCAAGGTTTTATCGACTACCCCGCCGAAGAACACGCGGTGTGGAACACGCTGATCACGCGCCAACTGAAAGTGATCGAAGGGCGTGCGTGCCAGGAATACCTGGACGGTATCGAAAAACTCGGTCTGCCCCACGACCGCATTCCTCAACTCGGTGAAATCAACAAAGTCCTCGGTGAAACCACCGGCTGGCAAGTTGCCCGGGTTCCCGCACTGATTCCCTTCCAGACCTTTTTCGAATTGCTGGCGAACAAGCAGTTCCCGGTGGCGACGTTTATTCGTACCCGCGAAGAGCTGGATTACCTGCAAGAGCCGGACATTTTCCATGAGATCTTTGGCCACTGCCCGCTGCTGACCAACCCCTGGTTCGCTGAATTCACCCACACCTACGGCAAACTTGGCCTGAAGGCTTCCAAGGAAGAACGCGTGTACCTGGCGCGTCTGTACTGGATGACCATCGAGTTCGGCCTGGTGGATACACCCGAAGGCCAGCGCATTTACGGCGGCGGCATTCTCTCCTCGCCGAAAGAAACCGTTTACTGCCTGTCGGACGAACCTGAACATCAAACGTTCGATCCGCTGGAATGCATGCGTACGCCGTATCGCATCGACATTCTGCAACCGCTGTACTTTGTCCTGCCGAACCTCAAGCGCCTGTTCGACCTGGCCCATGAAGACATCATGGGCATGGTCAAGCAAGGCATGCAGTTGGGCTTGCACGCACCGAAGTTTCCGCCGAAAGCCGCGTGATCCGCAGCTTTTAGAATCAAGTGAGCCTGTCAGGAACCGACGCTTTGGTTTAGCGTGGTGACACTGACGGCCGATTTCCAATAATTCGATTTCAGGAACACATCATGTCCACATTGAACCAAGCCCATTGCGAAGCCTGCCGCGCCGACGCCCCTCAGGTCAGCGACGAAGAACTGCCGATCCTGATCAAGCAGATCCCTGACTGGAACATCGAAGTTCGCGACGGCATCATGCAGCTGGAAAAGGTTTTCCTGTTCAAGAACTTCAAGCACGCGCTGGCGTTCACCAACGCGGTCGGGGAAATCTCCGAGGCCGAAGGTCACCACCCGGGCCTGCTGACCGAATGGGGCAAAGTCACCGTGACCTGGTGGAGCCACTCCATCAAGGGCCTGCACCGCAACGATTTCATCATGGCCGCACGCACTGACGAAGTGGCCAAGGACGCCGAGGGCCGCAAATAATGCATTTCGACGCCATAGGTCGAGTACCCGGCGACCCGATTCTCGGCCTGATGGAGGCTTATGCGCAGGACCCGAACCCGCGCAAATTCGACCTTGGCGTGGGCGTCTACAAGGATGCCTTCGGCCTGACGCCGATTCCCCAGGCCGTGAAGCTCGCCGAGCAGCGCCTGGTGGATCGCCAGAACACCAAGACCTACATCGGCGGTCACGGCGAACCGGCGTTCGGCAAAGTCATCAATGAATTGGTGCTCGGCGCCGATTCTGCGCTGATCGCCGAACAACGGGCCGGCGTCACCCAGACGCCGGGCGGTACCGGTGCGTTGCGCTTGAGCGCGGACTTCATCGCCCAGTGCCTGCCGGGGCGCGGCGTGTGGCTGAGCAACCCGACCTGGCCGATTCACGAAACCATTTTCGCCACGGCCGGGGTCAAGGTTAATCATTACCCTTATGTCGGCAGCGATAACCGCCTCGATGTTGAAGCGATGCTGGCGGTGCTCAATGAGGCGCCAAAGGGCGATGTGGTTTTGTTGCACGCCTGCTGCCACAACCCGACCGGGTTCGACCTGTCCCATGACGACTGGCGTCGCGTGCTGGACGTAGTGCGCGATCGTGATCTGGTGCCACTGATCGACTTCGCCTATCAAGGCTTCGGCGATGGACTGGAACAGGATGCGTGGTCGACCCGATTGTTCGCTGATGCGTTGCCGGAAATGCTGATCACCAGTTCCTGCTCGAAGAACTTCGGTCTGTACCGGGACCGCACGGGGGCGCTGATTGTCTGTGCGAAGACGGCTGAGAAGCTGGTGGATGTTCGCAGTCAACTGGCCAACATCGCCCGCAACCTGTGGTCGACGCCGCCGGATCATGGCGCGGCCGTGGTAGCGACGATTCTCGGCGATCCGGAACTGAAAAGCCTCTGGGCCGACGAAGTGGAGGCCATGCGCTTGCGTATCGCGCAACTGCGCAGCGGTCTGGTTGAAGCGCTGGAACCGCATGGCTTGCGTGAGCGTTTTGCGCATATTGGTGTGCAACGCGGGATGTTTTCCTACACCGGCCTGACGCCGGATCAGGTTAAACAGCTGCGTGATCATCACAGCGTCTACATGGTCGGCACCGGTCGGGCGAACGTGGCGGGGATTGATGCGACACGCCTGGATCTGCTGGCCAATGCAATCGCTGAAGTCTGCAAATAACCCAAAGCGCTGCAAGTCCACCCTGTGGGAGCGGTCTTGCTCGCGATAGCGGAGTGTCAGGCGAAAGAGTTCTCGTCTGACACTCCGCTATCGCGAGCAAGACCGCTCCCACATTTGTTTAGCGGTCCCCCTCTTCCAGACCTGTCTAGACAATCCCATCCGTCGCAACAAATGGATATAAAAGTCTATTTGTCATTTCTGCTGCTGTATCCTGCCCAGGCTTTTTAAAAGCGCGGATCTACCAGATCTATCAACAGACTTTGCGAGGAGCGCGAAACATGCACGAGATCCCTAATCTCCCCTTCCCAAGCCTGCACGAAACTGAGCAGACAACCCCGCAGCAAGCCGGTGCCCAACAGCCCGAGCCGAAAGAAGCCACTGAACGCCGCCAGGCCGACAGCGAAGACTGAAACACCTGCAATGCCAGACCGTGTGGAAAGCGCTAACATGCGCTTTCCACACCGCCTGAACCCTTGAGTTGCACACTATGACCGATGACTTCAGTGAGACCCAGGCCAGCGTTCTGATCGGCACCGCCGAGAAAATGATCGAGATCTGGAATCGCCTGTCCCCCGAGAAACAAGCCGTGCTGCTTGCCCGATTCGGCAGCGAAGAAAATGCGTTGGCCGCCCTGGTCACCACGCAACTGGTCGCTCCCACCAAGCCCTGAAACACCCCCATCCGGCAAATAGTTTTACTTTTCCACGCCCGCGGCCTCTCGCGCCGCTATCATAAGCAGCCTATCTATCCTGCTTTCCCGTGGACCTTTACCCATGTCTGAAAACCAGCGCCCCCTGGCGGTCACGCTGCAAGTCGTTTCCATCGTCCTCTTTACCTTTATCGGCTACCTCAATATCGGCATTCCCCTGGCCGTGTTGCCGGGCTACGTCCACAGCGAACTCGGCTTCGGCGCGGTGATCGCGGGGCTGGTGATCAGCGTGCAATACCTGGCCACTTTGCTCAGCCGTCCATACGCCGGGAAAATCATCGATAACAAGGGCAGCAAACTGGCGGTGATGTATGGCCTTGCCGGGTGCGGTTTGAGCGGTGTGTTCATGCTGGTTTCAGCCTGGACCCAGAGCCTGCCGATGTTGAGTCTGATCAGCCTGCTGATCGGTCGTCTGGTGCTTGGCAGCGCGGAAAGCCTGGTGGGTTCCGGTTCGATTGGCTGGGGCATCGGCCGGGTCGGTGCGGCGAACACGGCGAAAGTCATCTCCTGGAACGGCATCGCCAGCTATGGCGCCCTGGCCGTCGGCGCACCGCTGGGTGTGTTTTTGGTGAGCCAGTTAGGTTTGTGGAGCATGGGAGTCAGCATCGTGTTGCTGGCCGTGCTGGGCCTGGCGCTGGCCTGGCCGAAGACCGCTGCGCCTATTGTGGTCGGTGAACGTTTGCCGTTCATGCATGTGCTCGGCCGGGTACTGCCGCATGGTTGCGGTCTGGCGTTGGGCTCCATCGGTTTCGGCACCATCGCGACCTTCATCACGCTGTATTACGCCACGCAACACTGGGACAACGCCGTGCTGTGTCTGAGCCTGTTCGGCGCCAGCTTCATCGGTGCGCGACTGCTGTTCGGCAACCTGATCAACCGTCTCGGCGGTTTCCGCGTGGCGATTGCCTGCCTGTCGGTGGAAACCCTGGGGCTGTTGCTGTTGTGGCTGGCGCCCGATGCCCATTGGGCACTGGCGGGTGCGGCACTGAGTGGCTTTGGATTTTCGCTGGTGTTCCCGGCGTTGGGCGTGGAAGCGGTCAACCTGGTGCCCGCCTCCAGCCGTGGTGCGGCGGTCGGCGCTTATTCGCTGTTCATCGATTTGTCGCTGGGGATTACCGGACCACTGGCCGGTGCGATTGCGGCGGGCTTTGGTTTTGCTTCGATCTTCCTGTTTGCCGCCCTCGCCGCTCTGAGCGGTTTGGCATTGAGTGTTTACTTGTACCGACAGGCGCCCAAGCACCTCAATGAAAAGTATCGTGAAGAACGAAACGCTCGCTAGAAATCCACTTTGCCGCGTCCGGCCTTGATGCTGCCACGCTTGGTCTTGGATTCGAGCCGACGCTTTTTCGAGCCGAGGGTCGGTTTGGTCGGGCGACGTTTCTTTTCGACCTTGGTGGCGCTGAGGATCAACTCGGTCAACCGCTCCAGCGCATCGGCGCGATTGGCTTCCTGCGTGCGGTATTGCTGGGCCTTGATGATCAACACGCCGTCGCTGGTGATGCGACTGTCGCGCAGCGCCAGCAGCCGCTCCTTGTAGAACTCGGGCAAGGACGAGGCCGGAATGTCGAAGCGCAGGTGCACGGCGCTGGAGACCTTGTTGACGTTCTGCCCACCGGCGCCCTGGGCGCGAATGGCCGTCAACTCGATCTCGGCATCTGGCAGATGCACGTTGTTGGAAATCACCAGCATGGAAAAACGTCCGGGTTCAGGGTGGTCAGGATACCGCGAATGAGATTCCCGGCACGCCTAAGATCAACTGTGGGAGCGGGCTGGCTCGCGAAAGCGGTGGATCAGCAACATCAACATCGCCTGACAGACCGCTATCGCGAGCCAGCCCGCTCCCACAGGGGTCAGTGCAAGTCCAGAATCTTTTAAACGCTCACAAAAAACCCGGCACATGGCCGGGTTTGTTGTTTCTGCGTTCTGCGTTATTTCACGGCAGAACTTGCAGCCTGCAAGCCGTGCTGCGCACTGCGCTTGTTCTTGATGCCGTAGCAAACCCACATGAACGCAACCCACACCGGAATCGCGTACACCGAAACCTGAATGCCCGGGATCAACAGCATCACGCCGAGGATGAACACCACGAACGCCAGGCAGATGTAGTTCCCGTACGGGTACCACAGGGCCTTGAACAGCGGCGTCTGGCTGGTCTTGTTCATGTGCTGGCGGAACTTGAAGTGCGAATAGCTGATCATCGCCCAGTTGATCACCAGGGTAGCCACCACCAGCGACATCAACAGTTCCAGCGCATTTTGCGGGACCAGGTAGTTCAGCAGCACGGCGATCAACGTCACGGCAGCCGACGCCAGGATCGAACGCACCGGCACGCCGCGCTTGTCGATCTTCGCCAGGGCTTTCGGCGCATCGCCCTGCTCGGCCATGCCCAGCAGCATGCGGCTGTTGCAATAGGTGCCGCTGTTGTACACCGACAGCGCCGCGGTCAGGACCACGAAGTTGAGGATGTGCGCCGCGGTGTTGCTCCCGAGCATCGAGAACACTTGCACGAACGGGCTGCCGCTGTAGGAATCACCGGACGCGTTCAGGGTTGCCAGCAGGCTGTCCCATGGCGTCAGCGACAGCAGAATGACCAGCGCGCCGATGTAGAAAATCAGGATCCGGTAGATCACCTGATTGATCGCTTTCGGGATCACGGTCTTCGGCTTGTCCGCCTCAGCCGCGGTGAAACCGAGCATTTCCAGGCCACCGAAACTGAACATGATGATCGCCATGGCCATCACCAGACCGCTGACACCATTCGGGAAGAAACCGCCGTGGGACCACAGGTTGGTGACCGACGCTTCCGGGCCGCCGTGCCCACTGACCAGCAGGTAGCTGCCCAGGGCAATCATGCCGACGATCGCCACGACCTTGATGATCGCGAACCAGAACTCGGCCTCACCGAAGACTTTGACGTTGGCCAGGTTGATCAGATTGATCAGCACGAAGAAACCGGCTGCCGAGACCCAGGTCGGGATCTCCGGTGCCCAGTAATGGATGTATTTGCCGACCGCGGTCAGCTCAGACATGCCCACCAGAATGTACAGAATCCAGCAGTTCCAGCCCGACAGGAAACCGGCGAAACCACCCCAGTATTTGTGCGCAAAGTGGCTGAAGGAACCGGCGACGGGCTCCTCGACGATCATTTCGCCGAGCTGGCGCATGATCATGAAGGCAATGAAGCCGCAGATGGCGTAGCCGAGGATCATCGACGGGCCAGCGGATTTCAATACACCGGCCGAGCCGAGGAAAAGGCCGGTACCAATCGCGCCACCGAGGGCGATCAGTTGAATATGACGATTCTTCAGGCCGCGTTTCAGCTCGCCTGAATGCGAGGTTTGTCCACTCATGAAAAGGGTCTCACGCAAGGTTTGATGATGTTCAGTAGACGTTGCTGCTCGGTTGCAACTTTAAGCAGCGCCGATCAAACCCCAGCGCAGGCACCAGGAGTTCAGCGTATTTACAACGGTCATGCGTCACCTGTTTGTTTTTATCTGTGACGAAATCGAACCCGACACGCTCGTGACGCGACGGAGTGAACAAGGCGGGTAGCCTTGAGGTTTGCGCAGCTGCGCAGGAGGTCACAGGTAAAACGCGGCGCATTGTACACCGCTAACCCCCTGCTGCCAGACCCGCTGGATCAGCGTGTCGGTTGCCGGGATTGCCTGTGTCCGCCTCGGGGGTCCCGGGCGGCTGCAAAGCGTGAGTCAGACCTTTGCGGGTCATAGACGTGGACGCTGGAAAAACCGTCCCACGGGAAGAGATGGAGATAAGTCACGGCGTACATTGCGCCTCCTTCTTGTTATGCACCTGCACGACAGGCATGGGGCGCATCTCACCCTTCCCGCGCCGCGGAAACAAGCGCGCCAGAGCCTCTGTGCCGGGCTCGATCGACTGGCTGGCGGCAGGTTTTCCTTACACCTCTCCTGCAGACGCGAATCCAAGGGATTCAGCGCGCGATTTCGTAAGCATTTCTTTACACTCCGTAACGAAAATTTGCCAAATCAGAAAGAACTGTAGGACGACTGCAAATTGACGATAGGAAGCTTCCTAAGGAAAAGATCTACTTAGTTTTTTGTTTTCTATTAATAAATCTCTATTTATAAAACAGAGTCGGAAGTTCAATTAAATCTTATTTAATTATTTTTTTGCGTTTCAAAAACCGCTGAACTAGGTTTTCAGCGACTTGCCGAGCCGCATCGACTGGCAAGTTGTTCTTACTCAAAAGTCATCTAGGAGATTCACCATGCAAGCAATGGAAAAAGACTTGGAAACTGAACTGCAACTGGACGATTGGTTTGAAGCACCGACCCATGAAGCCGCCGTTGAAATGATGCAAGCCGACGCGGTTGTTCCGTTCGGCACGGCGATGTGGCCTCTGTAAGTCATCCCGGCAGGCACAGTCCAGCCGGTTGTGCCTGCCACATCTGCTCGGTTTGTCAGGGAGGACTACATGGATAAGCCACGCGCCATTTCGCATTTCCTTTACTACCTCGAACATCACCCGGCCCTTGCCGGCCTCCATTCGGCGAAGGTCTTGCTGGGCCACACCGCTGATTACGCAGCACTGACCGGCGCCATTGCCGAACAGGCATCCGACAGCCAGCCATTCCATTTCAGCGCGATGCGACTGGACCTGGAACCCACGGATTGTCTGGCCCAGGCCATAGCCAACAGTGATCTGTACATTTTCTTCTACGACTCTTCCACCCTGCCGAATCCACGCCCCGACGGCCCGGAATTTGTCCGTGCCCTACAAGGCGTGATGGCCGAAACCTGGAAGAAGTCGCTGCTGTTCAAGGATTACGGCGATTACTTCTACGACACGTTCAGTGTTACCCCGCAACGCATTGCCGGGTTGATCAGCCATTTGATCCAGCGCATGTCCCACGCAACAACATTAAGTTTCAAGGATGATCACGGCTCCTGGTTTGAAACACCGTTGAGCAGTATCAAGAAGTGGACCGACATCAATGGTGTCGGCAACTTTGATCTGGCGCCCGGTGAAATTGCCACCCACAGCGAAGCCATTAATGGTCGGGTGAAGTTCATGGGAACATTCCTCAGCACTATTCCGTTTGCGCGCAAGTACGGCGTATTGGAATCACCGCTGGAGTTGTGGATCGAGAACTCGACCATCAGCAGAATTGCCACTGAAGTGCCGGGGCTGGAACACGATTTCAACAAGTACCTGGACGCCAATCCGTCGAATCGGCGGATCGAGGAACTGGGAATTGGCACCAACGAAGGGGTCAAGGCGTTGTATGCGCGCAACGCGGGATTCGAGGAACGCCATTGCGGGCTCCATCTGGGGTTGGGTGGTGGTGCAAAGGGTAGCCATCATCTGGATCTGATTTTCTCCAGCGGCGTGTTGGCGCTGGATGATGAGCCGGTGTTTGATGGGCGGTTCGTGTTCTAGCCTGACTGCTACTGACGTCATCGCGGGCAAGCCCGCTCCCACAGGTGACCGAGTTCCCCCAGACGAATGCAATCCACTGTGGGAGCGGGCTTGCCCGCGATGACTGGCTAGAAAACCCTATAAAGCTCAAGTCGAACGCAAAAAAAAACGCCAACCCGAGGGATGGCGTTTTTATGTGGCGCTTACCGATTACTCAGGCTTGCGACGACCAAAGCCCGGACGCTGGCCGGAACCGGCTGGTGCACCGCGGCGCTTGCCCGATGGTGCATCCTTGTCGACCAGGACGATGCCCGGGCGTTTCTTCGGCGCCGGTTTGGCCGGTCGCTTGGTGTCGGACGGACGATCCGCCACTGGCGTACCGCGACCTGCTGGAGCACCGCGATCGCTACGACCGCCGCTTGGCGCACCACGACCTTCGCCACGCTCGGTGCGACCGTTGGCCGGACGCGGCGTGCGTGGACCGCGCTCGCCATCGGCGCGTGGCGCTGCCGGTTTGCGGGCTGGACGCTCGCCTTCGATATGCGGTTCACGGGTATCGCGCGGTGTAGCAGCGGACTGGTTACCGATGGCAGGACGCAACGAACGCACACGCTCGGTCTTGCCCATCGGACGCGACGATTTACGCTGCATACGGTCGAGCTTGTCTTTGCTCTTGGCGTTCATCTGCGGCATGGCCACAGGCGTCAGGCCCACTTCCGCACTCAGAATGTCGACTTCGTACTGGCTCATTTCGCGCCAGCGGCCCATCGGCAGGTCGGAGTTGAGGAACACCGGACCGAAGCGCACGCGCTTCAGGCGGCTGACCACCAGGCCCTGGGACTCCCACAGACGACGAACTTCTCGGTTGCGACCTTCCATCACCACGCAGTGGTACCAGTGGTTGAAACCTTCGCCACCTGGTGCTTGCTTGATGTCGGTGAACTTGGCCGGGCCGTCTTCGAGAACGACACCTGCTTTCAAGCGCTCGATCATCTCGTCATCAACTTCGCCACGGACACGTACCGCGTATTCACGGTCCATTTCGTAGGACGGGTGCATCAGGCGGTTGGCCAGTTCGCCGTCAGTGGTGAACATCAGCAGACCGGTGGTGTTGATGTCCAGACGACCGATGTTGATCCAGCGACCTTCTTTGGGGCGTGGCATCTTGTCGAAAACGGTTGGGCGGCCTTCCGGGTCAAGGCGGGTGCAGATTTCACCGTCGGGTTTGTTGTACATGATCACGCGGCGTACCGACTCGGCCGCTTCTTCGCGCTTGATCACCTTGCCATCGATGGTGATGGCGTCATGCAGGTCGACGCGCAGGCCAAGGGTGGCGTCTTTGCCGTTGACCTTGATGCGGCCGTGGCTGATCCAGGCTTCTACGTCACGGCGCGAGCCGACGCCGATACGGGCGAGGACTTTCTGCAGTTTTTCGCCTGCTGGGCCGATTTCCTGGTCGTCTTTCTGGTCGTTGATACTCATCTGGGCACCTCCCGGTGTGGTCTGTTCAGGCTGCTCTGAAGTGAGGGTCCTGAAGAGTTGAAAGCTTGTACTCGGGCGAAGGGATCGCCGAAGGGTCGCGAATCATACGCTCATGGGAGCGTTCGCGCATCAGAGACTAGCTGATGAATGGCCATTTACCGGGATTTCCGCCGACCGGTGGCACCGAGTTTGATCAGGCGCAGCGAAGCTTCAGCGAGGACAGTGCGTTTGTCGGCCTTGTCGAGCCTCTTCCAGGACTTGATCTCGCGCTTGCTGCGGCCGCAGCCAAGGCAGATGTCACCGGTGAATTTGCAGACACTGATGCAGGGGTCTTGGGTTGAGCTCATCAAATACTCCAATCCACACAACCCCCTGTAGGAGCCGGCTTGCTGGCGATGGCGTCCCGACAGCCAACACATGTGTTGAATGTGACGCCGCCATCGCCAGCAAGCCGGCGCCTACAGGGGATCGCAGTGTCCACAGAATGTGCGATCAGTCTTCGAATTCGCGGCGTTCGGCCTCGATCGCTTCGGCAAGTGCCTTGGCTTCGGCCTCTTCGTCGGTCAATTCAGGCTCGGGGTTGTGTGGCTCCAGAGCGGCGACAGCGGCCAGGAGTTTCTCCCGCGCCTCGGCGACGCCAAGCACATCATCCTCAAGCTCTTCTTCGACTGGGGCTTCTGGCTCGACATGAGGTTCAACTTCGATTTCCGGTTCCGGCAGCTCCAGCACCTCTTCGGACTCCGTCACCGCGCTATCGCGCAGAATGTCATCGAAGTCGGTCTTCAGCCCCTCCTCCATCGTGTCCAGTTCCAGCAACAGCGTATGGAAACTGGTTTCTTCCTTCGGCTCTTCCGGCTCGGCGCTGGCATCCGCCAGTTCTTGCAAGCCGGCCGGCACCGGCGCGTCGTCGAAGTCGAGCACCGGGTCAGGCTCCAGCTCACGCAGCTCGGCGAGCGGCGGCAAATCGTCGAGGTTTTTCAGGTTGAAGTGATCGAGAAACGCCTTGGTCGTCGCAAACATCGCCGGCTTACCCGGCACATCACGGTAACCAACGATGCGAATCCACTCACGCTCAAGCAGTGTCTTGACGATGTGACTGTTCACCGCCACACCGCGCACATCTTCGATCTCGCCCCGGGTGATGGGCTGGCGATAGGCTATCAGTGCCATGGTTTCGAGCATGGCACGGGAATAACGCTGCGGGCGCTCTTCCCACAAACGTCCTACCCACGGCGAGAACTTTTCGCGGATCTGCAGGCGATACCCAGAGGCGACTTCCTTCAGCTCGAAGGCACGACCGTCGCAGGACTTGGCGAGAATCGTCAGGGCTTTCTTGAAGACTGGCGGCTCGGGGCGCTCGCCCTCTTCGAAGAGTTCGAACAGGCGTTCAAGCGATTGCGGTTTTCCCGAGGCCAACAGAAAGGCTTCAAGCAGTGGCGCCAGCTCGCGGGGTTCAGTCAGGTTCATGATTCAACTCGTTATTCGGCTCTGGCTCGCACGTGGATCGCCGCGAACGGCTCATTCTGCACCAGCTCGACCAAAGATTCCTTGACCAGTTCGAGGATCGCCATAAAGGTCACCACGACACCCAGGCGCCCTTCTTCGGCCGTGAACAGTTCGACGAACGGCACGAAACCGCCGCCCTTGAGCCGTTCCAGCACGTCACTCATACGCTCACGGGTGGACAGAGCCTCGCGGCTGACCTGGTGACTTTCGAACATATCGCCACGGCGCAGCACCTCGGCCATGGACATCAACAACTCTTCCAGACTCACGTCCGGCAGCAGCTTGCGCGCCCGCGCTTCCGGGGCGTCGAGCTTGGGCACTACCACGTCACGGCCAACGCGGCTCAGGCCATCGATGCCTTCGGCCGCCGCCTTGAAGCGTTCGTATTCCTGCAGACGGCGGATCAACTCGGCGCGCGGGTCGTCTTCTTCGTCTTCGATGGTTTCGGCGCGGGGCAACAGCATTCGCGACTTGATCTCGGCCAGCATCGCGGCCATCACCAGATACTCGGCGGCCAGTTCCAGGCGCACCGACTGCATCAACTCCACATACCCCATGTACTGGCGGGTGATTTCCGCCACCGGGATGTCGAGGATGTTGATGTTCTGTTTGCGGATCAGGTACAGCAGCAGGTCGAGCGGGCCTTCGAAAGCCTCGAGAAACACTTCGAGCGCATCCGGCGGAATGTACAGGTCCAGCGGCATTTCCAGAACCGCCTGGCCATAGACCATGGCGAAAGGCAGCTCTTGCTGGGCGCCGGCCTGACTGTCGACAACGGGTTCTACTGCAGACATCTATGCCTCGGCCATGAACGGCGTCGGGTCGCCGCAACCAACGCGGATCACTTCCGGCTCGCCGTCGGCGAGGTTGATCACGGTGGACGCCTTGATGCCGCCGAAACCGCCGTCGATGATCAGGTCGACCTGATGCTCGAGCAACTGGCGCATTTCGTACGGATCGGTCAGCGGATCGGTGTCGCCGGGCATGATCAGCGTCACGCTCATCAGCGGCTCGCCGAGTTCTTCCAGCAGCGCCAGGGCTATCGGATGGCTGGGCACGCGCAGGCCGATGGTGCGCTTTTTCGGGTGCAACAACAGCCGCGGGACTTCACGGGTGGCGTTGAGAATGAAGGTGTAAGGCCCCGGCAAGTGAGCTTTAAGCAGGCGGAAGGTACCGGTGTCGATCTTGGCAAACAGCCCCAGTTGCGACAGGTCGCTGCAAATCAGCGCGAAGTTGTGCTTCTCATCCAGTTGACGCAACCGGCGCACACGCTCCACGGCATTCTTGTCGCCGATCTGGCAACCAATGGCGTAGGACGAGTCTGTGGGATAAATCACCACCCCGCCGCTGCGAATGATCTCGACAGCCTGTTTGATCAGGCGCGCTTGCGGGTTTTCCGGATGAATCTGGAAAAATTGACTCACATTCTCTACCTGTTCAGACGGCGGCAATAATTGGGTCATGTTTGAATCGACACCACAGTGGTGGCAGATCCTCCGGGAGCGGGCGGTATTCACCGATCTCGGACCAGCCTCCAGGGCCATGAAAATCACTGCCGGCGCTGACCAGCAGACCGAACTCGCGGGCAAGAATCGCGAGGCTGCCCACCTGCTCGGCGGGCTGATGGCCATTGACCACTTCGATCGCATGGCCGCCTGCTTGAATATAGTCGGCAATCAGGCGGCGACGCTTGCTGCGAGTGAATTCGTAGTGCCAGGGATGCGCCAGGCTCACCCAGGCTTTGGCCGCACGCAGGGTTTCGACGGTTTCTTCCAGGGTCGGCCAGTGTTGCTTGACGTCCCCCAGCTTGCCGGCGCCCAGCCATTTACGGAACGCTTCGGCGCGATCCTTGACGAAACCTTCGCGCACCATCCAGTCGGCGAAGTGCGGACGGGCCGGCGCGTTGCCGCTGTCGCCCAGTTCCTGCTGAATGGCCCGAGCACCTTCCAGCGCGCCCGGCATGCCCTTCAACGCCAACTTGCGGCTTATTTCTTCGGACCGTAACCAGCGGCCATCGTGCAATCTGGCGATGGCATCGACCAACGGCGTTGCGTTTTCATCAAATCCGTAACCCAACACATGGATGGTCGCGCCACCCCAGGTGCAGGATAATTCGACGCCATTGACCAGTTGCATCCCCAGCGCGGTCGCGGCACCGCGGGCCTCGTCGAGACCTTCGAGGGTGTCGTGATCGGTCAAGGCCAGGACTCGCACGCCTTTCTCGAACGCACGCGCCACCAGGACAGCAGGCGCGAGAGCGCCATCGGAGGCAGTGCTATGGCAGTGCAAATCAACATTCACGGGGATGTGTAACCTCAAATCAGCTGGCGCTATCGTGCGCCCATATGTTTGTTATTATGCCGCCACATCCTGCTTCTGGCTGCCACTGTGAAACAATTCATCGATTTCATCCCGCTCCTGCTGTTTTTCATTGTGTTCAAGATCGACCCACGGGTCGTTGACATTGGCGGTCATCAACTGACTGTCGGTGGCATCTACAGCGCCACCGCAATGCTGATCATCAGCTCCCTGGTCGTCTACGGCACGCTTTTCATCAAGCAGCGCAAGCTGGAAAAGAGCCAATGGCTGACCCTCATCGCCTGCCTGGTCTTCGGCAGCCTGACCCTGGCGTTCCACAGCGAGACCTTCCTGAAATGGAAAGCCCCGGTGGTCAACTGGCTGTTTGCGCTGGCGTTCATCGGCAGTCACTTCATCGGTGACCAGCTGCTGATCAAGCGCATCATGGGCCACGCACTGACCCTGCCGGACCTGGTCTGGACGCGCCTGAACATCGCCTGGATCGCCTTCTTCCTGTTTTGCGGTGCCGCCAACCTGTTCGTCGCGTTCACGTTCCAGGAATACTGGGTCGACTTCAAAGTCTTCGGCAGCCTGGGCATGACGCTGCTGTTCCTGGTCGCCCAGGGTATTTATCTGTCCCGTCACCTGCACGACGCCGATACCACCACGCCAAAAACCGAGGACTGACATGCTTTACGCAATCGTTGCCACAGACGTCGCCAACTCCCTGGAAGCCCGCCTGGCCGCGCGGCCTGCACACCTTGAGCGCCTGCAAGTGCTCAAGGGCGAAGGTCGTATCGTACTGGCCGGCCCAAACCCGGCGGTCGACAGCAATGACCCGGGTGCTGCGGGTTTCACCGGCAGCCTGATCGTCGCCGAATTCGATTCCCTGAGCGCCGCCCAGGCCTGGGCCGACGCTGATCCGTACATCGCCGCAGGCGTCTACGCCAACGTTTCGGTCAAGCCGTTCAAGCAAGTCCTGCCTTAGTGCCCGCTCCTCGCCATAGCGGGCTATGACTCGTCGCGGCGCCTTGCCTGACGACAACCGCCACTCGTCAAAAGAAGTACGTATTGACGAAACAGGGCACTTCCCTTCCCACGCGATGAACCTTCTTGGTTCATCGCGCTCTCAATCGCTCATTATTCTCGTTTGCCTGCCGACAACCTGCCCAATAATCGATTGGAATCAGGAGCTCCGATGCGCAAAGGTCCGTTGTGTCTGATGTTGGTCACGTTGTCGATCGTGGCGCCTGCCCACGGTGAAGAAAGCGCAACGCCGCTGTCCTTGAGCGCCGGCAGCCAGATCACCGAGTTGCAGCAGCGCTTGAAGGTGAGCGAACAGCAACGAGAAGAACTGAGCAAACAACTGCAAAATGCCGATGCCGAACGTGAAAGCGCTCAGCTGAGCCGGTTGCGCCAGGAGAACCAGCGTCTGAAGCTGCAACTCAAGGAAGCCCAGGCCAGCAGTCCGCTGCCGCGTTTTCTCACAGACCAGCAGCAATGGTTCGTGATCGGCGCGGGAGTAGCGCTATTGGCCCTGCTCTGCGGTATCTTCGCCAGTGGTGCAAGTCGAAAACGTCGACAATGGCTAAATTGAGTGAGTCATGAGCGAGCTGTTATTAATTGATGATGATCAGGAGCTGTGCGAGCTGCTGATCAGTTGGCTGAGCCAGGAAGGCTTCCAGGTCCGTGCCTGCCACGACGGCCAGAGCGCCCGTCGCGCGTTGGCCGAAACCTCTCCGGCCGCCGTGGTGCTGGACGTGATGCTGCCGGACGGCAGCGGTCTTGAACTGCTCAAGCAATTGCGCAGCGATCACCCGGACTTGCCGGTGCTGATGCTCTCGGCCCGCGGCGAGCCGCTGGACCGCATCCTCGGCCTGGAACTGGGCGCCGACGATTACCTGGCCAAACCGTGCGACCCGCGGGAACTGACCGCCCGCCTGCGCGCTGTCTTGCGCCGCAGTCATCCGGCCGCGGTGTCCAGCCAGCTCGAACTGGGCGACCTGTGTTTCAGCCCGGTGCGCGGCGTGGTCAGCATCGACGAACAGGAATTCACCCTCACCGTGTCCGAAAGCCGCTTGCTCGAAGCCTTGCTCAAGCAACCTGGCGAACCGCTGGACAAACAGGAACTGGCGCAAATCGCCCTCGGCCGCAAACTGACCCTGTACGACCGCAGCCTGGACATGCACGTCAGCAACCTGCGCAAAAAGATCGGCCCCCACCCCGACGGCCGTCCGCGCATCGTCGCCCTGCGCAGCCGCGGTTATTACTACAGCCTCTGACCGCGTCGTCAGGATCGCCAGCAAGCCGGCTCCTACAAGACACGACACCGAACCTGTAGGAGCCGGCTTGCTGGCGATAGCGGCCCGAAGGACAGCACAAGGCTCAAATCCTTCAGCAGGAGGTTCCTACACCCCCTGTGTTTGTCAGGAAGGTCGAAACTCTTCTTTACCCAAGCTTTACGCTTCGCTGACCGCCGCTGACCTTGATCTCCGTAATCTGAACTCATCCGGAACGTACCGGGAACGAGACAAGGAGATTCACCATGCGCAAGACTCTTATCGCTCTGATGTTCGCTGCCGCCCTGCCGACCGTTGCCATGGCCATGCCTGAAGGTGCCGGCCCGATGGGTCCGATGGACGGCTCGCGCCACGGCGGTCAAATGCACGGCATGCACGGCAAAGGCCCGTACAGCCAACTGGACCTTAGCCGCGAACAGCGCGAGCAGATCCGCAAGATCATGGGCGAGCAGATGCACCAGCGTAAGCAAGTGGTCGACAAGTACCTGGAAAAACTCTCGCCAGCGGACCAGAAAGCCATGAAGGATGAAATGGCCGCCAACCACAAGAAAGCCGAGGCCGATGTACGCGCCCTGCTGAAACCGGATCAACAGAAGCAATTCGACGAGATCCAGAAAAAACAGGCTGAGCGCCGTGCCGAATGGGCCGAGTTCAAGGCCTGGAAAGCGCAACAACCGCAAAAAGCGCAATAATGCGCTGACCCTGGACCCAACGGCTAACCACCGTTGGGGCTGGAAACTGTAGGAGCGAGCTTGCTCGCGAAAAACGTCAACGATAACGCGCACATCAGACAGCACGCGTCGTCCATGCGTTTTTCGCGAGCAAGCTCGCTCCTACATTAGGATCTGTGTTTGTTTGAGGATTTTCTGTGCGCTCATTGTTCTGGCGTATCCTGGCCAGCTTCTGGCTGGCCATCGCTCTGGTTGCGGGGCTTTCCATTCTGCTCGGGCACATGCTCAACCAGGATGCGTGGATTCTCAGCCGCCACCCGGGCCTCAACACCCTCGCCGAACAATGGACGCAAACCTACGAAGCACAAGGCGAAGAAGCCGCCCAGGACATTCTGGAACAGCGCAAACGCCAGTATCACATCGACGTTCAGGTGCTTAACGAGAGCGGTGACCCCGTCGTCCGCGGCACCTTCCCTCGTCGCGCAGCGGCCTTCGAAGCGCGACAGAACAACGATGATCGACGCCTGCCGTGGCGTCGTCTGACCGATGAATATACCAGCGCCAAAACGGGCGACACCTACCTGCTGATCTACCGCATTCCGCACCCGGAACTGGACGCGTGGCACCGCGAAAGCCTGCTCTGGCCCTTGAGTGCGCTGGGTATCGCGCTGGTGGTGCTGACCCTGTTCAGCCTGTTCGTGACCCTGTCCATTACCCGCCCGCTCAGCCGCCTGCGCGGCGCGGTGCATGATCTGGGGCAAACCACGTACCAGCAGAACAGCCTGGTGAAACTGGCCAACCGTCGCGACGAGTTCGGCGTGCTGGCCAACGACTTCAACCGCATGGGCGCACGCCTGCAGAGCCTGATCGGCAGTCAGCGGCAACTGCTGCGCGATGTGTCCCACGAATTGCGTTCGCCTCTCGCCAGGCTGCGCATTGCGCTGGCACTGGCGGAACGGGCCAGCCCCGAAGAGCGGGAAAAACTCTCGCCGCGTCTGACCCGCGAGTGCGACCGGCTCGAAGCGCTGATCAGCGAGATCCTGGTGCTCGCGCGGGTCGATGCCGACAACGCCAGTGCTGAAGACGTCGATCTGAATGCACTGCTCAACACGCTGCAAAAGGATGCGCAGTTGAGTTCGCCAGAGCAGAACGTTCGCCTCGACGCCGAACCGCAATTGAACCTGAAAGGCTGGCCGACGATGATTGAGCGCGCCGTGGATAACCTGCTGCGCAACGCTCAGCGCTTTAACCCGGTGGGTCAGTCGATCGAGATGCAGGCGGTGCGCCAGGGTGAGCGGATTGTGGTCAGCGTCAGGGATCATGGGCCCGGTGTCGACGCCGAGCATTTGAATCAGCTGGGCGAGCCGTTCTATCGGGCGCCGGGGCAAACGGCGGCGGGGCATGGTCTGGGATTGGCGATTGCGCGCCGGGCGGCGGAGCGGCATGGCGGAAGTCTGGTTCTGGCCAATCATCCGGAGGGCGGATTCATCGCCAGCCTTGAATTGCCGCTAGTGCCGGGAATCATCGCCCAACCGTAATCACCTGTGGGAGCGGGCTCGCTCGCGAAGGCGGTGTGTCAGACAACGATGGTGTCGGCTGACACACCGCCTTCGCGAGCAAGCCCGCTCCCAGATTTGATCCGTGGTGTCAGGCCTTGCCGGGCCAGGCGCTGACGAACTCGGTAAGGTCTGCTTTTTCCGCAACACGCGGCTCTTTCTGCGGCGTTCCCAGGTAAAGAAACGCAATCACCTCTTCCCCCTCCGCCAGACCCAACCCTTTGGCCACATGCGCCGAATAGGCCAGATCACCGGTGCGCCACACCGCACCAATGCCTTGCGCATACGCCGCCAGCAAAATCCCGTGCGCCGCGCAGCCAGCCGCCAGCAGTTGCTCGGACTTCGGGTATTTGACGTGATCCTGCAAACGCGCGATCACCACGACCACCAGCGGTGCACGCAGCGGGCCGTTGCGCGCTTTATCCAGCGCGGCTTCGGACACATCGCTGTCCTGCAGTTTCGCAGCTTCGGCCAACAACTCGCCCATCTGCTCACGCGCTGCGCCTTCGACGGTCAGGAAGCGCCAAGGCTGCAAGTGGCCGTGGTCCGGCGCACGCATCGCGGCGGCAAACAGCACTTCGCGCTGCTCGGCGGTGGGGGCCGGGTCGACCAGTCGTGGAACGGAAACACGGTTGAGCAAAGCGTCGAGAGCCTGCATCGGCCACCTCCTGAAAAAAATGTCTGGCTATTCTAGCTGCAAGTGCCACGGGGATGCCGGTTTACATGCCCTGCCCCACGGGTAGAATGGCGCCCTTCCTACTTTCAGCCCGAGCGGACTTCATGGCGTTGCCGACCTTACGTCTCATTGGTTTCATCATCGGCCTCTTCCTGATCACGCTGGCGATCGCCATGGTCGTGCCCATGGCCACCCTGGTGGTTTTCGAGCGCACCGGCGACCTGCCGTCGTTCCTCTGGGCCAGCATGATCACCTTTGTCGCCGGCCTCGCGCTGGTCATTCCCGGTCGTCCCGAGCACGTGCACCTGCGTCCGCGAGACATGTACCTGCTGACCGTCAGCAGCTGGCTGGTGGTGTGCATCTTCGCCGCGCTGCCGTTCCTGCTGACCCAGCACATCAGCTACACCGACTCGTTCTTCGAAAGCATGTCCGGCATCACCGCCACCGGGGCGACGGTGCTCAATCGTCTGGATGACATGTCTCCCGGCATCCTGATGTGGCGCTCGCTGCTGCACTGGATCGGCGGCATCGGCTTCATCGGCATGGCAGTCGCGATTCTGCCATTGCTGCGCATTGGTGGCATGCGGCTGTTTCAGACCGAGTCGTCGGACCGTTCCGAAAAAGTCATGCCCCGTTCGCACATGGTGGCGCGGTTGATCGTCGCGGCCTACGTCGGCATCACCATTATCGGCAGCCTGGCGTTCTGGTGGGCCGGGATGAGCCCGTTCGACGCGATCAACCACGCGATGTCGGCGATTTCCACCGGCGGCTTCTCCACGTCCGACCAATCCCTGGCCAAGTGGACGCAACCGGCGGTGCACTGGGTGGCGATCGTCATGATGATTCTCGGCAGCCTGCCGTTCACCCTGTACGTGGCGACCTTGCGCGGCAACCGTCGGGCCCTGATCAAGGATCAGCAGGTGCAAGGTTTGCTCGGCATGTTGCTGGTGACGTGGCTGGTGCTCGGCACCTGGTATTGGTGGACCACCCAGCTGCATTGGCTGGACGCGTTGCGGCATGTGGCGCTGAACGTGACGTCGGTGGTAACGACCACCGGTTTCGCACTAGGGGACTACAGCCTCTGGGGCAATTTCTCGCTGATGCTGTTCTTTTATCTGGGGTTTGTCGGCGGCTGCTCGGGATCGACCGCGGGCGGAATCAAGATTTTCCGCTTCCAGGTCGCCTATATCCTGCTCAAGGCCAACCTTAACCAGCTGATTCACCCACGCGCGGTGATCAAGCAGAAGTACAACGGCCACCGACTCGACGAAGAAATCGTGCGTTCGATCCTGACATTTTCGTTCTTCTTCGCCATCACCATCTGCGTGATCGCCTTGCTGCTGTCGCTGCTCGGCGTCGACTGGATGACCGCCCTGACCGGCGCGGCCAGTACCGTGTCGGGCGTCGGGCCGGGACTCGGCGAGACCATCGGCCCGGCGGGCAACTTCGCCACACTGCCGGACGCCGCCAAATGGATTCTCTCGTTCGGCATGCTGCTCGGCCGACTGGAGATCATTACGGTGTTTGTTCTGTGTATTCCGGCGTTCTGGCGTCACTGAGCCGATTCGGCGCTTCCATCAGCCGCACCCGGTACTCGCCGGGGGTGGCATCGAACCAGCGTCGGAAGGCGCGGAAGAAATTGCTTGGATCGGCGAACCCCAACAGGTAGGCAATTTCCAGCAGGGTCATGGTGGGCTGCGCGAGGTATTGCTCGGCCAGTTCGCGCCGGGTGTCATCGAGCAATGTCTGAAAACTCGTGCCCTCCTCCTGCAAGCGTCGCTGCAAGGTCCGTTGCGACAAGTGCAGCGTCTGCGCCACGGTATCGCGCTTGGGTTCGCCCTGGGGCAGCAAGCGGCACAACACCTGACGCGCCTTGTGGGTCACGCGGCTCTCGGAAAACCTCGCCAAGTACTCGCCGGCAAACCGGTCATGCAACAACGCCATGGCCTCGTTGGCGGTCGGCAGCGGTGCCTCCATGTCGGCGCGTTCGAAGATCAGCGCGTCATAGGGCGCGTTGAACACCAGCGGCGCATGGAAGGCTTGTTTGTAAGGTTCAAGATCGACAGGCTGTTCGCCCTGCACCAGCACCTTGCGCGGCTGCAAGGTGCGCCCGGTCAGCCAGCCGCACAACGCGAGCGCGCAGGCCAGCGAGGCTTCGGCACTTTGTCGGGTCGGCGGCAGGTGGTCGCCGTGGACCGTCAGAATCAGCGCATACCCCTCATCCAGCAGACGGAAACTCAGGTCGGCGCTTTCGGCGATGATCCGCTGGTAACGCACCAGCCGCTGAAAGCCTTCGGCCAGGGTCTGGCTGGACATCAAGGCATAACCGGCCACATGAAAGGACGCCGGCCGCACCACCTTGCCCATGTTCAGGCCGATCGCCGGGTTGCCGGACAGCTCGACGGCACGCTGCCAGAGTCGTGTCATGGAATCTTGCGGGAAGCGCGCATCCGGATCGTCCAGTGACGCGTAGTCGAGCCCCAGCTGCTTGAACAGAACCCGGCAATCCAGGCCGTCCATCTCCAGTGCTTTGACAATCCCCATCGCCCAGCTTGCAGAAGTCGTTCGTTCGCTCATGGCGTTTACTTAAATGGTGAGCCGCATGCTACGGCCAATTTCCGAAGGATACTAAAGTGGCGCCCATTGTCACTGGCTGATGCCAATGATCACTCTAGACTCAAATAAGCTACCCGCAGAACAACTTGCAATCAGGACAATAACCACAGAGATCGCAGTCGTGGAAAACTTCAAACGATTCAATAGCTTCGCCGAGTTTTACCCGTATTACCTGAGTGAACACAGCAACAGTACATGTCGGCGATTGCACTTCATCGGCACGACGCTGGTCATTTTCATTCTGGCCCTGAGCATCGGCAAAGGAGCCTGGCTATGGCTGCTGGCCCTTCCGCTGGCCGGCTACAGCTTCGCCTGGGTCGGGCATTTCTTCTTTGAAAAGAACCGTCCTGCGACTTTTCAACATCCGCTTTACAGCCTGCTCGGCGATTTCGTGATGTACCGCGACATGATTCTGGGCCGTGTGCCGTTCTAGGCCCGATTGGCCAGCAATGCGTCCTGCGCAGTCAGTGCGTTGATGGTCACAGGTCCTACACTGAAAAAATCCCTTTCGACAAGAACAAGAGGATAGCCGATGAATGCCAATGCCCGTTTCACCCACATGCAGGACGGCACACAGGAAGACTGGGCGATCATCGCCGCGGACTTCAGTGCCTATGCGAGACAATTGCCGACACGGATTGTGGCGCACCTGAAACTGCTGGAGGGTGATTTTGGCGGCTTCCCGGTGGATCGCCTGACCCATTCCCTGCAAACCGCCAGTCGTGCCTGGCGCGATGGCCGCGACGAAGAATACGTGGTGTGCGCCCTGCTTCACGACATCGGCGACACGTTAGGTTCCTACAACCATCCAGACATTGCGGCGGCGATCCTCAAACCCTTCGTCAGCGCCGAGAATCTGTGGATGGTGGAGAAACACGGGATTTTCCAGGGGTATTACTTTTTCCATCAC
The DNA here is from genome assembly GCF_002091715.1 of Pseudomonas migulae NBRC 103157. Lineage (GTDB taxonomy): Bacteria > Pseudomonadota > Gammaproteobacteria > Pseudomonadales > Pseudomonadaceae > Aquipseudomonas > Aquipseudomonas migulae_A. The sequence continues at coordinate 17,741 of NZ_BDAG01000015.1, read as the reverse complement.
TTGGGCATGGATCGGCATTTACGCGAGCAGTTCAGCGATCATCCGCAGTATCAGGCGACCATCGAGTTCTGCGCGAAGTACGATGCGGCAGCGTTTGATCCGGCTTACGAGACGCTACCACTGAGTTTCTTCGAGCCGATGATGGAGCGGTTGTTCGCTCATCCCAAGCATTCGATTTACAAGGCGGCGATGGAAGAGCACGCGCCGGCCTGACAGATCGCAGGGGATCGCTTCGCGGTCCATTCGCGAGCAAGCCCGCTCCCACAATCGACCGAGTCGTCCTCGAGAACACGGTCGAATGTGGGAGCGGGCTTGCTCGCGAAGAGGCCGGCTCGAACACCCAAAATGTTATGCGGGTTCTGCGATTTTAATGGCCTTCAACTCCGCCTCCCGCGCCTGCGCATCCGCCAACCGGTACAACTCGATCGAACCATCCCAATGCTCGATCAGCGCCGTACACGACTCCACCCAATCCCCGCAATTGAGGTAGTCCACCTCACCAACCTTACGGATTTCGGCATGGTGAATGTGCCCGCACACCACCCCGTGCAATTCGCGTTTGACGCATTCGTGGGCGATGGCTTCTTCGAAGTCGCTGATGAAGCTGACGGCGGTTTTCACCTTGTGTTTGAGGTACGCCGACAACGACCAGTAACCGTAGCCATAACGGGCACGCCAGTGGTTGAGCCAACGGTTGAGGGTCAGGGTGAATTCGTAGGCCGAGTCGCCGAGAAAGGCCAGCCAGCGGTGATAACGGGTGATCACGTCAAACTGGTCACCATGGATCACCAGCAAGTGGCGGCCATCGGCGGTCACGTGCACCGCTTCATCCACCAATTGAATATTGCCCAGAATCAGCTTTGAGTAACGACGCAGGAATTCGTCGTGGTTGCCGGTGACATAAATCACCTCGGTGCCGCGCTTGCTCATGGTCAACAGGCGACGAATCACGTTGGTGTGCGCCTGAGGCCAGTACATGCCGCTGCGCAGTTTCCAGCCATCGATGATGTCGCCGACCAGGTAGATCTTGTCCGCATGGTAGCCCTTGAGAAACTGCGACAAGTGCTCGGCCTGGCAATCCCGGGTGCCCAGATGCACATCGGAAATCCACAAGGTCCGCACACGTTGTTTACGACTGGGTTTGGCGAGCTCGGCGCTGGTCATGGGCAACCCTCTGCGATTGTTTTTGCAAGCTTGCGCCGGTGGGGTTAATTGCCCATGACAGTGACAAGTCAGTCCTGTGACAGCGCGCGGGAACGACCTCGGTGTAGACTGGCAGCCTTACTCGGGAGACCTGCGATGAGACCGATCCTCACGCTGCGCCAATACACTCACGACCTGATCGTCCACAGTCACGACCACGCGCAACTGGTGTTCGGTCTCTCGGGCGCGCTGGATTTCGAGGTCGACGGGCGTGGCAGTCAGGTGGTCCAGCAGAGTTTCGTGGTGGTCCCGTCCGGTTTCCATCATGCCTGTGGCAGCGCCAATGGCAGCCGCTGCCTGGTGCTGGACGTGCCAAGTGATCAATGGGTGGCGCAGTCGCTTGGCGAGCACGCCGATGCCAGCCGCCGTTTACTCGACAACGCCGGGCGACTGCCGCTGGACGCCGGGCAAAGCCAATTGGTGAACTGGCTGGCGGGCAGTCAGGTCAGCGACCCGCTGATCGCGCAACAAGGCGCGGTGCTGTTGCTGGCCAGCCTCAACAACGCCAGGCCGCAAGTGATGGGCGGCCGGCGCCTGCCCTACGCTGCGTTGAATGCGCACATCGATCAGCACGCGGCCTACCCGCTGCAAGTCGCCGATCTGGCGCGCATCGCCGGGTTGTCCAGCGCTCGGCTGCATGCGCGGTTTGTCGCTGAATGCGGACAGACGCCGATGGACTACATTCGCAGTCGTCGTTTGCACATGGCCGTGAGTCTGTTGCGGGATTCGGCGTTGCCCGTTGGCGAGATTGCCAGTCGGGTTGGCTACAGCTCGCAAAGTGCGTTTTCAGCGGCGGTGTTGCGGGAGTTTGGAGTCTCGCCCGGAAAATTGCGGCGCGAGGCTGGCGACAAATGATGCGAGCCTGACGACAGACATAACTGTTCTCATGCGGTTCAATGCAGGCGCTGCCGAAGGCTGCGATCTTTGGATCTGATCCCCGAAAAGCAAGATCAAAAGATCGCAGCCTTCGGCAGCGCCTACACCTCTGTTCGTTTGCTGTTAAGGATCGCAATGACTCCCCGTACCGCCCTCGGCGCTCTGCATATCGGTGCATTGATGTTTGGCCTGACCGGTGTGTTCGGCAAACTCGCCGCCGCCTCCCCTGCCGTCATCGTCTTCGGTCGCGCTGCCTTTGCTGTGCTCGCCCTGGCCGTTTTCGCGCGGTTCGCCAGCCAGACACGCTGGCAGAAACTGCAAGCCGTGGACTGGCGCCGCCTGCTGCTCAGCGGTTTGTTGCTGGCCGGGCACTGGGTGAGTTTTTTCATTGCGGTAAAGGTCGCGGGCGTAGCGATCGCGACCCTGGGTTTCGCCAGTTTCCCGGCCTTCACCGTGATCCTGGAAGGGTTGATTTTCCGTGAGCGGATTCGCGCCAATGAAATCCTGCTGGTGGTGCTGGTGAGTGTCGGGCTGGTGCTGGTCACGCCTGATTTCGATCTGGCCAGCGGCGCCACCACCGGCTTGTTGTGGGCGGTGGGCTCCGGGTTGCTGTTTGCATTACTGTCCCTGACCAACCGCGCCAGTTCCGCAAGAATTCCGCCGGTACAGGCTGCGCTGTGCCAGAACGTGGTGGTCGCCTTGTGTTTGCTGCCGGTGGCGGTGCCGCAGTTGAGCGAAGTCCGCGCCATTGACTGGCTGTGGATCGCCTTGCTCGGGGTGTTCTGCACCGGCGTCGCTCACAGTCTGTTCGTCGCCAGCCTCGCGGTAATCAAGGCGCGCACCGCCGCCGTGGTGTTTGCGCTGGAGCCGGTGTACGGCATCACCATGGCGTGGCTGCTGTTCAATGAAAACCCGACGCTGCGCATGCTCATCGGTGGTGCCTTGATCATCGTCGCGATTGTGGTGTCCAGCAGGCTCTCGGGCGGTTCAAGCAAGAAAACGGTCGCTGCCGAAGCGGCATCTCACTGAGTGCGGTCGTTGTGTCCGAGGTCGCGGTCCGGATCGATCTGATCGCGGACCCGCTGCTTCAACACCTTGGCCTCAGGGAAACCGCCGTCTGCCTTGCGCTCCCAGATCTGCACATCGTCACAGAAAATGTGAAACACACCACCAGTGCCAGGCACCAGCGACACCTTGCCCAGGTCATCGCCAAAGGTACTGAGCAGTTCTTGCGCCAACCACGCGGCACGCAACAGCCATTGGCATTGCGTGCAGTAGGTGATGACGATTTCGGGTTTGTGCGCGGTCATGACGAGGGAACTCCTGAACCAGAGGGCGTCGCCATGATAGAGGCTCAGCGAATACCGGCCAACAGCGTCCGCGCAGTTTGTTTAAGGGGTTCGTCGCCGTCCTTGAGCAACTCGTTCAGCAGTTCGATGGCGCTGTCCAGATCACCGTCATCAATGCAGGTCTGGGCCTGTTCCAGTTTGCCTGCGTTGTCCGGCACGGAGGGTTCCAGGCTCAGCGCTTCAAGTTCGAATGACGAGTCCTTGAATTCGTCAAGGAAGTCGTCGTCCAGAGCCTGAGCCTCAGGCTCGGCGACCCACTCAAGCTCGGGTTCGCCCAACGTGGTTTCTTCAGGCATCTCGAACACATCGGGCATCACGTGCAGGTTCGAGGTGAATGCGGGTTCCACGACCTCGGGTGGTTTGTCCGTGGGTTTAGTGCTATCGAAGGGACTGATCAGATCCCAGCTCGACTCCATCGACAGGTCATCCAGGTTCAACTGGAACTCGTCGCCGGGCACTGCTTCGGATTGAACGGGAGTTGCGATCACTGCCGCCGCAGCCACTGGCACCGCACTGTCAAGTTTCGGGTAGCGGGCCCGAATGTCCTGAAGTTGCCGAATATCAAATCCGGCATCTCGCAGGCTGTTTTCCTGAGCGTCATAGGCTGGCCCGTCACCTTGCTTGCCGAGGACTTCCAGCAACTGTACGGCCAGATCCGTGCGATGTGGCTCCTTCGCCAGGGCATCACGCAACAAACCCGCAGCTTCGGAAAAACGGCCATAGGCCAGGTAGATACCCACGCCTTCCAGCACATCCCCTGACGGCGTCTCGTCATGTTGATCGGGCCCGGGATTCAGCGGGGCGGGCTTCGCCAACGGCTCCACGGTTTGATCAAGCACCGGCTCGTGTCGCGACGGTAGAACGGGAGGATCTGCAGCCAGGGTCTGAACCTGCTGTCGTTGGCGGCGAACAAACAGGCCCAGCAACAGCAAGGCCAACAACGTCAGCAACCCGATGATCATCGGCCAATTGAACGTCTCGGGTTCTTGTACCGCGACCGGTGCTGGCGCAACAACTTCCGGTATAACCGGGGGCGCCTGGACCTCCGCCAATTGCGTTTGCAGTTCGGTGATCTGTTTTTTCTGGCTGGCGATCTGTTCGTCCTGGCCCTGAAGTTTCGCGTTCAGCTCATCGATGTTTTTTTGCAGTTGCTGGTTCTGCAACACGCTGGCGGCCAGTTGCTCGGCGACGGGATCAATGACGGGGGCGGCGGACGGTTCAACTTTAGGGGCCGTTTTTTTGGCCTGAGTGGGCGGCGCAATGGCCGGTTTGACACTCGGGTAGGGGGAGTTCGGTGAGCGGGTGACTGGTTCGTCGGCCACCGGCACGATCCCCGGCGTGCCCGGCGGATCGATCAGCACGGTGTACTCGCGTAGAACGCGCCCGTTGGGCTGATTGAGCTGCACGAGGAAATTCAGAAAAGGTTCGTTGACCACTTTATTGGAGCTCACCCGGATCAGGCTGCGGTTGCCCCGCAGGATGGGCGTGAACTTCAGGTCATTGAGAAAGAACACCCGCTCGACACCGGCGCGACTGAATTCGTCTGCGGTCGCCAGACTGACGGACAAGTCGCCCTCCTCCAGACCGGCAGCATCCACCAGATCGATGTCGGCACGCAGCGGTTGATTCAGCGCCGAATGCACGGTGATTTCACCCAGGCCCAACGCGGGCGCCAATGCCGAGTAAGTTACAGCCCCACCGGCCAGAACCAGCCTGGCGCACCAACGCAGTACAACGTGCCAACTCTCGAGCATGAGCATCCCTTAGATAACCAGAACCAACCGGTGCGTGTTCGCACATCCGGTACGAACACGATATTGCCTAGTAGTTCTTTATAGTCCGCACAACGGGGTATCTCAAAAAGCTGACACCCGGTTCTGCTTCAGGATTTTTCCAGGTTGGCCAGAATGTGCCCGTGAACACGCATGCAGACCTTCAAATCGGCCTCATCGACGCCTTCAAACAGCTCGTGGCGCAGTTGAGTGGCAATGGTTTCAATTTGTTCGATCAGGGGACGGGCCGGTGCACAGAGGACGATTTTTTTCGCCCGGCGGTCTTCCACCACGGCCTGACGCTGAACGAGGCCCTGAGTTTCCAGACTGTCGAGCAGCCTGGCCAGGGTCGGCCCTTCGACGCCGACGCTTTGTGCCAGTTCGCGCTGGGTCGGCGCCTCCTCGAAACGCGCCAGGTGCAGCAGCACCAGCCAGCGCGCCTGGGACAAACCCAGGCCGGCCAGACGGCGGTCCAGTTCGGCACGCCAGCCGCGCGACATCTGGGCCAGTTGCATGCCAAATCGGTGTTGATCGGTTAACGGCATAAAACACTCATGGTTAGACTGAAATAGAGAAAAACTAATTATTAGTCAGCTAAGCATGACCCTTGGCTTGAGGCAAGGCTTGCTCTGTACTGAATCGTTACATCAATACAGCCCTGTCCGAAATTTGAAACTCAGACCTCGAATTCCGATTGCAGCGCGGCTCGAACACAGTACAAAACACCTTCCGGCACGCGACCGGCGAACAGCGCAGCAATCTCCGCCACCGGCGGCAATTCGCCCTCGCCGTCGAGAAACGCATCCTGGACTTCGCCCATCAAGTCTTCGGGCAGGTCCAGCGCCTGTTCCAGCGACAACTGCTGCTTGCCGATTGCCTCGGCGAGCATGGTGTAGACATTCTTTTCCGAGCACTGCAATTGACCGGCGATTTGTAACGGCGTCATGCCGGCCCGAGCGAGGGTTATCAGCTCGTGGCGCACGTCGGCCACCACTTTCGGCGCCTCGACCTGGCCGCCGAGCACTTCGAGGAAGGCCTCGCCGTAACGTTCCAGTTTGCGTGCGCCGACACCGCTGACCGTGGCCATTTCCGCCAGAGAGGTCGGTTGGCTGCGGAGCATTTCCAGCAACGTCGAGTCGGGGAAGATGACGTAAGGCGGCACACCGTGCTCTTCGGCGAGCTTGCGACGCAAGGCGCGCAAGGCTTCCCACTGTTCGCGTTCTTCGCCACGGACCAGTTGGCTCGCCTGGCTCTTGCTGCTTTTCGCGGTGGTTTGCGGCTTGAGGTCGCGACGCAGTTCCAACGTCACTTCGCCCTTGAGCAGCGGCCGGCAAGTGTCACTGAGGCGCAGACCGCCGTAACCTTCGAGATCGATGTCGGCCAGACCACGGGCCACCAGCTGTCGGAACAGGGAGCGCCATTCGCTCTCGCCCATTGCCTTGCCGACACCGTAGACCGACAGATGCTGATGGCCGAAGCTGCGGACCTTTTCGTTGTCCTTGCCCAGCAACACGTCCACCAGATGGCCGACGCCATAGCGCTGGCCGGTGCGGTAAATCGCCGAAAGCGCCTGACGGGCCGGCTCGGTGGCGTCCCAGGTCTGCACGCCATCGACGCAGTTGTCGCAGTGGCCGCACGGCTCGGGCATGTCTTCGTCGAAGTAGGCCAGCAACGTTTGACGCCGGCAGCGGGTCTCTTCGCAGAGCGAGAGCATCGCGTCGAGCTTGTGCTGCTCCAGACGCTTGTGGCGCTCATCGCCTTCGGAGTTCTGCAGCATCTGCTTGAGCATCACCACGTCTTGCAGGCCATAAGCCATCCAGGCATCCGCCGGCAGACCGTCACGGCCGCCGCGACCGGTTTCCTGGTAGTAAGCCTCAAGGGATTTCGGCAGATCGAGGTGCGCGACAAAGCGCACGTTGGGCTTGTCGATGCCCATGCCGAACGCCACGGTGGCGACCATGATCAGACCTTCCTCGTTAAGGAAGCGCTTCTGGTGATGGGCCCGGGTTTCGTTGGCCAGACCGGCGTGGTACGGCAGCGCCGGGAAGCCCTGCTCGCTGAGGAACACCGCCACTTCGTCGACTTTCTTGCGTGACAGGCAATAGACGATGCCGGCATCGCTGCGCCGTTCGGCGAGGAACGCCAGCAACTGCTTGCGCGGCTGTTCCTTGGGCACGATGCGGTAAAAAATGTTCGGGCGGTCGAAGCTCGAGAGAAAGCGCTCGGCATTCTGCAGGTGCAGGCGATCGACGATTTCTTCCCGGGTGCGCTTGTCGGCGGTCGCGGTGAGGGCGATGCGCGGGACGTTGGGGAACAACTCTGCCAATTGGCCCAGTTGCAGGTACTCGCGGCGGAAGTCGTGACCCCATTGCGACACGCAATGCGCTTCGTCGATGGCGAACAAGGCGATTTCAAGGCTTTGCAGGAACGCCAGCATGCGCGGCTGGACCAGACGCTCAGGCGCGAGATAAAGCATCTTCACTTCACCGCGCTTGATCCGCGCAGCGAGGTCGCGTTGCTGCTCGGCGCTCAGCGTGGAGTTCAACGCAGCGGCCGCGACGCCCAGTTCTTCGAGGGTCGCCACTTGGTCGTCCATCAACGCGATCAGCGGCGACACCACCACTGCCAGGCCTTCGCGCAGCAGTGCCGGCACCTGGAAGCACAGGGATTTGCCACCACCGGTAGGCATCAGCACCAGGGCGTCGCCGCCACTGGCCACGCGCTCAATGATTGCACCCTGACGGCCACGGAAACTGTCGTAGCCGAAGATGTCCTTGAGGACGCGTTGAGCCTGTTCGAGCATAAAAACTCCAAAAATCACCGAAACATCCCTGCAAGGCTGGTTCAGGATCCGCAAGGCTGCACTGACAAATCGTAAGGGCGCATTGCATGACGCTTCACATTTCAGCCGCGACGCCAGCAGGGCATCACAAAACGCGGGAGTATACCCGAGGCCTCCCTCGCAAAGGGCGCCACTGAGAAGACACACGAGGACAAACACCGCGCAACCTGTGGGAGCGGGCTTGCTCGCGAAGGCGGAGTGTCAGTCGATATTAATGCTGCCTGACACGACGCCTTCGCGAGCAAGCCCGCTCCCACAGGGATTGTGGTGTTGCCGGCATGCAAATATCCCGCGCGGCTGGCCTGAGTGCTCAAGAAGGCCTAGAATTCCCGCATCTGTTTAATTCCCAAGGTAGCCCTTTAATGTCCTTCGCTGAGCAACTAACCCGCCTGCAAGTCTTCCTCGACGCCGATGAACTGCATGACGAGGCGCTGGACTACGTGGCCGCCCACGGCTACCTCACTGCGCTTTCGATCTGTTCCGAAGAGGTTCCGGATCGTGAATGGATCGACGCCCTCTTCGCCGAAGAGCCGCATTACGCCGACGACACCGAGCGTGAAGCGATCGAATCCACCCTGCTCGCCCTCAAGGCTCACATCGCGCGCCAGCTGGCGTCCGATGAAGAGTTCGAGCTGCCATGCGACCTGGACCTGGGCGAAGAGCCGGATGATTCCGACCTGCGCGGCTGGTGCATCGGTTTCATGGAAGGTGTGTTCCTGCGCGAAGCGGCCTGGTTCGAAACCGCCGAAGACGAAGTCAGCGAAATGCTGCTGCCGATCATGGTCGGTTCGGGTCTGTTCGACGAACAGCCTGAGTTCGAAGACATCGCCAAAGACGCCAACCTGATGGACGACATGATCGTGCAGATCCCGGAAGCCCTGACCGCGCTGTACCTGCTGTGCCAGGCGCCAGACGAAAAACCGGCGATCCTCAAGCCACGTCACCACTAAGGTTCTGCCTATGGACAACCCCATAGGCAACCGCTCCCTGATGTTGCGTTACGGGCTGCTGGTCATCGGCTGGCTGAGCGTAGCGCTGGGGGTGATCGGGATTTTCCTGCCGGTGTTGCCCACCACGCCTTTCCTGTTGCTGGCGGCGGCCTGTTTCGCCCGCAGCTCCCCGCGCTTTTATCACTGGCTGGTGGAGCACCCACGGCTGGGGCCATGGATTCGCGACTACCTCGATGGCAACGGCATTCCGCTCAAGGGCAAGGTGTACGCTATCGGGCTGATGTGGGTGAGCATTCTGTTGTCGTGCTACCTGGTGCCCTTGCCGTGGGCACGCGGTTTCATGCTAACCAGTGCGGTGCTGGTGACGATCTACATCGTTAGGCAGAAGACCTTGCGTAAATCCTGAAACTCGTTTCGCTATTAATAGCGGATAAGCCCTCTTTCAGCTTCCATCATCGCCCCCTCCGCTCATCGGAAACCCACTAAAACCTGTTATTTCTGACAGTAGCCAATTCATTAGTTCGAGGCCTTAAATCACTCCGTCCCCTTGACCAAACGGAGTCATGATCATGACCGATTTCCCCTCGAACGATCCATCGTCCACACTCGACGAACTTGTTAAAGTGCAGCCACAGTTTCGCAGACTGGATGACAGTAAAGGCACTGCCATCACCAACCGAACTACATTCGACAGGCAAATCAGGATTACCGGCTACAATATTCAACCAAATAGTAATGTCATTATTAAGAACTTTGATGAGGATTTGGGTAGTGCGCAGAGCGATGATGCTGGCGAGTTTGTGACTGAGCTACTCACACTATCCAATTACGATTGTCATGAAGTGCGCATTGTAGGTAATTACGATATCGGACCTGCATCGCTACCTAGAAAGTTTACTGCTGCAAGAGAAAGACCGGCCATTACTCAGGTATCCAGCGATGGCGAGCCAGTTTCTCCTGGTGACACTATTTCCGGCCCAACCGTCACCGTGGTTTGCGATTCTCTTCCGAACGTGGATTCGAGGGCATTCAATGGTGAGACACTTCTGAAAACGGAACTAGTCGACCGCTGCGGTAAAGTCACTTTTGAGCTGGACCTGCAGCCAGGAGACTACAGCATCACGATCAAGGATCCCGATAACAAAGAGTCGGACGCGTTCACATTTACCGTGAGAGAGGTAGCTGTCACGCCGGTAACCCTCGACAAGGTCACGACCGCTACCGGAGTAGAAGTCGATGACGGCACCACAACATCCGAGACCTCCCTGTTTGTGGAAGGCGAAGGGGAACCGGGAGCGAAGGTTGAAGTATTCAAAAATGGTGTAACCCTGGATGAAGCCACCGTGGACCCTTCAACCGGTCGCTACAGGCATCCAACAGGCGAGTTGACCGATGACACCTACATCTTCACCGTCACCGCAAAATACATAGGTGGCGGCACCGCTGGGCCGCACACGATTACAGTGGAAGCTATCAAAAAGCAGGTAACCCTCGACAAAGTCACGACCGCTACCGGAGTAGAAGTCGATGACGGCACCACAACATCCGAGACCTCCCTGTTTGTGGAAGGCGAAGGGGAACCGGGAGCGAAGGTTGAAGTATTCAAAAATGGTGTAACGATGGATGAAGCCACCGTGGACCCTTCAACCGGTCGCTACAGGCATCCAACAGGCGAGTTGACCGATGACACCTACATCTTCACCGTCACCGCAAAATACATAGGTGGCGGCACCGCTGGGCCGCACACGATTACAGTGGAAGCGGCCACTGCGGCACCGACAGACACCCGTATTTATGATGCCGAGGGGAACGTAATTCTTGATGGAGGCGATATAAACAAGCGTTGGCTTATTGCCAGAGGTCTCCATACGCCGAACAGTACGGTCAAGATCAAGCTCAATGGTGTTATCCAAACAAAAACAGAGCCCACCAGCGATGAAGGAAAGTGGGTTTCTTTCCAAAACGATCTGACAGTCGGGCAAACCTATGTAATTAGCGCCCTGACACTAGATGAAAAGGCTGAGTCCAATACATGGAGTGTCGTTGCACGGTCCCCTTCCAAAAGCTAGAAAATCAGCTACAGACAGAACGAAAAAAAAACCGCTTTTACAGCGGTTTTTTTTCGTTCAAGCATTTAAAACTGATAGTTCAAACCAAAAGTGGCAGCCACAGGCTGTTCGATATTTTTACCCTTGGCGTAGTCGACACCGACATCAAGATTCAGCTTCTCGGACAACGAAACCGTCATCCCGACACCGGCTTCAAAACCGGTGCCGGCAAGGTTGTTATTGATCGAGTTTCCGTTGACCCGCACGCTGTTATCGTTGGAAGCAAATTCATGGACCATCGCCACACGTCCATATGGACGCACCCGTGTGTCGCCCAGATCGATGCTTCGACCGGCCATGACGCCCAGCTTGGTCCGTAACGAATGGGTGCGGTCACCTTCGGCTTCCATGTCATTGTCCAGGCGATAGTTCTTGCCCTGAATCACTGCCGCGGAAACCTGGGCAGATGGTTTGGCGAACCAGCCATCCCCAAGGTCAAAATTACGACCACCTTCTACGATCGCGCTCACCGCCGAGTTGCTGTAATCGCCTTCGGCACGCTTGCCGTCACTCATCCGGACTTTGGATTCATTGCGGAAGTGGTTGAACTTCAGGGCGCCATCGACGTAGTAGCCATTGTCCGGATTCAGCCAGCCAAAATAGGGGCCAAAGTAGAAACTGTTGACCTCGGCCGAGGTGCCGCCAGCGAGATCCAGATCGGACTTGCTGTAACCCGCCAGCATACCGACAGTCCATCGACTGTCACCCAGTCGGGTGTCGCCGCCCATGGTGAAGCCCTGCTGCTGTTGGCGATAACCCACACCTGACGAACTGCCGTCAACGATCCACTTGTTGCCATAAGGCCGTACCCACAAGCCATGAAGCTTGTCGTTCGCCTGCAACTCGCTCATGCGGTTTTCAAGCGACTTCAACTCGCCGTACGACACGGTAAGGGCCGTTTGAAACAAGGCTGCCACCGCCTGCGCGCCAGAAGTGAGCCGGTCAGTAGGGTTCAGGAAATACTCCGTTTCACCGGAGGCATTGGTTCTTTTCTCTAAATCGTACTCAAATGTCCCTACATCGACCCGGCCTCCCAACAGCGCGAAATCTGCGTTGTTGTTGGCGATCTGCACCAGCGTCAGTTGTCGAGGAGACGTCGCGTCCTTGCCCGAAGCATTGACGGCCAATTCGAAGTCGCCGTTGGCCGTATTGGCCTTCAGCAAGTCGCTTTCACCGGTCTGGAAATTGCCCTGCATGCCAATGATACCGTCGCCGTCGAGCGTACCCACGTCGAGTTGACGGTTCGCACGCTGCGCACCAGGCGTACCGAAATTGACGAGGCCGTCATTCATCGACAAGTTGTCGATGCTGTCGTTGTCGACCATGGTCAGGCTCGACTGGTCCAGCGTCAGGTTGCTGTCATTCAAACGCCCGGTGAACGATGAGCCATTGTTCATGGTGACATTGGCGGTAGAACCGTCCTCGCGCAGGATGTCCCCGACCATCGAGGCCCCTCTGAAAGAGAGTTCGACGGAGCTGTTCTCCAGGACTTGCACGTTGCCTTCCAACGCACTGCCGACGACATTCATCGCCGCCGTGGAGGCGCCTTTTACCTTCAACAGAATCCCATTACCCGCCCGCAGAACACTGTTGTTCTGCACCTGGATGGTCGCGCCTTGTACGCCCCCTTCCACCAGGATCGCCTCTTCGGTGCGACCTTCTATGATCGAGCCATCCACCAACAGTGTATTGGTGCCTTGGCCGTTGGCGTCATTGGTCATCCGCACGCCTGTTTTGCCGCCGCTGATCAGCGTGCCGGCCAGTGCGCGCACATCACCGCCGCGACTGTCCAGGCCGACGCTGCCGGCATTGGTGCCTCTGAGCTCGCTGTTGACCAGCGTCAATGTACTCAGACCGGTGACCATTCCCCCGGCTTCGCCACCGAAGAATATGCTGTCGGTTGCGGTGACCGTGGAGCCTTGCATGGCTGAAGGCGCTCGACTGAGCCATAGCGCTGTAGTATCTGCAGTGACGGTGGCCCGTTGAATAGTGGCCTGGCTTTCGGTCAACAGAATTCCGTGGTCGCCGGAATTGCCGTTGACGGTAGTGCCGTCGAGGTTCAAGACCGCCCCGGCCTGTCCGGTCAAGCTTCGGGTCGTTACTTCCCCTGCATTGAGTACGCCGTTGTCCACAAAATAGTCGCTGATCGGGTCATTCGGATCGATTGTGTGGTTCACGCCTGGACCGACAATGATTGCCGCCACCGCCGAAGTGCTAACCAAAAAAAAAGCCGGCAACAGTGCCAGCACTTTGAACGTAATTGCGCTCGCAGGTTTATGTGAAATTGGGCTGTCGAAGCTCATGGGGCTGTCCTTCCGTCTACTTGTCTCCTGCAAAGAAGCGGAGAACGTTGAGGGCTGCGGACGATACAGATACCTCCTACAAAAAAATGTAGGATTAATCTCTGAAAGGGTGAGAAAAAACCAACGCAGATCGGCCAAGAGCAAACGTATATCCGGCGCCTCGACGCCGGATATACGCGATTAACTTTACCGAAAGAACGATTACACATTGATACTCATGGATAAGGATCGGGACCACTAATATCGCATGTATTCCTACCGTAACTCATGTTGATCCGAAAGACTTCACTTTGGGTAGGGACAAGCTCACCTTCGATAGTAACGTAATAGAAAAGTTTCCCCCAGGCGTTTCCCGTCACCAACAGAAATTCATAGGGAACAAGAATATGAGCCCCGGACCCTACGTCTGCAGGGTCGAATGGAAACTCCTTTTCGACTGTCGAACCCGGAATAATATCGGAATCAGTTGCTGCTACTGTGGAGTAGCCGACATATTTCCATTTAACCGTGAGACCTACCAATTGTGAGTCCCCAGGCACTCGGATGACAGCCCCCACCTCACCGCCCATCTTTCTCAATGATGAACAAATAACGCCAAAATCTTCATCTTCATGAACAAAATTTGCTGCCCGCAAGACAATTGGGATTAACTTCACATTCGCCAAATGCAACATAGACACTGACTGATTATTGTTTTTTGTATGCTCCGCATAGTACTGAAGCTGCGTATCTTTATTGCTACCAACGCGTTCAATAAAGTCCCACTTTAATGTAAGAGGTATGGGATCCGGTACGGGTCCACTCGCTGGATAGGCGTAAACTCCGCCAGGTGCCGGAATTAGTTGACCACCGTACAGACCGTAGATCGTGTCTCCCAGATTAAAGGCAGCGTGAAGCGGTACGTTTAGTACGACGTCGCCACCATTCTGCTTATCGGCCACCGTCAGTATATTGGGTGCAGAGACCGGCCCCTTAAGCGTGGGTACAAGCGCAGTAACATCCGGCGGGCTGTAGCTTGGAGGCACGATGGGCGCCAACGGCATATCTACGTCGACCGGAACCTGTCGGGTAACAGGTGTCGATGGGAACAAAAAGCCCAAGCGTTCAATCTGATAATCCAGCTTGACGTCTCTGTTGTGCCCTTGGGCAAGAAGTGCCGAGAGACTGAGTGGAAGATCGAACGGGAATTGGTCGATAGACAGTGGGGGTTGCTTCACGCCATCGATGATAAATACAATTTTATCCAGCGAACTACTGTAGTTTGTGTAAGCTGTTTGAAGACCCGCCGTAACCCCATCAATAAATTGCAGTATTTCTAATTTATCACCCGGACCTGTTATCTGAGGAAGATGCAGCGCACCGAAATTAGTTGGACGGTTTTGCTTAAACACAAAAACTTCTTTGATGGGCGATCGCGTGGCTATCACTCCGGGATAAGTATGACCCTCAACAAAAACAAGGCACTTCCCATCAAAAGTAGCTACATCAGCCTCTTTCAATTCGAAAACGATTGGATTATCTTTGTTGGTTGAATCAATCACCCACGTATCAACCACTTGAGTAATATCAGCAGTACGCCCTATTCTGCACTCAATAACGTCTCCCAACCTTGGGTTTTGATAAATCAATGTCAAAGGAACAGTCTTACCACCTGCAAAATCTTCCGGAGCGATGCCCGTTTGATCCACTGCTGGATCCACACTAATCGAATTGTTAAAAATTTGAGGATCGGGTTGCACAATGTACTTGAATTCCGCATACGGCCCAGTGTTACCGCCAAAGTTGATGCGATTGCCAATGGACTTCACTCCGGGTGTATCTTTATCTGGCAACTTTAGACTAAGTAGAATGGGAACTGTCGAATCGACGGGCGTTGTGTCTCTGTGTTGTTCCGACGAATTGTTCGGAGTCTTATCGAGCATCAAGTCTATTAAAAAAAGCGTAGGCGTCGGATTAGTCATACCCTGAAAGGGCGCAACCAGCCACTCTGTATCTTTGCCAAACGAGCTAGCCGGTTGATAGTGCTCTCCCCCTGGATCCAAAGGGGGCAAGAATGCAATTACCGGGGTGGGCGCCAAGTGATCAGCAGCATTTATACTGGCTCGATACGCCAGGTATTCCGCTCTTTTTTTAGTGGCGCTTATAGAAAAATTTTGCTTACTAGACATTTCAATGCTCCTTTGTTTTGAGCTTTATTGCCCTAATCACTCGACCAACCAGTTTCAGACTCAGAGTTCCGCCACTTTTTATTCGCGTTGACGACCGAGTGTTGAAACAACTGTGTCTTGCATCCTGTTGCCTTGATTTAAAGGCAGAGAGTCAGAACTGGCTACTGTCATAAATCACAGGTTTTGCTACCGCCGGTCGGACACCTCCTTAAACGACGCACAACAAAAAACCCGCCCCCCCTTACGCAGGGATGGCGGGTTTTGTTGTTGAAGGTTTCAGGTCACACGGTATCCACCTTCAACGAATGGTCATTCAACATGCCGTTGATGATGGTCGCCGTATCCGCCCCGCCGGCAATCACCCCGCCCGCCCCCGGCGTCACCCCGTAATGGCTGGCCAGGTTCACGCCCGCGAGGTCGATGGTCTGGTTCGGCGCGGCGCCGGCCATGCCGCTGACGTCGATGCTGGTGACCAGTGAATCGCCGCTGCCGGTGACTTTGAAGTGCAGGTAGTCATCCAGCGACGCGGCAGTGCCGTTTTCGCCTTGCAGCAGTTGCGACAGGTCGAGTTTGTCGGCGCCCGGGGTGAAGTCAGTGACCACGTCGTGGCCGCTGTTTCCTTTGAGCCACTGGAAGGTGTCCGCGCCGGCACCACCGGTGAGGGTGTTGTTGCCGAGGCCGCCGATGAGCAAGTCGTCGCCGCCGCCCCCATTGAGCACGTCATTGCCGAGGCCGCCGGTGATGATGTTGTTGTGGTTGTCGCCCGTGAGTGTGTCGCCGAAGTCGGACCCCTTGAGGTTTTCAATGGCCGTCAGGGTGTCGGTGCCGGCGCCCAGGGTGTTTTGCGCACCGAGCAGGCTAAGGTCGACTTTGACCCCGGCGGTGGCGTGGGCGTAGCTCGCGGTGTCGATGCCGTCGCCGCCATCGAGCAGGTCGTTGCCGGCGCCGCTGTAGAGCAAGTCATTGCCGGCGCCGCCGTGCAGTTCATTGTTGCCTGCGCCGGCGGTGAGCACATCGTTGCCGTCGCCGGCGTTGATCATGTTGTCGCCGGTGCCCGCTACCAGCACGTCATCGCCCGCCGTGCCGGCGAGGGTGTGGCCGTCCTGGTAGGTGATGGTCACGCTGGCGCTGTCGCTGCCACCGTGGTGATCGTTGACGGAGTAGGTGCCGTGGTAGTCCGGGGTGGTGTTGTGGGCACCGGAGTAGTCGACGGTCAGGGTCAGTTGGTAGTTTTCCGCGTCCTTGCCGCTGTTGCCCGGCCCGTCATTGACGATGTTGGTGATGTGAATCTGGTAGGTGCCGTCCGCTGCGGCGGTGATGGTCTGGCCATCGCCGATGGCAATGAACGCACCACCGTTCACCGAATACTCCATGGCGACATGACCGGCCGCCAGGTTGTGGTCGAGGTTGAGGGTTTCACCCTGTTTGAGGGTGACGGTGATGCGGTCCTCGTCATTGGTGGAGTTGTGTTTGACCTCGCCCAACGCGCCGCTGACCACCAGCACCGCAGTCATGGCGGCGGTATTGGCGACGAAGGCGCTGCGGGCGATGGTCACGGATTGGGCGTTGTTGCCGGTGAAACTGTAGTGCTGGTTGCTGCCGGTGAAATCCGCGCCTTTGGCGATCCAGCCGGTATTGAAGGTGGTGGGCGATGCGGTCAGCGGGTCGCCGTTGGCATCGGTGTCGTTGGCCAGCAACGCTTCGTCCGGCACCGCGACGCTGCCCGACAGTACGTTGGTGATGACGGTTACGTCGTTGTCGTTGGACGTATTGATGCAGCCGTTGATGACGTCGATGGTGACGGTGGTGGTGCTTTCATCACCGTCGTTATCGCGCAGGGTGTAGGTGAACACGTCGGTTGCACCGGGGCCGTTCACACTGTTCGGGTAGCTGTGGTATTCGGCGTTGCCCTGGGCGTCCAGGGTCAGGTAACCGTAGGTGCCGTTGATCTGGGTGTTGAGGCCGCCGTTCACCGGGGTCGACGTGTCCGAACCGGCGCGTACGCCGACCACGCCACCGCCGACCAAGGGACCATCGGCGCCGGCAACGTCGTTCCACAAGACGTTGCCGCTGACGACATCGCCCTCCGTCACCGACGTGGCATCGGGGTTGGCGTTCGGCGTGTCATCGATGATGTTGACGTTGATCTGGCCGGTCGCGGTGCTGCCGT
>NZ_BDAG01000014.1 GCF_002091715.1 Pseudomonas migulae NBRC 103157 | reverse complement strand
TACAGTACGCGGTGCACATCCGCCTTTATGCCCTGACCTGCAGGCGCCGACTTGCTGGCGATCACCGTTTCACATTCAACATGGATGGCGGCTGTTTCACCGCCATCGCCAGCAAGCCGGCTCCTACAGGTGCGCGGTGCGCATCCGCATTTATGCCCTGACATGTAGGCGCCGGCTTGCTGGCGATGGCGATGGCGATGGCATCGACACATTCAGAACTGAACTTTGAAAACGCCTCTCACTATTGCGCACTAGCCTTCTGTTTCTTTCAAAACACAGGAGGGCAATGGAATGCCCGATCTTCCCCACGCCAATCGCTTGCGCGCCGGCCGCTATTCCCAAACCGGCCAAATCTATCTGCTGACGGCTGTCACCTGGAACCGCGCCCCCTTTTTTACTGACTGGCGGACAGGACGCCTGGTGGTGGAGCGCTTTCGCCAGGCGCATACAGAAGAATGGGTCGATTCCCTTGCCTGGGTGGTGATGCCTGACCATTTTCATTGGCTGGTCGAACTGAAGAACAATTCGTTGTCGGCGTTGGTACTGGCAACCAA
This sequence comes from Pseudomonas migulae NBRC 103157, assembly GCF_002091715.1. Taxonomy (GTDB): domain Bacteria; phylum Pseudomonadota; class Gammaproteobacteria; order Pseudomonadales; family Pseudomonadaceae; genus Aquipseudomonas; species Aquipseudomonas migulae_A. Next base: position 137,661 of record NZ_BDAG01000014.1, on the reverse strand, counting down.
ATCGCACAGCGCACGGGCGGTAAACGCGCGGTTGGAGCGCAAAGGAATGGTATGGCAGAGAGGTTTCCACGACCGTGCGATTCGCCGTGAAGAGGATCTGCAAGCGGTCGCCCGATACATCGTTGCCAACCCATTGCGTGCAGGGCTTGTCACACGCGTGCACGATTACCCATTGTGGGATGCCAAATGGTTATAACCGGGATCTCGGTGGAGGCTGTTATGCCGCCATCGCCAGCAAGCCGGCTCCCACGGTACGCAGTACGCATCCACAGTCATGCCCAGACATGACCTTGTAGGAGCCGGCTTGCTGGCGATCACCGTTTCATATTCAACATGGATGGCGGCTGTTTCACCGCCATCGCCAGCAAGCCGGCTCCTACGGTACGCGGTACGCATCCGCAGTCATGTCGGCAGGGGGGAGGATTTCATTGGGCAAAAAAAACCCGGAACAGCGTCCGGGTTTATTTCACTGCCTGGCTTCGATCAATGCAGGATCTGGCTCAAGAACAACTTGGTCCGGTCATTCTGCGGATTATCGAAGAAGTCGTTTGGCGCCGCCTGTTCAACGATCTCGCCCTTGTCCATGAAGATCACGCGGTTGGCCACGGTGCGGGCGAAGCCCATTTCGTGGGTCACGCAGAGCATGGTCATGCCGTCTTCGGCCAGGCCGATCATGGTGTCCAGCACCTCTTTCACCATCTCCGGGTCGAGTGCCGAAGTCGGTTCGTCGAACAGCATGATTTTCGGTTTCATGCACAGGGCACGGGCAATCGCCACACGCTGTTGCTGGCCGCCGGACAGTTGCCCCGGGAATTTATGCGCCTGCTCCGGAATGCGTACGCGCTCCAGGTAATGCATGGCGATTTCTTCGGCCTTGCGCTTGGGCATCTTGCGCACCCACATCGGCGCCAGCGTGCAGTTCTGCAGGATGGTCAGGTGCGGGAACAGGTTGAAGTGCTGGAACACCATGCCGACTTCACGACGGACCGATTCGATCTGCTTGAGGTCGTTGGTCAGTTCCACGCCATCGACCACGATGCGGCCTTGCTGGTGTTCTTCCAGACGATTGAGGCAACGGATGGTGGTGGATTTGCCGGAACCCGACGGGCCGCACAGGACGATACGCTCGCCCTGTTTAACGTTCAGGTTGATGTCTTTCAACACGTGGAACTGGCCGTACCACTTGTTCACGCCCTGCATCTGAATAATGCCTTCAGGGCTCACAGGCTTTTTGATTGCTTCGCTCATGACAAAACTCCTAACGCTTGTGGCCTGTATCCAGCTTACGTTCCAAATGCATGGAATAGCGGGACATACCAAAACAGAAAATCCAGAACACCAGGGCCGCGAACACATAGCCTTCAGTGGCCATGCCCAGCCATTTCGGGTCGGCGGCGGCTTGTTTGACGCTGTTGAGCAAGTCGAACAGGCCGATGATGATCACCAGGCTCGTGTCCTTGAACAGCGCAATGAAGGTGTTGACGATGCCAGGGATTACCAGCTTCAGGGCTTGCGGCAGAATCACCAGGCCCATGCTGCGCCAGTAACCGAGGCCCATCGCGGCGGCGGCTTCGTACTGACCTTTCGGGATCGCTTGCAGACCGCCCCGCACCACTTCGGCGACGTAGGCCGACTGGAACAGGATCACGCCGATCAGCGCCCGCAGCAGTTTGTCGAAGTTCATGCCTTCAGGCAGGAACAACGGCAGCATCACCGAGGACATGAACAGCACTGTGATCAACGGCACGCCGCGCCAGAATTCGATGAAGGTCACGCAGACCACTCGAATCGCCGGCATGTTCGAACGACGACCCAGGGCCAGGACAATCCCCAACGGCAACGCACCGGCAATGCCGACGGTGGCGATCACCAGAGTCAGCATCAGGCCGCCCCATTGGCTGGTCGCCACCTGGGTCAGGCCGAAAACACCGCCATGCAACAGGCACCAGGCAATGATCGGGTACAGCACCAGAAAGCTCAGGCCATACACGGCTTTATGGTGGAAGCGCGAGATGAACAACGGTGCCACGCCGATCACCGCCAGCCACACAGTCAGGTCCACGCGCCAGCGCAGGTCCATCGGGTAGTAGCCGTACATGAACTGGCCAAAGCGCTGCTGGATGAACACCCAGCAGGCGCCTTCCTTGGTGCAATCGGCCTGGCTGGTGCCGACCCAGTTGGCGTCAATGATCGCCCATTCCAGAATCGGCGGAACGATCAGATAAATCAGGTAGAACGCGAACAGCGTCAGCAGGGTGTTGAGCCAGCTGGAGAACATGTTCGCGCGCATCCACGCCATCGGCCCGAAGACTTTGCTCGGTGGCGGCATGTCAGGTTTGAATGTATGAGTACTCATGCGCTTTTCCTTACCGCTCGATCAGCGCAATGCGCTTGTTGTACCAGTTCATCAGCAGGGAAATGCTGATACTGATCGCCAGGTACACGCTCATGGTGATGGCAATGACTTCGATCGCCTGCCCAGTCTGGTTCAGCACCGTACCGGCAAACAACGAGACCATCTCCGGATAACCGATACCGGCCGCCAGCGAAGAGTTTTTCGCCAGGTTCAGGTATTGGCTGGTCAGCGGTGGAATGATCACGCGCAGGGCTTGCGGGATGATCACTTTGCGCAGGGTCGGACCGTTGCGCAGACCCAGCGAGTGTGCCGCTTCGGTCTGGCCGTGGCTGACCGACTTGATGCCCGAACGCACGATCTCGGCGATGAACGCCGCGGTGTACACGGTCAGGGCCAGGGTCAGCGCCAGCAGTTCCGGGATCAGCACCCAGCCACCGACGAAGTTGAAGCCTTGCAGCTTGGGCATTTCCCAGTGCACGGGGGTGCCGATGATCAGAGCGCACAGCGCCGGGATCACAAGGAACAGCGCCAGGCCGACCCAGAACTTGTGGAACGGCACACCGGTCGCTTCGAAGCGTTTGGTGGCCCAGCGGCTCATCAGCACGATCGCGACAATGGCCACGACGATGCTGATCACAAACGGCCAGAAACCGTCCGCCATCAACGCGGCCGGCATGTTCAGGCCGCGGCTGCTGACGAAGAAGGTGTCGCCGAAGTTATGGCTGTTGCGTGGCCCCGGCATGGTCAGGAACACCGCGAAGTACCAGAACAGGATTTGCAGCAGCGGCGGAATGTTGCGGAAGACTTCCACATAAACAGTCGCCAGCTTAGCGATGATCCAGTTCTTCGACAGCCGTGACACGCCGACGATGAACCCGAGGATTGTCGCCAGGATCACGCCGATGAAAGTCACCAGCAGCGTGTTGAGCAGGCCGATGACAAACACCCGGGCATAGCTGTCCGATTCGGTGTAGTCGATCAGGTGTTGAGCGATGCCGAAACCGGCACTGCGCTCCAGAAAGTCGAAACCGGAGGTAATGCCCCGGTGTTGAAGGTTGGTCTGCGTGTTGTCGAACAGGTACCAGCCCATCGAGACCACCGCCACGATGGTGATGATCTGAAATAGCCACGCACGCACTTTGGGATCGCTGAGGCTGAGCCTCTGCTTTGGTGCGCCGATTGAATTTTGCATGAAGTGCCCCGGATGTAATGGAACAGAACATCACCCGGTGGTTGGCCCACCGGGTGATAGAACCATCAGCGCACTGGTGGTGCGTATTGAATGCCGCCGTTGTTCCACAGAGCGTTCAGCCCGCGGTCGATGGCCAGCGGAGTGTCCTTGCCGAGGTTTTTCTCGAACACTTCACCGTAGTTACCGACTTGCTTGACGATCTGCACGACCCAGTCTTTCTTCACTTTCAGGTCTTTGCCGTATTCACCGTCGGTACCCAGCAGACGAGCGACGTCCGGGTTCTTGGTGCCTTTGGCTTCAGCTTCGACGTTTTTCGAAGTGATGCCGGCTTCTTCAGCGTTGAGCATGGCGTAGCCAGTCCAGCGCACGATGGCCAGCCACTCGTCGTCGCCATTACGGACGACCGGGCCCAGAGGCTCCTTGGAGATGGTTTCCGGCAGAACGGTGTAGTCGTTCGGGGTCGCCAGCTTGCTGCGTTGTGCATAGAGCTGGGATTTGTCGGAGGTCAGCACGTCGCAACGACCGGATTCCAGCGACTTGGCGCTTTCGTCGGATGTGTCGAAGGTGATCGGGGTGTATTTCAGACCGTTGCCACGGAAGTAGTCGGAAACGTTCAGCTCGGTGGTGGTACCGGCTTGAATGCAGATGGTGGCGCCGTCGAGCTCTTTGGCGCTTTTCACGCCCAGCGTCTTGCTGTTTACCAGGAAACCGATGCCGTCGTAGTAAGTGATGAAACCAGGGAATTTCAGACCCATGCCCGAATCACGGGAGCTGGTCATGGTGGTGTTGCGCGACAGGATGTCGATTTCGCCGGACTGCAGCGCGGTGAAGCGCTCTTTGGCGTTCAACTGACTGAACTTGACCTTGGTCGCGTCGCCGAAGACGGCAGCGGCCACAGCGCGGCAGTAGTCAGCATCGATACCGACGATCTTGCCAGTGGCGTCCGGAACCGAGAAACCAGGCAGGCCATCGCTGACGCCGCACTGTACGAAACCTTTCTTCTGCACTGCATCCAGGGTTGCACCCGCCTGAGCGAACCCGCTGACACCGAGTACTGCGGCTGCAGACACGATCGCCAGGGTGGATTTCAACATCTTCATTCAAACCTCCAGTTTTGCTCTTGTTGTGTCGGAGCTTGAGTCCTGTCGCACCCTTATGAGGCGTAGTCGACCCGTGTTGGCTTTTTTTAGGGTCAACCGACGTAGGACCTGCGCTATGAGTCTAGTAGGAGAAAATCCACATCATGGACCACTCACTTCTCACCAATCGGCCGAACGGGCTGTAGCCCTTTCACGTTCGCGAAGCCCGTAGCGGCCACTGGCGAACATCCATCACCGGATTTTTTTGCTATCCCACTACGAACAATGGCCTGATAGTGTTACCGACAGGCGTGGGATTTTTCATACAGGCTTCCTATAGCAAAGCCCGTACCAGACCGCTCGCCAAAGCGGTTTAGGGACAGGTCAATAGCAAAACTTGTAGCCTTGCGACATCTTCTTAACGGATCAACCAGACGCGCACTCATCTCTCGCACTCAATGAGAGCGCACGCACAAAATTGGAGCAGCCATGACCGAGCCCCTTATCCTTGAACCCGTCAAGCCCGCAGATGCCTGCGTCATCTGGCTGCACGGCCTGGGCGCCGACCGTTACGACTTCCTGCCGGTGGCTGAAGCGTTACAGGAAAGCCTGCTGACCACTCGCTTCGTTCTCCCTCAGGCACCGACCTGTGCCGTCACCATCAACGGTGGCTACGAGATGCCGAGCTGGTACGACATATTGGCCATGAGCCCTGCGCGCGCGATCAATCGCGAGCAGCTGGAAGCGTCGTCGGACCGAATCATTCAATTGATCGAAACGCAGCGAGCTATCGGAATAGACGCCTCGCGGATTTTCCTGGCAGGCTTTTCCCAAGGCGGCGCCGTGGTGTTACACACCGTGTTTCTGAAATGGCAGGGGCCGTTGGGTGGCGTACTTGCCCTTTCTACTTATGCACCGACTTTCAGTGACGAACTGGAGCTTTCGGCCAGCCAGCAACGCATTCCGGTGCTGTCACTGCACGGTCAGTACGATGACGTGGTGCAAAACTCGATGGGACGGACCGCCTACGAGTATCTGAAGCAGCATGGTGTCACCGTGACATGGCAGGAATACCCAATGGGTCACGAAGTGTTACCCGAGGAGATTCGCGACATCGGCGTCTGGCTTGGCGAGCGCTTGCGTTAACGGCTCAGCTGAAAAACAGCCCATTGATCCATCCCCCTACGCCGCGCCCGATTCTTGCATTACACTGGCCGCCGTATATTCCTTAACCAATTGATGAGATGACCGTGCTCAAAGCACTCAAGAAAATGTTCGGTAAAAGCGAGACTGAGCAGCTCGCGCCAGCCTCCAGCGCTCCGTCTCACAGCCCCAGCCACCGCACCGACGGTAATCAGCCTGGCCGGACCGACCCCATAGCGGCACCGAAACACGCGCCGAAGCCTGCACCGGCCACCCCCGCCGTCGAAGCCATTGCCGCTGAAGCGCCGCCCATCGAAGCCGCGAAACTTGCCAAACCGCGTCGCGAGCCCAAGCCAAAAGCGCCGGTCATCCCCTGGAAACTCGAAGATTTCGCCGTCGAACCCCAGGAAGGCAAAACCCGTTTTCACGATTTCAAACTCGCCCCGGAACTGATGCACGCCATCCAGGACCTCGGCTTCCCGTATTGCACGCCGATTCAGGCTCAAGTCCTTGGCTTCACCCTCGCGGGCAAAGATGCCATCGGTCGCGCCCAGACGGGCACCGGCAAAACCGCTGCATTCCTGATTTCGATCATCACCCAGTTGCTGCAAACCCCGCCGCCGAAAGAGCGCTACATGGGCGAGCCACGGGCGCTGATCATCGCGCCGACCCGCGAACTGGTGGTGCAGATCGCCAAGGACGCCGCCGACCTGACCAAGTACACCGGCCTCAATGTCATGACGTTTGTCGGCGGCATGGACTTCGACAAGCAGCTCAAGCATCTCGAAGCACGTCATTGCGACATCCTCGTCGCGACTCCGGGCCGCCTGCTCGACTTCAACCAGCGCGGCGACGTGCACCTGGACATGGTCGAAGTGATGGTCCTGGACGAAGCCGACCGCATGCTCGACATGGGCTTCATCCCGCAAGTGCGTCAGATCATTCGCCAGACACCGCCAAAGAACGAGCGCCAGACGCTGTTGTTCTCCGCGACGTTCACCGAAGACGTGATGAACCTCGCCAAGCAATGGACCACCGACCCGTCGATCGTCGAGATCGAGTCGCAGAACGTGGCCAGCGAAAACGTCGAGCAGCACATTTACGCGGTGGCCGGTGCCGACAAATACAAACTGCTCTACAACCTGGTCAACGACAACGGTTGGGAGCGGGTGATGGTCTTCGCCAACCGCAAGGATGAAGTGCGGCGCATCGAAGAGCGCCTGGTACGTGATGGCGTCAACGCCGCGCAACTGTCCGGCGATGTGCCGCAACACAAGCGCATCAAGACGCTTGAAGGCTTTCGCGAAGGCAAGATCCGCGTGCTGGTGGCCACCGATGTCGCCGGTCGCGGCATTCACATCGACGGCATCAGCCACGTGATCAACTTCACCCTGCCGGAAGTCCCGGACGATTACGTGCACCGTATCGGCCGTACCGGACGCGCTGGCGCCGATGGCGTGTCCATCAGTTTTGCCGGGGAAGACGACTCCTACCAGCTGCCGTCCATCGAGGCGCTGCTCGGTCGCAAGATCAGCTGTGAAACGCCACCGACGCATCTGTTGCGGGCGGTTGAGCGCAAGCGTCCGTAACAGCGGGTCGCAATAAAAGAGGCGCAGCCGGCAACGGACTGCGCTTTTTTTTCGCCCCCAAATCACTGTAGGAGCGAGCTTGCTCCTACAAAAGGTGCTTGCGAGAGACAACTAAAAGTCCATAATAGACAAATTAGTTTACTTCCAGCTCCCGGAGCCGCCCATGTCCAGCACGCCGTTTGTGATCACCCAACCCCAGGCCCGCGAATTGTTGGCGCAGGTCGACGTGCCGCAGATCCTGCGCAAGCTGTTCCGCGACCTGGCCGCCGGGCAGGCAGTGCAACCGGCGCAGCAACTGGTGGAATTTCCCAAGGGTGCCGGCGACTTCATCAACTACCTGGGCGTGCTGGCCGAAGACGGGGTTTACGGGGTCAAGACGTCGCCCTATATCGTGCGCGAACAAGGCCCGCTGGTGACTGCCTGGACCTTATTGATGTCGATGCAGACCGGTCAGCCGCTGTTGCTCTGCGATGCAGGCGAACTGACCACGGCGCGCACCGCCGCGACCACCGCCGTCGCTGTCGATGCCCTTGCCCCGTTGAACGCTCAACGCCTGGCGATCATCGGCAGTGGCAAAGTTGCCCTGGCGCACCTGCATTACGTCAAAGGTTTGCGCGACTGGCAAAGCATCCACCTTTTCTCGCCGAACCTGAGCGAACTCAGCCCTGAGGCCCTGGCCGAGATTAAGCGCCTCGATCCACGCCTGACCCTCGTCGACAGTCGTGAAGCGGCCGTCCATGACGCCGACGTCATCATGCTGTGCACTTCGTCCGCCGGCCCAGTGATCGACCCGACGAGCCTGAGCAAACCGGCGCTGATCACCTCCATCAGCACCAACGCACCACGCGCCCACGAAGTGCCGCCGCAGAGCCTCAATGACATGCAGGTGTTCTGCGACTACCGTCTGACCACTCCGGGATCGGCGGGCGAAATGCTGATTGCCGGCGAGCAACATGGCTGGGACAAGAGCGCGATTGTCGGGGACCTGCCGGACCTGATCAGCGAAAAAGTCCAGCGCCCTGATTACGACCGCCACGTGTTCTTCCGCTCCATCGGCCTGGGCCTGGAAGACATCGCGCTGGCCAATGCCATTTACCAACTACAGCACTAATCCCCCACCCTGTAGGAGCCGGCTTGCTGGCGATGCAGGCGCCGCGGTCTGTCAGACCAACTGCGGCGATGCCATCGCCAGCAAGCCGGCTCCTACAGGAGATCTATATTGCGGCTTACAGGAGACATTCATGAGCCAGGCAGATTTCATCATCATCGGCGGCGGGATTGCCGGCGCTTCCACCGGTTTCTGGCTGTCGCAGCACGCCCGGGTGATTGTGCTCGAACGCGAATCCCATCCGGCCTACCACTCCACCGGACGTTCGGCCGCGCTGTTCACTGCGGCTTATGGCACACCGCAAGTCCGGGCACTGACCCAGGCCAGCCGCGACTTCTTCGACGCCCCGCCCGCCGGTTTCTGCGAACACCCGCTGCTGACCCCACGTGGCGAGATGACCGTGGACTTCACCGGCGACCCGGTCGAACTGAACAATCAATACCTCAGCGCCAAAGCCACGGTGCCCGAGATGCAACTGCTCAGCGCCGACGAAGCCTGCGCACGCCTGCCGATCCTGCGCCGGGAAAAAGTCCACGGCGCGATCTACGACCCGACCGCCAGCGACATCGACACCGATGCCCTGCACCAGGGTTACCTGCGCGGCATCCGGCGCAACAAAGGTGAAGTGCACACCGACAGCGAAGTCCTGAGCCTGACCCGCGACGGCGAAGGTGTGTGGCAGGTGCGAACCAACGGCCAGACCTTCAGCGCCCCGGTCATCATCAACGCCGCCGGCGCCTGGGCCGACAAGATCGGCGAACTGGCCGGCGCCAGGCCGCTGGGCCTTCAGCCCAAGCGCCGTGCGGCGTTCATCTTCGCCGGGCCGGAAGGCGTGGACATCCACCATTGGCCGATGCTGGTCAGCCTCGACGAGTCGTTCTACATGAAGCCCGACGCCGGCATGTTCCTCGGCTCGCCGGCCAACGCCGACCCGGTGGAACCGCACGACGTGCAGCCCGAAGAACTGGACATCGCCATGGGCATCTACCAGATCGAAGAAGCCACCACCCTGACCATCCGCCGCCCGACCCGCACCTGGGCCGGCCTGCGCAGCTTCGTGGCCGATGGCGACTTGCTGTCCGGTTTCGATCTGCAGGTACCCGGCCTGTTCTGGGTGGCAGCGCAAGGCGGTTACGGCATCCAGACCTCGCCCGCCATGGGCCAGGCCAGCGCCGCACTGGTGCGCGGCGAACCCCTGCCCGAGCCACTCAAGCGCTTCGGCCTGGATGCCGGGATGCTCTCCCCCGCTCGCCTGGGTTGATCCGCTTCCTCAGGTGACGTGTCGACACGATTGCGGCAAACTTCCAGCGCCCTTTTTGCAGGGCGCTGACGCTGCCTGGAGCTCCACTGTATGAACGCACCTGTAAAAGACCCGGCCCTGGACAACTTCCGCGCGATTGCCGATGCAATCGCCACGTTGTTCTTTCCCCACGCCGAGGTGGTGCTGCACGATCTGCGCACACAGAAAGTCGATTACATCGCCAATAACCTGTCGAAACGGGAAGTCGGTGACGACTCCGCGCTGGAAGACATGCTCAGCGATGACATCAGCGAACGGAACATCGGCCCGTACGAAAAACTCAATTGGGATGGTCAGAAGATTCGCAGCCTGAGCAGCGTGCTGCGCGACAGCAACGGTCATCCACTGGCCGTGCTGTGCATCAATCTGAATATTTCGCTGTTCGAAAATGCCAAGGCAGCGCTGGATCTGTTCCTGTCACCGAGCAAGTTGATCCCGCAACCGGATTCACTGTTTCGCGATGACTGGCAGGAGAGAATCAACACCTTCCTCCACGGCTGGCTGCGCGAACGTCAGCTGAGCCTGAACCTGCTGACCCGCGACCACAAACGCGAACTGGTGCTGGCCCTGCACGCCGAAGGCGCCTTCAAAGGCAAAAGCGCCTCCAACTATGTGGCGAACGTGCTGAACATGGGACGGGCGACGGTGTACAAGCATTTGAAGGAATTGAAGGGCTAAAAAACGCCCCTTGGATTGCTTGCGAAACACGCCCCTGCAGGAGCCGGCTTGCTGGCGATGGCGCCCCTCAAGGCTTGCGGAGATTGCGCGGACGCCTTCGCAGGCAAGCCTTGCTCCTACGGGTATTGTGTATTTATTCCAGCGCCGATGCCGGGCCGAAGAACTCGTAACGGCTTTGCTTCTCCGGTACACCCAAGGCTTTCAGGTGACGCTTCACCGCTGCCATGAAGCCTTTAGGCCCCAGGAAATACGCATCCAGATCGCGCTGCTGCGGCAGCCACTCGCCCAGTTGCTCCTGACTCAACAACCCGACCTTGTCCGCTGCCGGGCTGACGCCATCATCTTCGTCGTAGCAATAGAAGCGCTTGAGTTGCGGGTGACGCTCGGCCAATCCATCAATCCAGTCGCGGAAGGCGTGGACGCTGCCGTTGCGTGCGCAGTGGATAAAATGCACCGGCCGCTTGGTTGTCAGCGCCGCTTCAAGCATGGCCAGTGTCGGGGTGATGCCGACGCCGCCGCTGATCAGCACCAACGGTTTGTCGCTATCGGTCAGGGTGAATTCGCCCGATGGCGGGAACAGCTGAATGCTGGCGCCGACGTGCAGTTGATCATGCAGATGGTTCGAGGCGCGGCCACCGTTTTCACGCTTGACGCTGATGCGGTACTGACCTTTGTTCGCCAGGGCTGACAGCGAATAGTTACGACGAATCTCTTCGCCATCGAGGATCAGTTTCATGCCGATGTACTGGCCGGGTTCGGCGGCGAGGATTGGCCCTTTGTCCGCCGGCTCGAAGTAGAACGAGGTGATTTCCGCACTCTCTTCAACCTTGGCCGCGACGATGAATTCCCGCGCACCGCGCCAGCCGCCCGGCGCCTGTTCTTTCTGGTCATAGATGCTGGTTTCAGCGCCGATCAGGATCTCGGCCAATTGACCGTAAGCCGCGCCCCAGGCACTCATCACTTCCGGCGTGGCAATCTCGTCACCCAACACTTCGGAAATCGCACGCAGCAGGCAGGTGCCGACAATCGGGTAGTGTTCCGGGAGGATTTGCAGGGCCACGTGCTTGTTGATGATCTTGGCCACCAGGTCGCCCAACTGGTCGAGCTGATCGATGTGGCGCGCATACATCAACACGCCGTTGGCCAGGGCGCGGGGTTGATCACCGCTGGCCTGGTGGGCCTGGTTGAACAGCGGGCGGACCTCCGGGTATTCGGAGAGCATCATGCGGTAAAAATGCGTGATCAATGCTTCGCCACCGCTTTCCAGCAACGGCACAGTGGATTTGACGATTGCACGGTCTTGAACGCTAAGCATAAGGTGACTCCTGAGCTACTTGGTTTTCTAACTGATTGCCCTATCCTTATCAGTTTCCGTGCCAGCTATTTAATCGTTAAAAATCAATATCTTACAAACAATCTAGTCATAACGACACAGTCTGACTTATAGTCATCTCGACTACATGGAGTCACTATGACTGCAAAATCCCTGCTTACCACGTTGCTGCCTCTGGTCTCGGACCTGTCCCGCGAACTCCCCGAGGGCGAGCGCTATCGGCGCCTGCTCGAAGCCATGCGCGCCCTGCTCCCCTGCGATGCTGCCGCGTTGCTGCGCCTCGATGGCGACTGGCTGGTGCCACTGGCCGTCGACGGCTTGAGCACCGACACCCTCGGCCGGCGTTTCAAGGTCAGCGAACACCCGCGCTTCAAAGCGCTGCTCAGCAGCCCCGGCCCGACGCGGTTTGCCGCCGACAGCGACCTGCCCGACCCTTACGACGGGTTGGTCGATGGTCTTCATGAACATCTGGAAGTTCACGACTGCATGGGCTGCCCGCTGTTTATCGACGAGCGCCCGTGGGGTTTGCTGACCCTCGATGCGCTCGACCCGGAGCGTTTCGAACCGATCGAACTGGACGCCCTGCAAGCCTTCGCCAGCCTCGCCGCCGCCACGGTCAATGCCGCCGAGCGCATCGAACGGCTGGCCAATCGTGTCGAGGACGAACATCAGCGTGCCGAGCTTTACCGTCAGGCCAGCGGACAGCAGAACCGCGAGATGATCGGCCAGAGCAAGGCCCACAAACGGCTGGTGGAAGAAATCAGCCTGGTCGGCGGCAGCGACCTGACCGTGTTGATCACAGGGGAAACCGGGGTCGGCAAGGAGCTGGTGGCCCAGGCGATTCACGCCGCCTCGCCGCGGGCCGACAAACCGATCATCAGCCTCAACTGCGCCGCGCTGCCGGACACGCTGGTGGAAAGCGAACTGTTCGGCCACGTGCGCGGCGCCTTTACCGGGGCGACCAGCGACCGCCGAGGCAAGTTCGAACTGGCCAATGGCGGCACGCTGTTTCTCGATGAAGTCGGCGAACTTTCGCTGACCGTGCAGGCCAAGTTACTGCGTGTGCTGCAAAGCGGTCAGCTGCAGCGGCTGGGTTCGGACAAGGAACATCAGGTCGACGTGCGACTCATCGCCGCGACCAATCGCGACCTCGCCGAAGAAGTGCGCAGCGGCCGTTACCGTGCCGATTTCTATCACCGTTTAAGCGTTTACCCGCTGCTGGTGCCGGCCCTGCGGGATCGCGGGCGGGACGTGCTGCTGCTCAGCGGTTTCTTCCTGGAGCAGAACCGCTCGCGCATGGGCCTCAACAGCCTGCGCCTGAACAGTGACGCCCAGGCCGCATTGCTCGCCTATGACTGGCCGGGTAATGTGCGAGAACTGGAGCATTTGATCGGTCGTAGCGCGTTGAAAGCCTTGGGGCACTGCAAGGAACGGCCGAAGATTCTCAGTTTGAGTGCGGCGGATCTGGAGTTGCCCATTGGCGGCGCTGAAGTCGTGGCTGAGCCCGCCGCTGCCGCTGCACCGGCGCTGGTGACCGGGGATTTGCGTGAAGCGACTGAAAGTTACCAACGGCAATTGATCGGCGCATGCCTGGAACGGCACCACAATAACTGGGCGAGCGCGGCGCGAGAGCTAGGCCTGGACAGGGCGAATCTCGGGCGGATGGCCAAAAGACTGGGCATGAAATAAACGCTTTTGTGTAGGAGCCGGCTTGCTGGCGATAGCATCGCCGAGGTCCGTCAGACAAACCGAGGCGATGCCATCGCCAGCAAGCCGGCTCCTACAGGTCGGGAGAGCATTTCGCTGTACATCGGCATTTAGCCTAAAGCCTGCCCCCAACAAGTCGATAACTTGGCATCGATAGCTTTTGGCGACTTTCCATTCGCCCATCACCTTTTTCTACAGAAGGTTTTTATGTCCTCCACCAAAGCCCGCGCAGACTCACTTTCGCTTCTGCTGTTTACCTTGCGCAGTGGCAAGCTGATGGCGATCAACCTGCTCAAAGTCAGTGAAATCATTCCCTGCCCGCCGCTGACCAAGCTGCCCGAGTCGCACCCCCACGTCAAAGGCATCGCCACCCTGCGCGGCGCGTCGTTGTCGGTGATCGACCTCAGCCGCGCCATTGGCGAGCGGCCACTGGAAGACCCGAACGGCGGCTGCCTGATCGTCACTGACGTCAGCCGTTCCAAGCAGGGCCTGCACGTTCAGGCCGTGAGCAAAATCGTCCATTGCCTGACTACCGACATCCGTCCGCCGCCCTTCGGCTCTGGCGGCGTGCGCTCGTACATCACCGGTGTGACCTCGGTCGAGGGTACGCTGGTGCAAGTGCTGGACATCGAAAAAGTCATCCACGGCATCGCTCCCGCACAGATCGAAATGGCCCCGACCGAACTGAGCATGGAAGACGCCGAAGTGCTGGGCAACGCGCGCATCCTGGTGGTCGACGACAGTCAGGTGGCCTTGCAGCAGTCGGTGCACACCCTGCGCAACCTCGGCCTGCAATGCCACACCGCCCGCAGCGCCAAGGAAGCCATCGACTGCCTGCTGGACCTGCAAGGCACGGCCCAGCAAATCAACCTGATCGTCTCGGACATCGAAATGTCCGAGATGGACGGCTACGCCTTCACCCGCACCTTGCGCGAAACCCCGGACTTCTCGCACCTGTATGTGCTGCTGCACACCTCGCTGGACAGCGCGATGAACAGCGAAAAGGCACGTCTTGCCGGCGCCAACGCAGTGTTGACCAAGTTCTCCTCGCCGGAGCTGACCAAGTGCCTGATCGAAGCGGCCAAGGCGGTCGCCGAACAGGGCCATTGAGTGTGACCGAGGCCTTTTGTTTTCTGATGCGGCGCAACCTGGCTGAAGTTGCGCCCGCCATCACCTGGCCTCAGGGAATCGTCCTGCACGATTACCGCCCCGAACTGGCAGAAGCCGTTCATCGCCTGATGGAACTGGGTTACCTGGAAGGTGGCGGTCGCGTGCCGGCGCTGGATACCTGGCAACAGCGATTCGAGACCGATCCCGAGTACGATCCTTCACTGTGTTTCATCGCTCTGGATGCCGACGGCATTGTTGGTGTGTGCCAGTGCTGGACCAGCGCCTACATCAAGAATCTGGTGGTGCACCCGCGCACCCAGGGTCGGGGGCTGGGTCGGGCATTGCTGTTGCATGCATTCAACGTGTTTCAGCAGCGTCATGAAGGGTTTGTGGATTTGAAGGTGCTGGAAGACAACGTTCGGGCGCAGCGGTTGTATGAAAGTTGCGGGATGTATGTGGTCCGCCGGGAGCCGGTTCCGGCCTGACACACCGCCAGCTCCCACATTCGATCTTTGCGTACAACGAAATCCACTGTGGGAGCGGGCTTGCTCGCGAAGGGGCCGACACATTCAAACTAAAACCCTCAGGCATACTCCAAACCCCGGCCAACCCAACGCCCAAGGATGCCTGAACAATGAAAGCCACTACCCTCACCGTCCTCTGCCTCACTGCCCTCGCCACTCAAGCCCAAGCCTCCACCCCTGAAGCCTGGGCCACCTTCGACAAAACCATGCTCGCCAGTTGCATCAAAGCCAGCGGCCTGCAAGACGCCTCGCCCGTCGGCAAAGCCGCACAGTTCGACGACCGTGTCGACTACACCGCCGTGCTCCTGCAAGGCCGCTACCCGCAAAAACACATGAAAGGCCAGCAAGGCACCGAGCTGTGCCTCTACAACAAAAAAAGCAAAACCGCCTATGTGACCGAATGGGACTCCATCCGCGTACCCGCCAAATCCAAGTGAATGGCGCATAACTTGCTTCGAAGCAGACCTTTGCGGTGACATTCTGTCGCCGTTTCGGACTTAGACAGGCGACTGATCCTTCGATGAATACAGCGTTTTCCTGCGTAGGTTGTGGCAAATGCTGCAATGACCACCACGTGCCCCTGACCCTGACAGAAGCCCGGATGTGGGCGGCCGACGGCGGTCAGGTGATCGTGCTGGTGGAAGGTTTCCTGGGCAATGGCCTGGGGCTGCCGGTGCAGCAACGCGAACATACCGAACGCCGTTCGGTGGAGGTTCGAAGCGGCGCCTCCGAAGCGTTCGTGGCAATCACGTTCGCGGCCTACAACGTCGGTCCCTGCCGGAATCTTGACGAAGACAACCTCTGCCGCATCTACGAACGCCGGCCGCTGGTGTGCCGTATCTATCCGATGGAAATCAATCCGCACATCCCCCTCAACCCGTCGATCAAGGAATGCCCGCCCGAGTCGTGGGAGAAAGGACCGGACTTGATCGTTGGCGGTGAACTGGTCGATCAGGAACTCGCAGGACTTATCCAGCGCTCCCGTCAGGCAGATCGCGATGACATCCGCGCCAAGGATGCGATTTGCGCGTTGCTGGGCATTCGGACTACAGCGCTCAAGGGGGATGGATTCACCGCGTACCTGCCGGACATGAGCGCATTTGCCACGGTCATCGACCACGTGGCGCAACAACCGCTGACGAACGCGAGCAGTGACTGGCAGTTCCACGTGTCCGGCGACGACATCGCCGGGCAAGTGTTGGCGGCCGGCGCAGAAGTGACCACTGAAACACCGCTCAACTACGCGTTCATTTCGTTACGCGCGGCTTAACGGCGCTCTCGCCAGAACTCCTGCGCCAACTGCCGTAAATCCCCCGCCAGCCCCGCCACGTCTTCGGAGTTGGCCTGGCTTTGCCGGCCTTCGCTCACCGTGACTTCGCAGGAGGAGCGAATGCGACTGATGTTGCGGTTGATGTCTTCGCTGACGGTGCTCTGCTCTTCCACCGCCGAGGCGATTTGCAGACTCATTTCGGTAATCTGATTGACCCGCCGACTGATCGCGTCCAGCGCATCGGCGGCGCGCCGGGCCTGTTCGACGCTGTTTTCCACCCGCTCACTGCTTTGCTGCATCACCACCACGGCGTCCCGCGTGCCGTTTTGCAGGGTGCTGATCATGCGCTGAATCTCGTTGGTCGATTGCTGGGTGCGTTGCGCCAGGCCCCGCACTTCGTCAGCCACCACCGCAAAACCGCGCCCGGCATCCCCGGCGCGCGCCGCCTCGATGGCCGCGTTGAGGGCCAGCAGATTGGTTTGCTCGGCAATGCTGCGAATCACTTCCAGCACCCCGGTGATCTCGCTGCTGTGCCCTTCCAGCTGATGAATCACCTCGGTGGCGTGCGCCAATTCCTCGGCCAGACGCAAGACGGCGTGGCGACTCTCACTCACCAGTTGATGACCTTCGCGGGTTTCGCTGCCGGCCAGATCGGCCGCCTGCGAGGCTTGCTGCGCATGGCTGGCAACCTGAGCCACGCTGGCGGACATCTGATGAATCGCCGCCGCCACCTGATCGGTTTCAGCCTGCTGATCCAGCGTGCTGCCGTGACTGCTTTGCAAGTGCTCGACCAGTTCTGCCGCATGCCCGGCCAGACGCTGCGATGCGTCACCGATGCGCCCCACCACTGCGCCGATCTGCGCTTCGAGCATTTGAAAGGCAAACTCGATCTGACCGAACTGATCCCGGCGGCCGGTGTAAATGCCCTGGCTCAACGGGTTGTCGGCAATCTGTCGGGCGCGCTCGGTAAGCGCTGTCAGCGGGCGCAACATCAGCCCGGTTCCAACCGCCGCCAACCCGCTGCCCACGACAAACGCCAGCAGCCCGAACACGGCTGATGACGGGTTGAGCCACACCTCGACGCCCACCACACAGGCCAGCGTCACACTGAACAGCGCCACCACTTTGAGTCCCGGTGCGAGCATGGGCAGGCGTTGCAACAGTGGCACCCGACCGTCGCGAAGGTTTGCGTAAGCTATTTCCGCCGCTTCGATCTGCCGCGCCGAAGGCCGGGTCCGGACCGACTGATACTCCACGGCCTGACCGTTCTGCGTCACCGGCGTGGCATAGGCGCTCACCCAATAGTGATCGCCATTCTTGCAGCGATTTTTCACCAGCCCCATCCAGGAGCGGCCACTTTTGAGGGTCTGCCACATATGCGCGAATGCCGCTGCCGGCATGTCCGGGTGACGCAGCAGGTTGTGCGTCGAACCCAGCAACTCCTCACGGCTGTAGCCGCTGATCCTGATGAAGTCGTCGTTGGCGTAAGTAATCGCGCTGGTCAGATCAGTGGTCGAGAGGATGTTCGCATCAGCCGCAACGTCGACATTACGGCCGGTCACCGGGAGGTTGATCTTCATGGAAAGCGCGCTCGTTGTAGGGAAAGAGTCGGCAGGGCTGCTGACTCTAAGCGCACTGATTCCACAAACGTTGATCTGGCTCAGGATATGAGCACTTAGCCATCATCGCGATTGAAAACCGCGCGGATGGCCAATGGCGAGGGTTGGAAACTCAGCGCTTGCCCATCGAACGACGGGTGCCGGGCGGCGCTGCACCGGGGGTCTTGGTGTGGCCGTTCTTGGCGCCGTTCTTGTACCACGGCTGGCTGGCGGTTTTCGCGGCGGCCAGTTCACCCGGTTTGAACGGGAACTTGAATGCCGGGATCGCGGCTTTGGTTTCGCTGTCTGCGCTGGAGTCGACGCTGTCTGGCAGGTCTGCCTGGTCGTCGCTCAAGGCGTCGGCAACCGGCGGTTGTGTCGGGGAAGTCATGAAAGCTCCGGGTGATGCAATAGAGTCGGGCCCGGTCAGTGAGCCGCGAAAGGCGGCAGTATACCTGTGTCGGGGGCGGCAGGCTTCACACGGTGAGTGAGTCTGTCGGGTTTTGTATTGGCAAGTAGGCCGCCATCGCCAGCAAGCCGGCTCAACACAGGATTGGCGTTCAGCACGACCCATTGTAGGAGCCGGCTTGCTGGCGATGAGGCCAGAACAGACAACACAAACCCCAAACTGACAGCGCCGTCAGTTAGCAGTCACCTTCCTGACCGGCGAACAGGTTTATAAAGGGAGGTATAACCCTGACCAAACTCCGTCCACCCAGCCCTGGCGCCTCACTCGCATGCGAATTCAGAAAAGACCCGCCTCGATCGCCGCCCTTCTGATTGTCCTGGCAGCGTTGGGCGTGTGGTATGCCACCAGACCCGTGACGGCCAAACTCGCCGCGCCTACGGCGATTCCGGTCCGGGTGGTGAACGTCGCCGAAAAAGACGTGCCGCGCTATGTCAGTGGCATCGGCTCGGTGCTGTCTTTGCACAGTGTGGTGGTGCGTCCGCAGATCGACGGCATCCTCACCAGAATCCTGGTCAAGGAGGGCCAACGGGTCAGCAAAGGTGACCTGCTCGCCACCATTGATGACCGCTCGATCCGGGCCAGCCTCGACCAGGCCCGCGCACAACTCGGCGAAAGCCAGGCGCAGCTGCAAGTGGCGCTGGTGAACCTCAAGCGCTACAAATTGCTGAGTGTGGACGACGGCGTGTCCAAGCAGACTTACGACCAGCAACAAGCGCTGGTCAATCAGCTCAAGGCCACTGCCCAGGGCAATCAGGCTTCGATTGATGCTGCGCAAGTGCAGCTTTCCTACACGCAGATTCGCTCCCCGGTCAGCGGTCGCGTCGGTATTCGCACAGTGGACGAAGGCAACTTCCTGCGTATGACCGACGCCCAAGGCTTGTTCACGGTGACCCAGATCGATCCGATCGCCGTGGAGTTTTCCCTGCCGCAGCAAATGCTGCCGACCCTGCAAGGCCTGATCAACGATCCGGAGCACGCTCAGGTGAAGGCCTACATCGGTGCCGACACCGACGGCGAAACCGGCAACCTGCTGGGCGAGGGTCACCTGACCCTGATCGATAACCAGATCAACGCCAACACCGGGACCATCCGCGCCAAGGCCGAATTCAACAACCCCGGGCAGAAACTCTGGCCGGGCCTGCTGGTGACGGTAAAGATTCAGACAGCATTGGATAAGAATGCGCTGGTGGTGCCGCCCACGGTCGTACAACGCGGGCTCGATCAACACTTCGTGTACCGGGTCAAAGGCAACAAGGTTGAAACCGTCCAGGTACAGATGGTCCATCAAGGCAGTGGCCAGGACATCATCAAAGGCGTAAATCCGGGCGACGTGCTGGTCAGCGACGGCCAATCGAGGCTCAAACCCGGCTCGACCGTGCAGGTACTGACCGAGCCACCGCAAGTGGTCCAGTCGGAGTCGAAGCCATGAAGGGCCACGGCTCGGTGTCGGCGTGGTGCATCGATCATCCCGTGGCGACGATCCTGCTGACGTTTGCCTTGGTGTTGCTCGGCGTTATCGCCTTCCCACGCCTGCCGATTGCACCGCTGCCGGAAGCCGAATTCCCGACCATCCAGGTCGCCGCACAACTCCCCGGCGCCAGCCCGGAAACCATGGCGTCGTCGGTGGCCACGCCGCTTGAAGTGCAATTCAGCGCCATCCCCGGCGTGACCCAGATGACCTCGAGCAGCGCCCTCGGCTCGACCAACCTGACCCTGCAATTCACCCTCGACAAAAGCATCGACACTGCCGCGCAGGAAGTGCAGGCCGCGATCAACACCGCCGCCGGCAAACTGCCCAAGGACATGCCGAACCTGCCAACGTGGCGCAAGGTCAACCCGGCCGATAGCCCGGTGCTGATTCTCAGCGTCAACTCAAGCCTGATGCCCGGTCCGGAACTCAGCGATCTGGTGGAAACCCTGCTGTCCCGCCAGATCAGTCAGATCGACGGTGTAGGCCAGATCGCCATCACCGGTCAGCAACGTCCGGCCATCCGGGTCCAGGCCTCGGCGGATAAACTCGCCGCCATCGGCCTGACGCTGGCGGACATTCGCCTGGCCATTCAGCAGACCAGTCTCAACCTGGCAAAAGGCGCGTTGTACGGCGAGTCGAGCATCTCGACCCTGTCGACCAACGATCAGTTGTTCCACCCCGACGAATACGGCCAACTCATCGTTTCCTACAAGGACGGTGCACCGGTTCACCTGAAGGATGTGGCCAAAGTCGTCAATGGCTCAGAAGACGCCTACGTCCAGGCCTGGGCAGACGGACAGCCAGGGGTCAACCTGGTGATCTTCCGGCAACCCGGGGCCAATATCGTCGAGACCGTCGACCGGATTCAGGCCGCCCTGCCGACACTGGAAGCCATGTTGCCGGCTTCGGTGCAGGTCAAGGTGCTGATCGACCGAACCCAGACCATCCGCGCCTCGCTGCATGAAGTGGAAATCACCCTGCTGATTGCAATCGCACTGGTGGTCGCGGTGATGGCCCTGTTCCTGCGACAACTGTCGGCGACCTTGATCGTCACCGCGGTGCTCGGTGTGTCGTTGGTCGCCAGTTTCGCCCTGATGTTCATCATGGGCTTCAGCCTGAACAACCTGACGCTGGTAGCGATCGTGGTGGCCGTGGGGTTTGTGGTCGACGATGCGATTGTGGTGGTGGAGAACATTCACCGTCACCTGGAGGCCGGTGACGGCATGCGCGAAGCGGCGATCAAGGGCGCCGGCGAGATTGGTTTCACCGTGGTCTCGATCAGTTTCTCACTGGTGGCGGCGTTCATCCCGTTGCTGTTCATGGGCGGCGTGGTCGGACGGCTGTTCAAGGAGTTCGCCCTGACCGCGACGTCGACCATCATGATTTCAGTGGTGGTGTCGCTGACCCTGGCGCCGACGCTTGCGGCGCTGTTCATGCGCGCCCCGGTGCATCACGCCCACAGCAAACCCACGTTCGGCGAACGCTTGCTGGCGTGGTACGAAAAAGGCCTGCGTCGCGCCCTCGCCCATCAGAAATTGATGATCGGTGTGTTTGGGTTGTCCCTCGGTCTGGTCATTGCCGGTTACATCTTCATTCCGAAAGGTTTCTTCCCGGTCCAGGACACCGGTTTTGTCCTCGGCACCACCGAAGCGGCCGCCGATATTTCCTACCCCGACATGGTGAAAAAACACCTGGCGATGGCGGAAATCGTCGCGGCAGATCCGGCAGTCGCAGCGTTTTCCCACTCCGTCGGTGTTTCGGGCAGCAACCAGACCATCGCCAACGGCCGCTTCTGGATCTCCCTGAAAAAACGCGGTGACCGCGACGTGTCGGCCAGTCAGTTCATCGACCGGATTCGTCCGCAACTGATGGCAGTGCCGGGCATCGTGCTCTATCTGCGCGCCGGTCAGGACATCAACCTCAGCTCCGGCCCGAGCCGCGCGCAATACCAATACGTGCTCAAGAGCAACGACGGCGCTACCCTCAGCACCTGGACCCAGCGCCTGACGGAAAAACTGCGCGCCAACCCGGCGTTCCGCGACATTTCCAACGACCTGCAATTGGGCGGCAGCATTACGCACATCAGCATCGACCGCAGCGCCGCCGCGCGTTTCGGCCTGACCGCCAGCGATGTCGACGAAGCGCTGTATGACGCGTTCGGTCAGCGGCAGATCAACGAATTCCAGACCCAGATTAATCAGTACAACGTGATTCTGGAGCTGGACACCCAGCAACGCGGCAAGGCCGAAAGCCTCAACTATTTTTACCTGCGCTCCCCCCTGAGCGGGGAAATGGTGCCGCTGTCGGCACTGGCGAAGTTCGATGCGCCAACGGTCGGCCCGTTGTCCATCGCCCACGACGGCATGTTCCCGGCCGCCAACCTGTCGTTCAACCTGGCCCCCGGTGTGGCGTTGGGCGATGCGGTGATCATGCTCAATCAGGCAAAGGCTGAAATCGGCATGCCGGCGGCCATAAGCGGCAACTTCCAGGGTGCGGCCCAGGCGTTCCAGAGTTCGCTGGCCAGCCAGCCGTGGCTGATTCTGGCGGCGCTGGTGGCGGTGTACATCATTCTCGGCGTGCTCTATGAGAGCTTCGTGCATCCGCTGACCATCATTTCGACGCTGCCATCGGCGGGGCTCGGGGCGGTGATCATGCTGTGGATTTGCGGCCAGGACTTTTCGATCATGGCGCTGATCGGGCTGGTGCTGCTGATCGGGATCGTGAAGAAAAACGGCATCCTGATGATCGACTTCGCCCTCGAAGCCCAGCGCAAAGGTGGCCTGCCACCGGAAGAAGCGATTTACCAGGCCTGTATCACCCGATTCCGGCCGATCATCATGACCACCCTCGCCGCCCTGCTCGGCGCACTGCCACTGATGCTCGGCTACGGCACCGGCGCCGAGTTGCGCCAGCCATTGGGGATTGCAGTGGTCGGCGGCTTGCTGGTGAGCCAGGCGCTGACGCTGTTCACTACTCCGGTCATATACTTGTGGCTTGAGCGGCTTTTCCATCGGCCCAAACCTTCGCCCATGCCGGCGTTGGCGACCACAGACTGAGGCGGGGTCATGCGCGTTCTGATTATCGAAGACGAAGAAAAAACCGCGGATTATCTGCACCGCGGCCTGACGGAACAGGGTTACACCGTGGACCTGGCGCGGGACGGTGTTGAAGGCCTGCACCTGGCGCTGGAAAGCGACTACGCGGTGATCGTCCTCGACGTGATGTTGCCGGGCCTCGACGGCTTCGGCGTACTGCGCGCCTTGCGTGCGCGCAAACAAACCCCGGTGATCATGCTCACTGCCCGCGAGCGTGTCGAAGACCGGATCAAAGGCCTGCGCGATGGCGCCGACGATTACCTCGGCAAACCGTTTTCCTTCCTTGAACTGGTGGCGCGCCTGCAAGCGTTGACCCGTCGTAGCGGCGGCCATGAACCGGTGCAAGTAAGCATCGCCGACCTGTGGATAGATTTGATCAGCCGCAAGGCGACCCGCGCCGGTACGCGACTGGACCTGACCGCCAAGGAGTTCTCGCTGCTCAGCGTGCTGGCGCGCCGGCAAGGTGAAATCCTCTCGAAAACGGCGATTGCGGAAATGGTCTGGGACATCAATTTCGACAGTGACGCCAACGTCGTCGAAGTCGCGATCAAACGCCTGCGCGCCAAGCTCGACGGGCCGTTCGACGAGAAACTGCTGCACACGATCCGAGGCATGGGTTATGTGCTGGAGAGCCGCGGTGTCCAGTAATTCGATTGCGCTGCGCCTCAGTGGGATGTTCACGCTGGTGGCGCTGCTGGTGTTTTTGTTGATCGGCTGGGCGCTGTATCAACAGGTCGACAAGGGCCTGGGCTTGCTGCCCGAAGCCGAACTGGATGCGCGTTACAGCGTGCTCGAATCCACCGTCGGCCGTTACGGCACGCCGGAGCATTGGGTGAAGATCGACAACAAGCTCAAGTTACTGGGCGAAGAAGACAAGCGCATCAGCTTCTGGATCATCAGCGGCGATCCGCACTATGAATACGGCAACCTGACGCCGCAGATCCGCGCCTTCGCTCAAGGGCCGCTGGGCATGCGCGACTTGCAGTTGCCGGACCAGCCTTACCCGCTGAAAGTGCTGGTCAGCCAGTTTCCGGCCAAGGATCAGCGACCGCCGTTGCGCTTCATGATCGGCATCGACACCGAGACGTTTTTCCAGACCCAGCATCATCTGCTGATTGCCCTGATCAGCCTGGCGATTGTCGGTGTGCTGCTGGCCTCGGCACTCGGTTACTGGGTGGCGCGGATTGGCCTCAAGCCGTTGATCAAGTTGTCTAAGGAAGCCCAGCGACTGGCGCCGCCATTGCGTTCCGGGCGCTTGCGTCTGTCGTCGCTGCCACCGGAACTCAATCAGTTCGTCAACTCGTTCAACTCCACGCTGGAGCGGGTCGAGCAGGCTTACTCGCGGCTTGAGTCGTTCAACGCCGATGTCGCCCACGAATTGCGCTCGCCGCTGACCAACCTGATCGGCCAGACTCAAGTGGCGCTGACGCGTGGGCGCTCGGCCGAGCATTACTTCGAAGTGCTGCAGTCGAACCTCGAAGAGCTGGAGCGGCTGCGTTCGATCATCAACGACATGCTGTTCCTCGCCAGCGCGGATCAGGGCAGCAAGGCGACCAAACTGACGTCCACCTCGCTGGCTGACGAAGTGGCGACGACGCTGGAGTATCTGGATTTCATTCTTGAAGATGCGCAGGTTCAAGTGCAGGTCAGTGGTGATGCGCAGGTGCGGATCGAGATTGCGCATCTGCGTCGGGCGCTGATCAATTTGCTCAGCAACGCGGTGCAACACACCGAGCCCGGTCAGGTGATCCAGGTGCGGATCGAGGTCGAGGAGCATCAGGTCAGCATCGGCGTCGCCAACCCCGGCTCGCCGATTGCCAGCGAGCATTTGCCGCGATTGTTCGAGCGTTTTTATCGGGTCGATGCGTCACGCAGCAACAGTGGCAACAACCACGGCCTGGGGTTGGCGATCGTCAAGGCGATTGCGCTGATGCATGGCGGCGACGTGTTTGTGCGCAGTGACCACGGCATGAATACCTTCGGCATCCACCTCCCGGTCTGATCTTTCGCAAATCTGTAGGAGCCGGCTTGCTGGCGATCGGTCTTAAGTTCTGCGATGTTTTTGAAGACGCCATCGCCAGCAAGCCGGCTCCTACAGGTAGCGATCTTTGCTTATCCCGCAACAGTCCTTTCTTGAATTGGCTCTGTTTCCCGCCCGCCAAGATCCTTATCTTTGCGCCACCAAACAGCACTTGCCAAGCAAGAAGGTTTTAAAGATGTCCAACACTATGGGTATTGCCAGCGCTTTCGTTTTGTCTTCCTTGTTCCTCTCCCCGTTCGCCGTCGCTGAAGAGTCGCAGACCTTCGTCGCGCACAATGCCGCGCGCGCCGCAGCGTATGAAGAGCAACACAGCGAAATGACGGCCAAGGCTCAGGACGCTGCGCAAACCCCTCAAACATCGACCATTCAGGCCCAGCCACGGGTCGAGAAAGATAGCTGATCGCAAAATACCGCTCTGTTTCCCTCGACACTTTCCATCGGCTCTTCCCTTTGAAAAGTTGTCTTCAAAGCCGCTGCTATCAGCGGCTTTTTTTCGTTGCGGGTTAAACACCGTCCGGTTCGTCTTCACTAACAAGAAACATTTTGCACTTCAAGCCTGTGAAGTGCCTGGTTGACCCAAGGAGCTTTACCGCAAGTGCATTTTCCTCTCCGCTTCAGCCCGCTGTTCATTGCAATCGCTGCAACGATGCCCCCCGCCGCCGACGCCGCCGACGAATCCAGCCATGAAGGTTTTGTGGAAGGTTCGAGCCTCAACCTCAATGCCCGTAACTACTACATGAACCGCAACCGTCTGCAGCAGGCGGACGACAACGTCGAATGGGGCCAGGGTTTCCTGGGCATCTTTGAATCGGGTTTCACCCAGGGCACCGTCGGATTCGGCGTTGATGCCCACGCCATGCTCGGGCTCAAGCTCGACGGTGGTGGTGGTACGGATGGCTCGAGCATCCTGCCGATCGGTGATGGCAATGGTAAAGCGCCGGGGTCGTTCTCGACGGCGGGCGGCACGCTGAAAATGCGCGCCTTTGATACCGAACTGAAAGCCGGCGACCTGTTCCTCGCCAATCCGGTAATTGCCGGCGGCGAGACTCGCATGCTGCCGCAGACCTTTCGTGGCGTCAGTGTGACCAACCACAGCTTCGACGGCTTCCTGATCGAAGGTGGCCAAGCGAGCTTCACCAAGCCGTACAACCAGAGCGGTCACACCCGCATCGGCACCTCCTATGGCAGCCTGGCAGACGGTGACGACAGTCAGCACCTGAACTGGGCCGGCGTGGCCTGGAGCGGTTTACCGGGTCTGACCAGCAGCCTGTACGCATCCGAACTCAAGGACATCTGGAACCAGTACTACTACGACCTGGATTACACCTACGCGCTGAACGACCTGGTCAGCCTCAACCCAGGCCTGCACTTCTATCACACGCAAGACACCGGCGATGCGTTGTTGGGCAACATCGACAACAACACCTACAGCCTGCATTTCACCGTCGGCGTGGGCAATCACAGCGTTACCGCGGCGTATCAGCGGGTCAACGGCAACACGCCGTTCGACTACATCAGCCAGGGCGATAGCGTCTTCCTCGACAACTCCCAGCAGTATTCGGACTTCAACGGCCCGAACGAGCGCTCGTTGAAACTCAAGTACGCCTACGACTATGCCAGCCTCGGCCTGTCCGGCCTGACCTCGGCGCTGTCCTACTCCCGGGGCGAACTGAACCTGACCAAAGCCGATCCAGACAGCCGCGGCTACGCCTCGTGGTACAGCGCCGACGGCAAAAATGCCACGCACTGGGAACGTGACATCGATCTGAAGTACGTGGTTCAGGGCGGCAAGGCCAAGGATCTGTCGGTACGCTTGCAATGGGCCACCAACCGTGGCGGCAAAGGCTACGGCGCGCTGGATCAAGACACCGACGAATACCGGGTGATCGTCGACTACCCGCTGAATGTCTTCTAAGCTTCACTAAGCAAAAGGCCAGCATGTTTTGCTGGCCTTTTTTTTATCCGGCATTTATACAAGCCCTCTGGACGCGACCGGTTTCTGGGACTCTGCCCGATTTTTGTAAGAAAATTTTCATAACGCCTTATTTGCAGAAGTCAGAACCATGAGTGTGAGCAGTGTGAAAACTCAAGATCCGATCGGCTCGACACGATCGGAGCAACTTCTGATTCTCGGCAGTGTGATATTGGTGATTGCGATACTCAGCATCGTGACTTTCCTGTTGATCCGTGAGCGCGCGAGCGCCGAATTGTCCGCCGCTCGCGCCGCCAAAAACATCGTGCAATTGATCGACGCCGACGTGCTGCGCAATGTCGAACTCTATGATATTTCCCTGCTGGGTTTGATCGCGGCCTCCCAGCGAGAAGATCTCAAGAGCGTATCTCCAGCCATTCGCCATATGGCCTATTTCGACCGCGCCACTGTCGCGCCGTACAAGGGCAACATTTTGTTGCTCGACAATAAGGGCGACGTGATCGCCGACTCGGCTTCGGTGGAGCCCAGGCAAGGCAACTACGCCGATCGCGAATACTTTCAGTCTCACGTGAACAACCCGGACCCGGGCATGTTCATCAGCCCCCCCTTTAGAGGCAGGTCGCCCGAACAGGATTGGCGTATCAGTTTCAGTCGACGCCTGAGCGGCCCCCACGGTGAGTTTCTGGGGGTGGCCGAAGCCGCCATGCGCTTGAGTTACTTCGATCAGTTGTTCAACAGTTTGAGCATCGGCCGCGATAGCTCGGTCAATCTGATCAGCAAGAACGGGATTCTCCTGGCCCAGCAACCACGCCTGGCCGAAGAGCTTATCGGCAAGGATTTCAGTAATCGCCCCAATTTCCAACGCATCGTCAAAGAAGGCAACGGCAGCTTCACCAGCATGTCCGACCGATACCGTGACAAGCGTCTGTACACCTTTTCCAAGGTCGGAAATTTGCCGTTGATCGTCATCGTTGCGCTGTCCAGTGATGAAGTTTTTGCGGCCTGGAAGCGCACGGCAGTGGTGGTCAGCTCTGCAACCTTAGCCTTGTGCGCGAGCCTGCTGTGGCTGACGTGGTTGCTACGCCGCGAATTGCGCCGGCGTCACAACGCCGAACACGAACTGGCGCAACTGGCCGCCACCGATGCGTTGACGGGGCTGGCCAACCGCCGAACGCTGGATCAGACCCTGCGCCATGAGTGGTTTCGCGCCCAACGGTCGGGTAAACCGCTGTCGGTGCTGATGATCGATGCCGATCACTTCAAGGCGTTCAATGATCAACATGGCCATCAGGCCGGCGACGATGCGCTACGCGCACTGGCCAAGGTGATCGCCGAGAACGTAAGGCGGCCGGCGGATCTGGTCGCCCGGTACGGAGGAGAGGAGTTTTCGGTGATCCTGGCCGAAACGGACAGCGCAGGGGCGCAGCAGATTGCCGAACACATCCGCGTTGCCGTGGAGCAGCTGCCGTTTGTGGCGGGCGTTGAATCGCCGGTTACTGTCAGTATCGGCATCAGCACCTGGACCTCGGCCTCGACCTCGACCACCGATGGCAGCCTTGAGCAGTTGCTGTTTGCGGCGGACAAGGCGCTGTATCAGGCGAAAGAAGGTGGACGGAATCGGGTGGTGGCTGCGCGGTGAGATTTTCGCTGTAGCTGCAGGCCCTATCGCCAGCAAGCCGGCTCCTACACGTCATTCGGCGATCCCCCCTGTAGGAGCCGGCTTGCTGGCGATGACGTCAGAACAAACACCGCATGACTTTCCGGCAGGCATAAAAAAAGGCCACCCGAAGGCAGCCTTTAAAAACTAGAGAGGTTTTTTACTTACACCGCCGCAACCGGACGCATGTAAGAGATCGGTGCAGTGCTGGCGTCTTCGAAAGTCACGACTTCCCAAGCATCTGTCTGCTCAATCAACTTGCGCAGCAGCTGGTTGTTCAATGCATGTCCGGACTTGAAGCCCTTGAACTCACCAATCAGGCTATTGCCCAGCAGGTAGAGGTCACCAATTGCATCGAGGATCTTGTGCTTCACGAATTCGTCTTCATAGCGAAGGCCGTCTTCGTTCAGTACACCATCCGCGTCGACCACAATAGCGTTTTCAACGCTGCCGCCGAGTGCGAGGTTGTGCTTGCGCAGGTACTCGATGTCACTCATGAAACCAAAGGTACGGGCGCGGCTGACTTCTTTTACGAACGAAGTGCTGGAAAAGTCCACGCTTGCACTTTGTGTGCGATTACGGAAAACCGGGTGATCGAAATCGATCTCGAAACTCACCTTGAAACCTTCGAAAGGGACGAAAGTGGCGCGCTTGTCGCCGTCTTCCACTGTCACTTCCCGCAGAATCCGGATGAACTTCTTCGGTGCGTCCTGTTCTTCCAGGCCGGCCGATTGAATCAGGAATACGAAAGGTCCAGCGCTACCATCCATGATCGGGACTTCGGACGCGGAGAGCTCGACGTAGGCGTTATCGATGCCCAGGCCAGCCATGGCCGAGAGCAAGTGCTCCACCGTATCCACTTTGGTGTCACCACTGACCAGCGTGGTCGACATCGTGGTTTCACCAACGTTTTCCGCGCGGGCAGGAATCTGCACCACAGGGTCGAGATCGGCACGACAAAACACAATGCCGGTGTCGATAGGTGCGGGCTTGAGGGTCAGGTATACCTTCTCCCCGGAGTGCAGGCCTACACCTGTGGCACGGATAATATTTTTCAGTGTGCGTTGTTTAATCATGGCTTGGGCCGCTTCAGCGCAAATTGCGAACTGGTATCAACAAAGGCTGGCGATGATAGCAGACCAGACCTTTGCTGAACACCAATCACCTTCATAGCCCTGATACATTCCATTAATCGGCCTGACGACGCAGGAAAGCCGGGATGTCCAGGTAGTCCAGATCATCTTGCGGATTCATCTTCGCGGCAGTTGCAGCACCGGCCTGGGCCTGGTTGCGCATGACGGTCGGACGGTCCAGATCACGGTAGTTAACCGCTGGCGCTTCCTGACGAGCGGGAGCCGATTGTTGCGGCTGCGACGCCATGGAGGTGTGAACGGTGTTGTCGATGACCTTCACAGGCTTCTCGATTTTCGCGCCCAGACCTGTGGCAACCACAGTCACGTGCAGCTCGTCGCGCATGTCCGGATCGATAACGGTACCGACCTTGACCATCGCGTGCTCGGAAGCGAAGGCTTCAATGATGCTACCCACGTCGGAGTACTCACCCAGAGACAGGTCAGGACCGGCGGTGATGTTCACCAGGATGCCGCGTGCACCTTGCAGGTTCACGTCTTCCAGCAACGGGTTGCGAATGGCCGCTTCGGTGGCCTCGCGTGCGCGGTTCGGACCGCTGGCGCAGCCAGTGCCCATCATCGCCATGCCCATTTCGCTCATCACGGTACGTACGTCGGCAAAGTCGACGTTGATCATGCCCGGACGCTTGATGATGTCGGAGATACCGCGAACGGCACCGGCCAATACATCGTCAGCCTTGGCGAAAGCCGACAGCAGGCTGGCGTCTTTGCCGAGGATGGTCAGCAGCTTCTCGTTGGGAATGGTGATCAGCGAGTCGACGCTTTCGGACAGCAGACGAATACCTTCGTCGGCGATCTGCATGCGCTTGCGACCTTCGAACGGGAACGGACGGGTCACCACCGCAACGGTGAGGATCCCCATTTCCTTGGCCACTTCAGCAATGATCGGCGCAGCACCGGTACCGGTACCGCCACCCATGCCGGTGGTGATGAACACCATGTTCGTGCCCTGCAGGACTTCGGCAATGCGCTCGCGATCTTCGAGAGCGGCCTGACGACCTACTTCAGGGTTGGCGCCAGCGCCGAGACCTTTGGTCACGCCGGTACCCAGTTGCAGGATGGTCCGCGCGCCAATGCTCTTCAGCGCCTGGGCATCAGTGTTGGCGCAGATGAATTCAACGCCTTCAATGTTGCTCTTGACCATGTGATTGACAGCGTTGCCGCCGCCTCCGCCAACACCGATAACTTTAATGACCGGGCTTGCGGGGATGTTGTCTACGAGTTCGAACATTTTCCCTCTCCTTTGATTCTCTAGTTTTTTCGCCTACTGCCTGTATCTACAACGGTGCTGCGGTAATTCTTAGAAGTTGCCTTGCACCCAGCTCTTGATGCGATCGATCAAGGCGGCTTTCGGCTCTTCATTGCTGTAGCTGTCGCGGCTGCTGATACCCGAGAACGAAATCCCGTCGGACTGCTTTTGCAGGCCGTACATCAACAGGCCAACGCCGGTGGAATAAATCGGGTTGCGCACCACATCGTCCAGCCCCTTGACGCCATGGGGCACGCCCAGGCGGACCGGCATGTGGAAGATCTCTTCGGCCAGTTCGACCGCGCCTTCCATCTTCGAAGTACCACCGGTCAGCACGATGCCGGCCGGGATCAGGTCTTCGTAGCCGCTGCGACGCAGCTCAGCCTGGATCAGCGTGAACAGCTCGTCGTAACGCGGCTCGACCACTTCGGCCAGGGCCTGGCGGGACAGCTCGCGCGGCGGACGGTCACCAACGCTTGGCACCTTGATGGTTTCACCGGCACCGGCCAGTTTGGCCAGGGCGCAGGCGTAGCGAATCTTGATTTCTTCGGCGTACTGGGTCGGGGTGCGCAACGCCATGGCGATGTCGTTGGTCACCTGATCGCCCGCAATAGGGATCACCGCGGTGTGACGGATCGCGCCTTCGGTGAAGATCGCGATGTCGGTGGTGCCGCCGCCGATGTCGACCAGGCACACGCCCAGCTCTTTCTCGTCGTCGGTCAATACCGAGTAGGCCGAGGCCAGTTGCTCGAGAATGATGTCGTCGATTTCCAGACCGCAGCGACGCACGCATTTTTCAATGTTCTGTGCGGCGTTAACGGCGCAGGTGACCACGTGGACCTTGGCTTCCAGACGTACGCCGGACATGCCCAGGGGTTCACGAACGCCTTCCTGGTTATCGATCACGTAATCCTGCGGCAGGGTGTGCAACACGCGCTGGTCAGCCGGGATCGCCACGGCCTGGGCCGCGTCAAGCACACGTTCGAGGTCGGCGGAGCTGACTTCGCGATCACGAATCGCCACGATGCCGTGGGAGTTCAGGCTGCGGATGTGATTGCCCGCCACGCCGACGAACGCCGAGTGGATCCGGCAACCGGCCATCAGCTGCGCTTCTTCGATGGCGCGCTGGATCGACTGCACGGTGGACTCGATGTTCACCACCACGCCTTTCTTCAGGCCGCGGGACGGATGAGTGCCGATCCCGACGATTTCCAGCGTGCCGTCGTCCGAAACCTCGCCTACCAGCGCCACCACCTTGGAGGTGCCGATATCGAGACCGACGATCATTTTGCCGCTTTGCACGTTTGCCATGGGTCCTGCCTCTTCTTAATTCTTCGCGACAGCGGGTTGGGCTGTCGTGGGCGCTACAGGTTCCCGCCAGCCAACAGCGAGGCCGTTGGCGTAGCGCAGATCGATGCGCGCAATGTTCGTAATCTGTTCTTTAAGCGTCTTGTCGTAGATGGCAATGAAACGGCGCATCTTTTCCACCAGGTTGCCGCGGCCCAGCAGCAGTTCGATCCCCGGGCCCGAGCTGCCGGCGCCGGTGGTCAGGAACCAGCTGCCCCGTTCACGCAACTCCAGGCGTGCAATCGAGAAGCCCAGCGGCCTGAGCATCTGGCTCAGCACCTGGTATTGCTGCATCACTTGCTGCTGAGCCCGTTGTGGGCCGAACAGCTGTGGCAAGTGTTCGTAGTTCGCCAGCTCACGCGGGGTGAACGCCTGACCCTGGTTGTTCAACAGCGACTCATCGCCCCAACGGGCCACCGGCAGTTGTTCTTCCAGGCGGATCACCACTTGATCCGGCCACACCCGACGCACTTCGGCGTGGGCAATCCATGGCATCTGTTCCAGCTCGGTGCGCATGCTCGCCAGGTCGATGGTGAAGAAGCTCGACGCCACGTACGGGGCGATCCGCTGCTGCACCGCTTGTTGGCTGATGTAACTCAGGTCGCCCTGCACCGCGACCTTGGTGATCGGCCGGTCGGCGTATGGCAACAAACGCTGCGCGCCTTCGTAAGTACCGAACCCCACCGCCACCAGCATCACCGGCCAGAACAAGGCTTTGAGAAAACCAAAATTGGCTTTCGGCAGGCGCGCGGACATCGGCTCTTTGGCCACCATTCGGCTGGCACCCCGCGGCACCGGCTTGCGGCCGGGGACGGGTGGGGGCTGATGTCTGAGCTGTGCGCCTTGCATGGTCTTAACCTCGCGCCTCGATGCTGGCTGCCAGAATCGCCAGAACCAGCTGCTGGAAATCCAGACCGGCAGCACGGGCCGCCATCGGCACCAGACTGTGATCGGTCATGCCCGGTGCGGTGTTGACTTCGAGGAACCAGAACTGCCCGTCGGCATCCTGCATCACGTCTGCCCTGCCCCAACCGGCGATACCCAGCGCCTCACAGGCTTTCGCCGTGAGGTCCATCAGTTCTTGTTCCTTGTTGCTGTCCAGGCCACACGGAATCCGGTACTGGGTATCGGAGGCCACGTACTTGGCGTCGTAGTCGTAGAAACTGTGCGTCGTGCCCAGGGCAATCGGTGGCAACACCTGGTCACGCAGGGTGGCGATGGTGAACTCCGGACCTTGAATCCATTGCTCGACCAACACTTGCGAATCGTAGGTACTGGCCGCTTTCCACGCGTCGATCAACTCCGGCGCGGACGTCACTTTGGCCATCCCGATACTTGAACCTTCATGGGCCGGTTTGACGATCAAAGGGAAGCCCAGTTCCGTCGCCGCCGAAATACAATCGGCCTCGGAACTCAATACCGCGTGGCGTGGCGTCGGAATACCGAGGCTGTGCCAGACCTGTTTGGTGCGCAGCTTGTCCATGGCCAGTGCCGAGGCCAGAATGCCGCTGCCGGTGTACGGAATGCCCAGGCATTCCAGCAGGCCTTGCATGCTGCCGTCTTCACCGCCACGACCGTGGAGAATGATGAAGGCGCGGTCGATTTTTTCGTTGAGCAAACGCTGCAACAGGTCATCGCCCACGTCGAGGCCGAACGCATCTACACCGGCACTTAGCAGCGCTTCGAGAACCGCGTTACCCGACTTCAGGGACACCTCACGCTCGGCACTCTTGCCGCCGAACAGCACGGCGACGCGGCCGAAATCTCTCGGCGCGATCGTGGAGACGAGGTTGGCGTAAGCAGCAGTCATTTCAACTTCCCCACGCTTGGCGCGGCAACCGCGCCAGCGAACAACGGACTCTTCAACAGTTTCGGTGCAAGACCGCCGATATCACCGGCGCCCTGGCACAGCAGGATGTCGCCGGCACGCAGCAGCGGCTTGACCACCGGCGCGAGGTCGACACCGCGCTCGATGTAGATCGGGTCGAGCTGGCCACGCTGACGGATGCTGTTGCACAGCTTGCGGCTGTCGGCGCCCGGAATCGGTTCTTCGCCCGCCGGGTACACTTCCATCAGCAACAGGACGTTGGCGTCGGCCAGTACATTGACGAAATCGTCGTACAGGTCGCGGGTGCGGCTGTAACGGTGCGGCTGGTAAACCATCACCAGACGGCGCTCCGGCCAGCCACCGCGCACGGCCTTGATCACGGCGGCAACTTCGGTCGGGTGGTGACCGTAATCGTCGACCAGCATCACACTGCCGTCTTCGACCGGCAGTTCGCCATAGACCTGGAAGCGTCGGCCGACACCCTGGAACCCGGACAGGCCCTGGACGATGGCTTCGTCGCTGACGCCTTCGTCAGTGGCGATGCAAATGGTGGCCAGCGCGTTCAGCACGTTGTGGTTGCCCGGCATGTTCACCGAGACGTCCAGCGGCTCGCGGTCAGGACGCAGCACGGTGAAGAAGGTCTGCATGCCCTGCTGGCGCACATTGATCGCGCGCACATCGCAGTCGTCGCCGAAGCCGTAAGTAACGGCCGGACGTTTCACCTGAGGCAGAATTTCACGCACCACCGGGTCGTCCAGGCACACCACCGCCAGACCGTAGAACGGCAGGTTGTGCAGGAACTCGACGAAGGTTTTCTTCAGCTTGTTGAAGTCCCCGTCGTAGGTCGCCATGTGGTCGGCGTCGATGTTGGTGACCACGGCCACCAGCGGCTGCAGGTGCAGGAAACTGGCGTCGCTTTCATCGGCTTCGGCGATCAGGTAACGGCTGGTGCCGAGCTGGGCATTGGTACCCGCTGCATTCAGACGACCACCGATGACGAACGTCGGGTCGAGGCCACCGGCGGCGAACACCGAAGCGATCAGGCTGGTGGTGGTGGTTTTGCCGTGCGTACCGGCGACGGCGATGCCGTGGCGATAGCGCATCAGCTCGGCCAGCATCTCGGCACGCGGCACCACCGGGATACGGCGCTCCAGTGCGGTGGCGACTTCCGGGTTGGAGGTGTTCACGGCGCTCGACACCACCAGCACGTCGGCGGCAGCAGCGTTTTCGGCGCGGTGGCCGATGAAGATTTGAGCACCGAACGATTCAAGACGCTCGGTCACCGGCGAAGCTTTCAGGTCGGAACCGGACACTTCATAGCCCAGGTTCAGCAACACTTCAGCGATCCCGCACATACCCACACCGCCGATACCGACGAAGTGGATGCGGCGGATGCGGCGCATTTCCGGTTGTGGCATGGCTTTCTGATTCTCAACCATGGGCCACCTCCAGGCAGGTATCGACCACGTTACGGGTCGCATCGGGTTTGGCCAGGCGGCGTGCCGCAGTGGCCATGTCGGTGAGTCGTTGTGGTTGCATCAGGACCTCTGTCAGGCGTGCGGCTAGATCCGCTGCGCCAGTCGTTCTTTGCGGCATCAGGAAGGCAGCGCCTTCACGGGCCAAATAATCGGCGTTGCGGGTCTGGTGATCGTCGATCGCGTGGGGCAAAGGCACCAGCATCGAGGGCAGACCGGCGGCGGCCAGTTCACTGATGGTCAGCGCACCTGCGCGACATACCACCAGGTCAGCCCAGCCATAGGCGTGGGCCATGTCTTTGATGAAAGGCTGCACTTGCGCCTCGACGCCAGCCGCGCGATAGCGCTCTGCAGTCACTTCATCATGGTTTTTGCCGGCCTGATGGAACACTTCCGGGCGCAGGTCGGGGGCGACGTGCGACAGGGCTTCAGGCAGCAACTTGTTCAACGGTTCTGCGCCCAGGCTTCCGCCCAGGATCAGCAAACGCGCCTTGCGACCCGCCAGGGCTGGTCGCGGTGTATCGAGGAACAGCTCGGTGCGCACCGGATTACCGGTGGTCCGTCGGCTGTCCGACAGGGTAAAGGTGTCGGGGAACGCTTCACAGACTCGGGCGGCCAACGGCACCAGCAACCGATTGGCGGTACCGGCCACGGCGTTCTGTTCGTGAACGATCACCGGCACGCCGGCCAGTTTCGCTGCAACGCCACCGGGACCGGTCACATAACCACCGAAGCCGACCACGCACACCGGCTGCAGCTGGCGAATGATCGCCCGCGCCTGCCAGACGGATTTGAGCAACATCAGCGGCGCCTTGAGCAGGGACAATTTGCCCTTGCCGCGCAGACCGCTGGCATTGATCCGATGCAGCTCGATACCGGCTAGTGGCACCAGATCGTTCTCGATGCCACGCGGCGTCCCGAGCCAATGCACGGTGTAACCGCGCGCCTGGAATTCGCGAGCGCAGGCCAGCGCCGGGAACACGTGGCCACCGGTGCCGCCCGCCATGATCAAAACGTTAGCGCCCATGGGTCGACTCCTCGGCGAAGTCACTCTCATGAAACTCCATCTCTTCGCTGCCCAGGTGGGTTCGACTCTCCCACTCAATGCGCAGCAACAAGCCGAGACAGGCACAGCAGATCACCAACGAACTGCCGCCATAACTGAGGAACGGCAAGGTCAGGCCCTTGGTCGGGAGCAGGCCGACATTCACCCCGATGTTGATCAGGAACTGACCAATCCACAGGAACGACAGGCCATACGCGATGTAAGCGGCAAAGAACTGTTTGGCCTTCTCGGCCCAATAACCGATGTACATGCCGCGAATACAGACGAAGACGAACAGCGCGACCGTGCACAAGGAACCCACGGCGCCCAGTTCTTCGGCCAGGACCGAAAACACGAAGTCGGTGTGGGCTTCCGGCAGGTAGAACTGTTTCTGCACGCTGTTGCCCAGGCCCACGCCCAGCCATTCGCCGCGACCAAACGCGATCAATGCCTGCGACAATTGATAACCGGCACCGAACTGGTCAGCCCACGGATCGGCAAAGTTTGTCAGGCGCGCCATTCGATACGGCTGCACTTGAATCAACAACACCACCGCCGCGACCGCCAGAACCACCATCAAGGAAAAACGGAACAGCCCGACCCCGCCGAGGAACAGCATCGCCGCAGCCGCGCCCATCATTACGACGGTGGCACCGAAGTCCGGCTCCATCAGCAACAGGCCCGCCATCGGCAACAGCACGATGAACGGCTTGAAGAAGCCCATCCAGCTTTCCCGCACTTCTTTCTGGCGACGCACCAGATAACCGGCGAGGTAGATCACCACGAACACCTTGGCGATCTCGGAAGGCTGAACGTTGAAGAAACTGAAACCGATCCAGCGCATCGAACCGTTCACTTCACGGCCGATCCCCGGAATGATCACCATCACCAGCAAACCGAACGCACCAATCAGCATCAGCCAGCCCAGGCGTTGCCAGGTGGCGATCGGAATCATCATGGTGACGATGCAGGCACCCAGGCCCAGCACCACGTAGATCAAATGGCGAATCATGTAGTACAGGGCACTGCCCGACTGCACGGCCCCCACTTCGGTCGAGGCAGACGCAATCATCACCAGCCCGAGGCCGAGCAATGCCAGGCAACCGGCGAGCATCGGGAAATCGAGGTCGATACCGCGCCCGGTAATCAGCGGCGAAGGATACGGCTTGATGATGTTGAGCAGGCTCATGCCAGATCCTCCACGGCGCGGACGAACTGGTGACCACGGTCTTCGTAATTCTTGAACATGTCGAAACTGGCGCAGGCCGGCGACAACAGCACCACGTCGCCCGGTTGCGCAACGGCGCGGCATTGTTCCACCGCTTCGACCAGCGAACCGACGCGGATCAGCGGCACGGCGTCGCCAATGGCCTCGCCGATCTTGTCGGAGTCGCGGCCCATCAGGATCACGGCGCGGCAGTTGGCCGCCACCGGATCACGCAGATCATTGAACTCGGCACCCTTGCCGTCGCCACCGGCGATCAGCACGACCTTGCCGTCGATGTCCGCGCCCAGGCCTTCGATGGCAGCCA
Source organism: Pseudomonas migulae NBRC 103157 (assembly GCF_002091715.1). Lineage (GTDB taxonomy): Bacteria > Pseudomonadota > Gammaproteobacteria > Pseudomonadales > Pseudomonadaceae > Aquipseudomonas > Aquipseudomonas migulae_A. The sequence goes on along the minus strand of NZ_BDAG01000014.1, from coordinate 99,381 downwards.
GTGCGGCGCCAACGTTGGTGGCTTTGGAATCGTTGTAATAGCCCACGCCATCGAGGTCACGAACCCACTGGCAGCGATGCTCGAGCCCGGCGAACGTGCGCAGGCTCGACAGCATGGCGTCGAACGGCAGGCCGACCGCGTGGCCCAGGGCCAATGCCGCCAGGGCGTTGGACTGGTTGTGGGCACCGCGAATTTTCAACTCGCGCACCGGCATCAGGTTCTGGAATTCGAAGGCCAGGTATTTCTCGCCGTCCTCTTCCCGGATACCAAACGCTTTGAAATCGGGTTTGCTCAAACCGAAGGTCCAGCAAGGCTGGCCTTCACCCATCAACGGACGACTCAGGGCATCCTGACGGTTGACCACGAACTGCTTGGCGCCACGGAAGATCCGGTGCTTGGCCAGGTGATAGGCCGGCAGACCGCTATAGCGGTCCATGTGGTCTTCACTGACGTTGAGCACGGTCGCTACTTCGGCGTTGAGCTGGTCGGTGGTTTCGAGCTGAAAGCTCGACAGTTCCATCACGTACAGCTCGACGTCGTCGCGAAGCAGATCCAGCGCCGGAGTGCCAAGGTTGCCGCCGACGGCGACGCGCTTGCCCGCCGCAGCCGCCATCTCGCCCACCAGGGTGGTCACGGTGCTCTTCGCGTTGGAACCGCTGATGGCGACAATCGGCGCCTTCGCGTTACGCGCGAAGAGCTCGATGTCACCGGACAATTTCACGCCACGGGCAGCAGCGGCCTGCAAGGCCGGGGTCGCCAGCGCCAGGCCGGGGCTCACGTAGAGCTCGTCGGCACGGCACAGGAATTCGACGTCCAGCTCGCCACAACGCACTTCCACGTACGGATAGTCACGCTTGAGCGTGGCCAGTTCCGGTGGATTTTCCCGCGTATCGGCCACGGCAAACGACGTGCCCCGGTTCGCCAGGAAGCGAACCAGGGACATGCCGCTCTTGCCGAGGCCGACAACGATGCGGAAGTGGTCAGAAGCGATCAGAGACACGAATTTCTACCTCAGCTTCAGGGTGGCAAGGCCAACCAGCACGAGAATTACGGTGATGATCCAGAAACGGACAATCACGCGCGGCTCGGGCCAGCCCTTGAGTTCAAAGTGGTGGTGAATCGGCGCCATGCGGAACACGCGGCGACCGGTCAGCTTGAAGGAAGCCACCTGAATGACGACCGACAGGGTTTCCATCACGAACACACCGCCCATGATGAACAGGACGATTTCCTGACGGACGATCACCGCGATGGTGCCCAGGGCTGCGCCCAGCGCCAGTGCGCCGACGTCGCCCATGAAGACTTGTGCCGGATAGGTGTTGAACCAGAGGAAACCAAGGCCAGCACCGATCAGCGCACCACAGAACACAATCAGCTCACCGGCGCCCGGTACGTACGGGATCAGCAGGTATTCAGCGAATTTCACGTTACCCGACAGGTAGCAGAAAATACCCAGGCCACCGCCAACCATTACGGTCGGCATGATCGCCAGGCCGTCGAGGCCGTCGGTCAGGTTGACCGCGTTGCTCGAGCCGACGATCACGAAATAGGTCAGGACGATGAAGCCGGCACCCAGCGGAATGCTGTAGTCCTTGAGCATCGGCAGGATCAGGGTGGTTTCCACCGGCGTCGCAGCGGTCATATAAAGGAAGATCGCCGCGCCGAGGCCGAACACCGACTGCCAGAAGTACTTCCAGCGGCTCGGCAGGCCTTTGGAGTTTTTCTCGATCACCTTGCGATAGTCATCGACCCAGCCGATGGCGCCGAACAGCAACGTGACCAGCAACACGGTCCACACATAGCGGTTGCTCAGGTCAGCCCAAAGCAAAGTGCTGACACCGATGGACGACAGGATCAGCGCACCACCCATGGTCGGCGTGCCGGATTTGGACAAGTGCGATTGCGGACCGTCGTTACGAACGGACTGACCGATCTGACGGTTCTGCAACGTGCGGATCATCCACGGGCCATAGCACAGCGACAGGACCAGCGCGGTCAGCACACCGAGAATCCCGCGCAGGGTCAGGTACTGGAAGACCGCGAAGCCTTTGTAGAACTGTTGCAGGTACTCCGCTAACAGCAGCAGCATCAATGTTTCTCCAGGCTGGACCCGCACAAAGCGGCGACGATGTTTTCCATCGCAGCGCTGCGCGAGCCCTTGATCAAAATGGTGGTGTTTGTGTCTTGTTCGGCGCCGAGAGCCTTGATCAGTTCAGCTTGGGTACTGAAGTGAAAAGCCTGCTCGCCGAAAGCCTTCACGGCGTGGGTCATCATCGGCCCGACGGCGTAAAGCGCAGAAACCTTGCCACGGGCGTACTCGCCCACGCCGCGGTGCCCCTGCTCCGCCCAATCGCCCAACTCGCCGATATCCCCGAGCACCAGAACGGTGCGGCCGGAAAAGCCGGCGAGTATATCAACGGCAGCGCACATGGAGGTGGGGTTCGCGTTGTAAGTGTCATCGATCACGCGCATGCCATTGGTGGCCAGTTGCGCAACGGTGCGACCCTTGACCGGCTGCACCGCGCCGAGGCCGGTGGCGATGCCGAACAAAGACACGCCCAAGGCATGTGCGGCAGCGGCGGCGGCCATGGCATTGGCAACGTTATGGGTGCCGAGCAGGTTCAGTTGAACGCGCTCCACGCCGTCAGGACTGTGCAGGTTGAATGCCGGGCAACCGCGAGCGTCGCGGTCCAGATCACTGGCGTAGAAGTCGGCGCTGACGTTGCTCAGGGCAAAGGTCAGGACTTTGCGACCGGCGGCGCGGGTCTTCCAGATCCCGAATGCCTTGTCGTCGAGATTGAGCACAGCGACGCCATCGGCCGCCAGCCCTTCAATAATTTCGCCCTTGGCTTCAACGATTTTTTCCGGCCCGCCGAATTCGCCGACGTGGGCAGTTCCGGCATTGTTGAGCACGGCCACATGGGGTTTGGTCATGCCGACGGTGTAGGCGATTTCGCCAAGGCGTGAAGCACCCAGTTCGATCACGGCCGCGGTGTGTTCCGGCGCGAGTTCGAGCAAGGTCAGCGGCACGCCGAGGTCATTGTTCAGGTTGCCACGGGTCGCCAGCACCGGACCGCGGGTGCGCAGGATGCTCGCGAGCATTTCCTTGACCGTGGTCTTGCCGCTGGAACCGGTGATGGCCGCCACCGGATGGGTAAACGCCGCACGATTCATCGCGCCCAGTTGACCCAGTGCCTGACGGGTGTCCTTGACCAGCAATTGCGGCAGCGTGCTGTCGGCGACTTCGCGTTCGACCAGAGCACCGACAGCGCCTTTGTTGGCGACGTCGTTCAAATAATCATGACCGTCGAAGCGCGGACCGGTCAGGGCAATAAACAGCTGGCCCGGCTTGATCGCACGGCTGTCGATGCTGACGCCATCGAACGTTGCATCGGCGACGATCAATCGGCCATTCAGCGCGCCGGTCAGCTCGCTCAGTTTCAGGTTCTTAAGCATGGGCCACCTCCCACGCGGTCAACGCGTGATCCGCTTCGACCAGATCAGAGAAGTCGTGGCGCTGGCCGTTGATTTCCTGATAGTCCTCGTGACCTTTACCGGCCAGGACAATCACGTCATCCACCGAAGCGCTGGCGATCAATTGAGCAATCGCCTGACCACGGCCAGCGACGAAGGTAACTTTGTCCACATCGGTGAAACCGGCGCGGATGTCGTCGAAGATCACGGCCGGGTCTTCGGTACGCGGGTTGTCATCGGTCACCAGCACGCCATCGGCCAGACGCTCGACCACTTCAGCCATCAGCGGACGCTTGCCGCGATCGCGATCACCGCCGCAACCGAACAGGCACAGCAAGCGGCCTTTGGCGTGCGGACGCAGGGCCATCAATACTTTTTCCAGCGCATCCGGGGTGTGGGCGTAATCGACCACCACCAACGGCTGGGTGCCACCGCCCAGGCGCTGCATGCGTCCAGCGGGGCCTTCAAGTTTTGGCAAGACCTTGAGGATTTCGTCCAGCGCATAGTCCAGACCGAGCAAGGCGCCGACCGCCGCCAATACGTTGCTCAGGTTGAAACGACCGAGCAAGGTGCTGCGCAGATGGTGTTCACCCTGCGGTGTAACCAATGTGGCGCGCACGCCTTCATCGTCGAACTGCGCTTCGCGGCAAAACAGGTAGGCGCTGCTGTCGAGCAGGCTGTAGGTGATCAAGCGCGATTCGCGTTTTTCGGCGGCCAGTTGCCGGCCGAAATCGTCGTCGAGGTTAACCACCCGGCATTTCAGGTCGTTCCAGGCAAACAACCTGGCCTTGGCTTCGCCGTAGGCCTCCATGGTGCCGTGGTAATCCAGATGATCACGGGACAAATTGGTCATCACCGCCACATCAAATGCCAACGCGGTGACACGCCCCTGATCCAGACCGTGGGACGACACTTCCATGGCCACGGCTTTGGCGCCGGCCTTTTTCAGGTCAGCCAGGGTCGCTTGCACCGCGATCGGGTTCGGTGTGGTGTGCAGGCCGCTTTCCAGCGCGCCGTAGAAACCGGAACCCAATGTGCCGACGATGCCACAGTGTTGACCGAGTAGATCCAGCGCTTGCGCAACCAGCTGGGTCACACTGGTTTTGCCGTTGGTGCCGGTCACGCCGATCAGATTCAGGTGGCGGCTCGGGTCGCCGTAAAAACGCCCGGCGATGTCCGACAGCTGCGCCGCCAGGCCTTTGACCGGAATCATCGGCACATCGGTGATCGGCAATACGGTTGCGCCTTCAACTTCATAAGCCACGGCCGCCGCACCGCGCTGCAAGGCGTCGGTGATGTGCGCGCGGCCGTCGAACTTGCCGCCGGGGACGGCAAGAAACAGGTCGCCTGCCCGCACGTTGCGGCTGTCCAGTGCCAATTCACGGATCAACAGATCGCGGCCGGCGTGGGCGAAAATCTTGTTCAGACTCAGAGACATCAGCCGCGCCCTCCATTGGCTTTCAGCGGAACGACCGGTGTTGCGTTGGCCTGTTGAACGGGTGGCAGGTTGTCCGGCGTAACGTTCATCAGGCGCAAGGTCCCGGACATCACTTTGCTGAACACCGGTGCCGATACCAGGCCACCGAAGTAACCGGCCTTGGTCGGTTCATCGATCACCACTACGATGGCGTAACGCGGATCGCTCATCGGGCCGAAGCCGGCGAACAGCGAGCGGTAGGAATTCTCGGCGTAGCCTTTGGTGCCGACCGACGTTTTACGTGCGGTACCGGACTTGCCGCCGACGTGATACGCCGGCACCTGCGCACGGAATACACCGCGCGGGGCCTCGATCACTTGTTGCAGCATGGTCTGCATGGTTTTCGCGACCGCTTCCGGCAGCACTTGCGTGGTTTGCGGCGCCTTGTCGGTCTTGATCAGGGTCAGTGGCGCGAGGCGACCGTTGTTGGCCAGGGCCGAGAAGGCGTGGACCAACTGGATCGCAGTCACGGAAATACCGTAGCCGTAGGACAGCGTCGCGGTTTCAGCCTTGCGCCATTCGCGGTAGTTCGGCAGGTTGCCCACACGCTCGCCCGGGAAGCCGAGGCCGGTGTCCTGGCCGAGGCCGACTTTCTGTGCCAGACGGAAAATGGTTTCGCCGCCGATATCGAACGCGACCTTACTCATGCCGACGTTGCTGGAGTTGATCAGAATGCCGGTCAGGTCGAGCACCGGACCTTCGGTCTTGGAGACGTCCTTGATGGTGTACTTGCCAATCTGCAAGGAGCCTGGATACACCTCGACGGTGTCGGTCGGTTTCCAGCGGCCGGTTTCAATCGCGGCGCTCATGGAGATGGCTTTCATGGTCGAACCCGGTTCGAACACGTCGATCATCGCGCGGTTACGCATCATCGCCGGTTGCAGGTTGCGACGGTTGTTCGGGTTGTAGGTCGGCTGGTTGACCATGGCGAGGATCTCGCCGGTCTTCACGTCCATGATCACCAGGCTGCCGGCCTTGGCGCCGTTTTCGATGATCGCGTTGCGCAGCTCGCGGTTGGCCAGGTATTGCAGACGCAGATCAATGGACAACGCCAAGGGCTTGCCGGCCTTGGCGTTTTTGGTCACCTGAACATCTTTGATAAGTCGACCGCGCCGGTCCTTGATGACCTGCCGCTTGCCGGCGACACCGGCGAGCCATTCGTCATAAGCCAGCTCGACACCTTCGCGACCGTGGTCATCGATGTCGGTAAAGCCGACCATGTGCGCCGTCACTTCGCCAGCCGGGTAGAAACGGCGGAATTCTTCGATGCCGTAAACGCCCGGCACTTTAAGATCGAGCACAGACTGGCCTTGCTCAGGCGTCAGCCCGCGCACCAGATAAATGAATTCTTTGTTGGCCTGGGCTTCGAGACGTTCGGCCAGGGCTTTTGGATCCTGTCCCAACGCGGCCGCCAGTGCGGGCCACTTCTCTTTGGCCTGCTGCATTTCCTTGGCGTTGGCCCACAGGGTGGTGACCGGCGTACTGACGGCCAAAGGCTCGCCATTACGGTCGGTAATCAGACCACGGTGAGCCGGAATCGGGATGTGACGAACGCTGCGCGCGTCGCCCTGGCCTTTCAGGAAGGCACGGTCGACCACTTGCAGGTCAATGATGCGCCAGCAGATCGCCGCGACCATGACGCCAAGCAAACCTACCACCAGGCGAAACCGCCATGGGAACAGTGCGCCTTCGAGTTTCATCATGGCGCCACCATCTGCACGTCAGCCGCGCCAGGGATGTGCATCTTCAGCTGTTCGGTGGCCAGGACTTCGATACGGCTGTGGGCGGTCCAGGTGCTCTGCTCGAGAATCAACCGGCCCCATTCCGCCTGCGCCTTGTCGCGCACGCTCAACTCGTTGTACAGCGAGTTCAACAGCTGACGGTTCCAGTGGGCGCTGTACGACACGCCGATGGCCGACACGAGCACGCCAACGAACAGCAGCAGCATGAAAAAGCTTCCGCCGGGCAGTGGCTTGGCGAAAAGCTTGCTCACCGCAGCTTCTCCGCGACGCGCATGACGGCGCTACGGGAACGTGGGTTGGCTTTGAGTTCGGCCTCGGAGGCGGACTGCGCTTTGCCATGGACTTTGATTTTCGGTTCAAAGGCGACGTGACGTACCGGCAGGTTGCGCGGCAGGTTGTCGGCTTCGCCTTTCACCAGTTTGCGCATGAACAGTTTGACGATGCGGTCTTCCAGCGAATGGAAGCTGATGACCACCAGACGGCCGCCGATTTCCAGGCATTCCAGCGCGGCTTCGAGACCGGCTTCCAGATCGCCCAGTTCATTGTTGACGTGGATACGCAGGCCCTGGAACGCACGGGTCGCCGGGTTCTTGCCCTTTTCCCACGCCGGGTTGGCGACTTTCAGGACTTCAGCCAGGTCGCCGGTGCGCTCGAACGGCTTGATGTCGCGACGCTCGGCCACGGCACGGGCCATGCGGCCGGAGAAACGCTCTTCGCCGTATTCCTTGAACACCCGGGCGATTTCTTCCACCGGTGCGGTGTTGACGAATTCGGCAGCGCTGATCCCGCGGGACGGGTCCATGCGCATGTCCAGCGGACCATCGTTGAGGAAACTGAAGCCGCGCTCAGGGTCGTCGAGTTGCGGCGAGGACACGCCCAGGTCGAGCAAAACGCCGCTGACCTTGCCGGCCAGACCGCGTTCGGCGACTTCCGAACCGAGCTCGGCAAAGCTGCGCTGCACAACGACAAAGCGGCCGTCTTCGGCCGCTAGCGTCTGCCCGGTGGCAATCGCTTGAGGATCCTTGTCGAATCCGAGCAACCGCCCCTCGGGACCGAGCTGGCTGAGGATCAACCGGCTGTGCCCGCCGCGCCCGAACGTGCCGTCCAGATAGCAGCCATCAGGACGTACGGCGAGAGCCTCGACGGCTTCGTCAAGCAGTACGGTGATGTGGTTAAAGCCGCTATCAATAGTCACAGGATCAAATCACGCAGTTCATCAGGCATGGCGCCCGGTTGTTGAATAGCAGCCAGGTCAGCGGCAGAAACCGCATCCCAGGCATCCTCGTCCCACAATTGGAACTTGTTCAGTTGGCCTACCAGCATCGCGCGCTTGTCCAATCGGGCATATTCACGAAGACGCGGTGGAACCAGAAAACGACCACTGCCATCGAGCTCGAGGTCGACGGCATTACCAATCAGCAAACGTTGCAGGCGGCGGTTCTCTTCGCGAAGCGAAGGCAGTGCGCGCAGTTTGGTTTCAATAATTTCCCACTCATCGAGGGGGTAAACACACAAACACGGATCAACGGCATCAATTGTGACGATTAACTGCCCGGAACTACGCGAAACGAGCTCGTCACGGTACCGGCTCGGCATAGCGAGACGGCCCTTTGCGTCGAGACTGATAGCGTTAGCTCCGCGAAACACGACAGCGTTTCTCCAAATATTAGCGTTTTACGTTCAAAAAACCCACTTCATGCCACTTTCCGCCACTTGCGCACACTATAGGAATGCGGCCACCGCACCGTCAAGGCGCGGATTAAAGGAAAACCCTTACAGAACTGAGATTTAGGAGCGTATTAGGAGGGGTAACGAGAATCTGGCGGATGAATCTGTCCAATAACTTGAATGAGCACTGAAGGCTGCGTTCAGAAGTTAAAGTAATTTGTTAAGAGTAAGATTTTTTCGGTATTACAAAAGAGGATATGCGATGGATTGTGCAAGGAGGGAAACTGCCATTACGAGCGCCCTGCTCAATTATTCAAACAGGGAGGGAAAAAGGTGGAGAGTCGATCTGTAAGCCGGGTTCTGTCTTGAACAGTCATTCGTCTACGATGGCCATCACTGGACATCTTTAGCAACCTACCCGGTCCCAGCGCGGGCCACGCCTTGGGACCCTATTTGGTCTTGCTCCAAGTGGGGTTTACCTAGCCACGAACTGTTGCCAGACGTGCGGTGCGCTCTTACCGCACCTTTTCACCCTTACCGGCGCCGAAGCGCTTAGGCGGTTATTTTCTGTGGCACTTTCCGTAGGCTCACGCCTCCCAGGCATTACCTGGCACTTCGCCCTATGGAGCCCGGACTTTCCTCCCCCCCCTAATTTTCATAGAGGGCAGCGACTGTCCGATCGACTCTCCGCCGCGAAGGTTAACGGCAGAGCGGCCGAAGAACAAGTGATAAACGCCTGCAGCCACTCCAGCACGTCGGGTTTTACTCGCCCTTCTGTTTATCCAGCGCGACCTGATACAGAACATTCTTGCGCTCGCCGGTAATTTGCGCCGCCAATGCCGCGGCGCGCTTGAGCGGCATCTCTTCGAGCAACAGGTTGAGGATGCGCATGGCTTCACTGCTGACGGCGTCCTCGGTTTCGGGGGCCGACCAACCCGCGACCAACACCACGCACTCACCGCGCTGCTGATTGCTGTCCGACTCGACGAACTCGCGCAGCTCGGCCAATGGCAAGCCTTTCAGGGTTTCGAAGGTTTTGGTCAGCTCCCGCGCCAGCAACGCCGGACGCTCGCCACCAAAGACCAGCTCCATGTCCTGCAGGCATTCAAGGATACGGTGCGGGGCTTCGTAGAAAATCAGCGTGCGCGGCTCTTCTTTAACCAGCTCAAGACGAGCACGACGACCGACAGCCTTGGCCGGCAGGAAGCCTTCGAAGATAAAACGATCCGACGGCAGACCCGCCGCCGACAGCGCCGCAATCAATGCACAGGCACCAGGAACCGGCACCACGTTGATTCCAGCCGCACGAGCCTGACGCACCAGGTGATAACCCGGATCGGAAATCAGCGGCGTTCCGGCATCGGAGATCAGCGCCACATCGTCGCCGGCGAGCAGACGGGTAATAAAGCGGCTACCTTCATCCCGCTCGTTGTGTTCATGGCAGGCTGCCAGCGGCGTGGGGATGCCGAAGTGCTGCATCAATCGCTGGGAGTGACGCGTGTCTTCGGCGGCAATCAATGCCACTTCGCGCAGGATCTTCAGCGCACGCGCACTGATGTCGTCCAGGTTGCCGATGGGCGTCGCCACCACATAAAGCGAGCCAGCAGCGGAATTCAAAGCACCTGGAGCAGTCAAAGCGCACACCTCATGATCGGTAAAAGCCGCCATTGTAGCGCGTAGCGATGGTTTCGATACGCGCAAGCAAGCCCGGTTTTTTCAGCCATTTGTGCGGCACTGCAACATTTGTACGAGCTAAATTGATCGATTCACGCCAGCAACATCGCGCCCCGGCCAGTGCTTGGGTACAATTCCACGCTAATTTGATCGAGTATCAGGAACACTACATGATCGCTTGCCTGCGGCTGTTCACTGCCCTCTGCCTCGCTGCCTTGCTGGCGGCTTGCGCCAGCTCGCCCTCTTCCAGCCTTGGCGAACTTCCACGGACCCCGGATGCCAGCATCGAGCAACTGCTCGATCAGGCCGCCAAAAGCAAAACGCCGGAGCAAGCTGCGCTGCTTCGCCTGAGTGCGGCAGACCTGGCTTATCGCCAGGGCAATGCCGGCCAGTCCGCGCAAATCCTGCAACAAGTGCCGGTCGAACAACTCAAGCCTGGCCAACAGGTATTTGCCAGCACCCTGGCGGCCGAACTGGCCATGGTGCGCAATCAACCGAAAGCAGCGCTGACTGCCTTGAGCCACCCAAGCCTGCAGCGCCTTGGCGAATTGCCTGTCGAACAACAGGTTCGCACCGGCACCGTGCATGCACGCGCCCTTGAAGCCGACGGCCAGACCCTCGCCGCCGCACGGGAGCGTATTTTCATCGCGCCGATGCTCAGCGGTGAAGCGGCAAGCAAAAACCACGAAGCGATCTGGATCCTGATCGCCTCGCTGCCAACCGATCAACTGCAGCCGACCGCCAACGACGACCTCGGTGGCTGGATGGGCCTGGCGCTGGCAGTGAAAACCGCTGGCACCCTGGAGCAGCAGCAAGCCGCGATCGACAACTGGCGCGCCCAAAACCCTAAACACCCGGCCGCCATCCAACTGCCGCTGCCACTGACCAAGCTCAAGGAACTGGCCAGCCAGCCCGTGAGCAAGATCGCCCTGCTGCTACCGCAAGACGGCCCGCTGGCATCGGTCGGCAAAGCGCTTCGCGAAGGTTTCATGGCGGCTCATTACCAGGCCCAACAAGCCGGTCAGAAGCCGCCAGCCATCGAGTTCTATGACAGCTCGCGCCTGACCTCCCTCGACGAGCTCTATCGCAAGGCTCAGGCCGATGGCGTGCAACTGGTCGTCGGACCGCTGGAGAAGCCGCTGGTCAAACAGCTCAGCGCTCGTCCGCAACTGCCGATCACGACCCTCGCGCTGAATTACAGCGAAGGGGAACAAGGCCCGGCGCAGCTGTTCCAGTTCGGTCTTGCCGCTGAAGACGAAGCCCGCGAAGTGTCCCGCCGCGCTCGCGCTGACGGCCTGCATCGCGCCGCCATCATGGTGCCGAAAGGCGAATGGGGCGATCGCGTACTGAGAGCGTTCAGCCAGGATTGGCAAGCCAACGGCGGCAGCATCGTTGCCACCGAGCGTGTAGATCAGCCGGTGCAACTGGCCCAGCAGATTGCCGACATGTTCCAGCTGCGCCAGAGCGAAGGCCGCGCCAAGAGCCTGCAAAGCACTGTTGGCTCGCAGGTAGCCGCCCAGCCGTCGCGCCGCCAGGACATCGAGTTCATCTTCCTGGCTGCAACCCCTCAGCAAGCCCAGCAGATCAAGCCGACCCTGAACTTCCAGTACGCCGGTGATGTGCCGGTTTACGCCACGTCCCACGTGTTCAGTGCCAGCGGCGACGTCAACCAGTACAACGACATGAACGGCATTCGCTTCTGCGAAACCCCATGGTTGCTGGACGCCACTGACCCGCTGCGCAAACAAGTGACCGCACAATGGCCACAAGCCGGTGGCAGCCTGGGTCGCCTGTATGCAATGGGCGTCGACGCCTATCGCCTGGCTCCACGCCTGGGGCAACTCAAGGCGCTGCCGGACAGCCGCATCGAAGGTCAATCGGGCAGCCTGGGCATGACTCAGAACCAACGCGTAGTGCGTCAGTTGCCGTGGGCCCAGTTCGTCAGCGGCCAGGTTCAACGCCTGCCGGACACCCCACGCTGATGCCTGACAGGTCACGCCAGCAAAGCGGTAAAGATGCCGAGCGCCATGCGCTCGAGCATCTTCAGCAACAAGGTCTGCGCCTGCTGGCGCAGAACTGGTTATGTAAACGCGGCGAGCTTGATCTGGTCATGCTTGATGGCGATACAGTAGTATTCGTTGAAGTTCGCTACAGAAAAAACACTCAATGGGGTGGCGCGCTCGATAGCATCGATGAGCGCAAACGGCAGAAACTGATTTTTGCCGCGCAGTATTTTCTTCAGCGCGAGTCGTGTTGGGCCAATTCCCCTTGCCGTTTCGACGTGGTCGCCATCGACAGCAACCACGATCAGTTGAACTGGCTGCAGAATGCCTTCGACAGCTGATCGCGTGCGTCCCGAAGCGGACACTTTCACCCAACAATTTTGCTCTTTGCTTTGCGGGCTGCACATTCATGTGCCGAGTAGCCGCGCTAATTAAGGTCACACAGATGGACATGCAATCCCGAATTCGCCAGCTTTTTCAGGCCAGTATCGATACCAAGCAAATGGCGATGGACGTACTTGCACCGCACATCGAGCAAGCCAGCCAAGTGATGGTCAACGCCCTGCTCAACGAGGGCAAAATGCTTTCCTGTGGTAACGGCGGCTCTGCCGGCGACGCCCAGCATTTCTCGTCCGAGCTGCTCAACCGCTTCGAACGCGAGCGCCCGAGCCTGCCAGCCATCGCGCTGACCACCGACAGCTCGACGATCACCTCGATCGCCAACGACTACAGCTACAACGAAATATTCTCCAAGCAAATCCGCGCGCTCGGCCAGCCGGGCGACGTATTGCTGGCGATTTCCACCAGCGGCAACTCGGCAAACATAATTCAAGCGATCCAGGCCGCACATGATCGTGAAATGATTGTCGTAGCATTGACCGGTCGCGATGGCGGCGGCATGGCGTCGCTGCTATTGCCCGAAGACGTCGAGATTCGCGTACCGGCCAACGTCACCGCACGTATTCAGGAAGTCCACCTGCTGGCGATCCATTGCCTTTGCGACTTGATCGACAGCCAACTGTTCGGGAGTGAAGAATGACCCCTAATCGCCTAGGCCTTCTGGCCTTGACCCTGTGCCTTGGCATCAGCGGCTGCACCTCGGTGGTTAACGCCAGCCGTGAAGCGCCGATCGATGATGACCGCGGCACGCGCACCTTAGGCAGCAAGATCGACGACTCTCTGATCGACACCAAGGTCGGCGTGAACATCGCCAAGGCCGATCCGGCCCTGGACAACGACTCGCACATCGTCGTCACCAGCTTCAATGGTGTCGTACTGCTCGCCGGCCAAACCCCACGCGCAGATCTCAAGGCCAAGGCCGAACAGGCCGCCGCCGCCGTCCAGCGTGTGAAGACGGTGCACAACGAACTGCAGGTGCTGCCACCTTCCGGCTTCCTTGCCCGCCAGAACGACACCTGGCTGACCTCCAAGATCAAGACCCAGATGCTCACCGACCCGAACATCCCGGGCTCGCGCATCAAGGTTGTCACCGAGAACGGCATCGTTTACCTGCTGGGCCTGCTGACCAAGCAGGAAGCCGCCCAGGCGACGAACCTGGTGCAAGGGGTTTCCGGAGTGCAGAAGATTGTGAAGCTGTTTGAGTACATTGACTGACCCTCCCGGCGATGGCGATTTTGAAATCGCCATCGCCCCATAGGAGCCGGCTTGCTGGCGATAGCGTCTTCCGGATCGCCATCGCCAGCAAGCCAGCTCCTACAGTAATAAAAAAGGCGATCCTTTCGGATCGCCTTTTTTATTACTTCACCACTTTCAAACTGGGTCGACCGCTTGGGCGCGGCGGTTCACTGTCCGGTGGCGGAAGATCATCATCCGGCTCGATCTCTTCCTCGTCCTCCATGGGCGACTCCAGATCGAACACCATGCCCTGGCCATTCTCCCGGGCGTAGATACCCAGGATCGATGCGATAGGCACGTACAGGGTGTGCGGCACGCCACCGAAGCGGCCTTCGAAGCTGACCGCTTCGTTGTCCATGTGCAAATGACGCACGGCGGCCGGCGATACGTTCAGGACAATCTGTCCGTCACTGGCGAAACCCTGTGGCACCTGCACCGACGGATACTCGGAATTGACCAGCATGTGCGGGGTGCAATCGTTGTCCACAATCCACTCGTAGAGCGCGCGGACCAGATAAGGTCGACTGGAGTTCATAGCGGCTCCTTAAGCCTTAGCGCATATCGCGTTCGACACCAGACAGACTCGCCTGGAAAGCCTCACGCGCAAACGAGCGCTCCATATAATCAAGCAGCGGCTTGGCAGGCCGCGGCAGTTCAATACCCAGAATCGGCAAGCGCCAGAGTATTGGCAGTAGGCAGCAATCCACCAGACTTTGTTCCTCACTGAGGAAAAACGGCTTGTCGGCAAACAACGGCGACACGCCTGTCAGGCTTTCGCGCAGCTCTTTACGAGCCACCACGCGGGCTGCTTCCTTGGTCCGCGAATCCAGGATCAGATCCACCAGACCACACCAGTCACGCTGAATACGATGAATCAGCAGACGGCTGTTGGCACGCGCCACTGGATAAACCGGCAGCAGAGGCGGATGCGGGTAACGCTCATCCAGATATTCCATCACCACGGTCGACTCCCACAACGCCAGGTCACGATCGACCAGGGTGGGCAGGCTTCCGTAAGGGTTCACTTCAATCAGTTTAGGCGGCTGGCGGCCAGCTTCCACGTAAATGATCTCGGCGCTGACACCCTTCTCTGCAAGTACGATGCGCACTCGGTGGGAATAGTGGTCGGCGGGGTCGGAGTAACAGGCCAACCGATTGGTCACGCCCATGGCGGTCCTCCTCGCTTGTTGAAATTATCGGAAGCGGAAAAACGAGCGCGCCCAGAGGGCGCCTCCCGTAACGCCTGGATGACCAGGCTCGTTACACCTTCAGAGACGCCCTTGGGCGCGCGCGATTAACAGCAATTGCTTGAAACTTTATCAGTGCACATCTTTCCAGTATTCGCGCTTGAGCAAGTAGGCGAATACGAAGAAGAACGCCAGATACAGCAAGACGTAGGTACCAATGCGCTGATGCTGCAGCTTAACCGGGTTAGCCGAGTAAGCCAGGAAGGTTACCAGATTCTTGACCTTCTCATCGAACTGCTCTTCGGTCAGAGCACCACTCTTCGGCACGATGGTCAGCTGATCGCACGCTTCATGAGTCAGCGCGGTACCGGTCAGCGGATCATATTGCTTCTTGCCGTCTTCGACGATCTGCACCTGTTTGCAACCTACGACCTGACGACCTTGCAGGCCCGCCAGGACGTTCGGCATGCCCACGTTCGGGAAGACCTTGTTGTTCACGCCCCAGGGACGCGACGGATCTTCGTAGAACGACTTCAGGTAACCATAGAGCCAGTCCGTACCACGAACACGAGCCACCAGGGTCAGGTCAGGTGGCGCGGCACCGAACCAGGTCTTGGCGTCAGCCGGCTGCATGCCGATGTTCATGTGGTCGCCAATCTTGGCGCCAGTGAACACCAGCTTCGACAGCATCAGATCGTGAGGAATGCCCAGATCATCGGCAACACGCTCGTAGCGCTGGAACTTGGCACTGTGGCAGCCCATGCAGTAGTTGGCGAACGTACGCGCGCCATCCTGCATGGCAGCCTTGTCGGAAACGTCGATGTCGACCTTTTCCAATTCAGGAGCACCAGCTGTCGACGCGAACGAGAACACAGGCATGGCAGCAAGAATCAGTACAGCAAATAGTTTTTTCATCAGCCAGTCACCCTTTCCGGAACCGGTTTGGTCTTCTCGAGCCTGGTGTAGAACGGCATCAGAATGAAGTAGGCGAAGTACAGGAAGGTACATACCTGCGACAGCAACGTACGGCCTGGAGTCGGCGCCAGAACACCCAGCACGCCCAGAATCACGAACGAAATGCAGAACACCCAGAGCCAGATCTTGCTCAACCAGCCCTTGTAGCGCATCGACTTGACCGGACTACGGTCCAGCCATGGCAGGACGAACAGCACAGCGATGGCCGCACCCATGGCGATAACGCCCAGGAGCTTGTCCGGAACCGCCCGCAGAATCGCGTAGAACGGGGTGAAGTACCAAACCGGAGCGATGTGCTCTGGCGTCTTGAACGCGTTCGCCACTTCAAAGTTCGGCTTCTCGAGGAAGTAGCCGCCCATTTCAGGGAAGAAGAACACGATCGAACAGAAGATGAACAGGAACACCACCACACCGACGATATCTTTCACGGTGTAGTACGGGTGGAAGGCAATGCCGTCCAGCGGTACGCCGTTTTCGTCTTTGTATTTCTTGATGTCCACGCCATCCGGGTTGTTCGAGCCGACTTCGTGCAGCGCCAGAACGTGCAACACCACCAGACCGAGAATCACGATCGGCAGGGCAACCACGTGCAAGGCGAAGAAGCGGTTCAGGGTAATACCGGAAATCAGGTAGTCACCACGAATCCACTGGGTCAGGTCGTTGCCGATGACCGGGATCGCACCGAACAGCGAGATGATCACCTGGGCACCCCAGTAGGACATCTGGCCCCATGGCAGCAGGTAACCCATGAAGGCTTCCGCCATCAGCGCCAGGTAGATCAGCATGCCGAAGACCCACACCAGCTCACGCGGCTTCTGGTACGAACCGTAGAGCAAGCCACGGAACATGTGCAGATAGACCACGATGAAGAACGCCGAAGCGCCGGTGGAGTGCAGCAGACGCAGGATCGAGCCGTACTCGACGTCACGCATGATGTATTCGACGGAGGCGAATGCTTCTTCCGCCGACGGGGTGTAGCTCATGGTCAGCCAGACACCGGTGACGATCTGGTTAACCAGAACGAGCAGCGCCAGGGAACCAAAGAAATAGAAGAAGTTGAAGTTCTTCGGGGCGTAGTACTTGCTGAGATGGTCTTCCCACATTTTGGTCGCGGGAAAGCGCGCATCAACCCAATCCATGAACTTGCTCATCACGCTTTCTCCGTATCGACGCCAATGACAATGATGTCATCGGTCTCATAGGAATGCGGGGGAACTGGCAGGTTCAAAGGCGCAGGTTGCGACTTGTAGACGCGGCCAGCCAAATCGTAGTGGGAACCGTGGCAAGGGCAGAAATAACCACCTACCCAATCCTTGCCCAGATCCGCAGGCGCCACTTCTGGACGGAAGGTCGGCGAGCAACCGAGGTGTGTGCAGATACCGATCAGCAGCAGAACCTCTGGCTTGATCGAACGCGTTTCCGGGTCGACATAAGTCGGTTGAGTCGAGTTCTTGGAGGTCGGGTCAGACAGCTGGCCCTCGATCTTTTTCAGATTCCCCAGGATTTCCGAAGTACGGCGGACAATGAACACCGGCTGGCCGCGCCACTCAGCAATCATCTGCTGGCCTGGCTCGATTTTGCTGACATTCACTTTCACCGGTGCACCTGCGGCTTTCGCCTTGGCACTGGGAAACCATGACCCCACGAACGGGACCGCAGCCCCCACCGCTCCTGCAGCACCCACCACGGATGTGGCTGCTACCAAGAAGCGACGCCGGCCTGCATTCACGCCGTCATTGCTCATTCAGTCCTCTCCCATCAGCTTTGTGGCCTGTTAAATCAGGCATCTACTAAGTAAAACTATGTACTTATAAAAATTTTGCCGAATGGTAATGAAAAGCCCCAATCCTGACAAGGTAATTACCGAAGGGCTCCACTGCCAAGCCTTGCAGTATAGGGGCTCTACGGCTGTGGCAAGTTGTCACAGAGCAATTCTTTGATAAATAGCGCCCATAAAAAAACGCCCAGCTTCGCGAGGAAACTGGGCGTTCTTTTTGAACGCGAAAGCGAATTAACGCTTCGAGTACTGCGGACGCTTACGCGCTTTACGCAGACCGACTTTCTTACGTTCAACTTCACGTGCGTCACGGGTTACGAAGCCGGCTTTGCGCAGAGCACCGCGCAGAGTTTCGTCGTAGTCCATCAGAGCGCGAGTGATACCGTGGCGGATTGCGCCAGCTTGACCACTTACACCACCGCCGATCACGGTGACGTAGATGTCGAACTTCTCGACAGTCTCAGTCAATTCCAGCGGCTGACGAACTACCATGCGGGCAGTTTCGCGGCCGAAGAAATTATCCAGCGAACGGTTGTTGATGGAGATGTTACCAGTGCCCGGACGCAGGAAAACGCGTGCGGTTGCGGTCTTGCGACGGCCAGTGCCGTAATTTTGAGTCGCCGACATAATGAACTATTCCGTTAAAACTTCAGTTCTTGGGGCTGCTGAGCAGTATGAGGGTGTACAGCGCCCGCATAGACTTTCAGCTTACGATACATGTCGCGACCCAGCGGGTTCTTAGGCAGCATGCCTTTGACCGCGGTCTCGATCACGCGCTCAGGGGCTTTAGCGATCAGCTTTTCGAAGTTGATCGACTTGATGCCGCCCGGGAAACCGGAGTGGGAGTAGTAGATTTTGTCGGTGGTTTTAGCACCGGTTACACGAATCTGCTCGGCATTGATAACGACGATGTAATCGCCGGTGTCAACGTGAGGAGTGTACTCAGCTTTATGCTTGCCACGCAGACGGCTCGCGATTTCGGTGGCCAGACGACCCAGGGTCTGACCTGCAGCGTCGACGACAAACCAGTCGCGCTGTACTGTTTCCGGTTTAGCAGTAAAAGTTTTCATTCTTTATAGCCTCAGGGGCCGCCCTGTAAATTAGACGGCGGATCTTACTGAATAGTGCGTACTTTGACAAGTCAAAGGCAGCCGGATACAGACGCTTTCGGGGGCTCGGGTCGGCGCGTCCGTTCAACGGCAAGATTCTTCGGCGGCGGCGCATCACTTCCACTGCAGAAAGAGGTGCGCAATTATGCAGATTGCGAAAAATATTTCAACCTGCTTTTATGATTGTTTTGCCCAAGGAGCTCTTGATGGACTATCGCCAGCTAGGCCGAACCAATCTGAACGTGAGCGCCATCTGCCTCGGAACCATGACCTGGGGCGAGCAAAACAGCGAGGCTGAAGCCTTCGCACAGATTGAACGGGCCAAAAGCGCCGGGATCAATTTCATTGACACCGCCGAGATGTACCCGGTGCCGCCGAAGGCCGATACCTATGCCACCACCGAGCGCTACATCGGCAATTACTTCAAAAGCCATGGCGATCGTGCCGACTGGATCCTGGCCAGCAAGATCGCCGGCCCCGGCAACACCATCGACTACATCCGCGACAAAAACCTGCGCCACAACCGCCAGCACATCACCGAAGCGGTGGATGCGAGCCTCAAGCGCCTGCAAACCGATTACATCGATCTCTATCAGTTGCACTGGCCGGAGCGCAGCACCAACTTCTTCGGTCAACTGGGTTACAAACACAAGATCGAAGCCAACCTGACGCCACTCGAGGACACCCTCGAAGCACTGGACGAACAGGTCAAAGCCGGCAAGATCCGCCACATCGGCCTGTCCAACGAAACGCCGTGGGGCACCATGCGTTTCCTGGCGCTGGCTGAAGCCCGTGGCTGGCCGCGCGCTGTATCGATCCAGAACCCGTACAACCTGCTCAACCGAAGCTTCGAAGTCGGCCTGGCGGAAATCGCCATCCGCGAACAGTGCGGCCTGCTCGCCTATTCGCCGCTGGCGTTCGGTTTCCTGTCGGGCAAGTACGAAGGTGGCGCGCGTCCGCCGAAGGGGCGCCTGAGTCTCTACAGCCGCTTCAGCCGCTATTTCAACCCACAGTCGGAAGCGGCATGCAGCCGTTATGTGGCGCTGGCCCGTGAGCATGGCCTGGATCCGGCGCAAATGGCGCTGGCGTTCGTGACGCAGCAGCCGTTCGTGACCAGTAACATCATCGGTGCGACGACGCTGGAACAACTGGACAGCAACATTGCCAGCTTCGAGCTGAAACTTTCCGATGAAGTGCTGGCGGGGATTGAGGCGATTCACAAGGATCACCCGAATCCGGCGCCTTGACCCGCACTTGCAGGAGCTGGCTTGCTGGCGATTGGGACAACGCGGTATACAGCGAAACCGCGCCGTTTCTATCGCCAGCAAGCCGGTTCCTACAGTGATCTGGCAATGATCTCCTTCATGATTTCATTGGTACCGGCATAAATCCGCTGCACCCGCGCATCCGCCCACGCACGGGCGATCGGGTATTCCCACATGAACCCGTAACCGCCGTGCAACTGCACGCACTCGTCGAGCACCTTGCACTGCAAGTCCGTGCCCCAATACTTGGCCATCGCCGCCGTCGGCACATCGAGTTTGCCTTGCAGGTGCAATTCCAGGCAGCGATCGACGAAAACCCGGCCAATCTGAATTTCAGTCGCCATTTCCGCCAGCTTGAAGCGGGTGTTCTGGAAATCGGCAATCGCCTTGCCGAACGCCTTGCGCTCGCGTGTGTACTCCAGCGTCCATTGCAGCGCAGCCTCAGCCGATGCCAGTCCGCCAACAGCGACCGTCAGACGCTCCTGCGGCAATTCCTGCATCAGATATGCAAAACCCATCCCGGCCTGCCCCAGCAGGTTTTCCTTCGGCACACGAACATCCTGGAAGAACAGCTCCGAGGTGTCCTGCGCCTTCATGCCGACTTTTTCCAGGCGCTTGCCCTTGGCGAAGCCAGGCGTGTTCGCCTCGACCAGAAACAGACTGGTGCCCTTTGCGCCCGCCTTCGGATCGGTCTTGGCCACGACAATCACCAGGTCAGCGAGATAGCCGTTGGTGATAAAAGTCTTCGAACCGTTGATCACGTATTCGTCGCCATCGAGCACCGCGGTGGTTTTCACCCCTTGCAGGTCGGACCCCGCGCCCGGCTCGGTCATGGCAATCGCAGTGACCATCTCGCCAGACACCAGTTTCGGCAGGTATTTGTGTTTCAGCGTTTCACTGCCGTAATGCAGGATGTACGGCGCAACAATGTCGGAATGAAGGGAAAAACCAATGCCGGTCAGCCCCAGACGTCCCACCTCTTCGATCACCACCGCGCTGTAGAGAAAGTCTGCCCCCAGCCCACCGTATTCCTCCGGCAGGTGCGAACAGAGCATCCCCGCCTCCCCCGCCTTGTTCCAGAGCTGGCGGTCGATATAGCCTTGCTTCTCCCATTGAGCATGAAACGGCACGGCCTCTTTTTCGAGGAACGTTCGCACGCTGTCGCGAAAAAGTTCGTGTTCGGGGCTGAACAAGGTTCTGGGGATCATGCGGCACCTGTCGTTATTGTTAGAAGGAATTGACCTTCAGAGACTAAGCCCCGCATCCGATACAGGACACTGGACACATCCGACAAAAAATAAGACGATCCAGCCGTCTGGTGACCACTTTCCCCTATAAGAATAAAGTTGAATTATGTCTAACCAAGTCTCCACGCCCCTGCGGCGCGTCAGCATCCTGGCTATCGACCGGGTTTTCGCTTCCACCCTCATGCAAGCCAAGGATTTCTTTCACCTGGCCAGCCTGCGCTACGGCAAACAACTGGGCCAGGGCCTGACACCGGCGTTCGAAACGCGGCTGGTCAGCCCCGACGGCAAATCGGTGAACAGCTTCAGCGATGTGATCATGCCGGTGGACGGCGGCCTGGAAAACGCTGACGTCATCATCCTCCCGGCGTTCTGGGACGATTTCGAAACCCTTTGCCAACGTTACCCGCAGGTCCTGCCGTGGCTGCGCCAGCAACATGCGCGCGGCGCGGTACTCTGCGGTGAGGCCACGGGGGTGTTCTGGCTCGCCGAAGCCGGGCTGCTCGATGGCAAGGAAGCGACCACCTACTGGCGCTTCTTCAACGCCTTTGCCGAACGATTTCCGAAGGTTCACCTCAATCAGGACAAGCACCTGACCGACGCCGACAACCTGTATTGCGCCGGCGGCACGACCTCGGCGTGCGATCTCTACATCTACCTGATCGAGCGCTTCTGCGGCGCCAACGTGGCCCAGGCCGTGGCCCGCGACATTCTCTATGAAGTGCAGCGCAGCTATTCACCGGGACGCATCGGTTTCGGCGGGCAGAAGCTGCACCAGGACGTGATCATCCTGCAGATCCAGCACTGGCTCGAAGAGCATTTCGCCGACAAGTTCCGCTTCGAAGACGTGGCGCGCGAGCACGGCATGAGCATCCGCAACTTCATGCGCCGATTCCAGACCGCCACCGGCGACAAGCCGCTGCATTACCTGCAACGCCTGCGCATTGAAACGGCAAAGGGCTTGCTGTCCGGCAGTCGCAAAAGCATCAAGACCATCAGTTATGAAGTCGGATATGACGATGCTAGCTTCTTCGCGCGACTGTTCCGCCAGCACACGGAATTGTCGCCGAACCAGTATCGGCAGCAGTTTCAGCAGGCTGCATAAACCCCCTGTGGGAACGGGCTTACCCGCGATTGCGTCGGCACATTCAGCAATGATGTGACTGACACCGTTATCGCCGGCAAGCCGGTCTCGCTCCCACACTGGGATTTGCATACACAGTGGATTGGCAATGCACTTTCCTACGCAAATCACGGAAAACAGAACGACAAAGCCCCCGATTCTGCCCACAGACACTGTCCCTGAAAAAGCCCAGCATTCTTCCCTGCTATCAACATCAGGGAAGATCAACAGTGACCATCGGATCAAGCTACGAATACCCGGCACACGCGACCAAGACTGCCGCTCGATCAAAGCGCTCGACTGACAACAAATGGACGGGGCGTTTTCCAAATCCCCCCGACCTCTGTTTCGACTATCGAGCACTGGTCGAACAGGAAAACGGCATCGCCAAGGCAACCAACCCACACCATAAAATCTGCATCATCGGCGCAGGTGTCACCGGACTTACTGCCGCCAGAGAACTCTATCGTTGCGGCTTTACCGATATCACCCTCATTGAACAATCCAGGAGAATTGGCGGCCGCCACCTGACCGTTGCTGGAAGCCAGCGCTCCTCGATCAGCCACACACCTTTTGAAATGGGCGCAATGCGCATGCCCTTCTTCAACAGGGCAGACGAATCACCGACAGACGGCCGTTCGCTGATGGCCTACTACGCGAAGACCTTTGATTTGGCATTTTCGGATTTCGCCAATCCCGGAAGTCAATGGGTGACGTCGACCGGTATCTATCTGCGAGAGGGCAGCATGGGCGACGGACAGACTCCGCAAATGCTCATCTGGAAAAATGAAGATGGGCAGACACCGCCTCCCGGCGATGAACTGCAGAAAGTTTATGCCAAGTGGAAGGCCTTTGCCGACCGGATGACCCAGCACGTCGCAGAAGTCTACGCCAGCCAGGAATGGGAAACCCTATGGGCCGCAATCGTCGAAAAATACGAAAGCATTTCCTTTCGCGACCTGGTGAGTATGCCGGCCCTGGAAGAGTGGGACGAACGCTCGCCGGGAGACTTTGGCGGTATGGGAATGTCCGCACAAGAGTCGGCCATTTTCTATGCCATCGGTATTGGCGACGGCAGCTGGGGAGCGTTTTATGATGTCTGCTCTCTTTATCCCCTGCGTACTGCGATTTTCGGGTTCAGCAGCCAGTTGCAACTGATCCATGGCCGGGTAGATTCTCAGGGCGATCCGTTGGCTTCACCTTATCTGCAGAGCACAGCCGTATTTGATTCAAAAGGGCTGACTTTCGACGGCCCACGTTACATCGGACTGGCCGCGCTGGACGAATGCCTGCTGTTCTTGAAAACCGCGGAAACCGGAAAGTCTTTCTACGATCATTGCAGTGAACGGGGCAGCGGTTTGCTGACGGACTCGTCCGTCACAAAACTCAAAAAACTGCCCGATCAGAAAATACGCGTCTACTACAACTGGAAACACAGCCAAGCCGAGCACTTCCAGGAACAGTTCGAAGACTTTGATTCGGTCATCATGACCCTTCCTTCCTGGTTGATCGAAACCCGGATCAAGCTTGAAAACTTCACGCCGCAAATGCTGCCTTTCGAGACGATCAATGCCTATAAAACGGCGCATTGGGAAACCAGCTGCAAAGTCTTCGCCCCGCTAAAGAAATCCTTCCTTTCGAAAAACAGCAAAATCCCGCAAGCCATTGTCACCGACAGTTTTATCCATGACGTTTATACCTACCGATACAACGATACCTACAGCTATGACTGCATCCTTTTGAGTTACACATGGGAGGACGATGCCACCAAGCTGGCCTCATTTACCGACAAGGAACTGGTGAGCAAATGCGCCAAAGAGCTGGACCGAATCCTTGTGAACGCCACCAATATCCAAGAGAGAATCTCTCCCTACATCGGGCTTGATCAAGCCGTGGTTCAACGCTGGATGACCGATAAAAATGCACTGGGCTGCGCAAAGTTGTACCGGCCCGGCACCTACTACGACGCCGTAAGCCTGATGAAGTACAACAGAGACTTGGCGCATGTTTCAGGCCTGTACTTGTCTGGGGAGTCATTTTCAGTCGATGCCGGCTGGACGGAGCCTTGTTTCCGGGGTGCCGTTGATGCGGTCATTCACATCTGCAATAAAACGTCTGCGACCTTCAATGGCGGGTTTTCCTTGAACGACTATCCACACTACAACGTCAGGGCCTGATCACTTGCACGAGCCCCGAACGGGTCTGATTGGGATCCGGACTACAACCTAAACGGAAGTGACTGACTTACTCCGATCTACTGATTCACCTCTTATAGGCACGCAATTCAACAGCGTGAATAACAATAAAAAGAGGTCATCAACAATGAGTGAGCCAACAAGCCCTGTTCGTGTAGCAGTCGTGCAATTCGACCCTCAGGTCGGCGTGGACAATCGAGAAGGAAATCTGCATCGCAGCCTGCAATTGGCGCTGGAAGCTGTAAACGGCGGGGCGAACCTCATCGTCCTGCCTGAACTCTCGAATACCGGGTATTTCTTCAGCAATCGACAGGATGCGTTTGACCACTCGGAAATGATTCCCGGCGGCACAAGCGTGCAAACCTGGATGGAATTCGCCCGTCAGCACAAGGTTTACCTGGTGGCCGGTCTGTCCGAGCGCGACGGCATGCGACTGTTCAATACCGGTGTTCTGGTCGGACCTGACGGTTTTATCGGCAAGTATCGAAAAGCTCATTTGTGGAATCTTGAAAAGCTGTGGTTCACGCCAGGCGATCTGGGTTTTCCGGTTTTCGATACACCGATCGGTCGAATCGGTTTGTTGATCTGCTGGGACATCTGGTTCCCCGAAGTGCCGCGAATTCTGAGCCAGCAAGGGGCAGACATCATTTGCAGCTTGAACAATTGGGTCTGGACGCCGCCGCCCCTATTTGATGACGCCGGCAAGTGCATGGCGTCGTACCTGACGATGACTGCCGCCCATGTAAACAATGTGTTTATCGCCGCGGCCAGTCGAATCGGCGAAGAGCGAGGGGCTCGCTATCTCGGCTGCTCGCTGATTGCCGGAACCAATGGCTGGCCGATTGGTGCTGTCGCCTCGGCGGACCAACAAGAAATCCTGTTTGCCGACATCGACCTGACCAGCTCCCGCAGCGCGCCAATCTGGAACGACCTGAACGATCTGCATCGCGACCGTCGAACCGACCTCTACGACCAGATGCTCGGTTACACCCAACATCCATGTCTGCCGCGTTGATGAGGGGAGCAAAACGGATGGAAAGTACGACTGAAGAAAAACAACTGCCCCGCAAATCGCCGTTCGATGCGGTAATCCTCCTGCTGATACTCGGCGCGATTCTGCTGATTGTCTGGCTTTCATTCACTAACCGTTCTTATTGGTCAGCTCACTGGCCAAGCTACAGCGACATGCTGTCAGGCCTTCCCGAACCGAGTGCCTGGTTGCGTTGGGTATTGGGAGACATCAGCGAAGTAGCGTTCTACAAACACGAGTTCGCCTCAATCGGGCTGCTGGCGGGCGCTTACCTGGCCTACTGGGCGAATCGAACGGGAAAACGCTGGCAAGGCTTTGCCATTTCCTACGGCAGCGGACTATGGCCGTGGTTGATCACCAGTTCACTGCTCGGACTGCTGCTGAGCAACCTGCTCTGGGGCTGGACGGTGACGGCTACCACTTGGCAGCCCACGTTTGCAGCCTTTGTTTCGTTGCCGGCCGCGATGGTGCTAATGTTTGGTGGCGGCTGGAAGGTGGCGGTCAACGGCGCAATCATGGGTGCAGTGTTCGTCACGCCAATGTGTCTGCTGATCGTCAACTATGTTTGCAATCCACTGGGTTTGCCGGCCGTGATCGGTAACGTATCGGGCATGGCGGTCGCCAGCGTCTTCGCTTTTCTGCTCTGTCGTTACGTTCCGAGCCTCATGAAGTCCGAAGCACCCGTGAAGCCTTCCGCTCCACCTTCCTTGCCCACAAAAACACCGGATTACGGTGTTATCTGGAGCCTGCGGCGGGTCCTGGCTGACTTTTCGGAAGCGCCGTTCTTTGGCAATGAATTAGCGAGCCTCGGCCTGATAGCGGGTGCACTGCTGGCTTACACCCTGAACCCGATAAGTCCGGTATACGGTTCCGGTCTGCTACCACAGCTGATTGGCGCACAGGCATTGACCTCGGCAATAGGCGTCTTGATCTGGCGTCGACAATGGATGTCGCACGGCTGGTACCCCACCTACGTTCCACTGGTCTCAGTCGTGCCGGCAGCGATCCTGACCTATGGCGGCAGCTGGCAGGTCATTGTCATGAGTGCACTGCTAGGCGCCCTGATTGCGCCGCCATTGGCCTGCGCGATTGCCAAAAGGTTGCCCGCCGATATGCATGCCTACATCGGCAACGTCCTGTCCATGGCCATCAGCACTCTGCTGATCATTCCGTTTATCGGACTGCTGATAGCCAGCTGACTTGCTCTGCCATCCGGCTGTATCGCGGGCTCCGGTCCGGATACAGCCGCTTTTTCAATCCAACAAGCGAGGTATCCACATGGAACTGCCCAAACTGGCCATTGCGGCGCTTGGCGGCACCGTGAGCATGCAAGCCATGAACGCTGGTGAAGGTGTTACACCGATCATCAGCGGAGAAGTCCTGTTGGACTCGGTTCCGGAGCTGGCGACACTGGCACGGGTCAACGTTGAAACGCTCGGATTGTTGCCAAGCGCCTCACTGGATTTCGAGTTCTTGCTGAGCGTTCTTTCCTGGGCCAGTTTCCAGATCAGGCAAGGTGCAGTCGGTGTTGTCATCACCCAAGGCACGGACACCCTCGAGGAAACCGCAACTTTTTTCGACTTCTTGTGGGATCACGACCAACCACTGGTCCTGACCGGTGCCATGCGTTCAGCGGCAAGTGCGGGTGCCGATGGGCCCGCGAATCTACTGGATGCCTGCCGGGTAGCGCTGGCTGCGCAAAGCCGACAGCGAGGCGTTCAAGTGGTGATGAACGGACAGATTCACTCCGCGAGCGTCGTCCGCAAAACCGATTCATTGGCGTTGCAGGCGTTTTCCTCCCCCATAGTCGGTCCTGCCGGCATGCTCGTGGAAAACGCCATCCACTATTTGCACCCGCCGACCCAGCGGAAGGTTTTACCGCTGCCGCAGCACACAACGCAGCGAATCGCCCTGCTGGAAGCGTCGCTTTCCGCAGACAGCCTTATGCTGGAAAACATCATCGAACTCGCCTACGACGGGCTTGTGATTGCGGGATTTGGTGCTGGACACGTTCCCGAGAACTGGGCTGGTGTGATCGAAACTATCGCCGGAACAATCCCGGTCATCATTGCAACCCGGACCGGATCCGGCCCTACCGCGCAATCTACCTACGGTTTTATGGGTGGCGAGATGGACCTGATCCGTAAAGGTGCGTCGATGGCCGGGTTTCTGTGCCCACGTAAAGCCAGGATTTTGCTGTGGCTGCTCGTGGGTTGCCAGCAGCAACATCGACTGGCGAGTTATCTCTCAAAAGACTGACACTCCCCCTGTAGGAGCGAGCTTGCTCGCGATGGAGAATCAGCAGCATTGATGTCGACTGACACACCATCGCGAGCAAGCTCGCTCCTACAGAGGATCTGCGGTGAGCGAAAAAGGGCCTGCAAATGCAGGCCCTTTTTTTTATTTTCCGAATCGTCCTACGGCTTATGCGCCCGGGACAGGAATTCGTGTGACTGCATTTCCAGCAAACGGCTGAGGGTGCGCTGGAACTCGAAGTTCAGGCGACCGCCGGTGTAGAGGTCTTTGAGTTCGACTTCAGCGGAAATGATCAGCTTGACGTTACGGTCGTAGAACTCGTCGACCATGTTGATAAAGCGTCGGGCGATGTCGTCAGTGGTGACGCTCATCTGCTCGACACCGCTGAGCAGCACGGCGTGGAAGATCTTGCCCAGTTCGATGTAATCGTTCTGGCTGCGTGGGCCGTCGCAGAGTTCGCGGAAGTCGAACCAGGCCACGTCATCGCAGGTGCGCAACGCACGGATTTCGCGGTTCTCGATCATCAGCACATCGTTTTCGATGGCCGCCGTGCATTCCGGCGTCAGGGCGCGGAAGCTCTTGCGCAAGCTTTCGTGGGACGCTTCGTCGAGCGGGAAGTGGAACAGTTCCGCTTGCTCGAGGTGACGCAGACGGTAATCGACGCCACTGTCGACGTTGACGATCTCGGTGTTCTGCTTGATCAGCGCGATGGCCGGCAGGAAGCGTGCGCGTTGCAGGCCGTCCTTGTACAGGCCGTCCGGCACGATGTTCGAGGTGGCGACCAGGGTCACGCCGTTTTTGAACAGCTCTTCCATCAACGTACCGAGGATCATCGCGTCGGTGATGTCGGAGACGAAGAATTCATCGAAACAGATCACTCGCGACTCGTCGGAAAACCGCTTGGCGATGATGGTCAGCGGGTTTTTCTCACCGCCGAGCGTCTTCATCTCTTCGTGCACGCGCTTCATGAAGCGGTGGAAGTGAGTGCGGGTCTTTTCCTTGAACGGCAGCGCTTCGAAGAAGGTATCGACCAGGTAGGTCTTGCCGCGGCCTACGCCACCCCAGAAATACAGGCCCTTGACCGGCGCCTGTTCTTTCTTGCCAAACAGCTTGCCGAGCAGGCCCGGTTTGTTCTGCGAGGCTGCGACCAGATCGTCGTACAGGCGCTGCAAATGGCGCACGGCTGTTTCCTGCGCGGCGTCATGGAAGAATTCCGGGCGTTTCAGATCAGCTTGATATCGTTCTAGGGGCGTCATAATTCGTTAGCAAGGCAACAAAAACGGGCCGTCACTGTAGCGACGGCCCGTGGGAATGGCAATCGGCCCTTGGTCGGACCGAGCCGTTGATTATTCCTGAACCGGCGTCAGCGCAATCCGCAGGGCGTCGATGGCGACATCGCGAGCAGCACTGTCGGCGAAGGCCGGGCTATCGGCAACGCACTCGCCTTCCAGCCAGACACTGAAACTCAAGTCTTCGCTGCGCACGTCCAATGGCTGGCCCGCTTGCAGTTGCTTGGTCACCTGACCGGCGGTTTTACCGTCGGCGAAATTGCGCGACAGCAACAATTGCTCGCCATCGGCCGCCAGCAGACGGAAACGGAAGCTGCCGTCGTCTTCACGGAAGCTGACGAAGCGTGCGGCTTTCACGGCTTTCTTCTTGGTGGTCGCCGCGACCTGGGTCTGAGCAACAAAAGAACGCAGGCCCACCGCTTCACGCAGTTCGTTGAGGAACGGCGTCGCCACGGCACGGGCCTTTTTGGCACCGATTTGCAGGATGTCTTCCAGGTCCGCCGGGCGTTCGATCAGTTGGTGATAACGCTCGCGGGACTCGCCCAACTCGCTGTCGAGCAGCTGGAACAGGCGATTCTTCGCCTCGCCCCAACCCAGGCCCTGCAACAGTTCGCTGCGGAATTCGTCGGACTGCGCCGGGGTGGCGAAGGCCTGGAACAGGGTGAACAGGTGTGAGTTGTCCGGATCTTTCGCTTCGCCCGGTGCACGGGAGTCGGTGACGATCCGCGAGATGGCGTCTTTCATTTCTTTGGCGCTGCTGAACAACGGGATGGTGTTGTCGTAGCTCTTCGACATCTTGCGACCGTCGAGGCCTGGCAGCGTGGCGACGCTTTCTTCGATCAGCGCCTCGGGCATGGTGAAGAATTCTTTGCCCTGTCCAAACAGATGGTTGAAACGCTGACCGATGTCGCGGGCCATTTCCACGTGCTGGATCTGGTCCCGACCGACCGGCACCTTGTGCGCGTTGAACATCAGAATGTCCGCGGCCATCAGCACCGGGTAGCTGTAGAGGCCCATGGTGATGCCGGCATCCGGGTCTTCGCCGGCTTCGACGTTCTTGTCCACCGAGGCCTTGTAGGCGTGGGCGCGGTTGAGCAAGCCCTTGGCGGCAACGCAGGTCAGCAGCCAGGTCAGCTCGGGGATTTCCGGGATGTCGGACTGGCGATAGAACGTCACGCGGTCCACATCCAGGCCACCGGCCAGCCAGGTCGCGGCGATTTCCAGACGCGAGCGCTGGATGCGCAGCGGGTCATCGCATTTGATCAGGGCGTGGTAGTCGGCCAGGAAGTAGAACGAATCGGCATTGCTGTCGCGACTGGCAAGGATCGCCGGGCGGATGGCGCCGGCGTAGTTGCCCAGATGCGGCGTGCCGGTGGTGGTGATGCCGGTGAGGATACGGGTACGAGTCGTCATGGGTAATCGCTTGTCAGACTGCAATCAATTCGAAAGACGCGGCAGGATCAGATCCTTGAGATCAGTCAGCTTGCCATGAAAAAAGTGTCCGCATTCTGCCACTTTCAGCAGCTCATGGGGACGCTCGAGTTTCGAGGACCAGTCGTAGACGGCTTGCGGGTCGATGACTTCGTCGGTTTCCGGTTGGATCAGGGTCAGCTCGCCTTGCTGCGGCAGGGGGTCTTGATCGCCGAGGCGCATCACCGCTGGCGCGACCATGAACAAATGCTTGAGCCGTTCGCCCTTCGCTTCCAGGCGCCCGCCGAGACTGGCTGCAACAAAACCGCCGAAGGAAAAACCGAACAGCGTCAGCGGCAAGTCCGGATGCTTCGACCGCAGCCATGCGGCCGCCGCCTGAGCATCGTCGACTTCGCCGGTGCCCATGTCGTGCGAGCCTTCGCTGGCACCGACGCCACGGTAATTGAAACGCAAGGTAACCAAACCGGCATCGCGCGCGGTGCGCTGCAGGGTCGAGACCACTTTGTTGAGCATGGTGCCGCCCTGCACCGGGTTCGGGTGGCAGATCAGCGCGATGCCGCGAGGCGCTTCATTGTTCAGGTAAAGAGCTTCCAGTTGACCGACCGGGCCATCAATCACTACAGGGGTTTCGCGCATAAGCAAGGAAGGAACTCCGTGACCTCGAATCGGGTCGACTCGTCTAGCAAATTGTCTGTGCCGATGTATTGCGAGTGAATCGCGGTATACAGCGCAGGTTCGAGCCGTTAACGTAAAGCAAAGCCGTTTATAGAGGAAGGACTCGTGGAACACTCGCTCTTAGTTTGGTTGTTGCCGACTCTTGCCCTGGTTGTGGGTGTCGCCATTGGTTTCCTGATCGCTCGCCTGGTGCCGAACGCCGCGCCGAGCAGCACACAACGTCAGCTGGATGACATTCAGGAACGTTTCGACAGTTATCAGAACGAGGTGGTCACCCACTTCAACAGCACTGCAAACCTGGTCAAGAAACTGACTCAGAGCTATCAGGAAGTGCAGGATCATCTCGCCGAGGGTGCCAACCGTCTGGCCCTGGACGAGCAGACCCGCCAACGCCTGCTGGCCTCGCTGCACGCCGACGCAGCCGCCGCCCCACGGGAGCGCCTGACGCCACCGCGCAATCAGGAACCGCCTCGCGACTACGCTCCAAAAGCCCCGAACGCGCCGGGCATGCTCGATGAGCATTACGGCCTGAAGAAGTAATCAGGTTTCGCGCGACATGAAAAAGCCCCTGGATGAGTGATCGTCCGGGGGCTTTTTTATTACTGATCCAATATCTCTGGTGCTGATTCGGGCCTCTTCGCGAGCAAGCCCGCTCCTACAGGGTTCTGCTCATACACAAATCCCTGTGGGAGCGGGCTTGCTCGCGAAGAGGCCCGAATGGGCGAAACAAAAAAACCGCCCGATCTGTTGAGGATCGGGCGGTTTTTTTACGCCTGGGGTTCAGTCAGACGATTATGGATACTGCTGAACAGTGCCCTGCTGCTGCTGCCCACCATACTGCTGACCCGGAATCGCTTTCAGGTTGACCTCGACCCGACGGTTCTGCGCCCGGCCATTGACGTCAGCGTTGCTGGCAACCGGGTTATCCGGCCCCGCACCGCGCGCCGACAGGTTGGCACCACTAACACCTTGGGAAGTCAGGTAAGTCGCCACGCTCTGGGCGCGACGCTGGGACAGGTCCATGTTGTGCTGACGGCTGCCCGTGCTGTCGGTGTAGCCGACGATCTCGATCTGGTTCTGGTTGAACTCCTTGAGCGAGCCTGCCAGGTTGTTCAGCGGCTGATAGAAGCTTGGAGCGATGTTCGCCGAATCGGTGGCGAACGTGATGTTGCCCGGCATGATCAGTTTGATCTGATCGCCCTGGCGCTGCACTTCTACGCCGGTATTGGCCATGCTGGCACGCAGCTTTTTCTCTTGCTGGTCGGCGTAGTAACCGTAACCGGCAGCGGAAGCACCCACCACGGCAGCACCGATCAGCGCCCCCTTGCCACGGTTGTTGTGGTCAATCGCGGCACCGGCGAGTGCGCCGGCCAGAGCACCGAGGCCACCGTATTTCGCGGTTTTGCTCATGCCCGTGGAACCACCATCGGCCTGGCCCTGGTTGTCGTAAGGATTAGGCGAGGCGCAGCCAGACAGCAAGGCAACAGCCGTAGCGACAATAATCAAACGCTGCTTGGTGAACATGAAGAGCTCCTACTTTCTGCATTCTATGGTGCAACGGAACAAGGCATCGGCCTTTGCGGGCGTTGGATCATTTCGGGAGGCGAAAATTCCATCGGTAACCGTCAAGCCCGAACAAAAGGGTTGTCACGCATTTCATCGCCCAGGCGCGTATCCGGCCCGTGCCCGGTCACCACTGTCGCCTCCTCATCAAGGGTATACAGCCGTTGCTTGATCGAACGCACGATGGTCGCCTGATCGCCACCCCACAAATCCGTGCGCCCCACTCCGCGACGAAACAGCGTGTCACCGGCAATCAGCAGCTTAGCCTCTGAAAACCAGAAGCTCATGGAACCTGGCGTATGACCGGGCGTGTGCAATGCCACGCCGCAGCCGCAGGCCAGTTCTTCATCATCGGCCAACCAGCGATCGGGGGATGGAACCGGGGCATAAGGCACACCGAACATCTGGCATTGCATCTCCAGATTGTCCCAGAGGAACTGATCTTCCTTGTGCAGATGCAAGGTCGCGCCGGTTTTTTCCTTCAACTGACCGGAGGCCAGGAAATGATCCAGGTGCGCGTGGGTATGAATGATGCTGACCACCTTCAGGCCCAAGGCGTCGAGCCGAGCCAGGATCAGCTCGTGATTGCCGCCCGGATCGACCACGATGGCCTTTTTCGTGACCGGATCGCCGATGATCGTGCAGTTGCACTGCAACGGGCCGACGGGGAAGGTTTCGCGGATGAGGGTCGGTTGTTGGGACATCGGGGCATGCTCGATAAACAGGGACGGGGGATTTTCGCACACATTGGCATCCCGCCCTCCACCACCATGTGTGTCGACAAACGACGTCAGCCCAAAACACCCAACGCCTTCGCCCGAGCCACCGCCTGCGTGCGCCGCTCAACCCCGAGCTTGCTGTTGATGTGGCTGGCATGGGTTTTAACGGTGTGCAGGGAAATGAACAGCTGATCGCTGATTTCCTGATTGGAGCAGCCTTGGGCAATGAGTTTCAGAACCGACAGTTCGCGGGAGCTGAGCTGTTCGCAGGCTTGTGAGGGCTCCGGGGCAATGCGCGCGGCGGCAAGGGGGAGCCGTTCTGAAAGGCTCTGCGAAACCACGGCTTTCGCGCAGTTCTGCAACTGCTCGCGAAGCCAGTCGGGGTGTTTGCTCAGCAAGCCATCAAAAGGCTGCAGCGCGCCGCCGCTGGCCGCTTCCAGGGACTGAGCGAAGGCCTGCCGGGCTTCAGGCTCACGGTTATGCGCAAGCAGCAGTTCGGTTTTCTGTGTCAGGGCCATCACACTGAGTAATTGCCGACCGGTTTGCTGACCATGCTCGAGCAACGCATTCAATCGTCCCTCGGCCAGCATCGGCTGCGCCTGAATGACCTCCAGCAAGGCCTGTTGCAATTCGATATGCAGCGGCAGTTGCGGATGGAACTCCGGTGGGGCGGCCGGCTGTTCGCCGTTGTAGGTCTGGCCCAGCCGCGCCAGCCAGGCTTCCGCCAGATCGGTACGCCCCTGAGCCAGCCAGAGCTCGCATTTGACCAGGGTGATCATCGCCAGATAGTAGATCGGCGGTACGTCCCAGATGTGCATCAGCCGTTCGGCTTCGGCGAGTTCGGCAAACGCCTTGGCATATTCGCCGCTGCTGCCTTCGAGCCTGGCGATCACGCAATGGCCGATCAGAACGCTGATATCGCGACAGGCGCGGGCTTCAGTCAACCCCGCCTGCAAGCGCAGCCGCGCCGTCTGCGGTTGCAGACGCAGGGCCAGCAGGAACCCCTCGTACAAGGTCAGCCGGGCGCGTACGGCATAGAGCCGTTGCGACGACAATCCTTGCAGGCGTTGCAGCCCCTGGTGGACTTCATCCAGCGAACGCAGGATCTCCCCTCGCGCCTGCAATACCCGGGCTCGATCGTAATGGGCCAACGCTTCGAACAATGGATTGCCCACCCGTTGCGCCAGCTCCAGAGAATCACGGTTCAGACCGCGGGCCCGCCATAAGTCGCCGTCGGCAATGGCCAGGTTGGACAGGGTTGAAAGGCACATCAGGCGCTGGCCGTAACGCTTGGACGGAAGACTCTCCAGCGCTTCGGTGCAATACAGCAGCGTCAACTCGCGATTGCCGCGACCTCGGGCGATGATGCCGCTCAAGGCCAGCCATTGCGCCAGCATGGACTTCTGCGCGGTGGCCGATGGCGCCGGCAGGAAGCGGCTCAGGTGACTGGCCAGCTCCTCGGCGGCATCCAGCTGACAGGCCAGCCCCAGCGCCCAGCTGTAGAGCACGATCAAACGGGGCGTGCTGATCAACAGGCTGTCGGGCAAATCCATTTTCCAGCGCAGCAACATGCCGACATTCTGTTCTGCCAGCAGTTGTTCTTCGGAAAGGTTCTGTACCAGATTGGCCGCCACGTCCAGATGCCCGGCGCGCAACGCCTGCTCTACCGCTTCATCGAGCAGGCCCTGGGCATTGAACCAGCGACAGGCGCGCAGGTGCAGGCTGGCCGCCGGCACCATTGCCTGACGGGTAGGCCGGGTGCGCAGCAGGTCGGAAAACAGATGGTGATAACGATACCAGTGACCGTGTTCGTCCAGCGGCACCAGGAACACTTGATGCGCGAGCAGAAAACCCAGGATCTCGGCACTGTCATGCGCCTCGCGGACAGCGTCGCACAGCTCGCTGCAAAAACGCTCCTGAGGCGCTGTGTCATACAGAAATGACTGCACCTCGGCGGGCAGACAATCGATGACCTCTTCGAGCAGGTAATCGCGAATCAGCCCTTCCCCGCCATGCAAGGACTGGGGCAATGCGCCTTCGGAGCCGGCTTCGGAAGCCGCCAGTAACCAGAAACGCAAGCCAGCGACCCAGCCCTCGCTGCGCTGGATCAGGCTCTCCAGCGCTTCGCCGCGCAAGGACGTGCTGTGTCGGTCGAGCAGGGTCAAGGCTTCGTCGTGGGTCAGACGCAGATCCTGCTCATGCAACTCGAGCAATTGCCGTGACAGGCGCAGGCGTGCCAGATGCCAGTCCGGACGCTGGCGACTGGTGACCATCACCAGCAAGCCGTCAGGAAGATGATTGAGGAAAAATTGCAGGCAACGATCGAGCACCGGGCCCTGGGCCAGATGGTAGTCATCGAGTACCAGCAGCAGTGGCGCCGTCGGCAACAAATGCACGGCCAACTCGTCGAGCAAACCGTCCAGCCATTCTTCGAAGGCAAACGGCTGATGCCGCTGACGCATTTTCAACAGGCCCAGGGACTGCCTGCCCAACTGCGGAAAAAAGTCCTGGAGGCCTTCGAGCAACCGTTCTAGAAAACGCCCGGGATCGTTATCTCGCGGACTCAACCCCAGCCACAGGCTTTGCCAGTGAGCTGGCAGCCCCTGGCAGAACTCGACTGCCAGCGAACTCTTGCCGAACCCCGCCGGTGCGCTGACCAGCAACAGCCTGCCACCGAGGCCGGCACTCAGGCGTTCGCACAAACGAGGTCGCAGCACGTGCCCGTCAGGCAGCGGTGGCCGAAAGAAACGACCGTCCAGTGTCGCGACGGCAGCGCTTGCAGGGCCCGGGAGTGGGGACAAATCAGTCATGGCCGGCTCTTGTTTGAAATGCTGTTGGCGGCGTTGCAGATGTCCGCAGCCTAGCGGTAAACGAAGAGGTATTGAAGGTTATTGCTACAAATGGCTACAAAAAGTCTACGTGCAAAAAAAAGCCCCGAACCAGTCGGGGCTTTTTTCGAGGATGCGGCCTCTGTTCAGTTCAGGTTAACGAACCCCGGCCTGACGCAATGCCGCCGGAGTGAAGTCGCTGGTGGTGGCAGTGAAACCGAAGTTATACGCCGACTTCTCTTCGTTCTTCATACCCAGTGCCAGGTAACGGCCAGACTGCAGGTCGTACAGGGTTTCCAGGGTGTACCACGGCACTTGAACGTTGTAGTAGTTCTGGGCGTGAGCTTCGGCTACACGCCAGAGTTGATTGCGACCGTCGTAGTGATCGATCACCGCCGCTTGCCAGGTGTCTTCGTCGATGTAGAAGTCACGCTTGGCGTAGATGTGACGCTGACCTTCCTTCAGGGTTGCGACCACGTGCCAGACCCGACGCAGCTCGTAACGAGCCAGGTCCTGGTTGATGTGACCGGCCTTGATAATGTCGGCGTACTTCAGCTTCGGATCGTCGAGCTTGTAGCTGTCGGAGGCGATGTACATCTCTTTCTTGCCTTCGAGTTTCCAGTCGTAGCGATCCGGCGCACCGTTGTACATGTCCAGGTTATCGGAGGTACGCAGGCCGTCCGCTGCGGTACCCGGCCCGTCATAGGACACTTGCGGCGCACGACGCACACGACGCTGACCGGCGTTGTAGACCCACGCCGAACGTGGTTCCGCCACCTGGTCGAGGGTTTCGTGCACCAGCAGCACACCACCGGCCAGACGTGCCGGCGCGGTCACTTCCTGCTTGAAGTAGAACAGGATGTTGCCCGGGTTTGCCGGATCGAAATCTTTCATCTTGTCGCGGAATACGAACTGGTCCTGGAAGTACACCAGGCTGAACGAGCCGTTCGGTTGCGGGGTGGCCTGGGTCACCAGACGGGTCACGCTGCCACCGCGATAGCGAGTGATGTGGTTCCAGATCACCTCGACACCGCTCTTTGGAATCGGGAACGGTACGGCTGTCTCGAAGTTTTTCAGCCCGTTGCCGCCGGATACCAGCTCCGTGGCAGTGGCGTTTTTCTTGATGGCAGCGAACACGTCATCCGGCACGGTCGCGCCGCGATGGGACGGGTAGACCGGCATCTTGAAGGTTTCCGGGTAGCGCTTGAACATCGCGTACTGGCCCGGAGCAAGCTTGTCCTTGTACTGGTCGACGTTCTGCGCCGTGATGGTGAACAGCGGCTTTTCACTGGCGTACGGGTCGGACAGGAAACCCTTGCTGTCGACAGCGCCAGCGTTTTTCGGCAACGGCTTCCAGGCCGGAATCGAACCGTCGGCATTGCCGGCCATCTCGGCGCCCATCGGCGTCAGGCTCTTGCCCAGCTTGTCCGCTTCGGCCGCAGGGACCGCTGCCATGACGCTGGTCGCCAGCAGCGTTAGCCCCAGAAATCCAGCGTGGAACAGACTCTTTGTTGTTTTCATAGGTGTGTTCGTCCTGAAAATGCAGTGCTTAGAAGTTCACGCCGAAGCTGAGCGCAACGAAGTCGCGGTCATCCACGGTGGTGTACTTGCCGTCAAAGAAGTTGGTGTAGGCCAGGGACGCGGTGTAGGTGTTCTGGTACTCGGCATCGAGACCCAGGCTGACCGCTTTGCGACCTTCCTCGAAGTTGCCGCCAGGGCCTGGCGAGTAACCGTCCACGTCATGGGACCAGGCAATGTTCGGCTTGAGGTTTACACCGGCGAATACGCTGTTGTAGTCCCAGATGGCACGAGCGCGATAACCCCAGGAGTCTGTCGTGGTGAAGCCATCGTTTTCACAGTAGCGACTGACGTTGTTTTGTGGTCCACCCGCCAGTGTGCCGGTGTTCAATGTCTGGCACTGACCACCTGGCAATGGACCAGGGCCGTAGCTCGGGTCACGACCGTAACGCGCTTTCGACGTGCTTTCCAGGCCGCCGACGTGGGTCCAGCCAACCTCACCCACCAGGGTCAGGCGCTCGGCCCCCATCACCTGATCGAAGAAGTGCGTGAAGGTGGTCTGGAGCTGAGTGACTTCCTTGCGGCGATAGCCATGCTGATCTTCCCCCGGACGTCCTTGAAGTACGGAAACATTAGGGCTCAGTGGTGTCAGGCCGGAATACAGGATGTCGGTGGTATTGAGTTGCACCGGTGCATTCGGACGGTAACTGACTTCACCACTCCACGCCGTGCCGGTAGGCAACGTGGTGGAGAAGCTCAGGCCATACAGGCGAATGTCCTCCGGGTACTCGACGAAGTAGCTGGAGTTACCTACCACTTGGAACGGTACCAACTGCGCAGCCAGACCCGTCTGGCCAACCACGATTGCGCCCGGAATACCGGCGCCAATCAGTGCGCCGCCCAGGGCAGTGCCATCGTAAGCGCTCGCCGGAGCGCCTTTGCCGCTGAAGATCGGCGCACGGCTGTGGTAGTTCATGAAATAGCCACCGAACTCGGTGTCCAGCGGTTCGAACATGTATTTGAAGGACACGCCGAACTGACCGCTGTCGCGTGCATCACGATCCGGACCGCGACGGACGACGGCACCTTCATCCGGGTTGCCCCAGGTCACGCCCCGGGCAGCCAGGGTGTTGATCGCAGCATTACGAAACCCCGCCGGCAGCCCCGCGGCCGCCAATGAGCTATTGAGCCCGTTACGGGTCCGCAGCACGGCCAGGTTTTGGTCGCAGCCATCCGAAATCACGTCCGGTTGCGAGAAGAACGTGCCGCAGTTGTCGGTAACGGTCTGGTCCCATTCCAGTTGATAGAACGCTTCGGTCGACAGGTTCTCGGTCAGGCTCTGGGACACGTAGAACATGTTGACCGGGATCAAGCCTTCCTTGATCTCGGCACCTGGACGGCGGAACGCGGAAACGTCGATCGGGTTGATCGAGTTGATGCCGCCGCCGATGAACGTACTCTCACCCCAGCTCACGACCTGCTTGCCCAGACGCACGGAACCCGGCTCATCGGCAATCGAGTAGTTGTGGTAGATGAAGGCGTCGAGAATTTGCCCGCCGGAGGACTTGGCGCCTTCCTTGCGGTTGCTGTCGCTGATGTCCTTGAACGGACGGTCTTCGTCCTTGAGTTCGAAGTCATACCAGTATTTGCCCCGGACGAAAATGCCGGTGTCGCCATATTTCAATTCAAGATCATGGATGCCTTTGAAGATCTTCGAGAAGGTTTCCCCGCTCTTGAAGTTCAAGTGACCGTCATCGGAGGTCTGGGACAGGCCGCGACCGCCGTTGTTGACGCCGATGAGGTTCTTGTTGGCGCTTTCGGTAGACCAACTGGCACCAATCGACAGGGATGAGTCGAACTGACCTTCGATTTCACCAACGTTGAAACTGACGCCGAATGCGGGCCCGGCGAGCGAAGAGGCAAGACTGACAGCCAGGGGCAGTTTAGCCCGGCGCCAGAACTGGTTTACTGATGTCATCGACGCTACTCCATGTGCATTATTGTTATGGCAGTGAGTACTTTTAAAAACGCTGTGGTTGACCGGGGGCCAAGGCCTCCCGAAATCATTCCAAAGTTGCATCGCCCCGTTTTGTGCGTGTGCCCCGTTCTTAAAAATCCTTGAGCGGACTATAGCCAGCAGGTAGTACTGCTTGATCCCTCTAAAGTGTGATTTGCAGCTGCCAGCCACTCTGGAACAGTCCTTTCGCCAGACCGACACCTGTCGGCACGGGAAGGATGGCTGAAAATTCGGATTTCACAAGCCAAGCGCTTGCTTGGTGGGGCTGGCGTGCCCTTTTGGGGCACGCCGGAAGACGCTAAAGCGTCGAGAGGAAGGTGCTGTTGTTGGCTTGCCATTCGGTGATGTCGACGCGGATGCGTTTCTTGTCGAGCTTGCCGACGCTGGTCTTGGGAATTTCAGTAACAAGGGCGATCTGACTAGGGATAGCCCACTTGCTCAGGTGCCCCAGCTCCACAAACGGCTTGAGGTGTTCCTTGAGTTCTTTGGCCCCGATTGCATGGCCCTCGCGGATCACCAGCAGGGCAAACGGGCGCTCGCCCCACTGCGGATCGGCAATGCCCACCACTGCTACTTCGCGTACCGCTGCGTGGCGACTGATCAAATCTTCGAGGTCCAGGGAGGAAATCCATTCGCCGCCGGTCTTGATCACGTCCTTGATCCGGTCGCGAATATCGATCACGCCCATGCTGTCCAGCGTTGCTACGTCTCCAGTGTGCAGCCAGCCGCCGGCCCAGAGCTCGGCGCCCTTCTGCGGCTCATTGAAATAACCTTCGGTGAGCCACGGCGCGCGCAGCACCAGTTCGCCCTGGGTCTCGCCATCGGCGGGCAGGAAGTTGCCGTCGGTGTCGACGATCGCCGCCTCCACCAAGGGCCCCGGTACACCGGCCTTGATTCGATACGTGGTGCGCTCGTCTTCGGTACCGGCCATCAACTCATCGTTGAGGTGCGCACACGAGACCAGCGGCCCGGTTTCCGACATGCCGTAAGCGGCGGTCAGCTGAATGCCCTTGGCCTTGGCGGCGTCGTACAACGCACGATTCAACGCACTGCCGCCGATCACGATTTTCCAGCCAGCGAAATCCGTGCCTTGCGCAGCCTTGGCGTTGAGGACCATTTGCAGGATGGTCGGAACGCAGTGCGAAAAGGTGACCTTTTCCTTGCGCCACAGCTCCACCAGGTATTCCGGATCGTAGCGCCCCGGATAAACCTGCTTGAGCCCGAGCATCGTCGCCACATACGGCAACCCCCAGGCATGCACATGGAACATCGGGGTGATCGGCATGTACACGTCGTTGGTGCCCAGCAGCCGCACGCTGTCGATAGCGCCCATGATGGTCGACACGCCCATGGTGTGCAGCACCAGTTGCCGGTGGGTGAAATACACACCCTTGGGATTGCCGGTGGTGCCGGTGGTGTAGAACGTGGTGGCGACCGAATTCTCGTCGAAGTCCTGGAAGTCGTACTGCGTGCTCGCGGCCGCCAGCAATTGTTCGTACTCGCCGACGAGGTTCGGCAAGTCGGCGGTTTTTTCCGGGAGGTCGGTCAGCAGCAGGGTTTTCTCGACGGTGGTCAGGTGCCCGGCAATCGCGTTGTACAACCCCACGAACTCACTGTTGACCAGCACGAAGCGGTCCTCGGCGTGGTTCATGGTGTAGAGGATCTGTTCCGGCGACAGGCGCACGTTGATGGTGTGGATCACCGCGCCGATCATCGGGATGGCAAACATGCATTCCAGATAACGATGGCTGTCCCAGTCCATCACCGCCACGGTATCGCCGGCCTTGACGCCGGCTGCCGTCAGTACGTTGGCCAGGCGTGCGACCCGTTCGATCAGGGTCGGATAGGTGTAGCGCAACTGATCGCGGTAGATGATCTCGCGGGTTTTCTCATAGCGCGTGCCAGACATCAGCAGCCGTTTGATCAGCAATGGATACTGGTAAGCGCCTTCGGCTGGGGGGATAACGCGAGTCTGCAACATAAGAATCCCTTTTCTGACTGCACGGTCGTGACTGAAAGTAAGCACTCTAGTGCCCTTCCATGACAACCAAATCAGCCGAAGGAATGATTTGCAACATTCAGCAAATGCTAGCGTTGCGCCAGCATCGAACCGCAATCCAGACCTGTAGGAGCCGGCTTGCTGGCGATAGGAACGCCAAGGTCTATCTGACAGACCGCGGCGATGTCATCGCCAGCAAACCGGCTCCTACAAAGATCAATGCATTTCTGTGAACGCGAGTTTCACGCCGATGGCGATCAGCACCGCGCCCATGGTCCGGTCGAACCAGTGGCCCATGCGGGCGAAACCGGCGCGCACGCGTTGCTGACTGAACAGCATCGCCACCAGGCAGAACCAGACGGCGGTTGCCACGGCGAGGTAAATCCCGTAACCCGCCTGCACGGCCAGCGGTGTGTGCGGATTGATCACCACGGTGAACAACGACAGGAAGAACAGTGTGGCTTTGGGGTTCAGACCGTTGGTCACGAAACCCGAGGTGAAGGCGCCGCGAGCCGTGCGCTCGCCGGCTTCCTTGTGCAGGTCATCAGCCACCGGTTTGGCCGGTTGTGCACGCAGGGCCTTGAAGCCGATGTACAACAGGTAAGCGGCGGCCGCCCATTTCAAGGCGTTGAACAGCATGATCGACTGGGACACGATCAGGCCGATGCCGAGCAGCGAATAACCGACATGCAGGAAAATCGCCGTGCCGACGCCCAGCGCGGTCCACGTGCCGGCGCGACGACCGTGGGTCACACTCTCACGCACCACCACGGCAAAGTCCGGGCCGGGGCTGGCCACGGCCAGCAAATGGATGAGGGCAACGGTCAAGAACTCTGTCCAGTACATGAAGGCTCCTTTGGGGCTGAACGGTCGAATTGAAACTTACAGGCTGACATCCCCCCTGTGGGAGCGGGCTTGCTCGCGAAAGCGGTGTGTCAGTTAACAATGATGCTGGCTGACGCATCGCTTTCGCGAGCAAGCCCGCTCCCACAGGTTCGGCGCCTGGCCTGGCTATGAGTAACCATTTGTTTCTATCTGGTAGGCTCGGCAGATTACGCCTTCAATTCAATGCACAAAAGGTACAGTTGATGACGAACCCTCGCCGCGCCGTTTTCCTCGACCATCCCTCGCTGGACCTCGGCGATCTGGACCTCAGTCCATTGCGTGATTGCTTCGACGATTTGCAGCTGTTCGCGCAGACCATGCCCGAACAGGTCATCGACCGTCTCAAAGGCGCGACCGTCGCCATCAGTAACAAAATCCTGATCGACGCCGCAGCCATTGCCGCCAGCCCCGAGCTGAAGCTGATCCTGATCACCGCCACCGGCACCAACAACGTCGATCTCGCTGCCGCCCGCGCCCACGGCGTTACCGTCTGCAACTGCCAGGGTTACGGCACGCCGTCGGTGGCGCAGCACACGATCATGTTGCTGCTCAACCTGGCGACGCGCCTAGCCGATTATCAGAAAGCGGTCGGCGAAGGTCGCTGGCAGCAAGCGAAACAGTTCTGCCTGCTGGACTACCCGATCGTCGAACTGGAAGGCAAAACCCTCGGCTTGCTCGGTCACGGCGAGCTGGGTGGCGCGGTCGCACGGCTGGCCGAAGCCTTCGGCATGCGCGTGTTGCTCGGGCAGATTCCGGGGCGCCCTGCCCGGCCGGATCGTTTGCCGCTAAATGAATTGCTGCCGCAGATTGATGCACTGACCCTGCACTGCCCGTTAAACGAACACACTCGTCACTTCATCGGCGCCCGGGAACTGGCGTCGATGAAACCGGGCGCTTTCGTGGTCAACACCGCCCGTGGTGGCTTGATCGACGAACAGGCTCTGGCCGATGCCTTGCGCAACGGCCACCTGGGCGGGGCCGCCACCGACGTGCTGAGCGTCGAACCGCCAACCGCCGGCAACCCGCTACTCGCCGCCGACATTCCACGTTTGATCGTCACACCGCACAACGCCTGGGGCAGTCGCGAGGCGCGGCAGCGGATCGTTGGCCAATTGACCGAAAACGCTCAGGGATACTTCAGCGGTAAGGCACTGCGGGTCGTCAGTTGATAAACTGCGGCACTTTTTTTCACAGGAGCAGAGTATGGATCCGCGCAGTGAAGTACTGCTTCGTCAGGCCGAGTTATTCCAGGGTTCGGTGTTGCTGGCCGGTTTGCCCGCCGATGATTTGC
The DNA here is from genome assembly GCF_002091715.1 of Pseudomonas migulae NBRC 103157. GTDB lineage: Bacteria > Pseudomonadota > Gammaproteobacteria > Pseudomonadales > Pseudomonadaceae > Aquipseudomonas > Aquipseudomonas migulae_A. Next base: position 55,332 of record NZ_BDAG01000014.1, on the reverse strand, counting down.
TCGGGCGCCTGCCCGACGCCCATGGCTGGTGCTGGCACGCCGGCGACCAGGCTGCGCTGGACGCTCGTTTCTCCGAGCGCAGCCACTTCGGCGTGACCGCGCCCGAGCGCGAGTTCGACACTGCGGTGGTGTTTCTGCCCAAGTCCAAGGACCTTACCGACTACATCCTCAACGCCCTCGCCTCACGCCTGGCCGGTCGCGAGCTGTATCTGGTGGGTGAAAAACGCAGCGGTATCGAAGGCGCAGCCAAACAACTGAACCCGTTCGGCAAACCACGCAAGCTCGACAGCGCGCGTCACTGCCAGCTCTGGCAGGTCACAGTGGCCGATGCGCCAGCGGCCAAATCGTTGGAAAGCCTGGCTCAGACCTATGAGTTGCCGCTGGCCGAAGGTCCGCTGAAAGTCATCAGCCTGCCGGGCGTGTTCAGCCACGGTCGCCTGGATCGCGGCAGTGCGTTGCTGCTGGAGCATCTCGACAAATTGCCAAGCGGCCATTTACTGGATTTCGGCTGTGGCGCGGGTGTATTGGGTGCAGCGGTCAAGCGTCGTTATCCGCACAATCAGGTCACGCTGCTCGACGTGGATGCGTTTGCCGCCGCCAGCAGTCGCTTGACCCTGGCTGCCAACGGTCTGGAAGCCGAGGTGATTACCGGTGATGGCATCGATGCGGCGCCGATGGGTTTGAGTGCGATCCTGAGCAATCCGCCGTTCCATGTCGGTGTACACACCGACTATTTCGCTACCGAGAACTTGCTGCGAAAAGCGGCCAAACATCTGAAAAACGGTGGCGAACTGCGCCTGGTTGCGAACAGCTTCCTGAAGTATCAGCCACTGATCGAAGAGCACCTTGGCGTGTGTGCGATCAAGGCTGAAGGACAGGGCTTCAGAATTTATCGAGCCAAGCGCGGTTAGAAATTTGTTCTTGCCCAATCGGATTTGGCTAGGCAGAATCCGCTCCGTCCTAGGGGAGTAGTCTCCCACGAGCGCCATGCTCGTCCGGCATACGTCAACATACTTGGTCCTCAGACCATGGCGTATGCGACCCAAGCGTCCGCATCAGACGGATCGCCAGGGTTTGACAAGACCTATGACACGAACACCTTACCCGGGGCGGGAAGGCTGTACGTGTCATAGCCGTGTCGACCCGCCCCTTAGGAAAACCCTGATGCTGGATTCACTTCTCGTTCCCACCGCAATCGTTGCCTTGGCCGAAATCGGCGACAAGACGCAACTGCTCGCGCTCATTCTCGCTGCCCGCTTTCGCAAACCATGGCCGATCATCGCCGGCATCGTCGCCGCCACCCTGGCCAACCACGCTGCAGCCGGTGCGGTAGGCGCCTGGGTCGGAAGTTTCTTCTCGGATGCGATGTTGCACTGGATTCTCGCCGCGAGCTTCACCGCGACGGCGTTGTGGACCCTGGTGCCGGACAAGATGGATGAGGATGAAGCCAGCACCGCCCGCAAGTTCGGGCCGTTCCTGACGACGCTGATTGCGTTCTTCCTCGCGGAAATCGGCGACAAGACTCAGATCGCGACCGTGATGCTTGCCGCGCAATATCCGGAATTGTGGCTAGTGATCATCGGCACCACCTTGGGCATGTTGATTGCCAACGTGCCAGTGGTGTTGGCAGGTAACTTTGCGGCGGACAAACTGCCCCTGACGTTGATCCGTCGCCTGGCGGCGTCGGCGTTCTTCGTCCTGGCGATTGTCGCGGTGTACAAGGCGATGCAGAGCAGTGGGTGGGTTTAAAGCGGTAAGTCAGTAACTCCGCGTAATCGTTCATCGCGGGCAAGCCCGCTCCCACAGGTTTTCGGTCGATCACATCATTTGTGTACGGCACAAAATTTGTGGGAGCGGGCTTGCCCGCGAAGGCGTCAGCGGATTCAACGCATACCTATCAGGATTTAGGCGCTTTCTCGTACAGAGGCATCACCTTCGGAATCGCCGCCTGCAACGCCGCTGTCCGGCTACTCGAAGACGGGTGCGTACTGAGGAATTCCGGCGGTGCGCCTTCATCCGCCTTGCTCATTTTGTCCCACAAGGTCAGTGCTGCATTCGGGTTGAAACCGGCGCGAGCCGCCAGCTCCAGACCGATCAGGTCTGCCTCGTTTTCATTGGTGCGGCTATTAGGCAAGGTCATCAACAGATTCACGCCGTTATTCCCGACCGCCACAATCGATGCCGGCGCGCCTGCCGCAATCGCCACTTCCTTGGCGATACTCCAACCATAGGATTTGGATAACGCCTCACGACCGTGCTCACGCAAGGCATGGGCGATTTCATGACCCATTACCGCGGCCAACTCGTCGTCGGTCAGTTTTAGCTTATCAATCAAACCGGTGAACACAATCACTTTCCCGCCAGGACCGCAGTTGGCGTTGAGGTCATCACTCTTGATCAGGTTTACCTCCCATTTCCATTGCGCGGCATCCGGGCGAAACGTCGGCGCCTGGGCGATCAGTCGATCGGCAATCGCCTGAACACGTTTGGCCTCAGCACTGGTTTTGTCGAGGATGTTTTTGCTGCTCGCGTCGCCCAGAGTCTGCTGGTAGTCCTGCGCATACGCTTGATTGACCTGCTCACTCGAGAGCAACGTGGTCATCCTTTGCTGGCGAACGACGCCGACCTCACCCGCGCTGGTCGTGTTTACGGTTTCGCAGCCATTGAGCAACAGCGCCGAGCCCAACATGCACGCAACCAGAGACTTGTTCATCAAGACACTCCCTTTAATCCGCCACCCGATCGAGAGACGGTAGTATCAAAAAATTCATACTGCACTGACTGCCTGACTGCACAAAGGTTCGGTACCTGCCTGATAGCGACATCCACCACTCCAAAACTGCCATTTCACCCTGCCTCACTCATGGCCCTCGCCCCCCCTGCCGATACAGCACCGCAGATGTCCTCTTGCGTGCGGAGCACCCATGAAATTCAAGTCGATTCAGTTTTCCGTGGCGGCCCTCGCCGGTGCCATCGTTCTCAGCGTAGTCGCCGCGCTGGTGCTATACGCCCTGTTTTCCGGTGCCCGAACCCAAGAAATGGTTCAAGAGCGGACCCAGGCGCAATTCGAGCAAGTCATCGAACAGCGCCTGACGTCCCTGGCGCAAACCCAGGTCAGCCAGATCCAGCGCGAACTTGAAGCGCCCCTGCTGATTGCCGGCGGACTGGTGCGGGTCAACGCCCTGATCGGCACGCCGGGTGCAGACGGCCAACCACAGTTGAGCCTGAGCCGTGAGCAATTGATCAGCCTGATCAAGGAAAACGTCGCCAAAAACCCGAAAATCCTCGGCACTTACATCGGCTGGGAAAAAGACGCACTCGACCACAACGATGCGGCCTACGTCGGCACCAAGGTGGTAGGGATCGACGCCAGCAACGGCCGCTTCCTGCCATGGTGGTTCCGCAACGAAGACGGCACGCTGGGCCTGGACAAACTGGTGGACGTCGACGACCAGAAAACCCTGTCCACCGGCGTGCGCGCCAGCGAGTACTACCTGTGCTCGAAAGAAACCAAAAAATCCTGTGTGATCGATCCGGCGCCCTACAAGGTCGGCGACAAGATCGTCATGCTCGCCTCCTTTATCGAACCGATCATGCTCGACGGCGCCTTCCAGGGCATCGTCGGCGCCGACCTGTCGGTGAACTTCATCCAGGAAATGCTCCTGGGCGCGAACCAGAAGCTGTACAACGGCTCGGGTGTCATGGCGCTGATCGGCGGCAACGGCCGGATCGTGGCCTACACCAAAGACCCGAGCAAATTCGGCGAGAAGGTCAGCGACATCCTCGACAGCCAACAGATCGCCAACATGGCCAATCTCAAGCGCGGCGAAGTCACTTACACCGTCGACAAGGCCCAAGGCCGGATCGAATTGTATCTGCCATTCGGCATCGGCCAAACCGACGCGCGCTGGACCCTGATGCTGCAACTGCCGCTTAACGCAGTGATGGCCGACCTGCAAAAACTCCAGGCCGACCTCGACACACAGCGCAAATCCGACACCTTCGGCATGGCCATGGTTGGCCTGCTGATTGCCGGCATCGGCTTGCTGGTAATCTGGCTGGTGGGCCATGGCATTGCCCGGCCGCTTAAACAGATGGTCGCCATGCTCGACGACATTGCCAAAGGCGAAGGCGACCTGACGCGCCGCCTGACCAGTGATCGCGCCGACGAATTGGGCTCGATCGCCAAAGGCTTCAATACCTTCCTCGCCAAGTTGCAGGCGATGATCACTCAGGTCGTGACGTCGGTGCAGAGCGTCAGCGATTCGTCGGAACACACCGCTGACATCGCCATTCGCACCAATATTGGCGTGCAGAAACAAATGGTCGAGATCGATCAGGTTGCCACGGCGGTGCATGAAATGACCGCCACCGCCCAAGACGTGGCGCGCAACGCGACCCAGGCAGCGCAAGCGGCCAGCCATGCGGATCAGGCGGCGGCGCAGGGCAAACAGATCGTGCGCGACACCTCGAATTCGATCGGTGTGCTGGCGGTGGAAATCGGCAAGGCTGTAGGCGTGGTGCAAAACCTGGCCAAGGACAGCGAGAACATCAACGCGATCCTCACGGCCATTCGCGGGATTGCCGAGCAGACCAACCTGCTGGCCTTGAACGCGGCCATCGAAGCGGCACGCGCCGGCGAACAGGGCCGTGGCTTTGCAGTGGTGGCGGATGAAGTGCGCAACCTGGCGCAGAAAACCCAGCAGGCCACCGAAGAAATCCAGACCATGATCCAGCAGCTGCAACAAGGCACGCGCGATGTGGTGCGGGTGATGGAGGACAGCCAGAACCGTACCGATGAAAGCGTGCAACATGCGGAGAAAGCGGCTGAAGCGCTGGATGCGATCACTCAGGCGGTGTCGGTGATCAACGACATGAACACGCAGATTGCCAGCGCGGCCGAAGAGCAGAGCGCGGTGGCGGATGACATCAACCGTAACGTGATCAACATCGGGCAGGTGGCCAATGAAGTGGCCGGTGGCGCGGATGAGTCCAGTGCGGCGAGTGCGGACCTGACCAAGCTGGCGGAACAGCAGCGGCGGTTGATCAATCAGTTCAAGGTTTGATCCAGAGACCCCATCGCGAGCAAGCCCGCTCCCACAGTTGATCGCATTCGATTGCGGGAGCGGGCTTGCTCGCGAAGGGGCCGGTACAAACAACGCATCAACCGGGGGTCAAACACTCCGGCCCATTCAACTTCGGATCATTCACCAGATTCGCCAACACCCGCTCGCGCAACGCAGCGGGCTCACTGGCCAGCAACCCCTGCAACACATGCAAAGGCGTCTCGGGATCAAGCCATGCCTGCTGCCCCGCCGCATCCAGAATCAACGGCCGACGCTGACTCGCCGCCGGTTGCGTGATCACTGCCGTGCTCAACCACATCTGCTCCTGCACCGGATACGCTTCCCAGATCGCCGCAAAATACAGCGTCGAGCCCTCCCCCGGCGTCAGCCAGTAAGGCCGCTTGCGCGTCGTGCCGCGCCATTCGTAAAAACCGTTGGCCGGCAGCAGGCACCGGCGCTCGCGCAGGGCCTGACGGAACATCGGTTGCTCAGCCACGGTTTCGGCCCGGGCATGGGCCGGCGTGCGGGACAGATCGGTCAGCCACGGCGGCGTCAACCCCCAGCGCGCGCGGGCCAACTCTCGCTGGCTGTCGGCACCGGCACGCAGCATCAATACCGAATCGTTTGGGGAAATATTCCACTGGGCCTGCTGGTCGGCGGGAAAGCCAGGCAGGGCCGCGAAGGCGGGGTTCCAGCGAAACAGGGCATAACGTCCACACATGGGGCAACACGACTCTTGATAAAACGAACGTCAGCCTAACAGACCAGCGTGCCGGGAAAGCTGTCCGGTTGTTCATCGCCGGGCATTGGCAGCGCTGCATTGTACGCGGTGATCAACTCGCGGGCGTATTCGGCCTGGTCGTTATCCACCGCCAACCCGAGCAAGCCGAAAATTGGCAATTCGCCCGTGCCGCCCACCAGATCCCGGCCCACCAGATGCGCTTCGATGCCCTCGCTGGCCAGCATGCCTTGCAGCAACTCGCCCTCCATCAGGTTTTCCGGCTCGTAGATTCGCTGCATGGACGCCCTCACTCATTCTCGCTGAACACTTCGAGATGCCATTCCTCTCCATGAACCTGCAACACAAACGTAATGGGCCGACAACACACCTGACAGTCCTCGATATAGGTCTGATCGCCTGCCGATAAATCCACAGTCGTCTCGACCTCTTCACCACAATACGGACATTCGTAGCGCTCGGTTTCCAGCATCGCGGTCTCCTGGGTGACTTGTGCGTATAATCGCCGGTCTATTTGCAGGGCTATTTTTGTCTGGCTACCTTTTCAGACCGTGCCCCGTTGGTTTTCGATCAAAACCTTTACTTACCCTAGCCGTTTCTAACAAGAGAGCATGATGGGCGAATTCGATGCCATCCGACCTTACGACGACAGCGAAGTCCCAGCGGTACTGAACCGGCTGCTCGGCGACAAGGCGTTTCTAGATATCCTCATCCACTTCCGCTTCCCGCGTTATGCCGGTGCCTTCGGCTGGATGCTCAAACCCCTTATAGCCCATCGGCTGCGCCGTGAGTTCGCCGGTGTCCATTCGGTGGCGACGTTGCAGGACAAAGTCGAGGTGTACGTTGACCACACCATCGAGCGCGCCACGGACGGTGTGACGTACACCGGCGTCGAGCAATTCAAGTCCGGCAGCGCTTACCTGTTCATCGCCAACCACCGCGACATCGTGATGGACCCGGCCTTCGTCAACTATGCCGTGTACCACGCCGGCCTGCCGACACCGCGCATCGCGATTGGCGACAACCTGCTGCAGAAACCCTTCGTCAGCGACCTGATGCGCCTGAACAAGAGCTTCATCGTGCACCGCTCGATCACCGGTCGCCGGGAAAAAATGGCGGCATATCAACTGCTGTCCGCCTACATCAACCACTCGATCCGCAACGATTGCGCCTCGATCTGGATCGCTCAGGCCGAAGGCCGGGCCAAGGACGGCGACGACCGCACCGAGTCGGCGATCCTCAAGATGTTCCACATGAGCCGCAAGGATGAGCCGTTCGGCGAAGTCATCCGCTCGCTGAACGTCACCCCGGTTTCGATCAGCTACGAATATGATCCGTGCGACCAGGCCAAGGCGCGTGAGCTCTACATTCGCGCCACCACCGGCAGCTACACCAAAGTGCCGGGCGAGGACGATGTGAGCATCGCCAAGGGCATCACCGGCTACAAGGGCCGCGTCCACGTGAACTTCGCCGCGCCGATCACCGAGCTCTACGAAGACACCAAGCAATTGGCGATCGAAATGGACAAGCAGATCCTCGGCGGTTACCGCTTGTTCCCGGTGCACTATCTGGCTTACGCACAGTGGGAGGACGCTGATCCGCAGTTGCAGGTGCCGAAAGCGGCTGAAGTGTTTGCGGCCGACGAACTGGCGAAGGCCCAGGAAGAATGGCAACGGCGTCTGGACGCTTGCCCGGAAGAACATCGCCCGTTCCTGGTGCTGCAATACGCCACGCCGGTGCGGAATCAGTACCGCGTGAAAGCCGGGTTGCCGCTGTAGGTTTTTACAGCAAGATCAAAAGATCGTCCGAAGGCTCGGGCCGCGTTCGGACGATTTTTTGCTTCAAGGGATCAAACGCGAGTGCTGATCCACGACACCAGCAACGCCACCCCCAGGCAGGCAAAACCGAAACGATAGAAAAACCGGTTCATGCGCAAGGTCGCCCAATCCAGCACGGGCTCTTCACTGGGACGGCTCTGACGCTGCGCTGCCAGACTGGCCTGCGCGCGTTGTTCGCGGCGACGCGTTGCATGCAGCAACCAACTGCCCGGGAAGGCAAACAGCAAGGCGAGCAGGTTGATCAATTTGGCGGGATGGGCGGTAAACAGCGTCATCAAATGCAGCGACATCACAAACCTCAGTCAAAACAGGTGTGGCGAACGCCGGACCGACGACCGCGGCGCGGATTCTACCGAAAGCCGTCCCTCCTGCCCGCCGTTTTACGACAAATAACTCACCATCTGGCAGATTCCTGCCCTGCGTCACGGCTTCGTCATCTGAATGCGCCAGTCTCTCGGCCCATCGAAACCGACATGGAAACCGTCATGCTGCACGCCGAAAACCAGGATCGCCTCTACCTCATCGCTCAAAGCGACGAACAACAAGCCTTAGTCGGCAGCCTTGCCTTCAACGTTCAGGATCGCCATTGGCTGGTGTATTGCGCACTGGGCGGGCATCAACATGCGGATTTGCCGGAGACGGATTTGTTGACGGGCGTGAGTGTGCTGGATTTTTATTCGCAGGCCGCGTGACAACACCGCTGATCCGCTGTGGGAGCGGGCTTGCTCGCGAAAGCGGTGGGTCAGCTTCATTGATGTTGACTGACACTCCGCCTTCGCGAGCAAGCCCGCTCCCACAGGGGATGGGTATATCCAAAAAATCAGCGGCACAAAAAAGCCCGGCGCCATCACTGGTGCCGGGCTTTTTGATGTCAGCGAAAACTTACTCGCCGAGAATCTGACCCACGGTCGGGTCCTTGAACAGACGCGTCAACGCGTCACTCAACACATCGCTGACCAGCTTGGTGTTGGTTTCCTGATTCGGCGCCATGCCGAAGCGCTGATCCAGCGACGCGCCGTAACGACCGCTGTAGCGGCGGTTGGCGTTCTGTACATCGGAGCGGAAGGTCGCGCCAATGGTCGCCTCGGTCACGTACATGCCTTCTTTCGGCGATTGATACTTCAACTCGGCCAGTGTCACCGTCAGTTGCGGTGCGTTCATCGCATTGGATGTCGGGGTAAAGCCCAGCAAGCGCACGGCCGCTTCGGCCTGGGCCTGCAACTTCGGCAGGATCTGCGCGCCCTGGACCGTGATCGCACTGGTCTCCGGATACAGACCGCCACGGGTGCCCAGGGTTGGCGACGGACGACCGTCCACCACACGCACCACCACTGGCTGACCATGGCCGACCGGCGCCAGCTGAGCCGTCAGCTTCGGCTCCGGGTTCAGTTGTTGCGGGCTGTGGGCGCAGCCAACCAGGGTCAAACTGGTCACAGTGATCAAACCGAACAACAGGCGTTGCAACATGCTCTTCTCTCCAGAATCAGGCACAAACAGGCCGGCAGTATAGCGGTGGGCCACTGCGGGTAACCAGCGCCTCGCAGTGAATACTGAAATGTCTGACAAACCCTTGGGAAGCCGGTTCCTGTCACACAGATGTCACCGCCCATACACGTGCATGTCACGGCGCTCTGACAACCTTCTCGGCAGTCACCCCTTCAAGGTACTTTGCCATGCGCTACCTGATCTCGCTGTTCGCGCCACGCCCATTGCATCGCTGCTTCGCCCTGCTCGACCGCAATGGTCATTGCCAGGCATTCAAGCAGTGCAGCCTGCAGCCGATGGGCGATGGCTGGGTCGAAATCGAAGAAATCCGCCTCAACTGGCTGCACCATCCCCTGCCCGCCAGTGCCCGTGTCAGCCAGCACCGACCGCGTGCGCGGGCGCAGCAGCTGTTGGCCACCTGACCAGACGCCTAATAAAAGTCATTAAACACGTCCATTTCCCTGCGTTTCTTAGATACAATCTCCCCCCGATTATAAGGACGTCTCCTGATCGGGCCTCGCAGCATCGTCAATGCTTCGGTATTGGCACCCCCGCACCGCCCACAGAGAGCCGCCCACACAGATCGAGTGAAGCTGGCGCGCTTGCTGTTCCTTGAGCAAAACCCCCACTTTTCGCGAATCTGCAGAGCTGTCATTACGCTCGGTCACTGAGCTGTTTGCCCGTTTTGCCTGTCATGTATCCCATGACGGCAATCCATCCGGGCACGGTGCCAGGCTGGGGCAGCCCTTTTTTGAGGTTCACGTCTTCAAAAGAGCGTGAAAAAAACGGGTTTTCACAACTTCACAAGAGTGTGGCGAGCAAATGAATAGTTTTGCGTCTGAATATGCACCATTAGCGTCTGGAACAGCCCAACGACACAGGACCGAGTATTCCTCGAACACCGGAGCCTGAAGCCTGTCCGCTACGGATTTGGTTGCACAAACGGAAGTCTCGACCATAAGTCGAATTGCCAGTCGCGCGTTGAAATGAGTTCATAGACCTCATTCACCCGGTCGGTAGCCTCCGTCGAAGTTGCGATAAATTGCGAAGATTCGGACATGGCGATACTGCCATGGTTACCTTGGGCCCACTGATACGCCCCGGAACGCCTGGCAGCCATGCCGACAATTTGGTGCTGCAGATTTTGGAGACGCGTTAAATGGCGCATAACGAAGCAGTCGACGTAGTACTGGTTGGGGCCGGCATCATGAGTGCCACCCTCGCAGTACTGCTCAAAGAGCTCGACCCCGCGATCAAGCTGGAAGTCGTCGAGCTGATGGATTCCGGTGCTGCGGAGAGTTCGAACCCGTGGAACAACGCCGGTACCGGTCACGCCGGGCTGTGTGAGCTCAATTACACGCCGCAGGCTGCCGACGGCACCGTCGACATCAAGAAAGCCGTGCACATCAACACCCAGTTCGAGGTGTCGAAGCAGTTCTGGTCGTACCTGACCAAAAAAGGCACCTTCGGTTCGTGCAAGTCCTTCATCAGCCCGGTGCCGCACCTGAGCTTCGTGCAAGGTGACAGTGGCGTGTCCTTCCTCAAGGAGCGCTTCAAGGTGCTGAGCAAGCACCACGCCTTCTCCGATATGGAGTACACCGAAGACAAGGCAAAAATGGCGGACTGGATGCCATTGATGATGCCTGGTCGTCCGGCTGACGAAGTCATCGCTGCCACCCGCGTGATGAACGGCACCGACGTCAACTTCGGCGCGTTGACCAACCAATTGCTCAAGCACCTGACCAGCGCACCCGATGCCCAGGTCAAGTACTGCAAGCGCGTCACCGGCCTGAAGCGCAACAACGGCGGCTGGACCGTCAGCATCAAGGACGTCAACAGCGGCAACACCCGTGAAGTCGACGCCAAATTCGTCTTCCTCGGCGCGGGCGGCGCGGCATTGCCGCTGTTGCAGGCTTCGGGCATCGAAGAGAGCAAAGGCTTCGGCGGTTTCCCGATCAGTGGCCAATGGCTGCGTTGCGACAACCCGGAAGTGGTCAAACACCACCAGGCCAAGGTCTATAGCCAGGCCGCCGTGGGCTCGCCGCCGATGTCCGTGCCGCACCTGGACACCCGAGTCGTCGATGGCAAGAAGTCCCTGCTGTTCGGACCGTATGCCGGCTTCACCACCAAGTTCCTCAAGCACGGTTCCTTCATGGACCTGCCGATGTCGGTTCGCGCCGGCAACATCGGCCCGATGCTGGCCGTGGCGAAAAACAACATGGACCTGACCAAGTACCTGGTCAGCGAAGTGATGCAGTCGATGGAGCAGCGCCTGGAGTCCCTGCGTCGCTTCTACCCTGAGGCGAAAGCCGAAGACTGGCGCCTGGAAGTGGCCGGCCAACGGGTTCAAATCATCAAGAAAGACCCGAAAAAGGGCGGCGTCCTGCAGTTCGGTACCGAACTGGTCGCGGCCAAGGACGGTTCCCTTGCTGCACTGCTCGGCGCTTCGCCAGGCGCTTCGGTGACCGTTTCGATCATGCTGGAGCTGATCGAGAAATGCTTCCCGGCCAAAGCGTCCGGCGAGTGGGCGGCCAAACTGGCGGAAATCTTCCCGGCCCGTGAAAAGGTTCTGGAAACCGATGCTGCGCTGTATCGCAAGATCAACACGCAGAACAACATCGCGCTGGAACTGGTTGAAGAAAGCAGCGAGACCCCAAGCTACGCTTGATCGTCGCGCATAAAAAACGCCCCGTTCTCATTGAGAGCGGGCGTTTTTTTATGCCTGCTTCACGACGAATCCAATTTTGCAGGAGCCGGCTTGCTGGCGATGGCATCAATTCGGTATGTCAGATAACACCGAGGTGATGCCATCGCCAGCAAGCCGGCTCCTACAAAGGCGGCTTTTTTTCGTCGGATGAAAGGGCCTTAACCGCGAGCCTTGTCGATCAGCTCGATGTACTCGGCCGCGTTGCGCTGATCCTTGATCAGGGTCACAAAGTCATTGCCGTGCTCATCCTTGCCGTTCAAATCCAGGCCGGCTTCAACAAAGAACGTCAGAAACCGCTCGAAATCGTCGATGCGCAGGCCACGGTAAGCCTTGATCAGTTTGTGCAGGGACGGCGAAGTGGCGTCGACCGGTTCGAAATCGAGAAACAACTTGATCTGCTCATCGCCGATCTCGTCACCAATCACTTGCTTCTTATCTTTACGCATTGCCGACTCCAGCTCGCAGACATTTCACGGGGCGGGCAGTTTACCCCTCACTGGCCGCCGGGCTCAACGCGGACGAACGGCCCCGGTGTGCAGGTCAGCCCAGACATGGCCATTGGCGTAGCTGAGGAACTGGCAATACACCGTCTCATTGCGCAACAAGTCGATCACCACGCGGTACTGCGCCATCGGATAAAACAGCGTCAGGGTTTTGCTCTTGTCGTCGTAGATCGGCTTTTTCAGGCTTTTGCTTTCGCCATCGAAGTTGACCAGCACCTGATTGATGGTCGCGCCCTTGTTCAAGGGTTTGCCCTTGAGGCGGATCAGCAGCGGAGACGTTACCGGGATCGGCTGTTGGGTGGACTGGCGCTGACTGCCGACCACTACCGAATATTCGGTGACCTGCAACAGTTGTTGCTGCTCGGGTTCGGCATCACGCAGGGTCAGGTCGTCCGGCGGCAGAAACTGCGCATGCATCGGCGCCGGCGCGGCGGCCAGGGGCAGGCTGAAGGTCAGCAACAGGGCGGCGCAGCAGCGGATCAAACGGCTCATGACAGGCTCCCAGGGCGAAGCCGAGCACTCTAGCACGAGGATCAACCGTGCGAATTAGCGATATGGGTCAATACTTCGCGATACCAAGCTGGCCATACTGGAAGAGCTTTCAGCCGTCGATAACGGTGCACCGTCTACTGTGGAGTGCTTATGTCGTTCTCCGTTCCCCCGTTATTCGCCGCCTGGCGTCAAACCTGGCACGCCGGCTACACCCTCAGACGCTTGCGCGGCGACATCAGTGCCGGGGTGACGGTGGGGATTATCGCCATCCCATTGGCCATGGCCCTGGCGATTGCCGTCGGTGTACCGCCCCAGCAAGGGTTGTATACGGTACTGATCGCCGCGCCCCTGATCGCCTTGACCGGCGGTTCGCGTTTCAATGTCAGTGGGCCTACTGCCGCGTTCGTGGTCATTCTGCTGCCCATCACCCAACAATATGGATTGGGCGGCCTGCTCCTCTGCACCATGCTTGCCGGCGTCATCCTCATTGCCCTGGGGCTGATTCGAGCCGGGCGGTTGATTCAGTACATTCCGTATCCGGTCACCCTGGGCTTTACCGCCGGGATCGGCATTGTCATTGCCACCCTGCAATTGAAGGATTTGCTGGGCCTGAACACCGCCGGCCAGGCAGAACACTACATCGAGCAGCTGGGTGTACTGATTCTCGCGTTACCCAGCGCTAATCTGGGGGACGGAATTATCGGCATCGCCTGCCTGGCCATTCTGATTGTCTGGCCACGGTGGGTGCCGAGGATTCCGGGGCATTTGGTGGCGCTGACCATCGGCGCACTCCTGGGGTTGGCGCTGGAGCACGGCGGGCTGGCAGTGGCGACATTGGGTGAGCGTTTCAGCTATATGGTCGAGGGCGTCAGCCATCCCGGCATTCCGCCGTTCCTGCCGAACTTCGATTGGCCGTGGAATCTACCCGGCCCCGACGGCCAGCCGCTGCACCTGTCCTACGACTTGATCCGTCAATTAATGGCGCCAGCGTTCGCCATTGCCATGCTCGGCGCCATCGAATCCTTGTTGTGTGCGGTGGTGGCGGATGGCATGACCGGCAGCAAACACGAGCCCAACGCAGAACTGCTGGGCCAGGGCCTGGGCAATCTGATCGCACCGTTGTTCGGCGGCATTACCGCCACGGCGGCCATTGCCCGTAGTGCCACGAATGTGCGCAGCGGGGCCTTTTCGCCATTGGCGGCCATTATTCACAGCGCGGTGGTGCTGATGGCGATACTGGTCCTCGCACCGCTTTTCAGCTACCTGCCGATGGCTGCGCTGGCAGCATTGCTGGTCATGGTGGCGTGGAACATGAGCGAAGCCCGGCACGTGCTGCATACCTTGCGCATCGCGCCCCGCAGCGATGTGCTGGTCTTGCTGACCTGCCTGAGCCTGACGGTGTTGTTCGATATGGTGATGGCCGTCGGCGTCGGCCTGCTGCTGGCCGCCGGGTTATTTATCAAACGCATGAGCGATCTGACGGATACCGCCGAACTGCCACGCGGTTACCATCAAGCCTTGCAGGAGATGCCGGAGCATGTTCGGTGCTATGCGATACGCGGGCCGCTGTTCTTCGGCGCGGCCGAAAAAGCCTTGGGGGTGCTGCGCAAATTCAGTCCGGAGGTCAAAGTAGTGATCGTCGAGATGAGCGCGGTGCCCATGCTGGACATGACGGCGCTGGCGGCCTTCGACAATATCCTGAGGGATTACCGCACGGACGGCATTGGCCTGATTCTGGTGGCGACCACCCCACGGGTGCGCCTGAAGCTCAGACGCGCGGGCATCCATCGTGAGCAGCGTCAGTTGGCCTACGTGAACAACCTGGAACAGGCTCGTCGCAAAAGCGAACGCTGGCTGGCCGGGAAAAACTGAGCGCGCCTCAGGCGAACTGAGCGCGCATCCAGGCTTGATACTCGGCGACACCCGGCTCGCCTTCACGCGGCGCCCAATCAGCCAGCTCACCTTCGCCAACTGGGCGATAAGGGCCGGCCTTGCACTCGAACATCAAGCTATCGGCTTCCAGCACCACCAGGCCATGGAACACACCGGTTGGCAGGTCGACACCCACACAGTCGCCACCGGCCTGCAGGATCTGCTTGCGCACCACCGCGCCGGCCTCATCGAAAATCAGCAGACCAAGCCGCCCTTTGAGGACCAGCAAGGTTTCAGCCTTGTTGTCCCCCAGATGCCGGTGAGGCGGGATGTACGTGGACGGCTGCAAGCCCACCGCCATGCGATGGCAAGCCTCTTCCATCTGATGGAAGTTGTGATGCTGACGTCCACGTGGATTTGCCGCCGCCTTGCCGGCCAATTCATTGAACAAGGCTTGATCAAGAAAGCTCGGCGCGCTCATTGCTTACATCCCTTTGACGGCGAAAATTCCGTTGGCATTACGCCAGTAGCCTTTGTAGTCCATGCCGTAACCGAAGATGTAACGGTCGATGCACGGCAGGCCGACGAAATCGGCTTTCAGGTCCGGGCGAGCCTTGCGGTCGTGGTCCTTGTCGATCAGCACGGCGGTGTGCACTTTGCGCGCGCCGGCGTGTTTGCAGAAGTCGATGATCGCGCCCAGGGTGTGACCTTCGTCGAGAATGTCGTCGATGATCAGCACGTCGCGGTCGATGAACGACACTTCAGGCTTGGCTTTCCAGAACAGGTCGCCGCCGCTGGTTTCGTTGCGATAGCGGGTGGCGTGCAGGTAGGACGCTTCCAGCGGGAAATGCAGGTGGGTGAGCAGCTTGCCGGCGAAAATCAGGCCGCCGTTCATCACACAGAACACCACCGGATTTGTGTCAGCCAGTTGTTCGTTGATGTGTGCACCGACGCGGGCGATGGCCGCCTCGACTTCAGCTTCGGTGTACAGGCAGTCAGCCTCTCGCATGATTTGACGGATATGCTCGAGATCAGCGGACATGGCGCTCTCCAGGGGGATTTGAGGGGGAGGGACGGTTCAGGAAAAGCGGGCAAAGGTACGCATCAAGCGAGGCCAGATCAAGCGTTTGTGGACTAACGTACTCTATGTCTATAGGACAACACCCTCGGATAGATTAATCTAGGCCGGTTTTTTTGCCCGCCGCCGGAGCCTTTCCCATGCCCATCCTCGAGATCCGCCATCCGCTGATCCGCCACAAACTCGGCCTGATGCGCCGCGCAGACATCAGCACCAAGAATTTCCGCGAGCTCGCTCAGGAAGTCGGTGCCCTGCTGACCTATGAAGCCACTAAAGACCTGCCGCTGGAATCCTACGACATCGAAGGTTGGTGCGGCACTGTGTCGGTCGAAAAAATCGCCGGCAAGAAGATTACTGTGGTGCCGATCCTGCGTGCCGGCATCGGCATGCTCGAAGGCGTGCTCAGCCTGATCCCGGGCGCCAAGGTCAGCGCCGTGGGCGTGGCCCGCAACGAAGAAACGCTGCAGGCCCACACCTACCTGGAGAAACTGGTTCCGGAAATCAACGAACGCCTGGCGATGATCATCGACCCGATGCTCGCCACCGGCAGCTCCATGGTCGCCACCATCGACCTGCTGAAAAAGGCCGGTTGCCGCGACATTCGCGCCATGGTGCTGGTCGCCGCGCCGGAAGGCATCGCCGCCGTGGAGAAGGCTCATCCGGACGTGACCATCTACACCGCTTCCATTGACGAGAAACTGAACGAGCACGGTTACATCATCCCGGGCCTGGGCGATGCCGGCGACAAGATCTTCGGCACCAAGCAGAAGGACGCTTGAGCATGCAGCAAGAGTTCAACGATCCGCTCTGGCGCACGGTGCTGTCGGGTGCGCAGATGCTGTTCGTGGCCTTTGGCGCGCTGGTATTGATGCCGCTGATTACCGGCCTCGACCCGAACGTGGCGCTGTTCACGGCGGGTCTGGGGACGATTCTGTTCCAGATCGTCACCGGGCGTCAGGTGCCGGTGTTCCTGGCGTCGAGCTTCGCCTTCATCACCCCGATCATTCTCGCCAAAGGCCAGTTCGGTCTTGCGGCGACCATGGGCGGCGTGATGGCGGCCGGTTTCGTCTACACCTTCCTCGGCCTCGCCGTGAAGATCAAAGGCACCGGTTTCATCGACCGTTTGCTGCCTCCGGTGGTGATTGGTCCGGTGATCATTTCCATCGGTCTGGCCATGGCGCCGATTGCCGCCAACATGGCGATGGGCAAGGCTGGCGACGGTAGCGAGCTGATTCATTACCAGACAGCCATGCTGATCTCGATGCCGGCGCTGCTGACGACGCTGATCGTCGCGGTGTTCGGCAAAGGCATTTTCCGCCTGGTGCCGATCATCTCCGGCGTGCTGGTCGGATTTGCCATGGCGTTCTACTTCGGCGTGGTCGATACCGCGAAGATTGCCGCTGCACCGTGGTTCGCGATCCCGAACTTCACCGCGCCGGAATTCAACTGGCAGGCGATTCTGTTCATTGTTCCGGTGGCATTGGCCCCGGCCATCGAACACATCGGCGGCGTGATCGCCGTCGGTAGCGTGACCGGTCGCGACTACCTGAAAAAACCCGGCCTGCACCGCACGCTGCTCGGTGATGGCATCGCCACCACCGCCGCCGGTTTGTTCGGCGGTCCGCCCAACACCACGTACGCCGAAGTGACGGGCGCGGTGATGCTGACCAAGAACTACAACCCGAAAATCATGACCTGGGCGGCGATCTTCGCCATCAGCCTGGCGTTCATCGGCAAGTTCGGCGCGTTGCTGCAAAGTATTCCGGTGCCGGTGATGGGCGGGATTCTGTGCCTGTTGTTCGGTTCGATTGCTGCGGTGGGGATGAACACCCTGATTCGCCACAAGATCGACCTGGGCGAAGCGCGCAATCTGGTGATTGTCTCGGTGACGCTGGTGTTCGGGATTGGCGGTGTGCTGGTCGGCACCGGCACCGGTCCGGACGACTTCGGCCTCAAAGGCATCGCACTGTGCGCGGTGGTAGCGATTGCGCTGAACCTGTTGCTGCCGGGCAATGACAGCTGGAAGCACAAGAAGGCGAATGAGCCGCTGATATAAGCCAAGGGCTTTGTTGCTGCTTCAGACGCCATCGCCAGCAAGCCGGCGCCTACAGGTTTTATGTCGATCACATGAATGTGGAACGACTCGATCCTGTCGGAGCCGGCTTGCTGGCGATGCTTTTACAGCGCCAACGGCGCTCGTTCGCACAATGTGGCTAACGCCTTGGCCCACTGCGGGTCATCGTTGAGGCATGGCACCAGCACCAACTCCTCCCCCCCCGCTTCGCGGAACTGCTCTTTGCCGCGATCACCAATCTCTTCCAGCGTCTCGATGCAATCGGCAACGAACGCCGGGCACATCACCAGCACCTTCCTGACGCCCATTCCCGCCAACTCATCAAGGCGCGCTTCGGTGTAGGGTTCGATCCATTTCGCCCGACCCAACCTCGACTGAAACGACACTGACCATTTGCCGTCCGGCAAGCCCATGCGTTTGGCAAACTCGGAAGCTGTGCGCAAGCATTGGGCGCGGTAGCACGTGGCCAACACTTCGGGTGAAGCATTCTGGCAGCAATTTTCGCTTTGAAAACAATGGTGGCCCGTTGGATCGATCTTGGTCAGATGCCGCTCCGGCAAACCATGGAAGCTCAGCAGCAGGTGGTCATGATCCTGTTCAAGATAGGGTTTGGCGCTGGCCACCAACGCATCGAGGTACTCAGGCTGATCGTAGAACGGCTGGAGAATCGAAAACTGCACATCCAGCTGTTTCTCACGGACCACCCGCCTGGCTTCCTCGATCACCGTAGTCACGGTGCTGTCGGCGAACTGTGGATAAAGCGGCGCGAGCGTAATTTTCTTGTGGCCCTGAGCAGCGAGCTGCACCAGTTTCGATTCAATCGACGGCTCGCCGTAACGCATGGCCAGCTCTACCGGCCCGTGTGTCCACTGTGTGGTCATGGCCTGCTGCAAGCGACGGCTGAGCACCACCAGCGGCGAGCCCTCCTCCCACCAGATCGAGGCGTAGGCGTGGGCCGACTGCTCCGGGCGCTTGATCAGAATCAGCGACACCAGCAAACGCCGCACCGGCCAGGGCAGGTCGATCACATACGGGTCCATCAGAAATTGATTGAGGTAACGGCGTACATCCGCCACCGACGTGGAGGCAGGTGAACCCAGATTGACCAGAAGCAACGCGTGATCGGTCATGCAACGTCCTATTTCAGAGGCGGCTGGACAAGTCGTCCAACGCCGCACGCAGGTCAGTGAACTGGAAGATGAAACCCGCTTCCAGCAAGCGCGCCGGCATAGCCTTCTGGCCACCCAGCAACAGCGATGACAACTCGCCCAGGCCCACCTTCAATGCCAGGGCCGGCATGGGCATGAACGCCGGACGGTGCAGCACGCTGCCCAGCGTCTTGGCAAATTCGCGATTGCGCACCGGTTTGGGCGCGCAGGCATTATAGGGACCACTGGCGTTTTTCTGATGCAGAAGAAAATCGATCAAGGCGATTTGATCCTTGATATGGATCCACGGCATCCACTGCCGACCACTGCCCAAAGGCCCGCCCAGCCCCAGTTTGAACGGCAGCAAGAGCCGCGACAAAAAGCCGCCCTCAGCCGACAACACCAGCCCGGTCCGAACGAAGATCACGCGCATGCCCAAGGCCTCGGCACGTTGCGCGGTTTCCTCCCAGGCAATGCATAACTGACTGGCGAAATCATCAATGACCGGTGCAGACTTTTCCGTCAATTCGCGCTCGCCACCGTCACCGTACCAGCCAATGGCAGACCCCGAGATCAACACCTGCGGTTTCTGTTCACGGCTTTCCAGCCACGCCAACATCGTTTCGGTCAGTGTGATGCGACTGCTCCAGAGCAAGGCCTTGCGCCGGGACGTCCACAAGCGGTCGGCAATCGGCGCACCCGCGAGGTTGATAATCGCGTCCACCGGCTCTTGCCCGAGGTCTTCAAACAGGGCGATACCGCGGACCTGTGCACCGCAAATTTTTGCGACTTTTCCAGGTGACCGACTCAAGACCGTCAGGCGATGTCCCTGGCTCAACCAGTGTCGGCAGAGTTGACGTCCTATCAAACCAGTACCGCCGGTCAGCAATATGTGCATGACATCTTCCTCGCGTGGCGTTTTACCCTGATCACTAGTCTATTTTTATAAGCAGGGATCTTTGATATCGGGCAGGCTCTGTGTTTAACAATAGGCCAAGCTGTCAGAACGAGAACGCTAAAAGTTATACCAAAAAACAATATTGTACAGGTTTCATCCACGGCGTAGTCTGTACAGAAAGGTAAACGAGGCCCCTATGACTGTACCTATCGCAATCATCGGCACCGGCATCGCCGGACTCTCAGCCGCCCAGGCCCTGACGGAAACCGGGCATGTCGTTCAACTTTTCGATAAAAGCCGCGGCAGTGGCGGACGCATGTCGAGCAAGCGCAGCGATGCGGGTGCCCTGGACATGGGCGCGCAATATTTCACTGCGCGCGATCGCCGCTTCGTGACTGAAGTCCAGCGCTGGCAAGCCAACGGCTGGGTCGCCGAATGGGCACCACAGCTCTACACCTACCACGGCGGCCAGCTCAACCTGTCGCCGGACGAACAGACTCGCTGGGTCGGCACACCTCGCATGAGCGCCATCACCCGCGGCCTGCTCGGTGATCTGGAAGTGCATTTCGCCTGCCGCATTACCGAGGTCTATCGCGGTGAAGAGCATTGGCATCTGCAGGACGCAGAAGGTTTCACTCATGGTCCGTTTGGCCACGTGGTGATCGCCACGCCGGCACCTCAAGCGACGGCACTGCTGGCCTCCGCACCCAAACTCGCCGGGGCCGCCGCGGGGGTAAAAATGGATCCGACGTGGGCCGTCGCACTGGCGTTCGATACGCCATTGGACACACCCATGGAGGGTTGTTTCGTGCAGGACAGCCCACTCGACTGGCTGGCGCGCAACCGCAGCAAACCAGGGCGCGACAATACGCTGGACACTTGGGTGCTGCATGCCACCAGTACCTGGAGCCGGCAACACATCGACCTGCCCAAGGAGGCGGTGATCGAGCAATTGCACGGTGCATTTGCTGAACTGCTGCATGACTCAATGCCTGCCCCGACCTTCAGCCTCGCTCATCGCTGGCTCTACGCACGCCCGGCCAGCAGTCATGAATGGGGAGTTCTGGCCGACGCCGACCTGGGCCTGTATGTGTGTGGTGACTGGTGCCTGTCCGGTCGGGTCGAAGGTGCCTGGCTCAGCGGACAGGAAGCTGCCCGCCGCCTGCATGCGCACTTGCAGTGAACCGTATCAACCCGAGCAAATTGCTGCTGTCGAAGTGGACAGCAGCCCACCCGCAAAACCGCGAAAAACACTTTCTGGTGACCGAGTTGTTCCGAGACGAGGAAGGCACGGTGCTGGATGTCGAACTGCAGGCGGTGCTGACCCGACGCAGCGAACGGCTCGACTGGCAAACGCTGAAAAACAGCGACGCCTGGAGCCCCGGCTGGAAATAGCCCCCTGTAGGAGCCGGCTTGCTGGCGATCCAAACGCCGCGATCTCTCAGGAATACCCCGTCATCGTTCATCGCCAGCAAGCCGGCTCCTACAAAGAGCTCTTCAGCGCGGCATAAAACCTATACAAACAATTTGACTTGTACACCTTTGAATCTATGATGAAGTCCATGTTGTACAGAAACTCATCTCTGTACAGGTTTGGATTCGAGGTGTCCCGATGTCCCATGCCAGCGAAAAACCAAAAATAGCGATCAGCGCCTGCCTGATGGGTGCCGAGGTGCGCTTCAATGGCGGGCACAAGGAATCGCGGCTGTGCAGCCGTACCCTCACTGAGTATTTTGATTTCGTCCCGGTGTGCCCTGAGGTCGCCATTGGCCTGGGTATTCCTCGCCAGCCCATCCGGCTGGTCGGCGACGCTGAACATCCCGAAGCCATCGGCACTGTTCATCCCGAACTGAACGTCACCCGGCCGCTGGCCGATTACGCCCGAAAGATGGCCGCCGAGCTTGACGATATCTGCGGCTACATTTTCATGCAGAAATCGCCGTCTTGCGGACTGGATCGGGTCAAGGTCTACCACGCCAACGGCGCGCCGTTAGAAGGGGGTGGCCGAGGCATTTTTGCCCAGGCGTTCTGTGCACAGCACCCGGATTTGCCAGTGGAAGAAGACGGACGGCTCAACGACCCGGTGCTGCGGGAAAATTTCCTCACCCGCGTATTCGCCTACAGCGCCTGGCAACAATTGCTGCAAGCAGGCCTGACTCGCCGCGGGTTGACGGAATTTCACTCGCGCTACAAATACCTGCTGATGGCCCACAACCCGGTGCAGTACAAAACCCTGGGCAATCTGCTGGGCAACATGGGGCAGATCGACCCGAAAGAACTTGGCCCACGCTATTTCAGCGAACTGATGGCGGCCTTGAAGAAGTGCGCCACGCGCCGCACTCACTCCAACGTTCTGCAACACATCAGTGGCTACCTCAAGCAGGTCATCAGCACTGAAGACAAACAGGAAGTGCAACACGTCATTGGCCAGTATCGCCACGGCATCGTGCCGCTGGTGGTGCCGCTGACGCTGCTCAAACATCACTTTCGCCAACACCCGGACCCGTACAT
This sequence comes from Pseudomonas migulae NBRC 103157, assembly GCF_002091715.1. Lineage (GTDB taxonomy): Bacteria > Pseudomonadota > Gammaproteobacteria > Pseudomonadales > Pseudomonadaceae > Aquipseudomonas > Aquipseudomonas migulae_A. The sequence goes on along the minus strand of NZ_BDAG01000014.1, from coordinate 32,921 downwards.
TGCGCAACAGGTTTACCTGCAACCGCACCCGGAAAACCTCAGCCTGCGAAACGCGATCTGATGAAAACCCCACTCGATACCAGTGCCCGGGAAGACCTCGGCGACGACTTTAAAAAAGCCCTCGACGAAGGCTGGCTGCCGATTCGCGAAGTGGCCCGGCAGACTGGCGTCAACGCCGTCACCTTGCGCGCCTGGGAACGGCGTTACGGTTTGATCGTGCCGCAGCGCACGCCGAAAGGGCACCGGCTGTTCAGCGCCGAACACGTGCAACGGATCCTGACGATCCTCACCTGGCTCAATCGCGGCGTAGCCGTCAGCCAGGTCAAGCAACTGCTCGATACTCCGCAAGCCTTTAGCGAAGCGGTCGAAAACGATTGGCAGGTGCTGTGCAACACGCTGATCCAAGCGGTCACTCAGCTCAACGAGCGCACCCTCGACGACACCGTCAATCAGGCGATCGCGCTCTACCCGCCGCGGACCTTGTGCGAACAACTGCTGATGCCGTTGCTGACCGAACTTGAACAACGCTGGCAGGGCCAGTTTGGTGCGCAGATGGAGCGCGTGTTTTTCCACTCCTGGCTACGTAGCAAATTCGGCGCGCGCATCTACCATAACAACCGTCAGTTGCGCACCGCGCCGCTGCTGTTGATCAATCACTCCGACCTGCCGCTGGAACCGCATCTGTGGCTCACGGCGTGGTTGATCAGCAGTGCCGATTGCCCAGTGGAAGTGTTCGACTGGCCGCTGCCGGCGGGCGAACTCGCACTGGCAGTCGATCACCTGCAAGCCCGCGGCGTCCTGCTGTATTCCAGCAAAGCCATGAACCTTTCGCAGCTGCCGAAACTTTTGAACGGCGTCAGTTGCCCAAAAATGATTGCAGGACCAACGGTGTGCATCCACTACGCCGAGTTGTCCGTAAAAACAGCAGAAATTGCCGAATTGTTCCTGGCCGAAGATCCGTTATCGGCGCATCAGGAGCTGGTACGGCGCGGGCTCGTATAAATGAAGACGGACACCTCCATGCAACTGATCTGGCTGCGCAGCGACTTGCGTCTACATGACAACACCGCTCTCTCGGCCGCCGCTTCCCGGGGACCGAGCGTGGCGGTGTACCTGCTGAGCCCGCAGCAATGGCGCGAGCACGACGACGCGCCGTGCAAAGTGGATTTCTGGCTGCGCAACCTGAGCGAGTTGAGCCAGGCACTGGATGAACTCAACATCCCGCTGCTGATCCGCAACGCCCCCTGCTGGGATGATGCGCCGAAGGTTTTGCTCGAGCTCTGTCAGCAACTGAAGATCAGTGCAGTGCACGCCAACGAGGAGTACGGCATTCACGAGAGCCGTCGTGACGACGTGGTGGCCGAAGCGCTGAAGCTCAACGGCATCGACTTCCATAGCTACCTCGATCAACTGCTGTTCAAACCCGGCAGCGTCTTGACCAAAACAGGTACGTATTTCCAGGTCTTCAGCCAGTTCCGCAAGGTTTGCTATGAGCGTCTGCACCGTTCATTGCCAACGCTGGTCAGCGCGCCCATGGCTCAAGCGAAGTTGAACATCGACAGCGACCACATACCCTCAAGCGTTGAAGGCTTCGCAACACCCGGCGCAGCCTTGCGTGCCCTGTGGCCTGCCGGCGAGACCGAAGCCCGGCGCCGCCTCGATACTTTCGCCGATGCGCAAATCGACTACTACAAAAGTGAGCGTGACTTTCCGGCAAAACCCGGCACCAGTCAGCTCTCGGCCTATCTGGCAGCCGGGGTCATTTCCCCACGCCAGTGCTTGCACGCCGCCCTGCAAAGCAATCAAGGCGAGTTCGAAAGCGGCAAAGTCGGCGCCGTCACCTGGATCAACGAATTGCTCTGGCGCGAGTTCTACAAACACATTCTGGTGGGCTACCCGCGCGTCTCTCGTCACCGCGCCTTCCGCCCGGAAACCGAAGCCCTGGCCTGGCGCGATGCACCGCAAGAACTGGCCGCCTGGCAAGAAGCGCGCACGGGTCTGCCGATCATCGACGCAGCCATGCGCCAACTGCTCGAAACCGGCTGGATGCATAACCGTTTGCGCATGGTGGTGGCGATGTTCCTGACCAAGAATCTGCTGATCGACTGGCGTGAAGGCGAACGTTTTTTCATGCGGCACCTGATCGATGGCGACCTCGCCGCGAACAACGGCGGCTGGCAGTGGAGCTCATCCACCGGCACCGACTCGGCGCCCTACTTCCGGATTTTCAATCCGATCAGCCAATCGGAAAAATTCGACAGCGAAGGCCTGTTCATCAAGCACTGGCTGCCGGAACTGGCCGGGCTGAACAAGAAAGACGTGCACAACCCGGCGAACCTCGGCGGCTTGTTCGGGGTGGCAGATTATCCGTCGCCCATCGTCAATCTGAGTACATCCCGTACACGCGCGCTGGCGGCGTTCAAAAACCTGCCGTCGCGACAGAGCGCGGGGGGTGGTTATGAGTGATTTCCTGCGGCACTTCGCCCGGCAGTTTGCCGAGCTGAACAAAGACAACCTGCAGCGACTGAATGAACTGTACGCCACCGACGTGCACTTCACCGATCCGCTGCACGAAGTTCAGGGCATCGCGCATTTGCGCAGCTATTTCAGTGAGCTCTACGCCAACATCAGCGAGCTGCGCTTCGATTTTTACGGCTTCGACCAGATTGGCGAAGGCGAAGGTTATCTGCGTTGGGTCATGAGTTACCGCCATCCGCGTCTGGCCGGCGGCCGCTTGATTCGGGTGGACGGCTGTTCGCACCTGCTCTGGCGTGAAAAGGTGTACCGCCACCGGGATTACTTCGATGCCGGGGCACTGCTTTACGAACATGTACCCGTGTTGGGTCGGGCAATCGCCTGGCTGAAAAGGAGAATGGGATGAGTCTTACACCTCCACGACGATATTGGCTGACCGGGGCCAGCAGCGGCATTGGCGCCGCGCTGGCTGAGGAAATTCTGAAAACCGGTGCCCATCTGGCGGTAAGTGCACGCTCGCTGGCGCCGCTGAAAGTCTTGTCGCAACGCTACCCCGGGCAAGTGCTGGTGGTGGCGGGCGATCTGACCAACAGCCAGACCGTACGCGAAATCGGCGAGCAAATCGCGCATGACTGGGGCTCGCTGGATACGGTGATTCTCAATGCCGGCACCTGCGAGTACGTCGACGCCCAGCAGTTTGATTCGTCGATCGTCGAGCACGTGGTGCGCACCAATCTGCTGGCCAGCAGTTACTGCATCGAAGCGGCGCTGCCGCTGTTGCGCAAAGGCACCGCGCCGCATTTGGTGGGCGTCGCGAGTTCGGTGACTTACCTGCCGCTGCCACGGGCGGAGGCGTATGGCGCGTCGAAGGCCGGGCTGCGTTATCTGTTCGAATCGTTGCGCATTGATCTGGCGCCTGAAGGCATAGAAGTCACCGTGGTCAGCCCGGGGTTCGTCGACACACCGCTGACGGCAAAGAACGATTTCCCGATGCCACTCAGTTGGCCGGTGGGCAAAGCAGCGCGACACATCTTTGCCAAGCTGAAGCATCGGCCACTGGAAATTGCATTCCCTGCACTGTTCATGGCGGCGCTCTGGCCACTGTCGAAAATGCCCAACCGGGTCAAGCTCGCCATCGGCAAACGCATGGTGCGCAGCAGTCCGCCAATCAAGGACATCCCGTGAACATCGCCATCATCGGCAGCGGTATCTCGGGGCTGACCAGCGCCTACCTGCTGAATCGCAACCACGAGATCACCCTGTTCGAGGCCGGCGACCGGGTCGGCGGTCATACCCACACGGTGGACGTGGAGGTCAATGGCCAGCGCTATGCCGTGGACACCGGCTTCATCGTGTTCAACGACTGGACGTACCCGAATTTCATTCGCCTGCTGGGCCAGATCGGCGTGGGCTTCAAAGCGACCGAGATGAGCTTCTCGGTCACCGATCCGGACAGCGGCCTGGAGTACAACGGCAACAACCTCAACAGCCTGTTCGCCCAGCGCCGAAATCTGCTGTCGCCGGGGTTCTGGGGCATGCTGCGCGATATTGTGCGCTTCAACAAACGCACTCAGTTGGACCTGTCCGAAGGCCGGATCGCGCAGGACACCACGCTCAACGAATACCTCAAGGCCGGCGGATACGGCGAGCGGTTCATCCTGCATTACATCGTGCCGATGGGTGCGGCGATCTGGTCGATGCCGATGGCCGAGATGCTGAATTTTCCGCTGCAATTCTTTGTGCGGTTTTTCAAGAATCACGGTTTGCTGTCGATCAACAATCGCCCGCAATGGCGAGTAATCGAGGGTGGTTCGAGTGCTTACATCGCCCCGTTGACCGCGACGTTCAAAAAAAGGATCCGCCTCAACTGTCCCGTGATGCGGGTCGAGCGCGATGCCGATGGCGTGGTTATCCACAGCAGCGCCGGCAGCGAACGCTTCGACAAAGTCGTGTTCGCCTGCCACAGCGATCAGGCGCTGAAACTGCTGGCCAAACCGAGCGAAGCCGAACAGTCGATCCTCGGCGCCCTGCCCTACGCCGACAACGAAGTGGTGCTGCACACCGACACGCGCCTGCTGCCTTCGCGCAAACTTGCCTGGGCCAGTTGGAATTATCGCCTCGGTGGGGCCGGCCATACGCTGGCCGCGGTCACCTACGACATGAACATCCTGCAAGGCATCCAGAGCGATACCACGTTCTGCGTCAGCCTCAACCAAAGCGCCGGCATCACTCCGTCTCTGGTGCTCGGCCGATTTACCTATGCCCATCCGCAATACAGCCTGACGGCCGTGGCGGCGCAGGCTCGCTGGGAAGAATTGAACGGCGCCCAACACAGCTTTTATTGCGGTGCCTATTGGGCCAACGGTTTCCATGAAGATGGTGTGGTCAGCGCGTTGCGTGTGGCCCGCTCGTTCGGGGAAGTGCTGTGAACAGTGCCCTTTATAGCGGCTGGATCGCTCATCGGCGGTTTGCTCCGAAGCACCATGAATTCCGTTACCGGATCGGCCTGCTGTACCTCGATCTCGAAGAACAGGACGCCGTTCTCGGCTTATCGCCACTGTCGGGCAATGGCCGTTTTTCACCGTTTTCGTTTCGCGAAAGCGACTACCTCAAAGCCTTCACCGGTAACGGCACGCGCCTGATCGATGCGGTGCGCGAACAGGTTCGCCAGGCCATTGGTCATGCGCCACAAGGTTCGATCTGCCTGCTGACCCAGCCTCGCAGCTGGGGCCTGGCGTTCAACCCGGTGAGCTTTTTCTATTGTTACGAAGCCGACGGCCAACTGGCGGCGATTCTTGCCGAAGTCACCAACACCCCTTGGCGCGAACGTTTTCACTACGTGTTGCCGGCCAGGACGCCGCAAGACCTGCGCGACTTTCATCAGCATTTCGCCGTGGCCAAGGCCTTCCATGTGTCGCCGTTTCTGCCTCGGGATCTCGAACACCGCATGAGCTTCAGCCCGGTCGCCAATAAAATCGGCGTGCACATGGCCGACTGGCAAGGCGAACTGAAGCTGTTCGACGCCACGCTCAACCTGAAACGCGAAGCCCTGAGTCGCGCCAGCCTGCACCGTTACTTGTGGCGTTTTCCGTGGATGACCGCGAAAACCGGTTTGGCCATTTATTGGCAAGCCCTGCGCCTGCTGCTCAAACGCGCACCGATATTTGCTCATCAAGCTGCCGATGGCAGCTTTCAAACCGCCACCGTTCCACCCAAGGATCGCCGCCATGAAATCCACTAGCGTTTCAGCCAAAGGCTCCCTGTTCAGCACCAACAGCCTGACCGGGACAGTGCTGCGTCGCGGTGTGCTGCGGCAATTGGCGCAGCTGAAGCACGGGCAACTGGTGGTCGTCGAAGACGGCGAACGGCATCTGTTCGGCACCGTTGGCAGCCATTTACTGGGGGAGATTCACGTCCTCGACGCCGCGACGTGGGGATTGGTGGCCAGCAACGGTTCAATCGGTGCGGGAGAGGCATTTATCCATGGTTATTGGAGTTCGCCGGACCTGACGGCGGTGGTTCGCGTGTTCGTCAGCAACCTTGAAGTGCTGGACGCGCTGGAAGGTGGCCTGGCGAAACTCGGCCGCCCCTTCGTTCACGGCCTGCACTGGCTCAACCGCAACACACGCAAAGGCTCACAGAAAAACATCGCCGCGCACTACGACCTGGGCAATGACCTGTTCGAGCAGTTTCTCGACCCGACCATGATGTATTCGGCTGCACAATTTCTGAGTCCCGAGGACAGCCTGGAGCAGGCGCAGTTGAACAAACTGGAGCGGATCTGCCAGAAGCTCGACCTCAAACCCAGCGATCACCTCCTGGAAATCGGCACGGGCTGGGGCAGCATGGCGCTGTACGCGGCGCAGAATTATGGCTGCAAAGTCACCACCACCACGCTGTCCAAAGAGCAACACGCCTTTACCGCACAACGGATCGAAGCGCTCGGACTGCAACAGCAGGTCACCTTGCTGCTCAAGGATTACCGCGATCTCACCGGGCAGTACGACAAGTTGGTGTCGATCGAAATGATCGAAGCCGTGGGCCATCGCTTTCTGCCGACCTACTTCAAGCAATGTGCGCACCTGCTCAAGAGCAATGGCTTGATGCTATTGCAGGCGATCACCATCCGCGAGCAGCGCTACGAGCAAGCCAAGGGCAGCGTTGATTTCATTCAGCGCTACATCTTCCCGGGCGGCGCCCTGCCCTGCGTGCAGAAAATGCTCGAGATCGTCAGCCGCGACACCGACATGAACTTGCTGCACATGGAGGATTTCGGCCTGCATTACGCGCGAACCTTGCGTCTGTGGCATGAGAACTTTCGTCGCGCCCAAGGCCGCTTGAGCGAACTGGGTTACGACGATTACTTCCTGCGGCTGTGGGAGTTTTACCTGTGCTACTGCGAAGGTGGCTTCCTGGAGCGCACCATCGGCACTGCGCAGCTATTGCTGGCCAAACCTTCGGCGATCACCGCGCCGCTGCTTGGTCGTTTCGATGCTTGAACGCCTGGCCAACGCCGCGTTGTTTCAGCTCGGCTGGCTTGCCTGCGTAATCGGCGGCAACAGTTTGTGGTTACTGGTGGCGCTGGGCGCCTTGGTGATTCATCTGCTGTGGATAAGTCGCTGGGCTGAGGAGGGTCGGCTGATTCTCAGCGTTGTGCTGCTGGGCACGACCGTTGACAGTTCATTGCGCTGGCTGGGGGTGTTCGAGTTCAACGAGGTCGCGCCGCTGATTCCTCTGTGGCTGATGCTGTTGTGGGCACTGCTGGCAACAACCTTGCGTCATTGCCTGCAATGGACCGCAAAACCCTGGTGGGTGGGCAGCTTGCTCGGCGCCGTGGGTGGACCGTTATCGTATTACGCGGGAGGGCAACTGGCCGGGGTGCAATTCCCTTACGGCCCATTACCGACGCTGATCGGCATCGGATTACTCTGGGCGCTGCTGTTTCCCGCGCTGCATTTCATGGCCCGGCGGCTGGCGGCGTCCGACACTCACGGCTAAGCGTCCGTCAGGCCTTTTACACAGCGCCGACCGACTGACTTACACTGCGCGCCATGAAAACCATTCCCCACACGCAAATCGCCGAGCCTGCGGTCACGTGCTCGACCTGCGCGGCCTGCTGCTGCCAGCTCGAAGTGATGCTGATCACCGACACGGGCGTGCCTGAACGCTTTATCGATACCGATGACTGGGGTGGGGAAGTCATGCTGCGCCTGGACGACGGCTGGTGCGCCGCACTGGATCGCAACAGCATGATGTGCACGATCTACGAGAAACGCCCGCTGATCTGCCGGGAATTCGAGATGGGCGCACCAGAGTGCATCGATGAGCGCCAGGGGATTACCACGGCGTATCGGTGAAACTCTGCCAACTGAAGATCTGATGTGGGAGCGGGCTTGCTCGCGAAAGCGGTTTAACATTCAACAATGATGTTGACTGACCGTCCGCTTTCGCGAGCAAGCCCGCTCCCACATTTGTCTTACAGCGTTCTCAGAGCGGCATCGTGTAGTGCAGCGCGTAGCTTTCTACACCGTTGTTCGGGCTACTGAGCCCGGCGTTGGAGTAATGCGTCGCACGAATCCCGACTTCATGCCCGCCCGCAAAACGCAGGCCAAAGCCGAACCGGTCTTCGAACTGGAAGGCACTGCCAAGTTGATTGTTTTCAACTTCGGTATTGGCGAACAACGCCACGCCCACCCCGAGCTCTACATAAGGTTTGACGTTCTGACCGGCAAACTCATAAACAAACACCGGCGAGAACGACAGGCTGTGGTTGCTGGAGGCTTCGTCGCCGTCCCAGTAAGTGTAGGCGCCACTCCAGTAACCGGTCAGGCGACCGACATCACTCTGCAGCCAGCTCTTGTCCCAATCGAATTGCATGCCCAGTCGATAGGTCATGGTCGATTCGCTGGTCTGGCCGACCCCGAACTCCACGCCTGCCGCTTGTGCGGTGAAACTATGCCCCATCAGTGCGGCCGCAATCGCGGCCAAGCAGAATAGTCGCTTCATTAGAAACATCCTTTTCCGAACGATTTCGTAAGGTTTTTTTTGTTGCTCACCGCTATAGAAGGCGACGCTTAATCAGAAGTTCACCCAATTATTCGTTCTCCCCAGGGTTTTGTTTATCCCTTGAAGCTTTGCACAACGCCAGCGGTATTCCACAGGATCGGCAAGATATTTGCGAAATGTTCCGGATCGGCACTGGTCCAGAATTGCGCGGCGCGCGCTGGCCCTTCAGCGAGCAACTCGCGCTCGGCCAACAAACGTTGAAGTTGACGTGCCACCGCGGCCCCTGTGTCGATCAGGCTGATGTCCTCAGGGATCATCTGCTTAAGCAACGGCTTAAGGAAGGGATAATGCGTGCAGCCAAGGATTATCGTGTCGCAGCCTGCCGCGAGCAGCGGCCCGACATACCGGGCAAGCAATTCACGCAGGGCGGGACTGTGCAGATCGCCGTTTTCAATCAACTCCACCAGCCCCGGGCACGGCTGAGTGATTACCCGTACATCCGTGGCGAAGCGGTCGAGTAACGCGGCGAACTTGGCACTCTGCAAGGTGCCGGTGGTGGCGAGCACACCGACCACACCGCTGCGGGTGGCAGCTGCAGCCGGCTTGACCGCAGGCTCCATGCCAACGATGGGCCACTGGGGATAATCGCGCCGCAAATCGGCAACACCGGCCACCGTTGCCGTGTTGCAGGCCAGCACCAGGGCCTTGGCGCCCTGCTGCTGAAAAAAATCAGCCATCACGCTGCAACGCTGCTGGATGAATTCCGGCGTCTTCTCGCCGTAGGGAATATTTCCACAATCGGCGACGTACAGCAGCGTTTCGTTGGGCAGCAATCGCTGGATCTCGGCCAGCACCGAGAGCCCACCGACGCCGGAGTCGAACACGCCAATCGGCGCTTCACGCATGTTTGGGCCCACAGACGCTGCAGCCCGGATCACGCTTGACCCGCAATTCACGGAAGCGCGAGCCCAAGGCATCAATCAACAACAAGCGCCCCACCAGCGGTTCGCCGAAACCCACCAACAGCTTCATCGCTTCCAGTGCCTGGAGGCTACCGACCAACCCAACCAACGGACCGACGACGCCAGCTTCACTGCACGTCAGTTCGGCTTCGCTGCCGTGCCCATATAAACAGTGGTAGCAAGGACTTTCCGGGCGACGCGGGTCGAACACCGACAATTGCCCTTCGAGGCGAATGGCTGCACCGCTGACCAACGGTTTGCCCGCGGCCACGCACGCGGCGTTGACCGCTTCACGGGTGGAAAAATTGTCGGAGCAATCCAGCACCAGGTCCACGGCGGCAACCGCTGCCGCCAAAGAATCTTCATCCAGCGCAGTGCGATGGGCGACTAACGTGATCTCGGGGTTGATTGCACTCAGGCGACGGATCGCCGAGTCGACCTTGGTCAGGCCAACGCTGTCGGTGTCGTGAACGATCTGGCGTTGCAGGTTGGTCAGGTCAACGGTGTCGAAGTCCGCCAGATGCAGCTCACCGACGCCAGCCGCGGCGAGGTAAAGCGCAACCGGTGAACCGAGACCGCCAAGACCGACGATCAATACGCGGCTTTCTTTCAGTCGCAACTGCCCGTCGATGTCGACGTGCTGCAACAGAATCTGCCGACTGTAGCGCAACAATTCCTGATCATTCAGCACGGCAGGCGCCCCAGGCTGATCCGTTGGTGGCCGCCCAGATCGGTGCGGCTGTGGACTGCTTCAAAGCCGCGGGTCTGTAGCAGATCGCGCACGGCTTCGGCTTGATCATAACCGTGTTCGAGCATCAACCAGCCACCCGCTTCCAGGTAATCCGGCGCCTGGTCGACGATCAGGCGCAAGTCGTCGAGCCCGTCGATACCGGCTACCAGAGCGCTCTCCGGTTCGAAACGCACATCGCCTTCCACCAGATGCGGATCGGTCGATGCAATATAAGGTGGATTACTGATGATCAGCTGAAAACGCTGACCTTCCAGCGCGCTGAACCAATGACTGCTCAGCACGGTGGCATTGTTCAGGTGCAGGCGCTGACGATTGCGCTCGGCCAGGGCCACGGCTTCAAGCACGCGATCCACGGCAGTGACGCTCCACGCCGGACGTTCACTGGCCAGGGCCAGAGCGATGGCGCCGCTGCCGGTGCCTAGATCGAGGACCTTGGCGGGCGTGGCGGGCAACAATTCCAGCGCGGCCTCCACCAGCAATTCGGTGTCCGGGCGCGGGATCAGCGTGTGCGGCGCGACTTCCAGGTCAAGTTTCCAGAAACCTTGCTGGCCGAGAATGTACGCCACCGGCTCGCCGCCACGACGGCGTTGCAGGTATTCGGCAAATTTCAGCGCGGCATCGCTCGGAACGATGCGCTCCGGCCAGGTGTGCAGAAAACTGCGGGACTTGCCCAATGCCGCGGCCAGCAACAATTCAGCATCCAGACGCGCCGTCGGCGAGTCGGGCAGATCAGCGGCGCGCAACAGACTGGCAATGATCGTCATTCGATGGCCGCCAGTTGGTCAGCCTGATATTCGGCCAGCAACGGTTCGATCACCGCATCGACACCGCCCGCGAGGATTTCGTCGAGGGAGTACAGCGTCAGGTTGACCCGGTGATCGGTAACCCGGCCCTGGGCAAAGTTGTAGGTACGGATCCGCTCCGAGCGATCTCCCGAACCCACCAGCAATTTACGCTCGCTGGCGATGGCATTCGCCGCAGCGCTGGTCTGCTGATCGTTGAGTTTTGCCGACAGCCAGGACATCGCCCGGGCGCGGTTCTTGTGCTGGGAACGTTCTTCCTGGCATTCGACGACGATACCGGATGGCAAGTGCGTGATGCGGATCGCCGAGTCGGTCTTGTTGACGTGCTGGCCGCCGGCGCCGGAGGAACGATAGGTGTCGACCCGCAAATCCGCCGGGTTGATCTCGATCGCTTCCTGTTCGTCCGGCTCGGGCAACACTGCCACGGTGCAGGCGGATGTGTGGATGCGCCCCTGGGATTCAGTGGCCGGAACCCGTTGCACGCGGTGCACGCCGGATTCGAATTTCAGCTTGCCGTAGACGTTGTCGCCTTCAACCCGAGCGATGACTTCTTTATAGCCGCCATGCTCGCCGATGTTCTCCGAGAGAATTTCCACCCGCCAGCCACGCCGCTCGGCGTAACGCGAATACATGCGGAACAGGTCGCCGGAGAAAATCGCCGCCTCGTCGCCGCCGGTGCCGGCACGGATTTCGAGGAACACGTTGCGCCCGTCGTTCGGGTCCTTGGGGAGCAAAAGCCGTTGCAGGCTGGCTTCGATCTCGATCAGTTGCTCTTTGGCTTCGCGAACTTCTTCCACGGCCATTTCGCGCATGTCCGGGTCGCTGTCCTTGAGCAGGGCCTGGGCGCCTTCGAGGTCGCTTTGCACCTTGAGCAACTGTTTATAGGTGTCGACGATCGGCTCGACTTCCGCGTACTCCTTGGAATAGGCGCGGAATTTGGTCTGATCGGAAATGACTTCGCCATCGCCAAGCAAGGCGGTCAATTCCTCGAAACGGTCCTGGAGGATGTCCAGCTTATTGAGCAGTGACGCTTTCATTGCGGTTTTTTATCCGAAAAGCTATCCGATGAGCCCTCACCGAGGGCAAAGAGTTCCTGGGCCATGGCCAGTGCGTCGAGGCGACCTTCGGCTGAGAGCTTTTTCAACTGCACGCTCGGTGCGTGCAAGAGTTTGTTGGTCAAGCCACGCGCCAGTTGCACCAGCACGTCTTCGGCGCTGCTGCCGTTGGCCAGCATCCGCTGGGCCTTCTGCAATTCTTCGTCGCGCATGCGCTCGCTTTGTTGGCGATAGGCCTTGAGCACATCCACCGCCGCCAGTTCGCGCAGGCGGATCATGAAGTCTTCGGCGCCTACCGAAACCATCTCTTCCGCCGCTTGCGCAGCGCCCTGACGGCTCTTGAGGTTTTCGGCGACCACTTCGTGGAGATCGTCGACGCTATACAGGTAAACGTCATCCAACTCGCCGACTTCAGGCTCGATATCGCGTGGTACGGCGATGTCCACCATGAAGATCGGCTTGTGCTTGCGCAGCTTCAAGGCACTTTCCACAGCGCCCTTGCCGAGAATCGGCAACTGGCTGGCGGTGGAACTGATGACGATGTCGCTGCGCACCAGTTCAGCCGGGATGTCCGAAAGCAAGACAGCATGTGCGCCAAACTGCTCGGCCAGAATGCTCGCGCGTTCCAGGGTGCGGTTGGCGACGACAATGCGCTTCACACCCAGCTCATGCAGATGGCGGGCGACCAGGGTGATTGTTTCGCCAGCGCCGATCAGCAAGGCCTGGCTGCGTTGCAGGTCACTGAAAATCTGCTTCGCCAGGCTGACCGCGGCAAACGCCACGGACACCGGGTTTTCACCGATGGCGGTGTCGGTGCGCACTTGCTTGGCCGCATTGAACGTCGCCTGAAACAGACGCCCGAGCAGCGGACCGATGGTGCCAGCCTCGCGAGCCACGGCGTAGCACGATTTCATCTGGCCGAGAATCTGCGGTTCGCCCAACACCAGCGAATCGAGCCCGGAGGCGACCCGCATCATGTGACGAACTGCCGCATCATCTTCGTGCACATAAGCGCTCGCGCGCAGTTCGTCGAGGCTCAAATGGTGATAATCGGCCAGCCAGCGCAGCACGATGTCAGCCGAAAGGTGATCCTGTTCTATATACAGTTCACTGCGATTGCAGGTGGAGAGGATCGCAGCTTCGCGGCTGTCGGTGAGTCGGCAGAGCTGCTGCAAGGCCTCCACCAGCTGCTCAGGGGTAAAGGCCACGCGCTCGCGGACGTCTACTGAAGCAGTCTTGTGGTTAATACCGAGTGCAAGGAAGGCCATTCAAGGTCGCTGATGGTGACGTGAAGCCGGCAATTGTCCTACTTCGTCTGATTCAGAACAACCACTCGATATCTATAGCTCTGGTAGATGACGCCCGAGCCTGCGAGCGGTTCTCGTTTACACCCGCTATGAGACGCACACCGCCCTTGCAGGAGCCGGCTTGCTGGCGATGGCCTTGCAGGCACCGCGTCCGTTCCAGAATAAATGCGTCATCGTTCACGACCAGCGCCAGCAAGCCGGCTCCTACAATTGAGGTTCGGCGGTTATGTTTGGTCGAAGGCTTGTGTCATGATGATCCGACCGCAGGTTAGTCGTCCTCTTCCTATATGAATAGATCTTCCGCGTTGCTCCTCGCTTTTGTCTTCCTCAGCGGCTGCCAGGTCATGGCACCCGTTTCACCGGACGGTACGCCGCCGGCCGAAGACAGCACCCCGGCCCCTGAAAAGCCCAAGGTTTACAGCTCATTCAGTGAAGAAACCATCTTCAGTCTGTTGAGCGCCGAACTGGCTGGCCAACGCAATCGATTCGACATTGCGCTGGACAACTACGTGACCCAGGCCATCAATACCCAGGATCCGGGCATCTCCGAGCGGGCGTTCCGCATCGCCGAGTACCTGGGCGCCGATCAGGCCGCCCTGGACACCGCGCTGATCTGGGCGAAAAACGCCCCGAACGACCTCGAGGCGCAACGGGCCGCAGCCGTACAGCTGGCTCGCGCCGGGCGCTATGACGACTCCATGGTCTATATGGAGAAAGTCCTGCAAGGCAAGGGCGACACGCATTTCGACTTCCTCGCCCTGTCCGCGGCCGATACCGACCAGGAAACCCGCAACGGCCTGATGAAGAGTTTTGACCGTTTGCTGCAGCGCCATCCGCAAAACAGCCAGCTGCTTTTCGGCAAGGCCTTGTTGATGCAACAGGACGGCGACAGCAAAGGTGCACTGGCCTTGCTGGAAGACAACCCGCCGGACGAAGGTGAAATCGCCCCGATTCTGCTGCGCGCACGCCTGCTGCAGACCCTCGATCGCGGCGATGAAGCCTTGCCGCTGTTGCAAAAAAGCATCAAGAAGTACCCGGACGACAAACGCCTGCGCCTGACTTACGCACGCATGCTGGTCGAACAGGACCGCATGGACGACGCCAAAGCCGAGTTCTCGAGCCTGGTTCAGCAATACCCGGAAGACGACGAACTGCGATATTCCCTGGCGCTGGTGTGCCTGGAGGCCAAGGCCTGGGACGAAGCCAAGGGCTACCTCGAAGACCTGATTGCCCGGGAAAGCCATGTCGACTCGGCGCACTTGAACCTCGGTCGCATCGCTGAAGAGCGCAACGATCCCCAGGGTGCATTGATCGAATATGCCCAGGTCGGCCCGGGCAACGATTACCTGCCGGCGCAGTTGCGTCAGGCCGATATCCTGATGAACAACGGCAAGACCGCCGAAGCGCAAAGCCGTCTGGCGAGCGAGCGCGATGAGCAGCCCGATTACGCGATTCAGTTGTATCTGATCGAAGCCGAAACGCTGTCCGCCAACAAGCAGCCGGACAAGGCCTGGAATGTTCTGCACAAAGCCTTGCAGCAATACCCGGACGATCTGAATCTGCTGTACACCCGCGCCATGCAGGCGGAAAAGCGCAATGACCTGGCGCAGATGGAAAAAGACCTGCGCCTGATCATCAAGCGCGACCCGGACAACGCGATGGCGCTCAACGCCCTCGGCTACACCCTGTCCGACCGCACGACGCGTTACGCGGAAGCCAAGGCCCTTATCGAACAGGCGCATCAGATCACCCCGGAAGACCCGGCGGTACTCGACAGCCTCGGCTGGGTGAATTTCCGCCTGGGCAATCTCGATGAAGCCGAGCGGTATCTGCGCCAGGCACTGGATCGCTTCCCGGATCAGGAAGTCGCGGCTCACCTGGGTGAAGTCCTATGGGCCAACGGCAAGCAACGGGAAGCCAAGCAGATCTGGGGCAAATTCCTCAAGGCACAACCCGACAGCCCAATCCTGCGCGGCACCATCAAGCGCCTGACCGGATCAGAGACTCTTTAACATCATGTTCTTGCGCCACTTCATCGTTTTCAGTTTTATCGCCTTGCTCGCCGGTTGCGCGGGCTTCGGTGCCCGCGAATCGGTTCAGGGCCAGGGCGACGCCGGTCTATGGCGCGTTCACAAAGAACAACTGACCAGCCTCGATGGCTGGCAGATCAACGGCAAGATCGGCATCCGTGCGCCAAAAGACTCGGGCAGCGGCACGCTGTTCTGGCTGCAGCGCCAGTCGTATTACGATATTCGCCTGTCGGGCCCTCTGGGTCGCGGCGCCGCACGCCTGACCGGACACCCCGGAAATGTTTCGCTGGAAGTCGCCAACCAGGGGCGCTATGAAGCGCCGACGCCGGAAGTGCTGCTTGAAGAACAGCTCGGCTGGAAGCTGCCGGTGTCGCACCTGGCCTGGTGGGTCCGCGGGCTCCCGGCGCCGGACAGCAAAAGCCGCCTGACACTGGATGCCGACAGCCGCCTGGCCAATCTGGATCAGGATGGCTGGCAGGTCGAATACCTGAGTTATGCCGAGCAAAACGGCTTCTGGCTGCCCGAGCGGATCAAACTGCATGGCACCGACCTTGACGTCACGCTGGTGATCAAGGAATGGCAACCTCGCAAACTGGGGCAATGACATGACGGCCCCACGCTTGACGCTGCCCTCTCCTGCCAAACTCAATCTGATGCTGCACATCCTCGGCCGCCGCGAAGACGGTTACCACGAGTTGCAGACGATTTTTCAGTTTCTCGACTACGGCGATGAAATCACCTTCGCTGTGCGCGACGACGGTGTGATCCGACTGCACACTGAATTCGATGGCGTTCCCCACGACAGCAATCTGATTGTTCGAGCCGCGAAAAAACTTCAGGAGCAATCCGGTTGTTCGCTCGGTATCGACATCTGGATCGAAAAAATTCTGCCCATGGGCGGTGGCATCGGTGGCGGCAGTTCAAATGCCGCGACGACTTTGCTTGGCCTCAATCATCTCTGGCAACTGGACTGGAACGAGGATCAGCTGGCCGCACTGGGCCTGACGCTGGGCGCGGACGTCCCGGTTTTCGTGCGCGGACACGCCGCTTTTGCCGAGGGCGTGGGGGAGAAACTCACCCCTGTAGACCCCGAAGAACCGTGGTATCTCGTGCTTGTGCCGCAAGTATCTGTAAGTACAGCAGAAATTTTTTCAGATCCACTGTTGACACGTAACTCTCCTCCCATTAAAGTGCGCCCCGTTCCCAAGGGAAACAGTCGAAATGACTGCTTACCGGTGGTAGCAAGGCGTTATCCAGATGTACGTAACGCATTGAATTTGTTAGGTAAATTTACCGAAGCAAAACTCACCGGAACTGGAAGTTGTGTGTTTGGGGGCTTCCCAAGCAAAGCTGAAGCTGATAAAGTCTCGGCCCTTCTTACAGAGACCCTTACAGGGTTTGTAGCAAAAGGAAGCAACGTTTCGATGTTGCATCGCAAGCTGCAAAGTCTGCTCTAAAGGAACCGAGTACTGGGTACTCGTTGCAACAGATACAGGGGCGTCGCCAAGCGGTAAGGCAGCAGGTTTTGATCCTGCCATGCGTTGGTTCGAATCCAGCCGCCCCTGCCATTTTCCTATACTCATCCAGGTTACCCTCAGCCTCTAGGTACTGCGCGTGTCCAAGATGATGGTCTTTACGGGGAACGCTAACCCCGATCTGGCTCGGCGTGTTGTACGTCAGCTGCATATCCCTCTCGGTGACATCTCTGTCGGTAAGTTTTCCGACGGCGAAATTACAGCCGAGATCAATGAAAACGTCCGCGGTAAAGACGTCTTCATTATTCAGCCGACTTGCGCTCCGACCAACGATAACCTGATGGAACTGGTAGTGATGGCTGATGCCTTCCGCCGCTCCTCGGCTACTCGTATCACTGCTGTTATTCCTTACTTTGGTTATGCCCGTCAGGATCGCCGTCCGCGTTCCGCACGTGTGGCTATCAGCGCGAAAGTCGTTGCTGACATGCTTACCGTAGTCGGCATCGACCGTGTTCTCACGGTTGATCTGCATGCTGACCAGATCCAGGGTTTCTTCGATATTCCGGTAGATAACATCTACGGCTCCCCAGTATTGGTGGATGACATTGAAGATCAGCGCTTCGAAAACCTGATGATCGTGTCCCCGGACATTGGTGGCGTCGTGCGTGCACGTGCTGTTGCCAAATCCCTGGGCGTGGACCTCGGGATCATCGACAAACGCCGTGAGAAAGCCAATCACTCTGAAGTGATGCATATCATCGGTGATGTCGAAGGGCGTACCTGTATTCTGGTCGATGACATGGTCGATACCGCCGGCACTCTGTGCCACGCGGCAAAGGCTTTGAAAGAGCATGGCGCTGCCAAGGTTTTCGCCTACTGCACGCACCCTGTGCTGTCGGGTCGGGCGATCGAAAACATTGAAAATTCCGTGCTGGACGAGCTGGTGGTGACCAACACCATCCCGCTGTCCGCTGCAGCACAAGCCTGTGCGCGTATCCGTCAACTGGATATCGCACCGGTTGTTGCCGAAGCGGTCCGCCGCATCAGCAATGAAGAATCGATCAGCGCGATGTTCCGTTAAGGGCCCTGCCCTTCTCGAACATCTCGTTGACGAAAAGCGCCCCGCCACGGCATTCCTGTCGGGGCGGGGCTTTTTTGCCCATATCGCCTTTAGCGCTGGTCGCAAACGCTGGGGCGAATGTGGTTATTTTGGAGATACAACATGAACGAATTTACTCTGAATGCTGAAGTGCGTTCCGACCTGGGGAAAGGTGCGAGCCGCCGCCTGCGTCGTCTCGCAAGCCTGGTACCAGCTGTAGTTTACGGTGGCGAAAAAGCCCCTGAATCCATCAGCATGCTGGCCAAAGAAGTTGCCAAACTGCTCGAAAACGAAGCGG
The DNA here is from genome assembly GCF_002091715.1 of Pseudomonas migulae NBRC 103157. Taxonomy (GTDB): domain Bacteria; phylum Pseudomonadota; class Gammaproteobacteria; order Pseudomonadales; family Pseudomonadaceae; genus Aquipseudomonas; species Aquipseudomonas migulae_A. The sequence continues at coordinate 14,660 of NZ_BDAG01000014.1, read as the reverse complement.
CTTACAGCCACATCATCGAGCTGAACGTTGGCGGCACCAAGCAAAACGTAATCATCAAGGCTCTGCAGCGTCACCCGGCCAAAGGCCACGTGATGCACGCTGACTTCGTACGCGTTGTAGCCGGCCAGAAACTGACCGCTATCGTGCCTGTACACTTTGTTGGTGAAGAAGCTCCGATCAAGAAAGGCGGCGAAGTTTCGCACGTTGTTTCGGAAATCGAAGTGACCTGCCTGCCGAAAGACCTGCCTGAATTCATCGAAGTCGACCTGGCTAACGCCGAAATCGGCTCGATCATTCACCTGTCCGACCTCAAAGCCCCTAAAGGCGTTGAGTTTGTTGCTCTGGCACACGGCGATGACAAGGCTGTTGCCAACGTCCACGCTCCACGTGTTGCTCCAGAAGCTACTGAAGAAGGCGCAGCAGAGTAATTTACTCTGTGATGCCGGAGTGACCCGGTAACATCGCGGACTGGAACGTAGCGAGAAAGCGGGCGAGAACGCGGAGTTTACATAATGGTAAATGAGCACTTGTCGTCCACTTTCGCCGCACACCCGGATTGCGGCGATGTTATCCACCACTCCAAAAGGAAGGGCCCCTATCGTGACTGCCATCAAACTGATCGTTGGCCTGGGAAATCCAGGCGCTGAATACGAACAGACCCGGCATAACGCAGGGGCCCTTTTTGTTGAGCGCATCGCGAACGCACAAGGCGTGAACCTTGTGGCGGATCGCAAATATTTCGGCCTGACCGGACGCTATTCGCATCAGGGTCAGGATGTTCGCCTGCTGATACCCACCACGTACATGAACCGTAGCGGCCAGGCCGTAGCGGCACTTGCCGGCTTCTTTCGCATCAAGCCGGAAGAGATACTCGTGGCGCACGACGAACTCGACCTGCCTCCGGGCGTTGCCAAACTCAAACAGGGCGGCGGCCATGGCGGTCACAACGGATTGCGCGACATCATCGCGCAACTGGGCAATCAGAATACCTTCTACCGCTTGCGGCTTGGCATTGGCCACCCGGGCGTAGCCAGTATGGTTTCAAATTTCGTCCTGGGTCGTGCGCCACGCGCCGAACAGGAAAAACTCGATGCCAGCATCGACTTTGCCCTCGGCGTGCTGCCGGATATCCTCGCCGGGGAATGGAACCGCGCGATGAAAAACCTGCACAGCCAGAAGGCCTGACTCTACTCCTCGGGGAAAACACCATGGGATTCAATTGCGGCATCGTCGGCCTGCCTAACGTCGGCAAGTCCACCCTGTTCAACGCCCTGACCAAATCCGGGATCGCGGCCGAGAACTTCCCCTTCTGCACCATCGAACCGAACACCGGTATCGTGCCGATGCCGGATCCACGACTGGAAGCCCTGGCGGCCATCGTCAATCCAAAGCGCATCCTGCCGACCACCATGGAATTCGTCGACATCGCGGGCCTCGTTGCCGGCGCTTCGAAAGGTGAAGGCCTGGGTAACAAGTTCCTCGCCAACATCCGTGAGACCGATGCCATCGCTCACGTGGTCCGCTGCTTCGAAGACGAGAACGTGATTCACGTCTCCAACAGCGTCGACCCGAAACGCGACATCGAAATCATCGACCTGGAACTGATCTTCGCCGACCTCGACAGCTGCGAGAAGCAACTGCAGAAAGTCGCCCGTAACGCCAAGGGTGGTGACAAGGACGCCGTTGTCCAGAAGGGCCTTCTGGAGCAATTGATCGCTCACTTCACCCTCGGCAAGCCAGCGCGCACCCTGATGAAGAACATGGCGGCCGACGACAAGGCGGTGATCCGTGGCTTCCACCTGCTGACCACCAAGCCGGTCATGTACATCGCCAACGTTGCTGAAGACGGTTTCGAGAACAACCCGCTGCTGGACATCGTCAAAGCCATCGCCGAAGAAGAAGGCGCCATGGTGGTTCCTGTCTGCAACAAGATCGAAGCCGAAATCGCCGAGCTGGAAGACGGCGAAGAAAAAGACATGTTCCTCGAAGCCCTTGGCCTCGAAGAGCCTGGCCTGAACCGCGTGATCCGCGCCGGCTACGAAATGCTGCACCTGCAGACCTACTTCACCGCCGGTGTCGAAGAAGTCCGCGCATGGACCGTCCGCGTCGGTGCCACCGCACCGCAAGCCGCTGGCGTGATCCACACCGACTTCGAAAAAGGCTTCATCCGCGCCGAAGTCATCGCCTACGACGACTTCATCCAGTACAAGGGCGAAGCCGGTGCCAAAGAAGCCGGTAAATGGCGCCTGGAAGGCAAGGACTACATCGTTAAAGACGGCGACGTGATGCACTTCCGTTTCAACGTCTAGTTTTCAGGAAGCAGCAGCCACACAAGAAAAAAGCCGCGTTTGATACGCGGCTTTTTTGTGCCTGAAATTTCGTTCATCGCAATCCTGTAGGAGCCGGCTTGCTGGCGATGAACGATCACGCGATTCGTCTGATTAACCGCGGGGCCTGAATCGCCAGCAAGCCGGCTCCTACATTCGATTTGTGTTGAGTCAGGCCTTTTTGGTTCTTGGCAGGAAGATCGCCAACACGCCCAGCAGCGGCAGGAACGAACACAGGAAGTACACGTATTCAATGCCGTGCACATCCGCCAGATGCCCCAGCAACGCCGCGCCAATCCCGCCGAAGCCAAACATCAGCCCGAAGAACACCCCGGCAATCATCCCGACATTTCCTGGTACCAATTCCTGCGCATACACCACGATGGCCGAGAACGCAGAGGCGAGGATGAAGCCGATCACCACACTGAGAATGCTGGTCCAGAACAGATCAACATGCGGCAGGATCAGCGTGAACGGCGCCACGCCCAGGATTGAAAACCAGATCACTGCCTTACGCCCGATCTTGTCGCCGATCGGCCCACCGAAGAATGTCCCCGCCGCCACCGCGCCCAGGAACAGGAACAAATGCAGCTGCGAACTGGCCACCGACAGGTCGAACTTCTCGATCAGGTAGAAGGTGAAGTAGCTGGTGAAACTGGCCATGTAGAAATACTTGGAGAACACCAGCAAACCGAGCACCACCAGCGCACTGATGACCCGGCCCTTCGACAAACCATGCGTCGCAGCCTGACCTTGCTTGAGCTTGAACAGGTTCAGGTGATTGGCGTACCAGCGACTGATCCGGTAGAGCACGAACAGCGCAAACACCGCGAACAAGCCAAACCACGCCACATGCCCCTGACCAAACGGAATGATGATCGCCGCCGCCAGCAATGGACCGAAAGCGGAGCCCGCGTTACCACCGACCTGGAAAGTCGATTGCGCCAGGCCAAATCGCCCGCCCGATGCCAGCCGCGCCACGCGGGACGCTTCCGGGTGAAAGGTCGACGAGCCAATGCCGATCAACCCCGCCGCCAGCAGAATCAATGGAAAAGTGCCGACCACCGACATCATCAAAATGCCGATCAACGTGCACACCGTCCCCGCCGGAAGCAGCCAGGGTTTGGGATGACGATCGGTGTGGTAACCGACCCACGGCTGCAACAGCGAGGCGGTCAGCTGGAAGGTCAGGGTGATCAGACCGACCTGAGTGAAGGTCAGGCCATAGCTGGCCTTGAGCATCGGATAGATCGAAGGCAGCACCGACTGAATCAGGTCGTTGATCAAATGCGCCAGCGCCACGGCGCCGATGATGCGCATGACCAGAGGGCTGCTTTGAGAAGTCGCGGATGCCGGCGTCGCGCCGGTCTGGGCATTGCTGATAGCCATGGGAATTTCCGTACAGCAGATGGGTGCACACGGGCAGGTGCGTCAATGTGCCATTTTTCAGTGCAGCAGCGCCATCCCCTTAGCCAGCTAACGAACTAAATGCCCCCCCTTCCTTGCAGTAGCGAGCTTGCTCGCGATGATCGTCAATGATGCTGCTGGGCGCCTGACACTCCTCGGCGTTCTTTCAATCAACGCGAGCAAGCTTGCTCCTACAGTCAAGTCCCAGTAATAGCGCAACGCCATGGTCTGAATCTTGCCTCCTTTATCCTCTTCAACGCGGTGCCTTACAAAGGACACCGAGAATGGGAAGTTTCGCTACAGAGTCGGCCTACAGAGCTGACGAGGGTGAACTTTCGAGGCCTTTAAAAAGGGCACGAGTCGCGGTCGCAACGACCTCGACGCACGCGATTGGTGCGTGGTGTCCAGAGGAGTCATGGGGCATGCAGGCTTTTTTATCTCCGGGGATCGGGTTGCTGGGGCGTTTCGGCTTCGCCCGCAAGTTTCAGCTGTTGTTTCTGCTGTTTATCCTGCCACTCGCGGGCAGCCTGCTGATGATCGGCCAGGACTATCGCGCCAAACTGAACCTGATTTCCGGCGAGCGTGCCGGGGTCCGGCAACTGCTCGCGCTGGACGCGCTGGATAACCTGCTCGCCGCCCAGCGTGACCGCGCCGCGCGCTGGCGCGCCACCGAGACCAACCGGCAGCCGACACCCGCCACTCTCGCGGCGATGGCCGCGTTCGATGCGGTTCAGCCGGCAGTGGCCCAGGCCACTGCGGACCTTGGCAACGCGTTGCAAACCGAAGGCGCCGAGGGCGAAACACTGGCCCGCTATCAGGCGCTGCAAACCGCCCTCAATGGCCTCGACTCGAAAAGCCTGAGCAGCGTCGGCTGGTGGCCGGACGGTTACGACCGTTTCACCAATGCCTTGAGCGCTCTGCAAGCCTTGCGCGAACAGATCGCCATGGACAATCGCCTGACGCTCGCACCGTGGCTGGAAACCTACCTGCTGACGCAGATCTCCACGCAACACGCGCCGGACCTGATCGAACGCGTAGGCCGTCTGGCCAGCGTCGGCCAGGCGTCCGTGGTGTCCGGTCAGTTCACGCTGCAAAGCCGTCTGCAATTGCGCGACCTGCGCAGCCGCATCGGCGACGCCCGTGAACAGCTGGTGAAAACCGCCACGCTGCTCGAAGCGCGCCTTCCCAGCGCCTTGCAGGCCTGGGCCGGGCAATACCATGACAGCCTCAAACACCTCGATGCCGAACTGAAAGTCCTTGATGACGGTGTGTTTGGCGGCAGCATCAAACTCAAACCCGAGGAGTTCGAACGCAGCCTCGACAGCCTGCTCACCGACCTCGCTTCGCTGCGCCAGCAGTCGTTGGTCTCGCTGGATCAACGCCTGGATTACTACCACGGCTCGGCGATCCGCCAGTTCATTGTGGTGGCGGTGATCTTTGGTTGCCTGCTGCTGGCCGCGTTGTACCTGTTTATCTGCTTGCAGGCTTCGATTCGTCGCAGCGCCAGCGGCATCACGCTGCTGGCCGAAGCCTTGCGCGACGGTAATCTGAGCCTGCAAGTGCCAGTTGAGGGTCGCGACGAACTGGCCGCGATCAGTACCGCGCTCAACGTCGCCGTGGTGCAACTGCGCAACAGCCTGCTGGGGGTCGATCACGAAACCCTGCAACTGAGCAACGCGGTGCGCACGCTCAACCATCATTCCAGTGGTGCGTTGGGCGAGGTCGAAGCGCAGCAATTGCAGATCAGTCAGATCGCCGCGGCCGCAACGCAATTGGCCGCCACCTCCCAAGGCGTTGCCCAGAGTTGCGAACAGGCTTCCGGCAGCGCCCAGCACACCCAGCGCATTGCTGCCGACAGCAGCCGCGACAGTCAACGCACCACCGCGAGTATTCAGCAGCTCAACCAGCGTTTGAACGACACGGCGGCGGCACTCGGGCGGGTCAGTGAACAAGGCCAGCAGATTCAATTGGTGGTCGACACCATTCGCGGGGTCGCCGAGCAAACCAACCTGCTGGCGCTCAACGCCGCCATCGAAGCGGCTCGCGCCGGTGAACAGGGTCGAGGCTTTGCGGTGGTCGCCGATGAAGTGCGCAGCCTGTCGCAACGCACCCAATCGTCCACCGCGCAGATCGCCGGCACCGTCGACAGCTTGCGTAACACGGTGAATGAAGCCGTGAGCCTGATGGAAGCCGCCTGCGGCCAGGCGCAATCCGATGCGCAAGCGGTCACCGGCCTCGGCGAACGACTGGGGGAAATCGCCAGCGCCGTGCAGAGTGTCACCGACACCCTGGCGCAGATCGCCACGGCGGTCGATGAGCAAGCAACCACTGCCGACGAAGTCAGCGGCAACATCCAGCAAGTCGACCAGGCCGCCGTGCGCTTGCTCGAAGGCGCGCGGGCGGTGAATCAGGCAGCGGACACCTTGAGCCAGGGCAGCAAGGCCCTGAGCGCCAACACCGGACGGTTTCGTTTGAATGTCTAGTCCCGATTCTGTAGGAGCCGGCTTGCTGGCGATGAACGATTACGCGGTTTGCCTGGTGAACCGCGGTGCCTGGATCGCCAGCAAGCCGGCTCCTACAGTGCAGATCTATCAGCCTCAGGCGGCGATCACCGCTTCCGGAACACCGGACGTTTTCGTTTGAGTGTCTAGTCCCGATTCTGTAGGAGCCGGCTTGCTGACGATGAACGTTTACGCGGTTTCCCTGGCAAACCGCGGCGTCTGGATCGCCAGCAAGCCGGCTCCTACAGTGCAGATCTATCGGCCTCAGGGGCGATTACCGCTTCCGGAACACCGGGCGGTTTCGCTTGAATGTCTAGTTCTGTAGGAGCCGGCTTGCTGGCGATGAACGATTACGCGGTTTGCCTGGTGAACCGCGGTGCCTGGATCGCCAGCAAGCCGGCTCCTGCAGTGCAGATCTATCAGCCTCAGGGGCGATTACCGCTTCGGGAACACCGGACGTTTTCGTTTGAGTGTCTAGTCCCGATTCTGTAGGAGCCGGCTTGCTGGCGATGAACGATTACGCGGTTTCCCTGGCAAACCGCGGCGCCTGGATCGCCAGCAAGCCGGCTCCTACAGTACAGATCTATCGGCCTCAGGGGCGATTACCGCTTCCGGAACACCGGGCGGTTTCGTTTGAGTGTCTAGTTCTGTAGGAGCCGGCTTGCTGGCGATGAACGTTTACGCGGTTTCCCTGGCAAACCGCGGCGTCTGGATCGCCAGCAAGCCGGCTCCTACAGTGCAGATCTATCGGCCTCAGGCGGCGATTACCGCTTCCGGAAAGTCCTGCTCCAGCTCGGCCTTCAGCCACTGAATGAACCACGACACATCCGCCGAAAGTTCGGCGGATGGCGTCAACACACGATAGCTTTCCAGTTTGACTTCGGCGTCCAGCACCCGTACCAGCGCACCGCTTTTTAGTTCTTCACGCACCAGCACTTCGTTGGCCAATGCGATGCCCTGCCCGCTCTCGGCCACCGACAGCGCGTGGTCGTTGTTGACGTACAGCATGTCCGAGTTGAGGTGCACGTCCAGATCGTGGGCGGCGAACCACAGGTTCCACCACTCGCCGTCATCGACGTGAATCAGGTTGAGTTTCACCAGGTCGGCGGGCCCGTCGACGGGGTCGATGCTGGCCAGATATTCCGGCGTACAGATCGGGAATACACGCGGGCGGATCAGGCTGACGCGGGAATGCGCGTATTGCCCATCCACGCCGTAGACAATCCCGAGGTCGGCGCTCTTGCCATCCACATCGGTGAACGTCGAGTTGGGCTCGATGGCGAACTTCAGGCCCGGCCGCAAATGGCGCATGACTTCAATGCGCGGCATCAGCCAGCGCTTGGCAAAACCCGGCACCACCATGATGCGCAACCAGCGCTCGGCATCCTTGGGCCTAGCCTCCTTGCCAGCCTCGATCATCAGCTGCAAGGCAGCGGCAATCTTGCGGTGATATTTCTCCCCCGCCAACGTCAAGATCACACCACGAGACGTGCGCTCGAACAGCTGAATGCCCAGCCATTCCTCCAGCAATTTTACGTGCCGACCGATGGCAGGCTGGGTCACATGCAGCGCCTTCGAGGCCTCGACGTAGCTGCCCAGACGAGCCGCCGCATCAAAGGCACGCACCGCATTCAGTGGTGGTAAACGGTGGTCAGGCATGGGGTTGGCCGCCTTTTGCTATTAAATTATTTAACAGGTCGTATGTTAAAATTGAAGTTTCGCCCCCGCAACCCCTCACTGATAATCCAGGCACAGCACAACAAAAAAACAGCTGGCTCAAACACCCGAACACATCTCGATCCTGCCCAAAAAAATAATATCCATGGCCCGACGGTGCTGCTGATATCAGCGTATTCGCAGGCGATGGGGGAATCGGAGGTAACGCATGAATGCCCTGCATTCGCTGCAAACACTGGCGGTGTCCATCCGCTCGGTGCGCAAAGTCTACGGTGATCCACAGACCGGTCCGGTGGCGCTGAAAAGCATCGACCTGGACATTCGCGACAACGAATTCTTCACCCTCCTCGGTCCTTCTGGCTGCGGCAAAACCACGCTCTTGCGGATGATCGCCGGGTTCGAGTTTCCGACCGAGGGCGAGATTCTGCTCTACGGCGAAAACATCGCCGACCGCCCGCCTTTCGAACGTCCGGTCAACACGGTGTTTCAGCATTACGCGCTATTCCCGCACATGACCATCGCCGAGAACCTGGCTTTCGGCCTTGAATCGCACCCGATGGGCAAGGTCATGAACAAGGCCCAGATCGCTGAGCGTGTACGCGAAATGCTCGCGCTGGTGCAGATGGAACGTTTCGCCGCGCGCAAACCGGCGCAACTCTCCGGCGGCCAGCAACAGCGCGTTGCCCTGGCGCGGGCACTGGCACCGCATCCCAAAGTGCTGCTGCTCGACGAACCGCTCTCGGCCCTCGACCTCAAGCTGCGCCAGGCCATGCGCGAAGAGCTGAAAACCATCCAGGCCAAGACCGGCATCACCTTCATCTTCGTCACCCATGACCAGGAAGAAGCGCTGACCATGTCCGACCGCATCGCCGTGCTGTCCGAAGGCGAAGTGCAACAGGTCGGCCGCCCGGAAGACATCTACGAACGCCCGCGCAACCGTTTCGTGGCGGACTTTATCGGCGAAACCAACTTCATCGAAGGCACGGTCACTCGCGTCGAAAACGGCCAGGCCTGGTTTGCCGGTCCCGCCGGGCATCCGCTGCCGGCACAGCCCTGCAGCGACGTTCAGATCGGTGCCAACGTTGCGCTGTCGGTGCGCCCCGAGCGTCTGCACCTCGTGCCTGGCGACACCGGCGGCGCGCTGCCGTGCCGGATCGATGCGCAGATCTACCTCGGCACCGACCTGCAATATCAAGTCAGCCTGAGTGACGGCTCGCGCCTCACCGTGCGCACGCCCAACAGCGTCGATCGCAGTCTGCGCTTTGCCGTGGGCACCCAGGCCGGCCTGTTGTTCGACAGCGGCAGCGCCAGCGTCCTGCACGATTGAGCCCGAGGATTTGCCATGCACGCTTTACCGATCGCCAACACACTGGAGCGCCGGCGGGCCTTCCAGAGCTTTCTCGGGGTCAGCCCGGCGCTGATCGCCATCGGCCTGTTTCTGATCGTGCCGATCCTGATTGTCATCGGCTACTCGCTGATGGAAGCCAACCCCTATGGCGGGGTCAACAAAGTCTTCAGCACTGACGCCTACACTTCGCTGCTGTTCGAGCGGCAACTGGATGACAGTCTGGCCTTCGCCGATTCCTATCTGCTGATCGCCTTGCGCTCCATCGGCATTGCCGGGCTGACGACGATTATCACGTTGCTGATCGGCTTTCCGGTGGCGGTATGGCTGGCCATGCAACCGGCGCATCGGCGTGGCCTGCTGATCTTTCTGATCACCGTGCCGTTCTGGGCCAACCTGCTGATCCGCACCTACGCCTGGATTTTGCTTTTGCGTAACACCGGGGTGATCAACAACAGCCTGATGGGCCTCGGCGTTATCGACCAACCGTTGCAATTGCTCTACACCGACGGCGCCGTGTTGCTGGGTCTGGTTTACACCTACGCGCCCTTCGTGGTGCTACCGATTTACGCGACGCTGGAAAAGATGGACATCCGCCTGCTGGAAGCCGCGCAGGACCTTTACGCCGGACGCTGGCGCACTTTGCGCAAAGTGGTGCTGCCCATCGCCAGACCGGGGATTCTCGCCGGCGCCATCCTCACGTTCGTGCCGTGCCTGGGCGCGATGATCGCTCCGGAATTGCTGGGCGGCGGCACGCGGATGATGCTCGGCAACCTGATCTTCCGGCAGTTCAGCGATGCGCGTAACTGGCCTTTCGGCGCGGCGCTGTCGCTGGTGCTGATGGCCGCCGTGATGCTGGTGCTGACGGTATATGCCTTGCGCTCCGAACGTCAGCGCATCGCCAAGGGAGGTGCATGATGCTGCGTCTATTCAAGCGAAACGGCCTGGGTGTGCAGGATTTTCCGGGCTTCGGTGGCTTCAGTTTCCTGTTCTACCTGTACCTCTACGCGCCGATCGTGGTGCTGGTGGTGTTCTCGTTCAACGCTAATCAGTCGGCGACGGTGTGGACCGGGTTCAGCCTGGACTGGTACCGCGCGGCTTTCGCCAATCAGGCGCTGCGCCAGGCGGCCGGCAACAGTCTGTTGATCGCCGTGTGCGCGAGCATGATCGCCACGGCCATTGCCACCCTCGCCGCCCTCGGTACCTCGCGCGGTGCCAGGTTCAAGGGCCTGCAACTGTCGATGGGGGCGATCATGCTGCCGCTGGTGTTGCCGGAAATCGTAGTCGGCGTCGCCACGCTGGCACTGTTTTCCACCCTCGGTCTGTCCCTGGGTTACGGCAACCTGATCATCGCCCACACGGTGTTCTGCATTCCATTTGCCTACCTGCCGATTCGTGCGCGACTCAACGACATGGACCTGTCCCTGGAACAAGCCTCGGCCGACCTTTACGCCGGCCCGTGGCGGACTTTTCGCAAGGTCACCCTGCCGCTGCTGATGCCGGGGATTTTTTCCGGACTGATGCTGGCCTTCATCGTTTCGCTGGATAACTTCGTGATCTCGATGATGGTCTCCCAGGCCGGCACCACCACCTTGCCAATCTTTATCTTCGGCCTGTTGCGGATGGGCGTGACGCCCGACGTCAACGCTGTTTCGACCCTGATCCTGGGCGTCTCGGTGCTGTTCGTCAGCCTCTCGTACCTGTTGGGCAAAAAGAACACCTGAACCTTCTACGTACCGTGGGGAAATAGCATGAGCAAGTTGATTGCAAGCATCGGGACTTCGTTGTTAGTGACACTGGCCGGCAGCGTCCAGGCCGCAGAAAAGCTTAACGTAGTGAGCTGGAGTGGCTACTTTTCGCCGGAAATCCTCGCCAGGTTCCAGAAACAGACCGGCATCGAAGTCACCGTGGACTCCTACGATTCCAACGAAACCCTGCTGGCGAAACTGAAACAGGGCGGCGCGGGTTACGACGTGGCGATTCCGTCGCACCAGTTCGTGCCGATCCTGATCAAGGAACATCTGCTGGAACGCTTCGACCCGGTCAAAGAGCCCTACTACGCCAGCGTTGTGGATAACTTGAAAAAACCCACCTGGGACCCGGAAGGTGCCTATTCCGTGCCGTTCATCTGGGGCACCACCAGCGTGGTACTGAACACCGAACGCTATAAAGGTCCGACCGACAGCTACAAGGTGCTTTACGAGCCGCCAGCCGAGTTGCAGGGACGGATCAACATGTTCGATTCGGTCAGCGAAGCCATCGACATGGCCAGCCTGTACCTGAACATCCCGCTGTGCAGCGAAGACCCCAAGCAGATGCAGCAAGTGCTGAGCTTGCTCAAGGCGCAGAAACCTTTCGTCAAGACCTACAGCTCCAAGGCCGGCTCGATTCGCGAGAACCTGGCCGCGGGTGAAATCGACATGTCGATGTTCTGGGGCGGTTCGTCGATGCGCGCCCGGGAAATGAAGCCCAGCCTGAAATACCTCTACCCGAAAGAAGGCGTGCTGGCCTGGGTCGATAACATGGTGATCCCGACCGGCAGCAAGAATCCGGCGAACGCCAAGGCGTTTATTGCGTTCCTCAGCCAGCCTGAAAATGCCGCCATGACCCAGAACTTCCTCAAGCACCAAAGCCCGATCAAGGGTGTGGAACCGTTCCTCGACGCCAGCCTCAAGGACGCCCCGGAGCTGCACATTCCCGAAGGCACCCAAGTGATGTTCAGCAAGACCTGCGGCGAAGGCGCGATTCGCCTGGCCGACCGTCTCTGGACCAGCCTGATGCGTTGATTTCAACCGCCCCGTCGCGGTGACGGGGTGTTCCTCCAGCCGTCCGAAAGGCAGCGTTGCAATGACTTCTAATAACATCAGCGAACTGGTCCTGCTGCAGGCCCACGAACTCGCCGAACGCATTCGCCTGCGCGAGGTTTCCTGCCGGGAAGTGATGCAGACTTACCTGGCCCATATCGATCGTTTCAACCCGAAGGTCAATGCGCTGATCAGCCTGCAGGCGCCGGAAGACTTGCTGGCCCAGGCCGACAGGCGCGACGCCGAACTGGCTCGGGGCGAGTACCGTGGCTGGATGCATGGCTTGCCCCATGCGGTCAAAGACCTGTCGCTGACCCGTGGCATCCGCACGACGCTGGGTTCGCCGCTGTACAAGGACTTTATTCCCGATCGCGACGGGATCATGGTGGAGCGGCTGAAAGCGGCCGGCGCAATCATCATCGGCAAGAGCAACACCCCGGAATTCGGCCTCGGCTCGCAAAGTTACAACCCGCTGTTCGGTGCCACCGGTTGCGCTTATGACCCGGGTAAAACGGCCGGCGGCAGCAGCGGTGGCGCAGCGGCGGCGCTGGCGATGCATCTGGTGCCGGTGGCCGATGGCAGCGACATGATGGGCTCGCTGCGTAACCCGGCCGCTTTCAACAACATCTTCGGTTTCCGCCCGTCCCAGGGCCGCGTGCCCTTCGATGACAGCGCCGACCTGTTCATCGATCAGCTCGGCTACGAAGGCCCCATGGGGCGCAGCGTGCGCGATGCCGCGTTGCTGCTGTCGGTGCAGGCCGGCGCCGATGCCCGGGCGCCGCTGTCCATCGCCGAATCCGGCAGCGCCTTTGCGGCGCCGCTGGAGCGCGACTTCAAAGGCACGCGCCTGGGTTGGCTGGGAGATTTCAACGGCTATCTGCCAATGGAAAAAGGCATTCTCGACCTCTGCGAAAAAACTTTCGCCGACTTCGCAAGCCTCGGATGTCATATCGAAGCGGTGCAACCCCAGTTCGCTCCGCAACAGCTGTGGAGCAGTTGGCGAACCTTGCGTCACTGGATGGTCGCCGGCTCGCTGGGCGCGATTTACGCCGACCCGCAAAAGCGCGCACAGTTGAAACCGGAAGCGTGCTGGGAGATCGAACACGGTTTGAAACTGTCCGCCAGCGAGGTGTTCAAGGCGTCCGTGGACCGCAGTAACTGGTACCGGGCGATCTCCCGACTGTTTGAAGAGTTCGATTACCTGCTGCTGCCCAGCGCTCAGGTGTTTCCGTTCGATAAAACCCAGCCATGGCCGACGTCTATTGAAGGCGTGAACATAGACACCTATCACCGCTGGATGGAGGTGGTGATCCCCGGCACCTTGTCCGGCTGTCCGGTGGCGAATGTGCAGGCAGGGTTCAATTCGAACGGTTTACCGATGGGGCTGCAAATCATCGGCAGGCACCAGGCCGACTTCGCCGTCCTGCAACTGGCCCACGCTTACGAACAGGCGAGTCGCTGGTTCCAGCGCTGCCCTTCGCCACTGTTGAACGAGGGATTTTGATAAACGGTTGATAGCGTAGATAAATTTTTTAAAAAAGCGCTTGACGCATATTCGTTTCCCGCGAATAATGCGCGCCACTTGGCTACATAGCTCAGTTGGTTAGAGCATAGCATTCATAATGCTGGGGTCCGGGGTTCAAGTCCCTGTGTAGCCACCAAGTACTAAAAACGGCTTACCGAAAGGTAGGCCGTTTTTTTATGCCCGGAGAAAATGCGCAGGCCCCCACTTCCGACAAAAATCCTGTAGGAGCCCGGTTTACCGGCGATGAGGCCCTTAAGTCCTGCATCAATTTTGGGGCCGCCATCGCCAGCAAGTTACTCCTATAGGAGCTGCCGAAGGCTGCGATCTCTTGATCCTGATGGCGAGGGAGCTCGCTCCCGCGCCACAACAACGTCCGGCGCTACTCCGAACGCCGCGCTTTCAACCGCCGCCCCAGCACATCCAGCACATCACACCCATCCCGCAACGGAATGGCGCAGAGCAATGCAAAGTCACTAAGGATGAAAGACTGACATTCGATCGAGCCACGCATCGACAGGTTTTCCATTACCTGGGTGACGGCGCAGATTCGATAGTGGGCCGCGTCGTATAAAACGTCGAGTGGTGCGAGGGTATCGACGAACAGGGTGGGCATGTCGTCGCAGTTGCTGGTCAGTGCCATGAAGCGGCTTTTGGGTGGAGGAACTGGTTTTTCGTAGGGTGGATCGGGGTGAAGATTTGTCATTTTTTAGAGACCTTGGTGGATAGATTGAAGCTACCAACGGCCTTTCCTACGGGCTTGGGTGGCAGCCGTGCGCGGGAGTAGGAAACTGAGACATCCACCAAACTCAGCCACGCCGAAGCGTGTCCCACGCACAGCCGCCGCGAACGATCTTACGGACACTGATTAAGTGCCGCAATCAAACGACAGCGCTGACGCGCGGTGATTGTCCAAGGGTTCCTACACCCTGCCGCTGCTCTTGCTGCGACAGCCAAAGACTATCCATGGAATTCACTTCGCACCAGTTCATGGAAACCGCTACAACTTGAAGGAAACTTCCGACGACTTTGCCCAGAAATTTCGCTACCTGTAGGACCCCCTTCGCGGGCAAGCCG
>NZ_BDAG01000013.1 GCF_002091715.1 Pseudomonas migulae NBRC 103157 | reverse complement strand
TGTGTCAGACAACACTTCTGTCTACTGACACTCCCACTTCGCGAGCAAGCCCGCTCCCACATTGTTTCGGTGTTGAGGCTTAAACCGCCATCGGCGCGGTCATTGGGGCGTGGTGTTCGTAACCTTCCAGCGAAAAATCACTCGGCTCGATCAACTCCAGCCACTCCGGTTGATAAACACCCGTCTTGGCAAACTCCGGCACGCGATCACTGATCACCAGCTTCGGCATCGGGAACGGTTCGCGCTTGAGCTGTTCATTCAGCATGTCCAGGTGGTTTTCGTAGACGTGGGCGTCACCGATGAAATAGGTGAACCAGCGCGGCGTATAACCGGTCAGGCGACCGATCAGGCTCAGCAGCGCGGCGCCTTCGGTGAGGTTGAACGGCGTGCCCAGGCCCAGGTCGTTGGAGCGGATGTAGAGGGTCAGAGAAATCTCTTTGGTCTCGACATTCGGGTGGAACTGGTACAGCAAGTGGCATGGCGGCAAGGCCATTTCATCAAGCTGCGCAACGTTCCAGCCGTGGAACAGGATGCGGCGGCTGCCCGGGTCCTTGATGATGGTGTCGACGCACTGGCGGATCTGGTCGATCGCCTTGTACAGCACCACGTAAGCCTGGCCGTCTTCTTCGCCTTCAGCGATCTGACGATAGCCTTGGTTCAGGGTTTGCTCGATGGCGGCTTTATTACTGACCGGAATCTGCTTGTACGCTGGCCATTTGCGCCATTGCACGCCGTAGATCTCGCCGAGATCGTCTTCACCCTGACGGAACGGGTTGGCCAGCCACTGCGCGTTTTCGTTGGCGTTCTGGTCCCAGACCTTGCAGCCCAGCGCGCGGAATTCCGCGGCGTTATTCACCCCACGCAGGAAACCGCACATCTCGCCGATGGCCGATTTGAAGGCCATCTTGCGTGTGGTGATCGCCGGGAAACCTTCTTTAAGGTCATAGCGCAGCATCGCACCCGGAAAGCTGATGGTGTTCACGCCGGTACGGTTGGCCTGTTTGGTGCCGTTCTTGATGACGTGGGCGACCAGTTCGAGATATTGCTTCATGAGTTACCTGTGTCCTTGAACCCGCAGCCGTCGCTGCGGGGTTCGAATTTATACGGCTGCCGCTGGAGTCGCCGGGGCGCGGTGATACGCCAGCCAGATCAGGAACAGCCCACCAACGATCATCGGTACGCAGAGCACTTGGCCCATGGTCAGCCAGTTCCAGGCCAGATAGCCCAGTTGCGCGTCCGGTACGCGGACGAATTCGACGATGAAACGGAAGATGCCATAGAACAGCGCGAACATCCCGGACACCGCCATGGTCGGCCGCGGTTTACGCGAGAACAGCCACAGGATCAGGAACAGCGCCACGCCCTCCAGCGCGAACTGATACAGCTGCGACGGGTGGCGCGGCAACTGCGCCGGATCGCTGAACGGCGGGAAGATCATCGCCCATGGCACGTCGGTCGCCTTGCCCCACAATTCGGCGTTGATGAAGTTGCCGATACGCCCGGCGCCCAAGCCGATCGGCACCATCGGCGCGACGAAATCCATCAGTTGGAAGAACGACTTGTTGTTCTTTTTACCGAACCACAACGCCGCCAGCATCACGCCGATGAAGCCGCCGTGGAACGACATGCCGCCCTTCCACACCTCGAAAATCAGCGTCGGGTTGGCCAGATAAGCACTCAGATCGTAGAACAGCACATAGCCCAGGCGACCGCCGACGATAACGCCCATCGACATCCAGAACACCATGTCGGAGAGCTTCTCCTTGGTCCAGGTCGGGTCGAAACGGTTGAGCCGGCGCGACGCCAGCAGCCACGCACCGCCGATGCCGATCAGGTACATCAGGCCGTACCAGTGGATTTTCAGCGGACCGATGGCCAGGGCCACCGGGTCGATCTGCGGGTAAGGCAGCATTGCGACTCCTCGTTAGAGTTGAAACCTTCAAAATTCCCGGGCGACGCTGCCACCTCAGGATTAAGCCAGGATTGTGCGGTGCGTCAGATCAGAAAACTCAAACCCACGCAGAACAGCAAAGCGGCGAACAGTCTTTTCAGCAACTTCGGCGACAGCCTGTGGGCCAGTCGCGCACCGAGGCGGGCGAAAACCATGCTGGTCAGGGCGATTCCCAGCAGCGCCGGCAAATAAATAAAACCGAGACTATGGGCCGGCAGCAACGGATCGTGCCAGCCCAGAATCATGAAACTTAATGCACTGGCCAGCGCGATGGGCAGGCCGCACGCCGACGACGTCGCCACCGCTTGCTGCATCGGCACACTGCGCCAGGTCAGGAACGGCACGGTCAGCGAACCACCGCCAATCCCGAAAATCGCCGAGGCCCAGCCAATCACTGTGCCGGCCAGGGTCAGACCGACTTTCCCCGGCACCGTTCGGCTGGCCTTGGGTTTGATGTCCAGCATAAGCTGCACGGCAATGATCAGGGCAAACACGCCGATGATTTTCTGCAGGTTCGGGCCGGAGATCGCTTCGGCTGTCAGCGCACCGAAACCGGCACCGAGCAGAATGCCGACGGTCATCCAGGCGAAGATCGGCCAACGCACAGCGCCACGGCGATGGTGTTCGCGCACCGCGTTGACCGAGGTGAAGATGATCGTCGCCAGGGAGGTGCCGACCGCCAGGTGAGTCAGGATCGACGCATCGAAGCCCTGCAGGGTGAAGCTGAACACCAGCACCGGGACGATGATGATCCCGCCGCCCACGCCGAACAGCCCGGCGAGCACTCCGGCACAGGCGCCGAGCGCCAGATAGAGCAGAAATTCCATGCTGTTTCCCCACCCAACCCCAAAACCGGAGCGGCATGGTAACGGATGCATGGCCTCGGGCTCCACTGGATGGCGATGGATACCAGCACAATGACTGCGTAGAGTGGGCAAAAAAACACACAAGGACCACCTTATGTGCCTGATTGTCTTTGCTTGGCGCCCGGGTCATGCCCAGCCGCTGATCGTGGCTGCCAACCGCGACGAATTCTATGCCCGGCCCAGCCTGCCCCTGGCACAGTGGCCCGAAGCACCGCAGGTCTACGCCGGTCGCGACGTGGAAGCCGGCGGCACCTGGCTCGGTGTCGGCGCCAACGGGCGCTTCGCAGCCCTGACCAATATCCGCGACCCCCACCAACCGCCCGCCCGGAAATCCCGCGGTGAACTGGTCGCGCGATTTCTCAATGGCGACATGCCGATTGATGACTACTTGAGCGACGTTGTCGGACGTTCGCTGGAATATGCCGGATTTAACCTGCTGATCGGCAATGCCAATGAGTTGTGGCACTACAACGCACGGGAGACTGAGGCTGTGCTGTTGCAGCCGGGCGTTTACGGATTGTCGAATGCGGGACTGGATACGCCGTGGCCGAAGCTGCTCAAGGCACGAGCGGCGCTGGAGACGGTTCTGGAGAATCCGCAGCCTGAGGCGTTGTTGGCACTGCTGAGTGATGCGCAGACGGCGCCGTTTGCGGAGTTGCCGGACACCGGGGTGGGCTTGGCGACCGAGACGTTGTTATCGAGTGTGTTTATTGCCAGCCAGAGTTACGGGACGCGGGCGAGTACGGCGTTGATTGTTCATGCCGACGGCACCCGGCATCTGGTTGAGCGGAGTTTTGGGCCGTATGGCGGGCATTTGGGGGAAGTGGAGATCAGGATTTAGATTTGTGTTGTCTGGTCGGACGCCTTCGCGAGCAAGCCCGCTCCCACATTCGATCTGCGTCGTACCAGAGATCAAATGTGGGAGCGGGCTTGCTCGCGAAGGGGGCGCCGCAGATCTAGAGGGCTTTGATCGCCGCCGGATTGATCATCCGCGCCAACCCAAGGTTCTTCAGCGCCAACTGCAGCGAGCTGTGGATCACTTGCGGGTTGTCGATGGTCATCAACTCCGCGAGCAGTTCCTTGGCCTTGCTCAGGTTGATCTGACGCAGCATCCACTTCACTTTCGGCAGGTTGGTGGCGTTCATCGACAGGCTGTCAAAGCCCATCGCCATCAACAGCACCGCCGCCGCCGGATCACCGGCCATTTCGCCGCAGATGCTCACCGGCTTGCCTTCGGCATGGGCGTCACGCACCACGCTCTGAAGGGCTTGCAGCACCGCCGGGTGCAAATAGTCGTAGAGGTCGGCCACCCGCGGGTTGTTTCGGTCCACCGCCAGCAGGTACTGAGTCAGGTCGTTGGAGCCGACCGACAGGAAATCCACTTGCCGCGCCAGCTCCTTGGTCTGATACACCGCCGCCGGAATCTCGATCATCACGCCGATCGGCGGCATTGGCACGTCGCAGCCTTCATCGCGGACTTCACCCCAGGCCCGGTGAATCAGGTGCAGGGCTTCTTCGAGTTCATGGGTGCCGGAAATCATCGGCAACAGAATCCGCAGGTTGTTCAGGCCTTCGCTGGCCTTGAGCATCGCGCGGGTCTGCACCAGGAAGATTTCCGGGTGGTCGAGGGTGACGCGAATGCCGCGCCAGCCGAGGAACGGGTTGTCTTCCTTGATCGGGAAGTACGACAGCGATTTGTCGCCGCCGATGTCCAGGCTGCGCATGGTCACCGGTTGCGGATGGAACGCGGCGAGTTGCTCGCGGTAGATCGCCAACTGCTCCTTTTCGCTCGGGAACCGC
This sequence comes from Pseudomonas migulae NBRC 103157, assembly GCF_002091715.1. Classification (GTDB taxonomy): domain Bacteria; phylum Pseudomonadota; class Gammaproteobacteria; order Pseudomonadales; family Pseudomonadaceae; genus Aquipseudomonas; species Aquipseudomonas migulae_A. The sequence goes on along the minus strand of NZ_BDAG01000013.1, from coordinate 135,006 downwards.
TGGTTGATCATGAACGGCACTTCGGTGCGGTACAGACCGACACCCTCGGCACCGCGCTTCTGCGCCCGCGCCACGTCCGCCAGCAGGCCGGTGTTGACCCACAGCGGCATGCGGTGGCCATCGACGGTCACGCATGGCAAGTCGCGCAACGCATCCAGCCCGAGGGCCAGTTGTTTTTCTTCCTCGACCACTTCGGCGAACTGCTTGCGCAGCACTTCGCTGGGGTTGGTGTAGACCTCGCCGTGGTAGCCGTCGACGATCATCTGGATGCCGTCGACCTTGGAATACGGCAGGTCGACCAGGCCCATCACCGTCGGTATGCCCATGGCGCGTGCAAGGATCGCCACGTGGGAGTTGCCGGAACCGAGTACCGACACCAGACCCGCCAGCTTGCCTTCCGGCACCTCGCCGAGCATCGCCGGCGTCAGTTCTTCGCTGACCAGGATGGTGTTGTCGGGGTAGACCAGGGTCTGCTGACGCTCTTCCTGCAAGTAGGCAAGCAAGCGCCGACCAAGGTCTTTGACGTCCGAGGCACGTTCACGCAGGTAGGCGTCGTCCATCAATTCGAAACGGTTGACGTGATCGGTGACCACCTGACGCAGCGCGCCCTGGGCCCACTGACCGGTCTTGATCACGGTGGTCACTTCGTTGCCCAGCGCCTCGTCGGCGAGCATCATCAGATACACGTCGAACAAGGCTCGTTCTTCAGGGCGCAACTGCGTGGCCAGTTTGGCCGACAACGCGCGCATGTCGGCGCGCACGCCTTCGATGGCTGTCTTGAACAGACCCAGTTCGGCCTCGATGTCGACGATGGTCTTGTCCGGCACCACGTCCAGATCGGCCGGTGGCAACATGACCACCGCCGTACCGACCGCCGCACCCGGCGAACCCGGCACGCCGACGAACTTGGCTTCCTGGATGCCTTTGCCCTGACGGCCAAGACCCCGAATCGAACCGGTGGCCTCGGCGTGGGCGATAACGCCGGCGAGCTGCGCGCTCATGGTCACGAGGAAGGCTTCTTCACCTTCATCGAACTGACGGCGTTCTTTTTGCTGAATGACCAACACGCCGACGACGCGGCGGTGGTGAATGATCGGTGCCCCGAGAAATGAGGCGTAGCGCTCTTCACCGGTCTCGGCGAAGTAGCGGTAGCGCGGGTGATCCGCGGCGTTTTCGAGGTTAAGGGGTTCTTCACGCGTGCCGACCAGGCCGACCAGACCTTCGTTGGGTGCCATGCTGACTTTGCCGATCGAGCGCTTGTTCAAGCCCTCGGTCGCCATCAGCACGAAGCGGTTGGTCTCGGGGTCAAGCAGGTAGACCGAGCAGACCTGGCTGCCCATGGCCTCTTTGACGCGCAACACAATAATCCCCAACGCCGCCTTGAGATCCTTGGCGGAGTTAACTTCCTGGACGATCTTGCGCAGCGTATTGAGCATGGCTCGGGGTCGAACTCCGTCGTCAGTCGCGCGCTAAAAGGCGCGGGGCAAGCTCTTTGAGAGCGCGTCGATACACCTCGCGCTTGAATGTCACCACCTGGCCTAACGGATACCAATAGCTGACCCAGCGCCAGCCATCGAATTCCGGTTTACCGGTCAAATCCATCCGCACCCGCTGCTCGTTGGAGATCAGGCGCAGGAGAAACCATTTCTGTTTCTGGCCGATGCACAGCGGTTGGCTGTGGGTACGGACCAGACGTTGCGGCAAACGATAGCGCAACCAGCCCCGGGTGCAGGCGAGAATTTCAACATCTTCACGCTCCAGACCCACTTCTTCGTTCAACTCGCGGTACAAGGCGTCTTCCGGCGTCTCCTGGGGATTGATACCCCCCTGTGGAAACTGCCAGGCATCTTGATTGATACGGCGAGCCCATAGCACCTGTCCGGCATCATTCGTGAGAATGATCCCGACATTGGGGCGGAAACCATCGGGGTCGATCACGGCAACAACCTCGCAAACGCATGTCGCCGCATTGTTCCACAAAGGTTGTGAAGGCAGCAACGAGCCGGCCTACCTTATGTGCACTCTTGTGAAAAGTCCGTATTCTGGAGGCCTTTCTACAGACTTTTCAGCGAGTAACTGCAATGCGCCTGGCTTTATTCGACTTGGACAACACGCTTTTGGGCGGTGACAGTGACCACGCCTGGGGCGATTACCTGTGCGAACGCGGCTTCCTCGACGCCGTCGCCTACAAGGCACGCAACGATGAGTTCTATCAGGATTACCTGGCCGGCAAGCTCGATAACGATGCCTACCTGAACTTTTGCCTGGAAGTCCTCGGCCGCACCGAAATGGCCACGCTGGATCAATGGCACCTCGATTACATGCGCGATTGCATCGAGCCGATCGTGCTGCCCAAGGGGCTCGAACTGCTGGCCAAGCACCGCGAGGCGGGTGACAAACTGGTCATCATCACCGCCACCAACCGCTTCGTCACCGGGCCGATTGCCCAGCGACTGGGCGTCGAAACCCTGATCGCCACCGAGTGCGAGATGGTCGATGGCCGCTACACCGGGCGCAGCACCGACGTGCCGTGCTTCCGTGAAGGCAAGGTGACGCGGCTTAATCGTTGGCTGGAAGAAAGCGGGCATTCGCTGGAAGACAGTTATTTCTATAGCGACTCGATGAATGATTTTCCGTTGTTGGAACAGGTGGCGAATCCGGTGGCGGTTGATCCGGACCCGAACTTGCGCGCCGAAGCCGAGAAGCGTGGCTGGCCGGTCATTAGCCTGCGCGATTGATCACAGCATCCTGCAGGAGCCGGCTTGCTGGCGATCGGATCGACGCGGTTGTTCAGTTACACCGCGTTATCGTTGATCGCCAGCAAGCCGGCTCCTACACAGGCTTCGCGCCCATCAGTCCCGCAATGGCGACAAAACAAACAAAACTGAACAGTGCCAGCGCAAAGGTGAACTTGCCGTTGCCTCCCGGCGCCTTGCGCAACTTGTTCAACCGCACCAGCAACCAGAACCACGCCAACGCCGCCACGGTGTAGAGCACACTCGACGCCAGCAACCACGTCTGCCCCAACGGCCAGCCCACCAGGTGCACCATCCACCAGCCGGTGAACGGCATGCTCAGCAGTGCCAGCCCCATCAACAGCCAGATGAACACGCGAGGTCTTTGCAAAGTGCGGCTTGCCGCCGTCGCGTCGCCCGTACGCCGGGTCCGCCAGACCCAGATCCCCAGGCCCAACGCACACACCAGCAACACCACCGTCGCGACCATGTGCGCCACTTTCAGGGCGGTTAACGTTTCCATTGTTCGATTTCCTTATGACCTGCCCATCAGCGTAGCCGCTCAGCCAAGAAACAGCTGATAGGCCGGATTGTCGCTTTCGTCCCAGTACGGGTAGCCGATTTCTTCCAGCGCCGCCGGTACCAGATGACGCTCCTCGTGTGGTACTTGCAGCCCTGCGACCACACGACCATCCGCCGCGCCATGGTTGCGGTAGTGGAACATCGAAATGTTCCAGCGTCCGCCGAGCTTGCTGAGGAAGTTGAACAGTGCGCCCGGCCGCTCCGGAAATTCAAAGCGCAGCACCACTTCATCAACCACTTGGGCCGCGCGGCCACCGACCATGTGCCGGATGTGCAACTTGGCCAGTTCGTTATCGGTCAGGTCCAGCACCGGGAAACCCTGCTCGGTCAGGCTGGCAAGCAACGCGCTGCGCGGATCGTTTTCCGGGTGCGTCTGCACACCGACGAAGATGTGCGCTTCGCTGCCGGTGTTGTAGCGATAGTTGAATTCGGTGATCTGACGCTTGCCGATGGCTTCGCAGAACGCCTTGAAGCTGCCCGGCTTCTCCGGGATGGTCACCGCGATGATGGCTTCGCGGCCCTCGCCCAGCTCGGCGCGTTCGGCGACGTGACGCAAACGGTCGAAGTTGACGTTGGCGCCGGAATCGATGGCCACGAAGGTGTGGCCTGTGACGGCATGCTGCTCGACGTATTTTTTGATCCCGGCCACGCCCAGAGCACCGGCAGGTTCAGTGATCGAGCGGGTATCGTCGTAGATATCCTTGATGGCCGCGCAGATCTCGTCGGTGCTGACCGTGATCACTTCATCGACATAGTCTTTGCAGATGTCGAAGGTGTGCTGTCCGATCTGAGCGACCGCGACGCCGTCGGCGAAGATGCCTACGGTCGGCAGCACCACGCGCTCGCCGGCGGCCATGGCGGCTTGCAGGCAATTGGAATCGTCCGGCTCGACGCCGATGATTTTGATTTCCGGGCGCAGGTATTTCACGTAAGCCGCGATACCGGCGATCAGCCCGCCACCGCCCACCGGAACGAAGATCGCATCCAGACGCCCGGGGTGCTGGCGCAAAATCTCCATGGCCACCGTGCCCTGCCCGGCAATGGTGTGGGGATCGTCGTACGGATGAATGTAGACGTAGCCTTTTTCGTCGACCAGTTTCAGCGAGTAGGCCAGGGCTTCCGGGAACGAATCCCCGTGCAGCACCACTTTGCCGCCGCGGGAACGCACACCTTCGACTTTGATCTCGGGAGTGGTCTTGGGCATGACGATAGTGGCCTTCACACCCAGCACTTTCGCCGCCAGGGCCAGGCCCTGCGCGTGATTGCCCGCCGAAGCGGTCACTACGCCACGAGCGCGCTCTTCATCGCTCAGCTGCGTGAGCTTGTTGTAGGCACCGCGAATCTTGAACGAGAACACCGGCTGCAGGTCTTCGCGCTTGAGCAAAATACTGTTGCCCAGCCGCTCGGAGAGCTGGCGGGCAGTCTGCAATGGGGTTTCTACGGCAACGTCATAAACGCGCGAGGTGAGGATCTTTTTGACGTACTGTTCAAGCATCGGAAAGCATCACTGAGCGGGTTGGGCAGGGCCATGGAGTCTAACCCGGCTTTCGCCTGAGCGACCACACTAAACAGGTGGTTTTAAGGCCTGATGCAATACCTGTGGCGAGGGCGCTTGCCCCCGTTCGGCTGCGAAGCAGTCGTAAAATCTGTTAATGCGGTCTCTCTGAAAGAATGCTGGGGAGCGCTTCGCGCTCCAACGGGGCAAGCTCCCTCGCCACAGGCCCTCCTCACCACCATTCGACACTCAGGCAATGACCTTCCCCGCCCCGACGCCTATAATGCCGGCCTTCGTTCCCCCCTTGCCCGCTTTCGGAGCCCGCATGACCCAGGATCAACTCAAACAGGCAGTGGCTCAGGCCGCCGTCGACTTCATCCTCCCGAAACTCGACGACAAGAGCATCATCGGGGTCGGCACTGGCTCCACTGCCAACTGCTTCATCGACGCGTTGGCCCAGCACAAGGGCGCATTCGATGGTGCCGTCGCCAGCTCCGAAGCCACCGCCGCGCGCCTCAAGGGCCATGGCATTCCGGTGTATGAGCTGAATACAGTCAGCGACCTGGAGTTCTACGTAGACGGCGCCGACGAAAGCGACGAACACCTGAACCTGATCAAGGGCGGCGGCGCAGCCCTGACCCGCGAGAAGATCGTCGCGGCCGTGGCCAAGACCTTCATCTGCATCGCCGACGCCAGCAAACTGGTGCCGGTGCTCGGCGCGTTCCCGCTACCGGTGGAAGTGATCCCGATGGCCCGCAGCCACGTGGCCCGCGAACTGGTAAAGCTCGGCGGCGACCCGGTTTACCGTGAAGGCGTGTTGACCGATAACGGCAACATCATTCTGGATGTGTTCAACATGCAGATCACCAACCCGGTGGAGCTGGAGACGCAGATCAACGCGATCGTCGGCGTTGTGACCAATGGTTTGTTTGCAGCGCGTCCGGCGGACTTGCTGTTGCTGGGCACCAGCGAAGGCGTGAAGACCCTGCGCGCCCAGTAAGAAAACGCATCCCCCCTGTAGGAGCCGGCTTGCTGGCGATGAGGACGTAACATTCAACATCCATGTTGGCTGTTAAATCGCTATCGCCAGCAAGCCGGCTCCTACAGGTAGCGCTCCTAATTCAGGGTTGTGCAGGTTTCTTGAAGACGTAGAACAGGTTCGGTTCGCTCACCAGGTACATCGTACCGTCGTCATCCATGGCGATCCCTTCCGCTTGCGGCACCGTCTTCTGCAACCCCTGACGCCCTTTGTTCAATGACATGGTGCTCAGTGGTCGCCCATCCACGTCCAGCTCCAGAATCAGTCGTGACTCATCGGACAGCGCCAGCAAATGGCCGCTGCGCTCATCGTATTGCAGGCTCGACAAGTCTCTGACAAACATTCCGGCATCGCGCTTGGGGTTGTTGACCACGTGCACCGCGTAGGATTTCTCCGGGTTGTAATGCGGGAAACCCTGCACTTCATAGATCAGCATCGGGTCGCGCTCCTTGGCGACAAACAGGCGTTTGCCCACCGAATCGTAGGCCAGGCCTTCAAAGCCCTTGTTGCCGCTCATGTGCACGCCCAGCGTCATCTGCTCGGCTTCCGCCGCATCGAGGAACGTGGTGTCCTTCTCCAGATGAATCTTGATCAGCCGTTGCTGGCGCTCGTCAGTGATCACATACGTGTCGGCGCTAATGAACTCCACCGCTTCCGGATCACCGAAGCCGACCAACGCGACACGCCTGATGATCTGCCCTTCCAGCGACAGCTCAATCAGTTCGGAGTTTTTGTTGGTGACGGTGAACAGGCTTTTGCGCACCGGATCGAAGGTCAGCGCCGACACATCGTCGTCGAGGCCTTCGATGACCCGGCCCTCGACGGTGACCTGATAGTGACCCAGGCCGATGGACTGCTCGCTCTCCGGCTGCCAAAACGTGTGCAGATTGAACCAGGTACGCTCGAACAGCCGCAGGTACTGGCCGACCGCAACCAGCATGATCAGCGCAATCACCAACAGAATCAGCATCAGGGGTTTGGGACGGGCAAGTCGGCGCATTCAGGCGGGCTCGGAATCAGGACGGGTGGATGAAATACCACGGCAGTCTGAATTGAAGCTTAATGGCCATTGGCCGGAGCCTACAACTGAGCGTCGCGTTTCCTGCAAATCTTCTGCAGGAGCCGGCTTGCTGGCGATGGCATCACCGCGGTGAGTCGGTCACACCGAGGTGGTGCTATCGCCAGCAAGCCGGCTCCTACAGGCTCAATGTTGCTTTTCGAAACGATAGAACAGGTTCGGTTCGCTCACCATGTACAGCGTTCCGGCGTCGTCCATGGTCACGCCTTCGGCACGGGGAATGGTCTTTTTCAGACCGTTGAAGCCGCCCAGCAAGGTCATGAAGCTCACCTGCTCGCCCTTCTCGTCCAGCTCCAGCAACAGATGGGAGTCGGCGGACAATACCAGCGTGTGCCGGGTGCGCGGGTCAATGGCCAGGGCCGACAGATTGCGGATGTCCAGTTCGTCATTGGCCAGCTTCTGCTTGTCGCCGGCGAGCGTCTGACCGTCGTTGCTTTTCCAGGTGAACAGCGCCGGCGGACGCTCCTCACCCAGCAGCATTTGCTGGTTGCGCGCATCCCAGACGACCGATTCAAACGCTTTGTTCTGGTCTTTCGACGGACCGAGGTCGTACTTCGGGAAGTTGGCGATGTTCAGCTCGCGGGTATCGGCATCGACCTTGACGATGGTGAGCACATGCTCACGCTCATCGACGATGGCCAGCAGACCGTTGCCCATGACCGTTACCGCCTCCGGATTGCTCCAGCCCACCAGCGGCATTTTGCGCAGCACATCGCCCTGCAGGGTCAGCTCGACCAGGAACGGGTTCTTGCCCATCACCGAGAACAGGGTTTTGGTTTGAGGGTCGTAGGCCAGGTCGGATGCTTCGTCCTTTTCCATCCCCGGCAATGGCTTGGCATCGATCACCGCGCGGTAGTCCGGGAGCCAGATACTTTCCTGGCGTTCGGCCGGGCTTTCGAAGCGCTCCAGCACCCAGAGCACACCGCGATCATCCCAATGCATCGCAAACGCAAGGCCATATGCAGCGGCCACGGCCAGCAACAGCCAGTAATACCAGCGCATGAAAAAGCGCGGGCGACGGGCTGTTTTAAGCGTGGGTAGCGGTTGGGTGGCCATCAGGGGATGCGTTCCAGAAATTCAGGCTAAGGGTAATAGCACAATTGGGACCGGCTCAGACGCCAGAAACCCTGGAATTATCCAGACAAGATGTGAAAAAAACGGCAAATGGCGGGATTGCCCTGCATGAGTGCCGCTTTGCATGAGGCAGAACACAATTCCCTGTAGGAGCCGGCTTACTGGCGATGGCAGTGCAACATTCGATTAGATGTTGATGTGACGCTGCAATCGCCAGCAAGCCGGCTCCTACAAGGTTGCGTTGTGTCAGCGGACGCTGCTGGTGAAGCTGCTGGCGCCTGGCAATTCGATGACCAGCTCGTCACCGACATTCAACGGACCCACGCCAACCGGCGTGCCCGTGAGGATCACATCACCGGCCTGCAGCGAGAAGCAGCCGGCCATGTGCTGGATCATCGGCACGATCGGGTTGAGCATCGCGCTGCTGTTGCCATCCTGGCGGACTTCGCCGTTGATGGTCAGGCGAATGCCGATGTCAGTCAGGTCGGCAAAGGTACTGCCGGACACGAACGGAGCAATCACTGCCGCACCGTCGAAGGACTTGGCGATTTCCCATGGCAGGCCTTTGGACTTCAGCTCGGCCTGCTTGTCACGCAAGGTCAGGTCCAGGGCCGGGGCAAAACCGGAGATCGCGTCGAGCACTTCTTCACGGCTCGGTTTGGTCGACAAAGGCTTGCCGATCAACACAGCGATTTCCGCTTCGTAATGCACCGAGCCACGCTCGGTCGGAATGCTGAAACCACCTTCCAGCGGCACGACGCAACTGCCAGGCTTGATGAACAGCAGGGGCTCCGTTGGCACCGGGTTGTCCAGTTCCTTGGCGTGTTCGGCGTAGTTACGGCCAATGCACACCACTTTTCCCAGCGGGAAGTGAATACGCGTACCGTCGACATACTGGTGCTGATAGCTCATGGACCGACTCCTGGTTCGTAGCTCTTGAATTCAAACGTCAAACAGCGAAAATCTTGCCCGGGTTCATGATGCCGTTCGGGTCGAACACTGCTTTGACGGCTTTCATGTACTCGATCTCAACCGGCGAGCGACTGTAGGTCAAGTAATCACGCTTGGTCATGCCCACGCCGTGCTCGGCAGAAATCGAACCGTTGTATTTCTCGACGGTTTCGAACACCCACTTGTTGACGGTCGCGCACTTGGCGAAGAACTCGTCCTTGCTCAGGTTTTCCGGCTTGAGGATGTTCAAATGCAAGTTGCCATCGCCGATATGACCGAACCAGACGATTTCGAAGTCCGGGTAGTGTTCGCCGACGATCGCATCGATTTCCTTCAGGAACGCCGGGACTTTCGACACAGTGACCGAAATGTCGTTTTTGTACGGCGTCCAGTGGGAGATGGTTTCGGAAATGTATTCGCGCAGTTTCCAGAGGTTTTGCAGCTGGGTTTCGCTCTGGCTCATCACGCCATCCAGCACCCAGCCCTGCTCCACGCAATGTTCGAAGGTTTCCAGCGCGTGATTGGCCACATCTTCAGTGGTCGCTTCGAATTCCAGCAGCGCATAGAACGGGCAATCGGTTTCGAACGGTGCCGGCACGTCGCCGCGCCCCATGACTTTGGCCAGAGCCTTGTCGGAGAAAAATTCGAATGCAGTCAGGTCGAGCTTGCTCTGGAAGGCGTGCAACACCGGCATGATCGAGTCGAAATCGGCGGTGCCGAGCACCATCGCAGTGAGGTTTTTCGGAGCACGGTCCAGACGCATGGTCGCTTCAACCACAAAACCGAGCGTGCCTTCCGCGCCGATGAACAGCTGACGCAGGTCGTAGCCGGTGGCGTTCTTGATCAGATCGCGGTTCAGCTCCAGCAGGTCGCCCTTGCCGGTGACCACTTTCATGCCGGCGACCCAGTTGCGGGTCATGCCGTAGCGAATGACCTTGATTCCGCCGGCATTGGTGCCGATATTGCCGCCAATCTGGCTCGAACCTGCGGACGCGAAGTCCACCGGGTAATACAGGCCTTTTTCCTCGGCGACGTTCTGCAGATGCTCGGTGACCACACCCGGCTGGCACACCGCCGTGCGGTCGGTCAGGTTCACGTCGAGAATCTGGTTCATGTAGTCGAAGGACACGACCACTTCGCCATTCGCTGCGACTGCCGCAGCGGACAGCCCCGTACGCCCGCCGGACGGCACCAGCGCCACCTTGTGTTTATTGGCCCAAAGGACGATGGCCTGGACCTGTTCGGTGGTCTTGGGAAACACGATGGCCGTCGGGGCCGGGGCGAAATGCTTGGTCCAATCCTTGCCGTAAGCATTCAGGGAGTCGGCATCAGTCAGTACCTTGCCAGGCTCAACCAGGGTCTTCAGCTCATCAATCAGCGCAGGAATGGTCATCGACAGAACTCTCGAACAATTCATGGTCATCCTGAGAACGCTTCACGTCGCAGGAATGAGTGTTTAGCGGGGTGCATATGCTAGCATACCGACCCCGCAGCATAGTGCCGAAAGGCAATTCTGCGGCGACGGCTTTCTTGCCGTCCGGGTCAGCGTCTGCTGGCTATTTCCTGCCATTTTTCTCCGGGATACAGGTTTACGCAGATGAGCAAGACTTCTCTCGATAAGAGCAAGATCAAGTTCCTTCTTCTCGAAGGCGTCCACCAATCGGCTGTCGACGTCCTCAAGTCGGCGGGCTACACCAGCATCGAGTACCTCACTGGTTCTCTGCCGGAAGCCCAGCTGAAGGAAAAGATCGCTGATGCTCACTTCATCGGCATTCGCTCCCGCACTCAACTGACCGAAGAGATCTTCGATCACGCGAAGAAGCTCGTGGCGGTAGGGTGTTTCTGCATCGGCACCAACCAGGTTGACCTGAACGCTGCCCGCGAACGCGGTATCGCGGTGTTCAACGCTCCGTACTCCAACACTCGCTCCGTTGCCGAGCTGGTGCTGGCCGAAGCGATCCTGTTGCTGCGCGGCATCCCTGAGAAAAACGCTTCCTGCCACCGTGGCGGCTGGATCAAGAGCGCGGCCAACTCCTTCGAAATCCGTGGCAAGAAGCTCGGCATCGTCGGTTACGGCTCGATCGGTACGCAATTGTCGGTTCTGGCTGAAGGCCTGGGCATGCAGGTGTATTTCTACGACACCGTGACCAAGCTGCCACTGGGCAACGCGACTCAGGTCGGCAACCTGCACGAGCTGCTGGGCATGTCCGACATCGTCACCCTGCACGTTCCGGAAACCGCTGCCACCCAGTGGATGATCGGCGAGAAGGAAATCCGCGCCATCAAGAAAGGCGGCATCCTGATCAACGCCGCGCGCGGCACCGTGGTCGAGCTGCAAGCCCTCGCGGACGCGATCAAGGACAAGCACCTGATCGGCGCGGCCATCGACGTATTCCCGGTGGAGCCACGCTCCAACGACGAAGAGTTCGAAAGCCCGCTGCGTGGCCTGGACAACGTGATCCTGACCCCGCACATCGGTGGTTCCACCGCTGAGGCGCAAGCCAACATCGGTCTGGAAGTGGCAGAAAAACTGGTCAAGTACAGCGACAACGGTACTTCGGTATCGTCCGTTAACTTCCCGGAAGTGGCCCTGCCGGCTCACCCTGGCAAGCACCGTCTGCTGCACATCCACGAGAACATTCCGGGTGTGATGAGCGAGATCAACAAGGTCTTCGCCGAAAACGGCATCAACATCTCCGGTCAGTTCCTGCAGACCAACGAGAAAGTCGGCTACGTGGTAATCGACGTCGACGCCGAGTACTCGGACCTGGCGCAAGAGAAGCTGCAGCACATCAACGGCACCATTCGTTGCCGCGTGTTGTTCTGATCGCGACTTGAGCGACAAAAAAAGGAGACCTTCAGGTCTCCTTTTTCGTGGGCGCTACTAACGTTACTTAACGTTGACGGTGATTTTCTCAGAGACGATCGGCGGATCGAAGGCCATATGGTTCATGTCGCCCAACTCCAACTGCAAGGTGTGCTTGCCAGGTGTCAGCGTCAGCTCGGTCTCTGTCTGCGCCTTGCCGAAGTGAACGTGATTGGCATCGGCAGGGATGACTGCCCCTGCTGGGACTACATCCTTGGCATCGACCAGCAAATGGTGGTGGCCAGTATTCTTGGTGGTATCGCCCGCTGGCGCCAACGCAACGTTTTCAACAGCGAATTTGATTTTGAAAGTTTGCGGAACAGTCCCACCATCTTTAGGAGAAACGATGGACACTTCAGCACCCTTGGGTGCCGGCGTAGCCGCACTGGCCAGCACCGAAACGCCCATCAGCAGGCCAGCCAATGCAGTACGTGACATAAAGGTTTTCATTCTCTTCTCCAGTTTTTTCGTAAAATCCGCGCGGCCATGACAACTTCACGGCCATTCGTTGTCGAAGGTTCTCGACAACCATAGCAAAGCGAGCCTGAACCAGCGCATCGCGATAAATGTATTCAAAGGAGTGACCATGCGCTTTCTGCCTGGCCTGATCTGCCTGCTACCCCTTCTGAGCCCTTTAGCTCATGCCGAACTGATTGACGATGTAAACGACCGCGGTGAATTGCGCATTGCCCTTGAGGCTAATACACCGCCCTTCAATTTCAAGGACGACGGCCAGCTCTCCGGGTTCGAAGTCGAACTGGGCCAACTGCTGGCCAATGAACTGGATGTGCGGGCCGACTTTGTCGTTACCGATTCCAGCGATCTGTTGGCCGGCGTCGAAAGCGGCAAGTACGACGTCGCCATCAATCACATAGCAGTGACCCCGGAACTCGAGGATCGTTTCGACTTCAGCGAACCTTACATTCACACCAGTTCGCAATTGATCGCACAGAAAGAAGAGCCGCGTTCGATCCTGCTGGTGCAGTCGCTGACGGAAGAAAAACCGAAAACCGCCTCGACTGTGAGCCTGGCGATTCCATTTCAGAAGGGTAACCCGGCGTTCCACGCCAGCCTGGAAAACGCCTTGCAGCGGATCAAGGCGGATGGGCGGATGGCGGCGCTGGAGAAAAAGTGGTTTGCGGCAGATATGGGCGAAGAGCCGAAGCCCTGAGTCCACCGACGATCCCTTGCAGGAGCCGGCTTGCTGGCGATAGCGGTGTAACAGTCAATGTAAATGTTGAATGTTAAACAGCTATCGCCAGCAAGCCGGCTCCTACAGAGGTTGTGTGGGGCGTTAGGTTTGCAGTGCGGCCGCTGCTTCAGCCAGCTCCAGCTCGCTGAAGACTTGCACGCCATGGCGCTTGAGCAACGCGGCGGTGACGCCTTCCCCGCGGACTTTCACGCCGCTGAACGTGCCGTCATAGGTCAACAGGTTGCCGCACGACGGGCTGTTGGCCTTGAGCACGGCGATGCGGATGCCGTATTTCTGCACCAGCTCCAGCGCCTGATAAGCCCCCGAAAGAAACTGCGCACTGACATCTTCACCTTCGGTGGTGATGACCAACGCCTGCCCCTCCAGCACCTCACCACCCTGCCCGCCCGGAATCTCCGCCGCCGCCCGTGGCGTCGGCAAACCGCCGGCGACCTCAGGGCACAACGGCACGACGCGACCTTCGTCGAGCCACTGCTGAAGCTGATCGAACGGCCCGCTGGCCCCGCCGTCGTAACGTACGCGGTGGCCGAGCAGGCAGCGACTTACCAGGATTTTCTGCATGATCAGAACGGCTCGTTGCCACGACGCCGGAACCAGCCGGTCAATGACAGGCGATCGCGGGTCGCGGGCAGGACTTCGTGGGGCACCTCGCCCGACAGGAACACCACCAGGCATCCGCCGGTAGGCACCACATCGTGTTCGACGCCATCTTTCAGGTACATGCGCAACTGACCGCCGTGCTCCGGCAACCAGCCGTCGTTGAGATAGACCACCGCCGAGACCATGCGCCGGTCATCATCGCGGAAGCGGTCGACATGCTTGAGGTAGAAAGCTCCGGGCGGGTACATCGCAAAATGGCTTTCGAAATCTTCCAGGCCCAGATACAAGCCGCGATTCATGGCTTCGCGCAGGCTGTCCATCAACTGCAGATAGCTGTCGCAAGCCAACGCCTGACCGGGCTCGATCCACTGGATCCTGTCGCCGCGAATCCCCTCGCGAATCTCCGATGTTGGCCCTCGGCCCACGGCGGCCGGGGCCAATTCACCCTCGGCGGCACGTTTATGGCACTCAGCCGCCAGCGCTCGGGTCAGATCCAGAGGCAGGAATATATTCTGCTGCGACCAGCCGCGTTCAGCCAGGTCGTCGACGATACGTAACAGCAGCGGGTGATCAGAGGGTATTTGCATGCCGCGCATAGTATTCCTGTGCCCGAAAATCCGACAGAGCCGTGCAGCGGCTTGATACGAATTCTCGACAAGTCCGTATGCCACACGGAGAATAGTCGCCTGCTGACAGGAGTCCCTATGCGCCGTTTGCTTTTCTCACTGCTGATGTTCTGCGTTTTGCCCGCCTGGGCAGACGGCCACGACCAGTTGTACAAGGTCGCCGGCTGGCCAGAACAGCGCGCGCATTTCAGCGATGCCCTCTCAGCCGCTCAACAGCGTTACCAGAACAGCCTGCCGCCCGCCGTGTTTCAGGCGCTGGTGAACAACAGCAATCAGCGTTTTGCCCCGCAGGCCGTGGACCAGCGCGCCGAAGCGCAATTGCGCAAAACCCTCGCTGATCCGAAGCCTGCACTGACCTTCTTCCAGTCGCCGCTGGGCAAGAAAATCGTGGCCGCCGAGTTGCTGGCGACCCGTCGGGACCAGTTGGCGAAGAACGCCAAAGGCCTGCCGAAGATACAGGCCAGCGACAGCCGCATGCTGATCATCGGTCACCTCGCCCAGGCCTTGCCCGCGCGCGAGGCCGGCGCGGAAGTCAGCCTGGCGATTGCCGGTGTTGCGGCCGACAGCCTGAGCTCGATGATCCCCGGCCTGCTTGGTGGCGGTCAGGCGCAGGGGATGTTGAACGGTCAGCGTCAGCGCTTGATGGAGCAGATCGGCAGCGACCTCAACAACACGTTGCTGTATGTCTATCGCGATCTGTCGGATGACGAGCTGGAAGAGTTCGCCACGTTTGCCGAGTCGGCTGAAGGCAAGGCTTATTACCAGGCGGCGTTGGCGGCGATTCGGGCGGGGTTGGCGGTAGGGCAGAATCCTTCGGACCTCAATCAGTAATTTCGGCGTCTGCAAGGGGCCGTTCGCGAGCAAGCCCGCTCCCACATTGGACCGTCTTCCCCCCAACAACTCGGTCTACTGTGGGAGCGGGCTTGCTCGCGAAGAGGCCGGAACAATCACTAAAGATTCCGCCCCTTGATCCGCTTGCTCAAAAACCCGAAATACTCCCCCCGCAACGCCACTGTCTCATTCGCCAAATGATGCCGCGCCTCAGGCAACATCAATACCTGTGGCCGATCGAACTTGGCTTTCAACACCTCAAGGTTGTGCTCCCAATCCACCGTCATGTCTGCCTGCCCTTGCACGATCAGCGGCTGGCGCCTGCTGCCTGGCGCTGCCTCGATGCGCTTGATCCAGCGCGCCAGCGCGCCAACCCAGGCCGTCGGCAGGCGCAGCGGCTGCAACGGGTCGGCTTGCAGGAATGGCAGGAAATCCGGGTCGTTGGAGTTCTCGCTGAAACGCCGGGCGATGGCTTTGACGAAAGGTTTGAGCAGGTAATAACTGAGTTGCGACCACCCCCAGGCCCGCGGCCTCACCAGTGGCGACAACAGGATCACCTGGCCCTGGGCCGGGCTGCTCGCGCCTTCATTGAGCACATGATCGATCACGATGGCGCCACCGGTGCTCTGCCCGCACAGGTGCCACGGTTGCGGCAGATCGAGGGATTTTGCTTCGGCAAACAGCCCTTGCAGCGTGTCCTGATACTCGGCGAAATCCTTGATGCTCGCCCGTTCGCCACTGGACAGGCCGTGCCCCGGCAAGTCACAGGCAATCACCGCAAAGCCCTGATCCAGGGCCCACTCGATCACATGCCGGTACAGCCCGGTGTGGTCGTAGAAACCGTGGAACACAAACAGCGTCGCTTTCGCCCGCTCTGGCCACCAGAGCTGGCTGACCAGCTCATAACCATCCACTTCGAAACGTCCCAGGCCACCGCGCAACTGACGCCCCGGAAAATCCAGGCCGTAGAACCGCCGGTACGCCTGCGCCTCCACGGACAGCGGCTGCCACTCGGCCAAAGGCCGCAGGCCGGCGCGCAGGTGATCAGGGTCGAAAGTGGCGGACATGGGCGATTCCAGAGCACGAAGCAGACTTTATAAGCCTGCGATATTCATCTGTCGCGGCAAGCATGGCAAGCTGGGCGACCTTCGAGGATCGATACCCATGCGTTCGCCCTACCGCACCCCACTGCTTGCCAGCCTGATCGCGCTCGTGTGTGCCGGTGTTTTGTGGGCGGCTTACGACTGGTTTCAAGGGCGTTACCTGCGCGCGTTCAGCGAACACACCGCGGTATTTTCCGGCGACCCGTTGCGCCTGCCCGACAACCTTGCCGGCCCCGGCGCCATCCGCTTCGTGCACTTCTGGGACCCGGCCTGCCCGTGCAACGTCGGCAATCAGCAACACCTGAGCGAACTGGTCGAGCAGTATGTGCCGCAAGGCGTCGAGTTCTATTCGGTGCAAAAGCCCGGCAGCCAAGGCCAGTTGCCCCGTACCTTGAGCAGCCTGAAAACCATCACCGTCCTCCCAGGCTCCGAACAGATCCCGGCCAGCCCGGCCGTGGCGATCTGGGATCGCAGCGGCAAACTCGCCTACTTCGGCCCCTACAGCGAAGGCCTGACCTGCAATTCGAACAACAGCTTTATCGAGCCGATCCTGCAAGCGTTAAACGCCGGTCGCGAGGTGAATGCCACGCACACCCTGGCGGTCGGGTGTTACTGCCCATGGCCTGTCGATACAAAGAAGTAGCGACAGACCAGACAACAAGAATCCCTCCTACGGGTGATGGGCCGATTCGGCAGGTCGTGTTAAACAGTGACGCCAGGGAATTGCTGCCACTCATAACAAGAACAAGGAATCACCATGAAACGCCTCCTGACTGCGCTCGTCCTGCTGATTGTCGTGCTCGCCGCAGGTGCCGGCTGGTACGTCTACAGCAAGCAACCGACACGCCAGGGCATGGTTGAGTTGCAACACCTGCAAGGCTCCGTCACCGTGCGTTACGACGAGCGCGGCATCCCGCACATCCGCGCCGAAAACGAAACCGACCTGTACCGTGCCCTCGGCTATGTGCACGCCCAGGACCGGCTGTTTCAGATGGAAGTCCTGCGTCGCCTCGCCCGCGGTGAACTGGCCGAAGTGCTGGGCCCGAAACTGCTCGACACCGACAAACTGATGCGCAGCCTGCGCATTCGCGAACGCGCCGAAACCTACTTCGCCAATCTGGACAAACAGTCCCCGACATTCATTGCCATGCAGGCCTATCTGGACGGCATCAACCAGTATCAGGACAGCCATGCAAAACCCGCCGAGTTCGATGCGCTGGGTATTTCAAAGCGCCCGTTCACCGCTCAGGACACCATCAGCATCGCCGGTTACATGGCCTACAGTTTTGCCGCGGCGTTTCGCACCGAACCCTTGCTGACTTACGTGCGCGACCAGTTGGGTGCCGACTACCTGAACGTCTTCGAGCTCGACTGGCAGCCCAAAGGCGTGCTGGCGAACCGCAGCGCCGCCGTACCGCCCCTCGCCAGCGCCGACTGGAAAGACCTCAATGCCCTCGCCCGCCTGAGCGAGCAGGCACTGGCCGACAACGGCTTGCCGCAGTTCGAGGGGAGCAACGCCTGGGTGGTCTCGGGCAACCGCACCAAAAGCGGCAAGCCGCTGCTGGCGGGTGACCCGCATATCCGCTTTTCCGCGCCGTCGGTGTGGTACGAAGCGCAGCTCTCGGCGCCGGGCTTCGAGCTCTATGGTCACTATCAGGCGTTGATGCCATTCGCCTCGCTGGGGATGAATCGCGACTTCGGCTGGAGCATCACCATGTTCCAGAACGACGACCTCGACCTGATCGCAGAGAAGGTCAACCCGGACAACCCCAATCAGGTCTGGTATCGCGGCAAATGGGTGGACATGGTCACCAGTGAGCAGCAGATCGCGGTCAAGGGTCAGGCGCCAGTGAAATGGGTGTTGCGCCAGTCACCCCACGGGCCGATCGTCAACGATGCGCTGGGCAACAGCGTCGGCAAAACGCCGATCGCCATGTGGTGGGGGTTTCTCGAAAGCCAGAATCCGATCCTCGAAGGCTTCTACCAGCTCAACCGTGCCGACACCCTGGCCAAGGCGCGCAGTGCCGCCGCCAAGATTCAGGCTCCGGGCCTGAACATCGTGTGGGCCAACGCCAAGGGCGACATCGGCTGGTGGGCCGCGGCGCAATTGCCGAAACGTCCGGCCGGTGTGCGGCCGTGGTTCATCCTCGACGGCAGTAGCGCCGAAGCGGACAAGGATGGTTTCTACCCGTTCAGCGCCAACCCGCAGGAAGAGAACCCGGCGCGAGGCTACATCGTCTCGGCCAACTTCCAGCCTGTGTCTCCCACGGGCATGGAGATTCCCGGTTACTACAACCTCGCGGATCGGGGTCAGCAGCTCAATCGCCAGCTCGGCGACAAAACCGTCAAGTGGGACCTGGAGACCAGCCAGAAG
Source organism: Pseudomonas migulae NBRC 103157 (assembly GCF_002091715.1). Lineage (GTDB taxonomy): Bacteria > Pseudomonadota > Gammaproteobacteria > Pseudomonadales > Pseudomonadaceae > Aquipseudomonas > Aquipseudomonas migulae_A. The sequence goes on along the minus strand of NZ_BDAG01000013.1, from coordinate 116,439 downwards.
TTGCAGTTAGGCACCACCACTGCGTACGGCCCACGCTTGCTGGCGCCGTTGTTGCCGGTCCTGCGTGAAGTGGTGAGCGATCCCGCCGAACTCAAACTGGTGGAACAACTGACTCAGTGGAAAGGCGATTACCCGCTGGATTCCACCAGCGCCACGCTGTTCAACCAGTTCCTGTTCAACCTCGCGGACGCATCGATGCACGATGAGTTGGGCAACGACTTTTTCGAAACGCTGCTCTCGACCCGGGTGATCGACGCTGCGCTGCCGCGTCTGGCGGCGAACGCTGACTCGCCGTGGTGGGACAACCGCAACACCCTCGGCAAGGAAACCCGCGCCGACACGGTGAAGGTGGCGTGGCAAGCGAGCATTGCTCATCTCAAGACCACGCTGGGTGCGGATGTCGCGCAATGGCAGTGGGGCAAGGCGCACACGCTGACCCATGGCCACCCGCTGGGGCAGCAGAAGCCGCTGGACCGGATTTTCAATGTCGGGCCATTCGCGGCGCCCGGTACCCATGAAGTGCCGAACAACCTTTCGGCAAAAATCGGCCCGGCGCCATGGCCGGTCACTTACGGGCCATCGACCCGGCGCCTGATCGATTTCGCCGACCCGGCACACAGCCTGACCGTCAACCCCGTGGGTCAAAGTGGCGTGCCGTTTGACCGGCACTATGAAGATCAGGCTGAGGCGTATGTCGAAGGGGTGTACTTCCAGGCGCACCTCAATGATGAAGAGGTGACGGCGAACACGCGGAGTACGTTGAAGCTGTTGCCGGCGCGGTAGATTTTTGTTGGCCGGGCTGACGCCATCGTGAGCAAGCCCGCTCCCACATTAGACCGCGATCCAATGTGGGAGCGGCTTGCTCGCGAAGAGGCCCTGACAGACAACATCACTGTCAGCTCAAACCATCGCCGAAAAATTCAACCTGAACTGCTGCGGCGTCACCCCCAACCGGCGATTGAACACGCTGCGCATATGCTGGGCATCGCGAAACCCGCACTGGTACGCCACGGTTTTCAGCGGTGCGACGGTGCTTTCCAGCATCACCCGCGCCGCGTCCACCCTCGCCCGCTCGACAAATTCCGCCGGGGTGACTTTCGCCTCTTTGGCAAACACCCGGGAAAAGTTGCGCGCGCTCATGTTGGCCGCATTGGCCAGGTCGGCGATGGTCAGGTCGCCGGTCAGGTTGGCCAGCACGTAATGCTGAACCATCGCCACCGCCGACGTCGGTTCGGCATGGGGCGTCAGGAATGGGCTGAACTGTGACTGCCCGCCCGAGCGCTGCGTGAACACCACCAGCCGCTTGGCGACACTCAGCGCGACTTCCGGCCCGTGATCCCGGGCCAGCAGGTACAACGACAGATCGATTCCCGCCGTGACGCCGGCCGAGGTGTACAGCTCGCCATCCTGCACGTACAGGCGATCAGGCTCGACCTGAGTCGAAGGACACAATGCCGCGAGCGCCGCTGCATCGCCCCAATGAGTCGTCACCGTTCGCCCCTCGAGCAGCCCGGCGCGAGCGAGCATGAACGCGCCGTTGCAGATCGAGCCGAAGCGTTGCGCCAGGGCGCTGGCATCCCGCAGCCAGGCATTGAAGGCGGCGCCGAAATCCATGAACGGCAACTGTGGCCCTCCGGCCACCAGCAACAAGTCGTACGCGTCCAGCGCCTCGCTGAAATGCCGATGGGCGTTGAGCGACAAACCGTTGGAACACGGCATCATCCCGCGTTCGACGCCAATCACCTCCAGCCGATAGTGATCCTCCGGCGCCAGGAAGCGATTAGCCTCGGAAAACACATCCATGGGGCCGGTGACGTCCAGGGACTGAACGCCGGCGAAGACCACGATGGCAACGGTTTTACTCATGTCAGGACCCGCCCTCAATGGCTCTGGATGCACACACTGCAGGAGCCGGCTTGCTGACGATCGCGGTGTGCCTGTCCACGTCAATGTTGAATGTTGAATGTTGAATGTTAAGCCGCTATCGCCAGCAAGCCGGCTCCTACAGGTTTTGCGCACGACGTGAATCCATGCGAAAGACTCCAACCGTAGCCAATCCGTGCCCAACAAGCGAGGCTGGCGCGATATGCATGCTCATTGGCAAGGATCGCAGCCATGGATCGATTGTCCGGTTCTGGCTGCCGGAACAGACTTGTTCCATCAGCGCCGCCACGGCGTTCCCCACGAGGACAGCACCATGAGCAGCACCATCGCCGGCATCAAAATCCCGGACAGCGCGTTGGCCCGGGCCACCACGGAATACATTCGCGACGTCGAATCCGACCTGCTTTATCACCACTCGCGCCGGGTGTTTCTGTTCGGTGCGTTGAGCGGTGAACGCAAGCAACTGGCCTACAACCCCGAGCTGTTGTATGTCGGCGCCATGTTCCATGACCTGGGCCTGGTGGAAGGCCATCGCACGGACGACAAACGCTTCGAAGTCGATAGCGCCAATGCCGCCAAAGCGTTCCTCAAGCCTTACGGGTTGAGCGATGACGACATCGAGCAAGTGTGGCTGGCGATTGCCCTGCACACCACACCGGGTGTGCCGCAACACCTGCGTCCTAACGTGGCGCTGGTGACCGCGGGTGTAGAAATGGATGTGCTGGGTATCGACTACGCGGCGTTCCCCACCGTGCAGCGCGAAGCGGTGGTGCATGCGCATCCACGGGGTGAAGGGTTCAAGGAGTGCATCCTGTGTGCATTCGCCAACGGCTTCAAACACAAGCCGGCTACCACGTTCGGTACGGTGAATGCGGACGTGCTGGTGGACAGCGAGCCAGGGTTCAAGCCGATGAACTTTGTCGAGATCATCCGCAAATCACCTTGGGTGGCATAGATCCTTGTAGGAGCCGGCTTGCTGGCGATGGTGTGTCAGCGACGTTGATGTCGACTGACACTCCATCGCCAGCAAGCCGGCTCCTACAGTAGATCGGGTTGGCCACGCGATTGTGGCCAACACTCAGGCAGCTTCCGGCGCCTGCTGTGCGCGACGCACGTCCGGTTGCTTCCACGAGTCGGCCGCGCTTTCTTCGATGGCCTGCTGAATCGCACGCTTGCGCGCTTCTTCGGCACGGCGGCTGAAGAACCAGACCAGGAAGGTCATCAGCGACACCGCCAGCAGTATCAGACTGGCCACGGCATTGATCTCGGGTTTGACCCCCAGACGCACCGCCGAGAACACTTCCATCGGCAAGGTCGTCGACCCAGGCCCCGACACGAAGCTCGCCAGCACCAGGTCATCCAGCGACAGGGCGAACGACATCATGCCGCCCGCACCCAACGATGGCGCGATCATCGGGATGGTGATCAGGAAGAACACCTTCCACGGCCGCGCCCCCAGGTCCATGGCCGCCTCTTCGATGGACAGGTCCAGTTCACGCAAGCGCGCCGATACGACCACCGCCACATACGCCGCACAGAACGTCGTGTGGGCGATCCAGATGGTGACGATGCCACGTTCCTGTGGCCAACCGATCATCTGCGCCATGGCCACGAACAGCAGCAACAGCGACAGACCGGTGATCACTTCGGGCATCACCAACGGCGCGGTGACCAAACCGCCGAACAGCGTGCGGCCCTTGAAGTGGGTGATGCGGGTCAGGACGAACGCGGCCAACGTACCCAGCGCCACCGCCGCCACCGCCGTGTAGCAGGCGATTTCCAGCGAGCGCACCACCGAGCCCATCAGTTGCGTGTTGTCCATCAACCCGACGTACCACTTGATCGACCAGCCGCCCCACACCGTCACCAGTTTCGAGGCGTTGAACGAGTAGATCACCAGGATCAGCATCGGCGCGTAGATGAACAGCAAACCGGCTACAAGCATGAAACTCGAGAAACGGAAGCGCTTCATTCCTTGCCCTCCATTTCTTTGGCCTGGCTACGGTTGAACAGGATGATCGGCACGATCAGGATCGCCAGCATCACCACCGCCAGGGCAGATGCCACCGGCCAGTCACGGTTGTTGAAGAATTCTTGCCACAGCACTTTACCGATCATCAACGTCTCAGGACCGCCGAGCAGTTCCGGAATCACGAACTCGCCCACCACCGGAATGAACACCAGCATGCAGCCAGCGATGATGCCGTTCTTGGACAGCGGAATGGTGATCTTCCAGAAGCTGTTGAAGGTGCTCGAACCGAGGTCGGACGCGGCTTCCAGCAGGCTGTTGTCGTGCTTCACCAGGTTGGCGTAGAGCGGCAGGATCATGAACGGCAGGTACGAATAAACCACGCCGATATAAACCGCCAGGTTGGTGTTGAGGATCTGCAGCGGTTCGTCGATCCAGCCCATGGTCATCAGGAAACCATTGAGCAGGCCGTTGTTGCTGAGGATGCCCATCCACGCGTAGACGCGGATCAGGATTGCGGTCCAGGTCGGCATCATGATCAGCAGCACCAGCACCGTTTGCAGCTCTTTACGGGCACTGGCGATGGCGTAGGCCATCGGGTAGCCGATCAGCAGGCAGAGGATGGTGCTGAACAACGCCATCTTCAGCGAGCCAAGGTAGGCTGCGATGTACAACTCATCGTCGCCGAGCATCGCGTAGTTGCCGAGGTTGAGCAGCACCTGGAGCTTCTGGTCGATGAAGCTGTAGATCTCGGTGTACGGCGGAATGGCCACGTCGGCTTCGGCGAAGCTGATCTTCAGGACAATGAAGAACGGCAGCATGAAGAACAGGAACAGCCAGATGAACGGAACCCCGATGACCAGCTGACGGCCACCGGGAATTATTCGGTTGAGGCGGCGTTTGAATTTGCGCATGTTCATGAGCGAAGTACCACGCCGCTGTCGTCTTCCCACCACACGTAAACCTGGTCACCCCAGGTTGGGCGCTGGCCACGGCGCTCGGCGTTGGCGACAAACGACTGGACGATCTTGCCGCTCGGCAATTCGACGTAGAACACCGAGTGACCGCCGAGGTAGGCGATGTCATGCACCTTGCCGCTGGACCAGTTGTATTCGCAGGTCGGCATGGTCGGGGTCACCAGCAGTTTTTCCGGACGGATCGCGTAAGTCACGGACTTGTCCTGCACCGAGGTGCTGATGCCATGACCCACGTAAATCTGACGATCCAGGTCCTTGCAGGTGATGGTGGCGTGACCTTCGGCGTCGTCGATCACTTCACCGTCGAAGATGTTGACGTTGCCGATGAACTCGCAGACCAGGCGGCTGGTCGGGGTTTCGTAGATATCGATCGGGCTGCCGATCTGGGCGATCCAGCCCAGGTGCATGATCGCGATGCGCTCGGCCATGGTCATGGCCTCTTCCTGGTCGTGGGTCACCATGACGCAGGTTACGCCGACGCGCTCGATGATCTCGACCAGCTCCAGCTGCATTTGCGAACGCAGCTTCTTGTCCAGCGCACCCATCGGCTCGTCGAGCAGCAACAGCTTCGGTCGCTTGGCCAGCGAACGCGCCAGGGCCACACGCTGACGCTGGCCACCGGACAACTGATGCGGTTTGCGCTTGGCGTACTGGGTCATCTGCACCAGCTTGAGCATGTCGGCCACGCGGGCATCGACTTCAGCCGCGGGAAGCTTGTCTTGCTTGAGGCCGAAGGCGATGTTCTGCGCCACGGTCATGTGCGGGAACAAGGCGTACGACTGGAACATCATGTTGATCGGCCGCTCGTACGGCGGCATGTCGGTGATGTCTACGCCATCGAGGAAAATACGCCCCTCCGTGGGCCGTTCGAAGCCGGCGAGCATCCGCAGCAACGTGGATTTGCCCGATCCCGAACCGCCGAGCAGGGCGAAGATCTCGCCTTTCTTGATTTCCAGGGACACATCGTCCACGGCAATCGTCTCGTCGAACTTCTTCGTGACCCGGTCGATTTTGACCAGCACCTGTTTAGGTGACTGGTCGCCCTCGAGGGCTTTCTTATAGGCGCCGGAGGCAACTGCCATTTACGAAACTCCCAGAAAAAAAGAGTGCAGTTCGCTCAAGGTGAGCCAACCTTGGATAGTTTGAGCCTTGAAGCTATTTGCCCGACTTGACCTTGGTCCAGCTGCGGGTCATCAAACGTTGAATGTTGGGTGGTAACTCGATCGACACGTAAGTCTTGTCGAGGACTGCTTGCGGTGGATAAACCGCTTCGTCGGTGCGAATGGACTGTTCCATCAGTGTGTCCGACCCCGGGTTGGGGTTGGCATAGCCGACGTAATCGCTGACCTGGGCGATCACCTCAGGTTTCAGCAAATAGTTGATGAAGGCGTGGGCTTCTTTGACGTTGGCCGAATCCTTTGGAATCGCCAGCATGTCGAACCACAGTGCACCGCCTTCCTTTGGAATCGAGTAGGCGATGTTCACGCCTTTCTTCGCTTCAGCCGCACGGTTGCGGGCCTGGAACATGTCGCCGGAAAAACCGATGGCGATACAGATGTCGCCGTTGGCCAGGTCGGCGATGTATTTGGAGGAGTGGAAGTAGGTCACGTAAGGCCGCACCGCCAGCAATTTGGCTTCGGCCTTTTTGTAGTCTTCGGGGTTGGTGCTGTTGGCGTTGAGGCCCATGTAATTGAGGACGGTGGGCATCATTTCATCGGCGGAATCGAGGAACGCCACGCCGCAACTCTGCAGCTTCTTGATGTTCTCCGGCTCGAACACCGCAGCCCAGGAATCGATCTTGTCGACACCCAGTACAGCCTTGATCTTGTCGACGTTGTAACCGATGCCGTTAGTGCCCCACAGGTATGGCACGGCGTACAGGTTGCCCGGATCGTTCTGTTCCAGACGCTTGAGCAATACTGGGTCGAGGTTCGAGTAGTTCGGCAACTTCGACTTGTCGAGTTTCTGGAAAGCACCGGCCTTGATCTGCTTGCCAAGGAAGTGGTTGGACGGCACGACCACGTCATAACCGGTGCGCCCGGCGAGCAACTTGCCTTCCAGGGTTTCGTTGGAGTCGAACACGTCATAAACCGGCTTGATGCCGGTCTCTTTCTGGAAGTCCGCCAGGGTGGTCTCGCCGATGTAATCCGACCAGTTATAAATATGCACCGTACCGGCGGCCTGGGCACTGACAGCGAATGTCAGCCCAGCGCCGACCAGCAGGGCATTGCGCAGCAAAGAAGAAATAGGCAAGTGGAGGTCCTCTAAAATTAGTTGGGCCCAAGTTGCCCCGCGTTACATGACAGTCATCGCTGCCCAGCAACAAAACCGGCGCGCAACTTACCCTCGAAAAACCGTTCCAGCAAACTTTATGAAGATCCGAGTAGGAGCGAGCTAGCTCGCGATGGTCGTCAACGATAACGCTGGGTGCCTGACACCCAGCGGTGCTCTCTGGTTCATCGCGAGCAAGCTCGCTCCTACAGGGTGTATTACTTACCGGATTTGATCTTGGTCCAGCTGCGAGTCAGGATCCGCTGGGTCGCGGCCGGCAAGTCGGCAATCGCGTACAGCTTGGCCAGCACGTCGGCCGGCGGATAAATGCCCGGGTCGCTGGTGATGTCTTTATCGACCAATGCGGTTGCAGCCGCGTTACCGTTCGGGAAGCGCACGGCGTTGGTGATTTCAGCCATGATTTCCGGCTTCTGCAGGAAGGTCATGAACTTGTAGGCGCCTTCGACGTTTTCGGCATCTTTAGGGATGGCGACCATGTCATAGAAGCTGCCCGCACCTTCTTTCGGGATGTTGTAGCTGACTTTCACCTTGTCACCGGCTTCAGCCGCGCGGGACTTGGCCTGGTAGATGTCACCCGAGTAACCGACGGCTACGCAGATGTTGCCGTTGGCCAGGTCGGAGATGTACTTGGACGAGTGGAAATAGGCGATCGAAGGACGGACCTTCATGATCAGCGCTTCAGCCTTGTCGATGTCTTCTTTCTTCTGGCTGTCGGTTGGCAGGCCCAGGTAGTGCAACGCCACCGGGATCATCTCGGTTGGCGAATCGAGCAAGCTGATACCGCACGACTTCAACTTGGCCGCGTTCTCCGGTTTGAAGATCAGGTCCCACGAATCGGTCGGGGCATCGGCGCCCAGTGCAGCCTTGACCTTCTCGGCGTTGAAGCCGATACCGATCGAACCCCACATGTACGGGAAAGCGTGTTCGTTGCCCGGGTCGCTCACCGATACCGCTTTGAGCAGGTCAGGGTTCAGGTTCTTCCAGTTAGGCAGCTTGGACTTGTCCAGCTTCTGGTAAACGCCGGCCTTGATCTGCTTGGCCAGGAAGTTGTTCGACGGCACGACGATGTCGTAACCGGATTTGCCTGCCAGCAACTTGGCTTCCAGGGTTTCGTTACTGTCGAAAACGTCGTACACGACTTTGATGCCGGACTCGGTTTCGAACTTCTTGATGGTGTCCGGAGCGATGTAGTCGGACCAGTTATAGACGTGCAACACCTTGTCGTCCGCCTGAACCGCACCCGCCATTATGCCCATCAGGGACATGGCGAGGAGTGTCTTGCCAGCAAGCTTTTTTCCTAATGCCTTCATGCGTAATGCTCCAAATTTTTTCTTTTTTGAACCACTTTGTTCAGCGGCCGAACCCGGACAACTGGAACCGCGGCTAGTCTGGCAAGATCCGAGGCGGTCTTTCAAGGAAAGGCCATCCTTTGGAACTGCTCTGAGCGAAAGTTTCATACTCCCGCTCAGAGCCTAGCACTTAGCCCTGCAACGCACTCAGGGTCAGGTCCAGACACTTGCGAGCCTTGGTCACCAGCTCATCGATTTCAGCCTTGGTAATCACCAGCGGCGGAGCAATGATCATGGTGTCGCCGACGGCGCGCATGATCAGGCCGTTGTCGAAGCAGAACGTGCGGCAGATCATGCCCACACCCTTGCCTTCGTAACGTTTGCGCGTAGCCTTGTCCTGAACCAGCTCGATGGCCCCCAGCAGACCCACCCCACGAACTTCGCCCACCAGTGGGTGATCGTTCAGTTCCCGCAGACGCTTTTGCAAATAGGGTGCCGTTTCGGCATGAACGCGCTCGATAATTTTTTCTTCGCGCAGGATGCGGATGTTTTCCAGCGCTACCGCAGCCGCTACCGGGTGACCGGAGTAGGTGAAGCCGTGGTTGAAGTCCCCGCCTTCGTTGAGCACTGCCACCACTTCATCACGCACGATCAGGCCACCCATCGGGATGTAGCCGGACGTCAGGCCTTTGGCGATGGTCATCATGTCCGGCTTGAGGCCGTAGAAATCGGTACCAAACCACTCACCGGTGCGGCCGAAACCACAGATCACTTCGTCCGCCACGAACAGGATGTCGTACTTGGCGAGGATTTCCTTGATGCGCGGCCAGTAGGTCTCTGGCGGAATGATCACGCCGCCGGCACCCTGAATCGGCTCGGCAATAAAGGCACCGACGTTGTCCACGCCGATTTCCAGAATCTTCTCTTCCAGCTGGTTGGCCGCCCACACACCGAACTCTTCCGGTGTCATGTCGCCGCCTTCACCGAACCAGTACGGCTGGGCGATGTGGACGATGCCCGGGATCGGCAAGTCGCCCTGTTCGTGCATGTAGGTCATGCCACCCAGGCTCGCGCCGGCCACGGTGGAACCGTGATAACCGTTCTTGCGGCTGATGATGACTTTCTTTTTCGGCTGGCCCTTGATCGCCCAGTAGTGGCGGACCATGCGCAGCATGGTGTCGTTGCCTTCGGAGCCGGAACCGGTGAAGAACACGTGGTTCATGCCTTCCGGCGCGATGTCGGCGATGGCCTTGGCCAGCTCGAGCACCGGTGGGTGCGCGGTCTGGAAGAACAGGTTGTAGTAAGGCAATTCGCGCATTTGCTTGCTGGCGGCATCGGCCAGTTCATCGCGACCGTAGCCGATCGCTACGCACCACAGGCCGGCCATGCCGTCGAGGATCTTGTTGCCTTCGCTGTCCCACAGGTAAACGCCCTTGGCGTTGGTGATGATCCGCGGGCCTTTCTCTTTCAACTGTTTGAAGTCGCTGAACGGGGCCAGGTGGTGATCGTTGCTCAGGGTTTGCCATTCACGGGTTTGCGGATTGTTGCTGGTCATACGAATCTCCTAAAAAATCAGGTGAAAGCGCCGCCCGATAACGGCGGCGCCCGGCGCATCAGACGGCGAAGAGCAGGAATTCCCGCTCCCACGAACTGATCACGCGCTTGAAGTTTTCATGCTCGGCCCGCTTGACCGCGACGTAGCCAGTGATGAATTTCTTGCCCAGGTATTTCTCGATAGTCGCGCTGTTTTCCATGCGTTCCAGCGCGTCTTCGATGGTCAGTGGCAGGCGCAGGTTGCGGCGTTCATAGCCACGCCCTACCACCGGCGCACTCGGGTTCAGGCCTTCGACCATGCCGATGTAACCGCAGAGCAGGCTCGCGGCAATCGCCAGGTACGGGTTGGCGTCGGCGCCCGGCAGGCGGTTTTCCACCCGACGGTTTTGTGGCCCGGCATCCGGAACCCGCAGGCCCACGGTGCGGTTCTCTTCGCCCCATTCCACGTTCACCGGCGCCGACGTATCCGGCAGGAAGCGGCGGAACGAGTTCACGTTGGGCGCGAAGAGCGGCAACAGCTCGGGGATCAGTTTCTGCAAGCCACCAATGTGATGCAGGAACAGCTGGCTCATGGTCCCGTCTTCATTGGAGAAGACATTCTTGCCGGTTTCGATGTCGATGATGCTCTGGTGCAAGTGCATCGCGCTGCCCGGCTCGCCGGTCATGGGCTTGGCCATGAACGTGGCGGCAACGTCGTGCTTGAGCGCGGCTTCGCGCATGGTGCGCTTGAACACCAGGATCTGGTCGGCCAGGGACAAGGCATCGCCGTGACGGAAGTTGATCTCCATCTGCGCCGTGCCGTCCTCGTGGATCAGCGTGTCGAGGTCCAGTTCCTGCAATTCGCACCAGTCGTAGACGTCTTCGAACAGCGGATCGAATTCGTTCGCCGCTTCAATCGAGAACGACTGACGACCGATTTCCGGACGCCCCGAACGACCGATTGGCGGTTGCAGCGGGTAGTCAGGGTCGTCACTGCGCTTGGTCAGGTAAAACTCCATTTCCGGCGCCACAATCGGCTGCCAGCCCTTGTCGGAATAGAGCTTCAGAACCTTTTTAAGCACATTGCGCGGCGACAGTTCGATCGGGTTGCCTTGCTTGTCATAAGTATCGTGGATCACCTGGGCGGTCGGTTCGATGGCCCATGGCACCAGGAACACTGCATTCGAGTCGGGGCGACAGATCATGTCGATGTCGGCCGGGTCGAGCAGTTCGTAATAGATGTCGTCTTCGACATAGTCGCCGGTCACGGTCTGCAACAGAACGCTCTCGGGCAGGCGCATGCCTTTTTCAGCAATGAACTTGTTGGTCGGCGAAATCTTGCCCCGGGTGATCCCGGTCAAGTCGGCGATCATGCATTCGACTTCTGTGATCTTGTGGTCTTTCAACCAATCGGTGAGCTGGTCGAGGTTGTTACTCATAAATGCCTCTTAGGCTGAGTTTCCTGACTCTTATAAGTCAGGCGTTGTTTGACGCACGGGCGTCGCTTGGTACAGATTGCCACTGCAATTGCCGCGCACAAACACCCACTCGGGTAATGGCGGGAGTCAGCGAGAGAAGAACATTGCGTGCAGAATCATGAGCAGCCGCCGACACGTTGGTCGGGCCGCCAAGGTAAAACGGTTCTATATTGAAAGGACAACCCGTAAAGAGAATGTCGCGCGAACCGTCCAGAATATCGGACGGAGCCAGCCGGTTCGCCGGGGAAAGAAGAGTCGACGGCACACCTTTGGCAACACGGGCCTTGGCGTGGACGTAACGATCGCCACTGATGTGATAAGCATGCAGACCGATCTGCCTGGAGCAGATGGCGACGCCGATTAACGGCAGGCGAGACATGAAGCACCCCGGTATTATTGCTGTTATGGGTTTGAATCGAGCTTAGCCTTGTTCATTTTTTTACACAACACCCCCGTAAAAAATACAACACGGCCCGCTCAAGCCCGCGGACGGCAAAGCACTCAAAGGCATAAAAACGCCCCAAAGTGCCTCAAAAAAGCCTCACGGGCGCTTTTTTAGGGCAAAAAAGGCCTCGCTTGACTTCGGCATGCCGTTCGGGTTGACTGAAACCCGAAGAGATCAATGATTGATATTTTTAACAACAAAGGTGTTGCATCATGTCGGTACCCCCGCGTGCCGTTCAGCTTAACGAAGCGAACGCGTTCCTTAAGGAACATCCTGAGGTTCTGTACGTTGACCTTCTGATTGCGGATATGAATGGTGTGGTGCGCGGCAAGCGCATTGAACGCACCAGTCTCCACAAGGTTTACGAGAAAGGCATCAACCTGCCGGCCTCCCTATTTGCTCTGGATATCAATGGCTCGACGGTGGAAAGCACCGGCCTGGGCCTGGACATCGGCGATGCTGACCGAATCTGCTATCCAATCCCTGACACCCTGTGCAATGAGCCCTGGCAGAAGCGCCCTACCGCGCAACTGTTGATGACCATGCACGAACTCGAAGGTGACCCTTTCTTCGCCGATCCTCGCGAAGTCCTGCGCCAGGTCGTGACCAAGTTCGACGAGATGGGCCTGACCATCTGCGCCGCCTTTGAACTTGAGTTCTACCTGATCGACCAGGAAAACGTGAACGGTCGTCCGCAACCTCCACGTTCGCCGATTTCCGGCAAACGCCCGCATTCGACCCAGGTCTACCTGATCGACGACCTCGACGAATATGTCGACTGCCTCCAGGACATTCTGGAAGGTGCGAAAGAGCAAGGCATCCCTGCCGACGCGATCGTCAAGGAAAGTGCCCCGGCGCAGTTCGAAGTGAACCTGCACCACGTGGCCGACCCGATCAAGGCCTGCGACTACGCGGTCCTGCTCAAGCGTCTGATCAAGAACATCGCCTACGACCATGAGATGGACACCACCTTCATGGCCAAGCCTTACCCGGGCCAGGCGGGCAACGGTCTGCACGTACACATTTCGATTCTTGATAAAGATGGCAAAAACATTTTTGCCAGCGAGGATCCCGAGCAGAACGCCGCACTGCGTCACGCGATCGGCGGTGTGCTCGAGACCCTGCCGGCGCAGATGGCTTTCCTCTGCCCGAACGTCAACTCCTACCGTCGTTTCGGCGCACAGTTCTACGTGCCGAACTCGCCGTGCTGGGGCCTGGACAACCGCACCGTAGCGATCCGCGTGCCGACCGGTTCTTCCGATGCCGTGCGTATCGAACACCGCGTTGCGGGCGCCGATGCCAACCCGTATCTGCTGATGGCTTCGGTCCTGGCAGGCGTGCACCACGGTCTGACCAACAAGATCGAGCCGGGCGCACCCGTGGAAGGCAACTCCTACGAGCAGAACGAGCAAAGCCTGCCGAACAACCTGCGCGATGCATTGCGCGAGCTGGACGACAGCGAAGTCATGGCCAAGTACATCGATCCGAAATACATCGATATCTTCGTGGCCTGCAAGGAAAGCGAGCTGGAGGAGTTCGAACACTCCATCTCCGACCTTGAGTACAACTGGTATCTGCATACCGTGTAAGCGGTTGCAGCAAAACAACGCCGCCGGCTGTTAAAAGCCTGCGGCGTTTTTTTATGGCTGAACACAAACCCTGTGGCGAGGGATATGGAACATCTGCCCGCTCTGCGTACAATGCCCGCTGCCCCGCAGGAGACTCCAATGACGCGCACCGCCACCGTTCGCAAACCCCGCGCCCGCAGCCAGGCCCGGATCGATTCGATACTCGATGCCGCCCGCACGTTGCTGGCAGCCGAAGGTGTGGCCAGTCTGTCGATCTACAGCGTCGCCGAACGCGCGGAGATCCCGCCCTCCTCCGTCTACCACTTCTTTGCCAGCGTCCCGGCACTGCTCGAAGCCCTGACGGCCGACGTCCACGCCGCGTTCCGCGCGTGCCTGCAAGCGCCCATCGACCACGACGCCCTCGACGGCTGGCGCGACCTGTCGCGGCTGGTGGAACAACGCATGCTCGAGATCTACGACGAAGACGCCGCCGCCCGACAGCTCATTCTTGCCCAGCACGGCCTGACCGAAGTCACCCAGGCTGACCGTCAGCACGACATCGAACTCGGCGACCTGATGCACAAACTGTTCGATCATCACTTCGAATTGCCGAAGCTGCCGACGGACGTTGATGTGTTTGCGCTGGCGATGGAGTTGGGTGATCGGGTGTATGCGCGCTCGGTGCAACAACACGGACAGATCACGCCACGCATGGCCGAGGAAGGAATGCGGGTGTTTGATGCCTACCTGGGACTGTATTTGCCGCCCTATCTGCCCAAGCGTGTTTTGCCAGGCTGATTCCTTGCTGGCTTCGCTGGTCCCTTCGCGAGCAAGCCCGCTCCCACATTTGATTCTCAGTGAACACAGCATTTGTGTACGGCGCAGATCAACTGTGGGAGCGGGCTTGCTCGCGATGGCCACGCCGCCGACCCGGCTGATTCACACGCATAAAAAACCCCGAAGGGCTCACGCCCTTCAGGGTTGTGTGCACTGCACGCGATCACAACTTGGCGATCGACACCTCGGTGGATTTCACAAACGCAATCACTTCGCTGCCGACCACCAGTTCCAGCTCCTTAACCGAACGGGTGGTGATCACCGAAGTGACGATGCCGGAAGCGGTCTGAACGTCGATCTCCGACAGCACGTCGCCCAATACGATTTCCTTGATCGAGCCTTTGAACTGGTTACGAACGTTGATGGCCTTGATAGTCATGATGTTGATTCCTGTCGTTGGATGAGGCTTGAGTTATTGAGCCCAACGCAATTGCGTAGGCAATGGTGAAACAGGTTCCGGTGCCGGCGGTTCGCCGGGCAGCGCGAGGACGCGATTGAGGACTTCGGTTTCCAGCGCCGCCAGCCGATGCGAACCCCGAACCCGAGGACGCGGCAGTTCCACGTGCAGGTCGAGGCCGACTTCGCCCTCTTCGATCAGGATCACCCGATCGGCAATCGCCACCGCTTCGCTGACATCGTGGGTCACCAGCAACACGGTAAAACCGTGCTGCTGCCAGAGCCGCTCGATCAGCTGCTGCATTTCAATTCGGGTCAGGGCATCCAGTGCGCCCAGCGGTTCGTCGAGCAACAGCAAGCGCGGTTGATGGATCAGCGCGCGGGCCAGCGCCACCCGTTGCTTCTGGCCACCGGACAGTGCCGCGGGCCATTCATTGGCGCGGTCTGCCAGGCCGACTGACTCCAGCGCTTCCAAGGCTTGCGGACGCCAGTTGCCCTTGAGCCCGAGGCCGACGTTGTCGATGACCTTTTTCCATGGCAGCAAACGCGCTTCCTGGAACATCAGCCGGGTGTCTTCCCGTGCATCGCTCAGCGGTGCGGAACCGGCGAGCAATTCACCCCCCGTGGGTTTGTCGAGACCGGCGAGCAAGCGCAGCAAGGTACTTTTACCGCAACCGCTGCGCCCCACCACGGCGACGAATTGGCCGGCCGGAATGTGCAGATCGATCTCACGCAGCACCCGCCGCGCCCCGAAGGTTTTTTGCAGCTTGCGCACCACCAGCGGAATCCCGCGCAGCAGGCGTGGAGGTTGTTGAGCCGTCATGCGACACCTCCCTTGGCAACCTGATACGCCGGATGCCAGCGCAGCCACACACGTTCAAGTCCACGGGCCGCGAGGTCGGCGAGTTTGCCGAGCACCGCGTACATCAGGATCGCCAGCACCACCACGTCGGTCTGCAAAAACTCCCGGGCATTCATCGCCAGGTAGCCGATGCCGGAGCTGGCGGAAATGGTTTCCGCCACGATCAGCGTCAACCACATAAAGCCCAGTGCGAAGCGCACGCCGACCAGAATCGAAGGCAACGCCCCCGGCAGGATCACCTGACGGAACAGGCTGAAACCGGACAGGCCATAACTGCGCGCCATCTCCACCAGCGCCGGGTCGACGTTGCGAATGCCGTGGTAAGTGTTGAGGTAGATCGGGAACAAGGTGCCCAACGCCACCAGAAAAATCTTCGCCGACTCGTCGATGCCGAACCACAGGATCACCAGCGGAATCAGCGCCAGGTGCGGCACGTTACGGATCATCTGCACCGAACTGTCGAGCAGGCGTTCACCCCATTTCGACAGGCCGGTGATGAAGCCCAAAGCCAGGCCGATACCACCACCGATGATGAAGCCGAGCGCTGCGCGCCAGCCGCTGATCGCCAGGTGAGTCCAGATTTCACCGCTGCGCACCAGGCTCACGCCGGCTTCGATCACCGCGATCGGCGCCGGCAGAATCCGCGTCGACAACCAGCCCGCCGACACCGACAACTGCCACACCGCCACCAGCAAAATCGGCAACGCCCAGGGCGCAAGGTTATGGATGATTCTGTTCATGGTGCGCCTCAGCTCTGGGACGCGGCTTTGGGAAGAATGTCGTTGGCGACCATCTCGCCGAACGGACTGACGTAATTCGCACCTTTGGGCAGTTCCGGCCGTTCGATGTCGAGGTGCGGGAACAGCAATTCCGCGACTCGGTAGGACTCTTCGAGATGCGGATAACCAGAGAAGATGAAGGTGTCGATGCCCAGGTCCGCGTATTCCTTCACACGGGCGGCCACGGTCGGACCATCGCCAACCAGTGCAGTGCCGGCACCGCCACGCACCAGACCGACGCCGGCCCACAGGTTTGGGCTGACTTCGAGGTTGTCGCGGCTGCCGCCATGCAATGCCGCCATGCGTTGCTGGCCGACAGAATCGAAACGCGCCAGAGAAGCCTGGGCGCGAGCGATGGTGTCGTCGTCCAGGTGCGAGATCAGACGGTCTGCCGCGGCCCAGGCCTCAGCATTGGTTTCACGAACGATCACATGCAGACGAATCCCGAAGCGCACCGTGCGGCCGAGCTTCGCGGCCTTGGCTCGAACCTGTTCGATTTTTTCAGCGACAGCAGCTGGTGGCTCGCCCCAGGTCAGGACCATTTCCACTTGCTCTGCCGCAAGGTCTTGCGCCGCGTCCGAAGAGCCGCCGAAGTACAGCGGCGGACGCGGTTGCTGGATCGGCGGATAGAGCAATTTGGCGCCCTTCACGCTGATGTGCTGACCGTCGTAATCAACGGTTTCGCCTTCCAGCACACGCCGCCAGATGCGGGTGAACTCCACCGAGGCTTGATAGCGTTCTTCGTGCGTCAGGAACAAACCGTCGCCGGCCAATTCTTCAGGGTCACCGCCCGTCACCAGGTTGAACAACGCACGACCGCCGGACAGACGATCCAGCGTGGCGGCCTGACGCGCTGCCACCGTCGGGGAAATGATCCCGGGGCGCAGGGCGACGAGGAATTTCAGACGCTGGGTCACCGGGATCAGCGACGCGGCCACCAGCCACGAGTCTTCGCACGAACGGCCGGTGGGAATCAGCACCCCGCCGAAGCCCAGGCGATCCGCCGCTTGCGCGACTTGTTGCAGGTAACCGTGGTCGACGGCGCGAGCGCCTTCGGCGGTGCCAAGGTAATGGCCGTCGCCGTGGGTAGGCAGGAACCAGAAGATA
This sequence comes from Pseudomonas migulae NBRC 103157, assembly GCF_002091715.1. Taxonomy (GTDB): domain Bacteria; phylum Pseudomonadota; class Gammaproteobacteria; order Pseudomonadales; family Pseudomonadaceae; genus Aquipseudomonas; species Aquipseudomonas migulae_A. Next base: position 99,023 of record NZ_BDAG01000013.1, on the reverse strand, counting down.
TTGAGGCTCATGGAGTGGTCTCCTTGGGGAATCGAATTACTGCGCTTTGGCAACGGCTGCCGGTGGCGTCCAGATCACGTCTTTGATGCTCAGCTGTTTCGGAATCAGCTTGAGCTGGAAGAAGCTGTCGGCAATTTTCTGCTGGGCGGCGACCACTTCAGGGGTCAGGAACAGTGCGCCGTAGCCCTGGCGTTTCACCGAGGTCAGGGTGATGTCCGCCGGCAGGCCGAGCAGTGGCGAAACCTGTTTGGTCACGTCTTCCGGGTTGGCCTTGGACCACTCGCCGACGGCACGCACTTCTTCCACGAGGGTCTTGATCACCTCAGGATTTTTCTGTGCGTAAGGTTTGGTCGCCAGGTAGAACTGGTGGTTGTCGACGATGCCCTGGCCATCGCGCAGGGTGTGCGCTTGCAACTGCTGTTCGGCGGCTGCCTGGTACGGATCCCAGATCACCCAGGCATCGACACTGCCACGTTCGAACGCGGCGCGGGCATCGGCCGGCGGCAGGAAAACGGTCTGGATGTCGGTGTATTTGAGGCCGGCGTCTTCGAGCGCGCGGACCAGCAGGTAGTGAACGTTGGAGCCTTTGTTGAGCACGACTTTCTTGCCCTTGAGGTCCTTCACCGATTTGATCGGCGAGTCCTTCGGCACCAGGATCGCTTCGCTGTGCGGCGCTGGCGGTTCGTAGGCGACGTAGAGCAGATCGGCGCCCGCCGCTTGGGCAAATACCGGAGGCGTTTCACCGGTGACACCGAAATCGATGGAGCCGACGTTCAAACCTTCGAGCAGCTGCGGGCCGCCGGGGAATTCAGTCCATTGCACGTCCACGCCTTGGTCGGCGAGGCGTTTTTCCAGGGTGCCTTTGGCTTTGAGCAGCACCAGCGTGCCGTACTTCTGATAACCGATTCGAAGGGTCTCGGCTTGAGCTTGAGTAATGGCGCCGAAGGACACAGCCGCAGCAAACAGAGCGACCAGACCACGACGCAAAATGACAGTGCGCATAGCGCTCTCCTTTTTGCAGTTGGGTTTTGGCTGCACCTGCTTGGCCGTTGACGGCTGAGTAAGGTGAGTACTTCAGAATTCAGGTGTGGCTTAAATGCTCCAGCGAGCACTCAACAGACGTTCGTTCAACAGGTTCGGATCGAGCGGCTTCGGCCGTCGGGCCATGGCGCTGAAAAACAGCTCCAGGGATTCGTTCAGTCGTTCTTCAAGTTCTGGCGCCAGTTGCGCTTGCGCGCTGCCTTCGCCGTAAGCGATCTGGCTGTCCACAGCGAAAATTCCGTGGAGCATTTCCTGGGCCTTCAACGCCGACAACACCGGCTTGAGCGCGTAATCCACCGCCAGCATGTGAGCGATGCTGCCGCCGGTGGCCATCGGCAAAACCACTTTGTGCGCCAGGGCGCGTTCGGGCAGCAGGTCCAGCACGGTTTTCAGTGCGCCGGAGAACGACGCCTTGTAAACCGGCGTGGCGATCAGCAGGCCATCGGCGTTTTCAATTTGTTGCAGCAGGTCGATCACCTTCGGGCTATCGAATCGCGCGTGCAGCAAGTCTTCAGCCGGGAAGTCCCGCACCTGATAACTCACCACTTCCACACCCTGCTCCTGCAACCAGCGCTGGGAGCGCTCCAGCAGCACCCCGGAACGGGAGCGTTGGCTGGGACTGCCACCAAGTGAGACGACCAACATTCAGACGATTCCTTGAGCGGTATTGGCGATTCGCCGTGTGCGATCTCGCTTCGATGGAGAGACCTTAACAGATGATTTATATATCTTTAAATCATATTTATTCATTTGGTTATGCATTTAAGAGATATGCAAAACCCTTTCTTCCGGGCAAAAAAACAGGCCATGAAAACGGCCTGAAATTCCCCTGCTTTATGGACGCTGTTGGGTCTGAATCGTGTGGTGTCTGATAAGCCGTCTTCGCGAGCAAGCCCGCTCCCACATCAGATCGCGGTCAACCTTTGGGAGCGGGCTTGCTCGCGAAGGCGATTTCAGCCACACCCGAAAACTATCGGGTCACTTGTTCGGCTGCGGCGTCAAACGCAGGTAAGGCTTCACCGCGCGATTCAAATTCCCTGCTTTATGGATGCTGTTGGATCTGAATCGTGTGGTGTCTGATAAGCCGTCTTCGCGAGCAAGCCCGCTCCCACATCAGAACGCGGTCAACCTGTGGGAGCGGGCTCGCTCGCGAAGGCGATTTCAGCCACACCCGAAAACTATCGGGTCACTTGTTCGGCTGCGGCGTCAAACGCAGGTAAGGCTTCACCGCGCGATAACCTTTTGGAAAGCGTTTCTTGATTTCCTCCGGGTCCTGCAGCGACGGCACGATCACTACTTCTTCACCGTCCTTCCAGTTGGCCGGGGTGGCCACCTTGTAGTTGTCGGTGAGTTGCAGCGAGTCGATCACCCGCAGGATTTCATGGAAATTACGGCCCGTGCTCGCCGGGTAGGTGATGGTCAGCCGAACCTTTTTGTTCGGGTCGATCACGAACAGCGAGCGCACGGTCAGGGTGTCGTTGGCGTTGGGGTGGATCAGGTCGTACAGGTCCGAGACCTTGCGGTCAGCGTCGGCCAGGATCGGGAAGTTGACGACGGTGTTCTGGGTTTCGTTGATGTCCTCGATCCACTTGTGGTGCGAGTCCACCGGGTCTACGGACAGCGCGATGGCCTTGACGCCGCGCTGGGTGAATTCGTCCTTGAGCTTGGCGGTGAAGCCCAGCTCGGTGGTGCACACCGGGGTGAAGTCTGCCGGGTGGGAGAACAGCACGCCCCAGCTGTCGCCCAGCCATTCATGGAAACGGATGGTGCCGGCGCTGGAATCCTGCTCGAAATCGGGGGCGATGTCGCCGAGTCTGATGCTCATGGTGGGCTCCTGATGAGTGTGTTGTAGAACTCAACTGTAGCTCGTGTTTGGGATTCTATAAAAAGAATAAATATCACGATTATTAGATCTTAAAAGAATATTAAAGATCTGTTCACTGGACCTTCAAAGCCATCGCGACGACTATCACTTCCAAGGTTCGAGAAGGCCTTGAGTCGCTGCAAAAGGGCGTTCCAGGACGGGATTACGGGGGTGACCCCGCCCTGGAAACGCAAAAGCCCCGCCCGGCGTGATGCCGGGCGGGGCTTTTTTTCAGCGGTTACGCGAGCGCTATTACAACAGCGGGATCGAGTAGCTGACGATCAGGCGGTTTTCGTCCTGGTCGCGTTGACCTGGAACATCGTTACGCCACGAAGCGTTTTTCCACATCAGGCCCAGGTTCTTCAGCGGGCCTTCCGGTACGACGTAACCGATGGTCAGGTCGCGTTCCCACTCGGAACGGCCACTGCCCGACTCAGGGTAAGGACGAGTTCCAGAAACGGTGTCGATGTTGTCGCCACGCAGGTAAACCACACCGGCGGTCAGGCCAGGTACACCGACTTTGGCAAAGTCGTACGAGTAGCGAGCTTGCCAGGTGCGTTCACCGGCACGGGCGAACTTGGCAATCTGCATGTCGGTAGTGAGGTAAGCCGACGAGCCGTCACCCTGGTTCAACCAAGGGAAGTCGCTACTACCGTTGCTGACCTGGTAACCGCCACCGAAGGTGTGACCGGCAACGGTGTACAGGAACAGGCCACTGTACAGGTTGTTGTCGACTTTACCTTTACCACTTGCCACACCGCTGTAGTTACCCGAAGTGTAGTAGTTCAAGTCGTGGCCATTGGCGCCATCATCACGGCTGTTGAAGTAACGGAAGTCAGACTTCAACACGCCCGGACCGATTGCCCAGTTGTGCACCAGACCCAGGAAGTGCTGCTTGTAGAAATCTTCCAGATTGCCGTAGTAGTACTGGGCAGTCAGGTCTTTGGTGATTTTGTAATCACCACCACCATAGATGAACTTGTTGCTGTCACGACCGGCTGCGGTGTGAGCGTTGGCACCCGCAATCGACAACTCTTCGTTGTTGCTGGAGTTACGGCCCTTGGCGTGCTCGATCTGACCACCGACCAGTGTCAGGTCCTTGATGTCGTTCGAAGTGATCTGGCCACCCTGGAAGGTTTGCGGCAGCAAACGACCGTCGTTGGTCACGATAACCGGCAGTTTTGGCTGCAGGGTACCCAGCTTCAGTTCGGTCTGGGAGATCTTGGCTTTGGCAGTCAGGCCCAGGCTGGAGAAGTTATCAACCGCTTCACCGTTGGATTTGCTTGGGAAAACGGTGCCGCCGTACGAAGTTGCAGTTGCGCCGTTAGTACCGCCGCCGGAATCCAGACGCACGCCCAGCAGGCCGATAGCGTCGATACCGAAACCGACAGTGCCTTGGGTGTAGCCGGAGGTGAAGCGCAGATCGAAGCCTTGGCCCCATTCTTCGTTTTTGCTCTGAACGCCATTGCGCTTGTTGGCAGCGGTGTTGGCATCGTGGTCACGGTTATCCGTGTTGATATAGAAGTTACGCAGCCCCAAGGTAGCCTTGCTGTCTTCGATGAAACCGGCGGCGCTTGCCTGCTGCGCCAAAACCCCTACGGCCACAGCCATGGCCAAGGTGGACTTGTTCATTGTTTCGCTCCTCTCTTTTCTAATTTTTTCGGTCCTGAGTCGAATGCCCTGGATCCTGAAATGTGCGTGTACCGCTGACCGCTATCCGCGCGCCGCTCGACCGATGCGTCTAAATCAAGGGTCGACGGCGGCGAATGGGCCGGCATGGTAAACGTAAAAAAATCAGCTCATTCTTTTTTCATGCGGTTCTGGAATAAAAAACAGCATTTTAATTGCTACGGGACACAAGGTATCGGCCCCGGCGGGATGCACTTTAGGGCTTTATTTTAAAAGCTAAAAAGAATAATAAATTACTAAGCAATACCCAATTAGCATATGGAAAAAATGCAAAAAAAAAGCCCCGCCAACCGGCGAGGCTTTCTTGCGAAGCTTGTTACATGAAGCTGTAGGTGTAGTTGAAGATCAGACGGGTCTGGTCCTGGGCGTTAATGTTGGGAGTGTCACCACGGTAAGTGCCGTGACGCAGCGTTGTCCCGAATCCTTTCAAGGCGCCCGTTTGAATCACGTAATCCACACGCAGGTCGCGTTCCCACTCGGTCTGGTCTTTACCAATGCCGTTGGCCGCTTTGATGTTCTCGCCGCGCAGATAGGCAGCCGAGGCCTTCAAGCCCGGAACCCCCAGAGAGGCGAAGTCATAAGTGTATTGACCGAAAGTGGTGTTCTCGCCAGCACGCACGAAGCCGTTGATCATCGCGTCGGTGAACAGATAGAAGCTCGTGCCGCCAGCCCCTTCATTGCGGCCGTTGCCGTCGACTACGTTGCCCTGGTTCAGATAAACGAAACCGCCGTCATCGCTGACACGCTGGTGACCGACCAGGAAGGCATTGCCACCCAGGGTGTAGGTGAACATGGCGCTCCAGGTCGTGTTATCAACCTCGCCCGGTGTCTTGGCATAACCACCGTTGTTGTTGAAGCGATAACCCGCATCACCATTTTTGCCGTCGGAACTGCTGTCGAAGTAGCGCAGGTCGGTCTTGAAAGACTGGTTGTTGCTGATCGGGAAGACGTGCACCAGGCCGAAGAAGTTTTGCTTGTAATAGTCTTCCAGATTCGCGTGGTAATACTGCAGCGTCAGGTCTTTGGTGACCTTCCAGTCAGCACCGGCGTAACGGAATTTGTTACTTTCTTCGGTACCGCCAGCGACGGCCAGCCCGGTGGTGTTCGACGACGCGCGGCCTGCTGCGTGCTCGAATTGACCGACGTTAAGGGTAACGTTGTCGATTTCCTTCGAGGAGATGGTGCCACCTTCGAAGGTCTGTGGGAGCAAGCGGCTGTCGTTCGCTACCAGCACCGGCATGTTGGGCTGAAGAGCGCCACCCAGGTGGGCCTCGGTTTTCGAGAAACGCGCTTTGACGTTACCCCCTACGCGACTCCATGGGTCGGATGCCGAGCCGTCGCTGTCACTGGGGAAGAACGTGTTGTTATCCGGGTGATGACCGCGACCACCGTCCAGATGGATGCCCACCAGCGCCTGGGCGTCAAAACCAAAGCCCACCACGCCCTGGGTGAAACCGGACAGGTAATCGAACTTGAAGCCCTGTGCTGTTTCCCGCTGGTTGTTTGCAGGAGTGGAAGGACCTTCGCGGGAATCAGCGTTGTAATACATCGTGCGAGAACTGACGGAAGCCTTGCTGTCTTCGATGAAACCGGCGGCGCCTGCCTGCTGCGCCAAAACCCCTACGGCCACGGCCAAGGCCAAGGTGGACTTGTTCATTGTTAAGCTCCTCTCGTTTCTAATTCTTGTAGTCCTGGCCCCGAGTCAAACGCCCGGGATCCTAGGATTGGCGATTAGCGCCAGACCGTGACCCACAAGTCAATCGTAACTATGTGTGTCTACGACCATGGTCTAACCCCCGCCAATTCGGTCCATGCAGGTTTACGAGCGCGTCATAAACCTAAAAAGAAGTGTTCGTTTCTTTTTCATACCCTTTGGGAATTGGCTCATTGAAAAAACGCTTCATAAGCTAATTCCCAAAAGGTATTTATTTGTATTTTTTTAGATCGATTAGATTTAAAGCATCCGCATTCAATCTCATCGAAGGCAACGCCATGACGACCAAGCGCGCACTATCCAAGTCAATTGTTACAGTTTGTGTATCGGTATTATTTTCTTTTTCTGCCCATGCCGCGAACCTCACCGTGGGTTATCAAACCGGCATAGACCCCAGCAAAGTCCCGCAAGCCGATGGCCTCTACGAGAAAACCATCGGCCAGAAAATCGACTGGCGCCGTTTCAACAGTGGCCCGGAAGTGGTGACGGCGATTGCCTCGGGTGATGTGCAGATCGGCAACCTCGGTTCAAGTCCGCTGGCTGCGGCCGCTTCGCGCAATTTGCCAATCGTCGCGTTCATCGTTTCTGCCCAGATCAACGCTGCTGAAGCCCTGGTGGTGCGCAATGGCAGCGGCATCGATAAACCGGAAGATCTGATCGGCAAGACCATCGCCACGCCGTTCGTTTCAACCTCTCACTACAGCTTGCTCGGTGCCTTGAAGCACTGGGGCCTGGACGCCTCGAAAGTCAAAGTGGTGAACCTGCAACCGGCGGAAATTGCAGCCGCCTGGAAGCGCGGCGATATTGATGGCGCGTTCGTCTGGTCGCCTGCGCTGGGGGAAATTCGCAAGACAGGCAAGACCTTGACCGACGCCGCCCAAGTCGGCCAATGGGGCGCACCGACCTTCGAAGTCTGGGTTGCGCGCAAGGATTACGCCGAGAAGCATCCGGACGTCGTGGCCAAATTCGCCAAGGTTACCCTGGACTCCTTCGCCGATTACGCCGCGCATAAAGACAGCTGGACCGCTGATTCGGTACCGGTGCAGAAAATCGCCAAACTGACCGGTGCCAATGCCGCCGATGTGCCGGAACTGCTGGCCGGCTCGGCCTTCCCGGACGCCAAGGCACAACAGACCACCGCGCTGCTGGACGGCGGCACGGCGAAGGCAATTGGTGAGACGGCGAAGTTCTTGAAGGAGCAAGGCAAGGTAGAGACGGTGCTGCCGGATTATTCGCCGTATGTCAGCGCGAAGTTCGTCACCGAGTAATTTGGGCGGTTGCTTTGCAACCGATCGCCAGCAAGCCGGCGCCTATAAGGAATCACCTGAATCCTGTAGGAGCCGGCTTGCTGGCGATGGGCGCGACACGGTTACAGGGCTTTTTCGAAGATCTTCGAATTACGCTGATAGTTGTACAGCGACGCCCGCGCCGATGGCAGACGCTCGACGCTGCTCGGCACGAAACCACGCTCACGGAACCAGTGGGCAGTCCGGGTGGTGAGGACGAACAGAGTCTTCAACCCCTGAGCCCGGGCGCGGGTTTCGATCCGCTCAAGCAGCTCATCCCCACGACCACCATGGCGGTACTCCGGGTTCACCGCGAGGCACGCCAGCTCCCCCGCATCCGAATCGGCAATCTGATACAGCGCCGCGCACGCGATGATCATGCCTTCGCGCTCGACCACGCTGAACTGCTCGATCTCGCGCTCCAGCACTTCGCGCGAACGACGCACCAGAATTCCCTGCTCTTCCAGCGGGCTGATCAGGTCCAGCAAACCGCCGACGTCTTCAATCGCGGCCTCGCGCACTACCTCGAATTGCTCCTGCGCCACCAGCGTACCGCCACCGTCACGGGTGAACAGCTCGGTCAGCAGTGCACCGTCTTCGACGTAACTGACGATATGACTGCGCGCCACGCCGCCACGGCAAGCTTCAGCCGCGGCATCCAGCAATTCGCCCTGATAGTTATTGCCCAGACGCTGCAAATGCGCCGGCACTTGCTGCGGACGCAGTTCACGAACCAGACGACCGTTTTCATCGATCAACCCCAGGTCGGCGCCGAACAGCAGCAGTTTATCGGCCCCCAGGTCGATGGCCGCACGGGTCGCCACGTCTTCACACGCGAGGTTGAAAATCTCACCCGTCGGCGAGTAGCCCAACGGCGACAACAGCACGATGGAGCGCTCGTCCAGCAGGCGATTGATGCCTTTGCGGTCAACCCGGCGCACTTCGCCGGTGTGGTGATAGTCGACGCCTTCGAGTACGCCGATCGGCCGTGCGGTCACCAGATTGCCGCTGGCCACCCGCAGGCGCGAGCCCTGCATCGGCGACGAGGCCATGTCCATCGACAGCCGCGCTTCGATGGCAATGCGCAGCTGGCCGACCGCATCGATCACACACTCGAGGGTCGCCGCATCGGTGATGCGCATCCCATGGTGGTAATGCGGGGTCAGGCCGCGCGCGGCCAGGCGGGTTTCGATCTGCGGACGGGAACCGTGAACCAGCACCAGTCGCACGCCGAGGCTGTGCAGCAGCACCAGATCGTGAACGATGTTGCCGAAGTTCTGATGTTCCACGCCGTCACCGGGCAGCATGACGACGAAGGTGCAATCACGGTGGGCGTTGATGTAAGGCGAAGCGTGACGAAGCCAATTAACGTATTCGGGCATGAACCTGGGCCTGTAATAAATAGCAGCCAAAAAATGGGCGAAGCAGAAAACGCACAGCGGGCTGATGGTTATCGTCGGAACAGGCTTGGCGACACGCGAGCTCTCCTCATGAATACGGGTTTGGACATCGGTTATTTACGTAACCTGTAGGAGCCGGCTTGCTGGCGATCCAGACGCTGCGGTCCATCAGGTGAATCGCGTTATCGTTCATCGCCAGCAAGCCGGCTCCTACACAGGTCACATTTTGGCCGGTGTCAGGCAGTAATGTTCAATCAACTGCCTTAATAGATGCACGGTAGGCTGCAAACGTGACATTTCGAGGTATTCCCCGGGTTGGTGCGCGCAGGCAATGTCGCCCGGGCCCAACACCACTGTTTCGCAACCAAGACGCTGAAGATAAGGCGCTTCGGTGCCAAACGCCACTGCTTCGGCGCGATGACCGGTGAGCTTTTCCGCAATGCGGACCAACTCGGCATCTTCGTCCTGCTCGAAGGGCGGCACTTCGGGGAACAGTGGCGCGTAATCGATCTTTACCTGATGGCGCTCGGCGATCGGGTCGAGCTTCTTCAGAATCTCCGCACGCAGCACCTTGGGGTCCATGCCCGGCAGCGGACGCAGATCGAATTCCAGCGAGCACTGACCGCAGATGCGGTTGGGGTTATCCCCGCCATGGATGCAGCCGAAGTTCATGGTCGGCGTCGGTACGCCGAACTGCGGATTACGGTATTCGCGTTGCCACAGCAGACGCAATCCACGCAATTCGCCGATGGCATCGTGCATGGCTTCGAGGGCGCTATGACCGAGGCGCGGGTCCGAGGAGTGGCCGCTCTGACCGAGGATGTCGATGCGTTCCATCATGATGCCTTTGTGCATGCGGATCGGCTTCAACCCGGTCGGCTCGCCGATCACCGCCGCCCGACCCAATGGACGTCCTGCTTCGGCCAAGGCACGAGCCCCGGACATCGAACTTTCTTCATCGCAGGTGGCAAGAATCAGCAACGGCTGCTTGAACGGCCGGTCGAGCAAGGGCAGGACGGCTTCGATGGCCAGGGCGAAAAAACCTTTCATGTCGCAACTGCCCAAACCGACCCAGCGGCCATCGACCTCGGTCAGCTTCAGCGGATCGGTCTGCCACAACGCGCCATCGAACGGCACAGTATCGCTATGCCCCGCCAGCACCAAACCACCGGGGCCGGAACCAAAACTGGCCAGCAGATTGAATTTTCCGGGGCTGACCTGCTGGATATCGCAGGCAAAACCGAGGTCGCCAAGCCACGTCGCCAGCAAATCAATCACCGGACGGTTGGATTGATCGAGGCTGGCCTGGGTACAACTGACCGACGGCGCGGCAATCAGCGCAGCGAACTGATCTTTCATGGACGGCAAAGACATCGCTGACTCCAACTCGCGAATTGAAGTCCATCATAGAACCATCCGGCGACAGGAATAAACCGTCGCGGCGCGGGTAGGGTCTGTTGACGCTTGGTGATGAGCCGCGACGAGCCCCCCTTGGTGCAGGGCAAGGCGCGAGGAACGTGGTTTGGTTGTCCCAAATGAGTTCCGAGCAACGCAGCCCTGCGCCAAGGGGGGCCCGTCGCGGCTCGTCACCGAGCGTCAAAAGACCCTATCTCGGGTCAGTCCTGTACACTGCACGACCTTGGCAGCCACACATTCCCCCGGCTGCGCTCCCGATCCTGGATTTTCCGGCCATGCAGAAAGAAACCGAAATCAAACTCCGCGTCAGCCGCGAAACCCTCGCCGCCCTGCGCGAGCACCCGCTACTGAAAAAACGCAACAAAAGTGGCTGGGAACGCCGTGAACTGATGAACCAGTACTTCGACACGCCTGAGCGTGACCTGGCCCGTGCCAAGGTTGCCCTGCGCCTGCGCCGCGATGGCGAAGAAGTGATCCAGACGCTCAAGACCCGTGGCCAGAGCGTTGCCGGTTTGTCCGAGCGTAACGAATACGACTGGAACCTGCCCAAAGCCAAGCTCGACGTGAAGAAACTCGACGGCGAATGCTGGCCTGAAGAGTTGGCCGAGCTGGACAAGAAAACCCTCAAGCCGATTTTCACCACCGACTTCGTGCGTGAACGCGCCGAAATCGCCTGGGGCCGTGGCAAGACCAAAGTGGTGATAGAAGCCGCGCTGGACCTGGGCCACGTTGTCGTCGGCAAACAGAAAGAAGAAATCTGCGAACTGGAGCTGGAGCTTCGCGAAGGCGAACCGGCCGCGCTGCTGGAACTGGCCGCCGAACTGGCTGCAACCCTGGCCCTGATGCCCTGTGACATCAGCAAGGCCGAGCGCGGTTATCGTTTGTATGACGCCAACAGCTACTCGCTGAGCCTGGCGGCGCCGCAAATCACTGCCGAAACACCGCTGGACGACGCGTTCGCCGCGCTGAGCTGGCACTTGCTGAGCAGCAGCCAGCGCCTGGCCGAGCAATATCGCTTCAATGGCCATTGGCGCCTGTTGCAGGACTGGGTCGAAAACCTCGCTGAATTGCGCGCGTTGCTGAGCAGCCTGGGCCAGGCCGCCCCGCGTCAGTCGACACACGACCTGCGCCTCGCGCTGGATGCGTTGCTCGAAGACTGGCGCCCACTGGTGCAAGCCGGTCAGGACGACGAAGACGTGCGTAAAGCCGCGCCGGAGCAGTTCCTCGAAGAACTCGAAGACCCGCGCTGGGGCCAGTTCTCGCTGAACACTTCGCGCTGGTTGCTGGCCCGCACCTGGGCGGCCGATCGCAATGTTCGCGGCAATCGCCAGGGCGCTGCGCAGTTGGGCAGCTGGTTGCCACGCCTGTTGGGTGAAGAAGCCACATCACTGCAATTGCAGCGTTACCAGCAGCAGCCGGAAGATCTGGCCGAGCAACTGCCGCGCATCGAGCGCATCCAGTCTTGGCTGCACCACGCCCGCCACGTGCTGGAGATCCCGGAAATGGATCGCCTGTACGGCGAGTTGAAGCAGCTTGCTCTGTTAGCGAACGAGCCGATCACCGATGAGTCGCTGGATGCACGCAAGCAGCAGGCGATTGCGGTTTATCAGAATCGTGCCTGGAAGATGTTGCTGCGCATGTAATACCGCTTTCGCGAGCAAGCCCGCTCCCACATTTGACTTCGTCGTACACAGAGATTGTGTTCACTGAAAATCAAATGTGGGAGCGGGCTTGCTCGCGAAGAGGCCCGCACACTCACCACGAAACCCTAGACCGGCAAACTGGTGGTCGACTTGATCTCCGACAACGCCACAATCGAGTTCACCTCCTGAATCCCCGGCACCATCGACAGCTTCTCGAAGAAAAACCGCTCATACGCCTCGATGTCCGCTGTCACAATCCGCAGCAAGAAATCCACCGACCCCATCAGCACATAACACTCCAGCACCTCGGGAAAGCCGCGAATCGCCTCGGTGAATTCGGTGAAGTTCGAGCGTCCATGGGCGTTGAGTTTGACCTCGGCAAAAATCTGCGTGTTAAGCCCGATCTTCTTCCGGTCCAGCAGCGTCACCTGCCCACGAATGATCCCCTCCTCCTTCATCCGCTGAATCCGCCGCCAGCAGGGCGATTGCGAAAGCCCAACCTGTTCGGCGATCTGTGCGCTGGAGAGCGAAGCGTCCTCTTGCAGCAACGCGAGAATCTTGCGGTCGTAGCCATCCAGCTCGCTTTGCATAAAAAAACCTGTAATTTATATTTTGTTGAATCACACGATTCGATAGATCGCCAATAACCCCCATCATAGATAAGAAATACCCGGCATCGAATGTAAAAATTCCTCCACTGATTTTGGAGACCGATCATGCCGCATCTCGAAGCCGTGAACACCCCGCCCACCCGCGCCGATGTCTGGAACGTCAGCAATGTCCACTGCGGCGTCCACTATCAAGTGCTGGCCGAGGCCGAACCGGATCTGCTGTGCCGTGCGCTCAACCTGTTCGCGTTGCAATGCCTGACGCCGCAACAGGTCAACGTGCAGCGCATGGACGATTTGCTGTCGATCGACATCGTTATCGACGGGCTGAGCTGGCACCGTGCGCAAGTGATTGCGGAAAAATTACGTAACCTGATCAGTGTCTGTTCGGTTGAACTGCAAGCGGCTGATTCTGTGTGGGTTGACGCGACTCAGGCGACAGGCTGAAAAAAGCCGATACGGCTTCGTCGGGTAGTGGCCCAACGGTCAGCGGGTCCACGACTATCCTTTGCGAACTGTTGTTCACGAGGAGCCCGCATGTCCGTTCAACTTGCCATTCAGGACCGCTGGCTGGATCTCAATGATTTGCTGCGCGAACTGGTCGCCCAGGGCTTTATCAGCCAGGACTCGGCCGAGCACGCGCTCAACGCCCGCCGTCGTCACGCCACCCATGGCCAGATGCACCCGCTGGAGTTCATCGCCAGCCAGCAGCTGGACGATCTCAGTCGTCCCGGTAAACACCTTGACCTGGAAAGCCTGACCCTGTGGCTGTCGCAGCAGGCCGGCCAGCCCTACTTGCGCATCGATCCGCTGAAAATCAACGTCGCGGCCATTACGCCGCTGATGTCCTACGCCTTCGCCCAGCGCCACAAGATTCTCGCGGTGTCCATTGATCGCGACGCGGTGACCGTGGCCAGCGCCCAGCCTTACGTCAAAGCCTGGGAAGCCGACCTGACCCACGTTCTGAAGCTGCCCATCAAGCGCGTGGTGGCCAACCCGATAGACATTCAGCGCTTCAGCGTGGAGTTTTTCCGTCTGGCCAAATCGGTCAGCGGCGCGACCAACAACGATCAACAGACCAGCACCCTGGGCAACTTCGAACAACTGCTCAACCTCGGCGCCAGCGACCAGGAGCCGGACGCCAACGACGCGCACATCGTCAACATCGTCGACTGGTTGTTCCAATACGCCTTCCAGCAGCGCGCCAGCGATATCCACATAGAACCCCGTCGCGAGCAAGGCACGGTGCGCTTTCGCATCGACGGTGTGTTGCACAACGTCTATCAATTCCCGCCGCAGGTGACCATGGCCATCGTCAGTCGCCTGAAGAGCCTGGGACGGATGAATGTCGCGGAAAAACGCAAACCCCAGGATGGCCGGGTGAAAACCAAAACCCCGGACGGTGGCGAAGTCGAGCTGCGACTGTCGACGTTGCCAACGGCGTTTGGCGAAAAAATGGTCATGCGGATCTTCGACCCGGAAGTGCTGCTCAAGAACTTCGATCAGCTGGGCTTTTCCGCCGATGATTTGCGCCGCTGGCAGGACATGACGACTCAGCCCAACGGCATCATTCTGGTGACCGGGCCGACCGGTTCGGGCAAGACCACCACGCTCTACACCACCCTGAAAAAACTGGCGACGCCGGAGGTCAACCTCTGCACCATCGAAGACCCGATCGAGATGGTCGAGCCAGCGTTCAACCAGATGCAGGTCCAGCACAACATCGACCTGACCTTCGCCGCCGGTGTGCGCGCACTGATGCGACAAGACCCGGACATCATCATGATCGGCGAGATCCGTGATCTCGAAACCGCTGAAATGGCAATCCAGGCCGCGCTCACCGGTCACCTGGTGCTCTCGACGTTGCACACCAACGACGCGCCCAGCGCCATCAGCCGCCTGCTGGAACTCGGCGTGCCGCATTACCTGATCAAGGCGACGGTGCTTGGCGTCATGGCGCAGCGACTGGTCCGTACGTTGTGCCCGCACTGCAAGGCACCACTGACACTGAGTGAAGAAGACTGGCAAACCCTGACCAAACCCTGGCAGGCACCGCTACCGGGCAACGCCCAGCGCGCCATCGGTTGCCTGGAATGCCGCGACACCGGTTATCGCGGCCGCGCCGGGGTCTACGAAATCATGCAACTGACGGATGGCCTCAAAGCACTGATCAACCCTGACACCGATCTGCTGGCGATCCGGCGTCAGGCGTTCAAGGAAGGCATGCGCAGCCTGCGACTGTCGGGCGCGCAGAAAGTCGCCGCGGGGCTGACGACGATCGAGGAGGTGCTGCGGGTGACACCGCAGAGTGAGCAGAAGTAGCTACGCGGCGCGGTGTATTTATCGATGTGAGGCCCAACCACCCAGCCGCACGAAACGTGCGATCCGCGCAGCAGCGCAATTTACACACTCCGGTAAACGGTGAAGCCAACCACCAGGAGACACGCCAGCCCCAATGCACCAAAACGCCAAGGCTGGCGCAACATCCGCCGACGCCAGCCGGGAATGCATAGCCCAATCAATAGCGTGGGGAGGCCAATGAACATAAGGAGCAAAATGTTCATTACGGTGACGTAAAGCAGTGCGCCAATAGACAAGGGAAGCATCCGTGCATCGAAAACAATCAGCCATGGTGCCAAACAAAACCTGCTGGCTCCAACGTGTTCAGCAAGTCACCGGCAAGGGACAGTTGTGCGAGCGACAGGGCTGACGATCCATCCGGGAACTCCATTGGGTAATTGGCAATCAAAGCCCACGTAGTTAACCCAGTGGAGTCACCCATCATGCGTTTCAAACTTGCTGTCGCTACCATCGCCGTGTTGTCCCTTCCAGTCGGTTCGGCGATGGCCGACAGCTTTTGGCGTAACGTCATCTCGTCCGGTGCAACCACCGGTTCGACTTACCTGACGTTCAAGGATCACAAGCTGATCATTGCCGCACAGGACGATGCCGGCAGCTTTGTTGCCAGTGACGGCGGCATCCGCGGCCCGTATCTGGAAGCCGCGATGCAAAAGGTCCGCGCCGACAATCCTGGCCTGCAGGCCACGGACATGGAGCTGGCGAATGCGATCCTGGCGAAGAATGCCGTCGCTTCCGAGTAAGCTTTTCAGCTGAACAAAAATGCCGCTCATATGAGCGGCATTTTTTTGTGAACCCGATTTAATGCGGGAGCGGGCTTGCTCGCGAAAGCGGTGTACCAGTCGACATCATTTTTGAATGTCAAACCGCTTTCGCGAGCAAGTCGAATCGTCGCACCGCCGCTCCCACATTTGATCGGCGTCGCCCTCAGCGGTAATCGTCCACGGGCACGCACGCGCAAAACAGGTTCCGATCCCCGTAAACGTTATCCACCCGATTCACCACCGGCCAATACTTGTGCGCCTTGGTGTGCGCGTCCGGTGTCACCGCTTGTTCGATACTGTACGGCCGCTCCCAAACCCCGGTGATGTCGGCCAGCGTGTGCGGTGACCGTTTCAGCGGGTTGTCCTCGACAGGCCAGTTGCCGTTCTGCACCTCGGTGATTTCTGCGCGAATGCTCAGCATCGCCCCGATAAAGCGGTCGAGCTCAGCTTTCGACTCACTTTCGGTCGGCTCGACCATCAAGGTCCCCGGCACCGGAAACGACATGGTCGGCGCATGGAAGCCATAGTCCATCAGACGCTTGGCCACGTCCTCTTCGCTGATGCCGGTCAGTGCCTTGAGTGGCCGCAGGTCGAGAATGCATTCGTGAGCCACCCGCTCGTTGCGCCCGGTGTAGAGCACCGGGAATGCACCGGACAAATGTTGCGCCAGGTAATTCGCAGCGAGGATCGCCACCTCGCTGGCATCTGCCAGTTGCGGTCCCATCATGGCGATGTACATCCAGCTGATCGGCAGTATGCTCGCGCTGCCCCAGGGCGCCGCGCTGACTGCGCCGTTCTGCGGCAGCGGCCCTTCAATCGCCACCACCGGGTGATTGGCCACGAACGGCGCCAGATGCGCCCGCACACCAATCGGCCCCATCCCCGGCCCGCCACCACCATGGGGAATGCAAAAAGTCTTGTGCAGGTTCATGTGGGAAACGTCTGCACCAATGTCTGCCGGCCGCGCCAACCCGACTTGCGCATTGAGGTTGGCGCCATCCATGTACACCTGGCCGCCATGGCTGTGGATAACTTCACAGATCTCACTGATGCCTTCCTCGTAAACGCCGTGGGTCGATGGGTACGTCGCCATCAGGCAGGCAAGTTTATCGCCCGCCTCGGCAGCCTTGCCTTTCAGGTCGTCCAGATCGACGTTGCCTGCCTCGTCACACTCGACGATAACCACGCGCATTCCAGCCATTTGCGCCGAGGCCGGGTTGGTGCCGTGGGCTGATGACGGAATCAGGCAGATATCTCGCGCACCCTGATGACGACTCTCGTGATATTTGCGGATCGCCAGCAACCCGGCGTATTCCCCTTGGGCGCCGGAATTGGGCTGCATGCAGATCGCATCGAAACCGGTGATCGCGCAGAGCCAGCGCTCCAGCTCTTCGATCATCAGCGCATAACCGGTCGCCTGCTCTTTCGGCACGAACGGGTGCAGGTTGGCGAATTGCGGCCAGGTGATGGGGATCATCTCGCTGGTGGCATTGAGCTTCATGGTGCAGGAGCCCAGCGGGATCATGGACTGGTTGAGGGCCAGGTCCTTGTTTTCGAGCTGCTTGAGGTAACGCAGCATCTCGGTTTCGCTGTGATGTGCGCTGAACACCGGGTGACGCAGGTAAGGCGAGGATCGTTGCAGTCCGTCGGGGATGCCGGAAGGAAGCGTTTCAGCGTCGAGGTCGTCGACATTCAGTCCATGATCGGCGCCGAGGAATACATCGAACAGCTTCGCCACAGTGCTTTCGTCAGAGGTTTCGTCGAGGCTCAGCCCCAACTGACCGCGTCCGAGAATGCGCAAATTGATTTGCGCGGCCTGGGCGCTTTCGATGATCGCCGTCTGGGTGCCGCCCACCTCCAGCGTCAAAGTGTCGAAAAAGTGCGTGTTGAGGCGCGGAATGCCGTGGCGCTCCAACCCTGCAGCGAGGATGCACGTCAGTCGATGAACCCGCTGGGCGATGCGTTTCAGCCCTTCCGGCCCGTGATAGACCGCATAGAAACTGGCAATGTTGGCCAGCAGCACCTGGGCGGTGCAAATGTTCGAATTGGCCTTCTCCCGGCGAATGTGTTGCTCACGGGTTTGCAGGGCCATACGCAAAGCCGTGTTGCCGCGAGCATCTTTGGATACGCCGATGATCCGCCCGGGAATCGCCCGCTTGTATTCATCACGACTGGCAAAAAAAGCCGCGTGCGGTCCGCCGTAGCCCATGGGCACGCCGAATCGCTGGGATGAGCCGAACACCACGTCGGCGCCCAACTCTCCTGGCGGCGTCAGCAACAACAGGCTCAACAGATCGGTCGCGACGCAGGCCAGTGCTTGTTGGGCATGCAGGTGATCGATCAACGGACGCAGGTTGCGAATCTCGCCGTGGGTGTCGGGGTATTGCAGCAGCGCGCCGAACACCTGGTGCTGTTTCAAGTTATCCACAGCGTCGATGATAAGCTCGAAACCGAAACCTTCGGCACGGGTCTGCACCACGGAAATGGTTTGCGGATGACAATTCTCATCCACAAAAAACAGATTGCTCCTGGACTTGGCGACCCGCTTGGCCAGGGCCATGGCTTCTGCCGCCGCCGTGGCTTCATCCAGCAGCGAGGCGTTGGCCAGCTCCAGGCCAGTCAGATCGATAGTCAATTGCTGGAAATTCAGCAACGCTTCGAGTCGGCCTTGGGCAATTTCCGGTTGATACGGCGTGTAAGCGGTGTACCAACCGGGATTTTCCAACACGTTGCGCAGGATAACGGCGGGCGTGATCGTCCCGTGGTAACCCATGCCGATCAGGCTGGTCCAGACCTGGTTCTGCTCGGCGTAACCACGCAGTTTGGCCAGCGCGGCTTCTTCGTCGAGGGCGGGCGGCAGGTCGAGCGCCCGGTTCAGGCGAATCCCCGGCGGCACCGTCTGCTCGATCAGCTCGACGCGGCTGCCGACGCCTAGGCTGTCGAGCATCGCCTGCTGCTCGGCGGCATCGGGCCCGAGGTGGCGGCGAAGGAAGGCATTGGGGTCGCGTAACTGGCTCAGGGACGGCAACTGGGACATGACGGGCTCTCTCTTGACTGGCGCTCAACGTCGATGCAACACGGTCAAACCAGCATAGCAGCCGCTGTCACGGAGCCCTTGAAGATCTAAAGAACGCAGCCTTCGGCAGCTCCTACATTGGAATGCGTACTTCTGTAGGAGCTGCCGAAGGCTGCGATCTTTTGATATTGACCTGTCAGGTAACAAAAAGCCCCGACTAGTCGGGGCTTTGGGTGACGCTGAAGGCTTACTCGCCGATGGCGGCCTTGTAGCCCGCTGCATCGAGCAGCTTGTCCAGATCGCCAGCGTTGCTTGGCTTCAGTTTGAAGATCCAGGCACCGTACGGGTCGGAGTTGAGCAGTTCCGGATTAGCGCTCAGTTCTTCGTTGATCGCAATCACTTCACCGGCAACCGGGGAGTAGATGTCGGACGCGGCTTTGACCGACTCAACCACGCCGGATTGACCACCGGCAGCGAAGACGGTTCCGACTTCGGTCAACTCAACGAATACCACATCGCCCAAGGCTTCCTGAGCGTGATCGCTGATGCCCACGGTGACGGTGCCATCGGCTTCCAGACGGGCCCATTCGTGACTTTCGGCAAAACGCAGGTCGGCAGGGATATCGCTCATATTCTGTGTCCTCAAGAAAATTGTCAGCGGTCGTTGCCCGCCAGAAAAGGTTAGATCAAGGTTTTGCCATGGCGTACGAAGGTCGGTTTGACCACTCGGACCGGGTACCATTTGCCACGGATTTCCACTTCTGCGCGGTCGGCAGTCGCCATCGGCACGCGCGCCAGTGCAATCGACTTGCTAAGCGTAGGAGAGAAACTACCACTGGTGATCTCCCCTTCGCCAACATTGGCGATGCGGACCACTTGATGAGCGCGCAAAACCCCGCGCTCTTCAAGGACCAGACCGACCAGTTTGTGCTTCACGCCGCCCGCCCGTTCAGCTTCGAGTGCATCGCGGCCGATGAACTGACGCGACGCCGGCTCCCAGGCGATGCTCCAGGCCATGTTCGAGGCCAGCGGTGAAACGTCCTGATGAATGTCCTGACCGTACAGGTTCATGCCGGCTTCGACACGCAGCGTATCCCGTGCCCCGAGGCCAATTGGCGAGATGCCTGCACCCACCAGATCGTTGAAAAAACCCGGGGCCTGATTGGCTGGCAGAATGATTTCCAGGCCGTCTTCGCCGGTATACCCCGTGCGTGCGATGAACCAGTCACCGTCGGGCTGGCCTTCGAACGGCTTGAGCGACTGGATCAGGTTGCCGCGAGACTGGGTGACCAGCTCGGAAATTTTGTGTCGGGCATGGGGGCCTTGAATGGCCAGCATCGCCATCTCGGCGCGCTCGTTGAGCTGCACATCGAAGCCGGCGAGGTGCGCCTGCATCCAGGCCAGGTCCTGATCACGCGTGGAGGCGTTGACCACCAGGCGATAACCGTCGTCGAGGCGATAGACGATCATGTCGTCGACGATGCCGCCATGCTCGTTGAGCATGGTGCTGTACAAGGCACGGCCGGAGCTGTGCAGACGCTCGACGTCATTGGCCAGCAAATGCTGAAGCCAGGCTTTGGCCTGAGCGCCGCTGACATCGATCACGGTCATGTGGGATACATCGAAAACCCCGCAGTCGCGGCGCACCTGATGGTGTTCCTCGACCTGCGAGCCGTAATGCAGAGGCATATCCCAACCGCCAAAATCGACCATCTTCGCGCCGAGGGCGAGATGAAGGTCATACAGAGGCGTACGCTGTCCCATGGGTTTCTCCTTCCGGGCGTGGCGAGGGTGCGGGCCGATGCTGCACGGGGTGAAAGCCTTGAAATAGAAGGCTTTCAGCCGATTTCAGCGAACGGGTCTGTAGGACGGACCGCACCGAATGCCGCGCATTGTAGCCTCAAGGTGTAGGACTGACACCTAGGTGTTTCGATGCGCCGAACGTCGAATCAATCCGATGACCGGTAATAACCCGACCAGAACCAGCGTCAACGCCGGCAACGATGCCCTCGCCCACTCGCCTTCGCTGGTCATTTCAAAGATGCGCACGGCCAGCGTGTCCCAGCCAAACGGGCGCATCAGCAGGGTTGCGGGCATTTCCTTGAGCACATCGACAAACACCAGCAGCGCAGCACTCAACGTGCCGGGCAGCAATAACGGCAGATACACTTTGAAAAACAGTCGTGGCCCACTGACCCCAAGGCTACGTGCCGCTTCGGGCAAAGATGGCCGTATTCGCGCCAAACTACTTTCCAGCGGCCCATAAGCTACCGCGATGAAACGCACCAGATAGGCCAGCAACAAGGCCGACAGACTGCCCAACAGCAACGGTTTTCCGGCTCCGCCCAACCATCCCGACAGCGGAATCACCAGCTCGCGATCCAGATAACTGAAGGCCAGCATGATCGACACCGCCAGCACCGAACCCGGCAACGCATAGCCGAGGTTGGCCAGGCTGACACTGGAACTAATCGCCCGGGTTGGCGCCAGGCGCCGGGCAAACGCCAGCACCAGCGCCACGCTGACAGTGATCAACGCCGCCATGCCGCCCAGATACAGCGTATGGACAATGAGCCCGGTGTACCGCTCATCCAGGTCGAAACGGCCGCGCTGCCAGAACCACACCACCAGTTGCAGCACCGGAATGACGAAGGCGCAGGCAAACACCAGCCCGCACCAACTCATCGCCGCCAACGCCTTGAAGCCACGCAGGTGATACAACGCCTTGACCCGCGGCCGCTCATTGCTCGCTCGATTGGCGCCACGGGCACGGCGCTCGCCGTACAGCACGACCATCACCACCAGCAGCAACAAACTGGCCAGTTGCGCGGCGGTGGAGAGGCTGAAGAATCCGTACCAGGTCTTGTAGATAGCGGTCGTGAAGGTGTCGAAATTGAACACCGACACGGCCCCGAAATCCGCCAGGGTTTCCATCAGCGCCAGCGCAACGCCAGCACCGATGGCCGGCCGCGCCATCGGCAAGGCGACTCGCCAGAACGCTTGCCACGGCGATTGCCCCAGGACTCGCGCCGCTTCCATCAGGCCTTTGCCCTGCGCCAGGAACGCGGTGCGGGCCAACAGGTAAACGTAGGGATAAAAGACCAGCACCAGAACGAGGATGACACCGCCCGTGGAGCGCACTCGCGGCAACCGCAGGCCAGTGCCGAACCATTCGCGCATCAGGGTTTGCACGGGGCCGGCGAAATCCAGCAGGCCGACGAAAACGAAAGCCAGCACGTAGGCGGGAATGGCGAACGGCAGCATCAACGCCCAATCCAGCCAGCGTCGACCGGGAAATTCACAGAGGCTGGTGAGCCAGGCGAGACTGACGCCCAACAGCGTTACACCGGCACCGACGCCGAGTACCAGGGTCAGCGTGTTGCCCAGCAGCCGCGGCAACTGGGTGTCCCAGAGGTGGGACCATATTTGATGATCGATGGTTTGCCAGGACATCAGCAAAACGCTGAGGGGCAGCAGGACCAGCGCAGCAATGACGAAGACCAGGGGATACCAGCGGCGTTGGGCGGGGTGGGCCAAGGACGGTCTCTCGCAGGGAAATCGTGAAGTGTAGGGAAAACGCAAAAAGATCGCAGCCTTCGGCAGCTCCTACATTGGGATGGTGTACACCCGGTAGGAACTGCCGAAAGCTGCGACCTTTTGCTCTTTAAAGCAGCAGACTCAGTTCCAGCCAGCTCGATCCATCAAGCGAATCGCTTCGGCCTGACGTTTACCGGCGACTTCCACAGGCAACGTATCGGCGACGAACTTGCCCCAGGCGGCGACTTCCGCGGACGGCGTCACCGCAGGGTTGGCCGGGAACTCCTGGTTCACGTCGGCAAAGATCTTCTGCGCCTCAGGCGTGGTCATCCACTCCACCAGAGCCTTGGCGGCTTCCGGGTGCGGCGCGTACTTGGTCAGGCCGATGCCCGACAGGTTCACATGCACGCCACGATCAGCCTGGTTAGGCCAGAACAGCTTCACCGCCAGGTCAGGTTTCTGCTTGTGCAGACGGCCGTAGTAGTAAGTGTTGACGATGCCGACATCGCATTGGCCGGCGTTGATGGCTTCCAATACCGCGACATCATCGGAGAATACGTCGGTGGACAGGTTGTTGACCCAACCCTTGAGGATCTTCTCGGTTTTGTCGGCGCCATGCACTTCGATCATGGTGGCAGTCAGGGACTGGTTGTAGACCTTCTTCGCCGTACGCAGGCACAGGCGGCCTTCCCAGTTCTTGTCGGCCAGACCTTCGTAAGTGGTCAACTCGCCCGGCTTCACCCGGTCCGTGGAGTAAGCGATGGTTCGCGCCCGCAGGCTCAGGCCGGTCCAGGCATGAGAAGCCGCGCGGTATTGCAGCGGGATGTTGGCGTCGATGGTTTTCGAAGTGAAGGGTTGCAGGATGCCCATCTGCTCGGCTTGCCACAGGTTGCCGGCATCGACGGTCAGCAGCAGGTCGGCGGTGGCATTCTCGCCCTCGGCCTTGATGCGCTGCATCAGCGGCGCTTCCTTGTCGGTGATGAACTTCACCTGCACGCCGGTTTTCGCGGTGTAGGCATCAAACACCGGTTTGATCAGCTCGTCGATACGCGAGGAGTAAACCACCACTTCGGCAGCGGCCTGGGCGGCAGTGCTGCCAATCAGAGTCAGAGCGAGTGCGGTCAGTAGACGCTTCGGTGCCAACATGGGAGCGATCTCTCGATTTGAAAAGTGAGGGCAAATGATAAGGACTCACATTTACGTTCTCAATCGATCAGTTTGCGGAGGCGTTACCAGATGTTGCATGGCATGAGACATGGGATAGTTTTACCGGCCTCATCGCGGGCAAGCCCGCTCCCACAGGGATCTCCAGTGTTCACACATAAAGTGTGTCCACCGGAAATTCTTGTGGGAGCGGGCTTGCCCGCGATGAGGCCATCAGCCGCAGTGAAAATCTCAAGCCTTGGCAAGCGCCGGCAGATCCCCGATCAACCCCAACGCCTCACGCACAAACAACGCTTTGGCCTCCGGCATCTGATCAACCATCTTCAACCCGGCATTACGCAACCAGCGCACCGGCAACGGATCGGCCTGGAACAATCGCTCAAAGCCTTCCATCGCCGCCATCAACGCCAAATTGTGCGGCATGCGCCGACGCTCGTAGCGGCTCAACACTTTCACCTCCGACAACCGCTCACCCCGTTCAGCCGCTTGCAGCAGCACTTCGGCGAGCACGGCGGCATCGAGGAAGCCGAGGTTCACGCCCTGCCCGGCCAATGGGTGAATGGTGTGCGCCGCATCGCCGATCAGCGCCAGGCCCTCAGCCACATAGCGCTTTGCATGGCGCTGCCGCAGCGGCACGCAAAGACGCGGATCGGCGCTCAGCACCGAACCCAAACGGCCTTCAAAGGCTTGCTCCAACTCGCGACAGAAGTCTTCATCATCCAGCGCCATCAAGCGTTCGGCCTCACTCGGCGTGGTCGACCAGACGATCGAACACCAATCCTGGCGACCGTCCCGCTCCAGCGGCAGAAACGCCAATGGGCCGTGATCGGTGAACCGCTGCCAGGCCGTCATTTGATGAGGTTGTGAGCTGCGCACGCTGGTGACGATTGCGTGGTGCATATAATCCCACTCGCGCGTGGCCACGCCGGTCAGGCGCCGCACCGCCGAGTTGGCACCGTCCGCCGCGATCACCAACGGCGCACGCAAGGTGCGGCCATCGGCGAGGGTCAGCAGCCAGTCGTCGCCGGAGCGGCGCATCTGCTCCAGACGCGCATTGGCCAGCATTCCCAGGTCGCAGTCGTGCAAGCGGTCGAGCAAGGCGTCCTGAACCACGCGGTTCTCGACGATATGCCCGAGCACATCGGCGTGAACGCTGGTGGCCGAGAAGTGGATCTGCCCGGTGCCGCTGCCGTCCCAGACGTGCATGTCGGTGTAAGGACTGCTGCGCCGGCTGGCGATGCCATCCCAGACTCCCAGCCGCTCGAGAATTCGCTGACTGGCGGCCGACAAGGCGCTCACTCGCGGTTCGAACGGCGCCTGCCCGTCGAAGGGTTTGACGCTCATCGGGCTGCCGTCCAGCAGCAGGACTTCCAGCCCGCTGTCCTGTAACGCCAACGCCAGGGCGCTGCCGACCATTCCGGCCCCGACAATCAGCAGATCTGCGCGCATTTCCATGCTTTAAGCCTGTCTCGCTTGCGGCTTGAGCCGCACGTAAAGGGTTTTCTGGACCCGCGCCACCAAGGTGCCGGCGCCGTCGTGGATATCGACCTGCAATTGCGGCAGGTATTTTTCGCCGTTCGCCGTTTGCTGGCGGATCTCGTCGAGCAAGGCTTCATCGATCCTGAAGCTGGCGAACACCGGGCCTTTGCCCGGCGAGATGAAATCGATGTCCGCGGATTTGTCCCAGACGATGAACCGACGGCCGAGGTTTTCCATCAGCATCAACATATAGAACGGATCAACCATCGAATACAGGCTGCCACCGAACTGCGTGCCGACGTAGTTGCGGTTGTACCAACCCAATCCCATGGACACCTTGATGTCCCGAAAATCATCACTGATGTGCCGCACGCGAACCCCGGCGCCAAGGTACGGCGGGTAGAACGTCATGAACCAGCGCATCAAACGTGCTTTGCCGAACGTGCTCGTCAGCCACTTAAGCATCGGGACGCGTACCCAGGCCCATGGCCTGTCGGGCGAACCAACGCTTGGCCGGCGGCAGCAGATCGAGGCCGAGCAGGCCAATGTTTCGACCTAGCGAGACCAGTGGTTGAGTACTGCCGAACAATCGCGTGACCTGATCGGAAAAGCCCACGGTCAGGTTCTGATCCAGGCGCTGGCGCTCGCGGTAAGCCTGCAAGGTCGCAAAGTCGCCGGGGGCTTTCTCGCTCGCCAGCAGCGCGTCCGCCAACGCCTGCGCATCACGCAGGGACAGGTTGAAACCCTGGCCGGCAATCGGATGCAGGCTGTGGGCGGCATTGCCGAGAACCGCCAGATGCGGACGCACCTGCTCCTCGGCTTCAATCAGTGTCAGCGGATAAAGATGCCGCGCGCCGACCTGCTTCAAGGTGCCGAGGCGATAACCGAACACGCCCTGCAATTCGCTGAGAAAGCTGCGTTCATCGAGGGCGGCCAACCGTTGTGCGTCCATGCCCAGACGGGTCCAGACCAGGGCGCAGCGGTTTTCCGGCAGCGGCAACAACGCCATCGGGCCTTCGTCGGTGAAACGTTCGAAAGCCATGCCGTTGTGCGCTTCGCTCGGGGTGATGTTGGCGATCAGCGCGCTCTGGTTGTACGGGCGTTTTTTGATACCAATCCCCAGTTGCTCGCGCAGGCCGGAGCGGCCGCCATCCGCCAGCACGGCGAGGTCGCATTCCAGGGTGGTTTCATCATTGAGGGTCAGGCGATAGCCATCGGTCAGCGGCTCCATGCGCGTGACTTCCGCCGGGCAGCGCCAGGTGACCACGTCCTTGTCCAGACCTTGCCAGAGGCATTGGCCGAGCCAGGCGTTTTCCACCACATAGCCCAGCGCCGGCACGCCCTCTTCCATCGCCGACAATCGCGCGGTGGAGAAACGACCACGGTCGGAGACGTGAATCTGCTTGATCGGCTCGGCGCGGCGGGAGATTTCCTGCCACACGCCCAACCGTTGATAAATCTGCTTGGCGCCATAGGACAGCGCCGAAGAACGGGCGTCGTAGCTCGGTTGGTAAGTGTGGCCGGGGGCGAACGGTTCGATCAGCACGATCTTCCAGCCGCGAGCCTTGGCTCCCGCCTGCAACGCCAACGCCAGGCTCGCGCCAACCAGGCCGCCGCCGATGATTGCCAGATTGACTCGACTCATGCCGCTTTTGTCCGCGCTTCAGCCATCAAGGCCTCGATCTCGGCGACCGTTTTCGGTACGCCGCTGGTCAGGATTTCACAGCCGGTTTTGGTCACCACGACGTCGTCCTCGATGCGCACGCCAATGCCGCGCCATTTCTTCGCTACGTTCTGGTTGTCCGGGGCAATGTAGATCCCCGGTTCCACGGTCAGCGCCATGCCGACTTCCAGCACGCGCCATTCGCCGCCGACCTTGTACTCGCCGACGTCATGCACATCCATGCCCAGCCAGTGGCCGGCGCGGTGCATGTAAAACGCTTTATAGGCTTCGCTGGCGATCAGCTCGTCGACGTCGCCCTGCAACAAGCCCAGTTTCACCAGCCCGGCAGTGATGACTTTAACCGTGGCTTCGTGCGCCTGGTTCCAGTGTTTGTTCGGGGCGATTTCGGCGAATGCCGCTTCTTGCGAAGCCAGCACCAGCTCGTAGATCGCCTTCTGTTCCGCGGAATACTTGCCATTGACCGGCCAGGTGCGGGTGATGTCGCTGGCGTAGCAGTCGATCTCGCAACCGGCGTCGATCAGCACCAGATCGCCGTCCTTGAGCACGGCGTCGTTCTGCTGGTAATGCAGGATGCAGCTGTTGCGCCCCGCCGCGACGATCGAACCATAGGCCGGCATCTTCGCCCCGCCCTTGCGAAACTCGTAATCGAGCTCCGCTTCCAGGCTGAACTCATGCAACCCGGCCCGGCTGGCCTGCATCGCTCGGATATGCGCCTGAGCGGAAATCCGCGCGGCTTCGCGCATCACCTTCACTTCTGCCGCCGATTTATACAGACGCATGTCGTGCAGCAGATGATCCAGCGCAACGAATTCGTTCGGCGGCTGGGCGCCGAGGTGCGCCTTGGAGCGGATCACGTTGATCCAGTCCATCAGGTGTCGATCGAACTCCGGGTTGCTGCCCATGGCCGAATACACCCGGTCGCGGCCTTCAATCAGGCCCGGCAGGATGTCGTCGATGTCGGTAATGGGGAAAGCGTCGTCAGCACCGAAGTCGCGGATCGCGCCTTCCTGACCGGCACGCAGGCCGTCCCAGAGTTCTCGCTCGGCGTTGCGTTCACGGCAGAACAGCAGGTATTCGCCATGTTCACGGCCCGGCATCAGCACGATAACGGCTTGTGGCTCAGGGAAACCGCTGAGGTACTGGAAATCGCTGTCCTGGCGGTAAACGTGCTCGACATCACGATTGCGGATGGCGACCGCGGCGGCGGGCAAAATGGCGATGCTGTTGGGTTCCATCTGCGCCATCAAGGCCTTGCGGCGACGGCTGTATTCCGATTTCGGGATATGAATCATGGGCAGATGGCTTTTCCTGGCTCGCGATTAATGCAACGACGGTTTGGCGGCAGCCGATGCGTCCGGCTTTTTGGTTTCGGAGAACAGCAGCAGCGGCGCGACACGCAGGTATTCCATGACTTCCATGTAGTCGCTTTCGCCGTCATCGGACTCTTCCAGCGCGTCCTGTACCTGGGCGATGGCCGCCAGATCCTGCAACACTTCGGTAGCCTCGGTGCTCAGCATGCTGCTGTCACGGCAGTTCAGGCCGAAACCGCTGAGGAAGCCCTGGCACCATTGGCCCAGTGCAGCGGCGCGATCAGCCAGCGGTTCGTCATCGGTCGGCAGCAGCAGAACGACGGTCACGTCGTCGCCGGTGAGCTCGCCCTTGACCATCTCTTGCAGGCCGATCAAGGCATTGCGAACGTTGTCTTGCGGCTCGCCTTCGAGCAGCTCGGCGGCATCGACCAGCCAGCCTTCGGCATCGAAGCCGGCACCGGCGCAACTGCGCCCGAGCAGCAAGCCATGCAGTTCGGCAGGCGAGACGTTATGACCGCTGGAAGTCAGCAGGGTGGCGAAGGCTTGGTACGGAGAATTCTGAATGGGCATGGGCAGCTAGGCGCCAGACGGCGCTATGTCTAGAATGAAGGCCTTGTATCCTACATCGACTCCTCTGCAGGAGCGAGCTTGCTCGCGATGAAGCCCAGAACGCCGCGGGTGTCAGGGACCCAGCGTTATCGTTGGAGACCATCGCGAGCAAGCTCGCCCTGCAGTTCAACACCCATCAGACATTTTCAGTGGACACAATGGAAGACACCGACCTGCAAGCGCTGATGGCCAGACTCGAACTGCTTATTAATCGGGTCGAGCAACTTAAGAGTCAAAACGGACTCCTATTAGCTCAGGAAAAGACCTGGCGCGAGGAACGCGCGCACCTCATTGAAAAAAACGAAATCGCGCGGCGTAAGGTCGAATCGATGATTTCGCGCCTCAAGGCCCTGGAGCAAGACTCATGAGTTCAAGCAATAGCGTTACCGTGCAGATCCTCGACAAAGAATATTCGATCATCTGCCCCCAGGAAGAACGCAGCAATCTGGTGAGTGCTGCCCGCTACCTGGACGGCAAGATGCGCGAAATCCGCAGCAGCGGCAAAGTCATTGGCGCCGATCGCATCGCCGTGATGGCCGCGCTGAACATCACGCACGACCTTCTGCACAAGCAAGAAAGTCCGGATGTGCAGGTCAGCGGCTCGACCCGTGAGCAGGTGCGCGACCTGCTGGATCGCGTCGATCTGGTGCTCGCCACCGATCCGGACGTCACCAAGGGCTGATTCGTCGAACCGCTTGGGTTATACTCGCAGCACTCCCTGGGGTGCTTGCCAGTTGACCACGTCCCTGAGCCGATTCGCACTACCCTGGAAGTTGCACGTTGGGCTGGTGTGCATGTCCGCTAGACGGAAAGCCTTAAAGCCTACTGCATCTTCCACCTTGAACTTTCGGGTTCAAGGGCTAAGTCAGCAGCGGTTCATCCGGGGAGCCTGATTCCAGTCCGATGCCGGTTTAAATACCGGCATCGGCTTTTTTACGGGTACGCTTTGTGTACCCGCACTGCCGAAGCCCGAACCCATGACCGAACCTGCGCTGCTGCCCCGCCCGCAACTTCGACGCATGCTGCGCAAGGCCCGCCGCGCACTGACCGCCAGTCAGCAGCGCCAGGCCGCTCGCGGGCTGTACAAGCAATTGGCCCAGCAGCCATTGTTCCGCCGCGCAAAACATATCTCCCTGTACCTGCCCACCGACGGTGAAATCGACCCGCGCCTGTTGCTGCGCGCCGCTCAACGGCGAGGCAAGGCGACTTACCTTCCAGTGCTCAGCGCCTGGCCACGCACCAAAATGGTGTTCCAACGGATTCGTCCAGGCGAAAAACTCAGACCCAACCGTTTTCGCATTCTCGAGCCCAGGCATAACCTCGCCAGGCAACGCAAAGTCTGGGCGCTCGACCTGGTACTGTTGCCCTTGGTGGGATTCGATGATGTTGGCGGCCGACTTGGCATGGGCGGCGGCTTCTACGATCGAAGCCTGGCGTACCTGGCGCGACGCAAAAACTGGCGCAAACCGACGCTGTTGGGGCTGGCCCATGAATGTCAGAAGGTCGAACGCTTGGCTCAAGCGAGCTGGGATGTGCCGTTGCAAGGAACGGTGACGGACAAGGCCTGGTATTACGCAGGCTAGACGCCACTGGAGTCAGCGGCGTCGAAAAGCAGGCTCAGCGTTTGAAGGCTGACGGCTGTTGTTGCTGCGCGATTTCAACCGGCGCATCGGTCTTGTTGCTCCACAGGCTTTGGGCATAGCCAGTGGTCACGACGCCAAGGCCGAACAAAATAACCAATATCCATAGTAAATCCGGTTTGCGTTTCATCGATTGCCCCCCAAAGGCACATCAACACGATGACAGCAGCGGTTTCCGTTGTAGGTGTAGGCCGTGCAGCAGCGTCAAGCTTAGAAGGCCGGCATTTTGCGACAACGTGAACCGACACGCAAACGCTGGCGTCAACCGACTGTCGGTTTGTCATAAAATTGCCTGACAACATGTCCACCTGACTCGCAAGGAGCAAAAACCATGGCCTATTGGCTGATGAAATCCGAGCCCGACGAGCTCTCGATCAAAGGTCTGGAGCAGCTTGGCACCGCTCGCTGGGACGGGGTTCGCAACTATCAGGCGCGGAATTTTCTGAGGGCCATGGCGGTCGGCGACGAGTTCTTCTTTTATCATTCCAGCTGCCCCGAGCCCGGAATTGCCGGCATCGGGAAAATAGTCAAAGCCGCGTACCCCGACCCGACAGCGCTGGAGCCGGAGAGTCATTACTACGACCCGAAGGCCACCGTCGAGAAAAACGCCTGGAGCGCGATTGATGTGGCCCACGTCGAAACGTTCGCGAACGTCCTGAAACTCGACTACCTGAAACAACAAACAGCGCTGGCCGAGATGCCCTTGGTGCAGAAAGGTTCGCGGCTGTCAGTGATGCCGGTAACCGCCGGGCAATGGGCGGCGGTCCTCGATTTACGTTAAATACAGCAGAACTACCGGTCATTCTCTTTCCCCCTCAATAGGGTTAGGTTTGACCCTCAGTTGACTGGCATCAAATCGCCTTGGCGTTTGATCAGTCAGACTAGTACGTAACATACGCAGGATGCTCGCATGTCTACGCACAGCCGCTCTTCGATTTTTTTCGCCAGCTCTTTAATGGTTCTGCTGCTGGCCGCCGGCGGTTTTGGCTACTGGAAATCGATGCATGACCGTCTGCCCGAAGGGTTGTATGTCGGCAACGGCCGCCTCGAAGCCACCGAAGTGCAGATCGCCAGCAAAACACCAGGGCGACTGGCCGAGGTGCTGGTCGATGAAGGCGACAAAGTCACCAAGGGCCAACTGCTGGCCCGGATGGACACTCGCACCCTAGAAGCCCAACGCAGCCAGGCGGAAGCAGAAGTATTACGCGCCCGGGAAAACCTCGCCGCCGCACAAGCCAACGTGCAATTGCGCCTGAGCGAGCAACTGCTCGCTCAACAGGAACTCAATCGCTCCCAGGCGCTGTTCAAGCATGGTTTCGTCAGCGGTCAGATCATCGATCAACAGCAGGCGCGTATCGGCACGGGCAATGCCGCCGTCACTGCCGCTCGCGCGCAAGTGTCCGCGGTGGGTGCGGCGATTGGCGCCGCTCAGGCACAAGTCGCACAGTTGACCAGCGAAATCGATGACAGCAGTTTGCGAGCCCCTATCGACGGGGTGATCCAGCTGCGCATGGCCGAGCCCGGCGAAGTGTTGGGTGCCGGCGGGCGCGTATTGCTGCTGATCGACCCGAACGATCAATACATGAACCTCTACCTCCCGGCCTCCGTAACCGGACGCTTGGCAGTGGGCGACGAAGCGCGGGTTATGCTCGATGCCCTGCCTGATCACCCATTGCCGGCAAAAATCAGCTTTGTGGCAGCCAAGTCGCAATTCACCCCTAAAGAAGTCGAGACTCGCGACGAGCGGCAAAAACTGGTATTCCGCGTCAAGTTACGCCTGACGGATCCCAGTGCCGTGCCCCAGGCCAAACCCGGCATGCCCGGCGCCGGCTATGTGCGCACCGCCCCTGTTGGCTGGCCGGCCAATCTGCAATGACTGGCCTGGCGGTTCAAGCGACCGGGATCAATCACCGCTACGGCAAACAACAGGCGCTGAGTGACATCGCGTTCAGCCTGCCCGCCGGGACCCGTTGCGGCTTGATCGGCCCCGATGGCGCCGGCAAATCGAGCCTGCTGGGGCTGATCGCCGGGGTGAAAACGCTGCAGCAAGGACAACTAGGGGTGCTCGGCGGCTCGATCCAGGATCGCCGCCATCGCAACACCCTCTATGCGCGCATCGCCTTCATGCCCCAAGGTTTGGGCGGCAACCTTTATCCCGAGTTGTCGATCAGCGAGAACATCCACTTTTTCGCCACCCTGTTTGGCCTGTCAAAAGCCGAATGCAATCAGCGCATGCGCAATTTGTTACTGGCCACCGACCTTCTGCGTTTTGCCGATCGCCCCGCGGGCAAACTGTCCGGCGGCATGAAACAGAAGCTGGGCCTGTGTTGTGCGTTGATCCATGAG
Organism: Pseudomonas migulae NBRC 103157; assembly: GCF_002091715.1. Lineage (GTDB taxonomy): Bacteria > Pseudomonadota > Gammaproteobacteria > Pseudomonadales > Pseudomonadaceae > Aquipseudomonas > Aquipseudomonas migulae_A. Next base: position 66,455 of record NZ_BDAG01000013.1, on the reverse strand, counting down.
CCGGACCTGCTGATCCTCGACGAACCGACCACCGGCGTCGACCCCTTGTCCCGCCGGCATTTCTGGGAGTTGATAGACGATGTGCGGCGTCAGCGGCCGCAACTGACACTGCTGGTCGCCACCGCGTACATGGAAGAGGCCGAGCAGTTCGAACATTGCCTGATGCTCGATGGCGGCAAGCTGATTGCCACGGGCTTGAGCAAGGAATTGGCGGCAGTCACCTCGAGCGGCAAACTCGATGAAGCCTTCACCCACTATCAGGGCGACAGCAGCCACGACAATCAGCCCCTGGTGATCCCTCCTCGCACCGGCACCACCTCCGACATTGCCATCGAAGCCCACGATCTGACCCTGCGTTTCGGCGACTTCACAGCGGTAGACAACGTCAGCTTTGCCATCGGTCGCGGCGAAATTTTCGGCTTCCTCGGCTCCAATGGCTGCGGCAAGACCACCACCATGAAAGTCCTCACCGGGCTGATGCCCGCCAGTGCAGGCAGTGCCACGTTGCTGGGCAACCCGGTGAATGCCAAGGACCTGGCCACCCGTAAACGGGTCGGGTTCATGTCCCAGAGTTTCTCGCTGTATGGCGAACTCAGCGTGCGGCAAAACCTGGATTTGCACGCACGGCTGTTCGATTTGCCAAAAACCGACAGCGCACAACGCATTGACGAGCTGATCCAGCGCTTCAATCTGGGCAGCGTTTGCGATCAGCCGTCCGGGGCGCTGCCTCTGGGCTTGCGCCAACGGCTGTCACTGGCGGTGGCGGTGCTGCATCGCCCGGAAGTGTTGATCCTCGACGAACCGACCTCCGGCGTCGATCCGGCGGCACGGGACGATTTTTGGCGACTGCTGATCGAGCTGTCGCGTGAGCAAGGCGTGACGATTTTCCTCTCCACCCATTTCATGAACGAAGCCCAGCGTTGCGATCGCATCTCGCTGATGCACGCGGGCAAAGTGCTTGCCTGCGATACGCCTACAGCGCTTCAACAGCAGTACAAGGGCGAGACGCTGGAAGCTGCATTCGTCACGTGCCTGGAACAGGCCCAGGAACCCCCCGAACCCTCAAAACCGTCAAAACCGTCAGAGCCTGCGAATACGCCCGCCATGCCGGTGGTGCCAACCAAGGAACGCGGCTTCAGCCCAGGACGCCTATTGGCGGTGGCGAGTCGTGAAGGCAAGGAACTCCTGCGCGATAAAGTGCGGATGGCCTTCGCCTTGCTTGGGGCCATTTTCATGATGGTGATCTTCGGCTACGGCATTTCTCTGGACGTAGAGAAACTCGCCTTCGCCGTCTATGACCAGGATCAGACGCCACAGAGCCGCGCCTATCTGGAAGCCTTTCGCGGCTCTCGGTACTTCGACGAACAGCCCCCCATCGGCGATGCCAAAGAGCTGCATCGCCGCCTTCAGCGCTCGGAAATCAAACTGGCGCTAGAGATACCGCCCGGTTTTGGCCGGGATCTGTACGCCGGGCGCCAACCGGCCGTGGCGGCCTGGCTCGATGGCGGCATGCCGTTTCGCGCCGAGACCAGCCGTAACTACGTCGAAGCCGTGCACCAGGCCAATATCGAACAATTGGCCGAACAGAGCAGCCCCGCGCTGAACCGGCCAGCTGCCGCCCGACTGGAAACCCGCTTCCGCTACAACCAGGACGTGGTCAGCGTCAACGCCATCGGCCCCGGGGTCATGGCGCTGATCCTGGCGTTCATCCCGGCCATGCTGACGGCGCTGGGCATCGTGCGCGAGAAGGAATTGGGGTCAATCACCAACTTCTATGCCACGCCGCTGACCCGGCTCGAGTTTCTGCTGGGCAAACAGGCACCGTATCTGGCTGTCAGCCTGATCAACCTCGCGGTACTGGTCGCGATGAACCGATGGCTGTTCGGGGTGCCGTTCAAGGGCAGCATCCTGACGCTGGCTTTCGGCGGGCTCCTGTATGTGCTGGCGACAACCAGCATGGGCCTGTTGATCTCGGCATTCACCCGAACCCAGATCGCCGCCATTCTCGGCACCATGATCATCACCAGCCTGCCGACCATCCAGTTTTCCGGACTGATCGTGCCACGTTCATCCCTCGAAGGTGCGGCGGCAGTGATGGGGATGCTGTTTCCAGCAGGTTACTTCCTCGACATCGCCGTCGGCACGTTTACCAAAGCGCTGGACCTGCGACAGTTATGGCTGCAATGCCTCGCATTGTTCGGGTTCTTTCTCGCATTCACCGGGCTCAGCCTGGTCATGCTGAAAAAGCAGGAGGCCTGATGTATAAGCTCGCGCACATCCTGCGCCTGGGCCTCAAGGAACTCACCAGCCTGCGGCATGACAGCGTGCTGCTACTGTTCCTCTTTTACGCCTTTACGGTAGCGATCTACATGCCGGCGGCGGGCTCGGTGATCGGCGTGCATAACGCCAGTGTGGCCATCGTCGACGAAGATCACAGCCTGCTGTCGCGACAACTGGCGCAGGCGCTGCAACCTCCGGAATTCCAACGCCCGGTCCCGCTGCCCTATGGGCAACTGGACCAGGTCATGGACAACGGCAAGTACACCTTTGTCATCAATGTACCGGCGAGTTTTCAGACGGATCTGCTGGCCGGTCGTCAGCCCGCCGTGCAAGTCAACGTCGACGCCACCGCCATGAGTCAGGCGTTCATGGGAGCAGGCTACATAGGACGAATTTTCCAGCGCGAACTGTTGAATTACAGCGGCCAGGGCGATATGGCGAGTAAAACACCGGCGCTGCTGACCACTCGCGCACTGTTTAACACCAATCTGGAAGGCGGCTGGTTTCTGGCGGTGATCCAGATCGTCAACAACATCACCATTCTCGCCATCATCCTGACCGGCACCGCACTGCTGCGAGAGCGCGAACACGGCACCCTCGACCATTTACTGGTGCTGCCGCTGACGGCACTTGAAATCATGCTGGCGAAAATCTGGAGCAACATGCTGGTGGTGGTGCTGTGCACCTGGCTGTCGCTGGAGGTCATTGTCAAAGGCGCGCTAGGCGTGCCGCTGGCCGGCTCCCTGAGCCTGTTTTTAATGGTGACCGCGGTTTATCTGTTCGCCAGCACGGCGCTGGGGATTTTTCTCGCGACCCTGGCTCGCTCGACGCCCCAATTCGGTCTGCTGGCGATTCCAGTGATCATTCCGATGTTGCTGCTGTCCGGTGGCAGCACGCCGCTGGACAGCATGCCGCAATGGCTGCAGTGGGTGATGCAGGGCTCGCCGTCGACGCATTTTGTCAGTCTTAGCGCTGCGATATTGTTTCGCGACGCCGGCATCACCGTCGTCTGGCCCGATTTGCTGGCGCTCACGGCCATCGGCCTGCTGTTTTTCGCGATTGCGCTGATGCGATTTCGCAAGAGCCTGGCGTCCTGAAAGACCGTGTCGCCCCTATGGCGAGATGGCTCGCGAAGGGGCCCACCCGGACAGCAAAGGCCTTACTGAATGATGAGGTTGTTGAACAACAAGTCCTCGACCACCGGCTTGCCGGTTTCATCGCTCATGATCTGCTGGGTCTGCTTCAAGGCTTCCTGACGCAGCTTTTCCTTGGCTTCGACGTTGTTCATCGCCTCGGTCGTCTGCTGCGCAAACAACGCCACCAACTGGTTGCGGATCAACGGCTCGTTGGCTTTCACCAGCTGCGTCGCTTCATCGCCAGTCACCCGCAGTGCCACATCAGCCTTATAGACCTTGAGCTTCTGCGAACCGTCCAGCCCGTAGTTACCCACAAACGGCGGGCTCAGGGTGATGTAGTTAACCTTCGGGGCAGCACCTTCTTTGGTTTCTTCAGCCACGGCTGCCACAGGCAGAGACAGGGCCAGCAACAACATGATCCACGCTTTCACAATTCACTCCTTATCCGGTTTGCGGCCTAGCATAACGACCCGCCGCGCAAGCACAAGCTTATGGCTGACTATCAGGGCGGGGCATGCTCGTTGACCCGTCGACTCACACACCTACACTTATCGGCCATCACTCCCAAAGGAATAGCCCTGATGAAAGCCGTGCTGTGCAAAGCCTTCGGCCCTGCCGAATCGCTGGTGCTGGAAGAGGTCGCCAGCCCTGTCGCGAAGAAGAATGAAATCCTGCTGGACGTGCACGCCGCCGGGGTGAATTTCCCGGACACGCTGATCATCGAGGGCAAATACCAGTTCAAGCCGCCCTTCCCGTTTTCCCCGGGCGGCGAAGCGGCCGGCGTCGTCAGCGCGGTTGGCGAGAAGGTCAGCCACCTGAAAGTCGGTGACCGGGTCATGGCCCTGACCGGCTGGGGGAGTTTCGCCGAGCAGGTCGCGGTCCCGGGCTACAACGTGCTGCCGATCCCGCCCTCCATGGACTTCAACACCGCTGCTGCTTTCAGCATGACGTACGGCACGTCGATGCACGCGCTCAAGCAACGGGGCAACCTGCAACCGGGTGAAACCCTGCTGGTGCTGGGTGCGTCTGGCGGTGTCGGCCTGGCCGCCGTGGAAATCGGCAAAGCCATGGGCGCCCGGGTGATCGCCGCCGCCAGCAGCGCCGAAAAACTGGCCGTGGCCAAGGCGGCCGGCGCCGACGAACTGATCAACTACACCGAAACCAGCCTCAAGGACGAAATCAAACGCCTGACCGATGGCCAGGGCGCGGACGTGATCTACGACCCGGTCGGCGGCGACCTGTTCGACCAGGCCATCCGCGCCATCGCCTGGAATGGCCGGTTGCTGGTGGTCGGCTTCGCCAGCGGACGCATTCCGGAGTTTCCTGTGAACCTCGCACTGCTCAAGGGCGCAGCGGTGGTTGGCGTGTTCTGGGGATCGTTTGCCCAGCGTCAACCTCAAGACAATGCGGCGAATTTCCAGCAGCTGTTTGGCTGGTTCGCCGAGGGCAAATTGAAGCCGCTGGTGTCGCAGGTGTATCCGCTGAGCAATGCGGCGCAGGCGATCAACGATCTTGGCCAGCGCAAGGCGGTCGGGAAAGTGGTGGTGCAGGTTCGCTGAGCCGTCGCTGGCACAAAAAAGGCCAGAACAACTGATGAGGTTGTTCTGGCCTTTTTGATACGCCACTGGAAAACACTCAGCGCTCCATGTTTGCAGTTAAAGCAACTCTCGAATTTCCTCTGGAAGAAAATGCACATAGCGCGACGCCGGATGCGAATTACAACGGCGAATAATTGAAGGGACACTTTTGTTGAGTTTTGCGATGAGAGCCAGTCGCTCCGCCTTCGGCAATTGCTCAGATGCAATCGAGTGGGTCAGATAACTGCGGGTGTACCTGAATACCACCATATCCAGCCAGAAATTATCTGCGAAGTGCCGTGCTTCCCTGCTGACGTCTCCACAAGTCAGTTGCTTCAGCTCTTCGTTAGCATCGATCGGCAAATTGCTGTCCAGCCTGAAGGACATTGGCAGAACAACCTCGATCTCTGCCGGTCTGTCGCCATTGACGTCCCATGGCTTGAATCGCCATCGGTTGACCGCCGTCAGAGAGGCTTCCACAAGCTCGGCGTGAGCATCTCCTGGGAAAGCCCTCACCTTGCTGACTGATCCATCGGCGCTGACGGTCAGGCCGACCCGAACGTCACCCGTGATACCTGTCAGGTAAAGCGCTCTGGGATACTTCGGCTTGGGATTATCCGCCGGAATGAGGATTACCGGGCCAGCGCTGACGCCGCTGGAAATCACACATAAAACCGCCAACACAAACCACCGCATAAACCCCACTCCCATCACCACTGAAAAGCCAGACCTGGCATCAGCACAAAGGTTAAGGCTCGATGGCTTTTTACATAACGCCGCGACTTCCCATTCAAACGAAGGACATTTCCCAAAGCCCTGCCTTACTCTGGACAGAACCGCGTCATCAAGGATCGCCAGGTAACAATTCCCACAGCGCCCTTCATTTATACCTGAGCGACATGTTCGTAAAAGAACATGCGATCTCCAAAATTTCCGCTGTTTTGTCGATGCGAACCGATGCTATTTTCGGTAATGAAACTGTAACATTCGCATCCGCAGTCAAAACAAGAAATCTGGAGCTCTTGAATGTTTGCTTTCTTTCGTCCTGCCGCACATCAGGCTCCATTGCCTGAAGAAAAAATAGACAGCGCTTACCGACGCCATCGCTGGCAGATCTTCGCCGGCATATTCATCGGGTACGCGGGTTATTACCTGCTGCGCAAAAACTTCTCGCTGGCCATGCCCTATCTGATCGAAGAGGGTTATACCCGCGGTGAGCTGGGTCTGGCGTTGTCGGCCATTGCTATCGCCTACGGCTTGTCCAAGTTCCTGATGGGCATTGTTTCCGATCGTTCCAACCCGCGCTTCTTCCTGCCATTCGGTTTGCTGGTTTCGGCCGGCGTCATGTTCATTTTCGGTTTCGCGCCCTGGGCCACGTCCAGCGTGACCATCATGTTCATCCTGCTGTTTATCAATGGCTGGGCGCAGGGCATGGGTTGGCCGCCGAGTGGGCGGACCATGGTGCATTGGTGGTCGCAGAAGGAACGCGGTGGCGTGGTGTCGTTGTGGAACGTGGCGCATAACGTGGGCGGTGGCCTGATCGGTCCGCTGTTCCTGCTGGGTATGGGCCTGTTCAATGACTGGCACGCAGCGTTCTATGTGCCGGCTGCTGTGGCCATGGCCGTCGCGGTGTTCGCTTTCGCCACCATGCGTGACACGCCACAATCGGTTGGCCTGCCGCCGATCGAGAAGTACAAGAACGATTACCCGGAAGGCTACGACGCCAGTCACGAAGAAGAATTCAGCGCCAAGGAAATCTTCGTCAAATACGTGCTGCGCAACAAAATGCTCTGGTACATCGCCATGGCTAACGTCTTTGTCTACCTGCTGCGTTACGGCGTGCTGGACTGGGCACCGACCTACCTCAAGGAAGCCAAGGGCTTCAGCGTGGATAAAACCTCGTGGGCGTATTTCCTCTACGAGTGGGCAGGTATTCCCGGAACACTGTTGTGCGGCTGGATGTCGGACAAGATCTTCCGTGGCAACCGTGGCCTGACCGGCATGGTGTTCATGGCGTTGGTGACTGTGGCGACGCTGGTCTATTGGCTCAACCCGGCCGGCAACCCGACGGTCGACATGATCGCGCTGATATCGATTGGTTTCCTGATCTACGGCCCGGTGATGCTGATCGGCTTGCAAGCGCTGGAACTGGCGCCGAAGAAAGCCGCCGGTACGGCAGCGGGTTTCACCGGTCTGTTCGGTTACCTGGGCGGTTCAGTCGCGGCCAGTGCAGCGATGGGCTACACCGTGGACCATTTCGGCTGGGACGGCGGTTTCGTCTTGCTGATCGGCGCATGCCTGCTGGCGATGGCGTTCCTTGCGCCAACCTTGTGGCACAAGCAAGTCGCCAGTCAGACCCGCGAAGCCATCGCCTGATCGGCTTTTGATTTGCAACGCTTGAGCCGCGCCTCCAGATTCCGGTCTGGCATGGCGTGGCTACGCAGGGCGTTGGCGGTCTGCTCGACATAATCGCGAGTGGTGCCGTAACGCCCGCAAGCGTTTTCGAACACATGGCTCAGCACGTGATCCGGCAAGTTGCCGGCATAGCTGGGCAGGTGTCGCTCCAACACGAATCCCAATGCCTGAACCTGGCTTCCGTCTTCGAGTCGGCAGTTGAGCCAGTGTGGGCGATAAGACGGAAATGGCATTTCGCGTTGCCACAGTGCGTAGAGGGACGCTTCGAGTTGTTCTTCGGGCAAACGATAGGCGAAGCCGCTGCAAGAGCCGCCGCGATCCAGACCAAACACCAGCCCCGGCACTTCCGGTGTACCGCGATGTTCGTGGGACCACAGATACAAACCGCGATGATAACCATGCACCCGGCCGCGAACGCGTTCGACTGCGGGGCATTCAGGGCGCCAGATCAGCGAACCATAAGCGAACAGCCAGACCGGCCCACCCTTGTGGCGCGCCATGGTCGACTGCATCGAGCTGAGCAATTGTTCGTGCGTAAGCTGCGGCCCCAGATCGAGCCGCGGAGGGTAAGCCAGATTCATAAAAGCAGATTCAATGGCGCTCATGGCGAATAGCGTTCAGCTCCCCGCGGGTAATGAATTACTTAATAGAACGCACCGCTGTAACAATAAGGCACATATGTTTTAAGGCAATTTAAGTGCCATGGCACAGTTTTAGATAATTGCCTGAATTAGATATAACTTACCGGTATTTATAGAAATGTATAAATACCGATCGGCTATATATGAAGTTATATGCCTGTAGGAGCGAGCTTGCTCCTACAGGGGGGCATCATCAGGATCTTGGCGCGTACGCAAACACATCCGCGCGCATCTGATGAGCATCCATCCCGGCTTCAACCAGCGCATCCAGCGTGCCATACACCATGGCAGGAGAGCCGCTGGCATACACGTGCAAGGACTTCAGGTCCGGGAAATCCTCACACACCGCTTCATGCAGCATGCCGCAACGCCCGGGCCAGCCACATTGATCGCTGACGACCTTATGCAGGAACAGATTGGGCAATTTCAGCCACTCGTCCCAATGTTCGATTTCATAAAAGTCTTCGGGACGACGCACCCCCCAATACAGATGCACCGGATGCTTGAAGCCCGAGGCCCGGCAATGTTCGATCAGGCTGTGGATCTGGCCCATGCCCGTACCCGCGGCGATCAGCACCAACGGACCGTCCGGCAGTTCCGCCAAATGGGTGTCGCCGAATGGCATTTCGATCCGCACCATCGGGTTGCGTTGCAGCTGTTCGATCAGGCTCAGCGCACTGCTTTCGCGCGCCAGCACATGGATTTCCAGATCACGCCCCGCATGGGGGGCCGAGGCCAGGGAAAAGGCGGACTTTTCGCCGTTTTCACGCTCGATCAACAGGTACTGACCGGCGTGATAACGCGGTGGCTTGCCGGCCGGTGCTCGCAGACGCACACGCCAGGTATCGCCGCCGACGTCCCCGCACTCAATGACCTGGCATGACAAGCTGCGCACCGGCAATTCTCCCAGCGCGAGCACGCCATCCCACAGCACGATGCAGTCTTCCAGCGGCTCTGCTATGCAAGTGTAGAACTCGCCATGGTCGCGCACACCGCCTTCCTGTTCGACCCGCCCTTCCACCAGCAGCGCGGCGCACACGTGGCAATTGCCGTTGCGGCAGCTTTGCGGGCATTCATAGCCCAGGCGCCGTGCGCCATCGAGAATCCGCTCGCCGGGCAGAATCTCAAGCACCGCTCCGGAGGGCTGCAAGGTTACACGCATCAATCTATTCCTAACTGATTCCAGATGGCATCGATCCGCTGGGTCACGGCATCATCCTTGACGATCACCCGGCCCCACTCGCGAGTGGTTTCGCCAGGCCATTTATGCGTGGCATCGAGCCCCATCTTTGAACCCAGGCCGGAGACCGGCGAGGCAAAGTCGAGGTAGTCGATCGGCGTGTTGTCGATCATCACCGTGTCGCGCTTGGGGTCCATGCGCGTGGTGATGGCCCAGATCACGTCGTTCCAGTCCCGTGCGTTGATATCGTCGTCCGTGACAATAACGAACTTGGTGTACATGAACTGTCGCAAAAACGACCAGACACCGAGCATTACCCGCTTGGCATGGCCGGGATACGACTTCTTCATGGTCACGATGGCCATGCGGTACGAGCAGCCTTCGGGCGGCAGGTAGAAGTCGGTGATCTCCGGGAACTGCTTCTGCAGGATCGGCACGAACACTTCGTTCAGTGCCACGCCGAGGATCGCCGGCTCATCCGGCGGACGGCCGGTGTAAGTGCTGTGGTAGATCGGTTTGATCCGATGGGTGATGCGCTCGACGGTGAACACCGGGAAACTGTCGACTTCGTTGTAGTAACCGGTGTGATCGCCGTATGGACCTTCGTCGGCCATTTCGCCCGGATGAATCACGCCTTCGAGGATGATTTCGGCGGTGGCCGGCACTTGCAGGTCATTGCCGCGGCACTTCACCAGTTCGGTGCGGTTACCGCGCAGAAGACCAGCGAAAGCGTATTCGGAAAGACTGTCCGGCACCGGCGTCACGGCGCCGAGGATAGTTGCCGGGTCAGCGCCGAGCGCCACGGACACCGGGAACGGCTGGCCGGGGTGTTTCTCGCACCACTCGCGGTAATCCAGCGCGCCGCCACGGTGGCTCAGCCAGCGCATGATGACCTTGTTGCGCCCGATCACTTGCTGGCGGTAGATGCCGAGGTTCTGGCGGTCCTTGTTCGGACCTTTGGTGACGGTCAGCCCCCAAGTGATCAGCGGGGCGACGTCGCCGGGCCAGCAGGTCTGCACCGGCAACATCGCGAGGTCGACGTCGTCGCCTTCGATGACCACTTCCTGGCACACCGCGTCTTTGACGACCTTGGGCGCCATGGCGATGATCTTGCGGAAGATCGGCAGCTTGGACCAGGCGTCTTTCAGGCCTTTCGGTGGCTCGGGTTCCTTGAGAAACGCCAGCAGCTTGCCGATCTCGCGCAGTTCGCTGACCGCTTCGGCGCCCATGCCCATGGCGACCCGCTCCGGGGTGCCGAACAGGTTGCCAAGCACCGGAATGTCATAGCCAGTGGGGTTCTCGAACAACAGTGCCGGGCCTTTGGCCCGTAGCGTGCGGTCGCAGACTTCCGTCATCTCCAGCACTGGAGAGACGGGAATCTGGATGCGTTTCAACTCTCCGCGCTGCTCAAGTTGCTGCACGAAATCCCGAAGGTCCTTGAATTTCATTGAAGATGCCACCCCGAAAATAGGCGTACATCCTACCTGCTCTGGCGTTAAAACAGCACGATCAATTGTGATTTGCACCCAGCAGCATCGGCGTAAACAGCGGGCTCAGTCGGGCGCTGCCAGTGTCCGAAAGATGGTCCTCATCCTTGTACTTCGAATGACCATTGACCTCGATGCTGCAGACTTGGTCCGCACACATCAGTGGCGCTGGATCAATGACATGCACACCGGGGTCGGCTGCGCTCATCGAATCGAACAAGCGGCTGAGAAAATGCTGGCGAGCCAGGTGCTCTTCGAGCGGCCGCCCCAGTCCGTCGGCCGAACGCCCGATCCGGGCCAGGCTCGTCAATCGGCTGATCGCACCCTTGCGCTGCAGCGGTACTTCCTTGAACAGCCAGACTTGCGCGCCCGCGGCCCTGATCGCCGCCACCCGCGCTTCGATCGCCAAGGCCATGCGCGCCTCGGCCTGGGCCGTATTGTCGTGGGCGTTGAGCAGGACCTTTTTATCGCCGTCTTCACGCCCGTAAACGTAAAGACTCCAGTTGGATGCCAGCACCACATCCTTGATCTGCAGGCGACGAACCTGCTCCATGGTCTGTTCGTTGAAGTCCTTGCAGCGCTGGCGCGGGTCATCGCTGAGGATCGGCGGGCAGGCGCTCATGCTGTAAAGCCACACCGGGCGCCCCTCACGCTTGGCACCACTTTCGATCGCCGGCATCAGCGCCGCAGCGTGGCTGTCACCCCAGACCAGTCGGGTCGCCGGGACCTCTTGGTTGCCACCGAGCAGACAAGCCTTGTCGAATTTCTTGTCCTTGGTCACCAGCATGCATTTCATCTGCCCGGCCTGCCATTCCCGAGCCTGCGCATATTCCAGCGCTTTGCCGGTCAGACGTTGAGGGAAGCCCTCTTGCGAACGCACGACGGAACCCGTCACCGCGAGGACAGCCATCGCCATCAAGCCGCCGACCAGCACGGGCTTGCGTCCAGCCAGCAGGCGCTTTTCACGGAACGGCAACTCGACGAAGCGCCAGCTCAACCAGGCCAGGCCCAGCGCCAGCAACATCCAGCCAGCAGCCTCCCAGGGCTGAATACCATCGATGGAAATGGCATTGGCGTAGACGTAGACCGGCCAGTGCCACAGATACAAGGAATAGGAAAGTAAGCCGATCCAGACAAAAACACGCGCACTCAACAGCTGGCCGGCCCAGGTCGAACCCTGGCCGCCCGACCAGATCAGCGCGGTGGCACCGAGTACCGGCAACAACGCGGCCCAGCCTGGAAACACCGTACCCCGGTCAAACGTGAACACCGCCAGTAGAACAGCCCCCAACCCGGCCGCACCCACAGACTGGGCGAGCCAGGGTCGAACAGCGTGCTTGCGCGCTGGCAGGACCGCGAGCATGGCCCCGCACAACAACTCCCAGGCACGCGTTGGCAGCGAGAAGAACGCCACGTCGGGTTTGCGCTCGATATAGGCGATGTTCAGCCCGAAAGAGATCAACAGCACAGCAAACAGCATCCAACGCCAATGGCGAACATGGCGCATCAACAGCACCATCAGCAGCGGAAAGAAGATGTAGTACTGCTCTTCAACGGCCAGGGACCAGGTGTGAAGCAGCGGTTTCAAATCCGACGCGGGTTGGAAGTAACCGTCTTCGCGCATGAACAGAATGTTTGAAATGAACAGCGACTGATAACGAACCGTCCTTCCCAGCTCGGAGAAGTCCTTGGCCGTCAGCAACAACCAGCCGAGTGCCAGCGTCACCAATAGCACCACGCTTAGTGCCGGAATGATGCGTCGGGCGCGCCGCGCCCAGAAATCGACGAAGCTGAAACCCTGCGCGCTGATGTCGCGGAACAGGATGCTGGTAATCAGGAATCCGGAAATGACAAAGAAAACATCAACACCGACGAAGCCACCGCTGAACGTGCTGAAACCGAAGTGAAAGAGCACGACCGGAATAACGGCCAGAGCCCGCAAGCCGTCAATGTCACGGCGACTGCCAAATGTGTGCATAACATCCCTTGTCGTATCTGATACAAAAACGATCCGAAAGGGACATCGTGGCGGCATGAAAGTTATCAATCAAGACACAAATCTCATGCACAAAAAAAAGCGCCCGGTTAGGGGCGCTTTCTTTGCAGCGGACTGCGTGTTACTTGCGTTTCATCGACAGGAAGAACTCGTCGTTGGTCTTGGTCGTTTTCAGCTTGTCGACCAGGAACTCGATGGCGGCGATTTCGTCCATCGGGTGCAGCAGCTTGCGCAGGATCCACATGCGCTGCAACTCGTCGTCGGCGGTCAGCAACTCTTCGCGGCGGGTGCCGGAACGGTTGATGTTGATGGCCGGGAAGACGCGTTTTTCAGCGATACGACGATCCAGCGGCAGTTCCATGTTGCCCGTGCCTTTGAATTCTTCGTAGATCACTTCGTCCATCTTCGAGCCGGTTTCAACCAGCGCGGTGGCGATGATGGTCAGCGAGCCGCCTTCTTCGATGTTCCGTGCAGCACCGAAGAAACGTTTCGGTTTCTCCAGGGCGTGAGCATCGACACCACCGGTGAGCACTTTGCCGGAGCTCGGGATCACGGTGTTGTAGGCGCGAGCCAGACGGGTGATGGAGTCGAGCAGGATCACCACGTCTTTCTTGTGTTCGACCAGGCGCTTGGCCTTCTCGATCACCATTTCGGCAACCTGCACGTGGCGGGTCGGCGGCTCGTCGAACGTCGAGGCAACCACTTCGCCACGCACGGTGCGCTGCATTTCGGTCACTTCTTCCGGACGCTCGTCGATCAGCAATACGATCAGGTGAACTTCAGGGTTGTTACGTGCGATGTTCGCCGCGATGTTCTGCAGCATGATCGTTTTACCGGCTTTCGGCGGTGCAACGATCAGACCGCGCTGGCCTTTGCCGATCGGAGCGCACAGGTCGATGACACGACCGGTCAAGTCTTCGGTGGAACCGTTACCGGCTTCCATCTTCATGCGCACAGTCGGGAACAGCGGGGTCAGGTTCTCGAAGAGAATCTTGTTTTTCGCGTTCTCGGGACGATCGTAGTTGATCGTGTCGACCTTGAGCAGCGCGAAATAACGCTCGCCTTCCTTCGGAGGGCGGATCTTGCCAACGATGGTGTCACCGGTGCGCAAGTTGAATCGGCGGATCTGGCTCGGCGAGACGTAGATATCGTCCGGGCCGGCGAGATAGGAAGCGTCAGCGGAGCGCAGGAAGCCGAAGCCGTCCTGGAGAATCTCCAGCACGCCATCACCGGAGATTTCCTCGCCGCTTTTAGCGTGCTTTTTGAGCAGGGAGAAAATCACGTCCTGCTTGCGCGAACGGGCCATATTTTCTATGCCCATCTGTTCGGCCAATTCGAGCAGTTCGGTAATCGGCTTTTGCTTGAGTTCAGTCAGATTCATATAGGAATGACGTAATCATTTATGGAGGGGGGGAAATTAAGCTTTTGGCTTAATGAGGCCGCGCCGCAGAGAAGGCGACAGGATCGCGTACTTATTCGAAAAGGAGTGCGTCGGCGACGGCTAGCAGGGGGCAGTGGAGAAACCAGTGCGGGGCCGAATGTAACACCTGAGTTTCGGAGCGTCTAGCCCTCAATAACGAAAAAGCCCCGCAATATGCGGGGCCTTTTTTCGGACACTTTACAAACGACGCTTAGATGTTGGCGTCGAGGAAAGCAGCCAGTTGCGACTTCGACAGTGCGCCGACCTTGGTCGCTTCAACGTTGCCGTTCTTGAACAGCATCAGGGTCGGGATACCACGCACGCCATGCTTGGCCGGGGTTTCCTGGTTTTCGTCGATGTTCAGTTTGGCAACGGTCAGCTTGCCTTTGTAGGTTTCAGCAATCTCGTCCAGAACAGGAGCGATCATTTTGCAAGGGCCGCACCATTCAGCCCAGTAGTCGACCAGTACAGCGCCTTCGGCCTTGAGTACGTCGGCCTCGAAGCTAGCGTCGCTAACGTGTTTGATAAGATCGCTGCTCATGGAAGTCTCCAGGTTGTAAGCAAAAAAACGTGGCCCATCATAGCCGCCCTTCCTTCGTTCAGGAAGGTGCAGATGATTGAGTCTCGCTATGGTGGTGCATGAGTTTGGGTATAGCTCAAGTCAGGACGTGGCGGGAGCGACGAAGGCAATGCCGGTACGCAGGGCGGCGTTGCGCACATGTTCGTGCATGGCCTTCTGCGCCGCGCCGGACGAGCGCCGGGCCAGCGCGCGGAGGATTTTGCGATGCTCCTGCCAGGTTTCCATGGCCCGCTCTGCCCGGATGAACGGTAGCTTCTGGCTCTCCAGAAAGATGTCGGCGCTGGCGCTGAGAATGCTCAGCATCGCCTGATTGCCGCTGGCCAGCAGGATGCGCCGGTGAAATTCGAAGTCCAGGCGTGCCGCCGCCTCAAAATCGCCAACCTTCAATTCATTGCGCATCGCGGCGACGTTGTCCTCCAAAGCATCGAGCTCATCGGTGCTCAAGGTCACGGCAGCGAGACCGGCGGCAAAACCTTCAAGGGCATAACGCAACTGGAAGATATCCAGCGGCGAAGCCTGGGCCGCGAAGGGCCAGCCCGGTGCCGCATCGGATCGAGGCAATTCCACCGGCGCCTGCACGAACACGCCCTTGCCCGGCTGAATGCTGATCACACCCAACGCACTCAATGACGACAACGCCTCCCGCAACGACGCCCGGCTCACCCCCAACTGCACCGCCAGGTCGCGTTGCGAGGGCAAGGCATCCCCCGGCCCGAAACCTTGCTCGGTGATCAGTTTGCGGATGGCTTGCAGCGCCACTTCAGGTACGGCTCGAGAGATCGAGTTCATGGTTTTCAGATGAACCAGGCGAATGAGCGGCTAGTTTTAAAGCTATTCGTGGCGCCCGGCAAGTCGTGCCCCACTGGGGTTCGGCGAGGGTCGAAGATGCGCTATCGGAGTGCGTAACGCGGCGCGACTGTTCAGACCAGTAAGACCGTACAACGCCAGCAAAACCGTGGCTTCGCACCGCTAAAACCCGATGTTGGCATGGCCCGTGCTCTGTCGATCCGCAGAATTCTTTCCTCGCCGATCCGGAGATTTGCCATGACCCTGCGTTACAGCGCCCTCCTCGCTTCACTGTTTGCCAGCCTGATGCTGAGCCAGATGCCCGCCCACGCCGACGGCCTGGAGGAGGTGGTCAAACGCGGCGTCCTCAAGGTGGCCGTGCCTCAGGACTTCCCGCCGTTCGGCTCGGTCGGCCCGGACATGAAACCCCGCGGCCTCGATATCGACACCGCGAAACTGCTGGCCGACCAGCTCAAGGTCAAACTCGAACTGACGCCGGTCAACAGCACCAACCGCATCCCGTTCCTCACCACCGGCAAAGTGGATCTGGTGATTTCCAGCCTCGGCAAGAACCCCGAACGCGAGAAAGTCATCGACTTCTCCAGCGCCTACGCACCGTTCTACCTCGCCGTGTTCGGTCCGCCGGATGCCGATATCAAAGGCCTGGACGACCTCAAGGGCAAAACCGTCAGCGTCACCCGTGGCGCCATCGAAGACATCGAGCTGACCAAAGTCGCGCCTGAAGGCGTGACCATCAAGCGCTTCGAGGACAATAACTCGACCATCGCCGCCTACCTCGCCGGCCAGGTCGACCTGATCGCCAGCGGCAACGTGGTGATGGTGGCGATCAGTGAGAAAAACCCGAAACGCGTGCCGGCATTGAAAGTGAAACTCAAGGATTCGCCGGTCTACGTGGGCGTGAACAAGAACGAGCCGGCGCTGCTGGGCAAGGTCAACCAGATCCTCGCCACTGCCAAGACCGACGGTGCGCTGGAAAAGAATTCACAGACCTGGCTCAAAGAGCCACTGCCGGCCGATCTCTGATCGTCGCTCGGGAGACTTGATATGTCTTATCAGTTCGACTTCATACCGGTGGTGCAAAACACCGACCTGCTGCTGCGCGGTGCGCTGTTCACCCTTGAGCTGACGGCCATCGGCGCGGTGCTCGGCGTGGGCCTGGGCATCGTCGGGGCGCTGGTGCGGGCCTGGAATATCCGCCCGTTCTCGGCGATTTTCGGGGTCTACGTCGAGTTGATCCGCAACACACCGTTTCTGGTGCAGCTGTTTTTCATTTTCTTCGGTTTGCCATCGCTGGGCCTGCAGATTTCCGAATGGCAGGCGGCGGTGCTGGCGATGGTGATCAACCTCGGGGCTTACTCCACCGAGATCATCCGCGCCGGCATCCAGGCGATTCCCCGCGGACAACTGGAAGCCGCTGCGGCGTTGGCGATGACCCGGTTCGAAGCCTTCCGCCATGTGATCCTGCTGCCAGCGCTGGGCAAAGTGTGGCCGGCGCTGAGCAGCCAGATCATCATCGTCATGCTCGGCTCGGCGGTCTGTTCGCAGATCGCCACCGAAGAGCTGAGTTTTGCCGCCAACTTCATTCAGTCGCGCAACTTTCGCGCCTTTGAAACCTACGCCCTGACCACGTTGCTTTACCTGTGCATGGCGCTGCTGATCCGCCAATTGCTGAACTGGATCGGCCGTCGATACATAGCGAGGAGTGGCCAATGAGCGATTTCACCTTCTGGGACGTCGTACGCAACCTGCTCACGGGCCTGCAATGGACGCTGGCGCTGTCGCTGGTGGCGTTTATCGGCGGCGGGTTGATCGGCTTGCTGATCATGGTCATGCGCATTTCAAAGAAAGCCCTGCCGCGCAGTTTCGCCCGCACCTACATCGAGTTGTTCCAAGGCACGCCACTGCTGATGCAGTTGTTTCTGGTTTTTTTCGGTGTGGCATTGGCCGGCCTGGAGATTTCGCCATGGATGGCGGCAGCGATTGCCCTGACGCTGTTCACCAGCGCTTACCTGGCGGAAATCTGGCGCGGTTGCGTCGAGTCGATCCCTCATGGTCAGTGGGAAGCCTCGTCAAGCCTGGCACTCAACCCGCTGGAGCAATTGCGTTACGTGATCCTGCCGCAAGCCTTGCGCATCGCCGTGGCGCCCACCGTGGGTTTCTCGGTGCAAGTGGTCAAAGGCACTGCCGTCACGTCGATCATCGGTTTTACCGAGCTGACCAAGACCGGCGGCATGCTCGCCAACGCGACGTTCGAACCGTTCATGGTCTACGGCCTCGTGGCCCTCGGCTATTTCCTGCTCTGCTACCCCTTGTCCCTCAGTGCGCGCTACCTGGAAAGGAGACTGCATGCCTCTGCTTAGAATTTCCGCCCTGCATAAATATTACGGCGACCACCATGTGCTCAAAGGCATCGACCTCAGCGTCGAGGAAGGCCAGGTGGTGGCGATCATCGGCCGCAGCGGCTCGGGCAAATCGACGTTGCTGCGCACGTTGAACGGTCTGGAGTCGATCAACGACGGCGTGATCGAGGTCGACGGCGAATACCTCGATGCCGCCCGCGCCGACTTGCGCAGTCTGCGACAGAAGGTCGGGATGGTGTTTCAGCAGTTCAACCTGTTCCCGCACCTGACCGTAGGCGAAAACGTGATGCTCGCGCCCCAGGTGGTGCAAAAAGTGCCCAAGGCCAAAGCGGCGGAGTTGGCGCGGGAGATGGTGGAGAGGGTCGGGCTCGGGGAGAAGTTTGATGCGTTCCCGGATCGACTGTCCGGCGGGCAACAACAGCGGGTGGCAATTGCCCGAGCGCTGGCGATGTCGCCGAAGGTGTTGCTATGCGACGAGATCACCTCGGCGCTGGACCCGGAATTGGTCAATGAGGTGCTGAGCGTGGTCCGGCAACTGGCCAAAGAAGGCATGACATTGATCATGGTCACCCATGAAATGCGCTTTGCCCGGGAGGTTGGGGATAAGTTGGTGTTCATGCACCTGGGGAAGGTGCATGAGGTGGGGGATCCGAAGATTTTGTTCGCGAATCCGCAGACGGCGGAGTTGGCGAATTTCATCGGGACGGTCGAGGCGACAGCCTGAAAGATCTTCAATACCTGTGAGGCCGTCTTCGCGAGCAAGCCCGCTCCCACAGTTGGCCGCGTCCGTCGGGATAACTCGGTCAACTGTGGGAGCGGGCTTGCTCGCGAAGAGGCCATCAGCGGCACTGCACATGCTCCCGCGCCAAAAGATCGCAGGTTCCAATAACGCCTACGCGTTGGCGTCAGCCTTTGATCGTGGCACGATGTCCGGGTTATCGACCGAGACCCCCTGACCATGCCGCAATCCCAAGCCAAGAATCTGTCCCTGATCGCCGCAATCGACCTGGGCTCCAACAGCTTTCACATGGTCGTGGCCAAGGCCCAGAACGGCGAAATCCGTATTCTCGAGCGTCTCGGGGAGAAGGTTCAGCTGGCCGCCGGCATCGACGAAGAGCGCAAGCTCAGCGAAGAATCCATGCAGCGCGGGCTCGATTGTCTCAAGCGCTTCGCCCAACTGATCAACGGTATGCCCCAGGGCGCCGTGCGGATCGTCGGCACCAACGCCCTGCGTGAAGCCCGTAACCGCAATGAATTCATCCACCGCGCCGAAGAAATCCTCGGCCACCCGGTGGAAGTTATCTCCGGTCGTGAAGAAGCGCGCCTGATCTATCTCGGCGTGTCGCACACCCTCGCCGATACACCAGGCAAACGCCTGGTAGCCGACATTGGCGGCGGCAGTACCGAATTCATTATCGGCCAGCGCTTCGAGCCACTGCTGCGCGAAAGCCTGCAAATGGGCTGCGTCAGTTACACCCAGCGCTATTTCAAGGACGGCAAGATCACCCCGGCGCGCTACGCCCAGGCCTACACAGCGGCGCGGCTGGAGATCATGAGCATCGAACACGCCCTGCACCGCCTGACCTGGGATGAAGCCATCGGCTCCTCGGGCACCATCCGTGCCATTGGCCTGGCGCTGAAGGCCGGCGGTCATGGCACAGGCGAGGTCAACGCCCAGGGCCTGGCGTGGCTCAAGCGCAAGCTGATCAAACTCGGCGACGTCGAGAAAATCGACTTCGAGGGCATCAAGCCTGATCGCCGGGCGATTTTCCCGGCGGGCCTGGCAATTCTTGAAGCGATCTTCGATGCCCTCGAACTCCAGCGCATGGACCACTGTGAAGGCGCGCTGCGCGAAGGCGTGCTCTATGACCTGCTGGGTCGTCATCATCATGAAGACGTCCGTGAACGCACGCTCAGCTCGCTGATGGAGCGTTATCACGTCGATCTGGAACAAGCGGCACGGGTCGAGCGCAAGGCGCTGCATGCCTTCGATCAGGTGGCCGAGGATTGGGATCTGGATGACGGCGTCTGGCGCGAGTTGCTGGGCTGGGCTGCCAAGGTCCATGAAGTGGGCCTGGACATCGCTCACTATCAGTATCACAAACACGGCTCGTACTTGATCGAGCATTCGGACCTGGCCGGGTTCTCCCGCGAAGACCAACTGATGCTTGCGCTACTGGTGCGTGGCCACCGTCGCAATATTCCCAAGGACCGGTTTGCCGATTTTGGCGACGACGGCATCAAGCTGATTCGCCTTTGCGTGCTGCTGCGCTTTGCGATCCTGTTCCATCACATCCGCGGCACCCAGGAAATGCCTCAGGTGGTGCTGCACGCCAATGGCCACAGCCTGGATGTGCAGTTCCCGGAAAACTGGCTGGACGAAAACCAGCTGACCCAGGCTGACTTCGCCCTGGAGGCAGAATGGCTGACTCGGGTGGGGTTCGTCCTTAACGTCCGTTAAACACGGTGGCGAGGGAACTTGCTCCCTCGCCACAGGTTACTCAGGCGGAACTAAAAAAAATGGCGATCCGCAGGGATCGCCATTTTTTTATGCAGCGTGTGGGTTAACGCACGGCCAGGATTGGACTGCCCAACCGCTCCAGCAACGTGGCCTGCGCACTGCGCGGGTTCTGGTTGCCGGTCGGTGTGTTGCGGATGTAACGACCATCCGCCTGCAGGCTCCAGCTGTGAGTGTTATCGGTGAGATAAAGCTCCAGCTCCTTCTTGACCCGCATGATCAGCTTCTTGCCTTCCACCGGGAAGCAAGTCTCCACGCGCTTGTCGAGGTTGCGCTCCATCCAGTCGGCACTGGACAGGAACATCTGCTCGTCACCGCCATTGAGGAAGTAGAAGACCCGCGTGTGCTCCAGGAAGCGACCGATGATCGAGCGCACATGGATATTGTGCGAAACCCCGGCGATGCCCGGACGCAGGCAGCACATGCCACGCACCACCAGATCGATGCGCACGCCGGACTGGCTGGCCTTGTACAACGCACGGATGATCTTCGGATCGGTCAGCGAGTTGAACTTGGCGATGATGTGCGCCGGCTTGCCCTCTAGGGCGAACTGGGTCTCGCGGGCAATCATGTCGAGCATGCCCTTCTTCAGCGTGAACGGCGCGTGCAGCAGCTTCTTCATGCGCAAGGTTTTACCCATGCCGATCAGCTGGCTGAACAGTTTGCCGACGTCTTCGCACAAGGCGTCGTCCGAGGTCAGCAAGCTGTAGTCGGTATACAGACGAGCGTTGGCGGCGTGGTAGTTACCCGTCCCCAAATGCGCGTAACGCACAATCTCGCCAGCCTCGCGACGCAGGATCAGCATCATCTTGGCGTGGGTCTTGAAGCCGACCACACCGTAGATCACCACCGCACCGGCCGCTTGCAGACGGCTGGCCAGTTGCAGGTTGGACTCTTCGTCGAACCGCGCGCGCAATTCGATCACCGCAGTGACTTCCTTGCCGTTACGCGCCGCATCAACCAGCGCATCAACGATTTCCGAGTTGGCACCGGAGCGGTACAGCGTCTGGCGGACCGCCAATACGTGCGGGTCCTTTGCAGCCTGGCGCAACAAATCGACAACAGGCGTAAACGACTCGAACGGGTGCAGCAGCAGGATGTCCTGCTTGCTGATCACGCTGAAAATGTTCTCGCTGTTCTGCAGCAGTTTCGGGATCTGCGGAGTGAACGGCAGGTATTGCAGATCGCGCTGACTGTCGAGGCCGGTGATGCTGAACAGGCGGGTCAGGTTGACCGGGCCGTTGACCTGGTACAACTCGGTCTCGTGCAGGTTGAACTGCTTGAGCAAATAGTCGGACAGGTGTTTCGGGCAGGTGTCGGCCACTTCCAGCCGCACCGCATCACCGTAACGACGGGAGAACAACTCGCCGCGCAGCGCGCGGGCCAGGTCTTCCACGTCTTCGGTGTCGACGGCAAGGTCGGCGTTTCGGGTCAGGCGGAACTGGTAGCAGCCCTTGACCTTCATGCCCTGGAACAAGTCATCGGCGTGCGCATGGATCATCGACGACAGGAATACATAATTGTCGCCAGGGCCGCCGACTTCTTCCGGCACCTTGATGATTCGCGGCAGCAGACGCGGTGCCGGGATAATCGCCAGACCGGAATCGCGACCGAAGGCGTCGATGCCTTCGAGCTCGACGATGAAGTTCAGACTCTTGTTCACCAGCAACGGGAACGGGTGCGTCGGGTCGAGGCCGATCGGAGTGATGATCGGCGCGATCTCGTCGCGGAAATAACGGCGAACCCAGGTCTTGAGCTTGGTGGTCCAGTAACGGCGACGGATGAAGCGGACCTGATGTTTCTCCAGTTCCGGCAACAGAATGTCATTGAGGATCGCGTACTGGCGGTCTACATAACCGTGCACCAGTTCGCTGATCCGGGCCAGGGCCTGGTGCGGTTGCAGACCATCGGCGCCGGCCTGTTCACGGGCGAAGGTGATCTGCTTCTTGAGGCCGGCCACACGAATTTCGAAGAACTCATCCAGGTTGCTGGAGAAAATCAGCAGGAACTTCAGCCGCTCCAGCAACGGGTAGGACTCATCCAGCGCCTGTTCCAGCACGCGGATGTTGAACTGCAGTTGCGAGAGCTCGCGATGGATGTACAGGCTGCTGTCATCCAGGCCAGGAACAACAATCGCTGGCGCCGCCGGCGCGGTTTCGACCACTACCGCGGGTGGAGCAGGCTCCAGCTCCGGCGGGGTTTCGGCGATTTGCTCCACCACGGGTTGAGCCTCTTGTACTGCAACTTCAGTGAGTCCTTCGGTATTCATCGAATGTTCCTGGGAGGGCTATTTTTGCTCTCGTAACAATTGAGCAGCACGAACGGCAAAGTAAGTCAGGATGCCATCAGCGCCTGAACGTTTAAAAGCGGTCAGGGATTCGAGGATAACCCCTTCGCTCAACCAGCCATTCTGGATCGCCGCCATGTGCATGGCGTATTCACCGCTGACCTGATAGACAAAGGTCGGCACTTTGAATTCTTCCTTGACCCTGTAAAGGATGTCCAGGTACGGCATGCCTGGCTTGACCATGACCATGTCCGCGCCTTCTGACAAGTCCGCCGCCACTTCGTGCAGGGCTTCGTTGCTGTTGGCCGGGTCCATCTGATAGGAGGCCTTGTTGGCCTCGCCCAGGTTCAGTGCCGAACCCACCGCATCGCGGAACGGGCCGTAATAGGCGCTGGCGTACTTCGCCGAATAGGCCATGATCCGCACGTTGACGTGATCGGCCAGTTCGAGGGCTTCGCGGATCGCCTGGATGCGACCGTCCATCATGTCCGACGGGGCCACCACCTGAGCGCCGGCTTCGGCGTGGGACAGGGCCTGCTTGACCAGCGCATCGACGGTGATGTCGTTCTGCACGTAGCCTGCTTCGTCGAGGATACCGTCCTGACCGTGGGTGGTGAACGGGTCCAGCGCAACGTCGGTGATCACCCCCAGTTCAGGAAACTGCGCACGCAGGGCGCGGGTGGCGCGCTGGGCAATGCCATCGGGATTCCAGGCTTCGGCGGCATCCAGCGACTTGAGTTCGGGGGGTGTGACCGGGAACAGCGCCACGGCCGGGATGCCCAGTTCGACCCACTTGGCTGCTTCTTCCAGCAACAGGTCGATGGTCAGGCGTTCAACGCCCGGCATCGAGGCCACCGCCTCGCGACGGTTTTCACCGTCCAGCACGAACACCGGCAGGATCAGATCATCGACAGTCAGAACGTTTTCACGAACCAGTCGACGCGAGAATTCATCACGGCGGTTACGACGCAAGCGGGTTGCAGGAAACAAACGGTTGGCAGGGGTAAAGCTCACGGCAGACTCCTGAGCCCGCGCTAACGGGCGAGCGTGACAGTTATAAGCGGCCATTATGACCAACGTATTACAGTTATGTGCATCCCTGCGTCACGTAGCCGCATTCCATTGTCCTTGTAGGAAATGTTCACGTCGAGACACATTTGGACACTTTCATGAATGTGCACGAAGGGTTAGGCTGCGCGTTCATTTCGCCAGCACCCAGACAATGCTCCAACAATTTCTGCATGACTTCGGCTACTTTGCCCTTTTTCTCGGCACGTTCTTCGAAGGCGAAACCATTCTGGTGCTCGCAGGCTTCCTCGCGTTCCGTGGATACATGGATATCAACCTGGTGGTGGTCGTGGCTTTTTTCGGCAGTTATGCCGGCGATCAGCTGTGGTACTTCCTGGGGCGTAAGCACGGCCGCAAGTTGCTGGCGCGCAAACCCCGCTGGCAGATGATGGGCGACCGGGCTCTGGAACACATCCGCAGGCACCCGGACATCTGGGTGCTGAGCTTCCGTTTTGTCTATGGTTTGCGCACGGTGATGCCGGTGGCGATCGGCCTGTCAGGCTATCCACCAGGACGTTACTTGTTGTTGAACGGGATTGGCGCCGCGATCTGGGCGAGCGCCCTGGCCGCCGCGGCCTATCACTTCGGCGCGGTACTCGAAGGCATGTTGGGCAGCGTCAAGAAGTACGAGCTATGGGTGCTTGGCGCCCTGCTGGTGCTGGGCTTCGTGCTGTGGCTGCGCCGGCGATTCAAGAATGCCCGTCTGGCGAAGCAGATCTACGCCGACGAGCAGGCCTTGAAAGCCGAACAGGCCAAGGCCGCCGAGGTCAAGACGCCAACCGAGTGAAGCGGTTTCTGCAGCAGTAGAGACCGATTCCGCTGAGCAGGCTGTAACTCAGCAGGCCGACCCAGCCCACCGCGCTGGCCGGCCACAGCCCGACCATCGGCGCCAGCCACACCAGCGGCACATTCGATGCCAGGCGCAGCAGCTCCAGCTTCAACGCCCATGGGCGATTCTCCAGGGCCACGCCCAACGTAAACAGACCCAATGCCACCGCACTCCAGCCGAGCACCAACGCAGCGGTCGGTAAATGCTGCTCGACGTTCATCAAGTAGCTGCCCAGCGCGATGTAGACGCAGAACTGCAGCACGACGTAAATCTGCTGGCGCCCGTCCAGCGGTACTTCGAATTTGCGGAACTGGCTCAAGTCCGGCTTGTTCATCGGGTACTTCGCCGCCACGTCGGCCGGACGCCAACCGGTGCGCATGAACCAGATCCGCAGCTTGTCCCATTTGCTTTCAGCCCGTCGCGCGTCATCCCAGAGCTGCGCGTAAAACTGCACGTTTGCCCACAACGGATTCCAGCTCGCCAGTGGCGTGGTCACGCCGAAAATCACCGGTTCGTTGTCGTCCTCTTCCTGGAACGAGCCAAACAGACGGTCCCAAATAATGAACACCCCGCCGTAGTTGCGATCCATGTAGAGAGCGTTCTGTGCATGGTGGGCCCGATGATTGGACGGCGTGACGAAGAACCACTCGAACCAGCCAAGCTTGGGAATGTGTCGCGTATGCACCCAGAATTGATACAGCAGGTTAAGCGCGGCGACGCTGATGAACACCAGCAGCGGCACGCCGAGCACGGCCATCGGCAGGTAGAAAATCCAGCTCAGCAGAAACCCGGTACTGGTCTGGCGCAACGCCGTGGAGAGGTTGTAGTCCTCGCTCTGGTGATGCACCGAATGCGCCGCCCAGAGAATATTGCGTTCATGGCCCATGCGATGCAGCCAGTAGTAGCAGAAGTCATAGAGGACGAAGGCAAACACCCAGACCCAAACGCTGTCGGCCGAGAGCTCGAACAGCGCCAGGTGCTTGAGGGCAAATGCGTACGTCACCAGCCCCACACCCTTGGTCAACAGGCCCGTGGTGGTGGACAGCACGCCGGTGCTGATGCTGTTGATCGCGTCGGCCACCCGATAATTGCTCACCCCGCGCCAACGGTCGGCCAGCAGTTCGACGGCAATCAGCACAAAGAAGAACGGCACCGCATACAGAATGAAGTCCATGACGCGCCCTGATCGGAATCCTGAGGACAGATCCTATGTTTAGCCGCGAATTAACCCTATGGCAACGAGTGACAAATTAGTGGACATTTAACGCCATGAATCTGGAGAAAAACCCATGAGCAAAAAAATTGCAGTGATCCTTTCCGGCTGTGGTGTCTACGACGGCGCCGAGATCCACGAAAGTGTGATCACCCTGCTGCGCCTGGACCAGCGTGGCGCTCAGGTGCAGTGCTTTGCCCCCAACATCGCGCAATTGCATGTGATCAACCACCTGACCGGCGAAGAGATGCCCGAGACACGCAATGTGCTGGTGGAATCGGCGCGGATCGCCCGGGGCAACATCAAGGATATCCGTGAGGCCGACGTCGAGGATTTCGACGCGCTGATCGTGCCGGGTGGTTTTGGCGCGGCGAAGAACCTGTCGAACTTCGCGATCGAAGGCGCCGGCTGCACGGTTCAACCGCAAGTCCTGGCGCTGGCTGAAGCGTTTGCCGAAGCGGGTAAACCGGTCGGGCTGATCTGCATTTCCCCGGCGCTGGCCGCGAAGATTTATGGGCCGGGCGTGACCTGCACCATCGGCAACGATGCCGACACTGCCGCGGCGATGAACAAGATGGGCGCCACACATGCAGACTGCGCGGTGACGGACATCGTTGAAGACAAGGCGCGCAAACTGGTGAGCACTCCGGCTTACATGCTCGCGCAATCGATCAGCGAAGCCGCGTCAGGCATCAACAAACTGGTCGACCGCGTCCTCGAACTGACCCACGAAAACGACGCCTGACACGGATCAAATGTGGGAGCGGGCTTGCTCGCGCATGCGGTGTATCAGTCAACATCAATGCTGAATGACTCACCGCATTCGCGAGCAAACCCGCTCCCACATTTTGAATATTGCCAGGCTCAAGACTTGCGCGATAACCGCGTGAGTATTCGGTCCAGCGCATTGGCAAACGCCTGCTTCTCACGCTCGCCAAACGGCGCGGGGCCGCCGCTCATCTGCCCCTGTTCACGCAAGTCGGTGAACAGGTTGCGCACCGCCAGCCGATCGCCCATGTTCTGCGCGTCGAACTCCTTTCCCCGAGGGTCCAGCGCTGCAACGCCTTTCTTCACCAGCCGGTCGGCCAGTGGCACGTCGCTGCAGATCACCAGTTCACCGGGCACCGCGTACTCCACCAGATAGTCGTCCGCCGCATCCGGGCCACTCGGCACCACGATCAGCTTTACCAGCGCCAGCCCCGGCTTGATCTGCGGCTGCCCCGCCACCAGCACCACTTCGAACTGGCGCTTGAGGGCGAACTTCACCACCAGATCCTTGGCCGCCCGCGGGCAGGCGTCGGCATCAATCCACACACGCATTGTGTTCCTCCTCTTAAAAGCATCGCGGGCAAGCCCGCTCCCACAAGGTTAGCGTTAATCCCTGTGGGAGCGGGCTTGCCCGCGAATGTGAGCGCAGCGAATGCTTTTAAGAAACCTGCACCCGCCGCTTCTCCGCCATCCAGCTACGACCATACAACACAATAATCGCAATGATCGCCACCGCCTGAGCACTCAGCGAATACGCATCCGCATGGATGCCCAGCCAGTCGAACTCAAAGAACGGCACCGGCCGCGTGCCAAAGATCCCGGCTTCCTGCAACGCCTTCACGCCGTGGCCGGCAAACACCACCGACAGCGCGCACAGCAGCCCGGCATTGATGCTGAAGAACAGCGACAGCGGCAGTTTCGCCGAGCCCCGCAGAATCACCCACGCCAGCCCCACCAGCAGCACCAGCGCCGTGGCACCACCCGCCAACACCGCGTTATGCCCCGCTGGCCCGGCCTGCAACCACAAGGTCTCGTAGAACAGGATCACTTCAAACAGCTCGCGATACACCGAGAAGAATGCCAGCGTCGCAAAGCCGAAACGCCCGCCGCCGCCCACCAGGCTGCTCTTGATGTAATCCTGCCAGGCCGCTGCGTGGCGACGGTCGTGCATCCACACGCCGAGCCAGAGCACCATGACCGCGGCGAACAACGCCGTCGCGCCTTCCAGCAACTCACGCTGCGAGCCACTGACGTCGATCACATACGCCGCCAGCGCCCAGGTCCCCAGACCGGCCAACAGCGCCAGGCCCCAACCGGCGTTGACACTGCGCACCGCCGATTGCTGGCCAGTGTTGCGCAGGAACGCGAGGATTGCCGCCAGCACCAGGATCGCTTCCAGACCTTCGCGCAGCAGAATCAGCAGACCGGAGATGTAGCTCAGCGACCAGCTCAAACCCTCGCTGCCCAGCAGGCCGGCAGATTGCTTCAACCTGGCTTTGGCTGCATCCAGACGCTGCTGGACCTCGGCCACCGGCAAGCCATCCTGCAACGACTGACGGTAGGCCATCAGGGATTTTTCAGTGTCTTTGCGCACGTTGGCGTCGACGTTGTCCAGAGAGCTTTCGACCAGTTCGAAACCTTCCAGGTACGCCGCGACCGACAAGTCATAAGCCTGATCGTGATCGCCGGCGCGATAGGCCGCGACGCTCTTGTCCAGGGTTGCAGCGGTGTAGTCGAGCAGTTGCGCCGGGCCACGTTTGACCTGCGGCGGTTGCGAACGCTGGGCGCGGAAGGTCGCTGCCGCTTGCGGACCTTCGGCGGCCAGCACTTCGGCCGGGGTCTGACGGGCCAGGTCGGCGATGTTGTAGGTTTTTTCGGATTGTGCCGCGGCCGGATCGGCACTGAAGCTGGCGATATAGGTCGCCAGGTCCCAACGCTGACGGTCGTCCAGCTGATCGGCGAAGGCCGGCATGTCTGTGCCTTCTACGCCCATCCCCAAGGTGTTGTAGATCCCGTAGAGGCTCAATCGATCCTGGCGCCCGACGTCGCGCAGATTGGCCGGCGGCGGCGTCAGGCCGACACCGGCCGGACCATCCCCGGCCCCCGTATCGCCATGGCAGACCGAACAATGCTGGGCGTACAGCGGCGCACCCCGGGTCGGATCCGGTGTAATGATCGGCGCCTGACTGACTTCATAAGCCACGGCCAGCTTCGCGCCCAATTGCCGAGTCTGACGGGCGACGTCCGCGCCGTCCTGCCGAGCAGCGATGGCGCTGTGCAGCGTGCTGACGCCCTGCTCCAGCCCCGCCTTTTCCGGTTTGTCCGGCATGGCGGCGATCAAGCCTTGCAGCGCCTTGGTAAATTCCAGCTGCTCGCGGTACTCGGACTCATTGATGACCTTGCCCGCTTGCACAGATTGCGGGTAGTCCGCGCCAATGTAGTCGAGCATATGCAGCGCTTGCGGCGCGCCTTCCACGGTGTCGGCCAGCAGGTTGGAACTGCACAAGGCAAACAGCGGCAATACCAGCCAGGCCAGGAAACGGGACGGGGCAGTCATGAATGAATCTCAATTGGAAATACGAAGTAACACATTGTTCACTTCGAATGAGTTTCACTCAAGCTTTGTTGTGTGAAATGCGGAAGCCGCCGGGGATTCTGTGCCGCTCTTTGTAAGAGCCAGCTTGCTGGCGAAGGCATCAACACGGTGTTACTGAAACACCGAGGCGTGTGCATCGCCAGCAAGCCGGCTCCTACAGTTCTATGACATGGGAACGAAAAAAGGCGACCTCAAGGGTCGCCTTTTTTGTGCCTGACGGTTTTACACCGCCGCTTTGCGCAGCGTCGCCATGAACGCCGCCGCGCCAATGAACAATCCTGCAAAAGTCCGGTTCATGCGTTTTTGCTGCTTGGGCGTGCGCAACAAGCGCAGCACCTTGGACGCCAAACCGGTGTAACCGGCCATGACAATCAGATCCACGCAGACCATGGTCACGCCAATGATCAGGTACTGAATCAGCAGCGGCGCATGCGGGTCGATGAACTGCGGCAATACCGCGAGCATGAACACCAGGGCCTTGGGGTTGCTGATGTTGACCAGGAAACCACGGAACACCAAAGCCATCGGCTTGCCGATCTGGCGCACCGCCGCGTCGTCGCTCATGTCGCTGGGCAGCGCGCGCCATTGCTTGATCGCGAGGTAAACCAGGTACGCCACGCCGAACCATTTGATCGCATAAAACGCGGTGGCCGACGCCGTGAGGATCGCGCCAACACCGGCGCCGACAATCGCGATCTGCACCGCCAGGCCCAATTGCAGGCCCAGGGCGTTCCAGTAACCGCGCCAGAAACCGTACTGCAGACCGCTGGACATCGACGCAATGGCGCCGGCACCGGGAGACAGGCTGATCACCCAGCAGGCCGCAAAAAACGCCAGCCATGTTTGAAGCTCCATCGCACACCTCGACTCAGACTCGTGACAGACGTCTAAGCTAATGCGGCTTTGGGCCGATGACTATCGATTTTTTGCAGGATATTGCGACGGCCGACCAGCGTTTTATGACTCCAGGGCCCCTTCTCGAGCAAGCTCGCTCCCACATTGGATCTTTAGTGAACACAAAATTTGTGAACAACACTGATCAAATGTGGGAGCGGGCTTGCTCGCGAAAGCGGTATGTCAGACAACAGAAGGCTTACTTCTCAAACCCGCCGGACGAAAACACATCCGTACCCCGCCAGCGTCGAACCGAGCGCTGGAAGAACAGGCTATTAGGCACCTGCACCATCGCGCTGCCAGTCCCAAGCTCTTCCGCTTCGACCAGCGTGGTGTAAAGCAGATTGATCGCCACCACCCGGCCTTTGACGCCAGGCTTGTCTGTGGTGTCCACCAACTCGACCACGTCACCGATACGGAAGGGGCCGACGGTAAAGATCAGGATCGCGCAGAGCAGATTGGAGAGCACGCTCCACATGGCGAAAAACGCCACCGCGGCCACCGCGACAAAACCGGACAACGCGGTCCAGAGTACAGTCGCCGACACGCCCAGGCGCTCCAGCACGAAAATCAGTGCACTGCCCATGATCAGCCAGCGCAAACCGCCCCGAAGCGGCATCAGAAACTGCGGCGGAAACGGGTAGCGCTCGCCCAATCGAGTCAGGCATTTAGCGACGACGCGCTGAGCGATATAACCGGCCAGCAGGATCAGCAGAATTTGCACGACCAGCCAGATCGGCTCGACCCACATCGCCGGCAACGGCAGCTTGAAGGCTTCCATCAGGACAGCGCCTCCAGCTCCGCCTGCATGCTTTCGAGCAATTCCAGCGCTTCCATCCAGGCTTCTTCCAACTCGGCTTCGCGCACCTTCAGCTTGGCTTGTTCAGCCAGCAGATCACGCAGGTCGTTCTTGCGCGCCGGCTCGTAAATATCGCTGTCACCGAGGCTGGTATCGATCTTCGCCAGTTTCTCGTGGAGCTTGCCGAGTTCGGCTTCGAGCTTGTCAGCCTCACGCTTGTGCGGCGCCAGTTGCTGACGCAATGCGGCGGCGGCCTGACGCTGGGCCTTCTTGTCAGTCTTGTCCGGATTGACCGGCGTGTTGCTGACCGGGGCATTGCGCTGACGGTAGTCGACCAGCCAACGGGCGTAGTCTTCCAGGTCACCGTCAAACTCCTCGACCTTGCCATCCGCCACCAGATAAAAATTGTCGGTGGTGCTTTTGAGCAAATGACGATCGTGGGAGACCACCAGCACCGCACCACTGAATTCCTGCAGGGCCATGGTCAGCGCCAGGCGCATTTCCAGGTCCAGGTGGTTGGTCGGTTCGTCGAGCAGCAGCAGGTTCGGACGCTCCCAGGCGATCAACGCCAGGGCCAGGCGAGCTTTTTCGCCACCGGAGAAATTCAGTACCGGCTCGTCGATACGCGCACCGCGGAAGTCGAAGCCGCCGAGGAAGTCGCGCAGGGTCTGCTCGCGTTCGGTCGGCGCCAGGCGCTGCAAGTGCAGCAACGGGCTGGCCTTCGAGTCCAGGGAATCAAGCTGATGCTGGGCGAAGTAACCGACGACGGTGTTTTCGCCACGGGTCAGTCGACCGGCCAGCGGCGAGAGCTCGCCGGCGAGGTTTTTGATCAGGGTCGATTTACCCGCACCGTTGGGGCCGAGCAAACCGATGCGCGCGCCAGGCGTCAGTTGCAGTTTGACCTTCTCCAGTACGGCTTTGTCGCCGTAGCCCAGGCGGGCGTCGGACAGGTCGATCAGTGGGCTGGAAATCTTCGTCGACTCGCGGAAGACGAAGTCGAACGGCGAATCGACGTGAGCGGCGGACAACTCTTCCATCCGCTCCAGCGCCTTGATCCGGCTCTGGGCCTGACGGGCCTTGGTCGCCTGGGCCTTGAAGCGGGCGATGTAGCTTTCCATGTGCGCACGTTGCGCCTGCTGCTTTTCGTAGGCCTGTTGCTGCTGGGCCAGACGTTCGGCACGGGCGCGTTCGAAAGCGCTGTAACCACCGCGATAGAGCGTGATCTTGCGTTGATCGACATGGGCCACATGATCGACCACGGCATCGAGGAAATCCCGGTCGTGGGAAATCAGCAGTAAGGTGCCGGGATAGCTTTTCAGCCATTCTTCGAGCCAGATGATGGCGTCGAGGTCCAAGTGGTTGGTCGGTTCGTCGAGCAGCAACAGGTCCGAGGGGCACATCAATGCCTGCGCCAGGTTCAGACGCATCCGCCAGCCACCAGAGAAATCTCCTACCTGACGATCCATCTGCTCGTTGGTGAACCCCAGGCCAGCCAGCAGCTTGCGGGCGCGAGCATCGGCGGTGTAACCGTCGGCGCTGTCGAGTTCCGAGTGCAGACGGGCCTGAGCAGCACCGTCATGGGCCGCTTCGGCTGCGGCGAGGTCACGTTGCACCTCGCGCAGGCGCAGGTCGCCATCGAGCACGTAGTCGACCGCCAGGCGTTCGAGCGTCTCGATTTCCTGGCGCATGTGGGCGATACGCCAGTCGGCCGGCAGGAAGCAGTCACCCGAGTCCGGGTGCAGCTCGCCCCGAATCAAGGCGAACAGGCTCGATTTGCCGGCGCCGTTGGCACCGATGAGGCCGGCTTTGTGGCCGGCGTGCAGGGTCAGCTCGGCGTCTTCTAGCAGACGTTGCGGGCCACGCTGTAAAGTCAGGTTCTGAAGTCGAATCATAATGGCGGCGGAGTCTACCAGCTTCGCTCGCAACTGGCGCGAGTAGCACTATGTCCTCTGACCTGTGGAGCTTTTCCCTTGGCACTTACGCCCGTCCTGGCGTTGAAGCCGCATGCCTGACCTTGCAGTCGGCGGGGGTGAATGTGTGCCTGTTGTTGTGTGGGCTGTGGCTCGGGAAGCGAGGAATCGCCTGCAACGAACAACGATTGCAGCAGCTTCGCAACGTGGCTGAACCCTGGGACACGGATGTCGTTCGACCGCTGCGCGCCTTGCGCCTGCAATGGAAAGTCATCGCGACTGGAGATGCGGAACTGAACGCGTTACGCGAACAAGTGAAAGCGCTGGAGCTGGAAGCCGAACGGCATCTGTTGTTGCGACTGGAGCGATCGGCGCAGAGTTGGCCGCAGAATGAGGCGACCGATTTATCGGCCTGGCTTGAGGGTGTGGCGGCGAACGCCGCCCACCCGGACCGCGACGCGCTGCATCAGCTGCGCGTCGCGGCAACCGGCACTTAGGAAGCGCTGGTTGGGGTGATGCTTGTGCTCGACGGTGCCACTGGCGTTGGCGCAGTGGTGGCTGTCGAGGTGGAGGCTGCTGGTGCAGGAGCGGCCGAAGCGGATGGCGTCGGCGCTGGCGTCGCTGGTTTGGCAGCAGGAGCCGGGGCTGGCTTGGCAACGGCGGCCGGTTTTTTCACGGCTGGTTTTGCCGCCGGTTTGGCTGCAGCTGGTTTGGCTGCGGCTGGTTTTGCGGCTGTCGCTGGTTTGGCGGCGGCTGGCTTGGCAGCAGCCGTTTTTGCAGCTGGTTTTGCGGCCGGTTTAGCAGCGGGTTTCGCGGCTGGCTTGGCAGCGGTCTTTGCCGCGACTGGTTTTGCAGCAGGCTTGGCAACAGGTTTCGCAGCGGCGGTTTTAGCGGCTGGTTTGGCAGCTGCAGTTTTCGCCGCAGCAGGTTTGGCAGCAGCGGTTTTTGCAGCCGGTTTAGCGGCCGCGGTTTTCGCCGCAGCAGGTTTGGCAGCGGCGGTTTTTGCAGCCGGTTTTGCAGCCGCAGTTTTCGCCGCAGCAGGTTTGGCGGCAGCGGTTCTTGCAGCCGGTTTAGCGGCGGCTGTTTTGGCAGCGGCTGGCTTGGCGGCAGGTTTGGCGGCGGCCGATTTAGCAGCCGGTTTTGCAGCGCTGGCAGCGACCGGTTTTTTCGCCGCAGGCTTGGCGGCAGGTTTTGCTGCAGCTTTCACCGGCGCCTTGGCAGCAGGTTTGGCCGGTGCTTTTGCAGCAGCCGGTTTGGCAGCGGCTTTCTTGGCGGGGGCCGCAGCAGGCTTGGCCGAACGCAGGGACAACGCCTTGCCGACAGCCTCTTGTACACGACCGACGCCCTGGGCCAGTTTCAGGCTTTCTTGAGCATCGCGCTTGAGTTGCAGAATGTAGGCGCGGGTCTCGGACTGACGATCCTTGAGGGAGTCGAGCAAGTCTTCGAGTTGCTTCACTCCGTCCTTCGCCTTGGCTTGTGCCTTGGCCTTGCCGGCCGCCGCAGCGTCCTGCAATTTGGTGCGGGATTTGTGCAATTTCTCCTGCGCTTTTCCTCGCTGTTTTTCCAGTTTGGCGAGCAGTTTTTCAGCATCAGCCAAGGCTTGTGAACAAGCGGTTTCCAAATGCTCGAGCAGGCTGCCCGAGAGTTGTTGGAGTAAGTGCAACGGGGTATTTACAGGCTTCTTGGTGGCCGACATGGTTTACCTCCTGGCTGACGTGGGTGCGGCTCATACTAGACCTCTGCTGCTACCGCCGCTAGGGCATGTTGACAGTATCGAAAGCGCTGCGTTGCAACGGATCGAAAATCTTCCGGGCTTGCGTAAAACAAGTTCACTGTCGCACGCATTCACACTGGCATAATCTGCCGCATCTCAGGTCGGAGAGTGCCGATGTCGCGCTACCTTTTTTTATCGCTGTGCGTGTTTTTTTCCGTGGCCCAGGCCGCCGAAAAAACCACGGCAAATGAAGCTCACGATCTCGCGTACAGCCTGGGCGCAAGCCTCGGTGAGCGCCTGCGCCAGGAGGTTCCCGACCTGCAACTTCAGGCACTGGTCGAAGGATTGCAGCAAGCCTATCAAGGCCAACCCCTAGCCCTGAAAGATGAGCAGATCGAACAGATTCTGGCCGAGCATGAAGCGCAGGTTGCTTTGCAACAGAGCGCACCGCAGAGCGAAGTCGCCCTCGAAAAAGAGAAACGTTTTCTCGCGGTGGAAAAAGCCAAACCCGGTGTACGCGAACTGGCCGATGGTGTGTTGCTGACCGAGCTGGTGCCAGGTACCGGCGCGAAAGCCGGTCCGAATGGCAAGGTCCAGGTCCTGTACATCGGTCGCCTGCCCGACGGTACCGTGTTCGATCAGAACAGTCAGCCGCAGTGGTTCAGTCTCGACAGTGTGATCAGCGGATGGCGCAGCGCCCTGCAAAACATGCCGGTCGGTGCGAAGTGGCGGCTGGTGATTCCATCGGCGCAGGCCTATGGCGCCGACGGTGCCGGCGACTTGATCGAGCCATTCACGCCGCTGGTATTCGAAGTCGAATTACGCGGTGCCACCGGCTGAACAGCGCAAACGAAAAACGGCGCGCATAAGCGCACCGTTTTTTAAGGGTGTTGCCGGAAGGGGTTCAGGCTTGAACCGAATCCTCTTCCTTGTGAGCGGTGTGCAGCACTTCGATCAGGCAGTCTTCCAGTTCGAAGCGTTCGTGCAACAGGCCACCCAGTTCCTTGAATTTCTCTGCCACGCACTTGCCTGCATCGCACAGGTCATTGAACGCGAGCAGCTTCTCGGTGATGACGTCGATACGCGGGTAGATCGTCTCGGCCAACTCGAGGCCGCGAGTGTCGCCAAATGCCTTGGCTTCGCCCGTCAGCTGTTCGTAGATCTCGAAGTGCCCGGCAGACACGTAATCGACCAGCACGCCGCAGAATTCCTGCAATGGCTTGCGGTTCTCGCCCAGAGCCTCAGGCTTGGCGCCGAGAGCATCATAGGCCCGAACCAGTTCGTGACGCTCCTGCAACCAGCGATCGATCAGCAGATGCACTCCACCCCAGCGTTCCTGAGCATTCTGACAACTTTCGAGCATGGTGATCTCTCTTCCCTTGTGGGTCATGCTGCCCTACACCTGTCGCACACTTGAAGATCAAGAATCGGCCAGGCAGAGCGTCATTCGAGCAACACAATTCCAATGACACGTGCGGGCCAGATTATGCCCGCGCGACTGTGGCTTCAAGGTACGCAGGAGATAAAGTTCATACAAGTGTTTAATCGCCCGCCAGCGCAGGGTGCGACGACTCGCCGCTGAGCGGTCGCCGCCAAGCGATCCAGACAACGCGCAGCAGTTGCTGAACACTGAGAATTGTCATCGCGACAAAGAACAGCAGGCTCCACTCCGGCAGGCTCAGATCGAACAGCGTCCATGAAATCCGGGCGCAGTCCGCCGTACCGTTGAACATCTGCTGCACAACGTAAACCCAGGGATTGCTTGCGAACAGGTCGGCCAGATCGGGCGAACACGTGGACAGCTGTTGCAGTGGGTCGCCTTGCAACAACACCTGACGCCACGCTGTCACGGTTCCCGTCAGACTGCAGAGCAAACCCAGTAGCCAATACAGGGAAGAACCAAAACGGCCGGGCCCATGCACCGAAGCCATCAGACAGACACCCGTGAGCAACGCCAGACACATCCGCTGCATCAGGCACATGCCGCACGGCTGGAGGCCGACCGCATATTCCAGGTAATAGGAAACGCCCAAGGCCAGGGCGCCGGCAACGAAAACCATGAAAAACAAGGAGCGTGAGCAGGCCAGCGACATGGCTTTTCCGTACCAGTAGAGACAAGTGGTTACGGTAGAGGAAAGCGCGCCAGCCTTACAAGACGGGTCAGCAGGGACACTTCAACAGAAGTGTAGGGAATTCCCGACAGAATCGAGAGGATCAGAGGTAGCCCTCTGTAGGACTATGCCGATCACCTTGGACAATTGTAGGAAAGCGCCACAAATCGCTTACGCGTGGCGAGTGGGCGTGCCCCCGCTCGACCGCAAAGCGGTCGAATCGTGGATGGGTTTTAAACGAATAAATGGGCGTGTCGGTTCAGGGCTGCTGCGCAGCAGCCCAGCGGGGGCAAGCTCCGTCGCCACACACAATCAGGCGTGAACCGGAACGGGCAACGGCGCTGCCAACAGGCGTTCATCCAAGAGGCCGAGGCCTTCCTGAAACAGCTGATTACTGCGCTCGGTGTCACCCAGTTGTGCCAGCAATCGCGCCAGCTCCGCACAGGCTTCCGGGTTGCGCTGCACGCGCAGGCTGCTTTCCAGATAATCCCGGGCCTTGCCCCACAGACTGTTTTGCAGACACAGGCGACCCAGTGTCAGCAACAGGCTCGGGTCGGCCGGATGGTTTTTCAGCCAACCCTCGGCGGTTTGCAGCTGACGTGCCGGATCACTGCCACGAACCAGTCCGTAAAGGCGCGCCAGATGGCTGTCGTAGTTACGCTTGAGCGCCGTTCGCAGAACCTCTTCGGCCTCTACCTGGGCACCGACTTGTCGAAGCTG
Source organism: Pseudomonas migulae NBRC 103157 (assembly GCF_002091715.1). Taxonomy (GTDB): domain Bacteria; phylum Pseudomonadota; class Gammaproteobacteria; order Pseudomonadales; family Pseudomonadaceae; genus Aquipseudomonas; species Aquipseudomonas migulae_A. The sequence goes on along the minus strand of NZ_BDAG01000013.1, from coordinate 29,149 downwards.
CTCGGCATACGCCAATACCAGTTGCGGTTCCTGGCGCTGCGCCGAGGTGAGTTGCTGCCAGGCGCGGTTGAGCGATTGCAATCCGACGGTTCCGTCTTCTTCCCGACGCGCTGCCAGGGACAGGTTCTCCCCCCAGGCCCGGCGCTCCAGTTCGGCCAGCTCGGCCGGCGGCAGCACCTTGTCCTTGCGCAGCTCCGGCAGCAGGCGAATCACGGCGGACCAGTCACCGCGTTGCTGATGCAAACGCTGCAACTGGCGCAAGGTCTGGACGTTATGAGGGTGACGCTCATGCATGGCCTGCAAGGTCACCAGGGCACCGTCGGTGTCGCCGCGATCGGTCTGCAGTTGAGCGTGGCTCAAGGCGATCGCCAACTCGGCCTGGGGTTGGCGTTCCAGCGCACGCTCCAGCAAGTTGTCGCTTTCCTCGTAGTGGCCTTGTTCGTTGGCGGCGCGAGCAGCGCCGAGGTAGTAAAGCAATGGCTGGCGCTCGGCTTCGGCGGCGCGATGCAAATGACGCTGTGCGCTGGCCCAGCGACCTTCGGCCAGGTCCAGCTGACCGTGTTCGATCGCCACTTGAACCCGACGGCTGCGATTGCGCCGCGACCAGGGATTGACCACGCCGCTGGAGGTCGTGACCAGTTCGACCAACGCCTTGATGCCCCAGAACACCAGCCACAACACCGCCACCAGGGCCAGAGTCGCCCACAGGCTCGATTCGAAACGGAAGCTCTTGTAAGCGATCAGCACGTAGCCGGAATGCTCGGCAATCGCCAACCCCAGAGCGGCGGCAGCGGCGATGACCAGAAACACGATCACATAGAGACGCTTCATGGCGTGGCCTCCTGCTGAGTGCTTGCGGCAGGCTTGGCCATCGGTTTGATCGAGTCCTCGGCGTTGACGTTGCGTCGCTCGAGATAGCCCTGAACCGCGCTGAGCGTGCCGGTCAGGTCTGGCGTGACGACAGTGACCGGCTGCTTGCTCAGCTCGACCACCTGCTCAAGCATCACTTTGCTCTGCGGGTTGTCCGGATTGAAGTTGCCTTTGAGCACGTCCCGCGCCTCGTCCAGTGCCTGGGTGTAAACCGCGGCCTGACCGTTGAGTGCCGCCCACTGCGCCTGTTCCAGCGCCAGGCTCAGGGCCAGACGCACTTGACTCAGGCTTTGGCCTGCAAGCAGCGGACGCACATTTTTATCGGCGTTGAAATCGATGCGAATGTAACGCGAGATCTGATCCCACCACTGCGCCCAACGGCTCGCGCCGTCGCCATCGGCGGTCAGGCCCAGCAGGGATTCGCCACGGTCCTTGTACTCGGGCGCCAGCTCGGTGAGGTTGATCACCTGATCGCGCAGCGCACCCAGTCGCAGGAAAAGACCGGTGCGATCCGGCTGTTCGGTGCTGCGCAAGGCGACCAGGGTTTTCGCCACTTGCTCGCGTGCGGCAAAGGAACCCGGGTCGTTCTGTTCGCGAAGAATTTCGTCGGCGCCCTGCACCAGGGCCTGAGCGCTGCTGATGTCCTGCAACGCCGAAAGCCGCAGGCTGGCCAGACGCAGCAAGTGCTCGGCCTCGGCCAGACGCCAGTCCTTGCGACTCGCGCCGAGGACGGTTTCCAGACGTTGATTCAAACGCTGCTGATCGCCTTGCAGTTGAATCACCAGACGACTGCGAGCGTCCAGCTCTTCAGCGGCAGGCATTTGCTCAAGCCGTGCACTCAGGCGCTGTTCGTTCAACTTCAGACTTTGCGCCTGATCGTTCAGCGCCTGCACCTGGCTCAACTGCTGCTGCGTGCTGGCTTGCAGGTGACGCACCTGCCAGACGCCCCAACCGCCCACCGCCACACCGGCGGCGCCCAACAGCAACGCGACTATTGCCAGCCCGTTGCCTCGGCGCTGCCCGACAGCAGGTGGCGCAGTTTCAACCGGAGCTTCAGCCGGCGCATCAAGCACTGGCTTCACGTCATCTTTAGGCAAGGCTGTTTCGTTCACGTATCCATCCTTTGCATTAGAGAACGGGTTCGGGATGCTCCCGCAACGCCGTTAGCAAAGCCGCGGCACTGGCGCCGCGACAATCCACAACTGTTTGGGCCCCGGCGGCACGTGCCAGCTCGGCGACCCTGGGGCTTGGAACAAACAACGGCAACCGCGCCAATTGCGGCCAGGCAGCGCCGGCCAATTGGTGCAGGTGCTCAAAACCCTGTCCACTGCTGACCACCAGCCCGTTCAAGCGTTCCGCCTTGATACGCTCCGGCAGTGCTGCTGGCGGGTACTGCGGCAGTTCGCGGCGGTACAGCTCCAGATACTCGACACTAGCACCAAGCTCGCGCAAACGCTCAGCGAGCAACTCGCGGCCGCCCTCTCCCCGCATGATCAACACCCGTGGATCGGGTCGTGCGACAGCCTCACGCAACGACGCAAGCTCCAGCAAGGCTTCACTGTCATCACCTTCGGACGGGAAACTCGCGTCCAACCCGTGATCATCGAGGATCTGTGCAGTCGCGGCGCCCACGCTGAACCACTTCAGGCGGGGTGGCTGCGGCCAATATTGACTAACCAGATCCACCGCGATTCTGGCGGCCGGCTTGCTGACCACGATTACCGCGCAGTACCGATCCAGATGCTGAATCACCTCGCGCATTGTGTCAGAGGCGGGAATCGCTTCAATTTCCAAAAGCGGCAAACGGCTGCTGAAAATCCCCGCTTCGGCCAAAACCTCGCTCAGCGCCACCGACTCATCCGCGGGACGGGTCAGCAGCAGGCGCCAACCCGTCACTCGTGACCTGCCTCGCCGTAGACCGCTTTCAGAATGTCATTGGCGCCCTGATTCAGCAGGTCTTCGGCCACTTGCACACCCAAGGCTTCTGCATCGCTGCGCGGCGCACGAGCCTCGGCGCTGAGCAGCAGGCCGCCGCTCGGATCGCCCACCAGACCGCGCAACCAGATCTGCTCGCCTTCCAGCACGGCGTAGCAGGCGATCGGCACCTGGCAACCGCCATTCAGATGTTTGTTGAGCGCACGTTCGGCCGTCACGCGGGTGGCGGTGTCCTGATGGTGCAGAGGTGCCAGCAAGGCGTGGATTTCAGTGTCGGCGGTGCGGCATTCGATACCGACGGCACCCTGGCCACCGGCCGGCAGGCTGTCGTCGACGCTGATGGCCGAGGTGATTCGTTCTTCGAAGCCCAGGCGAATCAGGCCGGCAGCCGCGAGGATGATGGCGTCGTATTCACCGGCATCAAGCTTGGCCAGGCGCGTGTTGACGTTGCCGCGCAGGAAACGGATTTCCAGGTCCGGGCGACGGGTCAACAACTGGGCCTGTCGACGCAGGCTGGAGGTGCCGACGATGCTGCCTTGTGGCAGTTCATCGAGGCTGGCGTAGGTATTGGAGACGAATGCATCACGCGGGTCTTCTCGCTCGCAGATGCAGAACAGGCCGAGGCCTTCGGGGAAGTCCATCGGCACGTCTTTCATCGAATGCACGGCGATGTCGGCTTCGTTCTCCAGCAGCGCGGTTTCCAGTTCCTTGACGAACAGGCCCTTGCCACCGATTTTCGATAGCGGCGAGTCCAGCAGCTTGTCGCCGCGACTGACCATGGGTACCAGTGTCACGAGCAAACCCGGATGGGCCGCTTCAAGACGGGCTTTGACGTATTCGGCCTGCCACAGGGCGAGAGCACTTTTGCGGGTGGCGATGCGGATTTCGCGAGAGGACATGGATCAATCCGTACTGAATAGATACGGCGGATAATAACAGCTCAGTCAAATCCACTTTGACTTGTATCAGGTATTGCCTGGCCTCCCTGGCCCCGGATGTCCGGCAATCGGGTGAGAAATTCGCCTGCGGATGGCGAATTAAAGCTGTTGCATCATTTTGCGCACACCCGCCACATGGCGTCGGCTGACGATCAGGGCATCGCCGTTCAGGCCTTTGAGAAACAGCTGAAAGTGTCCCAGCGGCGTGCGTTGCAGGCGCTCGATGCGTTCGCGAGCGACCAGGGCGTTGCGGTGGATGCGCACGAATCGGTCACCGAATTCATCTTCAAGGGCCTTGAGCGGTTCATCCAGCAGCACTTCGCCGCCTTCATGGCGCAAGGTCACGTATTTATGGTCAGCAATGAAGTAGACCACCTGACCCAACGGGATCAGCTCAATACCCTTACGGGTACGCGCGCTGATATGGCTGCGCGGGCCGCTGCCGGTTTCGGCGGCGGGACGGGTCAAAGCCGCAAGCTGGACACGATTGGGTCGCTCGGCTTTTTTCAACGCATCATGCAATTGTTCTGTACGCACAGGTTTCACCAGATAGCCTACGGCGCTGGCCTGTAAGGCTTCCACGGCAAATTCATCGGGCCCTGTGCAAAACACCACGGCAGGCGGGGTTTCACGTTCGCACAATCGGGCAGCCACTTGCAGGCCATCGAGGCCGGGCATGCGGATATCGAGCAAAACGATATCCGGCTTGTGGCTGTCGATCAGTGCCAACGCTTCTTCGCCGTTCGTAGCGCTGGGCTCCAGGACGCTGTATCCCTCGAGTTCGCCGACCATTCGGCTCAGGCGCTCGCGGGCAAGGGGTTCGTCATCAACGATCAGGACATTCATATTGCGCTGGATTCCTGCGTGAGTCTCGCACAAGGATAGCGTAGACAAGTGGAGTGACGTCCGTCACCGCGATCCACGCTAAGACTAGCGCGAAGGCCAAAAAGTGCCGCCCGTCCGACTGCTAAATTTTTATTCGCCGGGCAATCGGCGGTTGGCGAGGCATCGCCGTAGGGTTTGCTGATACACAATATGAACACCCCCTCTTCTTATTAGTCCGCTGAAGCGCCGAAAATTGCGCTGGTCCTACTGTCCAACTGTAGACGGTTGCCGGGACGTTATTACTCAATTGAAAAATATCGTTGCGCAATTCAGACCTCGCTGGCTTCGAGCATAGGCCCGGGCACGAGAAAAAAACGTGTCGACCAGTGTCAGCGACAGGATTGGCAACCCTGTTATTATCCGCGACAGCTTTCAACGCCATCTTTCTTCAGCCGATACGAGCGAATTCATGAGCACTGACAAGACCAATCAGTCCTGGGGCGGCCGCTTCAGTGAACCCGTCGACGCCTTCGTCGCCCGCTTCACCGCCTCCGTCACCTTCGACCAGCGCCTGTATCGCCACGACATCATGGGCTCGATCGCCCACGCCACCATGCTGGCCAAGGTCGGCGTGCTGACCGATGCCGAGCGCGACAGCATCACCGATGGCCTGAAGACCATCCAGGGTGAAATCGAGGCCGGCCAGTTCGACTGGCGCATCGACCTCGAAGACGTACACATGAACATCGAAGCGCGCCTGACCGACCGCATCGGCGTGACCGGTAAAAAGCTGCACACCGGTCGCAGCCGTAACGACCAGGTCGCCACCGACATCCGTCTGTGGCTGCGTGACGAGATCGACCTGATCCTGGCGGAAATCACCCGCCTGCAAAAAGGCTTGCTGGAACAGGCCGAGCGCGAAGCCGGCAGCATCATGCCGGGCTTCACCCACCTGCAAACCGCGCAGCCGGTGACGTTCGGTCACCACATGCTGGCCTGGTTCGAAATGCTCAGCCGCGACTACGAGCGTCTGGTCGACTGCCGCAAGCGCACCAACCGCATGCCTTTGGGCAGCGCCGCGCTGGCAGGCACCACTTACCCGATCGACCGCGAGTACACCGCACAACTGCTGGGCTTCGACGCCGTGGGCGGCAACTCGCTGGACAACGTGTCCGATCGTGACTTCGCCATCGAGTTCTGCTCGGCCGCGAGCATCGCGATGATGCACTTGTCGCGCTTTTCCGAAGAGCTGGTGCTGTGGACCAGCGCGCAATTCCAGTTCATCGATCTGCCGGACCGCTTCTGCACCGGCAGCTCGATCATGCCGCAAAAGAAAAACCCGGACGTGCCAGAACTGGTGCGCGGCAAGACCGGCCGAGTCTTCGGTGCGCTGATGGGCCTTCTGACCCTGATGAAAGGCCAGCCACTGGCCTACAACAAGGACAATCAGGAAGACAAAGAGCCGCTGTTCGACGCCGCCGACACCTTGCGCGATTCGCTACGAGCCTTTGCCGACATGATCCCGGCGATCAAACCCAAGCACGCGATGATGCGCGAAGCGGCCCTGCGCGGTTTCTCTACCGCCACCGACCTGGCGGACTACCTGGTGCGTCGCGGCCTGCCGTTCCGTGACTGCCACGAAATCGTTGGCCATGCCGTGAAGTACGGCGTGGAAAGCGGCAAGGACCTGGCGGAGATGAGCCTGGAAGAGCTGCGCAAATTCAGCGACCAGATCGATCAGGACGTGTTTGCCGTGCTGACCCTGGAAGGTTCGGTAAATGCCCGTGACCATATCGGCGGGACTGCGCCGGCACAGGTCAAGAAGGCGGTCGCTCGCGGTCAGGCGTTGCTCGCCAGCCGTTAAGCCGCCAAAAGCTTCGCGAACAAGCCCGCTCCCACACTGGGCATGTGGTGTTCACAAAGTATGTGTTCACCATCAATCCAATGTGGGGGCGGGCTTGCTCGCGAAAGCGACCTGAAGGACGCTACAAATCTACTTCTTGGACGCGACCATCGCCATGAACGCTGGCATCGCCGCTTCCTTGTCCGCCGCAATCCGCTGTGCGTTCGGATTCCGCTCCAGACGCTCCAGTAGCGCCTTGGCCGCGGGCATATCCGCCAACAGGTCGATACCGAACAGCTTCTGCCCCACGGCACAGGCCAGCGGCACGCTGTACAGGAAATACAAATCTGCAAGGCTCAGGCTGTCGCCCGCGACATAAGGGGCAAACTTGCCGTGCCGTCCAAGCGAGGCAAAACCCAGCAGCAACTCGGTCTTGGTCTTGTCCTTGATCGCATCCGGCACCGGCATGCCGAAAAACGCTTCGCCGAAGCAGGCGCGAGCCGGCAGTTCGATGTACAACTCGATTTCCTTGGCCAGCGCCAGGGCCTGCGCCCGCTCGAAGGGATCGCTCGGCAACAGCGGTGTACCCTTTTGTGTTTGCTCGATGTATTCGAGAATCACGGCGGTTTCGTTGACGAAACCTTGCTCCACACCCAGCACCGGCACCTTGCCACGCGGGCTGATGGCCAGCGCCTCAGGGCTTGTACCTGCATAAAACGGCACTTCCTCGAACGGCAGTCCTTTTTCCAGCAGCGCCAGTTTCACCATGTTGTAGTAATTGCTGACGGAAAATCCATAAAGCTTGAGCATCACATAGCCTCCGGGCCGTGCGGGGTTGGCAGTGCCTGCTTTATAGAATGCCAAGGCGTTTCTCGCCAGCAGCATCATGGCGCTGAATGCAGGTAAACTGGCCGCCTTTCCTTGAGGAGCCTGCCATGAGCGAGCCAACCCCCGACAACAACCAGGACGATATCGACGAAGAAGAGTTCGCCGAAAACACTCTGGTCGAAGCCATCGAAAACCAGATCGAAAGCGACAATCCGCCTGCCGCCAAGGCGACCTTCAACAAGTTGACCCTGGTGGGCTACGAGCGTGAAGAAATCCTCAACCTGATGGCTCACGTTTTGGCGGTGGAAATCGACGCGATCCTCGAAGAAGACCGCGCGTTCAACACCGAATGGTACGAAGCGGCGCTGCGCGCGCTGCCAGAGTTGCCGCCGGAAAAGAAATAAGCCCGACACCTGTGGCGAGGGGATTTATCCCCGTTGGGTCGCGGAGCGGCCCTAAAACCAGTGATCGCGGTGTTTCCAGTAAATCGCGCTCACAGGTTTTACGACTGCTGCGCAGCCGAACGGGGATAAATCCCCTCGCCACAATGAGCTCCACAGTGCCATTCGCTCATTGCACACAAATTGTCACCCATCGATCCTGCCTCCCCCCAGACCCTGACTACACTGGAACGCACCCCGCTGCCGCACCACCCGCTGGGGAATGCTTCCCAAGGTGAAAAACCCTGTCGCGAGCACTGGACATGCCGCACGAGTGGGATCACCTTAGGGGCGCTGTCGTCCAATTCCTAGAAAGTCTGGAGTCCTTATGTCGCTTACCCCTGAGTTGGTTGCCGAACTGGAAATCCTCGCACTCTTCAACCTGGACAGTTCCCAGGAAGGTTTGAAAATTCATCAGACCGCTGCCCCGAAAGCCATTGCTGCCGCTCGACGCCTGTACGAAAAAGAACTGATCGACCAGCCCGATGGCGGTTATCTGACCAGCCTGGGTCGTGATGCCGCACAAAATGTGCAAACCGTCCTGACTATTCTGAGCGTCCAGGAAACCGCCTGAGCATCACCGCATCGCCCACGGAAACCCCTGCTACGGGATTTCCGCGGGCACACTTCGTTGCACGACGATAGAAATCTGACGTCAAAAAACAAAATCCGCTTAAACGTCCCGCGACCGAGGCGCTAAACTGCCCTTCATTCTGAGACCTCCGACGTCCGAGCCCCGCGAGCCGGTTTGAGCTGACATGACCCGCACCCATGAAATCCGCCCTGATCTGGACGAGGGGATCGACCGCAAGGTTCTCAGCCAGCTGCGCGCACGCTTTTTAAAACTCAACGAGGGCCGCATGGCCCGCGCCATGGAAGGGTTGTCGACCCGCCAGCAAGGGGTACTGACCCTGCTGCCACTGTTTTTCCACGTCAATCATCCGTTGTTGCCGGGTTACGTTTCAGGCAGCACGCCCGCCGGGCTGTCGAACTTCGAGCCTGACGCCAATGCCCTGGCCGAAGCACAGCGCCTGACCCGCTCGTTTTCATACAAGCCGCGCCACGGCAGCAATCCGCCGCGACCGATTCACGGCCTGTTCCTGATGGGCAGCCTTGGCACCCTCGCCCAGGCCGATCAAAGCGACATGGACGTCTGGGTCTGTCACTCGCCGAACTTGAGCGAAAGCGAACTCAACGAACTCCGTAAAAAGTGCCAATTGCTCGAAACCTGGGCCGCGAGCCAGGGCGCCGAGGCGCATTTCTTCCTGATCGACCCGGCCCGCTTCGTGCTCGGCGAGCGGGACAATCAACTGAGCTCGGAAGACTGCGGCACCACCCAACATTTTCTGCTGCTGGACGAGTTCTACCGCACCGCGATCTGGCTGGCCGGACGCACGCCGATCTGGTGGCTGGTGCCGGTATACGAAGAGGCCGCCTACGACCGCTACACCCACGCGCTACTGTCCAAACGCTTTATCCGCGCAGACGAAACCCTTGATCTGGGGCATCTGGCGTACATCCCGCCCGGAGAATTCATTGGTGCCGGACTTTGGCAGCTGTTCAAGGGCATCGAGTCCCCCTACAAGTCGGTGCTCAAACTGTTGCTGATCGAGGTCTACGCCAGCGAACACCCCAGGGTTCAGTGCCTGAGCCTGCGTTTCAAGCAAGCGGTGTTTGCCAATCGGCTCGACCTCGACGAGCTGGACCCGTACGTCGTGGTCTACCGGCGCATCGAGGAATACCTCACCGCCCGGGGCGAACCGGAGCGTCTGGAGCTGGTACGCCGTGCGCTGTACCTGAAGGTCAACCGCAAACTCACCGGTAGCAGTCGCACCCAGAGTTGGCAGCGCTCGTTGCTGGAACGCCTGGCCCAGGAATGGCACTGGGATCATCGGCAACTGGCCCTGCTCGACAGTCGCAGTCAGTGGAAAGTCCGCCAGGTCAGCACTGAGCGCCGGGCATTGGTCAACGAACTGAATTACAGCTACCGCTTCCTGACCGAATTCGCCCGCAGCGAACAGACCGTCAGCCTGATCAACAAGCGCGACCTCAACGTGCTGGGGCGACGTCTATATGCGGCGTTCGAGCGCAAGGCGGACAAGGTCGAGTTCATCAACCCGGGCATCGCCCCGGACCTGGCCGAAGACACCCTGACCCTGGTGAACGCGCCCAACAAGAAAGAATCGGGGCAAACCCAGTGGGGCTTGTACAACGGCAGCCTGACCGCCCACGAGTGGGAGCACTTCGCGCCGATCAAGCGCAGCCGCCAATTGCTGGAGTTGCTGACCTGGTGCCATCGCAACGGTGTCATCGACAGCAGCACCCGCCTGGCCTTGCATCCCGGCGAGAGTGATCTGAGCGAGTTCGAACTGTTCAACCTGCTTGGCAGCCTGCAACAGAGCATCGCCCTGCCCTTGCCCACCGTCGCTGAAGAACCCTTGTTGCGCGCCAGCGTGCCGAGCGAGGTGCTGATTCTGGTGAACGTCGGCGTCGACCCGCTCAAGCATCACCGCGACCTGAACATCCTGATGACCACCGAGCGCACCGACTCCCTGAGTTACGCCGGGGTCCGGGAAAACCTGGTGCTGACCCTCGACCAAGTCACGCTCAACAGCTGGAACGAAGTGCTGGTCAATCGCTTTGACGGCCCCCATGCCCTGCTCGACTGCCTGCGCGATTACCTCAATAACCTGCCGAACGGGCCGCGCCAGCCCAAGTTACGCGTACGTTGCTTCTGCCATAACCGAGCGCAGTTCATCGCGCAGCGGGTCGAAGAAGTAATCGACACCGCGCAGAACCTGCTGCTGAGCAGACTCAACCACCGCTACCTGATTCAGGTCCAGCAGCATTACCACGTGCTGGAACTGGTGCCGGGGCAGGTCAATCACGTCGCCCTCGCCACCCTGCCAGCGCTGTTCGATTACCTGGGCGAAGAGCTGGCGAGCTACAGCCCGCTGCACCTGGACCCGATGGCGCTGGAAGATCAGGACCTGGCGCTGATTCTGCCCATGGGCCAGCCAGACTGTATTCAGGTGTTCTACCGGGTTCACGATGACCAGGCCGACCTGTACGTGATGGATGAATTCAATGCCTTGTGGCAGCAGCGTTTGCCCTATCACGACGAACAAAGTCTACTGGTGCCGCTGCAACGCTTCCTGCAATCGATCCAGTACCGGCGCGATGCCTTGCTGCCGATGGACGCTGCCCAGCCATTGAGCCTGGACACGCTGTATTACCAGCTGTTGCCATCCGGCCCTGGGCGAGCCCGTCGGGTCGAACCCAGAACTGCACCGCAAACCCCGGTCAACAAACCGTTCTACGACGTGCAGGCGATCGTCGGCAAAGCCGCACCAGGCGAGGTGCAGGTCACGTTGTATTGCAATCAGCGGGAATTTTCAGAGCTGGAACATGGCGAGCAACTGTTCAGCGTGGTCGCCCGGGAAATCGTCGAGCAGCGCCGCGAAACCGAACGCTATCGCTGCTACATCACCGACCTGGACCTGTCGGGCCTGCTCGGTGATGGTCAGAGTTCAAGCAATTTGTATTTGCGCTACAAGGCCGATCTGGAGCGCGCATTGAACGACGCGCTCGAGCGGGTCTGAGGGAGGGTTATTCCGGGAAGTCGCCGCCATTGGCTGGCTGCGATTCGACTTCAAGCAGGGTTAGCTTGAGGGTTTTGCCGCCCGGTGCGGGCCAATCGATGTGCTGTCCGACTTTCAGGCCGAGCAATGCACTGCCCACCGGCGCCAGGATGGAAATCTTGCCTTCGTCAGCGTTGGCATGCTTGGGGTACACCAACGTCAGGTGATAGTCCTTGCCACTGCTTTCTTCACGGCAGTGCACTTTGGAGTTCATGGTCACGACGTCTGCAGGCACTTCTTCGTGACTGACCAGCGTATCGGCGCGATCCAGTTCGGTTTGCAGCGCGATAACGCCCGGCAGCGTGTCGTCCAGGCTGTCGATCAGGCGTTCCAGACGTTGAACGTCCAGACGAGTAAGGGTGATGGAAGGTGCGGTCATGATGAAGGCAGACTCCTTTCTTCTGCACAGAAAAAGCAAAACCCCGCCAGAAAAAGGCGGGGTTTTCACGAGCCTCGATGGGTTGAGGCGTTTCTGGACACTATCACAGCTCAATAAATATACAAGTCAGGGGGAGAGGAGCTTCGGACGTGCGGGGAGAAACTCTGTGGCGAGGGGGCTTGCCCCCGTTCGGTTGCGAAGCAGTCGTGAGCTTTTGGGGCCGCTTCGCGACACAACGGGGGCAAGCCCCCTCGCCACAAAAGTCTTATGCCAAGGTTTTGCGCTGGACGGCCTGGGCGCAGATCACACGGCGGCGATCATCATCCGCCGAGCGCCATTCGCGGATGTCTTCGACGTGGCGAAAACACCCCAGGCAGACCTTCTGTTCATCCAGCCGACACACGCCGCTGCACGGCGAAGGCACCGCCGGGCTGACATTGCTGTAAAGCGGTTTGGGCGGACGAACGGGGGCAGGCTGGGTCACGATCTCACAGACCTTCGAAATCGAGTTCGACGTCGGCTTGCTGCTTGACGATGCGCTCAAGCATCTCGCCGAGCTGCTCTTCGCTCTTGTCGCACATCCAGCGCTCGCTCTCTTCGTCGTAATCGAAGTGGAAACCGCCGGACACCGCCGCCAGCCACAGCTGACGCAGGGGTTCCTGGCGGCTGAAGATCAACTGGCTGCCGTTTTCGAACTTGACGGTGAGCACACCGGCCGAGCTCTCCAGGTCGATATCCAGGTCGCTCTCATCGAAAATATCCTCCAGCGATTGCTGGGTGGCATCGACCAGATCGTGGAAACGGGCTTCGGTCAAACTCATTGCGGCAACCTCAAAAAGTGTCTGTTCACGCTCAAGCGCCGCAAGATACGGGCGAGCCCCGGTGATTGCAAAGGATAACGACCAAGCACCGATATAGGTACATCAAACGCGGTCCCTGTGGGAGCGGGCTTGCTCGCGAAAGCGGTGGCTCAGTCAACAAAGCTGTTGAATGTGCCGACCCCTTCGCGAGCAAGCCCACTCCCACAAGGGTTGCGTGATACCGACTGATCTCTGGCAAGCCCCGCCGGACGGGAGCTCCCTCGCATAGGCAAGCTGCCGGGTGGCCGGTATACTCCGGCGCAATTAACGCATTTTCAAGGATTTCGCCATGAAGCGCCTGATCTCTTCCTTTGCCGCGCTCCTCGCGGTTGCCTGTCTTTTGTCGGCCTGTGGTCAAAAAGGCCCGCTGTACCTGCCCGACGAAAACCAGGATCCAGCCGAGCAGGCGCAGTCCTCGCAAAAGCAGCCGTCGAAAGCACACAAGCACGACGTCTACCAATAAGGGAACGCCATGGACGCTTTTAACTACCGTGACGGTGAGCTGTTCGCGGAAGGTGTTGCTCTGTCCGCCATCGCCGAACGCTTTGGCACACCGACCTATGTCTACTCCCGCGCCCACATCGAAGCCCAGTACCTGGCTTTCGCCGATGCGCTGGCCGGCATGCCGCACCTGGTGTGCTTTGCGGTCAAGGCCAACTCCAACCTGGGTGTTCTGAATGTCCTGGCGCGCCTGGGCGCCGGTTTTGACATCGTCTCCCGTGGCGAGCTCGAACGCGTGCTGGCCGCTGGCGGCAGCCCCGACAAGATCGTGTTCTCCGGCGTCGGCAAGACCCGTGACGACATGCGCCGTGCCCTCGAAGTCGGCGTGCACTGCTTCAACGTCGAATCCACCGACGAGCTGGAGCGCCTGCAAGTGGTCGCCGCCGAGCTGGGCGTTCGCGCGCCGATCTCGCTGCGTGTGAACCCGGACGTCGATGCCGGCACGCACCCGTACATTTCCACCGGTCTCAAAGAGAACAAGTTCGGCATCGCCATTGCCGACGCCGAAGACGTGTACGTCCGCGCCGCGCAGCTACCGAACCTGGAAGTGGTCGGCGTCGATTGCCACATCGGCTCGCAACTGACCACCCTGCCACCATTCATCGACGCCCTCGACCGCCTGCTGGGCCTGGTCGACCGCCTCGGCGATTGCGGCATTTACCTGCGCCACATCGATCTGGGCGGCGGTTTGGGCGTGCGTTATCGCGATGAAGAGCCGCCGCTGGCAGCCGACTACATCAAAGCCGTGCGCGAGCGTCTCGACGGTCGTGACCTGGCGCTGGTGTTCGAGCCGGGCCGCTTCATCGTTGCCAACGCTGGCGTGCTGCTGACCCAGGTCGAGTACCTCAAGCACACCGAACACAAGGACTTCGCCATCGTCGACGCGGCCATGAACGACCTGATCCGCCCGGCGCTGTACCAGGCCTGGATGGACGTCACCGCCGTGCGCCCTCGTCAGACCGCAGCGCGAGCCTACGACATCGTCGGGCCGATCTGCGAGACCGGCGACTTCCTGGCCAAGGACCGTCAACTGGCCCTGGAAGAAGGCGACTTGCTGGCCGTGCATTCGGCCGGTGCTTATGGGTTTGTCATGAGTTCCAACTACAACACCCGCGGCCGTGCCGCTGAAGTGCTGGTGGACGGTGATCAGGCAATTGAAGTGCGTCGCCGTGAGACGGTAGCCGAGTTGTTTGCTGGCGAAAGCCTGCTGCCGGAGTAAAACCATGCTGCTGCGTTTTACCAAGATGCACGGCCTGGGCAATGACTTCATGGTCCTCGACCTGGTCAGCCAGCACGCGCACATCCTGCCCAAGCATGCCAAGCAATGGGGCGATCGGCACACCGGAATCGGTTTCGACCAGTTGCTGATCGTCGAAGCGCCGAGCAATCCGGATGTGGATTTCCGCTATCGGATCTTCAACTCCGACGGCTCCGAAGTGGAACAGTGCGGCAACGGTGCGCGCTGTTTCGCCCGCTTTGTACTCGACAAGCGCCTGACCGCAAAACGGCAGATTCGCGTCGAAACCAAAAGTGGCATTATCGAGCTGGATATCCGCAGCGACGGCCAGATCAGCGTCGACATGGGCGCACCGCGCCTGGTGCCGGCCGACATCCCGTTCATTGCCGACAGTCAGGCTCTGAGCTACTCGCTCGACGTCGACGGCACAGCGGTTGAACTGGCCGCCGTGTCGATGGGCAACCCGCATGCGGTGTTGCGCGTCACGGATATCAACAACGCACCGGTGCATGAACTGGGGCCGAAAATCGAACATCACCCGCGCTTCCCTGCGCGGGTCAACGTTGGTTTTCTCCAGGTCATCGACCGCAACCGCGCGCAGCTGCGCGTCTGGGAACGTGGCGCCGGGGAAACCCAGGCCTGCGGCACCGGCGCCTGTGCTGCTGCAGTGGCCGCGATCAGCCAGGGGTGGATGGATTCGCCGCTATTGATCGACCTGCCCGGCGGGCGTCTGTCCATTGAATGGGCAGGCCCAGGCCAACCGGTCCTGATGACCGGCCCGGCAGTCCGTGTTTACGAAGGACAAGTACGTCTTTGAGTGAGTCAAACCCATGACCGACAAGCCCCAGGTTCCCGCCCGACAGCCCGACGAATCCCCTTCCGAAAGCCTTGAGGCGGCGGCGATTGCCGCGTACCTGGAGGCTCATCCGGATTTCTTCGTCGAGCATGAAGAATTGCTCCCGGCGTTGCGCATCCCGCACCAGCGTGGCGACACCATCTCGCTGGTCGAGCGCCAGATGACCATTCTGCGCGACCGCAACATCGAATTGCGTCATCGCCTCTCGCACTTGATGGACGTGGCCCGCGACAACGACCGCCTCTTTGACAAGACCCGCCGCCTGATTCTCGCCTTGATGGACGCCACCACGCTGGAAGACGTAGTGATCAGCGTCGAAGACAGCCTGCGCCAGGACTTTCAGGTGCCTTTCGTCAGCCTGATCCTGCTGGGTGACAACCCGATGCCGGTTGGCCGCTGGGTGACCCACGCCGATGCGCAAACGGCCATTGGCGGCCTGCTCTCGGAAGAAAAAAGTGTCAGCGGCAGCCTGCGCGAGCATGAACTGGACTTCCTGTTTGGCGAAGAGCAGCGCAAGCAGATCGGCTCGACCGCCGTCGTCGCCATCAGCCATCAAGGCATCCACGGTGTGCTGGCCATCGCCAGCCGTGATCCGCAGCACTACAAAAGCTCGGTGGGTACGCTGTTCCTGAGCTACATCGCCGAAGTCATGGGCCGCGTGCTGCCACGGGTCAACAACTCCCTTCGCTCGGTACGCTGATCATGGAACGGCAACTGGACGCTTACTGCGAACACCTGCGCAGTGAGCGGCAGGTGTCGCCTCACACGCTGTACGCCTATCGCCGCGACCTCGACAAGGTGCTGGGCTGGTGCATCAAACAGAACATCGACAGCTGGGCCGCGCTGGACATTCAGCGCCTGCGCAGTCTGATCGCTCGTCTGCATTCCCAGGGGCAATCGTCCCGCAGCCTTGCGCGGCTGCTCTCGGCCGTGCGCGGGCTCTATCACTACCTGAACCGCGAAGGTCTGTGCGACCACGATCCGGCCAACGGTCTGGCGCCGCCCAAAGGCGAACGAAGACTGCCGAAAACCCTCGACACTGATCGCGCACTGCAACTGCTCGAGGGTGCGGTGGAGGATGATTTTCTGGCGCGCAGGGATCAGGCGATACTGGAACTGTTCTATTCCTCCGGCCTGCGCCTTTCTGAGCTGACCGGGCTCAATCTCGATCAACTGGACCTGGCCGACAGCATGGTCCAGGTGCTCGGCAAAGGCAGCAAGACCCGACTGTTGCCGGTGGGCAAAAAGGCCCGCGAAGCACTGGAGTTGTGGTTGCCATTGCGGGCCATGACCAACCCGGCAGATGACGCGGTGTTTGTCAGCCAGCAAGGGCGGCGCCTTGGCCCTCGGGCGATTCAGGTACGGGTCAAGGCTGCCGGCGAACGCGAATTGGGGCAAAACTTGCACCCGCACATGTTGCGGCACTCCTTTGCCAGCCACTTGCTGGAGTCCTCGCAAGACCTGCGCGCGGTGCAAGAACTGCTCGGCCACTCGGACATCAAGACCACCCAGATCTACACCCACCTGGACTTCCAGCACCTGGCGACGGTCTACGACAGCGCCCATCCACGGGCCAAACGCATTAAGAGCGATGATTCATGACGATCCAATTGATCACCTTCGACCTCGACGACACCCTGTGGGACACCGCCCCGGTGATCGTCAGCGCCGAAGCCATCCTGCGTGAATGGCTGACCGAACATGCACCGAATCTGGGCGCGGTGCCGGTGGAGCATTTGTGGACGATTCGCGAGCGTGTTCTGAGCAGCGAACCGGGCCTCAAACATCGCATCAGCGCGTTGCGTCGGCGAGTGCTGTTCCATGCGCTGGAAGAGGCCGGATACGACCATGGCCAGGCGTCCGACCTGGCTGATCAGAGTTTTGAAGTGTTTCTGCATGCGCGGCATCAGCTCGAAGTATTCCCCGAGGTGGAGCCAACGCTGGAGGTGCTGGCCAAACACTACGCGCTGGGCGTGGTCACCAACGGCAACGCCGATGTGCGCCGGCTAGGGCTGGCGGATTACTTCAAGTTTGCGCTGTGCGCCGAAGACATCGGCATCGCCAAACCGGATGCGCGACTGTTTCATGAAGCATTGCAGCGTGGCGGGGCAACGGCCGAGACGGCAGTGCATATTGGCGATCATCCAGGTGATGACATTGCCGGAGCGCAACAGGCGGGGTTGCGGGCGATCTGGTTTAACCCGCAAGGCAAATTGTGGGAAGCGCAGAGGGCACCGGATGCAGAGATTCGCAGCCTGACCGAATTGCCGGCGTTGTTGGCGCGGTGGAACTCCGCGTCGGCGTAAAACCTGCCCCCCAACCAACACCGCCAAACCCTGTAGGAGCCGGCTTGCTGGCGATGGCGTCCTGCAAAACAGCACACATTTCAAAATCTTTCGCCAGCAAGCCGGCTCCTACAAGGGATTGCTCTGGGCTTCAGAGTTTTTCTCCACCCATGAAAAAGCCCGCAGCGACGGCGGGCTTTTTCAGCAAGCAGGAAGCAAGCGCTTAGATAGGCCGGCTGCCGTACTTGTTGTCAGGCTTCTTGGGAGGATCGGCGACCACGTTGGCCTCCACTTCCTACACCTTGCCGCCCTTGGCCAGGAACTCTTCCATGGCCTTGGCCAGAGCATCGCGCTCCTTGTTTTTTGCTTCGACGCTCGGCAGCTCATCGACCGACACCGCAGCCTTGGCCTTGCCTTTGGCGGTCGGAACGGGCGCTTCACCGCCGTCGTCTTCAACGACGTCGTCCGCCGCTGCTTCCAGACCTTCTTCGGTTTCGTCGTCGTCGCCTACTTCGAGGTCGTCGTTTTCCAGATCATCGTCGCTCATGTTCTACCTCATGACTTGCGAAAAGCAGATTAGTTATAGCCCAGCTTCACCGTCTGTCGACAGCCGCCGGAAAAATTCAATAACCGCTGGTGACCAGCGGTTCATGCCTCTTCACCGTGCACGGTGGCGAGGACTTTACGGGCACCGCCAAAATCACGGTGCTCGCCCAGATAAACGCCTTGCCAGGTCCCCAGCGCCAGCCGGCCCGCCGAAATCGGCAAACTGAGCTGACAGCCAAGCACGCTGGCCTTGAAGTGCGCCGGGAGGTCGTCCAGGCCTTCGTCGTTATGCTCATAGCCATCTGTTCCTTGTGGGATCAGACGATTGAAGAATCGTTCGAAGTCGCGACGTACCGCCGGATCGGCGTTTTCGTTGATGGTCAACGACGCCGAGGTATGCTGCAGCCACAAATGCAACAGACCGACCCGGCACGCCTTGATTTCGGGCACGCCGGCGAGTAACTCGTCCGTTACCAGATGAAAGCCCCGAGGCCTTGCCCGCAGGGTAATCAGAGTCTGTTGCCACATACAGTTCTCCGCACGTTCGGGGCGCATTCTAGCGCGCTCTGGGAAAAAACAAAGGCCCTAATATTCCTTCAATCATGTAAGCCATTGGCCGCAGAAAAACGCCCGTCGTAAACGCCACTAAACGTGTACGAAAAAACCTTTCAGCAGTTCCTTCACTGACAAATCCCAGACAAAAAAATGCCCGGCAAGCCGGGCAAATTTTTATGCGCGTGCTTACAAGTTGTAGCCGCGTTCGTTGTGGAGTGCCAGATCGATGCCGACGGCCTCTTCTTCTTCGGTGATACGCAGACCCATGACGGCGTCCAGCACCTTGAGAATGATGTAGGTGACGATCGCGGTGTAGATCACCGTGAAGCCCACGCCTTTGCACTGAATCCAGACTTGTGCGGCGATGTCGGTGACGGTGCCGAAGCCACCCAGCGACGGTGCAGCGAACACACCGGTCAGGATCGCGCCGAGGATACCGCCGATGCCGTGCACACCGAAAGCGTCAAGGGAATCGTCATAACCGAGTTTGCGTTTCAGGGTGGTGGCGCAGAAGAAGCACACCACGCCCGCTGCCAGACCGATCACCAGCGCGCCCATCGGGCCCACGGTGCCAGCGGCCGGAGTAATTGCAACCAGACCGGCCACAACACCCGAAGCGATACCCAGTGCGCTTGGTTTGCCGTGGGTGACCCACTCGGCGAACATCCAGCCCAGTGCGGCAGCGGCAGTTGCGATCTGAGTCACGAGCATCGCCATACCGGCCGTGCCGTTGGCCGCTGCAGCGGAACCGGCGTTGAAACCGAACCAGCCAACCCACAGCATCGCAGCGCCCATCAGGGTGTAACCGAGGTTGTGCGGTGCCATTGGGGTGGTCGGGAAGCCTTTACGCTTGCCGAGCACAATGCACGCGACCAGACCGGCCACACCGGCGTTGATGTGCACCACGGTGCCACCGGCGAAATCAAGCACACCCCAGTCCCACATCAGGCCGCCGTTGCCGGACCAGACCATGTGCGCGATCGGCGCATAGACCAAGGTGAACCAGATGCCCATGAAGATCAGCATCGCGGAGAACTTCATCCGCTCAGCGAAGGCACCGACGATCAGCGCCGGGGTGATGATGGCGAACGTCATCTGGAAGGTGATGAACACCGCCTCAGGGAACAGCGCCGCAGGACCGGTCAGGCTGGCTGGCGTGACACCGGCGAGGAAAGCCTTGCCCATGCCGCCGAAGAACGAGTTGAAGTTGACGACGCCCTGTTCCATGCCGGTGGTGTCGAACGCGATGCTGTAGCCATAAATGACCCACAGAATGCTGATCAGACCGGTAATGGCGAAGCACTGCATCATCACGGAAAGAATGTTTTTGGAGCGAACCATGCCGCCGTAGAACAGCGCGAGGCCGGGAATGGTCATGAACAGCACAAGGGCTGTCGAGGTCAGCATCCAGGCGGTATCGCCGGAATTGAGGACTGGGGCCGCCACTTCGTCTGCCGCCATGGCCAGGCTGGGCATTACGAGGGACAACAGGGCTCCTAGCCCTGCTAATTTACGCAGAGTCATATTGTTTTCTCCTGGGGCGTTGGGTTTGTGGCGGCTTAGATTGCGTCGGTATCGGTTTCGCCGGTACGGATGCGAATCGCCTGTTCCAGATTGACCACGAAAATCTTGCCGTCACCGATCTTGCCGGTGTTGGCCGCCTTGGTTATCGCCTCGATAACCCGGTCCAGATCCTTGTCGTCAATGGCGACATCGATCTTCACCTTAGGCAGGAAATCGACCACGTATTCCGCGCCGCGATACAGCTCGGTGTGACCCTTCTGCCGACCGAAGCCTTTGACTTCAGTAACGGTAATGCCCTGCACGCCGATCTCGGACAACGACTCGCGCACGTCGTCCAACTTGAACGGCTTGATGATGGCAGTGACTAGCTTCATGAAAACTCTCTCCCGAATTGGTGGACTTGCCCCAGGAAAACAAACCCGACTCAAGTCTAAGCGCAGTGCCTGGCTTTGTAACGCATCGTCGGCCTTACCTGCCCGTCCGACGCCAGCTAACCGCTCCGTACGAAACACTTCCCCCGTTCCGCTTGGCGCACTGCATTCGTCACATCGACTGCATCAGTGCATGGGTCACTACCGACTAAGCAGAAAGCTTGCCATCTCGCCAAAAGCCCCTGATATCAAGCGCTTGCCTGCAATGGGGTGCTACTGCGCTCGATTGCTCGATACGTAACGCACAACAACAGTGCGACGCCGTCCGTCCGCATGCGCGAAAAGCGTGCATCCCTGCGGTCGGGATTGACTATAGACACTGCGTGATACACTGCCCGCCATTGTTTTCAGGACATTTCCCATGCTCGCGCCCAAAGACTTCCTCGACGCCCTGACCGGCACCGCCTCCCGCCTCTTTAGCGGCGACACCCCACTGCCGAAAAGCGAAATCGAAAGCCAGTTCAAGGCGTTGCTGCAGAGCGGCTTCAGCAAACTGGACCTGGTGAGTCGGGAAGAGTTTGATAGCCAGATGGTCGTGCTGGCACGGACTCGGGCACGCCTGGAAAGCCTGGAAGCGAAGGTTGCCGAGCTGGAAGCGAAGCTCAATCCCCCAACCGAGTAACCCCGCAAATCCCACTTTGAAGCCCGATCCCATGTGGGAGCGGGCTTGCTCGCGAATAAGGTCGGAACGACCTTCAGATTCATCTGTAGTAGCTGCCGCAGGCTGCGATCATTTGATCTTCAGCCCCGCAAAAATCCCGGCAACGTCCTACAACAAAACCACCGCCGTCCGATTGCGTCGCCAAGTATCCGGCCTCTAAGCTCATCCCCAGCTGAATATTCAGCTCTGGGTTTGGCGACCCGGAAGACCCCGACGCACCGCGACCACATTCGACCGAGGAACTTATTCCCATCTCGAATTATGGCGGCTATGCGTGGGAGACCTTCGGGTCTGCCGGTTCTCGGGCGTCACCGGTTCGCCAACCCGCGCATGGCTGCCACCCTTTTCGTTTGGCGACGATCAGAGGCAGTTTTCTTCATTTGATCCCGAGAACTGCACGATGGACGAAAACTATCTGATCCCCCACGTCTTCACCCGCCACAAACTCCACCTCCACGCCCTCCTCCTCGAAAACCAACCCTGGTTCAGCGCCCGCGACCTCGGCCGCTTCCTGCGCCTCCACCTCGACGACCGCGCCGTCCGCAAACTCGACCCCGACCAACGCCAGTCCGCGCAAATGCTTATCCACGGCAGCATCGAAAACACGCTATTGATCAGCGAATCCGGCATCTACGCACTACTGATCTACCACTACTGCCCCGAATACCGGGCCCTGCGCGAATGGCTGACCCACGACGTAGTGCCTGCCCTAAGAGACGCGGAACACCTCACCCCAACCGAACGCCCGATCCTGAGCCTGCTGAACTGGCCGGAAATGTCGCTGAGTCTGCTGCACTGGAATAACCAGCCGTGGATTCGACTGCAGGATGTTCCGCACGTTCTACCTGATCAGGAGTCTTCAAGGTCTGCTATCAGTGCGCCTTGGTGGAAAAGAGCCGCGAAAATGCTTCACGCATTCTGAATAAAAAACCCCACGCTTTTTGCGTGGGGTTCGGTAAATCCAAGACAACAATCAGGCGCAGTGTGCAAGCCGCTCGACCTGATCCCGAATCGCGGCCCCTCGCTCAATCTCGGCTTTACGCAAATCGTAGGTCGATTGAAGGTTGAGCCAAAATTCCGGGGTCGTATCCAGACAAATAGATAGCCGTAGAGCCATATCAGCACTGACACCCCGACGCTGAAGCACAATATCGTTGACCGTAGGTGTCGACACGCTCAACGCTCTGGCCAGAGCGGCAGCCGTCAGGCTCAAAGGCTCCAGGTATTCCTCTTTGAGGATCTCGCCAGGGTGCACCGGGCGCATACCATTTTTAGTCATTACTCACCTCAGTGATAATCGACGATTTCTACATTCTCCGGCCCGTTGCAGCCCCAGACAAAGCAAATTCGCCATTGAGCGTTGATGCGGATGCTGTGCTGACCTTTTCGATTTCCCTCCAACGCCTCCAGGCGATTACCCGGCGGAGATCGAAGGTCTTTCAGCACGACAGCATCATCAAGCATCGTCAGCTTTCGTTCCGCGACACTCAGAATGGCTGACCACAAACGGGTCTTACCGTTGCAAAACAGGTACTCGGTCTCAGAACACTTAAAGCTAACGATCATAATTTAAAGCTTAACGTTATGCATTAACCTTGAGTGTATAAGGCAAATTCATGAATGCAAACTCGCTGCTATGAGTATTTCCCCCCCTCTTTCAAAACTCTAGGAAAAGGACTACCCACGCCCTTCAGAAGGCCCCAAAAACCAAGCTTGGTCCTACAAAAATATGGGTCCATTCTGATTGCATCAAAACTGTCTTCGGCGCTCGAGTTGACTGGCCTAACAACTAAACCATCAATCAAAGGCAGGTCGCTGTGAAGCCCAAAAAACGGCAAGCAAAACTGTTACTCATCGCTGAGCTTCATGCCGAGGCGCTCCGTTTAGCCGGGAACGTTTCTGCCAGCCAACATCGTTTTTTTAAAGTGGCAGCAATGTATGGCAAAGAGCTCGAACCTGATGGCTGGCTTGCAGGCACGTGTCGGACCAGGCTCCCCGAATAAACCGCCCAAGTGGCGGTTTTTTTCGCATCCAAAGCAGCGCAACAAAGCTCGCAACATCCTGCGAAAGTTTCGCGGCTCAGCCGCCGCACCAAATCATCACCTCCCGACTACCCTTAAAAAACCCGCAGGAAGCGGCCCCCGTAAAGCTCAAGGAACGACCATGTCCCTCTCCATCGTCCACAGCCGCGCCCAAATCGGCGTGGATGCGCCCGCCGTCACCGTCGAAGTCCACCTGGCCAACGGCCTGCCATCGCTGACCATGGTCGGTCTGCCCGAAGCGGCGGTGAAGGAAAGCAAGGACCGGGTGCGCAGTGCGATCATCAACTCAGGCCTGCAATTCCCGGCGCGGCGTATCACGCTGAATCTCGCCCCCGCTGATTTACCGAAGGACGGCGGACGATTCGATCTGGCGATTGCCCTGGGGATTCTGTCCGCCAGCGTGCAGGTGCCAACGCTGACACTGGATGATGTGGAATGTCTGGGAGAATTGGCGCTGTCAGGCGCGGTACGTGCCGTGCGGGGCGTGTTGCCGGCCGCACTGGCAGCGCGCAAGGCCGGGCGTTCGCTGATGGTGCCGCGGGCGAATGCCGAGGAGGCGTGCCTGGCGTCGGGGTTGAAGGTGATAGCGGTGGATCATTTGCTGGAAGCGGTCGCGCACTTCAATGGGCACACACCGGTCGAGCCTTACGTGTCCAACGGTTTGCTTTACGCCAGTAAACCCTATCCAGACTTGAACGAAGTACAGGGCCAACTTTCAGCCAAGCGCGCATTGCTGATCGCGGCGGCGGGCGCTCATAACCTGCTTATGTTGCATATCAATACACCCAAGATACGATTCCCGGAGCCCATCCCTCCCCACCAGAGGTTGACCAAGAGGAATGAAGGAAGGGCTAACTCTGACCCAGTAGACGGCCCAGCACAGGCCGATCCCGCTTGGCCCCGTTGGCTTTCTCTTCAAAAATTCGCTGGCAGCTGCACTGGCCCAGCATGACGCGTTGTTGCTGTAGATCCTGACCTTGCGTCGAAACCCGAGCGTAACTAACCCGGTGCCCTTCGTTTTCCATAGAGCACCTGTCGCAAGTGATTTGTAATGTGCGACAGATTTATGCGACAACTCCGAACCAACGAATCCAGCAGATCATGGCTTTTCGCATGACTTAGTAGTTGTGCAACACATGGACTGCTAGGAGATAGCGGGGAAGTCATATGTTACTGTCCGCCGATCACACCCAAATTAACCAGCAAGAAAGGGACACCAATGCGCATCATCGGATGGATATTGAGAACTTTGGGCTGCGTATGGGCCCTCTTTGGGAGCATGCGAATTTTCCTCGCAGTTGTGGGAGCGGAGCCCGGCCCTGGTAAGAATTTCGTCGCAGGTCTAATCACCCTCGCGCTAGCGGCACTCGCTATCTGGGGAAGCGGTAAACTGCTAGACAAGGCAGACAAGGCAAAGGCGTTAAAAACGATTAACTGATCTGGAGAAGGCTCCGTAACGAGTTGAGGCCGGTCTGCGAATGCATTCGAGCTAGGGCCGAGGCTCAGCCGTGACCGGATTTACCATATTTCTCGTTATTCGAAGTCCTGGCTACTTTTCCGGCGGCGCAGGCCAGTTTTCTCTGGCTCGCGCCCGTTTGGCGCGCTCTCGGTGCCCCTCCCACAGGCAGAACATGACCAGCAACCAGGTGCCCACCAATATCCAGCGCAAGCCGACGGGCCAATGGGTTACGTCGAAGTCACTGTACCCCCCTGCAAATAGATACAGCGCCAAGGCGTACAGCAGACCATCACGGCACAGTTTCAGCAGCATGGTGGGGGTTCCCTTCTTAAGGACATTAAGCGCCGTTAATCTTTGAAAATTAGTTGCAATTTGTTTGTACGGTCGATCCGTAAGAATAGCTTGTGCAGTTTATTCCAGGGGTGACCCTATTGTTAATTCGGTCTATGGCTTTGTTATTGTTATCATTGAGCATTTGCATGGCCCCCATTGCATTTCTGTCCGAAGCCTCCCGCCGCTGCTGAGCCAATGCTGCCTCAGAGCGCTCGTCACTTGCCGCTTGGGCTGACTGCTCCCGCTCATGCTCAATACTCTGCCGCTGTATTTGCAGTAAGCAATTGCCAAATTCAGGGGTGTTAGGTGTGAATCCAAAGTCTTGCTGGCAGGTTGATTTTGCGTTCTGAATAACGGCCTTCATTTGCTGGTTTTTTATTTCTGCAATTTGCCTTTGCTTTAATTCGGCATCCTTAGCGCTAATGCATTGAAAATCTATATCAGCCGTAGCATAGCGACCATACCCAGATGGTTCTGATGCTGTTTTTCCTATAACTGTGGGAGCCCCAGTTAGCTGACAGAACTGATCGATTTTTTTACGGCACTCTGCAATTGCAGTTTCCCCTGAAAAATCAAAAAAGTTGCCAGTGGCTCTACACCCGTAATGTTCCTCATTAAGTGTGCTAATCGTGCCCGATGCACAACCAGCCAACGTCATGAATGTCATTGTGACTAAAAGTACCCTCATTTCTTCCTTCCTGAATTATCAGAGTCATGGCCGTTACGGAATGTATCGCAAGCCTAGCAGATTGGGATTGGATATTGCGTAAACCCGAAAACGCCGTTATGCGCAGTGCTGTGGCCGTTCTGGGGTGATGGGCCGGCGCAGGCTTGACCGCGTCCGCGTCGTGACGACAGGCCCAGGGCGTGGAAAAAACCCAAGAGGGCCGCCGGTTTTTTCTGCCGCAAAATTGTTGCTGAAGGGGGCTTCTGGCACGCAGGTCGTGACAGCACTGTTCAGGCTTCGCAGATCAATGATTGAGGTGACCGGATGCAACAGAAAGGACGATGGAAACACCAGGCCAGTGGCTGGCTGAGCGGGCGGCCAGGGGCAGTCCATCAGGCGCTCTTTTCAGTCGACTACTGATCGGAACTAACGTCAGTGCTGGGCTCCCTGATACCCTCGTCGCCTCACCACATATAGGGTCGGTAGGACGATGAGCTGGACGGACATCACAGACAACGGACGCGTCTCTACTCAAGCTTTATTCCAATGCCGCTTGATTGTAGCAATGCCTAAACCCAGCTCCGCTGCTGCCTGGGCCTGCGTCATGTCCTTTGCTTTGAGTCGTTGCACTGCTGCTGTGGTGCTAGTGGCCTCAGGCCTACCCAGTTTTTTGCCCTCAGCCTTTGCACGAATCAAACCCTGCTGGGTACGTTCAATCAGTAAGTCACGCTCAAACTCAGCTACAGCGCCCAGCACTTGCATGGTCATCTTGCCCGGTGCTGATGTTAGGTCTACGCCGCCAAGGGCGAGGCAGTGAACACGGATGCCATTAGCAGCTAGATGCTCAACGGTCTGCCGCACATCCATAGCGTTACGACCTAGACGGTCAAGCTTGGTCACGACCAGCACGTCTCCTGACTCCATACGCTCTAGGAGCTTCTGAAAGCCGGGGCGTTCATTGGCAGCGATGCTGCCTGAGATTGTTTCCTCAACCACACGACTAGCCCGCACATCAAAGGCAGCGGCTTTGACTTCCTGCACTTGATTCTCGGTGAACTGGGTTGAGGTGCTGACGCGGCAGTACAGGAAAGCGCGGGACATGGCAGGTAGCTCCTTTGGTATCATTTAACGTGGAATCAGTGTACCAGCGTATCAATAATGATAGAAGTCTATTTAGATGATCCCTTATACCACCTGTTAGACTGGTATCGTTTAACGGTCGTTATTTGATACCTAGACCGACAATGCTGGCGGGTAAGGCGCGACGCCCCATGCTGAAATACCTTCAGAGCTAAAATCTATCCTTGACTATCTGTCAATAGTCTAACGCTATCATAGCAGCTGTCTCATTGCATTTTTTCAACTAGCCAGGGGCGGTTAGCTTTGAGACAGTTCCCGCGCTAGAAGCCATCAATCAACCCACCCGAGCACGACGCTTTTGTTAGAGCGACGTCGTGCCTGGGATTCAGCCTTCCTTCAGTTACTCCCCTCCGTCCCTGGAAGAGTTATTAAAGTTTCCCCCTGAAGCGATTAGGAAGGTTGCGACCAACATCGCCCGCCGACACTGGGTGCTTACAGCCAGCGCAACAGAAGAAATCCAAGAATGTCATTCACTGCATGATCACGAGTTTGGCGTATCCGTCGCATCGATTAAGTCGTCGACAATTTCTGGCAGGCTCAAGCGGCTTAGCAGTCAACAGTTTTGGTTGAGCAACCTGGGTCGAATTCTAGACTCAGCAAGGGAGCAGAAGGCCAGGTGCGACGGCGTCCTGGGCGCACAAGAAAAAGGGAAGATGCCGTATTGTTCGGACGCAACTATTGAAATCCTGAAAGCGCGTGAAGAAGAAATCGCTAAGCGTGTAGCCAAAAGCCCAAGGAAAAACCTTGCTGAAATTTATAAAAATTCAGCGAAGTCTACGTTCAATCAGGCATACCTTCAGGCAAAAGCGATGGACATTGTGGCAAAGAAACGAGGGATGAGTTGGGTCTTCGTGACCCTTACCTGCCCACCTGAGTATCACAGTAGCTCTCAATCTTTTGATGGCTCCAGCTTTGATGATGGCCAATCTTACCTCAAAAGGGTCTTCGCTCAGATTGGGCGGTCAATCGGCAATGCTGGTTACAAATCAGGGAAGGACTTCCAGGGGATAAGAGTCGTGGAAGTGCATAAGGACGGCACACCGCACTGGCACGTCTTGTATTATTTTACTGGCGATCTCAACAAGGTAATAGAGCAGAAGCTGTCTAATATTTATGCTCAAGAGCCAAGCCGCCCCTTAAACTATCTAAAAGACCACAAAAACAGTATATTTTTATACCCTAAACCAAACGCAGCAGACACCCAGGGCGGAGCCACGACCCCAGCAATTTCCTATATATTCAAAAAACTTACATACGCATTTCAACTATACGCACATAGTGAAAACGAAGATGCGATTCGTCATCGCTATGCAATTAAGGCTGCTAGGGCAAGGCAGATTCAGCCCTTCGGCGTGACAGGCCATAGCACCAAAATAAAAGTGTTGCGTAAGGCCTTCGATAAAGCATCCCTACCGGAAAGCCTTATGGAGCTTGCCGCTCCACTAAAACCAGCAGTGACCAACCCAGCGCGCAAAAATGCTCAGCTACAGGCAATGGTTGGTGTCCTGGAAGGAAGCCTAGATAGCTTAAAATTGCTATCAGTGGACACACTGAACAAATTTGGCGAAATCGTGCCCAGAATCACATATATCCAAAGCATGGTTAGCTTGGAAATCACCTGTATTGAAGAACCATCCAATGGTTGGCCTGAGCAGCCTAAAAAGTGGGGAAGGGGAGTTAGCATTAATGATTCAAGCTTTTCGTGTGGCTGCGTGAAATGCGACCAAATGCTAGCCGCGAAGCGCGGCATAGCCAATCCGCCAGCCCAGAGCGTTCTTCCCGTGGAGATTGAACATCAACCACAAGCTCAGGGACTAATCGATTCTAAGGCTCCAGGCCTTCTCCCAGCGCATGATGGCGGCTTCCACGCGGCTTGGTCTCCGGCTCGTCACGATCTTTGCACAGAAGGGCCTCTACGAGCCTTACAAGCATCAGTAGCAATGCTTCTAGCACCGTTCTGTTCACTTCTACAGTCTGGTCATATTCGTCTGAGAGTGCTGCTGGCGATGTATCTTTCGCTACTCCTAATTTTACTAGCTGCCGGAAACCCAACCAGAAATCATCAGGGACACTACGTCGCAGGATGGTCACAGTCTCACCACCTTCAGGGCATGCATCCAGAATGTCAGAATTATCCCAAATCAAAGATCTCACACTCTCCGCTGACACATGGTGGGAGAGATCCGCCATGAGTTGCTTTTCTTCCTGTTTCAAAAACTTAGTCATCAGTAAAGCCTCATATAAGAGGCCACGTCGTGCGGCATGTCATAACGTCTTGTTAAAGTAATATATCAGGGGGCAGGGCCATCACGAAGCTGACTTTTCTCCAGCCATACTCTAGCGCTTTTTGGGA
>NZ_BDAG01000012.1 GCF_002091715.1 Pseudomonas migulae NBRC 103157 | reverse complement strand
TCGCCAGCAAGCAGAGGGAACGCATTCCATTGTAGGAGCCGGCTTGCTGGCGATGACGGCCTCCCGGACACCATCGAACTACCTGAGAAACAACAATGAACACCATCAACACCCTCGGCCCCAACACCCCGCGCATCGCCCTGATCGGCGAATGCATGATCGAGCTGCAGCAGCGTGCCGACGGCAGTCTGCAGCAGAGCTTCGGCGGCGATACCTTGAACACCGCGGTCTACCTGTCCCGCGAGCTTGGCAAAGGCGGCGCGGTGGATTACGTCACCGCCCTGGGCGATGACAGTTTCAGCGACGCCATGTGCCAGAGCTGGGCCGAAGAAAACATCGGTCTGGGCATGGTCCAGCGCTTGCCCGGCCGTTTACCCGGCTTGTATTGCATCCAGACCGACGCCGCCGGCGAGCGGCGTTTTCTTTATTGGCGCAACGAAGCTGCGGTCCGGGATTGCTTCACCACCCCGGCAGCGGCCCCCATTCTGGCAGCGTTGCCGGACTACGATGTGCTGTACTTCAGCGGCATAACCCTGGCGGTGCTTGGCACCCAAGGTCGGGCAAAACTGCTGAAAACCCTGATCGAAGCACGGCAGCGGGATGCGCGGATCGTCTTCGACAACAACTACCGGCCCCGGTTGTGGGCATCGATCGAGGAGGCTCGGGCGGCGTATCGCAGCGTGCTGCCGTATATCGACCTGGCGTTGCTGACGGTGGATGACGAGCAGGCGCTGTTCGATTTTTCCGATTGCGAGGCGGTGTTTGCCGCTTACGCGCAAATGGGCACGCCGGAAGTGGTGCTCAAGCGCGGCGCCGAGGCGTGTCTGATTCGTTGTGATGGTGAGTCGTTCGAGGTGCCGGCACAGAAGGTTGAGCGCGTGGTAGATACCACGGCGGCGGGAGATTCGTTCAGTGCGGCGTACCTGGCCAGTCGGCTCAAGGGCGGCAGCCCGTTGGAAGCGGCCGAGGCCGGGCATCGGTTGGCGAGTCGGGTGATTCAGATGCCGGGGGCACTGATCCCCAAAACTTGAAATGCATCCCAATGTAGGAGCTGCCGTAGGCGGCGATCTTTTGATCTTACCCTTGGAAATCAAGATCAAAAGATCGCCGCCTACGGCAGCTCCTACAGGAATTTGTGATTAATCCCGGTAGAACACCTGCACCAGGTGATACCCGAACTTGCTCTTGATCGGCCCATGCACCACGCGCAATGGCTTTTTGAAGATCACCGCATCAATCACTCCCACCATTTGCCCCGGCCGCACTTCACCCAGATCACCGCCGCGTTTGCCGGAAGGGCAGGTGGAGTATTTCTTGGCCAGCACATCGAAAGCTTCGCCCTTGGCGATGCGTTGTTTGAGCTGCTCGGCTTCTTCCGAGGTTTTCACCAGAATATGGCGGGCTTGAGCTTTCATGGGCAGTACCTTGCAACGGTGATGGCTATGTTGGTGCCAGCGGGGGGCGCGATTATGCCTTAACTCGCTGAAAAGATCGCAGCCTGCGGCAGCTCCTACGGTTGGCCGATCATCGTACGAATCTTGTTGGCCAGCAGATCAATCGAGAACGGCTTGGTCACCATGTCCATGCCTTCCTCGAGGAAGCCCTGGCGTTCGGCGGCGTTCTCCGCGTACCCGGTCATGAACAGCACCTTGAGTTCCGGCCGGTGCTGACGCGCGATTTCCGCCAGTTGCCGACCGTTCATGCCCGGTAGCCCGACATCGGTCACGAGCAGATCAACGCGAACGTCGGACTCCAGCAAGGGCAGGGCGGTCTTCGCATTTCCGGCTTCATGGGCGTGATACCCCAGCTCGTTCAGCAAGTCGAGGACCAGCATGCGCACGGCCGGATCGTCCTCCACCAACATCACGGTTTCACCGTCAATCGCCGCAGGCGCCTCGCCACTGAAGGGCAGCAGCGTATTTTCCGGTTCAGGGAAATGCAGCCGCGGCAGGTAAAGGCGAACGCAGGTGCCTTGGCCTGGAAGGCTGTCGAGTTTGACGTGACCGCCTGACTGCTGGGCAAAACCATAAATCATCGACAAACCAAGCCCTGTGCCCTGGCCGATGGGTTTGGTGGTGAAGAACGGGTCGAAGGCCTTGGCGAGCACCGACGGGGTCATGCCGGTGCCGTTGTCGCTGACGGCAATCATCACGTAGTCACCGGGCTTGACCGTTTCCAGAGTGTTGATATCGCTGCTGTCGAGGTAAACGTTGGCCGTTTCAATCAGCAACTCGCCGCCATCGGGCATGGCGTCGCGGGCGTTGATCACCAGGTTGAGCAACGCGTTTTCCAGTTGGCTGACGTCGGTGCTGACCGGCCAGACTTCATCGGCCAGTTGCAGCTTCAGCGCGATGTGATCGCCCTTGGTGCGACTGAGCAGGTCTTCCAGGGAATGAATCAGCGCGTTGGCATTCAGCGTCTTGCGATCCAGCGACTGGCGCCGGGAGAACGCCAGCAGACGATGGGTCAGGGCGGCCGCGCGGTTGGCCGACGACACGGCCGCTTCGGCGAAACGGCCGATCTCGGCAGTGCGCCCGTCAGCGATGTAGCGCTGCATCAGGTCGAGGCTGCCGATGATCCCGGTGAGCATGTTGTTGAAGTCATGGGCGATACCGCCGGTGAGCTGACCGACCGCTTCCATTTTCTGTGCATGGCACAACGCGTCTTCAGCGCGCTCGCGCTCGAACATCTCGTTTTGCAGGCGCTGGTTCGCTTCGGCCAATTGCTGGGTGCGGGCGGCAACGCGCTCTTCAAGGGTTTCGTTGAGGTTGCGCAAGGCTTCTTCGGTCTCTTTGCGCTCGGTTTCGTCGATCACGAAAATGTAGAAACCGTTCACTGCGCCATCCGGGCCGTGGCGGGGCAGGTAGTTCATCAAGGCCTGACGGGTGCTGCCATCATGATGCGGCGTGCTGATGCTGAAACAGCAGGTTCTGCCCGCCAGCGCTTCGGCGATGTATCCGGCGCGCAAGGCATAGGCTTCTTCGCCCAGCACCTCACGAATGGTCCGGCCGTAAAGTTCCTGGGGTGTCAGGCCATACCAATCCAGGTACGCGGCGTTGTTCAGGCGAAAGCGTTCCTCTCTGTCGACGTAACTGATCAGAATCGGCATGGCGTTGATGATCAGCTGCAGCTCGGTCTGGCTCTGGCGCAAGGCCTGTTCAGTGTGTTTACGTTCGGTCAGGTCCAGGGCGGCACCGAGGAAGCGGATGGGCCGGCCATGGTGATCCTTGTAGCAACGGCCCCGGGCAAACACCCAGCGCAGCTGACCGTCGGGTTGCAGCAGGCGATATTCCTCGGCGTATTCGGTGCCGTGGGTGATGCAGTGCTTGATGCCGCGGGTGACCATCGCGCGGTCTTGCGGATGCACGGCTTCGAGATAAGCACTGATGGGCAACTGGCTGGCGAGCAGCGGATCGATGCCGTGCAATTGGGCAAAGTGCGCGTCGGCGATGAAGCGGTCTTCGTTGATGTCCCAGTCCCAGGTGCCGACAGCGTCGGTGGCGGCCAGCGCCAATTGCAGGCGTTCCTCGGTTTCGCGCTGAGCCTTCAGGCTGGCGGCCGAGCGTTGTTCAAGTTCGAGGGCGATGCGTCGGCGTTCGTTGGTTTCGATGGCGGTGACCAGAATCCCGGCGACCTCGGCGCTTTCATCGCGGATCGGACTGTAGGTTAAATCCAGCCAGAAGTCGGATTCGTCATTATCGCGTTGCAGGGTGAAGCGCTGTTCACTGTAGGTTCGCACCTGACCCTGTAGGACGGCGCTGTAAATCGGGTCGGTAAAGTCTTTGAGTTCTGGCCAGATCTGGTGTGTCGGTTGTCCGAAAGCGTACGGATGCTTGCTGCCGGCCAGGAGGGCGAAGCCGTCGTTGTAGATCTGCGTGAGCTCCGGCCCCCACAGCAACAGCATCGGCATCGGTGAATGAATCACGATGTCCACCGCCGTACGCAGGCTCTGCGGCCAGGCACTGGCGCTGCCGAGCGGGGTGCTCGTCCAGTCCAGTCTGGCAATCAAGGCTTGGGCATCGCTGCCGGTGGGTGTTGCGTTCATCAAGGTGTCCTGCACGTCAGTCTGTGTGGCGGGGTCTACTATCCTAGATCGATAGGCGCTGTATGACCCGTTTTCGGGGTCATTTTCTGTTCATTCAATGCTTCGCGGGTGCTTTTTGCCATGGAAATAGATGGGCTTTTAAAGATCCTGGCCAGCCAGGAAGGTTCCGATCTGTACCTGTCCACCGGCGCGCCGCCCAGCGCACGGTTTGATGGCGTGCTCAAACCCTTGTCCGACCAGCCGTTCAAACCGGGGGAAATCACGGCGATTGCCATGTCCATCATGGACGCCGAACAGCGGCTGGAGTTCGATCGTGAACTGGAGATGAACCTGGCGATCTCTTTGACGGGTGTCGGGCGTTTTCGGGTCAATATTTTCAAACAACGCAATGACGTGTCGATCGTGATGCGTAATGTCAAACTCGATATTCCGCGTTTCGAAGACCTCCAGTTGCCCGCGGTGCTGCTGGAAACGGTCATGCTCAAACAAGGGCTGATACTGTTCGTTGGCGCTACCGATTCGGGCAAGTCTACCTCGCTGGCGGCACTGATCGATTATCGGAACCGCCACAGCAGCGGCCACATCATCACCATCGAAGACCCGGTCGAATACATCCATCGGCACAAGAAATCGATCATCAATCAGCGCGAGGTCGGCGTGGATACCCGCAGTTTCCATGCGGCGTTGAAGAACACCCTGCGCCAGGCGCCGGACGTGGTGCTGATCGGCGAGATCCGCGACCGCGAAACCATGGAGCATGCGCTGGCGTTTGCCGATACCGGGCACCTGGTGATTTCCACCTTGCATGCCCACAACGCCCATCAGGCGCTGGATCGCATTATCAACTTCTTCCCGGAAGAGCGGCGCACGCAATTGCTGCATGACCTGGGCAGCAATCTGAAAGCGTTCGTTTCCCAGCGGCTTGTACGTACCCGGGATGGGCAACGCAGAGCCGCGGTGGAAGTGATGCTCGGTACGCCGACCATTGGTGACTTGATCCGGCGCAACGAATTCGATGAGCTCAAAGGGATCATGGAGAAGTCCGCCGAGCAGGGCATGCAGACGTTCGATGGCGCGTTGTTTGCGTTGGTTGAAGAAGGCGCGATCGATGAGGAGGAAGCGCTGAAGTACGCCGACTCGGTAAACAATTTGCGTCTGCGGCTGAAGCTGCATGCCGACGCATCACCGGGCCCCAATGCACCACCCGGCGAATGGGGGCTGATGGACTGACACAAATCCCCCTCTGTAGGAGCCGGCTTGCTGGCGATGGCCGCCTGGCGTTTAACATCAACCGTCAGGGCCGCCATCGCCAGCAAGCCGGCTCCTACAGAGGGGTGTGTTTCAGGTGTTGAGCTCGGGGCGGTCGCGGAATTGCTCCAGCGCTTCAGGATTGGCCAGCGCATCGGTGTTCTTCACCGGCTGGCCATGCACCACGTTCCGCACCGCCAGCTCGACCACTTTACCGCTGATGGTCCGTGGAATGTCCGTCACCGCGACGATCTTCGCCGGCACATGCCGTGGCGTGGTGTTGGCGCGAATGACCTGGCGAATCTGCTGTTGCAGGGCTTCGTCGAGTTCGATGCCATCGCGCAGGCGCACGAACAGCACCACCCGCACGTCATCCTGCCACTGCTGACCGATGGCCACGCTGTCGATCACCTGCGGGACTTTCTCCACCTGACGGTAGATTTCCGCGGTGCCAATGCGCACGCAGCCAGGGTTGAGTACGGCGTCCGAGCGGCCGTGAATCATCATTGCGCCATGAGCCAACTCTTCGGCGTAATCGCCCTGGGCCCAGACGCCCGGAAACTGGCTGAAGTAGGACGCGCGCAGCTTTTCGCCAGTCGGGTCGTTCCACAGGCCGATGGGCATTGCCGGGAAGTGCCGGGTGCAGACCAGCTCGCCTTTTTCACCCACTACCTGCGTGCCGGCGTCATTCCAGACCTCGACGGCCATGCCCAGGCTCTTGCCCTGGATTTCGCCGCGACGCACCGGCAGCCACGGATTACCGTTCACGAAGCACGAAACGATGTCGGTGCCGCCGGACATCGACGCCAGGCACAGGTCGGCCTTGAAGTCGCGGTAAACGTACTCGTAACTTTGCGGTGACAGCGCAGACCCGGTGCACAGCAGGGTTTTCAGGCTGCCCAGATCGTGGCTTTGCCGAGGTTTCACGCCGGTGCTTTCCAGCGTCGCGAGGTATTTGGGACTGGTGCCGAACACGCTGATGCGCTCGTCGTCGATCAGGTCGATCAAACGCTCGGGGCCAGGGTGAAACGGCGAGCCGTCGTACAGCACCACGGCGCTGTCCACGGCCAGGGCCGAGACCAGCCAGTTCCACATCATCCAGCCGCATGTGGTGTAGT
The DNA here is from genome assembly GCF_002091715.1 of Pseudomonas migulae NBRC 103157. Taxonomy (GTDB): domain Bacteria; phylum Pseudomonadota; class Gammaproteobacteria; order Pseudomonadales; family Pseudomonadaceae; genus Aquipseudomonas; species Aquipseudomonas migulae_A. The sequence continues at coordinate 137,132 of NZ_BDAG01000012.1, read as the reverse complement.
AGAACAAACGGTCGGCGGGACCGAGATCGCAATGCAGGCCGTGTTCCTTGACGTGTTGCAGCAGCACGCCGCCGGTGCTGTGAATGATGCATTTGGGCACGCCGGTGGTGCCGCTGGAATAGAGGATGTACAGCGGGTGCGCGAAGGGCACGGCGACAAAATCCGGTTCGCCACCGGGTTCGTAGAATTCATCCCAGAGCGTCACGTCGGCGTGGGTGCGGAAGTCTGCGATACGCGCCTGTGGTCGAGCGTAAGGCACGACGATCAATTGTTGCAGGGACGGCAGGCGTTCGAGGATTTCGTTGACCTTGGCGCGCTGGTCGATGTCTTTGCCGGCGTAGCGGTAACCGGCGCAGGTGATCAACACTTTCGGTTCGATCTGGCCGAAGCGGTCGATCACGCCTTGGGTGCCGAAGTCCGGCGACGAACACGACCAGATCGCCCCGAGGCTGGTGGTCGCGAGCATGGCGACCAGGGTTTGCCAGGTATTGGGCATGCACGCGGCGACGCGGTCGCCGAGGCCGACACCGGCGGCGATCAAGCTGTTCTGAAAACCGGCGACATGCTCGGCCAGTTCGGCCCAGGTCAGCTGTTCGCGCTGGCCGTTTTCGCCGATCGCGATCACGGCGACGGCATCGTCGCGACGGCGCAGCAGGTGTTCGGCGAAGTTCAGGGTAGCGCCAGGGAACCATTGGGCGCTGGGCATCTGGTCGCCTTCGATCAGCACCGCGTCGGGTTGATCGTGGAAGCGGATATCAAAGAAATCGACGATGGCTTGCCAGAAGTCGACCCGCTGATCGATCGACCATTGATGCAGATCGGCGTAATCGGTGACGTCGAGGTGATGTCGCTGATTGATGAAACGCCGAAAGGCCTCCATGCGAGTCTTGGCGATGCGCTTGGCGTCGGGTTGCCAGAGGATGTCGGACATGATTTGCCTCTTTTTATTAATGCATTCAGCCGGCTTTTTGTGGTGAGGGGGCTTGCCCCCTCACCACAGGTGTTAGCAGCGGATCACTGCGCCAACCACCCACCATCAATATTCCATGCCGCGCCCCGCACCTGGCTGCCGGCCTCGCTGCACAGGAACAACACCAGCTCACCCAATTGCGGCGGCGTGACGAACTCCAGCGAAGGCTGTTTCTCGGCCAGCAAATCATGCTGCGCCTGCTGCGGATCAATCCCGGTCGCGATGCGGTCATCAATCTGCTTCTGCACCAGCGGCGTCAACACCCAGCCCGGACAGATTGCGTTGCAGGTGACATTGGTCGTGGCAGTTTCCAGGCCGACCACCTTGGTCAAACCGATCACCCCGTGCTTGGCCGCGACGTAAGCCGCCTTGCCCACCGACCCGACCTGACCGTGCACCGAGGCGATGTTGATGACCCGTCCCCAGCCTTTGTGGCGCATGCCCGGCAGGGTCAAACGGGTGCTGTGAAACACCGAGGACAGGTTGATCGCAATGATCGAGTCCCAGCGCTCCACGGGAAAGTCTTCCACTGGAGCCACATGCTGGATGCCGGCATTGTTGACCAGTATGTCCACGCCGCCGAACTCGCGCTCGGCGTAGGCGATCATGTCGGCAATCTGCGCCGGGTCGCTGACATCGGCGGGGTGATGGCCGACCTTGCCACCGAACTGTTCGACCTCGGCAATCACCTTGGAGGCATCGCCGAAACCGTTGAGGATCAGGTTGGCGCCGGCCTTGGCCAGGCTGAGGGCGATGCCCAGGCCGATGCCGCTGGTTGAACCGGTGACCAGTGCAGTCTTGCCCGAAAGAGTCGTCATGAATACCTCACACAATGCCAGTGGCGTAGAAAGTACCGATCACCACAAAGACCGCCAGGGTCTTGATCAGCGTAATACAGAAAATGTCTTTGTAGGCTTCGCGGTGGGTCAGGCCGGTGACGGCCAGCAAGGTGATCACCGCGCCGTTGTGCGGCAGGGTGTCCATGCCGCCGCTCGCCATCGCCGCGACCCGGTGCATCACTTCCAGTGGAATGTTGGCGGCATGGGCCGCGGCGATGAAGTCATTGGCCATGGCCGCCAGCGCAATGCTCATGCCGCCGGACGCCGAACCGGTAATGCCGGCCAGCAGGGTGACGGTCACCGCTTCGTTGACCAGCGGGTTTGGAATGCTCTTGAGCCAGTCGGCCAGTACCAGGAAGCCCGGCAAGGAAGCGATTACCGCACCGAAGCCGTATTCCGAGGCGGTGTTCATCGCCGCCAGCAACGAACCGCCGACCGCGGTACGACTGCCTTCGGCCAACTTGCCGCGAATCGCCTTGAAGCCGAACACCAGCACCATGATGATGCCGACCAGCAACGCAGCCTGAACCGCCCAGATCGCCGTGAGCTTGGCGATTTCAGTGGTCACCGGCGCGGCCATGCCCGGCAGTGCGAGGCTGTGGGTCTTGCCGTACCACTGGGGAATCCACTGGGTGAAGAGCAGGTTCATGATGCCCACCGCCAGCAGTGGCGACAGCGCGATCCATGGATTTGGCAGCTTGATATCGGCTGCGGTTTCCGGCTCGTTGCGCAGGTCGGAGCCATAGCCTTCACCGGTGGCCTGAGCCTTGTTGCGCTGGCGCTGCAGAAACAGCATGCCGGCGCAGACCACGAAGATCGAGCCGATCAAACCCAGCCACGGCGCCGCCCAGGCGGTGGTGTTGAAGAAGGTGCTGGGGATGATGTTCTGGATCTGCGGGGTGCCGGGCAGGGCGTCCATGGTGAACGAGAACGCGCCGAGGGCGATGGTCGCCGGGATCAGGCGTTTAGGGATATTGCTCTGGCGGAACATTTCGGCAGCGAACGGGTAGACCGCAAACACCACCACAAACAGCGACACGCCGCCGTACGTCAGCAGGGCGCAGACCAGCACGATCACCAGCATCGCCTGACGGGTGCCGAGCAGACGAATCGCCGCCGCGACAATGGAACGCGAGAAACCCGACAACTCGATCAGCTTGCCGAACACCGCGCCGAGCAGGAACACCGGGAAATACAGTTTGATGAAGCCGACCATTTTTTCCATGAACACCCCGGTGAAAGCGGGGGCGACGGCGGAAGGGTCGGTGAGCAGAACGGCGCCGAGGGCGGCAATCGGAGCAAAGAGGATAACGCTGTAGCCACGGTAGGCTGCGAGCATCAGCAGCGCGAGGGCTGCCAAGGCAATGATCACACTCATGGTGTGTCTCCTGGATTGTTATTTTTGTGGGGTGAAGCTGTGTGGAGGAGGGCTATAGCGAGTTTCGTGCCATAGGTGCAACATGTTGAAATATAAGGATATTTATGGGTTTTTTAGCGGCGGGTGAACGTGTTTGTCTCTATTTTGAGATTTTTTGTGATGTTGAGGGCCTTATCGCCAGCAAGCCGGCTCCTACAAGGGTGTGTGTTGTGAATGCGATCTCCTGTAGGAGCCGGCTGGCTGGCGATGAGCGCGCAGCGCTCCCAAACATATCTACCAATAGAGATTCGTGTCTCTTTATGGAGACTCGGCAATCCCCAGCGCCACCATCTTCTTGTAAAGCGTCGACCGTCCAAGCCCCAGGCGTGCCGCCGCTTCAATCACCTTCCCCCCACATTGCGCGAGGGCAGATTCAATCAATTGCCGGTCAAACCGTTCACGTGCCTCACTAAACGTCTCGTGCTCAACCGACTCAATCTTTAACGGCGCCGCGCGTTCCACCGGCGTAAACGTACCAATCGCCGCGCGGATATCCTGCGCATTCAGCATCAGGTCGTCACTGAGCAATGCCGCCCGTTCCAGCACGTTGCGCAGTTCGCGAATGTTCCCCGGCCAGGCGTGTTGCGCCAACAGCTCCAGCGCTTCGCGGTTCAGTTCATGCTGACTGCGCAGCTCCTCGAGAATCGCTTCACTCAGGGCCGGCAAATCATCGAGACGATCCCGCAGCGGCGGCACCTGGATTGGCAACACGTTGAGGCGGTAATACAGATCGGCACGAAACTCGCCGCGTTTGATCGCCGCTTCAAGGTCGGTCGAGGTGGCTGCGATCACCCGTACATCGCTCTGGATCACTTCATTGGAACCCACCGGTTCAAATTCCTTTTCCTGCAACACCCGCAGCAGTTTGCTTTGCAGGGGCAGCGGCATGTCGCCGATCTCGTCGAGGAACAGCGTGCCGCCCTGGGCAATCTGCAACTTGCCGGCACGGCCCTTGCGGTCGGCACCGGTGAATGCGCCGGGGGCGGTGCCGAAGAATTCGGCTTCCAGCAGAGACTCGGGAATCGCTGCGCTGTTGATACTGACAAAGGCTTTATGGGCACGCGGTGAAGCCCCGTGAATAGCCTGCGCCAACAGCTCTTTGCCGGTGCCGGTTTCGCCGAGCAGCAACACCGGCGAATCGGCGCTGGCACTGCGCCGGGCGCGGCGTTTGACTTCGAGGCTGGCCGCGCTGGTGCCAATGAAATGGGCAAAGTTGTACTTGGTCTGTCGTGCCCGCAGCAGCGAGCGGGTGGAGGCCAGTTCTTCCTGCATGCTCATGTAGCGCTTGAGCATCGGCGACAGGCTGCGCAACTCATCGAACAGCGCGAAACCGATCGCACCGATCACCACGCCGGCATCGTCGTGAATCGGCAGGCGCATGACCACCAGCGGTTCCTTGGGGGTGTCTTGCATGTCGAGCAGAATCGGCCGGCCAGTGCGCACCACCTCACGCAGCAGGCTGCCGGGGATCACGCTTTCGCAGGCCTTGCCGATGGCCACTTCCGCCGACGCCAGGCCGAAGCGCCTGGCGTAGCGTTCGTTCATCCAGACGATGTTGGCGTCGCGATCGACGATCACCGTGCCTTCACTCGACTGCTCGATGATCTCGAACAGCGAACGGATCGCCAACAGGCGAACGCGCTGGTAGTCCTTCAGGCTTTCGGTGGTGTTCATGTGGGCTGATCCTGATTATTTATTGCCTGTGCCGGCCCCTTCGCGAGCAAGCTCGCTCCCACATTCGATCGCGTTCGACCAGACAACTCGGTCAAATGTGAGAGCGGGCTTGCTCGCGAAGGCCACAACTCGGTCCAAAGGTATTGCACGGATTATGCCTACCGCGGATGCGCCGCCGCCAACAGCTCTTTGGTGTACGGATGCTGTGGTGAATCGAACACGTCGTGGCTGGCGCCGCTTTCCACTACCTTGCCGTCCTTGATCACAATCATGTCATGGGCGAGGGCGCGGACTACCGCCAGGTCATGGCTGATGAACAGGTACGTCAACCCATGTTTTTCCTGAAGCTGGCGAAGCAGGGCAACCACCTGTTTTTGCACCGTGCGGTCCAGCGCCGAGGTCGGTTCGTCGAGCAGGATCAGCGCCGGTTTCAGCACCAGGGCCCGGGCAATGGCGATGCGCTGGCGCTGGCCGCCGGAAAACTCATGAGGGTAGCGATGGCGACTTTGCGGGTCGAGGCCGACTTCCTGCAGCGCCCGAATCACCTCGGCCTTGCACTCATCCGCCGTCAATTGACTGTGAACCTCAAGGCCTTCGCTGATGATCTGCGCCACGGACATCCGTGGGCTGAGGCTGCCGAATGGATCCTGGAACACCACCTGCATTTTTTTGCGCCACGGCCGCAGCTGCTTTTGCGTCAGACCATCCAGCGCCTCACCCTGAAAGCGAATGCTGCCTTCGGAGTCGAGCAGTCGCAGGATCGCCTGGCCCAGCGTGGACTTGCCGGAACCGGATTCACCGACAATGCCCAGCGTCTTGCCACGCTGAACATTCAGGCTGATGCCATCCACCGCGTGCAAATACGTTTTACGCTGGAACAGCCCACCACTGAGAGCGAAGCGCACGGAAAGGTTTTCCACTTCCAATACGTTCTCGCGCGCGTCCCGTGCCAGGGCTTCACCTTCCGGTTCGGCGTTCAGCAACACGCAGCTGTACGGATGCTTTGGCTCGGTGAACAGCGTCTCGCAGGGTGCCTGTTCGACGATTTCCCCGGCCTTCATCACGCACACGCGCTGGGCGATGCTGCGCACCAGGTTGAGGTCATGGCTGATCAGCAGCAGCGACATGCCGAGTCGCTGTTGCAGAGATTTGAGCAGCAGCAGGATCTTGCGCTGCACTGTCACGTCCAGCGCCGTGGTGGGTTCGTCGGCGATCAGCAACTCTGGCTCGCAAGCCAGGGCCATGGCGATCATCACCCGTTGCCGCTGACCGCCGGACAGTTGATGCGGGTACGCCTTGAGCCGTTCCTTGGGTTTCTGGATGCCCACCAGGTGCAGCAATTCAAGAATCCGTGCCTGCGCGGGTTTGCCGGTCAAGCCTTTGTGCAACAGCAAGGTTTCGCCGATCTGCTTTTCGATACTGTGCAGCGGGTTGAGCGAGGTCATCGGCTCCTGGAAAATCATCGCGATGCGGTTGCCGCGCAATTCCCGCAGCACTTTGGAGGAGGCGCCGAGCAGTTCCTTGTTGCGATAGCGGATGCTGCCGGTGGATTCGGTGCCGGTCTCGGGCAGCAATTGCAGGATCGAGTGCGCAGTCACCGATTTGCCGGATCCCGACTCACCGACCAGCGCCAGGCATTCACCGGGGCGGATGTCCAGGCTCAGATTGCGCACCACGGTCTGGCCGCTGAAGGCCACGTTGAGGTTGCGGATTTCGATCAGGTTACTCATATCAACATCCGCTTATTCAAGACCGAGGATCAAAGGCATCTCGCAACGCCTCGCCGATAAACACCAGTAAAGAAAGAATCAATGCCAGGGTGAAAAACGCCGTCAGCCCCAGCCACGGCGCTTGCAGGTTCTGTTTGCCCTGACCGATCAGTTCACCCAGTGAAGCGCTGCCAGCAGGCATGCCGAAACCGAGGAAATCCAGCGCGGTGAGCGTCGAAATCGCCCCGGTCAGAATGAACGGCAGGTAACTCAGCGTTGCGTTCATCGCGTTGGGCAAAATGTGCCGCACGATGACTTTGCGGTCGGTCAGGCCCAGTGCGCGGGCGGCTTTGACGTATTCCAGGTTGCGTCCGCGCAGGAACTCGGCGCGCACCACGTCCACCAGGGCCAGCCAGGAAAACAGCGCCATGATCCCCAGCAGCCACCAGAAATTCGGCTCGACGAACCCCGACAGGATGATCAGCAGATACAGCACCGGCAACCCCGACCAGACTTCCAGCAAACGCTGACCGATCAGGTCGACCCAGCCGCCGTAATAACCTTGCAACGCGCCGGCGGCGATGCCGATCAGCGCACTGACGAATGTCAGCATCAACGCAAACAGGATCGACACCCGCGCACCGAAAATCACCCGGGCCAACACGTCACGCGCCTGGTCGTCGGTGCCTAGCCAATTGACGTTCGAGGGCGGGCTCGGCGCCGGTTTGTTCAGGTCGTAGTTAGGCGTGTCGTCGCTGAACGGGATCGGCGGAAACAACAACCAGCCGCCGTCCTTTTTGATCAGCTTCTGCACATAGTCGCTACGGTAGTCGGCCTGGAACGGCAGTTGTCCGCCGAACTCCTGCTCGGTGTAGCGCTTGAAAACCGGGAAGTACAACGAGTCCTGGTAACGGACCACCAGCGGTTTGTCATTGGCGATCAGCTCGCCGCCCAGGCTCAACAGGAACAGACCGATAAACAGCCACAGCGACCACCAGCCACGACGGTTTTTCTTGAAGCGTTCGAAACGGCGACGCGCCAACGGCGAAAGCTTGAACATCAGGCGTTCCTCGCGGCGAAGTCGATACGCGGGTCGACCAGGGTGTAGCAGAGGTCGCCGACCAGTTTTATCAGGAGGCCGAACAGCGTGAAGATGAACAACGAACCGAACACCACCGGATAATCCCGGGACACCGCCGCCTCGTAGCTCATGCGACCCAGGCCATCGAGGGAAAAGATCACCTCGATCAGCAGCGAGCCGGCAAAGAACACGCTGATGAACGCCTGGGGAATCCCCGACACCACCAACAACATCGCGTTGCGGAACACGTGGCCGTACAGCACGCGCCGTTCGCTCATGCCTTTGGCGCGGGCGGTGACCACGTATTGGCGGGTGATTTCGTTGAGGAAGGAGTTTTTGGTCAGGATCGTCAGGGTGGCAAATCCGCCGATCACCAGCGCCGTCACCGGCAACACCAGGTGCCAGAAGTAGTCGGCGATCTTGCCCACCGTGGACAGCGATTCAAAGTTGTCCGAGACCAGGCCGCGCACCGGGAACCAGTTCAGCGACGTGCCGCCGGCGAACACCACGATCAGGAACATCGCGAACAGGAATGCTGGCATCGCATAGCCGATGATGATCGCGGTGCTGCTCCAGATATCGAAGTGGCTGCCGTGATGCACGGCTTTGCGGATGCCCAGCGGGATCGACACCAGATAGGTGATCAGCGTGGCCCAGAGCCCGAGAGAAATGGTCACCGGCATTTTTTCCAGGATCAGGTCGGTGACGGTGGCGCCGCGGAAAAAGCTTTTGCCGAAATCCAGTTGCGCATAGCTTTTGAGCATCAGCCACAGACGCTCCGGCGCCGGCTTGTCGAAGCCGTACTGTTTTTCGATTTCCTTGATCAGTTGCGGATCGAGGCCGCGACTGGCCCGAGAACTGCCGCTCATGACTTCGCTGGAGCCACCGCCGACACTGGCGCCGCCGATCCCTTGCAGGTGCGCGATTGCCTGTTCCACCGGGCCGCCTGGCGCGGCCTGAACGATGACGAAGTTGACCAGCAGAATGATCACCAGCGTCGGAATGATCAGCAGCAGACGCCGCAGAATGTAAGCCCACATCAGTGCGGCCCTCCGGGTTTGCCGCGCTTGATCAGCTCGGCGGTCATCTGTTGGTTGGTCAGCGGCGTGGTGCTCACTTCCCACCAACTCTCGATGGCTTCGTCATTGGCGGCTTGCACGCTGGGAATCCCGAAGCGGTTCCACCATACGGTCGAACTGCCCGGCGGATAGTAGTTGGGAATCCAGTAGTAGTTCCATTGCAGCACCCGGTCGAGTGCATGGGCGTAGCGCAACATGTCGGCCTGGGTGGTGGCGCGAACCAGGCCGCTGACCAGCGTATCGACCGCCGGGTTTTTCAATACCATGTAATTGTTGGAGCCCGGATCGTTGGCCGCCGCGGAGCCAAAATAGTTGTTCAGTTCGTTGCCCGGCGAGGTGGTGACCGGATAGCCGGTGACGATCATGTCGTAATCCCGGGACATCAGGCGATTGACGTATTGGGACGAATCGATGCGACGGATGTTCAGGTCGATGCCAATCTGCTTCAGCGTGCGCTTGTACGGCAGCAGCAAACGGTCCATGCCGTTCTGGCTGACCAGGAACGTAAAGCTCAGCGGTTGGCCTTCGGCGTTCACCAGTTGATCGCCATCGGGTTTCCACCCGGCCTGCCCGAGCAAGTCCAGCGCTTGCAGTTGTTTGTCGCGGATCACGCCGCTGCCATCGGTTTTCGGTGCTTCGAAGACTTTGGTGAACACTTCGTCGGGGATCTGTCCGCGCAAGGGTTCAAGAATCGCCAGCTCGGCGGCATCGGGAAGGCTGCGGGCGGCAAGGTCGGTGTTGGAAAAGAAACTTTGCTGGCGAATATAGAGGTCGCGCATCATCTGCCGGTTGCTCCATTCGAAATCCCAGAGCATCGCCAAGGCCTGACGTACGCGGCGATCCTGAAACAACGGATTTTGCAGATTGAACACGAAACCTTGCGCTGATTGCGGCGCGTTTTGCGCCAGATGCGCCTTCTGCAGGCGACCGTCGCTGAGCGCCGGGCCGTCGTAGCCGATGGAGTAGCCGGTGGCGGAGAACTCACGGTTGTAGTCGTACGCACCACCGCGCAACACCTGGCGCGCCACGTCGGTGTCGCCGAAGTACTCGATGCTGAAATGATCGAAATTGTAGAGGCCGCGGCTGACCGGCAGGTCCTTGCCCCACCAGTCGGGGTTGCGTTCGAAGGTGATGCTGCGCCCGGAGTCGACCTTGCTCACCTTGTACGGGCCGCTGCCCAGCGGTGGCTCGTAACCACCGCCGCTGGCGAAGTCACGGGTTTTCCACCAATGCTCGGGAAACACCGGCAAAGTCGCGATGTCGAGGGGCAGGGTGCGGTTTTCGTTGCTCTTGAAATCGAAACGAACGGTGCTCGGCGATTCCACTTCGACGCCTTTGACGTCGGCGAATTGCGTGCGATAGCGCAGGCTGCCCTGGGTCATCAGCAGATCGAAGGTGTAGCGCACGTCTTCAGCGGTAATCGGCTTGCCATCGGCGAAGCGGGCCTTGGGGTTGAGGTAGAAACGCAGGGACAAACCGTCTTCCGAGCGCTCCATCTTCTGCGCCACCAGGCCATAAACGGTGTAAGGCTCGTCCAGCGAGCGCTGGGCCAGGGGCGAATAGATCAAACCGTCGATCTGCGTCACGCCGATGCCTTTGTCTATATAAGGCAGGACATGATCGAAATGCCCGATTTCGATCGCCGAGCGGCGCATCGTCCCGCCCTTGGGGGCTTGCGGATTGGTGTAGGCAAAATGACTGAAGCCGGCAGGGTACTTGGCCGGTTCACCGTAGACGGTCAGCGCATGTTGGGGGGCGGCATTCACACCGGCGGCGCCCAACAGCAGGGCCACGGCAGTGAACAGCAAAGTAGGGAAAGCCAGTCGCATTGTCAGCCTTAGAGCCGGGTGGTCGATAACCGCAATTTGTACGCTAGCGGCGCGTCCCTCGCCAGCCGTATCACGCATCCGAAACACGACGGCCCACCAAAAAGGCGGGCCGTTGTGCGGAAAAGCCAAGCGATTGGATCAGTCCTGACGGCTGGTCACTTCCAGCAAGTGGTAACCAAACTGAGTCTTGACCGGACCTTGCACCACGTTGATCGGTGCGCTGAAGACCACGGTGTCGAATTCCTTGACCATCTGGCCTGGACCGAACGAACCCAGGTCGCCGCCCTGACGGCTGGACGGGCAGGTGGAGTTGGCTTTGGCAACTTCGGCGAAATCGGCACCCGCTTCGATTTGGGCTTTGAGTTCGTTGCACTTGTCTTCGCTGGCAACCAGGATGTGACGGGCAGTGGCTTTAGCCATGGGAAATACTCCTTTCAATGTTCAATAAAATGCGGAGCCTACCGGATTCAGTGGTCCTTTTCTTCTCAAAGTTCCTTCGAATGCTCACAGGCCAGCCTTTCGCAGGCGTTCAGCGTGTTGCACATACAAATCAATCGGGTCGACGCCAGTGCGGACGCGACCGGCTGTCTGGTTGATGCTGTCCAGATGATCGAGCGGGTAGTCGGAACGGATCACTTTGCCCAAATGGGAGCTGAAGCGTCCGACCATGCCGTCGTTCTGATCGGCTTCGGTAGTGAAATACCGAGAAAAGGCCAGTGAGAACCCGTTCAGCGGATCAAGTGCATTGAGCCCTTCATCGATAACGGTCCCCTGCAACGTGCCGCTCCAGGAATAGTAGCGAACCCCGTTGACCAGCTCGCGACCCTTGCCACCCCAGGTTTTTGGCAGGCCCTGAGGGTATTTCTCATTAAATGCGTAGACACCTTCAGTGGTCAGCGCATTCAACGCGGCGATAGCGTTCTGCGGCAGGTGCGGGTTGCCACTCAGCAAAGACAGGAAATCGGCGAACAAGGTGACGACCGCTTCGGCGGCCCGTTCCGGGAGGCGACCGGGCGTCAGTGCCTTTCGCAGGAAATCCGCCAGTTCCGAGCCGTGATTCGGTCCGCTGACCGACGTCACCGACGCTACGAATTGCGGCGCTATCGCTGCGGCATAACGTGCGGCCAGTGCGCCCTGGCTGTGTCCGATCAGGTTGACCTTCTCTGCACCGGTACCTTCCAGCACTCGTTCGATCTGTGCCAGAAGCTGTTTGCCGCGTGCTTCGTTGGTATGGGTAGCCGACAGGTGAGGTATGAACACCCTGGCGCCGTCGCTGCGCAGTGCTTGCCTGATGTCCTGGAAGAGTTCAAACGGGCCGATCCGGTCGAAACCGAACAAGCCGTGAACCAGCAGGATGGGATAGAGAGTGCTTGCATTCCGTTGCATGTTCGTACCTTTTCGCGGGAGTTCGAGGATGTGCTCGGGCCTCACTCTAAAGCACTCGGGTGTTCGCGCGATGTCTGAAAAAGCCGCTGTACATGGGGGAAAACGGAATAGGTAAGGTACGAATTTTCGAATCCGCAGGAGGCTTTTTTCGGAATGTCCGGACGTCCTTTAACCGGAGGTAGCGCAGAGTTCTGCAATGACCTACCTCCGGAATGCTATTTGCCTGTCAACCGCGTGTCGCTCGCAACCGTTCCGCCGCCGAACGCAACAACGCCTCCGTCCCGTCCCATCCCAGGCACCCATCTGTCACCGATACGCCGTACTGAAGCGACGGATTCAACGGCTGGCAACCCTCGAACAGATGGCTCTCGATCATCATCCCGATCAGCGAGCGATCACCTTGCAGGCGCTGATCAAGCACATCGTTGAACACCGCCGGTTGACGCAGCGGGTCTTTGCCGCTGTTGGCGTGGCTGCAGTCGACCATGATCCGTGCCGGGATCTTCAGCTTGGTCAAATCGCTGTTCACTTTGGCGACGCTGTCGCGATCGTAGTTCGGGCCGCGATGGCCACCGCGCAATACCAGGTGAGTGTCTGCATTGCCCGGGGTCTGAATGATCGCCGGATGCCCCTGACTGTCGACACCGAAGTGCCGATGCGGATGGGCGGCCGAGCGCATGGCGTCGCTGGCAACGCCGACGCCGCCATCGGTGCCGTTCTTGAAACCGACCGGCATGTTCAGGCCACTGGCCATTTCCCGGTGGATCTGCGACTCGGTGGTGCGGGCGCCAATGGCCACCCAACTGAGCAGGTCGTCGAAGTAACCGGCAGCCATCGGTTGCAGCAATTCGGTGGCGATGGGCAAACCCAGTCGGAGCATTTCGCGCATCAGCTCGCGGGACAGGGTCAGGCCGCCGGCCATGTCATCGCTGCCGTCCAGGTGCGGATCGTAGGCCAGGCCTTTCCAGCCGACCGTGGTTCGGGGTTTTTCAACGTAGGCGCGCATCACCAGCAGCATTTCATCGCTGACTTCGGCGGCGAGGCGGGCGAGGTTGCTCGCGTATTCGAGGGCGGACTGGGGATCGTGAATCGAGCAAGGGCCGACGATGACCAGCAAACGGGAGTCTTCACCGTTGAGGATCGCGCGGACTGCGTCGCGGTGGGCCGCGACCTGGCGGGTCAGGGCGTTGCTGAGGGGCAATTGCTGTTTGAGTTGCAATGAGCTTGGCAGACGCAGGGTCAGTGCTTCATTGGCAGGGCTCAGGGTGGACAGCGGCAGAGCAGAGACGGACGAGTTCATATTCAGGCTTCCTGGGCGAGTGGCGGGTTCGTTCCCGCGCGCTCGGCCCTACTGGGGTGTTCGACAATTGGCCGGATTGGCTGCGTGTGTGTGCTTGCCACCTGTGGGTGACCGATCGGAGGCGGCAGGCTGTCCCGAGCGGAGGCTGCTAAATCGCCAGGCGGTAAAACTGTCGTAACGGTAATAAGTGGCGTAGTTCATGTCGTGAATCCTCAGGTTGTCTGGTGTGTTGCTAAAAATACGTAGGGCTGAAAAAACAAAACCCCCGGTCGGGAGGCCGACCGGGGGTTGAGAATTCTCTGGTGGCGACCCGTTTAAAGTGGGCGCCGTGTGGGTATCAGGCGCGCCAGTGGCTAAACCAATACCCAAAATAAAAGCTGACCGGAGCGCAAACGACGTTCACCCGGGCAGCCGCAACCGAGCGCAGGGCGCTGGCGGTACGAAGCTGTGAGAGGGCGTTCAACATGGTCTGTCTCCGATGGATGCGCCGAGCTTACTAGAGGCCGGTACGCGGATTCAATCAGAAATTGCTATCGATCACCGACGGCGTTTTCTATCGCTTGAGTGCGTCGAAGGTTGTGACACACTCATCGCTTAAACAAAAACACAACGTTACAAGGACGAACCATGACGCCGCTGACCATCGCCGCCGCTCAATCGATCTCTATCGCGGGAGACCTGGCCGCCAATATCGCCGGGCATCAACGCTTCATGCAGGCGGCGGCGGAGCAGGGCGTGCAGTTGCTGGTGTTTCCGGAACTGTCGCTGACCGGGTACGAGGGTGGGCTGGCGGTTGAGCTGGCGATTGCACCGGAGGATGCGCTACTGCAACCGTTAAGGCATTTCGCGCAGGAAATCGGTGTAACGACTGTGGTCGGGATGCCTATTCGTCTGTCGGAGAATTCGCCAGTGTTGATCGGAGCGCTGGTCCTGGGCGCCGATGGCTCGCTGGGGGTCTACAGCAAACAGCATCTGCATCCCGGCGAGGAAGTAGCGTTTGCACCGGGCTTTGGCGGTTCTACCCTGGTAATTGGCGGTGACACGGTCGCCCTGGCGGTGTGCGCCGATTTTTCCCACGCCAGCCATGCGGCCGCAGCGGCGCAACAGGGCGCCGATCTGTATGCAGCAGGCGTGCTGATCACTGAAAAAGGCTACGCCCCGGACACCGCGTTGCTGCAGGGCTATGCCGTCACGCATTCGATGGCGGTGCTGATGGCCAACCACGGCGGTGCGACGGGGGGCTGGGAGTCGGCAGGACGCAGCGCGATCTGGGCGTCGGACGGTTCGCTGATTACCGCTGCACCCGGTACTGGCAGTCTGCTGGTCGTTGCTCGCCGCACAGCTGATGGCTGGATGGGGCGCGTCGTTGCCGTCGCGGAGGTCTGATGGGGTTCGAATTACGTCCGGCGACATCGCAGGACCTAGACTTTGCACGGGAATTGACCTGTCAAACCATGCTCCGCTACTACATTCAGCACGATCTGCTGTGGCAGGACGAGGCCTTCGATGTTGCGTGGGCGGGGCGGGAAAACTGGCTGATCGTGCGCGATGAGGTGGTACTGGGGTATGTGAGCCTCAGCCGGGACGCAAGGGCCTTGTACATCCGTGAGTTGCATGTGCTCGACACGTTCCAGGGGCAGGGTGCCGGTTCCTGGGCGATCGATCAGGTATTGTCGATGGCGCGCAAGGAACGCCGCCCGGCCCTGCGGTTGACGGTGTTTGTAAATAATCCGGCAAAAGCCTTATATGAAAGAAAGGGCCTGCAGGTGGTCGGCGCAGACGAGTGTTTCCTGAGAATGCAGCGCGATGTCGAGGTCGCGGATCGCTGAAACACGCATCGCACAAGCCTTTCAAGATGTATTGAAACTTTTTATATGACGCTTGCCGCTAGGTCTGCCAGTCGCTTTTTGCTAAGGTGTCGACAACTCAATAAGACCATATCGCGAGGTGTCTGCTTGATTAGGGTGCTAGTAGTCGATGACCATGATCTCGTTCGTACAGGCATTACACGAATGCTGGCTGACATCGATGGCCTGCAAGTGGTCGGCCAGGCCGAGTCAGGTGAAGAATCCCTGCTCAAGGCGCGTGAGTTGAAACCCGATGTGGTGCTGATGGACGTCAAGATGCCCGGTATCGGCGGTCTTGAGGCCACCCGCAAATTGTTGCGCAGTCATCCGGATATCAAGGTCGTTGCGGTCACCGTGTGTGAGGAAGATCCGTTTCCTACACGGTTGTTGCAGGCCGGAGCCGCCGGTTACCTGACCAAAGGCGCCGGGTTGCCGGAAATGGTCCAGGCCATCCGCCTGGTGTTTGCCGGCCAGCGCTACATCAGCCCGCAAATTGCCCAGCAACTGGCGATCAAATCTTTTCAGCCGACCAACGATTCGCCGTTCGACGCACTGTCGGAACGGGAAATCCAGATCGCACTGATGATTGTCGGCTGCCAGAAGGTGCAGATCATTTCCGACAAGTTGTGCCTGTCGCCCAAAACCGTGAACACCTACCGTTACCGAATTTTCGAAAAGCTTTCGATCAGCAGCGATGTCGAGTTGACGCTGTTGGCGGTTCGTCACGGCATGGTTGATGCCAGCCTCTGAAAATGACTGACACCTTTGATCCAAGTGCTTTCCTGTCGACGGTCAGTGGACGCCCCGGCGTCTATCGCATGTTTGACAGCGAAGCGCGTCTGCTCTACGTCGGCAAGGCCAAGAACCTCAAGAATCGCCTGTCGAGTTACTTCCGCAAGTCCGGGCTCGCGCCGAAAACCGCTGCGCTGGTGGCGCGGATTGCCCAAGTCGAAACGACGATCACCGCCAACGAAACCGAAGCCTTGCTGCTTGAGCAGACGCTGATCAAGGAATGGCGGCCGCCCTACAACATTCTGTTGCGCGACGACAAATCCTACCCGTACGTGTTTCTCTCCGATGGCCAGTTCCCGCGCCTGAGCATTCATCGTGGTGCGAAGAAGGCCAAAGGCAAGTATTTCGGTCCCTATCCCAGTGCCGGTGCGATTCGCGAAAGCCTGAGCCTGCTGCAAAAGACCTTTTTCGTGCGCCAGTGCGAAGACAGCTATTACAAGAACCGCACGCGGCCGTGCCTGCAATATCAGATCAAACGCTGCAAGGCGCCTTGTGTCGGCCTGGTGGAGCCCGAGGTGTACGCCGAAGACGTACGGCACTCGGTGATGTTCCTGGAGGGGCGCAGCAACGCGCTGACCGACGAGTTATCGGCCGGCATGGAAGAGGCGGCGATCAACCTCGAGTTCGAGCGAGCCGCCGAATTGCGTGACCAGATCTCCTTGCTGCGCCGGGTTCAGGATCAGCAGAGCATGGAAGGCGGGACCGGAGATGTCGACGTGATCGCCGCGTTCGTCAACCCGGGCGGTGCCTGTGTTCATCTGATCAGCGTGCGCGGTGGCCGGGTGCTGGGGAGCAAGAACTTTTTCCCGCAGGTGGGTATTGAAGAAGACGTGTCCGAGGTCATGGCCGCGTTTCTCGGTCAGTATTTCATCAGCAGCCCTGAGCGCGACTTGCCGAGCGAATTGATCGTCAACGTGGTACACGAAGATTTTCCGACGCTGATTGCAGCCATTGAAGAGTTGCGTGGTCGCGAACTGACCATCAGCCACAGGGTTCGCGGGACGCGGGCGCGCTGGCAGCAATTGGCCGTGACCAATGCCGAGCAGGCGCTGGGCGCGCGTCTGGCCAACCGCCAACACGTCGCCGCGCGTTTCGATGCCCTGGCCGACGTGCTGAAACTGGATGAGCCGCCGCAGCGCCTGGAGTGTTACGACATCAGTCACTCCAGCGGCGAAGCGACCGTGGCGTCCTGTGTGGTATTCGGTCCCGAAGGCCCGATCAAGTCCGACTACCGTCGCTACAATATCGAAGGCGTCACACCGGGCGATGACTATGCCGCGATGCACCAGGCCCTGACCCGACGCTTCAGCAAACTGAAGGACGGGGAGGGCAAGCTGCCGGACATCCTGTTGGTCGATGGCGGCAAGGGGCAGTTGTCCATGGCGCGTGATGTGCTCAATGAGCTGGCGGTGCCCGACCTGATTCTGCTGGGCGTGGCCAAGGGCGCGACACGCAAGGCCGGTTTCGAAACCTTGTACCTCAACGACGCCGCCCACGAATTCACCTTGCGTGGAGATTCCCCGGCATTGCATTTGATCCAGCAGATCCGTGACGAAGCTCACCGTTTTGCGATTACCGGGCACCGCGCCCGTCGTGGTAAAACGCGCCGCACGTCTACACTGGAAGGCGTTGCAGGCGTTGGACCGACACGCCGGCGCGATTTGTTGAAACATTTTGGTGGATTGCAGGAGCTGTCTCGTGCCAGCATCGAAGAGATCGCCAAAGCACCCGGGATCAGTAAAAAGCTCGCAGAGTTGATTTATGCAAATCTGCACAGCGAGTAGAATGCCACCTCACCTCGTAGCCAGTTGTGCCGATGAATATCCCTAATCTGATTACCGTTCTACGCGTCCTGCTTATCCCGATCTTCATTTTGCTGTTCTACCTGCCTTACCAATGGAGCTACCTGGCGTCTGCTTCGGTCTTTGCGTTTGCCGCCGCCACGGACTGGCTGGATGGTTATCTGGCTCGCCGACTGGAGCAAAGCACGCCGTTCGGGGCTTTTCTCGATCCGGTGGCCGACAAACTGATGGTCGCCGTGGCGCTGGTGTTGCTGGTGCAGGAACACGGTAACCTGTGGCTCACGCTGCCGGCAGCAGTGATCATCGGTCGCGAAATTGTCGTCTCGGCGCTGCGGGAGTGGATGGCCGAGCTCGGTGCTCGTGCTCACGTTGCCGTGTCGAACCTGGGCAAATGGAAAACCGCTGCGCAAATGCTGGCGCTGGTGATCCTGCTGGCCAATCCGTCGGACTTCACGTTCTGGGTTCTGGTGGGTTATGCCTTGCTGATGATCTCGGCGGGCCTGACGCTGTGGTCCATGGTTCAATATTTGCGGGCTGCCTGGCCGCATCTGAAGACCGACGTGGAAAAGAAATAAACTTTTTTGAATCAAGGGGTTGACGGGGCATCTGGATTCTATAGAATGCGCCTCACCAAGACGCGGGAATAGCTCAGTTGGTAGAGCACGACCTTGCCAAGGTCGGGGTCGCGAGTTCGAGTCTCGTTTCCCGCTCCAAATACGAAAAAGCGCCACTCATTGAGTGGCGCTTTTTTTTGCGCGTTTTTTATGGTTGGCATTGTCTAGTTCTGAGGGTTTACACCTGTTTCATCCCAACGCCCGATGCATCGCATCGGGCGTTTTGTATTTCGGACCGGTTTGAGTCGTGGTTTGCAGGTTGGCGCAGTATTGCCCGTGTTGCAGACGGATTGTTCCGGGGCTTCGCGCTAGCGACGATAGTAACGGTGATCGTTCTCGTAACGGTGCCGCATGGCCCGATTCTGGTGGCGCTCCCAATCACGATGGCGCTCAGCTTCTCGGCGAGCTTGCTCTCTACGCCACTGATCTCTGCGCCAGTCGTCTCGGCGCCAATCGTCTCTACGATCGTGCCAACGGTCGTCATGCCAGTATCGGTCGTCATGGGCAAGCAACGGCCCTTGCTGCGTGCCGGCCATACTGGCCAAGGTCGGCCAAGGGTTGCCGGCGGCTTGGGCAGGAGTCTGAACGGCTGGGACTTCAGTTGCGGAAGCAGGGGTTGAGGTTTTCATCTGTGTGGCTGATGCCGAGCCCACTACCGCGAACGCGAACAGGCCGAAGAACACCATCCGTGGAACATGGAGTTTCATGAGCGAAGACAACCTCTGATTGACTATTAGGCTTGTGGCCATCTGGCGGCGCAAGCCTGCGAAGGGCGTGCTTACCGAACGGATGTGCCTATCCACATAGACCGATAAATAGGGAAAAGTTCGAGGGGGCCGTTGCTTAAATCCACAACAGTCTCAGTGTTCGACCAGTTTTGAAGTCTGCTTTCTCGATGCCCGCTTCTGACCATTTTCTGCTCTGCGTGAAGTGCAGCAATAGGTCGTGATTAGTTGTTGGGGGGGTAAAAAATGATACGGGTTGCGGCGGACGTTACAGCCGGAACTTCAGGGTGTTGGCCAGGTCAATAGCGGCCCTGTATTGGAAATGCCGGGCAGCGCTGTGGCGCTGCTTTACGGCAGTGCCGTCCGAGTTCAGTCGAGTCCGCCCCCTGATGCCAACCAAGAGTTTTCTGCCGGGCCTCATCTTTGTGTTCTGCGCTGTTGCGTCGTTTTGTTCTGTCGCTGCCGAGCGGAGAGCGCCCGCGCAAAGCAACAGTGCATCGACCACCCTGATCGAAACAGCCTCGCGACAGTATGAAAATGGCCAACTGGATCAGGCCGCCGCTACGCTGGAGCGTGCCCTGCATATCCAGCCGAACAATCCCGCGACGCTGCATTACCTCGGTGTATTGCGTCTTCAGCAAGGGCAGTACCAGCAGGCTGAAACCTTGGCGGCGCGCTCGAACATGCGGGTTGGTCGCAACGTCGAGTTGCGTAACCGCAACTTCCAATTGATCCAGGCGGCACAGCAGGCCCAATCTTCGGGTTCCCCGTCCAATGCCAACGAGAACCTGGCCGCAGTACAGAAGGGGCTGGAAGAGGAGACCCAAAGGCGCCGCGAAGCGGAAATGGCGGTTGTTGAGCAATCCACTCCGGACACTGGACGTGACGCTGACCACTTCGCTAGCGCAAAGGCAGATCGGGTTTCGGATGTACCGACGGCGGGCAGAGCCGGGGCCGAAGGACAATTGCAAATGGCTAATGTCGAGCCTGAGCTGGCGTACGCTGAGGTTGAGATTCCCCGTGGCCATATGCCGCCTCCGGGCAAATGCCGAATTTGGTTTCCTGATCGTCCGCCGGGGCATCAGCCTGCACCTGGCAAATGCAAGAAGCTGCGATATCGGGTTCCCTCAGGGGCCTACCTGGTGCGCGGTTGAGTTCGTTCTCTGCGTTATGCGATGGGTCGCTTTTGGCCGATTGCTGCTTGTCGTGACGAGCAGCAATCGGCCCATATCGGATTTTCGATCTCAATTGTAGATGCAGTACAGAAGTTTATTCGTGGTGTGGCTCCCCAAGGAAAGTCAGCGAGCTGAACAAACTCTGCTTGTCTACCGGCGCGCCTTTGGGCAGCGGGAGTGTGAATTGCGCGGCGATGATGTTCAGGCCTTCGTTGCGCACCTTTATGCGTGCACGTCCTTCCTTGTCAGTCTTGCCACTGATTTCAGAGGGTGCACTGCGGTAGTCGCCGACAAGTTCGATATCGGCAGTTGGCTTGCCGTCAACCAACACCTGCACTTCCAGTTCCTTGCCAACGCCGATCTTCACAGGATCGCTTTGAGGGATAATCGCCAAACGCAGCATGCCTAGCCTTGGTAGGTGCGCGCCTTCCTGATAGATCGCCAGACTGTATTTGAAACTATGGGTCGAGGCGATGGCGTCTTTCACCTGAGTACGGTTTTGATTGATCCATCGCTTGTCCGGAGTCTGCGACCAGGGGCCGTTATCCAGCTCCACAGCCATGACCGCTGGTGGCCTAAGCGGCTGCAGGCGGGCGTGGTCTGCCAGGCGCTGGACGGTCACGGGGATCATTTTGCCGGTCACATCATAGGCCCATCCGCCTTTTATCTTCTCGGCTTTGAAAGCATCGTCTTCGGCGCCATGGCCGTACACCACCTCGATATTGCCACGGCGTTCCTCGGTCCACAGGCCGTGGGCGTTAGCCTGTGTGGACGCGACGAACGCCAGTACGGCGGCGATTTTTAGTGAAGATTGCATGGTGATTCCTTTCGATCAGAGGTTGAGCGTCAGGCTGACGCTTAGGTTGCGTGGTTCGCCTGGCATGACCCAGACGCTGTTATAGGCGCGTTCGTAGTACTTGCGGTTGAACAGGTTGTTGAGGTTCAGCCCGACAGTGACTTCTTCGCTGGCTTTGTAATGGGCGAGAAGGTCGAGGGTGCTGTATGAGGGGAGGGTGAAAGTGCTGCCAGCCTGGCCCGAGCGCTCGCCGACGTAGCTCACGGCAGCGCCGACGTCTGAGCCCCGAAGAGCCCCGTTTTGGAACTCGTGGACGGCCATCAGGCTGCCGCTGTTTCGGGCGATACCGAGCAGATCACTGCCTTTGGGGATGGCCGCGTCGCCTTTGGTGACCTCTGCGTCAATGTAGGCATAAGCACCAATGACGCGCAGGGCATCGGTGACTTGGCCACTGAACTGCAGATCCAGGCCCTTGCTGCGGGCTTTGCCTGCCGCAACACTGTCTCCAAGGGCGTCGGTGGTGATGACGTTTTCTTTGTCGATTTGGAACAGGGCGATAGTCGCGCCAATGCGGCTGTCAAAGAGATCAAGTTTCAGTCCGCTTTCATACCCCAGACCTTTTTCAGGCTTGTATACCTGTCCCTTAGTACCAATGGTGTTGGGCTTGAACGAGGTGGATGCATTGGCGAACACGCCGACCTGCGGCGTCAGTTGATAGAGCAGGCCGATGCGCGGGGTGGCGACGTCCTTTTCCTGGCTGCTATTAACGCTTGTGGTTCGGTTCAGCGAAGTCTGTTCGATATGTTCCAGACGTACGCCGATCAAACCGCGCAAGCGGTCGGTAAAGGCGATCTGGTCCTGGAGGTTGAGGGCGTAGCTCTCGGTATGCTCGTAGAAATCGTTGGCGCGGGTGAGAGCCGGTTTGGACTGGCCGTAAACCGGGTTATAGATATCCAAGCCATAGCTGCGCAGAGTAGCGCTCTGGGGATACTTCTGACTGTTGCGGTAGTTCTCGTACTCCAGTCCTATCAATGTCTGGTGCCGCCAACCGGCAAGCTCCAAGTCTCCGTGGAGTTCGGCCTGGGTGATGTTGTCGTTCCACTCGAAATTCCGTTCTCGGTAGAATCGGGTCAGGGTTGTACCGACCAGCGCTTGGGGTTCCGAGCTCGCGCCTTTGAGTGTGCCCTGGGTGTAGTGATTGGCCAGGCGCAGTTTCCAATCGTCACTCAGATAGTGCTCCAGGGCCAAGTCGATAGTCTGGTTATCGTTGCGGATTTCGCCATCGTTGGGCTCGCCCATAAAGGTCGAGCGCTTGACCGATCCCAACTCGCCCTTGACGGCAGGAATGCCTCGATCGAACACCGTTTCGGTACGGGAAAACTCGGTGTCCAGCATTAGCCGGGTATCTGGCGAAATCTGCCAGATCAGCGACGGGCTCACGATGCTTCGTTCGTTGCCGACGTAGTCGCGGAAGCTGCCGTTGTCCTCGATTGCGAGGTTGACCCGGGCCAACAAGTTGCCTTCGCTGTCGAGTGGAGTATTGACGTCTAGGTTGCTTCGATAGCGATCCCAGGTGCCCGCGCTGAAACCCAGAGTACTGGAGGCTTCTCGTTGGGGGCGCTTGGTGACGATGTTGACCAGGCCGCCAGGGTCGCCGCGACCGTATAGGCTGGCAGCGGGCCCTTTCAGTACTTCGATGCGTTCGATGTTCGAGGTATCCGGCGAACTGTAGCTGCCACGGTTGATGGCGAAGCCGTTCTTGTAGAGCTCTCCCGTGGTGAAGCCGCGCACACTGTAGTTAAGAAAAGTCAGCCCGCCGAAGTTGTTCTGTCGTGATACACCACCGGCGAAATCCAGAGCGCGGTCGATACGGGAGGTGTTGAGGTCCTGGATCACCTGGGCGGGTACGACTTCGATGCTCTGCGGCGTGTCACGGATGTCTGTGTCGGTGCGGGTGGCTGTACTCGAGCGAGTGGCGCGATAGCCGCGCACGGCGCCATCGGCACGCTCCTCGACGAAGACGTCGGTGATCGAGAGTTCGTCCAGTACCAAGCTTTCTCTCGCTGATAACGGTTGTTCAAATAGTCCGAGCGTGAGTCCTGCCAGCAGCGGCGCATAGTGTTTCAAAACGATCTCTCCATTGGTGACGTAATAACATAACACTAAATGAAATGAGAGGCACTGGTACTCAAAGATCCCCCTGGTCTGTTTGGTTTGTTCGAGGGAAGGTGACGCGGGGCAAAAGAGGTCGGTGTTGTCGATGGGTTCACGTCAGCCCGATGCCCGCGAGTTGGGCATTGCGCGCCATCAGGGTGTGCAGGTGGCGAAAGTGGCGGCAAAACGCGTAACAGTCTGAGCGGCCTCCAGCAGAGGTTGGGGCCCCGTTTGTTCAAACCGCCTCCTGATGGGGGCGGTTTTATTTGCAGATGAGCAGATCAATCAGATGCCCGATAATGTCAGGCACTTCCTGCCCCGGGCCGAAGCATGCCTTGACTCCAAGTTTCTGCAATTGTCGTGCATCGGCTTCTGGAATGATGCCGCCCACAACAACCGATAGCTCAAGTTCACGCTCGTTCAGCAGACTCAATAGTTCAGTGAATAATTCGTTGTGCGCTCCCGCCAAACTTGAAACCCCAATCAAATCTACCTGATCCACTTCTAGCGATTGCAGTAACTGAAGGGGTGTTTGAAACATCTGAAGAAGCCGCACCCTGAAGCCGGCATCGGACAGCGCCGCTGCCAATAAACGAATGCCACGGTCGTGCCCGTCCTGACCCAGCTTGGCCAGCATAATCGACGGCCGACGGCCGTGATTCTTGATAAAGGTCGAGACCCGCGCTGCCGCTGTAGCCCAATTCGGGTGAGTACTCACAGAGGGGCCATAGTGCCCTGTGCTGAACTTCAGATCTGGTCTGAAGCGGGGCCATACTATTTCCAGTGCCTTGGTGCATTCGCCGACTGTAGCTCGCGCTCTAATCGCGGCTACGGTCTTCTCCAGCAGGTTGCCTCGGCCCGAGCGTGCGCATTTCGTGATCGAATCCAGCAGGGTTTGAACGTGAGCGTTATCGCGCATCAAGCGCAGACGAATCAGACGCCGGCACTGTCGTGCGAGCAGAGCCTGACTGTTCTCGGGTAGGGCAGGCTGCTTCTCGGTGTTCTCGTAGGCGCTGGAGATTATTTGACGCTGCATCCCGCAATCGAGACGGGCTTGAGTTTCCATGGCCTGGAGGTGAATGGTCTGGCTTATCCAGCCGGACTCGATTGACTGGAACACCCCGCCCTGAGCATCAATCTGCGCCATCCGTTGGCGAACCTGTGCGGCCATTTGTGCCGTCAGGGATTCCATCATATAGGAACCCGCCCAGGGATCGACCACATCGCAAAGCCCGGTTTCCTGTTGCAGGATATGCTGGGTATTGCTGGCCAGCCTTGACGAGGCCTCACTGGGCAGCGCCAAGGCCTCGTCCCAGGCATTGGTGTGCAGAGACTGGGTACCGCCAAAAACAGCGGCCATGGCCTGGACGGTGGTACGCGTGACATTGTTCAGCGGATCCTGCGCACAGAGCGACCAGCCTGATGTCTGGCAGTGCATGCGCAAGGCCTGACCTTTTTCACTCTGCACGCCCAGGTCTCGAGT
Organism: Pseudomonas migulae NBRC 103157; assembly: GCF_002091715.1. Lineage (GTDB taxonomy): Bacteria > Pseudomonadota > Gammaproteobacteria > Pseudomonadales > Pseudomonadaceae > Aquipseudomonas > Aquipseudomonas migulae_A. The sequence continues at coordinate 112,460 of NZ_BDAG01000012.1, read as the reverse complement.
GATCTCAGACCAAAGCATGCGAGCCGCACGGCATTTGGCAACTTCGCTGAAAAAGTCGCTACCGATACCGAAAAAGAAACTGATTCGTTCACAGAATCTGTGTAAATCCAGGCCGCTTTTTTGCACCTGTTCGGCATAGGTCCTGGCGTTGACCAAGGTCAGCGCCAGCTCCAGTACCGCATCGGCACCGGCCTCCTGGAAATGATAACCGGATACCGAAATTGGGTTGAACCTCGGTACGTTTTCGTTCAAATAACCGATCACGTCCATGGTTACGCGCATTGAGGGTTCTGGCGCAAAAATGTACGTATTGCGTACCGTGAACTCTTTGAGAATGTCGTTCTGAATCGTGCCGCTGAGCTGCTCTGGAGTGAAACCTGATTCTTGCGCAGCAACGATGAACGCAGCCAGCACGGGCAGTACTGCGCCGTTCATGGTCAGTGACACCGACACCTGGTCCAGGGCAATGCCGTCGAGCAATTCCAACATGTCCTCGACGCTGTCGATGGCGACTCCTGCCTTGCCGACATCGGCCTGCCACAATGGGTCGCTGGAGTCGTAGCCACGATGTGTCGGCAAATCAAAGGCCAGTGATAAACCTGTCGCACCTTCAGCTAATCGTTGTCGCAGGCGCTGGTTGCTGGCGTCGGCACCTGCAAATCCGGTGTACTGACGCACTGTCCAGGGCTTTTCCGGGTACATGCTCGAGTAAGGGCCACGCACAAAGGGGGGCTTGCCTGGCAGGCTATGCAGATGCTCAAGACCTTCGAGGTCGCTGCAGTGGTACACCGGCTTGAGTCGCAGGCCTTCGGGCCGCCAGAGAGGAGAATGGCTCATGGTCGGCTGCAGTCCGAAAGATGGATTTTTCGGGTAAAGATGTCCGCGAGCTTGAAAAGGTCGCTGCGTCGATACACTTCACACCAGTGCAGATCTCTATAACCTGGCTGCCCCGTGTGCAGTTTTATTTGCAAGCTGTCACTGATATTGAGATTGCCGTAGAAGTGCAGCTCGCGCTGGCGAATGTGACCGGGGCGGCGCAATCCCAGCAGGGCCCATTCCGCGCGCTCGACCACGGCCTGGAAGTTGGCGAAGTAAAGAAGGTCAGCACCGTTGAAGTCGATGTCGGGGCAGGGCGTGAAATCAAATACACGCGCCCCTTCGATTGAATGACGGTCAATCCCGTGATGGCTGTGCCAGTCGCCGCTCCGTATTCTTCGGTTGTCGGCGTGCAGCTCATTGAGAACCGTCGGCGGCTCGGACACGGGGGCTGGTGTGCCACTGAGGCATGCTTTGCTGACACTACGATTGTCACCCGGTACATGTCGGCTCACGAAGGTGGACAGTAGCCCCACGTGCCCGGCGATGCGATCGCCCAGTCTGACTTCATGCTCGCTGTAGTGCCGAGCATGTCCACCGCGTCCGATCCGGGTGTTGATCTGGAACGAGCGATTTTCGATGATGGTTTCCAGCTTCAGATTCCACAGCTTTACTGCCGTGAACGCAGCATAAGCGATGCGCCCTTGCTCATCGACGAAATCAGGCAGAGGTCGATTATGTAATTGGGCCAATGCGAGCCAATGTTGATGACCGCACTCTTTCAACAACCAGTTTTCCGACAATCCTGTGTATGCCAAGTTGGGCATCGAGGCCAGGTAGGTTTCTGAGCGGGAGGCGATGAATGCAGTGGTTGTCGGCATGGTAGATATCCATCATTTTGCCTGGCAGGGCGTCGATGCCGTCACGGGACATGACGGGGCTTATCCATCCCTGTTAGCGAATGACATACCAAGTTGTCGCGGTTTTTTTATGCGGTCCTAACTATTTGATTTTAAAAGTTATCTTTGTGGGTTGTGGGTTTTCGTGCAGGAATTGTTGATCCTCGCAAGCTACGCATTTACGTAGAAATACGAATCTTCGTAGTGGCTATCACGAGATTGCGTGATCAGCCAGGTCTGATCAGTCCTCCAGCTTGATTTCCAACCGTTTGAACCTGGAAGCCAGTGTCGTGGGTTTGAGCCCAAGTAATTCGGCTGCACCGCCTTTACCGAACAGCTTTCCATCTGCGGCCTTCAGCGCGGCTTCCATGTTGATGCGCTCGAGTTCGCGAATCTGCGCGTCCGTCATAATCGTGGTGGCAAGAGAAGGCTGCTGAGAGGGGGGAAGATTCGGTTTTGGTTCGTCGGGCAAATCCAGGTTCAGATCCGCGCCAATCGAGGTGATCAACGCTCGCTCAATGACGTTTTGCAATTCGCGAATATTACCCGGCCACGAGTAGCGTTGCAGGCGTTCGATGTCGCTGTTGCGCAATCGCCTCCCGGGCATGTTCAGGCGCTTACCGGTCTGCTTTAGGAAGTGTGCGGCCAGGGCCCCGATGTCCATCAATCGATCGCGCAATGGCGGGGACTGGATCGGGAATACGTTCAGACGAAAATACAGGTCTTCACGAAAGTGTTTAGCCGCGACTTCCTGGCGCAGGTCGCGGTTGGTCGCGGCAATGATCCGCACATCGACCTTGCGCGTGCGTTCTTCGCCGACCCGCTCGAACTGACCTTCCTGCAACACCCGCAGCAATTTGCTTTGCAGCTCCAAGGGGATTTCGCCGATTTCATCGAGGAACAACGTGCCACCGTCAGCCAGCTCAAAGCGCCCGACGCGATCACGCACCGCCCCGGTAAAGGCGCCCCGGATGTGCCCGAAAAACTCGCTCTCGAACAACTCCGCAGGGATCGCCGCGCAATTGACCCGAATTAGCGGATGGGCATTGCGGCGACTGGCCTGGTGGATGGCGCGGGCAATCAGCTCCTTGCCCGTTCCCGACTCACCGTTGATCAACACACTGGCATCGGTAGGGGCAACAACGTCGATCTGCCGGATGATTTTCTTGATCGGCTCGCTCTGGCCGACGATTTCCCGGAAGTTGTGCTCGATGTGGATTTCTTCCTGCAAGTAAGCATTTTGTTCCTCGAGGCGCTCCTTCAGTACCTTGAGTTCATCCAGGGCATTTTGCAGCTGGTTCTCCGTGCTGCGTCGCTCGGTGATGTCGCGGAACACCACTACCGCGCCTACGATGCGTCCCTCGGAAATCACCGGAGTACTAGTGAATTCCACCGGAAACGAACTGCCGTCACGACGCCAGAACACCTCCTGACGTCCCTCATGGACCACGCCGTCGCGCACGGCTTTATAGATCGGGCATTCATCGACCGGGTAGTGGCTGCCATCGGCGTGGGTATGGTGATGGATGCGATGGATGTTCTTGCCGATCATGTCCTGCGGTTCCCAGCCCAGCATGCGCGCGCCTGCCGGGTTGACGAAGGTCGCCAGGCCTTCGCTGTTGATGCTGTAGATACCGTCGCCCACCGAACTGAGCAGCAGCTGGTTATCGCGTTCGCTTTCCTGGAAAAGATTAAGGATGTTCCGCCACTCAATCAGCCCGCCGCGCATGGTGCGTTCGGTGTGGGCTTGGTCGCGCTGGTACTTCTCATGGCTTAGCTCACGCAATACCAGGATCAGTTGTTGCTCACCCTTGATCTGCAGAATGGTGGCGGAGATTTCCAGCTCGATGCGTTCGCCGCTCTTGCAGTTGCAACTCAACTCGTCGGTCCAGCCGCGGCCCTTGTCCATCACGGCCTGGGTGAACACGATCAGGTCGGCCAGTTGGTGGCCGAACAGCTTGCTCACCGGCAGCTCCAGCAACTCCTGGCGCGGATAGCCGAGGAGTTCGCAGGCGGCGATGTTCAGATCACCCAACCGATCGCTGAACGGGTTGAGCAGCGCAATGGCTTCGGCGCAGTGCTCGAACACCATGTGCCGCGACGAATAGGCCAGGTCGGCCCAACCGCTGAGAGCGTCTGTTTCAGTCATGACTACGAAATCTCGTGATAGGCCGCTACGAATATTCGTATTTCTACGGGAATCCGTGATTCATCGATAGCATCAGATTGGCCCATAAAAACCTTATCAGATAAGCATCTCTAAGCGAATCAGCCACTTACCTTGCCCGGAAAATTAATTTTATTTCCTGGCACGGCGTTCGCTCTATCTCCTGCAACCCGGCAGCCAACCACAGGCTGTCGTTCAAGCACGAAGAAACTGGAGAGCGACACTATGCCAACCGTGGACATCCCCCATTACAAAGACGGCGACTTCCTGGTCAATTACGAAGAGAAAGTTTTCGAGGACGTCAAAGCCGAGCCTGGCGAGAAAGTCCTGATCACCTTCCACACCATCGCCTTCGAAGGCTCCATTGGCCTGGTCAACATGCTTCAGGCCAAGCGCCTGTTGCGGAAAGGTTTCGAAACCAAAATTCTGCTGTACGGGCCAGGTGTGCAACTGGGTGTACAGCGTGGTTTCCCGACCCTGGGGGCTGAGGCGTTTCCCGGTCATTTGGCGGTAAACAAGCAGCTGATGCAGTTCATGGAGGAGGGCGGTGAGGTCTACGCCTGCCGCTTCGCCCTGCAAGCGCTGTACGGCCAGACCGAAAAGGCCCTGATCGAAGGCATCCGCCCGATCAACCCGCTGGACGTGATGGACCTGCGCCTGCTGATGCGTCGTGAAGGCGCGATGATCATCGATACCTGGACGGCCTGATTACACCGTGTAGGAGCCGGCTTGCTGGCGATGGCGATTTGTCAGGTGAGATCCGTGTTGATGATCTGCCGCTATCGCCCGCAAGCCGGCGCCTACAGGCTTGCATCTTCAATCACCTCAAGACCAGGACCCCTCATGGCCATCATTCGCGCAGCTGCCGTACAGATCAGCCCGGTGCTTTACAGCCGCGAAGGCACCGTGGACAAGATCTGCCAACAGATCATCGCCCTCGGCCGACAAGGCGTCCAGTTCGCCGTGTTTCCGGAAACGGTGGTGCCTTACTACCCTTATTTTTCCTTTGTGCAACCGGCCTTTGCCATGGGTGCACAACACCTCAAATTGCTCGATCAATCGGTGACCGTGCCGTCCGCCGCGACACTCGCAGTTGGCGAGGCGTGTAAACAAGCGGGAATGGTCGTGTCCATCGGGGTCAATGAACGCGATGGCGGAACGATCTACAACGCGCAATTACTCTTCGATGCCGATGGCAGCCTGATTCAGCACCGACGCAAGATCACCCCGACCTACCATGAACGCATGGTCTGGGGTCAGGGCGATGGTTCGGGACTGCGCGCGATCGACAGTGCCGTGGGGCGCATCGGCTCGCTGGCCTGCTGGGAGCATTACAACCCGCTGGCCCGTTACGCCTTGATGGCGGACGGCGAGCAGATCCACGCTGCGATGTTTCCCGGCTCCTTGGTGGGCGATATTTTTGCCGAGCAAATCGAAGTCACCATCCGCCATCACGCCCTGGAATCCGGTTGTTTCGTGGTCAACGCCACCGCATGGCTGGATGCCGATCAGCAGGGCCAGATCATGCAGGACACCGGTTGCGGCCCCGGCCCGATCTCGGGTGGCTGCTTCACCGCCATCGTCTCTCCCGAAGGCAAATTGCTCGGAGAACCGCTGCGTTCCGGCGAAGGCGTGGTGATTGCCGACCTCGATCTGGCACTGATCGACAAGCGCAAACGCATGATGGATTCGGTCGGGCACTACAGCCGTCCGGAGTTGCTCAGCCTGTTGATCGACCGCACGCCCACGGCGCATGTCCATGAGCGCAGCGGCCACTTTGCATCGGTTGCCGACGAGGAGTCCGATCATGCAAACCAATGAATTGCTCGCTGAACTGCAATGCCATGGCGTGCGTTGGCCGGCTGCGCAGAACGGCCTGTCCCGGCAAGGTGGCGCAGGACCGTCGGATCACAAGGCGCTGAGTTTTGGCAGCCGGACCATGATGGTGCCGATCCTCAATCAGGCCTCGCAGGATTCACCCTATCAAGCGCAACCCAGCGCCGATGGCAGCCAGGCGCTGATCTTTCGCGAAGGCTTGCAGGTCGGTCAAGTGCAGATGCCAGGCGTGCCGAAGTTCTATGGTTTGAGCACTGCCGACGGCATTCCCTATTGGAAAATCGCCACACTGCACAGCAGCGATGTCCTCGCGACCACGGTGTTGCAGCACTGCATTCGTTTCAACGATCGCGGCAGTTCATGCCAGTTCTGTGCGATCGGCCAGTCGCTGGCGGCGGGTAAAACCATCGCCCGCAAACGTCCGCAGCAACTGGCTGAAGTGGCAAAAGCGGCGGTGGAACTCGATGGCGTTAAGCACATGGTGATGACCACCGGCACGCCGCAAACCCTGGACCGAGGCGCGGCCATCTTATGTGAATCCGCCGCGGCGGTGACTGCAGCGGTGGAGCTGCCGATTCAGGCGCAATGCGAGCCGCCGGACGATGATCGCTGGTTCCAGCGTCTGGCCAACAGCGGCGTGGTGTCGCTGGGCATGCACCTGGAAGCGGTCACCGATGAAGTGCGCCAACGGATCATGCCGGGCAAGGCCGAAGTGCCGCTGAGCCGGTATTTCGACGCTTTTAGCGCCGCAGTCGAAGTGTTCGGTCGCGGCCAAGTCAGCACTTACATTCTCGCCGGGCTGGGCGACAGCGAAGCCGCGATCAGTGAAATGAGCGAGCGTTTATGCGCGCTGGGGGTTTACCCGTTCGTGGTGCCGTTCGTGCCCATCGACGGCACGCCGTTGGCCCATCACCCGAAACCCGACAGCGCGATGATGGCCCGTTTGTATCCGCAGATCGGTGCGAGCCTGCGTCGCCACGGTCTTCACTCCGATCAGATCAACGCCGGTTGCGCCAAATGTGGCGCGTGCTCGGCCCTCAAAAGCTACGAATAAGCCGGAGAACTCCCATGCCGAATCTCGCCTTTGCTTTGGTCGACAGCACGTTTGAACCGTTCCGTGCCGGTGAGTTGTTGGTCAAACCCGCCAGCGAACAGTGGGAGAAACAGGCCTATTTCGCCCTGCGGCGCTCGGTGTTTTCCGATGAGCAACAACTGCTGGTGCAGGACAAGGACCGCCATGATTTTCAGGCAATTGCCATCGTTGCCCTGGCCGGCAATTGCGGGATCTCCGATCAGGTTGTCGGCGCGGTGCGCATCTATCAGCCCGAGCCAGGCCTGTGGTTCGGCGGGCGCTTGTGCGTTGCGCCGGCATATCGGCGTCACAGCATGATTGGTAAGGCGTTGGTCAACGAAGCCGTGTCGCGAGCCAAGGAACTGGGCTGCGAGGTGTTTCGCGCCACGGTGCAGACGCAAAACGAAAACTACTTTCATGGCCTTGGCTGGCACACCCTTGAACAGCTGGAATTACTCGGCCAGCCGCATTGCCTGATGCAGGCAGACTTGCCGAGCTACCCGTTGATGCCGCGTCAGGTGTCGTTGCGTGCACTGAAGGTGGTTCGCCATGGCTGACATCATCGATCTACCCGCGCTGCTCGACAACTTGCGCAATACCCCGGCGATGCGCTCGAAACAGGCGATCCAGCAACCCGCAGCCGTGATCGGCAGCAGCCAACAATCACTGACTCGCGAACAGCTTTACGCCTTGCCCGGCGATGACACGGCGGCGATTGCCTGTGGCGATCACTTTCAATTGCTGGCCATCGAAGGCATGTTGCCGGTGTTCGTCGAGTCGGCACCGTGGTTTGCCGGGTGGTCGGCAGTCATGGCCAATGTCAGCGACATCACTGCCATGGGCGGTCGCGCGACCGCGGTGGTCAATGCGTTTTGGCATCACGACAACGACGCCTCACAGCAAATGCTTGCGGGTATTCGCGGCGCCTGCGAGGCCTATGGTGTGCTGCTGGCCGGCGGGCACACCAGCCTCACCACCGGTAATCCGACCGCGTTGGCCGTGGCGATTACCGGAGTCGCGCAAACCTTGTTGTCGACCTTGCACGTCGCGCCCGGTCAAGTCATCGCCATGGCGGTGGACCTTGACGGCGCCTGGCACGCCGACAGCGCCTACTGGAAAGCTTTCGAAGGCGTGCCGGCCGAACGCCTGCGCAGCAAGCTTGATGTGCTGCCGCGCCTGGCGGACGCCAAACTGCTGAATGCGGCCAAAGACATCAGCAATGCCGGGGTGCTCGGCAGTCTGTTGATGCTGCTGGAAACCACCGGTTGCGGAGCGACGATCGACCTGATGGCACTGCCATGTCCGCCGGATGCCGACCTCTCGCGTTGGCTGCAGGTGTTCCCCAGCTACGGCTTCTTGATGACCCTCGATGAACGTGACTGGCCGCAGGTGCAAGCCGAGTTTGCCGTCGAAGGCGTGCGCTGTGAACGCATCGGCCAGGTCAATGCCAGTGGCGCGTTGACTGTCCGGCTCGACGATCGGCACGGCGAATTCTGGAACCTGCGTGAACAGGCATTTACCGGCTTCAGTTATTCCCATCTGGACCTGACCCCTTTGAATCTCAAGCAACAGGAGCGCTGACATGCCCGCCGTCAATTTCAAAATCCGCTGGCCCAATGGCCGCGAAACTAACGGTTATTCACCCTCGACCGTGATTTTCCAATACCTGGAAGAAGGCGCCAGCTACTCGTTGCCGGATTTTCTACAGCGCATCGAAAACGCCTTGAACAACGCCTCGGAGCGGGTCAAGCAGGTCAAAGGGTTCTATTGCAGTTCGGCCATGGACACCTTGAGTTCCCTCAAGGGCCAGGCCAGTTACCTGGTCGATCCAGCCCTCGCCGATGGCCAGGTGGACATTCTGAGCATGCGTACCGAAGGCGCAGGACAAGTGATCGGTGCGGGCTGGAGCTCATTCTGATTCATTGATTCCCCCCTGGATTCTTATCGTCACCAATGACAGGAGCAACGTTATGACCAGCCATCTTACTTCAATCAAAATCCCGCACTACGGTGTGATCGTCGTTGGCGGCGGCCAAGCCGGGTTGTCTGCCAGTTATTACCTGCAACAGGAAAGGATTGACCATCTGGTGCTGGAAAAGCACAGCTTGACCCATACCTGGCGCAATCAGCGGTGGGACGCCTTCAGTCTCGTCACGCCTAACTGGCAATGCGCCTTGCCGGGTTATACCTACGTCGATGATTTCAAGGGGACCGATCCTCACGGCTTCATGAAAAAGGACGAGATTAACGAATACCTGGCCGGCTTCGTCAGATCGGTGAACGCGCCGGTTCGCGAGGGCGTTACCGTGCAGCGCGTGGTCCCTCGCGCACTTGGAGGTTTCGAGGTGCATACCACCCAAGGCGAATTCACCGCTGACCAGGTGATTGTCGCTTCGGGCGGATATCACACGCCGATCATTCCGCGCCTGGCGGAACGTTTGCCAGCGGGTATTCATCAACTGCATTCGGAGCAATACCGTAACCCCGATTCATTGCCTCTTGGCAACGTACTGGTGGTTGGCTCCGGGCAATCGGGGGCACAGATTGCGGAGGACCTGCATCTGGCCGGGCGCAAAGTCTATCTTGCGGTCGGCGATGCACCGCGTTGTGCGCGCTTCTATCGGGGCAAGGACGTGGTCGACTGGCTGGCGGAAATGGGCTACTACGAGATCGGCGTCGACACCCATCCGCTGCGTGAAGGTGTGCGCGACAACACCAACCATTACGTCACGGGACGCGATGGCGGGCGCGATATCGACCTGCGTAAATTCGCCCTGGAAGGCATGGAGTTGTTCGGTCGTCTCGAAGGGTTGCAGGGCACGCGCATGCAATTTGCCGAGAACCTGGGAGAGAGCCTGGACAACGCTGATGCGGTGTACAACCGCATCAACGGCTCAATCGACAAGTACATCGAGGAGAACTCGATCGATGCGCCCACCGGCGAACGCTATCAGCCGAACTGGTTACCCGAACAAGAGCGCGGCGAACTGGACCTTGAGGCGTCGGGCATCACCAGCATAATCTGGTGCATCGGCTTCAGCCCGGATTTTACCTGGGTAGAGGCTCCCGTCTTCAATGGCCGTGGCCACCCGGGCCACCAACGTGGAGTCACGGCGCAGCCAGGTCTGTATTTCCTCGGATTACCATGGTTGTACACATGGGGGTCGGGGCGTTTTTCCGGTGTGGCAAAAGATGCGCGATACCTGGTGGACCGTATCAGTGCTTCACACATCGCCCCCTCAATTCAAGCGAAACGGGCTGCCGCAAGATAATCATCAAAAGCGGGTTTAAAGATATCAGGATGTGCCGTTGATGATCAGGTCGACCCAGCTGCGATAGCGTGTCGGGGTGAATTCCTGGATGATCGAATTGATCGCCGTGCATTCGCCACCGATGCTTGTAGGTTGTATTGATCACCACGGCACTTGCGGCATCGACCCAGTTTTCCAACGGCCAGAAACGGTGCGGGTTTTCGAGCGTCATCGATGGCGTTCAGGTCTCTATCGCCCCAAACGAAATAGATGAAGAAGAGCGTTTTTTACATACTCTGGGCCGATTGCTGCCTGTCGACAGAAGACCAACCGATCCAATCGGGCGGTGAGTTAGGCGCCACCAAAGCCGTAGCCGCTCAACTGCGAGCTACGTGACTCGTGAATCAGGTGTAGAAGCTGTTTGTAAAAATTGACCACCTTGCAAGCTCACACAATGCGTACATCATCCCGTACATCGAAAGCATTGATCACGGAAAAAAATCAATACTTTCAAGGAGAAAGAGCGCGGATTCCAGCCTCGTTTCCCACTCCAGATACGGAAAAGCGCCACTCAATGAGTGGCGTTTTTTTTTGTGCGTTTTTTATGGTTGGCACCCTGGCAGTGCGGGCGGATTCGATTTTGCGTGAGTCGCCGCACAACCATAAAACTCGAAGGATAAATGCGCAGGTAAACGGCGATAGCCGTGGCAGACGTCCATGTTCTGGTGTGCGATCACTGTACCAACAGGCCAAAAAGTAACGACCGTCAGAAGTCGTCGGATACATGTCTGACAGGCCTCCGAATACCGAGGCTTGGCTCGTACTGAACCGCGACCGTCGCCCCGGATCGGGTTTGCGCTTGCAGGCTATACGAGGCCGACAAACGACAGGATAACCAGGACGATGACCACTGCCCCAACGATGTAAATGATGTTGTTCATGAAAACTACCTCTTCATCTGAACGGGATTTCGACACACCGGTGTCTACTACTAACGACACCTGCGCGGGCAATTCCGTTCCGCACATCACTGCATCGTCTGGGCAAGCCCGGCGTGAGGTGCCTCACGTCGGGGGTGTCATCGGTTTAGCGAACCTTCCAGTCAGAGTTCTGCTCGAAGGCATAGGCCGCACGATAAAGGTCGGCTTCGGCGAAATGTTTGCCCACCAGTTGCAAGCCGATGGGTAAGCCATCGCTCATGGCACAGGGGAGTGACATGGCCGGGTGCCCGGTGACATCGAAACCGCAGGTGTTTGCCAGCATTTCGAAACTGCGTCCCAGGTAATCCGCCAACGATGCATCGGCTGGCGGTAGCGGGGTGGCTTTTAGAGGGAGTGTAGGCATGAGCAGCAGATCGTGGCGGGTCAATATCTCGTCATAGGCCAGGCGCAACTTGCGCCCCAGGTTCTGGGCTTTGCCGTAATAGCTTCCATGGTATTTGCGGGTTAAATACTCGCCAAGGATCATCGTAGTCTTGACCGTATCGGGTAAATCATCCGCTCGATTTCGCCAGCTGGCATGGTGCTCCATCATGTCAGTCAGGTAGAGCCCCCGCCAGTTGAAGCCATGGCTGTTGCCGTGCATCAGTTGCTGTGTGGCGCCTTCGGCAGCGATCGCCAGCCAGATGGCTGGACCCAGCAGGTGCATGGGGATGGACACTTCTTCGACCACCGCCCCTTGAGCACGGAACACCTCGCCTGCCTGACGCACCGCCTGGTCGACGTCGGTCTCGGAGTTGGCATGGCCGAATCCTTCCCTGAGCACGGCTATCTTGAGCCCTGCAATGCCCCGGGACAGGCCCTCGGTGTAGCGCGCAGTCGTGGTCCCGGCCAATTGACGCGGATCCAGCCCGTCGACGCCGGCCAAGACTTCGAGCATCAGCGCATTGTCTTGCACCGAGCGGGTGATAGGCCCCAGATGATCGAGGGTACTTTCGATCGGCATGGCGCCCGTGTAAGGCACCAGGCCGTGGGTCGGCTTCATCCCGTACACGCCGCAGAAAGAGGCGGGGATGCGTACTGATCCGCCCTGATCGCTTCCCACTGCCAGGTCGACCTCACCTGCGGCGACCAACGCAGCGCAGCCTGAGGAGGAGCCGCCGGCGGAGTAGCCCGGGCGCAGTGGATTGTGCACCGGACCGCTGGCTGAAGTGTGCGACCCTCCGGAAAAACAGAGGGCCTCACAGACAGCCTTGCCCGCGACGCTTGCACCGGCATCCAGCAAGCGTGTCACAACAGTTGCATCGACTTCGGGCCGATAGCCATCCAGGGTAAACGACCCGTTGAGCATTGGCAGGCCGGCGACGGCGATGTTGTCTTTGATGACCACCGTTCTTCCGGACAGTGGTCCCTCGCTATTGCCCTGGATATGCGCCTGGCATTGCCACGCGCCGAGAAGGTTCTGCGCGGCGCTCGGGACGTGACCGACCGATCGTGGGTAAGAGACTTGCGGGAGGAAGTCGGCCTGCTGATCAAGCACGTCATAGGCGTCAAAATTGGCTTGCAGCACGGACTGATAATCTTCGAGTTGTCTGGCCGTCAGGTGGATGCCCAGGCTGTTGGCGACTGCCTCGAGTTCGTCGGTGTCGGGTCGAATAATGGACATTTTGTATCCTCGCTGGAAAAAAGGGAGGCGAGCTGCTGGAAGCAAATGAATGGGGCTTCCCCCATTCATTGCGTGCAGCAATCCGCTGAAAGGGGGAGGCCTCAGGCCTTGAGCAGGTAACTGCCGAACAGGTCCACAACCACCGTGCCTGCGTCTGCGGCATCGCCCCAGAGTTCCTGAGTGGTGAAGAGAACGTGATACGTCGGCTCGCTGCCGCTCGGCAGGCCATGACCGACCGTGTCGGGAAACGGCCATTCATGAGTCGTGCGATGCACGACAGTCCCGTACTTGCCCCTTACATAACCGGGCATACGGACATGACCGTCGACGTGTTCGTCGCACACACGTACCCGTTCGCCGATCTGGAACGGCGTTGCTGGTGGACGGGCGGCGCGCCCGGTCCCCAGAGGCAGTGCCAACGGATACGCTCCCGCGGCAAGTTCCTCAAGACGCTGGCGGGTGATTGCACCTTTTTCCACGAACAGTGACGCGACCCCCACGATGATTCGATCGTAGTAGCTGGACGTAAGGTATTGCCTGGGTTCCATCCGCTCGATCGCGTGCCGCAGCTCATCCACATTGAACAGTCCCAGCTCCCCCGCACCGAGGAACAGGAGGCTGTAGCCAAGGTGTTCCCAGTCTTCATGGAACACCGGTTTGTAAGATTGTGAATTGGCGCTGTGCTGCACGCGTCCAAACCCCTGAACACCTCCCAAATCATGTATGCCATCCATCATTGATTCCCTCGCGGCGAAAGGGTGGGAGATTGCGGGCGCGCGATGCCGATCAGCACATCCTTGGTGACGAGTGTGGCGAGTTGTGCTTCGGTCCAGTCCTCGGTGCCGGAGGGGCGCATGGGCAGAACCATGTAGCGGGTTTCCGCACTGGTATCCCACACGCGTATTTCGACTTCGTCCGGCAGGTCAAGGCCCATCTCGCGCAGTACCGTGCGGGATTCCCTCACGACGCGAGCGCGGTACTCGAAGCTTTTGTACCAGTCAGGTGGCAGGCCGAGGACCGGCCAGGCAGTGCAGGAGCACAACGTGCAGACGATGACGTTTTGCAGGGTCGGCGTATTTTCCAATGCAATGATGTATTCGCCTTGTACGCCGGTGTAACCGAACTGCGCGCAGGCGGCGGTGCCATCGCTCAGTAGCAGCTGCCGGTATTGCGGATCGACCCAGGCCCTGGCGACGACGCGTGCGCCATTGGCCGGGTCGAAATCGTTTTCCATGATCTCGGTAAATTTCTCGATGTACCCCTCTGGAACCAACTCGCGTTCCTTCAGGGCGTTTTTAAGCGCAACGGCGCGGTTGGACGCCGTCGCCCGCGCAGTATTGGAATGGTCGTTCATGATCGCTATCCTCCAGACGATACGGAATGTCAGCTGCGATGCATCAAGCCGGTCGCAGCATGGCAATTGATGTACTCGTACAGTTGATCCTCGGCACGTAGCACGCTGACTTCGTGATAGCCCTTCCACTTGAGCTCGCCCCCCAGTTTCTGAACGATCTTCATGAAAGTGCCAAAAATCTCGATGTGAGTCGGATGGGATTCGGACCAGCGCTCCAGGTGCGCGAGTGAGCGCCAGTGACTGACTGAAAAAGTCTTCTCCAGCCTTTGTCCGTTGGTGTTCAGATGCTGCATGTAACGGTTGCTGTAACAACCCACCGGCAAACCGTCGTCGCGCAGGAACTCCATGCCGGCTCGCAGCGCCGGTTCCATCTGGTTCAGGTACAGGTCACGCTCCGTGCCTTCGGTTTCACTCCAGTCCTGGCCCGAACGGATGACCACCAGATTCTCATGGCCCTTGATCACTATTCGGCGTGAGGCCGGTGTCACCTCAAGCTGCCCGGCAGGGGACATGGGGTCGGTCTGGGACAACGGGATTCGGTCGCGCATCGAGCCCCAGTAGCCGTGTTCCTGGATGTCGTCACTGCGCGACCCCATCACCACCCCGATCCCTTCCAGGTCATTGGGCATGGCGTAGAAGGTTTCAAAGCGTTCGACACCCGGGGTCAGGATTTCCCGGAAGTAGCCCAGGCCGTCGTTGCCCAGATCGTCGGCGTTCCACCACTGGGCCACGGGTTCACTGGATTGCCAGCGCAGGAAGGATTGAGGGCTATCCCAATAGGCGATGGCGATCATGTTGTCGTAGCCGGCGGCATCGACGTAGTGAGTGATATCGTGATGGCCCGGTCCGTCGGCCAGTTCGAAACGCTGCACGATTTTGCGCAGTGCCGCGCAGGCGGCACCCAGGTAAATCTCGCCCTTGGACTGAACGCCGAAATAGGCCATGACCACTTGCTCGACCGAGGCATCTGCGTGACCGACCCAACCCGGGTAAGGCGGGGTGTAGTCATTTTCAATTCTGCGGTCACGAGAGCGAGGGCACATCAGGTGTTTATCAATCGCGGATTCCATACGTTTCTCTCTTTTTTATACAGACCATTGGCATCCCGACTACACGCAACAGGTGCAAGTGGGTGCGTGTTTGGAGGAAGGCAGGGATCAAAACACCCGCGCATAGCGCAGGTTCATGCGAAAGTCCTCTTTGGGACCGTTTTCGACTGAAAGATCACGGCCCAGCTGGAGCTGGAACTGATCCTTGGCGGTGACGAACCGGGTGGCGGTCAGGCGAATGTTGGTGGTGCGCATGGCGTCATCGCGGTCGAGCTGATCGACCTCTGTTTCCCCACCCCGGATATGGCCCAGGCCCACGGCGAAAGACGTGGCGGGGTCCGGCATGTAGCGCGTCATGATCTGCGCGCTGTAGGAGGTTTTCTGCTTGAGCACCGCCGAGCCGGGACCAAATGCATCGTTGTCGCCGTACCAGATGGCGTCGCCCACCAGGTCTACCGCCCACTTGTCGAGAAAGTGCTTGATGTAGGCAGCCTGAAAGTCGACCTTCCAGCGGTTTTCCCCCAGGTTGATCGGATCGTTTTTGTCGTAGGTCCCGCTCGGCACGTAGAGGTAGGCGTTGGCGCTGAGGGTGTCTCGCGCACTGTTGAGAAGCACCTTGATCGGTGCCGTCAGGATGAGGTCGCCAGTGCCGCTGGCGTCACCGAGCACCGAGGCGCTGCCATGGCCGGAAACCTGGCCGAACGGCAGCAGGAATTGCGGGTCGATGGTGACTGAATCGCTCAGTTGATAGACGTGCAGCAACCGCAGAATGCCGATGTCGGATGTCAGGTTGAAATCCGCACTGGCCTGGCGGCCATTGGATCGCAACGAGTCAGTGGTCGCATGCTGATAATAGACGGCTCCGATAGTTGCCCCTATCGGGTATTGCTCGTAGTCACCCGGTGCCACTTCTACCGCCATGGTGGCAAACGACGTACCTATCAGGATCAGTCCAAGCAAAACGGACTTTCTCTGTTGCACTAGCCACGCTTTAACTTTGCTCATTGTCTGTCGCCTATTGTGAATTGCCCCTTCGTAGGGGGGACATTTACGGAACCTGCCCTTCGTGTTTTTCGCCGGCCGAAGCCGGTGAGGTCGCGACGACTGATGACCGTGTCTGGAGCCCACTGCCGTTCGGCGCTGGCTCAAGGATGCGGTGGTCCTCAATTGGGTTCTTGGCTGTCACGGAACAAAAAGTTTTCTCAGGCGGCCCTTTGGTCGCTGGCGGTGGCAAAGCTATCGGGGAGTGATGTAAGAAGGGGTCTACGGTTGGAGAAAACCGGGCGGGCGACGTTGCTGTGCCTGCGGGTGTTTCTTCTGGAACTGCCATGCGATGTTTGGCAGGCGTTGCATGCAGAGGTTGCTTCGTTAGGCCCACGGATGTGCCTGGTATGGGGCTTGCTAGGTCATTATAAAAATCACTTCCGCAGGAAGGGGGCTTCGCACATGGGCAATCGATTAGATGGAGGTTTGCGCGAATGGAGGGCCGCTACCGCAGACCTCGGTGGCAGCAGGCGAATGCCGGTGACCAATTGGTCCTGCGAAAACATCGACGTTGCCACTGAAGGCGGTTCCACTTCCGAGCGGGTGGATTATTGGCGAGAAATGATTCTGCGGATGTTTGCCGATGTTGAAATCGGCGCTGTGCCAAACCCGGAGTTCTTCGGAAAAGTCAGATCGCAGAAGTGCGAACTGCTGCGAATCAGTGACGTCAGTGCAGCGGCTCAGGCAGTCAATCGTCGTCACCTGCAACCCAGATCCCGGGACGAAGACAAATACTTTGCGGTGTTGATGCTCGAGGGCACCGAGCAGTTGGAACAGGACGGCAACCGAGCTGTTATCGGGCCGGGGGATTTCGCCATTTATGATGCGACACGGCCGCACCAACTGAACTTTGCCAATGATTGGCGACAGATCATCGTCAGCCTGCCAAGGCCTTGCTTGAATCAACTGGTCGTGGGTATGGAAAGCCGTATGGCGACGCGAATCTCCATGGACAATCCGGTCGGACGCGTCATGCGTATGTTTCTGGAAAGCGTGACGTCACAAATCAGTCAGTTTTCTGCGGCCGAAATGCTCAGGTTGTCCGAGTCGGCCACCAATCTGATTGCGCTGACGCTCGGCAATCAGCAAACCCTCGACCTCGAGCATTCTCGCAGCCAGGCGCTGACCTTGATGCGGGTGAAAGTCTTTGTGAACGACAACCTCCGCGATCCAACCCTCAACGCACAACACGTCTCCCAGCGGACAGGGCTCTCAGCGCGTTACATCAACAAGCTGTTTGAGCATGAGGGTTCTTCGCTGATGCGGTACATCTTGCGTCGTCGCCTGGAACGTTGCAGTGCCGATCTGTTGAACCCGGCCAACGCCACGTTGCGGATATCCGAAATCGCTTTTCGTTGGGGCTTCAACGATCTCTCACATTTCAGCCGGGTTTTCCGAGAGTGCTACGGTCATGCCCCCAGGGACTGGCGCGAGGCCCAGCTACGGCAATGTTCCCCTGAGTGAAATTTCGTGCGCCTTCATTATTGGCTGGAGCGAATGGCCCCTCCATCAATCAGCAGGTTCTGCCCGGTCAGGTAGCTCGCATGACTGCTGCAAACGAAGGCGCAAAGCGCTCCGAATTCCTCGGGTGAGCCGAAGCGTCTGGCAGGAATTTCGCTACGGCATTCGTCAAGGAATGCCTCACTGTCCAGCCCCATCTCATGAGCCGCGGCGACCAGGTTGTCACGCAGTCGATCGGTGTCGAAGGAACCCGGTTGCAGGTTGTTGATCGTTACATTGCGACTGGCAATGTTGTCTTGCCGGGCCAGCCCTGCGATAAACCCTGTTAAACCACTGCGCGCGCCATTGGACAGGCCCAGGCTTTCGATAGGGGACTTCACGGCACTCGACGTGATGTTGATGATTCGGCCAAATCCGCGAGTTGCCATTGCGTCGACGGTTGCCTTGATCAACTCGATCGGGGTGAGCATGTTGGCATCCAGCGCCTTGAGCCAGGCATCGCGGTTCCATTCGCGAAAATCCCCGGGAGGAGGGCCTCCGGCGTTGTTGATCAAGATATCGAAATGCGCATGGGCGTTGAGCGCTGCCGCCCGACCTTCAGGCGTCGAAATATCTCCGGCGACGGCGATGACGGTCACCTCAGGATTGATCGCTCTGAGCTGACGGGCTGTTTCATTCAGCGTCTGTTCGCCCCGTGCCGTGATCACCACGTTCACACCTTCGTGGACGAGTGCCTGTGCGCAAGCTTTACCCAGACCTTTGCTGGCGGCGCACACCAGTGCCCAGCGTCCTGCGATGCCAAGATTCATGCGTGTTTACCTGAAAGAACAAAGCTCAAAGAAAGGGGGTTCCTGTTCACGCATGATCCGCAGTTACAGGCGTGTTTGGCGCTCGAACACCGATGCCCATAAAGCGCCGCACTCGTTCTCCTTCGGCATCGCGTCGTATGGTTTCAGGTGCAGCATCGAGTTGAATATTGCCGTTCTCCATGAAAATCACCCGATCGGAAATCGACATGGCAAAGTCCATTTCGTGAGTCACGATCAGCATGGTCATGCCTTCTTTGGCCAGATCGCGGATCACGTTGAGCACGTCATTGACCAGTTCCGGATCGAGGGCCGAGGTCGGCTCGTCGAACAGCATGATCTGCGGCTCCATGGCCAGGGCCCGAGCGATCGCCACGCGCTGTTGCTGCCCACCGGAGAGTTGATGCGGGTATTTGTGGGCATGGGCCAGCAGGCCGACCTTGTCCAGTAGCGCATAAGCACGATGTTCACTCAGCTCGCCCGGCTGGCCGTGGTAACGCGGGGCCAGCGTGACGTTGTCGAGAATGGTACGGTGCGGGAACAGGTTGAAGTTCTGGAACACCATGCCGATCTGTCGCACGCCTTTGCGCAGGCGAGAGCTGTTGGGTTTGTCCGAGGCCTCGATGAATTTTTCGCCAAACAACAAAATGTCGCCCGTATCGATGCTCTCCAGACCGTTGACCGTACGGATCAGCGACGTTTTGCCTGAGCCGGATGGCCCGATGATCGAGACCACCTCGCCGTATTGGACATTGAGGTCGATACCCAGCAGCACTTTGTGCGTGCCATAGCTCTTCTGGATGTTCTTGAGTTGCAGGATAGGCGTCGTGTTGTTGCCGGCGGCTTTGCGCGCATTGTCGGGCAATGCTTCGGCGCAGGCCTTGAACCTGGCGATGGCGGCCGCGTCGAGTGTGTGCGGCTTGCGGAAATTCAGGTCCAGGTAGCGCTCCAGACGCTGCAGGAAGAAGCCGAACACAGTGACGATCAACACGTAGTAGACGCCGACCGCCGCCAGGGTTTCCATGACCAGGAAGTTAGTGGCATAGAGGCGTTGCCCGACGGTGAGGATTTCGGTCAGGGAAATGACCGAGACCAGCGATGTCAGCTTGACCACCGTGATGTATTCATTGATCAAGGTGGGCAGCGAAATACGGAATGCCTGTGGAATCACGATCAAGCGTTGCATGCCGAGCAGGCCGACACCCAGTGCGCGCCCGGCTTCTTTCTGGCCCCTGGCCACGGAAATCAGACCGCCACGATGGATTTCCGCCATGTACGCCGCTTCCGTGACCACCAGGGCCAGCAAGCCGGAGTAGAAGGGGTTGGACAGAATCGGTCCGCTGCCGGGTAACAATTGCGGCAAGTTGTAGACGAACACCACTAGCACCAGCAACGGGATGCTGCGAAAGAACCAGATGTAGACCGCTGCGGGAATGCGCAGCAACGGCGATTGGGACAGCTTGGCCGTGGCCAGGACAAAACCCAGCAGCATGCCGATGAACCATGCCAAGGCACTGAGTTGGATTACCGTAATGCAGGCATTCCAGAAGTCCGGCAGGGAGAACAGGGAGAGAAAATACGACCAATCGAATTGCATGGGGCACCTCGATCTGCCGCCCCGGTGCCGGGGCGGCAGATGACCAATCTAAAAGGACAGATACTTAGTTGGCAGTCGGTTCTTCCAAGCCATATTTTTTAAGAATGGCGGCGTATTCACCGCTCTTTTTGGTCTCCTCGAAGGCCTTTTGCATGGCCTTGAAAGCTTCGTCGTTACCTTTCTTGACGAAGATGCCCAGGGTTTGCTGATAAATCGGGTGCTCGGTGGTAATCACCACGCGGCCATTGGTCTTTTCCGCGATCATTTTTGCTGCACCGGCGATTTCAACCTGGGCCTGAATGTTCTTGGACAACAGGGCCTGGGTCACTTCGGGCGCCGAGGGGTATTCGCTGACGGTGATGGCGCCTTTGTTGTTTGGCACGCAGTATTCATCGGACAGCTTCCTGAATTGCTTGACCCAGGTAGTGCCTTGTTCCAGGCCCAGTTTCAAGCCGCACAGGTCTTCAGGTTTTTTCGCATTGATCTCGCTGCCCTTGGGCACCATGACGGAGGCGCCGGTATTGGCATAGGCGATGGTCTGGGCCTGCGTCTGGCGCTCTGGGGTGATGTACATGCCGGAAATGACCGCGTCGTACTTGCCGGAGTTCAAGCCCAGGATCAGGCTCGGGAACTTGGTATCGACGAACTCCACCTTGGCATTCATGTGCTTGGCCAATGCCGCTGCCAGCTCAGGGTCCGAACCCACCACGTTCTTGTCCTTGTCATAGGACTCGAAAGGCGGGTAGGTGATTTCCATACCGACCTTGAATGTGTCTGCCGCCGCCATGCTTACGGAGGCACCGAGCATACCGGCTGCCAATACAGCCAAGCTCAACAGGGTTTTTTTGTTGTTTTTCATCTTTCACTGACTCCGGCGTAGGTAAGGGATGTAGCTGAAAACTTCAATCAGGACGGTTGAGCCTGATTTTTCAAATGTCCGAAACTGGCGGGCTTGCGTGCCTTGCCTGGTAGTTGAACTTCCCCGTTGGCCACCCTTTGGCGCAGATACTGATAGGTCTGCAGCGCCTGGCCATACATGTGTTCGCCGATCGTGATTTCTTCATAGTCGTTGCCTGCCTGGGCGAACCCGGGCAGTGGTTTGATCTGGGTGTGATAGTCGCAGGCATAAAACAGCGGGAAGGAGTAGCGCTCCTCCTTCACACTGCGTACCCGGTGCGCGGTGGCAACGAATGCGCCTGCCGTCATCACTTCCAGCATGTCGCCGATGTTGACCACAAAGGCATCGGCAATCGGTGGGGCATCGATCCATTGTCCAAGGTTGTTCATCACCTCCAGGCCGGGTTTGTCGGCCAGGAGAATGGTGAAGCACTCGTAATCAGTATGGGCGCCAAGTCCTGGTGCGTCTTGGGCTGCACCGTCGAAGGGGTAGTGGATCAGGCGCAGCTTGGACGGCGGTCGGGTGACCAGGCTGTCGAAGTAGTTTTCTTCCAGGCCCAGGGTCAGGGCAAAGCCGTTGAACAGGCGCCGGCCCAAGGCGAAGATCGCTTCATAGTAGGCCTGCACCGCCGCTTTGAAGCCCGGCAACTGCGGCCAGTCGTTGGGCCCCAGCAACGGGGTGTTGGCCAGCACCAGCGGGTCATCGGCCGGGACTTCGAAGCCGACGTCGAAGGCTTCCTTGTGGTCTGGCTTGCCTTTGGAATAGACCTCTTCGCCTTCGGGTACAAAGCCCTTATGGGTTTGCGAGGTGCCGATGTAATGCTGCATCTTGGTGTCCAGGGGCTGGTCGAAATAGTCCTTGGCCGCCTGGCGCAGGTTGGCGATCAGTTGCGGGTCGATACCGTGGTCGGTGATATAGAGGAACCCGACTTCGCTGGCGGCGCGCCCCAATTGTTCAGCCACGGCGAGGCGGTGTTCCAGTTCAAAGCTAAACAGCCCGGCGATGTTCACCACCGGGATGCTATTGAAATTGGCTTTCTGTGGGTCAGTGCTGGCGCTGTTGTCTTTATTGTCAGGCATGACGCAAAGGCTCCCTAAGGATGGCTTGAGTGGTGAAAACGCTCGAAGTGTTTGCGCTCGGTCTGGCCCATCCACACGTTCAACGACCACAGGTCGGCGACGGGGACATTGGTGAAGGGCAAATGATGCAGGTAGCCGTCGGCGCCGAATTCCGGGGTCAGGGTGCTGACCTGGTAACCGCGGGCTTGCTGCGATCGCCAGATGCTTTCCCAGTGCTGCTGATGGAAAGCCAGTTCTTTTGCATATTCGGGAGCTGCCGGGTGCGGAACCTGCGGGCCCTGGTCGTAACCGACACGTGCCTGAATATGGTGAACCCGCTCAATGAAAGCGCTCAGGTCATCGGCCGGGTCATTCAACAGACGTTCGCAAGTCACGACCCAATGGCTGATGTCACTGGTGAACAGCAGATCGGGCAGTTGCCGGATCAATTCCAGGGTCACCCAGGGATTGAACAGCGAACGCGAGCGGTGAGTTTCGAAACTGCAGACCTGACCATGCTTGCGCGCCAGTTCCAGTGCCTGACCGAAGAACTCCACTTGCTGTGGCAAGGACCAACGATCATTGCCCGCCAGCGCGTTGACGAAGCGTGGGCCGAGCTCGGCGGCCCAGGCGAGTTTCTGATCGAGGTCATTGAGGTGAACGGCAGGCGTTGCCGACTGGTCGGGCAGCACGTCGTACGCGGTGAAGACGGTGCTGATATAGCCCAGGCGATTGGCCTGGAGAAACGCGCCAAATTCAGCCCGTTCACGGGCGTCCAGTGGCAGGCGTGCTTCCATGCCATCGAAGCCCGCTTGCAGCAACTCCTCGAGCGCTTGAGCCTTGCTGGCGGTGTAACCCCACAGCGTGCGAAAGATTTCCAGCTTCATCGGTGATCCTCAAAAAACCCAGGGTCTACTGCAAAAGCACGTCGACGGCGCCAAGCCACTAAGCGATCAATGGTCGGGTGCGGCAGAGGACTTTGGATCCGGATCTCTGCGTCATCTGACCCACTGAACGATACCGAGGCGGGTTCGCTGTGGAGCCGATGTTAGGCACAGGCCGGGCGGCGAAAGAATCTGAAACTTCAAATGAATACTTCAGACTTTCATCAACAAATAGCTGGCTATCTATTGCGCGTTTCAAGTGAGATTTTAGGGGGGAGTACTTGTCTATGTTGGCTGTAAGCGAGGCGTGCCACTGTTACAGCATCATTTTGAAGACTCCCAAGAGACAGTGGGGTGATGGAGGTCTGTTTCTCGCCGATTGCTGCCTGTCGCAAAAACTCAACTCGATCCAATCGGCTGACGAGTCAGACGACTCGATGCCCATGCCGAACTCAGCCCATAACCAGGGACGATTCAAGGCGAGCCTTGCGCTTCTCAAGTCATCAATTTGTTTGATTTTGATCAAACTCTGCATTGCTTTGCTGGCTAGACTGAAAATTAACACGACGTAAAAAGTCGAGGTTGTACTTCATGTACTGGTTCCACCGTCACCGCCGAAGTCTATTGCACCTTACCCTCATGGTATGGGTGTTAGCCGTGGCCGTGACGGCAATCCAGGGGTGTCTGGTACAGCCGATTCACAATTTGGCCGCACCACACAATGTCGAGCAGTATGTGGTGGATGGTCATGCGCTCCACGCCAATGGTTGCCTTCAGAGCTGTGAAGACACCGCCACGGCGATAAAACCTGCATTGCAGACGCCAGCAGCGGATCCTGTCCATTGGGCCGTCCTGTTACTGCTAACGGCGGCAGTCCTGATTATGGTGCTTGATCCTCAGCACAAATCCTCTCTCGCCACTCTTGTATTGAAACGTCCCGCGCCACCGGAAAGCCCGGTACGGCTGACTTTCGTCCGTTTCAACGATTAACCCCCCTGCCTCAGAGCGGCAGAGCATTGGCTGCTCTGTCCTGCTGCGTCGCGTTTTCGCGATGAGGTCATTCCTGCTTATCCCCTCACAATCTCAGGAGTTCATCATGCAAATGCATTCTAAATGGGTTCTGGCTGCCGTCTTGGCTAGCAGTGCATTCACGGTCTCTGCCGAGGATGCGCATCACCCGGCCGACGCGCCGGCCGACTCAACGGTGAGCGCTGCCCCGGCATCGACGGCCATGACCAAAGCCATGACCGAGCAAATGCAGAAAATGCAGGCTGCGCATGACAAAGCGGCAGCGGCAGAAACGCTGGCTGAGCGTCAGTCCGCCTTGCAAGAGGGCATGAATGTGATGAAGGAGAGCATGGCCATGATGAGCAAGGAGCAGAGTGCGATGGGTTGCATGGGCATGTCTGGTGCCAAGGACGGCGCAGGCAAAGGGATGATGGACATGATGATGCAGATGATGGGGCAGCAGTCATCCATGATGGACATGCCAATGAAACAGTAAATGTGCGGTAGAGCGGCTGCAAATGACATGGCTCTGGATGGGCAATGCAGCCAGCACCCGTCTGATGTGTTTTGTTGAGGAGCACCAACCATGAGCCATACAGAATCGGCCTACGGCCTCTGGTCGCTGGTCATTATCAACTCAATAGTGTTTATCTTGTTCGCCTTCAGTTTCACCCGGCCTAAGACGAGCCGCGACTGGCGCTCCTTTGGCATGTTCTCGGCGTTCCTGGTCGCTCTGTTTACCGAAATGTACGGTTTTCCGTTGACCATCTACCTGTTGACGCCTTGGCTCACTCGTAACTTCCCTGGCATCGACTTCCTCTCGCACGACGCTGGGCATTTGCTCGAAACAGTGATGGGCTGGAAGGTCAACCCGCATTGGGGGCCATTCCACATTCTCAGCAACCTGCTGATCGCTGGCGGTTTCTGGTTATTAGCGGCCGCCTGGCGTGTGCTCTACAAGGCCCAAAATACTGGGCAACTAGCGCTCGACGGGCCCTATGCGCGGATCCGTCACCCGCAGTATGTTGGCTTCGTGCTGATCATGTTCGGCTTTCTGTTGCAGTGGCCGACATTGATCACCCTGGTGATGTTTCCAATCCTCCTGGTGGTCTACGCCAAGCTGGCGAAGCGGGAAGAACAGGAGATGCTCGCGCGATTCGGCGATGCCTACCGCACTTACTGTGAACAGACTCCTGCATTCCTGCCCTGGTCAACCTCCCGCAGTCCCAACACCCCTACTGGCGCTCCTCCAGGCTCAGGAAAACAGCCATGAACGCTCCTTGGAAAACTGGCATTTCTCTGGCCCTGACCATGGCCGTTTCCTACACCATCTGTGCGCTGCTCTATGCGCTATGGCCGACGCAGGGAATCGCCTTTCTCAGCGCCTTGTTCCATGGGCTCGACTTCGGTCGTCTGCAAGCTCCGCAAGACTACAGCGTGGCGACTTTCGTCGGACCGCTGCTGGTCTTGAGTGTCTGGGGTGCGATGGTCGGCACCTTGTTTGCGTGGTTGTCCGCCAAGCTCCATGGCAGGTCTTGATAGCCGCTTCGAGTAGGAGGCAGTGATGAACGAATCACACATGCAGCACAGCCAACATCAGCAGGCAGTTGCATCAGGAAAAATGGCGAAAGATCCGATCTGCGGGATGATGGTGGATAAGACCACAGCGTTGTCACGAGAACGTGGCGGGCGCAGCTATTACTTTTGCAGCGATACCTGCTTGCGCACCTTCGAGTCGCCAGAAGTTGAACTGAAGGCGATGAAAACCCGAGTGGCTATCGCCCTGACCGGTGTACTGGCCCTGGCGCTGCTGCGTGCAGGCGCCTTCATCGCGCTGGCCGCTGGTGCCACATTGCTCACTTGGGTGCCGATCCCGGCACTCCCTTGGTTCACGTGGGGTATCTGGCTATTCCTGCTGGTAACACCGGTGCAGTTCATCGGTGGCTGGAGTTTTTATAAGGGGGCGTGGAACGCCGTTCGTACCCGTAACATCAACATGGATTTTCTGATCGCCCTCGGCACGTCGGTCGCCTATTTCTACAGTGTCGCGGTGTTGTTTTTTCCAGACGTCCTGCCGGTCAAGGTGGCCGAGCGCGACGTCTATTTCGAGGTGTCGGCGGTCATCATTGCCTTCGTACTGCTGGGCAGGTACATGGAGGAGATCATCAAGAAGAAATCTTCAGCGGCAGTACGGCGCTTGCTTGATCTCAAACCAGCGATCGCGCATGTGATTCGTGATGGGCAAGAAGTCGACCTGCCTGCTGAAAACGTCATGGCCGGCGAGTTCCTGATAGTCAAACCTGGCGAAAAAATCCCCACCGATGGTGAAGTCAGTGAAGGTCAGTCAACGGTAGATGAGTCGATGCTGACGGGCGAGTCGATGCCGGTCGACAAACACCCGGGCAGTCCGGTGATCGGAGGTACGCTCAATGGCAGTGGAATGCTCACTTTCAAGGCGAGCAGGATCGGTGCCGATACCGCACTGGCGCAGATCATCAAGATGGTCGAAGAAGCGCAGAACAGCACGGCACAGATCCAGCGGTTGGCCGATCAGGTTACCGGCTACTTTGTGCCGGTGGTGGTGGCGGTCGCGCTGTTGGCCCTGGTCGGCTGGTCTCTTGTGGGGAATTTCCCGCAGGGGCTATTGGCCTTTATCGCGGTTTTGATTATTTCCTGCCCCTGCGCCCTGGGCGTGGCGACACCCGCCGCGTTAATGGTCGGTGTTGGCAAGGGGGCCGATAACGGCATCCTGATCCGCGGCGGCGAAGTGCTGGAGCGGGCAGAAAAACTGAGCACGGTGGTGTTCGACAAAACCGGCACGATTACCCGGGGCGAACCCAACGTAACCGATGTGATCCCGCTTGGCACAGCATTGGAAAACGAGGTCTTGACGCTCGCCGCCGCCGTGGAGTCCGGTTCAGAACATCCGCTCGGCGCAGCGATAGTGCGCGCCGCCCGGCATCGCGGCCTCGGCCTGCCGAAAGCGACCGGTATCAATGGGATCGCCGGTCACGGCATCGAAGGCAGTGTAGACAGTCGCAAAATCTGGCTGGGCAACCGGCGTTTATTCGCCCGCCAAGGCATTTCGACCGAGGCTGCCGAGGAGCACCTCATCGGTCTGGAAGCCGATGGCAAAACCGCGATGCTGGTCGGGGTCGACGACCGCTTGCTCGGGGTCATTGCTGTGGCCGACACCATAAAACCTGAAGCGGCTGAAGCCGTTGCTGCATTGCAGGCAAGCGGCATCAAGGTCGTGCTGCTGAGCGGTGATAACCACCGCACTGCCGAAGCGGTCGCGCGGCAGTGCGGCATCGAGCGAGTGATTGCCGAGGTCTTGCCGGACGACAAGGCCGCAATGATCCGTCAATTGCAAAGCGAAGGGCAGGTCGTGGCGATGGTTGGCGATGGCGTCAACGATGCGCCTGCCCTGGCCACCGCTGACATCGGCATCGCCATTGGCTCGGGCTCCGATGTAGCCAAGGAAACCGGCGGCATTATCTTGCTCAAGAACGATGTCCGCGACGTGGTTACCGCGATCAGGCTGTCGCGCGCAACGATGGTCAAGATCAAACAAAACCTGTTCTGGGCATTCATCTACAACAGTATCGGCATTCCAATCGCGGCCTTCGGACTGCTTAATCCCATCATCGCTGCCGCTGCGATGGCACTCAGCTCCCTGTCGGTAATCGCCAATTCCGCGATGCTGAAAGGTGCCCGTATCGGCTTGAATCAGGGGCCTCAATCATGAACCGCGAAGTTTTAATTATCTGTCTACTGGTGAGTGTTGTGGGCATCGCCACTGTGCTCTACCTGTTGGGGCTGACCGGGAAATCGTTTGCCATAGCCGCGATTTTCCTGCTGTGCCCGGTCTTGGTCGGCGTGCAACTTTTTCGCAGCGTCCGCCAATTTGACAAGGACGTGGCCGAGGCTAATCGGCAACTGAAAAGGAAGAATCTGCCTTGATACTTTATGTGACTCACCACCCTGGATTTTCGACGCATTGGACACGTAAACCGATGCTCTGGCTCGCTATGCTCACACCTGCGATAGCGCTTCAGCAAAATGGGAAGTGGTCTTGCGTCATGACCCTCCCTCCCGTTCCCTCCAAGGAGTGCCATCATGAATCAACATAACTTGCCCCAACACCGCGCAAGGGGCACCAACTGGTATTTTTTAGGCTTCCTGGCCATCGCCGGTTACTTCCTGTTCACCGAGCACAGGGCTCACGTCCTTCCCTATCTGCCATTCCTGCTGCTATTGGCCTGTCCACTGATGCACTTTTTCATGCACCGTGGGCATGGCGGACATGAACACGGTAAGAGTGGTGAACATGGCAATTGCTGTGGCCATCAGCACACCAGCGCTCGCAATAGCCAAGCGGAGCACGATGCTCTACCCGATAATCAGACGAAATATCCCGATCGCCCTGCATGACGGATTCGTCGTATTTACGTAATGCCATGAAGCTAATCGATCTTCGTTTGGCTCATGGCCTGATTTTTTTGAAATGGCGCGTGAGTAGAATCAGGGTCAGCGTCTGCCGAAGTCTTCCTGTCTAAGTTATGCAGTGACCCACCGATGCGGAAGCAATTGGCCAATCTCAATCGTCCGCTGTGTCGGCAGCCGAGTCAGTCCATCCAGCGCTGACCGGCGTTTCGAACGTTCATACGAGTGACACCAGGTTTGCGTTGAGGCTATGGCTGAGCGCGATGCTGGTAGTCGAAGCGCCGGGCTGGGCACACTGTTGAATGACCCGGGCCTTGTTCATTGAGCCGATCAGCAAGCAACGCTGAGGTCACCGTGAAGCCAATGCCATTTCGTCGCCAGACGCAAACATCGGCAAACGCTGCAACATCCAGTTCAGCAATTCCTGAGCCGGGGCGGCCAGTGGTCGGCCGGACTTCACCAGCAGTTTGGCCTCGACCCCCAGGAACAACGGATGGTCGATCGATACCGCTGCCAGGCTGCCCTTGGCGATTTCCCGATAGGCCGCGAATTCGCCGAGCAACGAGGCGAAATCCCCGGAGGCCACCAGGCGCTTGAGCGCTGCGAGGGAGTTGCTGACCAGCGCCGGGCGAATTTCGATCTTCTCGGCGTACTCCAGCATTTTTATCGCATGACCGATGCCGAATGTGGTGGGCGTCAACACCAGTTGGCAAGCGAGTATGTCTGCGACAGTTGCGGTTCCCCCTCTCAATGCCAACGGATGATCGGGTCGAACCAGCAGCATCACAGGCTGCGATGACGTCGCGCGATAATCGATGTGCGAATGGGGAGGGGGGTTATAGGCAAGGCCGATATGCGCACGGTTTTCGGCGACTTCATTCAGCACGTCGTCCACGGGCAGGATGTCCAGCCTGACGTCGAGCTTGGGGTACTGTTTGCAAAACGGTGCGAGCACGTTGTCGACCAATGCATCGACATAGCCCTCGCTGATCACCACTCGAACATGGCCTTGCTGCAGGCCCTTGATCGCCTGGAGCTGGTCTTCGAGTTTCTCCTGATGTGAGCGATAACCTCGCCAGAACTCCAGCAAGTGCGCTGCGGCTTCGGTGGGTTGGACGCCACGGGCCTGACGCTCGAACAGCTTCGCTCCCAATTCCTCTTCCAGCAGCTTGATCTGGCGCGTGATCACCGAGGGCGACGTATTGATGCTGTCCGCCGCACCGCGAATCGACCCGTGGACCAGCACTTCATGAAAATATCGCAGCCGTTGTTGGTTGATCTCGCGCATGCCGGGTCTCCCTCAAAAAGTCTGTGTTGCCTGCAGAGCAACGATACACGAACTTAGTTGCTCTTGCTGGGCCTGAGGTGCCGGTGCAACATTCCTGGGCACGAACGCAGCCCAACAAGAATAATTGGAGAGTCGCATGTCAACCTTTTCAGCGCCGGCAGGAAGTGATGCCATTTCCGCCCTTTACCGCAAGCTCAATTGGCGGCTGCTGCCGCTCCTGTTCATTTGCTACGTGTTTGCGTATCTGGACCGGATCAACGTCGGCTTTGCCAAGCTGCAGATGCAAAATGATCTCGGACTTTCCGATGCGGCCTACGGCGCGGGCGCGGGGATTTTCTTTCTGGGGTATGTGTTGTTCGAGTTGCCGAGCAACCTGATGTTGCCGAAGGTGGGGGCGCGGAAAACCTTCAGCCGCATTCTGGTGTGTTGGGGCATCACCTCGGCCTGCATGCTGTTCGTGCGTAACGTGCCGATGTTTTACGCGATGCGTTTTCTGCTGGGTGTATTCGAAGCCGGTTTTGCGCCGGGCATGATCTATTACCTGTCCTGCTGGTATGGCCCGAAACGTATGGCGCGGGCCATTGCGATCGTGTTTATCGCCGGCCCCATCGGTGGCATTGTTGGCGGCCCACTGTCGGCCTGGCTGATCACCACGTTTGAAGGCGTTGGTGGTCTGGCGGGGTGGCAATGGATGTTCTTGATTGAAGGCCTGCCTTGCGTGTTCCTTGGCATTCTGACCTATTTCGTTCTTTCCAATCGGCCCTCTGAGGCCCGCTGGCTGAGTGGTGAGGAAAGGAAACTGCTGGAGAGTGAACTCGGTGCATCGACGGGGCGCGTCCATTCGTTCCGGGCGGTGTTGCGCGACCCGAAAATCTACGTCCTGGCCTCAGCCTATTTCTGCATCATCTTCTCGATCTACGCCATGAGTTTCTGGCTGCCGGCCATCCTCAAGGCCCAGGGCGTCAACGACACCATGCAACTGGGTTGGTATGCCGCGATTCCCTACGTCGCAGCGGCATGCGGCATGTACTGGATAGGGCGCCGGTCCGACCGGGTCGGTGAAAGGCGCTATCACTGCGCAGTCCCTGCGGGCATTGGCGCAACATTGCTGCTCATGTACCCCTTTGCCGACGGTCACCTGATGGCGTCGCTGGTTCTGCTGACCGTGGCAACCGCCATGATGTTCATGGCCTACACCGTGCTCTGGGCGATGCCCTCCGAACACATCAAGGGTGACGCGGCGGCGGGCGGGATCGCCTTGATCAACACCATCGGTCTTTCCGGCGGCTTCTGGGGGCCCGCTGTGATTGGCTGGGCAAAAACGGCAACCGGCAGCGTCAATCTCGGCATCGTCATTGTGGGCTGCGTGTTCCTGTGCGCAGCCTTCGTGATCCTTTCCACCAAACCGCGCACCGGTGACAGCCCGGTTTCTGAATTCAGTGCGGGTTGATCAACCGCCTCCCACTTGATCAATCGAGTTCCGAAAGGAACCCTTTTATAGAGAGAACCCAAATGCTTTTACACCTATCGACCTGGGCCGAGATCGGGCAATTCCTTGAACGCAGCCGCACCATCGTGATCCCGATCGGCTCCAACGAACAACACGGCCCGACCGGTCTTTTGGGGACCGACTGGATGTGTCCCGAAATCATTGCACGCGAAGCGCAGAAATCGGCAGACATCCTGATCGCTCCGACCTTCAACATCGGCATGGCCCAACACCACCTTGGATTCCCCGGGACCATCTCACTTCGCCCGTCGACGTTCATAGCCGCGATTGGCGACTGGGTACGTTCGTTGGCCGCTCACGGGTTCGAGAAAATCCTCTTCCTCAACGGCCACGGCGGCAACGTCGCCTCCATTGAAGCGGCGTTCTCGGAGCTCTATGCCGAAGCAAGCTTCGCTCGACGCCCCGCGGGGTTCGCGCTGAAGTTGTGCAACTGGTGGGACCTGGAAGGGGTAGGTGAGCTGGCGCGAGAGCAGTTCCCAACGGGGCACGGCATTCATGCCACGCCGTCCGAGATTGCCGTCACCCAATGGGCTTACCCGGACGCGATCAAGTCCGCCCAGTATTCGCCGCAGATCGCGCCGTGGGGGCCTATCCGCGAAGCGCTCGATTTCCGCGCACGTCATCCGGATGGCCGCATGGGGTCGGATCCGTCCTTGGCCAGCCCGGATAAAGGCCGCGACCTGGTGATGATGGCAGCACAGAGCCTGGTGCAGGAACTCGACGCCTTCAGCCGTGAATCGATGCCCGGCTAAACCATCGGATTCAGACTTTTCAACTTGACCAACGCCCGGAAGTTCCGGGCGTTGGCACATCCTGTTCGAGGAAATCCCATGAATGAACGTGACGTTTATACCCGTCTGAAAGACCTCGGTATCGAGTTACCCGCCACCGGCGCTCCCGCCGCTGCCTATGTGATGAGTGCGCAGACTGGCAACGTCGTTTACCTGTCCGGCCATATTGCGAAAAAGGACGGCAAAGTCTGGGCAGGCAAACTGGGCGAATCGCTGACGACAGAGGAGGGCTATGCGGCCGCGCGTTCGACGGCCATCGACTTGCTGGCGACGCTGCAGGCTCATCTTGGTGATCTGAATCGGGTCACGCGGATTGTCAAAGTGCTGAGCCTGGTGAATTCAACGTCCCGTTTCACCGAGCAGCACCTGGTCACGAACGGCGCCTCGGAGCTGTTTGCCGAGGTGTTCGGCGATCAGGGAAAACACGCACGCTCGGCATTCGGTGTGGCTCAGATTCCATTGGGGGCTTGTGTCGAAATAGAGATAACCGTTGAAGTCCGTTGAAGATCGATAACGGTGAAAGGTGACGTGTGGGGGCGAAGCGATTCGCCCCCACAGTTCGTGACAAACGCTTAGAACAGCGTCCAGGTGTAACTGATGATCAACCGGTTCTCGTTGATATCCGTGCGGTAGTTGGAGCGCGCCATCGCGTTGCGCACTCGCACGCCGAGGCCTTTCAGCGGGGCGGACTGGAAGGTGTAACTGAGGTCCAGGTCACGCTCCCGATCTTTGCCTTCAAAGCCCATTCCCGTTTTCACATTGTCGCCGGTGACATAGCGTGTGCTGGCTAATAATCCAGGTACACCGAGGGCCGCGAAGTCATAGTCATAGCGCAATTGATAAGAGCGCTCATGGGTCGAGACGAACTCGTAGGTCGGCAGTTCGTTACCCAGCGCGCTGACATTGAGAAACACGCGAGGAAAGGGGCTGTCACCGTACATGCCCTGGTAACCGGCATAGAACGTATGCCCCCCGAGCTTGGCCGACAGCAGCGAGAAGAACGCCTGGTTGTCGACTTTGCCAACCAGTTTGCGACCTTCTTCCTTGGCGTCGTAATAACCGAGATTGGCCCCCAGCACCCAACTTCCCACCGGCACACTGTGTTTTAAACCGAAGAAGTTCTGCTCGTAGATATCCTCCAGTCGGGAATGCCAGGCACTCACGGTGGTGCGATTACTGTTGAACGCGTAGTCGCCGCCCACGTAGTTGAAGGCATCGCTCGACACCTGGCGTTGCGGCTTGTTGCCCAGCAAGGCCTGCAGTTTGCTCTCGCCGGCCTCGTTGCGCAGGGTCGTAGAGGTCAGGTGCCCGGCTTGCAGCGTCAGGCCGGGTATTTCACTGCTGGTCATGCTCGCGCCTTGATAGGCGGGGGGCAGCAAGCGGATATCGCTGAAAACCAGCGAAGGAATATTGGGTTGCAGTTCACCGACCTTCAGTTCGGTTTTGGAAAAACGCACCTTGGCCGTCAACCCCAGGCGACCATAGTTGTCAGCGGCACGGCCATCGTCCTTCACCGGTAACAAGCCCGAGTTGACCCGGTCCGGACTGCTGTCGAGCTTGATGCCGAACTTGCCTGTGGCATCCAGGCCAAATCCCACCAGCCCGGGCGTGTAACCGGACTTGAAATTGAGGATGAAGCCTTGCGCCCACTCCTGAGCCATTGATTTTTCCGAACCTCGGATATCGGAGAAATCCCTGCTGAAAAAATAGTTTCGGGTCACCAGCGTTGCAGTGGACTGCTCCACGAACCCGCTGTCGGCGGCCTGGGCGAGGTTGGCGCCCGCTCCTGTGATGAACAGCGCACACAGTTTGCCTCGATCTTTTGTCATAGGTTGACTCTTGTTTTTATTAGACATGACTCCGCCGTAGACCCTCTTTCGAGGGCCTTGCGAGTAGGACGGGGAGGTAGTGACAGCCGTCAGCTGTGCGGCTTTTGACGTTGCTGCGGTGTCGAGAGCGATGCTCGCTCCATTGACCAATGGCAGCAAGAGCAACTTAATTCAGACATCGTTGCTCTGAAGGCAACGATAGTGCGATAGGAAATCGGATCAAGAAATGGACCCGCCAGAACGGCGGGCCCGACAGTGGGTCAGAGTTTCGGCAATTGCCCGATGCGCCCCATCATTTCGGTCACGATCTGCAGGTCCAGCAGGAACTGGTCGACGGTCTTGAACTCGTTGTCCGTGTGGCCGGTGTATTTGACCTCGGGCCGGGCCAGGCCGAACTGCACGCCATTGGGCAATTCATGAACCGAAGTGGCGCCGGCAGAAGTGCCGTACTCGTGTTTCATGCCAAGGTTTTCGCTGGCCACGGCCAGCAGGGCCTTGACCCATTCACCCTCGGGGTTGCGGTACATCGGCTCGGCAATCGAGTAATCGAACGTCGCTGCTACGTGGGACTTCTTGCTCCAGGCGCCAATCTTGTCGGCGATTTCGGCCTTGAGCGCTTCCGGGGACTTGCCCTTTGGCACGCGCAGGTTGACCGCGAGCTTGAAGGTTTTTTCATCCATCCCGACAAACGTCAGGGACGTGGTCAGCGGGCCCATGAAGGCATCGGAGAAACCGACTCCCAGTTTGCCTCCGAGGTAATCCAGGCCCCAGTTGTCGGCGGCGTAGCGGGCAGCGTCGGTGATGTGGTTGTGCTTGATCGCGACCTTGCCGTCGAGGCTATTGATGAAGACCAGCATCCGGGATACCGGGTTGACGCCGGACTCCGGCTCGGAGGAGTGGGCTGAAACGCCAGTGACCGTCAGTTTGACGTCCTTGCCGTCAACCTTGGCAGTCACGCTGAAATTGCCGCCATTGCGCTTGGCAAAATCGCTACCCGCCTTCTGCAGGCTGGCAGCCAGTTCGGCAGGCTTGTCACTCAGCAGAGTGGCGACCGAAGCCGATGGAATCTGGTTGGTGGCCAGGCCGCCCGTCATCGAGACGATTTCAGCGCCTTTGCCGTCAGCCTTGCGCTTGGGGAAATTGGCCATGACGGTGCCGTAGCCTTTCTCGGCGATTACCACCGGGTAGCCACCATCCAGCGCCAGGTTGTAGTTGGGTGTCGGGTTGTGTTCGAAGTAATAGGGGATGGCGTCGCCAGAGGTTTCCTCGGTGGTGTCGACCAGCAGCTTGAAATTCCTCGCCAGCGGCAGTTTTTCTTCCTTGATGACTTTCATGGCGTAGAGCGCTACCACGATGCCGTTCTTGTCGTCTTCGGTGCCCCGGCCATACATGCGGTCGCCGATCAGGGTGACCTTGAACGGATCGAGTCTGGTGCCGTCTTCCAGGACCCAGTTCTCCGGCGTCACGGGCACCACGTCGGCGTGGGCGTGAATGCCGACCACTTCATCTCCAGTGCCCTCGAGGGAGATCTCATAGACGCGGTTGTCGATGTTGCGAAAGTTCAGGTTGAAGGCCTGGGCAAGGCTCTTGATCTTGTCGGCGATCCTGATGAATTCAGGGTTGGCGTGCTGGTCAACGCCGTCCACGCGGAAGGTCGGGATGGCCACCAGCTCACGCAGCGTCTCGGTGGCGGCTTTGCCGTACTTCACTCGCGCATAGAGCCCCAGCAGGCGATGGATTTCGTTCTGTTGGTCGGCGGAAAGGGCCTTGTTGTCCAGGAAGGCACTGATCGCCGCGCCGAGGTCATCGGTTTTGGCCAGGTCGGTCTTGGCCAGGCTTGTCAGGAACTGCCTGAAATCGGTTGCCGAGGCGTCACTGAACGTCTTGAGGATGGTCGCGCTCTGTTCCGGGGTGATGTTGGCGTGCGCAGCCGTGGTGAAGGACGAAAGGCTGGCCAACATCAGCGTTGTCACGGCCAGATGCTTGAGAGAAAAGTCCATTGCTGTGGCATTCCTTTGCAGGGAGTGAGTTAGAAGTGTTTGATTAATGAAACAAAACGTTTCCACATTATCACTGTAGGAGCGTGCTTGCTCGCGATGGACTGAAGGACGCCGTGTTTATCCAGGCAGCACGCGTTTTCGTGAACGACCATCGCGAGCAAGCTCGCTCCCGCAGGTGTACAGATGAAAAAATGCCTGGAAATGTTATAGGGTAACAATATAAGGTGCCCGGCAATCTGTTCTGCGGGACACGTTTATTCACCCCCTTGTGTTGCGAAATCTCCATGACTATTGCTCCCCCTCGCTCCATCGGCACGACAGTCGGCCGGCTTCTTTCCATCGATGCATTGAGAGGCATGGTGATTCTGTTCATGCTGCTCGACCACGTCCGCGAAACCTTTTTCCTGCATCGACAGGTGTCCGATCCCATGGACATTGCCACGACCGAACCCGCACTGTTCTTTAGCCGCACACTCGCTCATTTGTGCGCGCCGGTCTTCGTGCTGCTTACCGGTCTGTCGGCCTGGCTGTACGGTGAGAAATACGCTGGCAAGGCCGATGTTTGCAGTTTTCTGTTCAAGCGCGGTCTGTTTCTGGTGGTGCTTGAGTTCACCCTGGTGAACTTCGCCTGGACGTTCCAGTTTCCGCCGACGGTTATCTACCTGCAGGTGATTTGGGCCATCGGCCTGAGCATGATTGCGCTGTCGGTGATGGTCTGGCTGCCACGCCCGATGCTGCTGCTCTTGAGCCTGGCGATCATCGCCGGGCACAACCTGCTGGATGCTCTGCACTTTCCAGTGGAATCGGCGTTGCACGTGCCTTGGGCGATTCTCCATGATCGCGGCTGGATCGAACTGGCCGAAGGGTTTCGGCTGCGCACGTCTTACCCGGTGCTGCCGTGGATTGGCGTGATCGGCCTGGGTTATGCCATGGGGCCGTGGTTCGGGCGAGCGGCGGACGCGAGGGTGCGTCAACGCACATTGCTGATCGGTGGTGTCGCCGGGCTGGCGGGATTCATTGCGCTGCGACTGCTCAATGGTTATGGCGAGAAGCCCTGGAGCGTGGGCGAGACGTCCCTGCAAACGCTGATGAGTTTTTTCAACATCACCAAATATCCACCGTCGCTGCTGTTTGTTGCACTGACCCTTAGCGTTGGATGCTTGCTGCTTCTGTGGTTTGAGCATGCACAGAAGAGCCGGTGGCTGCGTCCGTTGACGGTCTTCGGGTCGGCGCCGATGTTCTTCTATCTGTTGCACCTGTACGCGCTGAAGGTTTTGTATGTCATCGCTGTCGCGCTGTTCGGGTTGAATCAGGGCGCGTGGTTGGGTTTCACGTCGGTCGGGGCGGTCTGGCTGGTGGCAATCTTGCTGGCGATTGCGCTTTATCGCCCGGTCAGAGGGTTCTCGTTGTTGAAGGCTAGACGTCGAGACATTGCCTGGCTCAAGTATTTCTGATGAAGCATTTGTGCACTTTTATAAAGCTTTGCTGCACCTCGCTGCACTATGCGAAGGCAAAAGCGGCCGGTTTGTCGCAGTGAATTCACGGCCGCGCCGCCCCTGAGCAGCACTTTTGCGATCTGGCACAAACACTGCAACACACCGAACAGGCCCACCCTGAATGCTGTCGAGTGGGCAGCCCCTCGGTCAACGACGATCGATTCGTGGGCAACATCGGTGGGTCGGGCATAGACGTCTGGCATCAACACCGCAAAAGAACAGGCAAAGACGCCTGGAACCGAAAGGTTTCAGGCGTTTTTTTTTGCTTTTTGAACCGCTTTAGCCGGGTGCTTCTTATGAATTCCAATGTTGCCGCGTTGAACAAATTGCAAACGCTGATCGTGATTGGCAATGGCATGGTCGGCCATCATTGTGTCGAGCAGTTGATCGAGCGGGGAGCGCTTGAACAGTATCAAGTGCACGTGTTCAGCGAAGAGCCGATGCGTGCCTACGATCGTGTGCATCTTTCCGAGTATTTTTCTGGTCGCGATGCTGAATCCTTGGCCTTGGGTGAAGCCTCGCTGTACCAGACGCCAGGCGTCACCCTGCATTTGGGCGTGCCGGTGCTGGAAATCGACCGCGCCCGTCGCCAGGTGATCACTGCGCAAGGTTGCGTCCCTTACGACAAACTGGTCCTGGCCACCGGGTCTTATCCGTTTGTGCCGCCGATTGAAGGCGCGGAGGGTGATTCACGCCTGGTGTATCGAACCCTTGAAGACCTCGACGCCATCCGCGCTGCCGCTGCCAACGCCCGACGTGGTGTCGTGGTGGGCGGGGGGCTGCTGGGTCTTGAAGCTGCCAATGCGCTGAAAAGCCTGGGCCTGGAAGCGCATGTCGTGGAATTCGCGCCGCGCCTGATGCCGGTGCAGCTGGACGAGATGGGCGGGCTTGCGCTCAAGTCGCAGATCGAAAGGTTGGGCGTTGGTGTGCACCTGTCACGCGCCACACAGTCGATCAGCGTGGGCGAGGAGTATCGCTACCGCATGAACTTCGCCAACGACGAGTTTCTCGAAGCCGACCTGATCGTGTTCTCGGCCGGCATTCGCGCACAAGATGCGCTGGCCCGCCAGTGCGCGCTGGACATCGGACCGCGCGGTGGCGTCGTGATTGACGACGAATGCC
Source organism: Pseudomonas migulae NBRC 103157 (assembly GCF_002091715.1). Lineage (GTDB taxonomy): Bacteria > Pseudomonadota > Gammaproteobacteria > Pseudomonadales > Pseudomonadaceae > Aquipseudomonas > Aquipseudomonas migulae_A. The sequence goes on along the minus strand of NZ_BDAG01000012.1, from coordinate 74,174 downwards.
TGAGCAGTGATCCGGATATCTATGCCATCGGCGAGTGCGCCTCGTGGAATGGTGGCCTGTTCGGCCTCGTCGCGCCGGGCTACCAGATGGCGCGCAGCGTCGCGGCACGCTTGTGCAACGAGGTCGCAGAACCGTTTCTGGGTGCCGACATGTCGACCAAGCTCAAGCTGCTGGGCGTCGATGTCGGCTCCATCGGCGATGCCCATGGCAGCACGCCGGGCGCGCGCAGTTATCAGTTCATCGACGAAACCACGGCCAGCTATCGGCGGCTGGTGGTGGATGCCTCCGGCAAGCACGTCATCGGTGCGGTGCTGGTCGGCGACAACAGCTATTACGACACGCTGCTGCAATACATGCAGAACGCCATAGCCCTGCCGTCGGAGCCGGCCAGCCTGATTCTGCCGTCTTCCGAAGGCGCGCCGACCCTGGGCCCGGGCGCGTTGCCCGAGTCGGCCACGGTCTGCTCGTGCCACAACGTCACCAAAGGGGCCATCTGTTCGGCCATCGACGGAGGCTGCACCGACCTCGGCCTGCTGAAGTCGCAGACCAAGGCCTGTACCGGCTGCGGCGGCTGCGCGGGTTTGCTCAAGCAAGTCTTCGAGCATGAACTGATTGCCCGTGGCGTCAGTGTCGACAAAAGCCTCTGCGAACACTTCGCCTACACCCGTCAGGAGTTGTATGCGCTGGTGCGGGTAGAAGGGGTGATCACCTTCGAAGAACTGCTGGCCAAACATGGCCGTGGCCACACCGGGTGCGACGTCTGCAAGCCGGCGGTTGGCTCGATCCTCGCGTCGTGCTGGAACCAGCCGATCATGGACGCGTCGCTGGTGCCGTTGCAGGACACCAACGACACCTTCATGGCCAACATGCAGAAAAACGGCACCTATTCGGTGGTGCCACGCATTCCCGGTGGCGAAATCACCGCCGACAAACTGATCGCGATCGGTGTGGTGGCGAAGAAATACGACCTCTACACCAAAATCACCGGCGGCCAGCGTATCGATCTGTTCGGCGCACAGTTGCATGAGTTGCCGGACATCTGGGCCGAGTTGATTGAAGCCGGTTTCGAAACCGGGCACGCCTACGGCAAATCGACCCGAACCGTGAAGTCTTGCGTCGGCAGCACCTGGTGCCGCTATGGCGTGCAGGACAGCGTGCAAATGGCCCTGATGATCGAGGACCGCTACAAAGGTTTGCGTTCGCCGCACAAGCTCAAGTTCGCGGTGTCCGGTTGCACCCGCGAATGCGCAGAAGCCCAAAGCAAAGACGTCGGCGTGATCGCCACCGAGAACGGCTGGAACCTGTACATCGCCGGTAACGGCGGCATGCGCCCGCGCCACGCCGAGCTGTTCGCCACCGACCTCGACGACGCCACCCTGATCCGCTACATCGACCGCTTCCTGATGTTCTACATCCGCACCGCCGACAAACTGCAGCGCACCTCGGTGTGGCGAGAAAGCCTCGAAGGCGGCCTCGACTACCTCAAGGACGTGATCATCCACGACAGCCTCGGGCTTGGCGCGGAACTTGAATCGCAAATGCAGTTGGTGGTCGATCGCTATGAATGCGAGTGGGCCAACGCACTCAAAGACCCGGAAAAGCTCAAGCGCTTTCGCACCTTCGTCAACGATAAACGCCCGGACCCGGACATTCACTTTGTCCAGGAGCGTGGTCAGCGGCGCCCGATCATGGCGGCCGAACTCAACCTTATTCCTGTCACCGAGGAGCTTGCCTGATGAGCCAGTCCACTACCCGACGCATCGATTCTCTGGCCAACACCGATGTCTGGCAAACCGTGTGCACGCAGCAGGATCTGGTCAGCAACTCCGGCGTTGTCGTCTGGCTCGATGGCGCCCAAGTGGCGCTGTTCTACCTGCCGGGTGCCGAGGGTCGGAGCCTCTATGCGATCGATAACCATGATCCGCAATCCGGGGCGAACGTCATCGGTCGTGGATTGGTGGGCAGCATCAAGGGTGATCTGGTCGTCGCTTCACCGATCTACAAACAGCATTTCCGGCTGGAAGACGGCAGTTGCCTGGAATATCCGCAGCAGCGTCTGCGGGTCTGGCCGGTACGGCTGAACGGTGGCGTGGTGGAAGTCGGCGTGGCTTGAGTTCAAGCGTCGGCAATGAGCAACGATAGCGGAGGCATCCATGAAAACAGCCGCACAGCTGCTGAAACTGAAAGTCGTGCAAAACCAGCACGTGCATAGCATCGCGCCGGACCAGATGGTGCTTGAAGCGCTGAAAATGATGGCCGAGAAGAATGTGGGCGCGCTGCCGGTCATCGAAGCAGGGCAGGTGGTCGGCGTCATCAGCGAGCGCGACTATGCGCGCAAGGTCGTTCTGCAGGGACGTTCCTCGGTCGGCACGCCGGTGCGCGACATCATGAGCGCACCGGTCGTGACAGCCGACAGTCAGCAGAGCATCGAGCGCTGTATGGAGGTCATGACCGACAGCCATCTGCGCCATCTGCCGGTAGTGGATAGCGGCGAGTTGATCGGTTTGTTGTCGATTGGCGATTTGGTGAAAGAGGCGATTGTCGAGCAGGCCGATTTGATTCGGCAGTTGGAGTACTACATTCGTGGGCACTAAGCGGGCCGGCGGCACGCGGGAGACGTGGGCGAGGAGTCGAACCTGCGTCGAAACATGCAAAGCGCCCGATAAAATTTTTTTGAAATCAAGGGGTTGCCAGCCCTCGGAAATCAGTACATAATTCACGCCATCGAAAGCACTGACCGCTGAAAAAGCTCAATGTTTTCAAGGAGTTAGATCTAGAATCTGCTCCAAGACTGTACGCGTTTGATGTTGTGCTACATGACATCAGATGTTTGAGGCCGAGTAGCAAAATGGTTATGCAGTGGATTGCAAATCCACCTACGCCGGTTCGATTCCGACCTCGGCCTCCACTTTAAACAAGCTCCGTAGATCAATGATTTACGGAGCTTTTTTATTTGCATTGCCCTGCAAGATTTAGTCTTGAAATGGGCATTTGCCAACTTGCTTCACCGGGACGGGATGTATATATTTCGTCCTCTGCTGCACAGGCGTCAAAACTGACAGATCTTCATCTGCCAGTCTTCAGACGGCTTATCCGCGCTACCGCCCGAATGGCGAAACTGGTAGACGCATGGGACTTAAAATCCCCCGCTCGTAAGGGCGTGCCGGTTCGATTCCGGCTTCGGGCACCATCTAAAAATCAAGGGTTTGCGGGCGAAAGCTGATGCAAACCCTTGTTCGTTTCTGGGTCGCAATTATTGAGTTGGGTCGCCATTCACTTTGTTGGCGAGACCTTTTTGCCTTTCCGGTTGCGGATGTATTGCTCGGTCATCACCACCGTCGTATGCCCAAGTTGATCTCTCGCCTGCATGATGTCACCGCTCGATTCAGCCTTGTCTGTAACAGCTTTAGCGCGCAGATCCCGCATTTGAAGTTCGATCTTGGCAACACCTGCCGCCTCCCTGGCTAAGTCAAATCTCCCCCGCAACATCGCCACCGTCGTTGGTGTGCCATCCTCCGAAACGATCAGCCGCGTCGAGCGGATCTTATGTTCTTTCTTTCGGAGCATGATTCGATCAATCAAAACTTTCAGCTCTCCTGTTATTTCAATCCGACGTTTTGCATTTGTCTTCCCTTGCAGAACCCAGATTTCACCGTTGCGCACATCCTGTTCGTCCAATAGTCGCGTGTCAGTCACTCGCTGCCCGGTCAGATAGGCAAGGTCCATGGGGAAGGGGTTCAGCCGATAAAAGCTGCCAGCGTGGCGCTGCCGTCGCCGTGAGTGATCCGCGTATGCACTACCGGTGCTGCTTGTGGGCGGACGGCATGAAACGCTTTGACGAAAGCCCCGTAGCATTCGCCGTCATCACCTGCCAGGTGAGTGGTGCAGGCAAGATCGGCATCTTCTTCGTTCGGGATGTGCGCGCTGAGATCATTGCGATGCTGTGCTCTTTGCCGATCTTGATGATTTGCGCCATCAGCGGGTTGATCTGTTCGTCGTAGATGACTTCTTTGGTCATGAGTATTCCTCGCCCGCCGTTCACCGGCAGGCTATATGTGAATTTGTGGGTTACGCTGGAAAGCAGGCAACGTGAGAACGCAAACGGTCTCTCATCATGGATGGATCAAGATGAAACTGATTTTGGTTGTGCTTGTTGTGGGTCTGTTAGCTTGGAAGCTTTCCCCTGAATTACAGTCCTGGGCTGAGGCTCGGCTATCCACGCCCCAAATCATCTCTACGATCGTGACTGCGCCGAAGCCTGTTTCGGCTCCAGTCAAATGCGATGGGCGCAAATACTGCTCGCAGATGACCTCGTGCGCAGAGGCCAAAAACTTTCTGCAAATTTGTCCAGGAATGGAAATGGATGGCGACAATGACGGAGTACCCTGTGAGACACAGTGGTGCCGGTGACATTCGCCGTTCAGCAGCAGGCTGGTAGGTGGAAGAGGGGGATTAGTAAAATCGGCGCTGCTTCAGCTTTCCGCAGCGCTCGCACTGAACGATCTTGTACTCACCGCGGCACGAGCCATCGACGATGCTATGAAGTAAGCCGCCGACGATCGTCCATTTGTGGCCGAAGAGGCACTTGATCATCGCTGTCTCCTCTGGAATTCAGTGCCGCGGACGATCACGGTCTGAGCGTCCCGGGCAAGCACGGGCATGGTGCTGAAGGGAAGGTTGCTGCAATTGCGGTGGGCATGGACGCAGGTGTGACACATGCCGCCTTTCGGTTGGTGCGTCATCGTGATCCCCCCATTGCAGCAACATGCTCACAGTCGGCAGCCAGTTTCAGAAGGTTCGAACGAACCCGGGGCGATTGGAAGAATGCTACTCAATGGTTTGCTGGCGAGGGCGGGATTTGAGGCCGCTTTCAGGAGTTGTGCACTTACCGGGCGGTGACACGCGACACCAGAGGAGGGTAGGTCCACGCTGAACGCTCAAAGTAATTTAATCGAGAAAAAAGGTTTATTGACTAAAATAAAATATCGGGTAATTATTTCCCTGCATCTGCTCGCACGCAGAGTCATTTTCAGGGTCAACCCGATGAGTCAGAACACCGTGCCTTCACTGGCCAGTCTTTACGTCGAGACTAATGGATCGTCATTCGACGCGCGCCAGGCGCCTTTGCTTATGCAGGGCTTCCCGGCAGAGCCGCAACGCCGCGTCACCTGGAACAATTGGATGCGCCCGCCGTTCAACCAGTGGGGTTTCCGTAATCTGGCGCGCCTGCGTCCCTCCATTGATGTGCAGGCGGGCTCCGGGCCGGTCAGTACTTTGCAAGAATCTCCACAGGCGCTGGATGAGCTGCACTTCGACAGTGAATGTGGTCTGAGTGTCAGCGTCATCGATCACCTGGTGGCCAGTCAGACCGATGCTTTTTTGGTGATGAAGGGCGACACCGTGTTGTTCGAGCGCTACTTCAACGGTCAGCGTCCCCGGGATCGGCACATCATGTTCTCGGTGACCAAGTCGCTGATCGGCACCCTCGGTGAACAACTGGTCTGTGACAGTGTACTCAACCCAACGTTGCCCGCTGCGTATTACGTGCCTGAATTGGTGGGCAGCGCGTTTGGTGATGCCACCGTACGCCAGCTGTTCGACATGGCCGTGGGCATCGAGTACAGCGAGGTCTATGACGACCCCAACTCGGAGAGTTCGCAATATGGCTATGCCTGCGGTTTTCAGCCTGCACCTGCGCAATACGCCCAGTTCGAGTCGCTGTACCAGTACCTGCCGTCTCTAAAAAAACGCGGCACCCACGGCGGCTTTTTTCATTACGTGACCGCCACCACCGAAGCCTTGGCTTGGGTCATGGAGCGCGCCTCGGGTAAGGCCTGCGATCTGTTGATGCAAGAAATCTGGAACCAGTTGGGGTGTGAGCGTGACGGCTACTTTATGGCCGACCCCTGGGGACGTAGCGTCGCCGGTGCGGGTTTCAGCGCCACCTTGCGTGACATGGCGCGTTTCGGTCGCCTGCTGGCCAACGATGGTCGCCAGGATGAACTGCAACTGCTGTCAACCGAGACGGTCGCACGCCTCTTCGCCGGCGCCGATCCGACGATCTACGCCAAAGACTCCGACTTCTCCAAATGGACCCCCGGCGCTTCTTACCGAAGCCAGTGGTACGTCTTCAACGACCACAGCCAGGCGATTATGGCGGGTGGTATTCACGGCCAATACCTGTTTGTCGATAAGCCGTCCGGTGTGGTGATCGTCAAGCAGTCATCGCTGACCGACGCCGTCAGCCAGTTCGATGCTGACAGCGTGCGCATGCTGCGTGCCATTGCTGCACATCTGAGCCACTGAAACGCCCCATAAATACAAGAAGTTTGCGTCCTATTCGCCTGGCTCAGCCAGGTGTTGGCGGCGCTTTGCGCCGCCATTTCACTGCCCTGTAACAACAATAATCACACAGGAGCTTCACATGGTTTCGATGACGCGTTTCTCTCGAGCGCTCTTGGCGCTCGGCTTACCCCTGACCACCCACGTTGCGTTGGCGGGCTACACCTTCGAGGACGGCAACCTCCAGGGTGAAGTCAACCTCACCGCCGGCGGTGCGACCCTTTCCACCCGTAACGTCAACTTCGGCGCCGGCCGCGTCGATACGCGCAGCGGCAAAAACGGCGGCACGAAAATCGACTGGCAGGAGTTCTACGTCAAGCCAGGTATTAAGCTGGATTACGCCCTGCAGCCCGACTTCAGCCTTTTGGCCGGAGGCTCGCTCGTGGCGGCGACAACCTTCGGCGATGGCGACGCCGGCGGTTTTACGCGCAGCTCTGACGGTGATGTGGCCGCCGAAGAACTCTACGGCGGTTTCCGCACCGGGGAATGGACGCTGACTGCCGGGCGCCAGAACTACATGATCGGTACTGGCTTCATCGTCATGGACGGCAACCTTGACCAGCTCGATGACGGCGCCTACTGGCTTGGCCCAAGAACCGCGTTCAAGGATTCGGCGATCCTGGCCTGGGATCATGGGGCATTGAAGAGCCAGGCCTTCACCTTGCGTACCGACGACGATCTGGGTGACTTCCGCATGACAGGCGTCAACCTGGATTATAACCTCGATGACCAGGTGACGCTGGGTGCCATGGCAATGAAAGTTCATGCGCTGGGCCCCAAGGGCAGCACGGCCCCTCGATTCCGGGACGGAATGCAGGTGTACAACGTAAGGGCACTCAACGCCAAAGTGCCGGGTGTGTCCGCCCTGACGCTCAACGCCGAATACGCGTTGGAGAAAGGCAGCGGCGAGGGCGTCGATTATGATGCCAAGGCTTGGTATGGTCAGGCGGACTATGCCTTCAATACCTTGCCCCTGACGCCGGTCATCGGCTATCGCTATACCAGTTTTTCCGGCGATGACAACCTCACCGACAACCGCCAGAAAGCCTGGGACTCGCTGAGTAAAGGCTTCGTCGACTGGAGCACCTGGCTGGTGGGGGATGTTGTTGGTAACTACCTGTTGTTCAACAGCAATGAAAACGTTCAGCAGTTCTCACTCAAAACTCACCTGAACCCAACCCTGACCCTCGGTGCGATTCACTATCAGTTCTGGCTGGACGAGAAAAACTACATGGGCGCCCCCGTCAGCGATCGGCGCTTTGCCGATGAAAGCGTGGTTTTCCTCGACTGGACGCCGACTCCGTCGTTCTATACGTCACTGTCGTATAACTGGGTCAAGCCGCTGGCCGCTGCCAAGCAAGTATTCGGCGATGATCAGAAATTCAGCGCGCTGGAACTGTACTTCACCTACCGCTATTAAGTGTCGCGAGCCCCGCGGCCGCGTAGGAGTGTTTCATTATGAACAAGCATGTACGTAGCACCCTGTTGTCCGTTGCGCTGTCGTTGTTGACGGCGGGCGTTTCCCTGGCTGAAGAGCGCACGGTTCGGATCTATAACTGGATCGAGTACTTGCCACCGGAGATCCTCAAGAGCTTTCAGGAGGAAACCGGAATCCGTCCGATCTATGACGTGTTCGACAGCGTCGAGACCCTGGAGTCCAAGTTGCTCACCGGCAACTCTGGCTATGATGTTGTCTACCCCGGCAGCGCCAACCTGAGCCACTTGATCGCGGCGGGTGCCGTCCAGCCTCTGGACCGCAGCCAGTTGCCGAATTGGCAGCATCTGGACCCGGAGTTCATGAAATCCCTGGAGGCGGTGGGTGATACGGGCAACCGTTACGCTGCGCCCTACCTGTGGGGCACCACGCTGATCGGCTACAACGTCGACAAGGTTCAGCAGATTCTGGGCGCCAATGTGCAGATGAACACCTGGGACATGATCTTCAAGGAAGAGAACCTCGCCAAGCTGGCCAGTTGTGGTGTCGGTTTCCTCGATGCAGCCAACGAGATCGTGCCCATCGCTTTGCACTACAAGGGCCTCGACCCCAACAGCCAGAAACGCGAGGACTACCCGCAGGCTCAGGCGGCGATGATGAAGATTCGCCCTTACGTCACCTACTTCAACTCGTCGCGCTACGGCATGGACCTCGCCAACGGTGACATCTGTGTCGCCGTGGGCTGGTCGGGCGGCGTAGCGCTGGCCAAACAGCTGGCCGATGCCGCAGGCAAGGGTGTCAGGGTGGCAATGGCGTTACCCAAGGAGGGTGCGCCGATGTGGTCAGACGTGATGATGGTGCCGGTTAACGCGCCCCACACCAAGGAGGCCTACGAGTTCATCAACTACATCCTTCGCCCCGATGTGATCGCCCGAATCAGCAACAAGATCGGTTACCCCAACCCGAACAAGGATGCCACCGCGCTGGTGAACGCCGACATCCGTAATAACCCCAACATGTATGTGCCGGACGAAGCTCGCAAAACCCTGTTCGCTTTACAGCCCATGCCGCCAGCCATGGAGCGCATCCGCACTCGCACCTGGACCAGCATCAAGACCAATCTCTGATCATTGTGGCCCGGTGCTGTTGTACCGGGCCACACAGGAGTGTTTGCCATGACTGAACCATTGGAGTTGATGGGCGTTGCTCCCAACCTGCAACGGGTGCTGACCCTGCGTGTCGATATTGGCCCTGAGCTGATGATGGGGGAGAGCGTCGAGGGGATGCGTTGCAACTACCCTATTCTCGGAGGGGATTTCGAAGGGCTGGACTTCAAAGGTCAGGTGCTGGCCGGGGGCGAAGATTTCTTCCTGCTGCGCCCTGACGGCGTCGGTCAACTGGACGCACGGTACAGCTTGCGCACCGATGAGGGAGCGTTGATCAACATCCATAACGTCGGTCTGCTGAACATGACCGAATACGGTCGTCAGCTGGAGCGGCAAGGTCAGTGGCCGATTCCCGAGACGGAGTATCACTGCACCTGCACGCCGGTGTTTCAAGTACCCAAGGGACGCCTGGACTGGCTCACCCGCGCAAGCTTTATCGGCCTGATTCATTACCCTAACGCAAGCCAGGTGGTGATTCGCTGCTACCGCTTCTATTGATGCCCGAGATTCACTTCTGCTGTTGAGTACGGCCTCTGTCAACCCTTGTCGCCGGCGCGCATCGCCGGTTGGACGCGTGTGGACGACAGGCAGTGCAGGGAGGTGTGACGGGCTCATTTTCTGATCGGCGACAGGCATGTCGCCATTTTTTTGTGTAGCCGCTCGGCACAGGAGACGCGCCATGTTTGTCACTTTACGAGCCCGAATTATTCTACTGGTCGGGCTATGCCTGACACTGTTGGCCTTGGCCCTGATCGGCACCGCAATCAAGGAAATGAGTGGCTTGAGTCAGCGCGCCGAGGGGTTGACCTCTGCCAGCCTGACCCAGGCTATCGAGGAGCGCGTGGCCGAGTCCGTCGGTTTTCAGTCCTCTGGCGTCCAGGTGTTTTTCCGCGATGCCCTGCGCGTCGGTGAGACCTCATCAGCGGAGGTCATGCGAATCATGTCGCTTAGCCGTAGTGGGGCGCTGACACCAGAGCGCGCCAGGGCCTACATCACGGGGCAGTTGCAGGCCAGCTTGCAAGCCAACGCTTTCGACGGGCAGGACGCGCGCTTTGCCGGACAGAGCGAACTGGGTAGCAACGAGCTGGGGCGTTTTGCACCGGTCTGGTTTCGCCAGAGCGGCGGGAAGATGGAGCAAGTCACGGTGCAAGAAAAGAGCATTGTTGACGACACGCCCATGGCCGACGGCAAGGTGTCCCGCACCTGGTATGACTGCCCGCTACGAACGATGCAGCCTTGTCTGCTGAATCCCTATCTCGATGATGCCTCTGGCAGTCCGATTCTCATGACCTCGCTGACCCTGCCAGTGATCGATCACGGTCGCGTGGTGGCGGTGCTGGGTATAGACATTCAGTTAAGCCAGATTCAAGCCTTATCCCTGGTCGCCAAGGCAGGCTTGCCGGGGCAGGGTGGGGATGTGTGGATTGTCAGCGCCTCTGGACTGGTTGCTGGCAGTACGCTGGACAAGGATGCACTGGGCGGTCAATTCAAGGAACCTAGCGTGGAGTCTTCCGCATTATTGCCAGGACAATCACGACCGCTGCAGGATTTGCTCGTCAGTCAGACGTTCTCACCCATTCCAGGGGCTGAGCCCTGGCGCATTGTGGTCAAGGTACCCTCGAAGCAGATGTTCGCACCGCTGCTTAAGTTGCACGAAACGATGAATGACTACCTGCTCGGGGCCGTGAAAAAGGAGGTGCTGATGGGCTTGGCGCTGATGGTTTTTGGACTGGTGGTGATCTGGCTCGCGTCCCGGAGCATCGTACGACCACTGCAGGCAATGTCGCGGATGGCCGACGATCTCGCCCGTGGCGAAGGCGATCTGGTCAAGCGCCTGGACTACGCCCGTGCCGACGAACTGGGCGGGGTGGCCAGCGGGCTAAACGCTTTTCTTGATGTATTGCAGCCTATCGTCACCCGGCTCAAGGGCTCGATGACCGCGTTGCGGGCGGCGGCGGCCATATCTGCCCAAGGCAGCACCGCCAACTTGCAAACCATGGAGCACCAACGCCAGGACATCGATCAGGTCGCAACGGCTATGTACCAGATGAACCTTTCGGCGCAGGAGATTGCTCGCAATACCGCATCGGCGTCGGAAGCGACGGGGGCTATTTTGCAGGCCATCGATGACGGCACGGGGCTGATCGAAAGAACCACCCAAATAGTTGCCCGTCAGGGCGAGGATCTGGCCAACGCTAACCGTCAGGTCAACCAGCTGTCCGTCAAGAGCGAAAAGATCGGCAGCGTCCTCGACATCATCCGCGACATCGCCGAACAGACCAACCTGCTGGCGCTCAACGCAGCGATCGAGGCTGCACGGGCTGGTGAATATGGAAGAGGGTTTGCCGTGGTGGCCGATGAGGTGCGCAACCTGTCCAGCCGCATTCAGGACTCGATCCAGGAAACGCGCTCGATCATCGAAGACCTGCAGCAGGATACCGTCGGCGTCGTGCATTCGATGAGTCTGAATCAGAATCTCGGCAAGGAACTGGCGGCGCTATTTGGTGCGTTAGTCGAGTCGCTGTACGGCGTCGGTGAAGGCATAGGTCGGGTGGCTCAGATGAACGTCCAGATTGCCAGTGCTGCCGAAGAACAGAGCGCAGTGTCGGAGCAGATCAACCATTCGGTCGGTCGCATCCGCCAGCTCAGCGAGGACCTGACGGTCAGCGCACGTGAATCGGCGCAGCGCATCGCCGAGGTCAGTGGACAGGCCACAGAGCAAGGACGTTTGCTGGAGCGTTTCAAGACCTGAGGTGAGGGGCGCTGTGGCCGGTCATGCCAGCCACGTGCCTGGGCTATCGCGTACAGCCAGTCTTAAAGGAGACTGGCGAGGTCTAGTCGCTCAAGGGTTTGAGCATCCAGCCTCAGCTGCGTCGAGCGCGCCAGGCTGTTTAGTTGTTCCAGGTTGGTGGCACTCGCAATGGCAGAGGTAATGCCGGGTTGGTGCATGACCCAGGCCAAGGCGATTTCCGCAGGTGAGACTTGCTGCTCCTGCGCCACCTGATGCAGAGCGTGCAAAATGCGCATGCCGCGCTCATCGAAGTACTTTTCCAGGTCCTCGCGGCGAGCACTATGCGTCAGATCATTCAGGCCTTTGTATTTGCCACTGAGGAAACCCGACGCAAGGCTGAAGTAAGTCAGGACCTCGCAACCCTCGGCCAGGGCAAAAGAACGCAACTGCTGTTCGAAGTCATGGCGATCATAGAGGTTGTACTCCACCTGAAGGCAGGCGTAATGGGGCAGGGCGTGGCGATCGGCAGAGGATTTCGCGGCCTGTAGATCTTCCAGGGTGTAGTTGGATGCGCCGATCGAGCGAACTTTGCCGCAGGCGATCAACGTGCTGTAAGTCTCCAGGGTTTCCTCGTGCGCTGTCGAGGCATCCGGGTAGTGGGAGAAGTACAAATCGATGTAATCGGTTCGCAGTCGACGCAGCGAATCATCCACGGCTTGCAGGATTCTGCCTTTCGAGAGCCCGTGTTGATCGGGCGAGAGTTCGGCCCCGACCTTGGTGATAATCTTCACTTCACTACGCCGGTGGCTGTTCTGACTCAGCCATTTGCCAATGATGGCTTCCGACTCGCCGCCGCTATTGCCACTGGCCCAGATGGAATAGGCGTCTGCGGTATCAAAGGTGTTGATGCCGAGTTCAAACGCTGCGTCGAGTAGATTCAGCGAATCTTGTTCGTTGACGGTCCAGCCAAAGACATTGCCGCCCAGCACCAGGCGTGAACTCTCCATCGTTGAACTGCTCGAATTATCTTTTTTCATACCGGTCCGCCGTTCGATTTAATAATCGCCCCTCTGGTGTTTGGCCTTCAGCCATACACCCTGCGAGGTGGTTGCATCTGTGTGTTTTCTCAGGCCCGCATGCCGTAAAAGAGCAGCTCGGTAATATGCCTTACCTGAGCGGAGTGGGACTCGACATCCGGCGGTTCCTGGTTGACCAGCCTGAACAACTGCAGGTGTGAATAGTCGTTCAACAGGAAAGCGGCCAGGTCGACGTTGAGGTCAGTGCGTAGCTTGCCAGCCTGTTGCAGCTCTCTGAGCAATCCACTGATTTCAGCCCGGAGCGCATCGTTCATGGCGCGATAGCCTTCGGGCAGTCCGTTGTCGCCGCCAAACAGGATCAGTGGCAGCAGTTCACGCCAGAGGCTGGGGTGCATGACCTCCAGTGCGTAACCGGTCAGCCGCCGCTCCAGGTAACACATGGCATCGACCGGATCTTTGATGTCGGGCATCTGGCTGCGGGCGTCCTTGAGTGCTCGCTGGTCGGCGTCGTGCAGGATTTCCAGAATGATTTCCTGCTTGTTACCGAAGTACTTGAACACGGTGGGCGCCGACACCCCGGCTTGGTTGGCGATTTGTTCGATGGTGGTGTTCTGGAAACCCTGGCGCTCAAACAATTCGATCGCCGCCTTGCTGATGGCTTGGCGTCGTTCGACTTTCTGACGTTCACGTAGTCCGCTCACGGGAGGTCCCTGTCGCTATGAAAAAGGGGGGGGGGCGGATGTCGCCCAATCATCCATGCAAAATACTTAATCGAGTAAAACTTTTAAAGCGCTAATTTCTGTAGTGCGCTCTTTCGCTAGAAAGAAAGCCTTCGGAGGCGAAATGAGCTGTTACCTGGATACCATTATTCACCCATTTTGGGGCGCGCTGGGCCATTTCGTAGCACACGGCGAGTGTCACGCCGATCTAAAGATCACCAGTTTTTTAGTCGAAACTCCTTTCCAATTAATAACTTGAGGCAATTCTTGGCAGGCTGGCACGGTTTCTGCCTTTTTGAATCCATGAATAATTGGATACAAAACTGCAAAAGGTGACTTTATGCAATTCGCTCCCACCTACGTTGAACGTCAGCCCCTGACCGCCGAGGAGGAGGCTTACAACTTTCTGCTGGAAGCGATCTGTGGCGGTCGTTACCGCAAAGGCGACCGTCTGATCGCTGAGGACATTGCCAGCGAAGTCGGCATGAGCCGGATGCCAGTGCGCGAAGCCTTTCGCCGTCTCGATGCTCAAGGCCTCGTCACCCTGCGGCCTAACCGCGGGGCCATAGTCAGTGGCCTGGATTTCGACGAATTGCACGAAGTCTTCGAGATGCGCAGTGCCCTGGAGGGGCTGGCCATTCGCGTGGCCGTGGGCAAGATCGGTGAGCGCCAGCTGGCGGCTCTGGAACGCATGCTGGACGAGATGGATGACTACCGCGACGAAAGCGCCGAGTGGGTCCGACTTCATCGGGCTTTCCATGAATATCTGTGCAGCCTCAGCGGTCGCCCTCGGCTGATGAAGCAGATATCTGCACTGTACTCGCTGATCGAGGCGCCAATGCGCCTGTGGCTGCAACACAGCGAAAAACCTTTGAGCGCTCGCCAGGAGCACGCGGTGATCCTTGATGCCATTCGCTCAGGCGATGTCGACCGGGCGGAGGCAATAGTGCGCGAGCACATCGAGGGTACGGTGCCGGCGCTGATCCAGTTTCTGCAATCGGAAAAATAGAATCGGGCTTAAACCCGACAGTGTTTTGACTTTGAGTACTGCCCCGTTACTAAACAACTGGAGTGTCTCGTCATGCATAAACGCCATATGTTACTTGCGGCTGTATCCCTCGGGCTCTGTGCACAGTGGGCGGTTGCCGCGCCCCAGGTGCCGGAGCGACTGCAAAAGGTCGACAAACTCACGTATTGCTCGGGCATGGATTCACCGCCCTTGGTGTCTTTCGATGAGGCGCAAAAACCCAGGGGCCTGACGGTCGATCTGGGGCTCGAAATCGCCAAGCGCCTGGGAAACAAACCGGTGCAATGGCGGGTCATTCCTTTCTCCGGGCTGCTGCCGGCATTGCTCGCCCAGCAGTGCGACATGATCGTTGATCAGCTGTTCGACAAGCCCGAACGGCGGGAGGTGATCGACATCGTCAACTACATGTATTCCAGCCAGTCAGTGGTCGTCCCGAAAGGCAATCCCAAGGGCATCAAAACCCTGGATGGACTGTCCGGGCACAAGGTGGCAGTACTCAATGGCTCGACGATCAAGACTCTGCTGGACGCCGAAAACGAAAAGCTGACCAAGGCTGGCAAGACCCCAATGAAACTGGTGGTCTACAACAGCGATACTGATGCCTTTCAGGCGCTGCGCATCAGTCAGGTAGACGCTTACGGTACCACCGTGGAAACCGCCGGTTACTACGCCGCCATGGCGCCTGATCTGTTCGAGGAAGGGGTGCCGGCCTTCAGCCGGATTCTCACTGGCTTGGGAATTCGCAAGGATGATCCGCAGCTCACTGCAGCGGTACAACAGATCATCACTGACATGCGCAGCGATGACAGTTACGTGCAGTTGCTGAGCAAATGGCATGTTTCCAGCGACACACTCGACTGAGGTGAACGCTTGATGAATTTCAATTGGGATGTGTTCTGGCAATACCTGTTGCAGCCCAGCGGGGTTTACCTCACCGGACTTTGGCTGACCTGTCTGATCAGTGTGCTGGCGATGGCGTTAGGCTGTGTACTGGGGCTGGCGGCGGCGCTGATGCGTCTGTCGCGCAACCCGCTACTCAACCTGCCGGTACGGTTTTACGTGTGGCTGATGCGCGGCACGCCGCTGTTGGTGCAGATCGTTTTTCTCTACACCGCATTGGCCGCCGGCGGGATCTTCCGTTTCGAGGACGTGGAGCTGTTGGGTCTGGTGGTGCCTGGCAACATTCAGGCTGCGATCATCGCCCTGGGCCTGAACGAAGGCGCCTACATGGCCGAGATCATCCGCGCGGGGATCGGCGCCGTGGACAAGGGGCAATACGAGGCTGGGCGTTCGCTGGGCATGACCTTCGCCAAACTGATGCGGCGAATCGTTCTGCCTCAGGCGTTCCGGGTCATCGTTCCTCCGCTGGGCAACGAGTTCAACGTGATGCTCAAGAATACGACGCTGGTCAGTGTGATTGGCGTGCAGGAATTGCTGCTGAGCACGCAAATGGTCACCTCGGCGACATTCCGGGTATTTGAACTCTACCTGGTGGTGGCGATTTATTTCCTGCTGCTGACCACCCTTTGGGGCTTCTTCCAGCGTTGGTTGGAGGCGCGTTTCGGACAGTCCGATCGACCCGCACCGCCAGCGGCTGGTAGCCGCATGTTCGGCCGCGGCACTCTGAAATTGCTGAGGGGGCGTTAAGCATGGCGCACAAAAGTGAAGAACTGATCATCGAGGCCCTGGACATTCACAAGTCCTTCGGTGACCTGGAGATTCTAAAGGGGATTTCCTTGCAGGTGCGGCGCGGTGAAGTGGTGGTGTTGATCGGCGCCTCGGGTTCAGGCAAAACCACCTTCATTCGCTGTATCAATCTGCTGGAAGACATTCAGGGTGGGCGCATTCGCGTCAACGGTCGCTCCATGGGTTACCGCGAGCGCGCAGATGGCAGCCTGGTGCGCGACTCCGAGCGCAACATCGCTCGCCAGCGTCGGGACATCGGTATGGTCTTCCAGCGTTTCAATCTGTTCCCCCACATGACCGCGCTGGAAAATATCATCGAGGCACCGATCCAGGTGCTCGGCGTGCCACGCGCCGAAGCGTTGGAACAGGCCCGGGCCTTGCTCGCGCGGGTCGGTCTGGCGGACAAGGCCATGCATTACCCGTCGATGTTGTCCGGTGGACAGCAACAGCGCGTGGCCATCGCCCGGGCGTTGGCGATGAAACCCCAGGCCATGCTGTTCGACGAGCCCACCAGCGCCCTCGATCCGGAGACCGTCGGTGAGGTGTTGCAGGTGATGAAACAGTTGGCCGATGACGGCATGACCATGGTGGTGGTCACCCATGAAATGGGTTTTGCCCGAGAAGTCGCTGACCGCGTGGTGGTCCTCGATCAGGGGGAACTGATCGAACAGGGGCCGCCGGAACAGATCTTCAGTCGACCGACTCACCCGCGAACCCAGGCCTTTCTCAGTCGCGTGCTTTGACCTTCTCAGTCGGGTCTTTTTTCACCCGGCAATGAAACCGGACACCTGCGGCCAATGAATCCTTGTTTGGAAGAACTTTTGCCATGTTGAAATTTTCTGCCCACGAATATCCCTATCCGTCGCAACGTCAGAGCGTGTTTGCCCGCCGTGGCATGGTCGCGGCTTCACAGCCACTGGCTGCCGAGGCCGGCATCGAGATCATGCGCAAAGGGGGCAATGCGATTGATGCCGCGATTGCCACGGCAGCAGCGCTTACTGTGGTTGAACCCACTGGCTGCGGCTTGGGCGGCGACGCCTTCGCCCTGGTCTGGAGCAAAGGCCGATTACACGGACTCAACGGCAACGGCCACGCGCCGGCGGCACTGACTATTGATGCCGTCAAAGCGAGTGGTCACGAGCAGATGCCGCTTTATGGCTGGACGCCGGTCACGGTGCCCGGTTGCCCTTCGGCCTGGGCGGAGCTGTCCAAACGTTTCGGCAAGCTGCCCTTTGCCGAGTTGCTGCAGCCCGCCATCAGTCTGGCCCGGGATGGCTTTCCACTGTCACCGGTGGTCGCCCGACAATGGCAGACCGCTCTGGATGAATTCGGCCCCCATCGAGACCCAGTGCTCGACGTCTGGTTCGACACGTTCCTGATTGAAGGTCGTGCGCCAAAGGCCGGTGAATTATTCCGCAACCCGGCGCAAGCCCGAACGCTTGAAGAACTGGCGGACAGCGCTTGCGAAAGTCTCTATCGCGGCGACCTGGCTCAGCGTCTGGATGCCCATTCCCGCGCCACCGGCGGCTACCTGCGAGCCAGCGACCTGCGGGACTATCGCGCTCAATGGGTGGATCCGATCAGCATCAACTACCGCGGCTACGATGTGTGGGAAATCCCCCCAAGCGGGCAAGGGCTGGTGGCCCTGATGACCCTGAAAATCCTTCAGGGCTTCGACTTCGACCACCGAGACAGCCAGCAGACCTGGCATCGTCAGTTGGAAGCCATGAAGCTGGCCTACAGCGACGGCCTGCATTACATCACCGATCCGCTGCACATGCGTGTGGCGGTGGCTGACCTTCTCAGCGATGCCTACAGTAGCCAGCGCCGTGAACAGATCGTTGATCAAGCTCAGACTCCCAAGCCCGGCACCCCCCACTCCAGTGGTACGGTGTATCTGGCCGCGGCGGATGCGGAGGGCAATATGGTCTCCTTTATCCAGAGCAACTACCACGGCTTCGGTTCCGGTGTGGTGCTGCCCGACAGCGGCATCGCCTTGCAGAACCGCGGGCAGGAATTCAGTCTCGATCCCGAGCACGCCAACTGCCTGGTTCCGGGCAAAAAAACCTTTCATACGATCATTCCCGGTTTCATCAGCAAAGGCGACGTACCGGTGGGACCGTTCGGCGTTATGGGGGGGTATATGCAACCCCAAGGCCATGTGCAGATGGTCATGAATCTGGTTGATTTTGGTCTCAACCCCCAAGCCGCGCTGGACGCTCCGCGGTGGCAATGGCTGGGGGAAATGAAGGTCGGCATCGAACACGGGGCGTCTCGTGACTTGGCCGCTTCGCTGGCACGGCGCGGACACCAGATTCAGGTTGATTGCGACCTGATCAACTATGGCCGAGGGCAGATTATCATCCGCGACCCGGACACGGGTGTGCTGTGCGGCGGCACCGAGCCGCGAGCCGATTCCCATATTGCAGTGTGTTAGCCGGCCGCTGAAAACAAGAAAAGAGACTTCGGTCTCTTTTCTTGTTTCTGTGGCGGACGGCGCGGTCAGGGTTTGTCCGCGACTGGCTTCGCTGTCCTCAACTCGGGCACAGTCTTCGGGGCCGAGCGGACAATCACGCTGATGATGGTCAATGCCGCAATCACCAACCCCGGTGAAGTCGCTAGTAACACCCCAGTGGTGCCGGCCCCGGCCGCCAGAATCTGTCCCGCGGCCAAAGGCCCGGCCACCGACCCCAGACGACCGATGGCTACGGCGGCGCCGACGCCGGTGGCACGTACCGAGGTCGGGTACGACGGTGGTGCCAAGGCGTAAAGCACCAGCTGCGCGGCCATCACAAACAACCCTGCGCAAAACCCGGCGATGGCCATGGGGACGATGCCCACCGACGTGCCGACCCCGGCCAGCGCTGCCAACAATGCGGCGTATACGAACAGCACCACCTTGACGCCGTTGCAGCGATCCAGCAGCACTCCGCCCAGTAGCGAGCCGAGGGCGCCGCCGATGTTGAACAGCATCTGCACCAGGCCAGCCTCGGCTTTGCTGAAACCTTGTTCCAGCAGCAGTGATGGCAGCCAGTTGAGCAACATGTACATCACGGTCAGGGTGAAGAAGTAGCTAAGCCACAACGCCAAGGTGACGCGGGCCCGGTCTTCGCCGAATAACGCTTGGCCGGTTGAAGTGCGGGCCATGGTGACGGTGCCTTGTTGCTGGCGAAAGGCGCTGGACTCGGGCAACAACAGGATCATCAGCGGCACCACCAGCAAGGGCGCGAGCCCGCCGATGATGAAGGTTGTCTGCCAATGCTCGGTAAAGAGCATGGCGACCACCGCAGCCAATGCGCCGCCCAACGGCACGCCGGCATACATGATGCTGATCGCGGTACCGCGACGCTGCTCACCCACGGCCTCGGCACACAGGGCGATCAGGTTGGGCAAGGCGGCGCCCAGGCCCAGGCCAGTCATGAAGCGAGCCAGTAGCAGGCCAGAGAAACTGCTGACGTAAGCGGTGCTAAGGGAGA
This sequence comes from Pseudomonas migulae NBRC 103157, assembly GCF_002091715.1. GTDB lineage: Bacteria > Pseudomonadota > Gammaproteobacteria > Pseudomonadales > Pseudomonadaceae > Aquipseudomonas > Aquipseudomonas migulae_A. The sequence continues at coordinate 54,555 of NZ_BDAG01000012.1, read as the reverse complement.
ACACACCGAACAGCAGCACCGCTGCGATGAGGATTTTCTTGCGGCCGATTCGATCGGCAATCCAGCCACCGAAAAAGGCGCCCGGCAGCAAACCGATAATTCCGGCGCTGAATACCCAGCCCATCGATTTCGGGTCCAGGGCAAAGGTCTGGCGCAGGCCCGCGGCGGCAGTACCGGCAGCTTGCAGGTCGAAACCTTCGATCAGTGCAACGATAAAACACAGGGCAATGGTCAGCGTCGTACGACGTGATGGGGTGTCCATGGCGAACCTCATTATTGTTTTTGTTGGTGTGCTGACGGATGAGCGCGAGCCTGTTCTCACGAGGCGATGACAGGGCTGAAATAAGATTAACAAATATAACTAAAAAATGAATACCAAAGATTTTTCGCTGAAAAACACCATTTAAGTCAATTAAATCAGGTATATGGCGTGGTGATAGAGAGTTGCTCGAAAAATAGATAATTACATTAATGTTCGTTTATCGGTCGCTCGCGATTGACGCCACGCCAGGCTGTTTCCATTCTCTGGCTGCAGATCTCCGGGATAGTCCCAACAGTCCCGTTCAAAAAACAACAACAATAAGTGGACATCGAACATGCCAAACCTTCCTTGGGACGCCCTTGTGGCGGATTCAACCGCACGCCACCTGGCCTTGCTGGGCCTGAGTTTGATTGCGCCATCGGCGCTGGCTGACGGTTTTATCGATGACAGTCACGGCACCTTGACCTTGCGCAATTACTACCTGGATCGGGACTACAAGGATGACGGGGCGAAAACCGCGGCACGGGAATGGGCTCAGGGTTTCATCATGAACGTGGAGTCGGGCTTTACCCCGGGGAGTGTCGGCTTCGGCCTGGACGCTCGTGGGTTGATGGGGGTCAAGCTGGATTCGGCGCCGGACCGCAGCGGCACCGAGTTGCTGCCGGTGTCTAGCAGCGACAAGCGCGCGGCGGACGAGTATTCGCGCCTGGCCATGACTGCCAAGATGCGTGTTGCCCAGACCACGGTGAAAACCGGCGACGTGTCGATCTTCCTGCCATTCGCTTTCGCCAGCCCGTCGCGGCTGCTGCCGCAGACTTTTCGCGGCACCACGCTCAGCTCAAAGGACATCGACGGACTGATCTTCAACACCGGCTACATCGATCGCATCAACAAGCGTGATTCCACCGACTACCAGCCAATGAGCATCGCTTCGCCGAACCGGCGTTTCAATGGCGCGGCCACCTCATCGCACATGGCCTATGTCGGCGGCGATTACCAGGTGAACAAGAACCTCAGCCTGCGCGCTTATCACGCCGAAGTGGCGGACCTGTATCAGCAGAACACCCTGGCCTTGCTGCACAATCTGCAGGTGGGCGAGGGCACGCTGACCAGCGACCTGCGCAGTTTTTTCAGCGATGAAGACGGCAGCGCCAAGGCCGGCAAAGTGGACAACCGCAACCTCTCGGCGCTGTTCGGCTATCGCTTTGGCGGCCATCGTCTGAGCCTCGGCTATATGCACGCCAGTGGCGACACAGCGACGCCCTATGTGTCGGGCACCGAGTTGATGGGCATGAGCGAGCTGACCATGAGCTCGGACTTTCTCAATGCCAAGGAGCGGACCTGGCAAGCGATGTACGATTATGACTTCGCCGCCGCCGGGGTGCCTGGCCTGAAGAGCCGGCTGCGTTATGTGCGCGGTGACCATATCGAACTGGCGGCGTTGAATGCCGACGACCGCAAGGAACGGGAGTTCCAGATGGAGCTGGGGTATGTGATCCAGAGTGGTCCGCTGAAGAATGTCGGGCTGATGGCGCGCAAGTCGATCTATCGCAACGACTTCCCCGCCGGCGCGGCGTTTCGCGATGAAAACCAGACGCGCTTTCTGGTGCTCTACACCGTGCCGATCTGGTAAGCCGTTTCACTTGTAATGAATCCGGCCGCTCCCCAAGAGCGCGCCGGCGTTCGCGTTTCAGGCTTGATAGACCTTTTTCAGCAACCTGAGCAGTTCTTCGCGTTCCTGACTGTCGAGAGCGGACGTGGCATCCATGTCGCTCTCGGCCGCAATCAGCTTCAACTCCTTGAGTAGCGTCTCGCCGGTCTTGCTCAGGAATATCCCATAGGAGCGTTTGTCCGGTTTGCAACGTACCCGTACCGCGAGCGCGCGCTCTTCGAGTTTGTTAAGCAGCGGCACCACTTGGGGCGGTTCGATAGCCAGGGCTTTGGCCAGGTCGGACTGCATCAGTCCGGGGTGCTGCTCGATGATCGCCAGGGCCGAGAACTGGGCGGGCCGCAAGTCGTGGGCCGCAAGTCGGCTGATCAGATTCTGGAACAGTTTCAACTGGGCCCGGCGCATGGCGTAACCGATCAGCTCGTCCAATGCGGAGTCCATCGGCGCCTGAATTTCAGCGTTGACGGCCAGGGCTTCTGGGGCAGCGACATTTTTGGACGACTTGGCCATTGCGGGAAAATCCCTCGGGTTTCAGGTTAATAAAGGTATCTAGTTTGACGAGGTTGGACAGGAATAGCTATGTCAGGAGCCTAACACGTCGCCCTTCCATGGAGCTCGATGGCGAAAAACATTTGGTTAATTCAATTAATAGTTAATTGACATAACTAATTTGTCGGTTTAGTTTTTACCCATCGTCAAGCCAAGAACAAGAGAGCATCACCATGAGCAATTACGAAGGTCGCTGGACAACCGTCAAAGTGGAAATCGAGGAAGGCATCGCGTGGGTCATCCTCAACCGCCCGGAAAAACGCAACGCCATGAGCCCGACCCTGAACCGCGAGATGATCGACGTTCTGGAAACCCTGGAGCAGGATCCAGACGCCGGTGTACTGGTGCTGACCGGTGCGGGCGAAGCCTGGACCGCAGGCATGGACCTCAAGGAATACTTCCGTGAAGTGGACGCCGGCCCGGAAATCCTTCAGGAAAAAATCCGTCGCGAAGCCTCTCAATGGCAATGGAAACTGCTGCGCATGTACGCCAAGCCGACCATCGCCATGGTCAACGGCTGGTGCTTCGGTGGTGGTTTCAGCCCGCTGGTGGCCTGTGACCTGGCGATTTGCGCCGATGAAGCGACCTTCGGCCTGTCAGAAATCAACTGGGGCATTCCGCCGGGCAATTTGGTGAGCAAGGCGATGGCCGACACCGTGGGCCATCGCCAGTCGCTGTACTACATCATGACCGGCAAGACCTTCGGTGGGCAGAAAGCCGCCGAAATGGGCCTGGTTAACGAGAGCGTGCCCCTGGCACAACTACGTGACGTGACAATCGAGTTGGCGCGCAATCTGTTGGAGAAAAACCCGGTGGTGCTGCGCGCGGCCAAGCATGGCTTCAAGCGTTGCCGCGAACTCACCTGGGAGCAGAACGAAGATTACCTGTACGCCAAGCTCGATCAGTCGCGCCTGCTGGACACCGAAGGTGGCCGCGAGCAGGGCATGAAGCAGTTCCTCGACGACAAGAGCATCAAGCCCGGTTTGCAGGCTTACAAGCGCTGAATACCGGCGTTGAACTCAAGGCGAGCTGGCCGGGCGATCGAGCGTCCGCCAGCTGTTCGCTCCGGCGCCTCGGCGCTACTTTGAACCCCTCGAACGTATTCCCGATAAAGACAATAAAGAGGAATCACCATGCTGGACGTGCCCCTGCTGATTGGCGGCCAGTCGTGCCCCGCCCGAGACGGTCGAACCTTCGAACGGCGTAATCCGGTGACCGGTGAGGTTGTGTCGCGTGTTGCCGCCGCCACCCTGGAAGATGCCGATGCTGCGGTCGCCGCGGCCAAAGCGGCATTCCCCGCCTGGGCGGCCCTGGCCCCCAACGAGCGACGTACCCGGTTGCTGCGCGCGGCTGAGCAGTTGCAGGCTCGCTGCGCGGAGTTCATCGCGGCGGCCGGCGAGACTGGTGCCATGGCCAACTGGTACGGTTTCAATGTGCACCTGGCGTCCAACATGCTGCGCGAAGCCGCGTGCATGACCACCCAGATCACCGGCGAAATTATTCCCTCCGATGTGCCCGGCAGCTTCGCCATGGCCTTGCGTCAACCCTGCGGCGTGGTGCTGGGCATCGCGCCCTGGAACGCGCCGGTGATCCTCGCCACTCGCGCTATCGCCATGCCGTTGGCCTGCGGCAACACCGTGGTGCTCAAGGCGTCGGAACTGAGCCCGGCGGTGCACCGGCTGATCGGTCAAGTGTTGCAAGACGCCGGCCTCGGTGATGGCGTGGTCAACGTCATCAGCAACGCGCCCCAGGATGCCGCGGCGATTGTTGAACGGCTGATCGCCAACCCGGCGGTGCGTCGGGTCAACTTCACCGGTTCGACCCATGTTGGGCGCATCGTCGGCGAACTGTCGGCGCGTCATCTCAAACCGGCGTTACTGGAGCTGGGAGGCAAGGCGCCGTTCCTGGTGCTGGAGGATGCCGACCTGGATGCAGCGGTGGAGGCGGCGGCCTTTGGCGCCTTCTTTAATCAGGGCCAGATTTGCATGTCCACCGAGCGCCTGATTGTCGATGCCAAAGTGGCCGATGACTTTGTCGCCAGGCTGGCGGCGAAGATCGCCACCTTGCCCGCGGGCAATCCCAATGCCGAAGGTTCGGTCCTCGGTTCTCTGGTGGACAGCAATGCCGGTGAACGCATCAAACTGTTGATCGACGATGCCCTCGATAAGGGCGCAGCCCTGGTTGCGGGTGGTCAGCTGGAGGGCAGCATTCTGCAGCCGACCTTGCTCGACGGCGTCACCGATGCCATGCGTCTGTACCGCGAAGAATCCTTTGGCCCGGTGGCGGTGGTGCTACGAGGCGAGGGCGACGAAGAGCTGTTGCACTTGGCCAACGATTCCGAATTCGGCTTGTCGGCGGCGATCTTCAGTCGCGACACTAGCCGCGCTCTGGCCTTGGCTCAGCGGGTCGAATCGGGTATCTGCCATATCAACGGCCCGACCGTGCACGACGAGGCGCAGATGCCCTTCGGCGGAGTCAAGTCCAGCGGCTATGGCAGTTTTGGCGGCAAGGCGTCCATCGAGCACTTCACTCAGTTACGTTGGGTGACCTTGCAGAACGGACCGCGGCACTACCCGATCTGAGCAGACGTCGCACCTTTGGGCGACGAACGCTTGAGAGCGATCGTCGCCCGCGTGCAGGCCAGACATAACAATAACGAGGCTGCAGTCGCAGGCTGCCATGCCCCGGTGAACGCATTTGTGCGAGCCGTGGTGTGCCTTGATGGAGAACAAGCACGTGAGTTCCGAATTCAGATCGCCACCCCAGAACGAAGCCAGTGCGCCGCGCTATCGCCACGTATCCATCGGCCGTCCAGCGGTCGAGGTCAGCGAAGAGCAGGGCATTTTGCACATGCGCTCCCTGGAGCCTTTGGCTGAGTTGCCCGCACGCCTGCTCGATCGCCTGGTGCACTGGGCACAGGTGCGCCCGCAACAGACCTTTATCGCTGCTCGCCAGGACGGCGGCGACTGGCGCCGGGTGAGTTACGCCGAGATGCTGACCAGCGTCCGCGCCATTGCCCAAAGCCTGCTCAGTTATGGGCTTTCGGCCGAACGACCGCTGGCGATCCTCTCGGGCAACGACATCGAGCATTTGCAAATTGCTCTGGGCGCCATGTACGCGGGCATTCCCTATAGCCCGGTCTCACCGGCCTATTCGTTGTTGTCTCAGGATTTCGCCAAGTTGCGGCATGTCTGCGACCTGCTACAACCGGGCCTGGTGTTTGTCAGCGACGCCTCGACCTATCAGCGGGCAATCGATGCGGTGGTGCCGGCTGACACGCCGCTGATCACCGTGCATGGCCAAATACCGGGCCGGAGTCAGATGAGCTTTGCCGGCCTGCTGGAGCAGCCCGGCGGTGCCGAGGCCGATTGCGCCTTCACGGCGACCGGGCCGGACAGCATCGCCAAGTTTCTGTTTACCTCCGGCTCCACCAGGCTGCCCAAGGCGGTGGTCACCACCCAGCGCATGCTCTGCGCCAACCAACAGATGCTGTTGCAGACCTTCCCGGTATTCGGCGAAGAACCACCGGTGCTGGTGGATTGGTTGCCGTGGAATCACACCTTCGGCGGCAGCCACAACGTTGGCATCGTACTGTACAACGGCGGCACCTTTTACCTGGACGATGGCAAGCCGACCGCCCAGGGTTTTGCCGAAACACTGCGCAACCTCAAAGAGGTATCGCCCACCGCCTACCTGACTGTGCCCAAGGGCTGGGAAGAACTGGTCAACGCCCTGGAGCAGGATGGCGAGTTGCGTGAACGTTTTTTCTCGCGCATGAAGCTGTTCTTTTTCGCCGCTGCCGGCTTGTCCCAGAGGATTTGGGATCGCCTGGACCGGGTCGCCGAACAGCATTGTGGCGAACGCATTCGCATGATGGCAGGGCTCGGAATGACCGAGGCGGCACCGTCTTGCACCTTCACCACCGGGCCACTGTCCATGGCCGGTTATATCGGCCTGCCGGCTCCCGGTTGTGAAGTGCGGCTGGTGCCGGTGGACGGCAAGCTGGAGGGGCGTTTTCGCGGGCCGCACATCATGCCCGGTTATTGGCGTGCACCACAGCAGACCGCCGAAGTGTTCGACGAACAAGGTTTCTACTGTTCCGGCGATGCGCTGAAACTGGCCGATGCCCGTGATCCACAACTGGGGCTGATGTTCGACGGGCGCATTGCCGAGGACTTCAAACTGAGCTCCGGCGTGTTTGTCAGCGTTGGCCCGTTACGCAATCGCGCAGTGCTCGAAGGTTCGCCCTATGTTCAGGATATGGTGGTGGCCGCGCCGGACCGCGAATGTCTGGGTGCGCTGGTCTTTCCTCGGCTGTACGAATGCCGACGTCTGGCCGGTTTGAGTCCGGACGCTAGTGATGCCGAGGTCCTGGCCAGCGCGCCGGTGCGTCAGTGGTTTGGTGATTGGCTGCAACGGCTCAACCGCGACGCCACCGGCAATGCCAGCCGCCTGGAATGGATCGCGCTGCTCGATGAACCCGCCTCCATCGATCGCGGTGAAATCACCGACAAAGGCTCGATCAACCAGCGGGCGGTCTTGCAATGGCGTGCCGACAAGGTTGAGGCGCTGTATCGAGGCGAAGACCTCTCGATCCTGCACGCCGGTCCATGGTCTTGAGTTACGCAGGGCAGTATTCGGCCTTCACCGATGTGGCGATTCTTGAGGCCGTGCGCACGCCCTGGATTGACGTCGGTGGTGCGCTGGCTCAGGTGTCGCCCATCGATCTGGGCATCAAGGTCGGTCGTGAAGTGCTGGCCCGTGCCGGGTTCGATCCGCGAGCGGTCGACAGTGTGCTGGCGGGCTCCATGGCCCAGGCCAGCTTCGACGCCTACTTGCTGCCACGCCACATCGGTCTTTACAGCGGTGTGCCGCAACAGGTGCCGGCGCTGGCGGTGCAGCGCATTTGCGCGACCGGTTTTGAGCTGTTGCGCCAGGCCGGTGAGCAACTTCGCGACGGCGTGGAACTGGCGCTGTGCGTGGGCGCCGAATCCATGTCGCGCAACCCGATTGCTGCCTACACCCATCGGGACGGATTTCGTCTCGGTGCGTCGGTGGATTTCAAGGATTTCCTCTGGGAGGCGCTGTACGACCCGGCACCGGGACTGGACATGATCGCCACGGCGGAAAACCTTGCCCGGCGTCATGGCCTGAGTCGCGAAGCGGTGGATACCTATGCCCTCAACAGCCACGAGCAAGCGTTGCAAGCGCAGACTTCTGACTGGTTCGCCGATGAAATCGTCGCAGTGCGCAACGAGTCATTCGATCTGGACGGCTATCAGCCTCGGGGCATTACGCTGCCACGTCGGGTAGACGCAGTCACCCTCGACAGCCACATTCGGCCCACTGATTTCCTCGCGTTGGCGACGTTGCGGGCGATTCATGCGGGGGGTGTGCAAACCGCTGGTAACAGCTGTGCGGTGGTGGACGGTGCAGCGGCGGCTCTGGTCGGCCGCGCAACGGCGGGTACGCGACCGGCACTGGCAAACCTGCTGGCGGCGGCGGTGGTCGGTGTGGCCCCGGAGTTCATGGGGATCGGCCCGGCTCCGGCGATCCAGCTGCTGCTGCAACGCAGCGGGTTGGCGCAGGATGATATCGCCCTGTTTGAAATCAACGAGGCGCAGGGGGCGCAGGTGCTGGCAGTGGCCAAGGCGCTGGAGCTGGACACCAACAAGCTCAACCGCCGTGGCGGCTCAATTGCCCTCGGCCATCCATTGGCCGCCACCGGCCTGCGTCTGGTGATGACGCTGGCCCGGCAGTTGCGCGAGCAGAATCTGCGCTATGGGATCGCCGCTGCCTGTGTCGGTGGCGGGCAGGGCATGGCCGTGCTGATCGAGAACCCGCAGTACCGCGACTGAGCCCTATAGCCTCCTGCGCGCTGGCAAACTGGAAACCGCGAGCTTCTTTTTTGCGTATTTGCTGCTGTGCGAGTTGATCTCCAGCTTGTGCAAGGCTTGCGTTACTATGGCCGCCCACGTTTTCTGGAAGTTGCCTGGATGAGTAAGCCCGGTCAGTTGGTGCTGGTAGCGCTGCGCAAGATGATCGCCTCGGGAGAGCTGGCTGCTGGCGAACGACTGATGGAAATTCCCACGGCGCAGCTGTTCGGGGTGTCCCGGATGCCGGTACGTATGGCTTTTCGAACCCTCGAACAGGAAGGGTTGTTGGTGCGGTTCGGCGGTCGAGGGTTTCAGGTGCGCTCGGTCAGTGCCGATGACATCGCCGGTGCCGTCGAGGTACGCGGAGTGCTCGAAGGCCTGGCGGCGCGTCAGACCGCCGAGCGCGGGCTTTCGGCAGAGGGGCGCGCGATCCTGGAACTATGCCTGCTGCAAGGTGACGAGTTGTTCGACAAGGGCTATGTCACAGAAGACGATCTGGAGGTCTACCATGACCTCAACATGCGTTTCCATCAGGTGATCGTCGACGGCAGCCACAACCCGGCCATCGCCGATGCGCTGGCGCGCAATGACCACCTGCCGTTTGCTTCGGTGACCGCGCTGGCGGTGGATCGTAACGACATGGTCCGCGAGTATCGGCGTTTCAACTTCGCCCACATGCAACATCATTCCGTCTTCGATGCCCTGATCAATCGCCAGGGGGCCCGCGCCGAAGCGATCATGCGCGAACACGCCAACGCTACCCTGCGCTATGCCGAGATATTTGGTTCTGCGACAGCCAATGAGCGGATGAAGGTCATTCACCGCTCTGAGTGAGGCTCGGCCTTTTCAGAGGTCCAGCACCAGCAGCGGTGATTTCGAGCGCGAGCAGCACGGAGTGAACTGATCATTGAGTGCCTGCTCATTTTCGGTGAGGAACAGGTCGCGGTGATCCGGCACGCCCTCCAGTACCCTGGTCAGGCACGTGCCGCAAATGCCCTGTTCGCAGGACATGGCGATATCGATGCCATGGCTTTCCAGTACTTGAACCACGGTCTTGTCGGCCGGGACTTCGAAGACCTGGCCGGTGCTGCCGACCTTGACCGAAAAGCTTCCGTCGTTGCTGGTATCGGCTGGCGTGGCGGCAAAGTATTCGCGGTGCAGCGAGTCTTCCTGCCAGCCTTGAGCCTTGGCGCTGTCCAGCACGTGCTGCATAAAACCCCCCGGCCCGCAAACATACAGATGAACGTTTTCTCCTGGCTGGGCCAATACCCTGGCGGCGTTCAGCGCTGTTTCGGGTTGTTCATCGAAATGCAGAAATACCCGGTCGGCGAAAGACGAGTTCCTGATTCGTTCGACAAAGGCTGCACGCTCGCTTGAGCGTGCGCAGTAATGCATCTCGAAGTCCGCGTCGCTGTGTGCAAGACGTTCAGCCATGCACAGAATCGGTGTGATACCGATGCCGCCGGCAAACAACAGGCTGCGCCTGGCCTGGTGTGCCAGCGGGAACAGATTGCGTGGCTCGCTGATGCGCAGGCGATCTCCAGTGTTGATCTGTTCGTGCAGGCATTGCGAGCCGCCGCGCGAGTCTGGATCCTTGAGCACACCGATCAGGTAACGGTGGCGCTCTTCGGGGTGATTGCACAGGGAGTATTGACGGATGAGTCCGCCGGGCAGGTGCACGTCAATGTGCGCGCCGGCACTGAAACCGGGCAGTGCGCTGTCATTGACGCAGGCCAATTCATAGCTGCAGATGTCCTGAGCTTCGTTTTTGCGCGATACCACCACTACATCGATCATGCTTCATCCTCGGAGCGTTGCCACCGCAGTGGTCACTTCTGGTTATTTTGAACGTGTGCTGCGCAAGGGGCGGGCACGACATGGCGTGCCCTGGCCAGCCTATTGAACGGTGGCGATCAATTGCGGTTCGGGGGCTCGCTCGCTGGCGATGATGCGTTCCAGGACACGGCGTGACTGCACGCCGCCCGCATCGATATTGAGCTTGAGCACATTGCGCTGGGGGTGGTCCAGCAGGTTTTGCTGCTGGCGTTCGAGCATCTCCAGGTCTTCACTGAAAATCTTCCCCTGACCCTCGCGAATGGTCGCGGTGAGTGCTTCATCCTGAGGATTGAAGTTGCGCGCCATGCCCCAGAAGTACCAGATGGATGTGTCGGTTTCCGGGGTGATGAAGTCGACCACGATGCTTGAAGCTTTGAACTCGGCGTCGGCGTGGTAGCCGCCTTTGCCGGCATGGGCGACACCCACTTCGATCAGTACGTGACTGGGTGGCGAGAAGCGGCAGATTTGCCAGCGGTCCACCGGCACATCATCGGCCAGATTATTGCCGCGCAAGGCCATGCGCCAGAACGGCGGCGCCATGATGTTTTCCATGTGGCGTGCGGTGACCACTTCGTCGCCCTCGACCGTCGTGGTCGGGGCGGCCTCATCGATTTCTTTCTGGCCGATGCTGGACGCATGTACGTAGGTTTCGTGCGTCAGATCCATGAGGTTGTCGATCATCAGGCGATAGTCGCAGCCGATGTGGAACAGACCGCCGCCGTACGCCCATTGATCGCTCACGGCCCACTCCAGGTGGTGGATCAGTGTCGGGTCGGCCTTGTCCTGTTCACCAGGCCAGACCCAGATAAAACCGTAACGTTCGACCACCGCGAAAGTCTTGTTGCAAGGGAAGCCGCGTACCCGTTGCCCTGGCATTTCGACCGTTTTGCCGTCGCAACCCATGACCAGACCGTGATAGCCGCACACAAGGTTGCCGTTTTCGACATAGCCCAATGAGAGCGGCGCGCCGCGGTGCGGGCAAAAGTCCTCGACCGCTGCAACCTGGTTTTCCTGGCTGCGATAGAAAACGATTTTTTCGCCGCAGATCTGCCGCCCGAGGGGGCCTTGTGCAATTTCATCGGGGGTGCAGGCGACGTACCACGTGTTTTTTGGGTACATGAACATTCTCCAGGTCAGCGCTTGTTTTTGTTTTGATGGATCCATTAGGCGATAAGCGGATGTCGCAAGTCAACCGTGTCATGCTGCCGTTAATGCTTGTAATAAGGCATAAGAAGGTATGACTTACTCAAGTCGAGTATGTTTTAGGCATGCGCAATGGATCCATTAAAAAATATTTATGTACAAAAAAACCGCCAATGGCGGTTTTTTTGGGGGTGATAAACGTGAATGGCTTTGCGCTTCAGGATGCCCGCTCTGCCGACGCCTGTTGGTACTTCTTCAGCCGATAGGCGAACTGCGCACGACTCAATCCCAGCAGTCGTGCGGCCGCAGCCAGATTGCCTTCGCTCTGTTGCAACGCTTCGTCGATCAAGCGCGACTCCAGTCCTTCAATGGAGAATCCTTGCTCCAGCCGGGTCAAGGTTTCCAGCAAGGCCGGGCGAGGCTGTGCGCTGGCGGGGCTCTGGTCGATGGCCGCGAGGCTGCCCTTGTCGTCCAGAGAGTACAACTCCTGGGGTATTGGCTCGTTGCGAAACAGGTGGACCAGGTCGATGGCTTGACCATCCTCGCTGGCGATCAGACCGCGCTCTACCAGGTTCTGCAGTTCCCGCACGTTGCCGGGGAAGTCGTAGCGTAGCAATGCTTTGAGTGCGCGCATGGTCAGCCCGGCGGGTTTGCGCGCGTAGTCCTGGCAGAAGCGCCGCAGGAACGCATTGACCAGTAACGGGATGTCGTCGCGTCGTTCACGCAGTGGCGGCAGGGTGATGGGGAAGACGTTCAAGCGGTAGAATAGGTCCTCACGAAAGTCTCCAGCCGCTACCGCTTTGCGCAAGTCGACGTTGGTTGCCGCCACCACCCGTACATCGACCTTGATTGGCTGACCACCACCGACTCGCTCTATCTCACGTTCCTGTAAGGCCCGCAGTAGCTTGCCTTGTCCGGGCAGGCTGAGGCTGGCGATCTCATCGAGAAACAGGGTGCCGCCGTGGGCCCGTTCGAAGCGCCCGGGGCGCGAATGGGTGGCACCGGTATAGGCACCGCGTTCGACACCGAACAGCTCCGCCTCGATCAGATTGTCCGGGATCGCGGCACAGTTGAGGGCCACGAAGGGTGCTTGATGGCGCGGGCTGTACTGATGCAGCTGGCGGGCAAATAGCTCCTTGCCGACCCCGGACTCACCGCTGAACAGTACCGTAGCGGGGGTCGGCGCCACGCGCTGCAACGCGAGGGTGGCGGCATTGAAGGCAGCGCTGGCTCCGATAGGTTTTGGCCCGCCAGGCATTTCACTGTCGTCATTGGGGGCGGGTACTGGTGCTGGACGCTGCCTGGGAGCGACGCTTGATGGCGAGGAGGTGAGATAACTGAGGTCCTGTTCGACATCACCCCATTGTTCGGCGGTCTTGCCGACCACTCGGCAGGTCTCGTGGCCCATGCCCCGGCATTCGGATTCACGGAAGATCACCAGGCGGCCGAACAGCCCGCTGACATAACCGATGGCATAACCCAGTTCGGTCCAGCACACCGGGTCCTGGCCGATCCCGTAAGCGGCGATATGTTCGTCGGCCTCGCAGGAGTGATGCCAGAGGAACTCACCTTCGTAGAAGCCGGAGTCGGCGTCGAACTTGAAGTGCAGGGGTTCGACCTTGGTCATGCCCTCGAGGGTGTGCAGGCGAGTGCCGGCGGAGAAAATCGCCGCGGCATCGGCGTCCGGCCAACGCTCGCGGATCAGCCGTGCATCGCGTGCGCCTGACAGGTAGCCGGTGCGGGTAAACAGACCCCGGGTCTGTTCCAGACCCTGGCGGTCGATGATCTCGCGCCGAAGTGCGCCGAAGGATGAACTGTGCAACAGCAGCATTCGCTGATCGTTGAGCCAGATGCGTCCGTCGACAGGGGAAAAGAACAGGCATTCGGTCAACTCGGCCACGGTCGGTGAGTTGCCCTCGGCTAGCTGGGTACTGTCCCCGCGGGGCGAGAAATGCTCCTCCCGCATCGCGAGACCGGGAAACAGCAAGTGGGGGTTATTCATTGTTATGCCCCTGAGCGCAATGACTGATCGAAATCAGTAACTTCAAAAATAGTTATTAAACATAACTTTATCATTTGAACAAGTGGCCCGGTGCTGGCGGAGCGTCGAGACCCTCGCCTGATCTTTGAGTGCTCATCTTGAGCCCACAGGCCAGAGCCTTCGCCATCTAAATAATGGTGGCACGCGGGAAATCGGCACAGCCCTTGCTCTAGTGCTTTCACGACGCAGTCGACTTCACCGCTTCAGCAAGGCGTCGTCGGGCGATGACAAACACAAGAGCCGGGAGGCCGAAATGTCGGTAAGTGAACCCTCTGATTTTCTGCGGGACGAGGTGTGGTGTGAACGCGTTTTCAATGGCGACTGGATACGCCCGTTAGGCGGAACCAATAGCGTACGCGAGCCAGCCACCGGCGAGATGCTGACTGTCACCGGCCTGGCCGATGCGGCGGACATCGCGTTTGCCAGTCTCAACGCTGCCCGTGTCCAGCCGGCCTGGGCGGCATTGGGGCCGCGCGAGCGGGCGGAGATCTTTCGCAAAGCCGCAGCACTGGCCCAGCAACACTTTGCCGAGCTGGCGCTGTACATCGCTCGGGAAAGCGGCGGCAGTCTGTTCAAGGGTGAACATGAGGTCCGTGAGGCGATCGTCTTGCTGCATCAGGCGGCCGGTCTGCTGTCGCAACCCCATGGCCTGGTTCTTCCGAGCGAGGCGGGGCGCTTGTCCTATGCACGCCGGTTGCCCCATGGCGTGGTCGGGGTGATTTCTCCGTTCAACTTTCCTCTGGTGCTGTCCCTGCGCTCGGTGGCGCCCGCACTAGCGGCCGGCAACGCTGTGGTGCTCAAGCCTGATCCGCAGACCCCGGTCAGTGGTGGCTTCATCATTGCCCGGTTGTTCGAGGCAGCCGGTCTGCCCAAAGGTTTGCTGCAGGTTTTGCCGGGTGCAGCGGTGGCCGGTGAGGCGCTGTGCCGCGACCCGCATGTACGGATGATCGCGTTCACCGGCTCTACCGCGGCGGGACGCAAGGTCGCGGAGGTGGCTGGGCGTCATCTGAAGAAAGTGGCCCTGGAGTTGGGCGGCAAGAACTCGCTGATCGTGCTCGAAGACGCCGATCTCGACCTGGCGGCCAGCAATGCCGCTTGGGGTGCCTGGCTGCACCAGGGGCAAATCTGCATGGCCACCGGACGTATCCTGGCCCATGAGTCGATCGCTGAAGAGCTGGTCCGCAGACTGGCAGAGAAAGCACGGACGATCACGGTCGGCAATGCCGCTCGCGGCGAGGCGGTACTGGGGCCTTTGATCAACAAACGACAGTTGCAACGTGTGCATGAAATCGTCACGGACAGTTTAAGTGCCGGGGCAACACTGGAAGCCGGCGGCGAGTTTGAACAGCTCTTCTATCAACCTACGGTTCTTTCAGGCGTGCGCCCGGGCATGCGTGCGTTCGACGAGGAGATCTTCGGTCCGGTGGCCACGGTGGTGAGTTTTGCTAGTGACGAGGAGGCCATCGAGTTGGCCAATCGCACCGAGTATGGCTTGTCCGCGGCGATCATCTCGCCTTCGGTCGGGCGTGCCATGGCGATGGGTGAGCAACTCAATTGCGGTCTTCTGCACATCAACGATCAGACGGTGGCCGACGAATGCGTCAATCCATTCGGTGGGCGTGGCAGTTCGGGAAATGCCGGCAGCGTTGGTGGCCCGGCCGACTGGGACGAATACACCCAATGGCAATGGGTGACGGTCAAGGACACCGCGCCGCGCTACCCATTCTGACGGGAGCCGGCCTAAGCGAGTGGTTGGCCAACCGGGTGAATACACAAAAACAATAAGAGGACACAACATGAAACTCGACAACAAGATTGTACTGGTGACCGGGGTCTCCTCGGGTATCGGCGCCGCCACTGCAAGCCTGCTGCGCGGCCACGGTGCCCAAGTGATTGGCGTGGATCTGAAGGCCCCGCACATGACCCTGGACGGCTTTGTCCAGGGCGATCTGAGCAGTGCCGAGAGCATCGACCGGCTGTTGCCGCAGTTACCGGCACGGATCGATAGCCTGTGCAATATCGCCGGGGTCCCGGGCACCGCGAATCCGCAACTGCTGGCGCAGGTCAATTACCTGGGGTTGCGCCACCTGAGCAGCGCGCTACTGCCGCGCATCACGGCTGGCGGCAGCATCGTCAATATCGCCTCGATCCTCGGTGCCGAATGGCCGCAGCGCCTGGACCTGCACAAGGCGCTGGCGAGCATCGAAGATTTTGCCGCCGCGCAAGCCTGGCTGGCCGAACACCCGGTACCGGACGAGACCTGCTACCAGTATTTCAAGGAAGCCTTGATCGTCTGGAACTACGTGCAGGCCCAGCCCTGGTTTCTCGAGCATTCGGTGCGCATGAACAGCGTGGCGCCAGGCCCGGTTTTCACGCCGATCCTCGGCGACTTCGTAAGCATGCTCGGTGAGGCCCGGACCCAGGCTGATGCCCATCGCATGAAACGCCCCGGTTATGCCGACGAGGTGGCGGCGGTGATCGCTTTCCTGTGTGCCGACGAGTCGCGCTGGATCAACGGCGTCAACCTGGCAGTCGATGGCGGCCTGGCCTCCACCTACATCTGAAACGGACACCCGTAGACAGCGGCGCAAGCCGCTACCCGAGCGTGTTGGCTGGCGCCATGCGTGCAAAGCCATGCCAAAAATAAAAATAATGAGGAGCGTCCATGGACAACGTTAAACGTTGCTTTCGTTTCAAGCATTGCGCCCTGTTTCTGGCGTTATGCGGCACAGGTGTGATGGTCGGAAGGGTCGAGGCCATGCAAATGGACCTCGGTGATTCCGACTGGAAACTGCGTTGGGACAACACCATCAAATACAGCCAGGCCTGGCGTCTACAGGGTCAGGACAGCCGTTTGGTCAACGCGCCGACCGCCAACGGCCTGTATCCCTCGATCCAGAGCCAGGGCGATAAAAATTTCAGTAGCGGTCTGGTCTCCAACCGTCTGGACCTGTTTTCCGAAATGGACCTCAGTCGGCAAAACTACGGGCTGCGTGTGAGTGGCGCGGCCTGGTACGACGATATCTACAACAAGGACACCGACAGCAGCGAGCAAACGCATTTCCTCAGTGAGACCCGTAAGCTCCATGGCCGCGACGGCGAAATCCTCGACGCCTTTGTGTTCCTGCGCGGTGACCTCGGTGAAGACTCCCAGGGCGTGGTGCGTCTGGGGCGGCACAGCCTGATCTACGGTGAAAGCCTGTTCTACGGCGGCAACGGGATTGCCAATGCCCAGGGCCCGACCGACGTGGTCAAGTTGCTTAGCGTGCCGGGGACCCAGTTCAAGGAGATCCTGCGTCCGGTCAATCAGATCTCCGGGCAGTTGCAGATCAATCCGCAGTTGTCGGTGGGCGCCTACTACCAGTTCGAGTGGGAGCGTTCCAATCTGCCCGGTGCCGGCAGCTACCTGAGCGATGCCGATGCCATCGGCTACGGCAGCGGTTCGCTGCGCGAGGTGTTTGGCAACGACACCGTGAATGGCGGCGATCTGAAACCGAAGAACTCGGGGCAGGGCGGTATGCAGATTCGTTTCAAACCGACCGGGACCGAACTGGAACTGGGTTTTTACGCCGCGCAGTATCACGACAAAACCCCGATTGGGCTGTACGCCTACCTCGACGGCGCCGCGGCGGCGGCCACCGGGTTGCCGATCCTGAGTTCTTATCGTCAGGTCTACGCCGAAGATATCAAGACGGCTGGCGTCAGCTTTTCCACTGCCTATGGCCCGTTCAACTTCGCCGGTGAAACCTCTGTGCGCTGGAATGCGCCGCTGGTGAGCAATCTGCAAGTGGTGACACCGGGCATGGATGCCGATGGTGGCGACAACTCGCTGTTTGCTCGGGGCAAAACCGCGCACGCCAACCTGTCGGCGATTTACCTGTTATCACCGACGGCCTTCTGGGACGGCGGCTCGGCACTGGCCGAACTGGCCTGGAACCGAACCCTGAGCGTCACCGAGAACGCCGCGGCGCTGGATTCCAACACGACCCGCGATGCGACGGCATTACGCGTGTTGGTGGAGCCGGCGTACTTCCAGATTATCGACGGGATCGACCTGACCGTGCCGATCGGCATGGGCGTGGTGCTCGATGGGCGCTCTTCGGCCGTTAACAAATCGGGCTTCGGCAATACCCATTCCGGCGACTGGAGTGTCGGGCTCAAGGCCACCTATCTGCAGCGCTGGGATGTTGGCCTCAACTACGTGAACTTCTTCGGTGCGCCGAAAGCCGGGCTGCGCGAGGACGGGAATTTCAGCTACGGGCAGTCGCTGGCCGACCGCGACTTCGTCTCGCTCTACGTGAAAACCTCATTCTAATAAGGTGGATTCGCCATGCAGAACAAAGCATTTCTCAACACGTGCGTCCTCACCCTGGCCCTTGCCGGCATGAGCCTGACACAGGCAGCGGTGTCGCCCGAACAGTCGGCCCGTTTGAAGTCCGAATTGACACCCCTTGGCGGCGAGCGCGCCGGCAACGCCGATGGCAGCATCCCGGCCTGGGATGGCGGCTACACCAAGGTTGCGCCGGGTTACAAGGCGGGTGACAAACGTCCCGATCCATTCGCCGGCGAGAAACCGCTGTACTCGATCAAGGCCTCGAACATGGAGCAGTACGCCAGCGAGCTGGCCGAAGGAACCAAGGTTCTGTTGAAGAAATACCCGGACTACCGGCTGGACGTTTACCCGACCCATCGCTCGGCAGCGGCCCCGCAATGGGTCTATGACAACACCGCCAAGAATGCCCTCCGCGCCACGCTGGACGTTGAGACCGAGAAAGTCGCCAGCGCCTACGGCGGCATCCCGTTTCCGATTCCGGACAACGGCGCGCAAGTCCTGTGGAACTACCGGCTGTCCTGGCAGGGCGGCGATACCATCAGCTCGCCTTTCGACACCTGGCTGATGACGGCGGGCGGCAAGAAAGTCCAGGCGACCCGTGCCCAGTACACCTACCAGTTTCCCTACTACGTCGAAAACGGCAGCCCGGAAAATTTTTCCGGCAAATACCTGATCGGCAAACTGTTGACCGAACTGCCGTCGTCGAAGGCCGGCGAAGGCCTGATGACCCATTGGGACCTGGACCCGGCCAACCGTGCGGCCTGGCAGTACCTGGTTGGCCAGCGTCGTGTGCGCCGGGCGCCGAACATCGCCTACGACACCCCGGACTTCGTCACCTCCGGGGTCGGTCTGTTCGACGAGGCGTTCATGCTGTTCGGACCGACCGATCGCTACGACCTCAAGCTGATGGGCAAGAAAGAACTGATCGTCGCCTACAACAACAACCGCGCCGGTCTTGCCAAGAGCGACGATTTGGTCAAACAGAACTTCCTCAATCCCGATCTGGTGCGCTGGGAGAAACATCGGGTCTGGGTGGTCGAGGCCACGCTTAAATCCGGCAAGCGCCATGTGGTGCCGCGTCGGACCTACTACATCGACGAGGACTCCTGGCAGATCCTGATGGCCGACGGGTATGACGCCCAGGGCAAACTGGGACGCCAGATGTATTCGCTGACGCTGCTGGCACCGGACCTGCCGGCGCTCACCGCACAGATCATGTGGGGCAGCTACAACCTCGACACCGGCGCCTACTTCCTCAACTCCTCGAGCAATGACCTGGCGGTTCAGTACCAGAAAGTCGCGAAGCCTTCGGCCTCTTACTTCACGCCGGATGCGATGGCCAATGAAAACATGCGTTGAACCCTGGGGGGCTGCGACGGGCGAGAAGCTCGTCGCGGTCGCGAGCGATTTTCCAAGCGGGATAAAGACATGAACGTTGAAAAAATCTTTGCGAGTTTTCGCCTGCGATGGGGTGTCTGCGCCCTGGCGTTGTGTCTGTTGGCGAGCACGTCCATGGCTGCGCAAGCCGCGACGTTCGCGGTGCTGCAGCAGCCGGCGTTGCTGACCGCCAAGGCCCCGCGCGCGGTATTGCTCGGGTTGGCCCGGGCCGGGGAGCGTTTGGTGGCGGTCGGAGAGCGGGGCATCGTGCTGCTCTCGGACGACTCGGGGAAAAGTTGGCGCCAGGCCAGTGTGCCGGTCAGCGTCAGCTTGACGGCGGTGCAATTCGTCGATGCCGAGCAGGGTTGGGCGGTCGGTCATCTGGGTGTGGTGTTGCACAGCGAGGACGGCGGTGAAACCTGGCACAAGCAACTCGACGGCGAAGGTGCTGCCAAGTTGGCAGTGCAGGCAGCGCAGCGTGATGCCGATCAGTCGGATGGCGCCAGCAACCTGGAACAGGCACGGCATCTGCTGAGCGACGGACCGGACAAGCCGTTTCTCGACCTGTACTTCAGTGACCGGCTGCATGGCTACATCGTGGGTGCCTACAACCAGATCTACCGCACTGACGACGGCGGGCAAAACTGGCAACCCTGGATGCAGCATGTGGCCAATCCGCAGGGCCTCAACCTGTATGGCATCCGTGCCTCGGGCAATGACCTGCTGCTGGTGGGGGAGCGCGGTTTGCTGTTGCGTTCGAGCGATGCCGGGCATTCGTTCCAGGCCTTGAAATCACCTTATGAAGGCAGCTTTTTCGGTTTGCTTGGCACCCGCAGCGGCGCCTTGATTGCCTATGGATTGCGCGGCAACGCCTGGTGGTCCGATGACCGTGGCAACCGTTGGCGGCGCCTCGACACCGGCGTCGACTCAACGCTTGCGACCGCCATCGAACTGCGTGACGGCAGCCTGCTAATGGTCAGCCAGAGCGGTGAATTTTTGTTCAGCCATGACCAGGGCCGCAGCTTCGACAAACGTCAGAGCCGCAGCGGCGCGACGGTCGCGGCCCTGCAGCAGGCGGCCGACGGCAGTCTGGCCAGCGTCGGTTTGAGTGGCGTGGCCGCTGACCAGGATCCGCGGGCGTCCGGCAAACCTTGAAACTTCACGGTGTAGCGCTATCGGGCCGAGGCCCGTGCAACAGGAGTCAGACTTGAAAGACGACAAAACCCAAACCGTGATCGGCCGCCTGGAAGACTTTGACCAGGCTTCGGGCAACTTCGCCGAGCGAGCGATTTTCAACCATCGACCGCTGATGATCCTGCTGTGTCTGTTGGTGACTCTGCTGCTCGGTTGGCAAGCAACGCGCATCGGCATCAACGCCAGTTATGAGAAGACCATCCCGACTGGACACCCTTATGTCGCCAACTTCCTGGCAAATCGCAGCGAGTTGAGTGGCCTGGGCAACTCGTTGCGGATCGCCGTGGAGGTCAAGCAGGGCAATATATTCAGCAAGGACTACCTCGACACCCTGGCCAGGCTCAACGATGAGCTCTACCTGCTGCCGGGCGTCGATCGGCCTTATATGAAGTCGTTATGGACCCCGACCACGCGCTGGACCGCAGTGACAGAGGAGGGCCTCGATGGCGGTACGGTGATCCCCGACGACTACGATGGCTCTGCCGCCAGCATCGAACAAGTGCGGACCAACGTCGCCCGTTCTGGCGAGGTCGGCCAGTTGGTGGCCGGCAACTTCAAGTCCAGTGTGATCTTCGTGCCCTTGCTCGAAATCAGTCCGCAGACGGGCAAAGCCCTGGACTACGGCGAGTTTTCCCGGCAACTGGAAGCCCTGCGGGACAAGTACCAGACCGATGATCTGCGAATTCACATCACCGGTTTCACCAAAATTGTCGGTGATCTGATCGAGGGGTTGACCCAGGTACTGCTGTTTTTCGTGGTGGCGGTACTGGTGACTGTGGTGGTGCTCTATGGCTACACCCGTTGCGCACGCAGCACCTTGGTGGTGGTGACGTGTTCGCTGGTGGCGGTGCTCTGGCAGCTCGGTCTGCTCGCCATCCTCGGTTATGAGCTGGACCCTTATTCGGCGCTGGTGCCGTTTCTGGTGTTCGCCATCGGCATGAGTCATGGCGCGCAAAAGATGAACGGCATCATGCAGGACGTCGGTCGCGGCACCCATCGGGTGGTGGCAGCGCGTTATACCTTTCGCCGATTGTTTGCCGCCGGCATGACCGCGTTGCTCTGCGATGCGGTGGGCTTCGCGGTGTTGCTGCTGATCAATATTCGGGTGATTCAGGACCTGGCGATCACCGCCAGCCTCGGCGTGGCGGTGCTGATCTTCACCAACCTGATTCTGCTGCCGATCCTGCTCAGCTATATCGGTGTCAGCCCGGCAGCGGCACAACGCAGCCTGAGTTCGGAAACCGCCGAGCTGCAGGCGCAGATCAAGCATCCGTTGTGGCGTTTTCTCGATCTGTTCACCCAGCGGCGCTGGGCCATTGGCGCCATGCTGGGCGGCCTGCTTCTGGCCGCGTTCGGTTTTGCCGTGAGCCTGCACCTGAAAATTGGTGATCTTGATCCCGGCGCACCGGAGCTGCGCGCCGACTCGCGCTACAACCGCGATGCGCTGTTCATGACCCGCAACTATGCGGCCAGCTCGGATATTTTCGTGGTCATGATCAAGACCCCGGAAGATCAGTGCACGCGCTACGCCAGCCTGTCTGCGGTAGATGCGCTGGCCTGGCGGCTGGAGCAATTACCGGGAGTGGAGTCGACCACCTCCATGGCGGCGCTGAGCAAGATCGCCACGGTCGGTTACAACGAAGGTAACTTCAAATGGTATGAGCTGATCCCCAATGACGGCGCGTTGGGTGCGGTGCAGACCCGCGCGCCGCGAGAGCTGTTCAATCAGGGCTGTTCGATGCTGTCGCTGTACGTTTACCTGGCCGATCACAAGGCCGATACCCTGAACCGAGTGGTGGAGGCCAGCGAAAAATTCATCACCGAGCATCAGGTGCCAGAGGTCAAATTCATGCTGGCCGCGGGCAGTGCTGGGATCGAAGCCGCGACCAATATCGTGGTGAAAAAATCCATGCGCGAAATGCTGTTCTGGGTCTACGGTGCGGTCAGCCTGTTATGCCTGCTGACCTTCCGCAGTTGGCGCGCCACCCTCTGTGCAATGCTGCCGCTGATGCTCACCTCGATTCTTTGCGAGGCGCTGATGGTGAGTCTGGGCATGGGCGTGAAAGTCGCGACACTGCCGGTGATTGCGCTCGGCGTGGGCATTGGTATCGACTATGCGCTCTATGTGTTGAGCGTGATCCTGGCTCGAATGCGTGCCGGCGACACCCTGGCTCAGGCGTATTACCAGGCGCTGCTGTTCACCGGCAAGGTGGTGTTGCTGACCGGCATGACGCTGGCGGTCGCAGTGTCGACCTGGGCCTTCTCGCCGATCAAGTTCCAGGCCGACATGGGCATCCTGCTGGCCTTCATGTTCCTGGTGAACATGCTCGGCGCCTTGATCTTGCTGCCGGCATTGGCCTGGCTGCTGTTGCCGCAGAAGGTCTTCGAAAAAAAGCCTGAAACGAGGCTGCTTACGCAGTTAGTCAAGGAGCACTGAAGGGCTCGGCAAGGAAGTACACCAGCACAACGGCCCGGGAACATCCGGGCCGTGAACGCTTGGGTGGCGCCAGGCTTTAAGGGTAAAAGGTATGAATCGTTGAATGAACGAGCCCCATGAAAGACCTCATGACAGCAAATCCGACCCACTGCGTTCCTGTCGTACCATTGGAAAAGCCCAGTGAGGGTACACATAGAGGTACAAAAATTTTCGAATATAGAAATTTCCTTTATTTTCAGCGACAAAGAGAAAGGTTCGATTCCGGCTTCGGCACCATCTAAAAATCAAGGGTTTGCGGGCGAAAGCTGATGCAAACCCTTGTTCGTTTCTGACTCGCAATAGGGATTGGGTCGCCATTCACTTGGCCTCCCGGACCAACTCGCTTTACTCCTCAATCAATTCCTGCGGTGCAACCACCCAGACGCTGCACGGCATCTTGTACAGCAAGTGTTCCACCGTACTGCCGACCAACCTGTCCAAAACACGATGCCCGACCCGGCCCATGACAATCATGTCGATGTCATAAGCGGCGGCGTAGCTGGAAAGTACCTTGGCCGGGTTGCCCATGATCATGTGTTGGCGCTCCGGCGGGATACCGTTGCGCTCCGACAGTTCGCGGAAGGCATCAGCCTGTGCATCGAACAGGGTTTTGGCTTTGCTGGAAGAGAAAAACGTCGAGCCATCGCGGAAACCGAATTCGTCAGAGCTGATGGATGAAAGGTCATGGGCATAGATAACGTCGAGTTCTGCATGACAGGTGCTCGCCAGTTTTGCGGCGTCTTGCAGAATTCTGTCATTGAAGCCCTCGTACTGCCCATCGCGATGGAAAGGGTCGACGGCAGCGACAATCTTGCGCGGTAGGACATGGCTCATATGGCTGACAAAATGCAAAGGCACCGGGCATTCACGCAGCAGATGAATATCCAGCGGAGTAAACATCAGGCGCGACAGGAGCGATTCGTGTTCCAGTGCCTTGATCAGTGCAGCCATGGGTTGTTCTTTGAGATGGATGAGGATTTCCTGCAAGGGACGCTCCACCCAGACCACTTCAGTGGTGACGTGTACCCCGATTTTGCGCAACGGACGGGCCTGGTCTTCCAGCCATTGGCGATGGCGTTCAACGTACCCGAGCCGCATCTGTTCCAGCGCCTGTCCATTGACCATCCCAGCGGTCGCCAGCCCTTCGAGATAGTCGAACGCCACGATGTGCAGCGCCGCATCTGACGCTTTTGCCAGCGCGGCGGCCCGGTCGAAAGCGGGGCTGTTTTCCATCAAGGGCGAGGCGACCAACATGAAACGCGTTTGATCAGACATGACAATTCTCCCGCAGGTAATCGTGCAAATGCTTGCTCCAATGACGCCGGTGCAATGGGGAAGTGAAGCTTTGCAACAATCATGCGGCTGGCCGGGGAGGCGGGCTTGATCTTTGTCAAACGCAAGGGGCAGCGACAATTCCGCCCGACGTACGGTTATCCGCGCTGCGTTCAGTGACGACATTGTTGACCATTATCAACCTTTCGTCCGTCACCCCGGCGCAGTCTTGGCTTCGTGCTGAACTCTTGCGCACATCGAACAAAATAAGGGATCACCATGGCGACCATGAAAGCGGCAGTTTTCGTTGAAAAAAACCGGATCGTGCTGGAGGACAAACCCGTCCCCGAAGTCGGGCCGCTGGATGCACTGATCCGCATCAGCACCACGACCATTTGCGGTACCGACGTGCACATCTTGCGCGGTGAGTATCCGGTGGCCAAAGGGCTGACCGTGGGTCATGAGCCGGTAGGTGTCATCGAACGGCTGGGCTCGCAGGTGCGTGGCTTTGTCGAGGGGCAGCGAGTCATTGCCGGCGCCATCACGCCCAGCGGGCAAAGTTACGCGTGCCTGTGCGGCTGCGGCTCGCAGGATGGCCCGGACACCCGCCATGGCTTTCGCGCCACGGGCGGCTGGAAATTCGGCAACATCATTGATGGCTGCCAGGCCGAGTACGTGCTGGTGCCGGACGCGATTGCCAATTTGTGCCCCATCCCGGATGGCCTCAGCGATGAGCAGGTGCTGATGTGCCCGGACATCATGTCCACCGGTTTTTCCGGAGCGGAGCGTGGCGAGGTGAGCATCGGCGATACCGTTGCCGTGTTTGCCCTCGGGCCAATCGGCCTCTGCGCAGTGGCCGGTGCACGTCTCAAGGGCGCGACCACCATTATTGGCGTTGATGCCGTGGCGGAGCGGATGAGCGTTGCGCGGCAGTTGGGCGCGACCCACGTGGTCAATTTCAAGGACGGCAACGTCGTCGAGCAAATCATGGCCCTGACCGAAGGCCGTGGTGTCGATGTGTCTATCGAGGCGCTGGGCACTCAAGGGACTTTCGAGTCCGCACTGCGGGTATTGCGCCCGGGCGGCCGGTTGTCCAGCCTTGGCGTTTATTCAAGTGATCTGCGCATTCCTCTCGATGCCTTCGCCGCAGGATTGGGTGACTACAGCATTGTCACCACCCTGTGCCCCGGTGGCAAGGAACGCATGCGCCGCTTGATGGCGGTGGTGAACAGCGGCGGTGTGGACCTGTCTCCCCTGGTGACTCACCGTTTCAAACTCGACGACATCGAAGCGGCCTATGAGTTATTTGCTCACCAACGGGACGGTGTGATGAAGGTGGCGATTACGCCGTGAGGGTGTGTGGGGATTTTTGTCCGGGAAGGCGAGGCCTGCGCAGATGACAAACCCATGAATGAAACCCTCGGCATGACGGGAGCAGCGGCGGCGTTGGGAATCGGCATGCTCATTGGACTTGAGCGCGAGCGGCACAAAGGGAAAGGAGAAAGCCGTGCCTGTGCCGGGTTGCGCACGTTTGCCATTACCGCGCTGTTGGGCTACGTAGCAATGCAGGTCGGTGGCGGTCTGCTGGTAGGCATCGTGGCGATCACGCTGGGGTTGCTGGTCACCGTGGCGTACTGGCGCAACCTGAGTGATGACCCGGGCGTGACCAGCGAAGTCGCATTGCTCACGGTGTTGGTCCTGGGGGCACTGTGTAGCACTGCGCCCGAACTGGCCATTGCCATTGCCGTGGTGATGACGGGATTGTTGACGTATCGACAGAAGCTGCACCACTTTGCCCGCAGCCAATTGACTGATGCAGAGATGCGCGACGGTCTGGTCCTGCTGACTGCCGCACTGGTGGTGTTGCCGCTGGTGCCTGATCGCTTTATCGGTCCCTATGCCGCCATCAATCTGCGCACCATTTGCACCCTTACGGTATTGCTCATGGTGGTGGGGGCGGTGGGACATATTGCTGTTCGTACGTTGGGCACCCGGTATGGCTACGCGATCAGCGCCATCGCCTCCGGATTTGCGTCGAGCACCGTGACCATTGCCGTTATGGGCCATATTGCCGCCAAGGATCCGGAGAATATCAAGGTCATTAGCGCAGCGGCGTTATTGTCCAACCTCGCTACCGTCACCCAGGTCGGCCTGATCCTGGGAACGGTCGATACCGATCTGTTGCGTCACATCTGGGGCCCGCTGTTGTTTGGTGCCGCCGCCACGGTGCTGTATGGCCTGTGCCTGATGTTTCCAAGGCCATCAATTGGCGCGAGCCAACCGATCAAGGTGGGTGGCGCGTTCAATCTCAAGCTGGCCCTGCTCGTCACCTTGACCATGACGGGGATCACTTTCCTGTCGTCGGTGATGCTTAGCCACTACGGCGAAGTGGGGGTGATGCTGACGGCGATCTTTACCGGTTTCGCCGATGCCCATTCCTCGACAGCGTCGATTGCCACATTAGCCAAGTCGGGCCAGTTGCCGTTCGACGCCATTGCCGTCCCTACGCTGATCGCCGTCAGCAGTAACTCGCTGAGCAAATGCCTGGTGGCCTGGGTCAGTGGCGGGCGACGGTTCGCCGCTTATCTCATCCCGGGGCAGGTGTTGCTGACGGCGGCGATGTGGGCCGGCATCTTGCTGCTCTGAGGTACATCTCGCGTTGGGCTGATAAAGATCAAGTCGACTGAATCGGGACCGCGCAATCTGTATGCCTACGCTATCCAGAAGGCCTTATGCCGAGGTGTCCCATGTCACAGACTCAGCGCTTATTGTTAATAGCTCCTTCAGCCATGACCCGTACACCGGCGTTCGACCGGGCCGCCGCATTGGCTCGGGCGATGCAAATGCCATTGCACATCGTGGCATTCGATTATTCGCAGGCACTGGCGGTGGCCGGCTTGTTCGCTCCCGAACAAATGAGCCTTGCACGTGACGGCTATCTGCAAACCCACCGGCACTGGCTCACGGAACAGGCCGGGTTGATGAGCAAGCACGGCGTGGAGGTCACCAGCGAAGTGGTGTGGGTGCAGCACCCTTATGAGGAAATCCTGCACTTCGTCAACGAGATGCCGCTGGCGCTGATCATCAAGGATGCGCAGGAAGAGTCGGCGCTCAAGCGAGTGTTTTTCACGCCGCTGGATTGGCAATTGCTGCGCGATTGTCCGGTGCCGGTGCATCTGGTGACCAACGCCCTCAACCCACGCCCGCGCAACGTGCTGGCCATCGTCGATGTGCTGCGCAACGAAGACCAGGACCTGGTGTTCAACGACCAGATCATCGATGCCGCGACCAAACTGGCCGAGGTATGTGACGCCCGGCTTGAGCTGTTGCATGCCTATGACTGGACGGCCGTGTATGCCAAGGACATTGGCTTTGGCGCGCTGCCGATGGCCGTTGGTATTTATGAAAGCCTGGGCTCGGCGCAGCACGAGGCGTTTGCGGCATTGGCCGAACGCCACGGTGTGCCACCGGAATGCCGGCACTTCATCGAGGGCATACCGCTGAACAGTATTTGTGAGTTCGCCGCCGAGCATCACACCGATGTCATCGTGATGGGGACGGTGCAACACAAGGGACTTAACAAACTACTGGGAACCACGGCCGAGCAGCTGTTACAGCAGGCGCCGTGCAGTGTGCTGGCGATCAAGCCGGGCCGGATGCTGCAGTCCTGAAGGTGGATCGCCCCGCGATGAAACGTTGGCCGTGACATCGCGGGGCGAGGGTTTACAGGTAAAGACGATGAATGACCTGATGGCTGTCTTCGGGGTCATTGTGTGTTTCGAAGCCCAGTGCTTTGGCCAGGTCGCGCATCGGCGTATTGCTGGAGGCGTCCACCGAATACATCTGGCGAAAACCGTTCTTGCGCGCGGCTTTGATCAAATGTTCCATCAGAAGTGTGCCCAGACCCAGGTGTTTCCATTCATCAGCGACCGTAACGGCGCATTCACATTCGAATTCGCCCGTGGCGGCATACCGGCTCACACCGATCTCGACCAGTTGGCCGTTGTCGTGGACCAGGGCAATGAAGGCCAGGCGCTTGTTGTTGTCGGTGTCCATCAACTGATCGAGCAAAGCGCCGCTGGGTTCGTTGATCTGCGCCAGAAAACGCATGTGGCGAGACTCGGGAGAGAGCCGTTTGATGAAGGCGTATTCACGCTCGCGGTCTTTCTCCGCCAACGGCCGGATCAATACGTGGCGACCATCCTTGAGCGCTTCGATCCAGTACTTTCCGGAGACCGCGGCATAGGCCGCCGCCGCCCGGTCATTGTGGTCTTTGACGGTGAGCATGGGGTAATCCTCCAGCGGGTTTGAAAAAAGAAGCGCGCAGTGATGAACCGCGCCGTTCGTTCCTTTCTACGCCACTGTCGGCGTTTGAATCTGATCTGGATCAGAGAGTCGTGACGAAGCGCATTCATTTGTAGCTGTTTGACGTAAATCAACCCGGGGCAGGGAGCAACGGGTGCAGTCTGTGATACCTGCCGGCCCGTGCGGGCTGGTGTCGAATCGAGGTGTGTGATGGGCCACTATCAACGTTTGTTGCTGATCGCCGACCAAACCCTGCATCCATCCCCGGCGATGTTGCGTGCCGTCGCGCTGGCCAAGGAAAGCGGGGCGGTCCTGGATGTGCGGGCCTTTGTCGAACCGGCACCGGTGGTGCATTTGTGGGAGGAGAAAGTCGATGACGCGAGGTACCAGGGCTATTTGCGCCGCTATCGTCGCTGGGCTGCCGACGAGACGGACCGGCTCAATGAGGCAGGGGTTGAGGCGACTGTCGAAGTGGTGTTCACCACCCATTCGCTGCTGGACATTCTGAAGACGGTCGAAGATCTCAAACCCGACCTGCTGATCAAGGACGTCACCCTTGAACCGCTGCTCAAGCGCGTGTTTATAACCCCGCTCGATTGCCACTTGTTGCGCGAATGCCCGGTCCCGGTGCATTTGGTCAACCAGGCACGATACAGCTTGCCGCACCGTATCGTGGCGGCGGTAGACCCGTCCGATCCCTCAACCCAGATCAACGGCCTCAACGACACCATCATCCAGACCGCCAACGCATTAGCCTTGCAATGCGACGCGCCGCTGCACCTGCTTTATGCCTATGACTTGTCGCCAGCCTTCAATGGCGACGCGCCGCTGGCCGGCGGCTGGGGCGTGGACTACCTCGAAGATCTGCGTGAATCGTTGCACCTGGCCTTTGTCACCCTGGCGGATCGCTACGGCGTGCCGCCCGAGCGTCGGCATTTCATCATGGGGCTGCCGGTGCCGGTGATCAGTGAATTCGTCGAGCAATACCTGGTAGACGTGGTGGTGATGGGGACGGTGCACCGGGTGGGCATTGACCGGATGATCGGCAGCAACACCGAGCGGGCACTGTACTCGGTGCCAGGGAGCATTCTGGCCGTGGGGCAGGGCGTCAGGGCGTGAGGACGATTGCTCCGTTGAACTGGCCCGCCCTTAAACACGCCAGGGCTTCATTGGCGTCGTCGAGGGCGAATCGGGTGACGTCGCACTGCATCGGCGTGTGTTGCAATTCTGCGAAAAACGCGATGCCGTCTTCCCGTGTCAGGTTGGCCACCGAGCGGACGCTGCGCTCGCCCCACAGCAGCCGATAGGGAAACGCCGGAATGTCACTCATGTGAATACCGGCGCACACCACACAGCCACCTTTGACGGTAACCGCCAGCGCCGCCGGAACCAGCGCACCGACGGGAGCGAAGATCAAACTGGCATCGAGCAGATGCGGCGGTGCCTGGTCCGAAGGACCGGCCCATCTGGCGCCCAGGGATCGTGCATAGGTTTGGCTTGCCTGATCATCCGGTCGGGTGAAGGCGTACACCTGCTGACCTCGGCCCTGCGCCACCTGAATGGCCAAATGGGCGGCAGCGCCGAAGCCATAGAGTCCGAGGTGGCGTGCATCCTTGACCATTTGCAAGGCCCGGAAGCCGATCAGCCCGGCACACAGCAGCGGTGCCGCTTGCAGGTCCGACAGTGCCTGCGGAATGTGAAAACAGAAGCGCGGGTCGGCCACGGTGTATTCCGCGTAACCACCGTCCAGATGACAACCGGTGAACTGCGCCTGATCGCAAAGATTCTCCCGGCCCGAGCGGCAAAACCCGCATTGACCGCATGTCCAGCCCAACCATGGGACGCCCACTCGCCGGCCAATCCAGTCGGGGCCGACATCGGCGCCTGCCGCTATGACTTCGCCGACGATTTCATGCCCCGGTACTCGCGGCAGCACCGCTTGTGGCAACTCGCCGTCCACCAGATGCAGGTCGGTGCGGCACACACCGCAGGCCAGGACTTTAAGCAAGAGTTGGTGGCGTCCGGGCGTCGGGATTGGACGCTCTTCCCTTTGCAGTGGCTGGTTGGGCGTGTGCAGGACCATGGCACGCATGATGCAATTCCAGTCAACCGGCGGATTAGCACAGAGGAGGACGATGACAGCCTGAAATCAACTGCTTGAGTCCTTCCATGTTGCGGATTCTCACGTCACGCCCTGTTATTTCGACCAGTTCCTGATCCCGCAGGTGCGCAATACCTCGGCAAACGGTTTCCAGCCGCAACCCCAGGTAGGAGCCGATTTCCTCGCGGCGCATTTTCAGAACGAAATTTTTGGACGAATACCCGCGCATACTCAAACGCTGCGACAGGTTGAGCAAAAAGGCTGCCAGGCGCTCATCCGAATTCATATTGCCCAGCAGCATCAGCATGTCGTGATCGCGCACGATTTCCCGGCTGAGGATTTTGTTCAGGTTATGTTGCAGCGAGGGCAGCTCCCGGGAGAGTTTTTCCAGGTGCGCGTAATGAATGGGGCAGACTTCGCTGTCCTCCAGGGCAAATGCATTACACGTATGCAGGTCGCTGCTGATAGCGTCCAGGCCGAGCATTTCACCGGGCATCTGGAACCCTGTGACCTGCTCGCGACCATCGATCGACAGCACACTGGTCTTGAATGAACCGATGCGCACGGCGTACAGCGAACGAAGCGGATCGTCGGTGCGATAGAGGGCCGCGCCTTTTTTAACCTTGACGCGTTGCACGATCAGAGTGTCCAGGCGCTCGATTTCCTGATCGGACAGCCCGAGCGGCAGACACAACTCCAAAACGCTGCAGTTGGAACAGGCAGACTTGAGGTGGTGACTGTCCAACGGCTTGCTTTCAGACATGATCCGAATGCCTCGCAAAGGGTTTTGTAAGCATAGTTCCCACATCGGCGGACAAACACTTGATTCAAATCACCGAGGATCCAATAGACGAACGGTGCGTGCTCGGTCCGCCGTCAAAAACTGAGCCGTCCGGTTTGAGTGCCATCTGCGGGACTTGATGTATATCAAATCATCAGCCGTTCAGACTCTCACAATAGACGAAAGTCTATCGATAGGCTGAGCCTGTGACGGGAGGGTTCATGAGCGACTTCCTGAATGCTGAACAACTGGAGGGACTGGATGCCTATTGGCGCGCATCCAATTATCTGGCCGTCGGGCAGATTTACCTCAAGGGCAACCCGCTACTCAGGCAGCCCCTGACCCTGGCGCACATCAAGCCGCGCCTGTTGGGGCATTGGGGCACGACGCCGGGGTTGAACCTGATCTATACGCATCTCAATCGACTGATCAATCAGTATGACCTGAACATGATTTTTGTCGCCGGTCCCGGCCATGGCGGTCCTGCGGTGGTGGCTCAAACCTACCTGGAAGGTACTTACACCGAGTGCTATCCATTAGTGGAGCGCAATAGCAACGGTCTGGTTCACCTGTTTCGGCAGTTTTCCTGGCCGTATGGCATCTCCAGCCATGTGTCGGCACAGATTCCGGGATCGATCCACGAAGGCGGCGAACTGGGCTACAGCCTGGCTCATGCCTACGGCGCCGCGTTTGACAATCCAGACCTGATCGTCGCCTGCGTCATCGGTGACGGCGAGGCCGAAACCGGTACGCTGGCGGCCAGTTGGCACTCCAACAAGTTTCTCAATCCTGCACGTGACGGGGCTGTATTGCCGATCCTGCACCTCAACGGCTACAAAATCGCCAACCCCACGGTGCTGTCCAGAATCAGTGAGGATGAACTGTCAGCACTGTTCTATGGCTACGGCTACGATCCGTACTTCGTGGAAGGCGATGACCCGGTGCAGGTGCATCAGGCGCTGGCCCGGACGCTGGACACGATAGTGCTGAACATTCGCGAAATTCAGCGTGTGGCACGCCATTCGCCGCCCCCCGGCGTCCCTGAACGTCAGCTGTGGCCCATGCTGGTATTACGCACGCCCAAAGGCTGGACGGGCCCGAAATTCGTCGATGGTCATCGGGTCGAAGGCACCTGGCGCGCGCATCAGGTACCCCTGGCCGATTTTCGGCAGCCTGTTCATCTGCGCCAACTGGAGGAATGGCTCAACAGCTACCGTCCGGACGAACTGTTCGATGCAACGGGCGCCTTGTTGCCCGAGATTGCTGCGCTGGCACCCACCGGGCATCGACGCATGAGTGCCAATCTTCACGCCAACGGCGGGGTGTTGTTGCGCGCGCTGGACCTGCCACGATTTGCCGATTACGCGGTGAAATTCGAAGGGCCCGGCAGCCTGCGTGCCGAAGCGACGCGGGTGCTGGGTACGTTTTTGCGTGATGTGATGAAAAACAGTCTGGCCGCCAACAACTTCCGCCTGTTCGGCCCCGATGAAACCGCCTCGAACCGACTGGATGCGGTGTATGAAGTCAGTGCAAAAACGTGGCTGGACCCGCTGGAGCCAGACGATGTGAACCTGGCGGCCGACGGTCGAGTGATGGAAATCCTCAGTGAGCAGGTGTGCGAAGGCTGGCTCGAAGGTTATCTGCTGACAGGGCGTCATGGTTTGCTGTCCTGTTACGAGGCGTTTATCCATATCGTCGACTCAATGGTCAATCAACACGCCAAATGGCTGAAAACCGCCGCCGAGGTGCCGTGGCGCAAGCCCGTTGCTTCGCTCAATTACCTGCTCACTTCCCACGTCTGGCGCCAGGACCATAACGGTTTCTCTCATCAGGACCCGGGGTTTATCGATTTGGTGGCCAATAAAAAGTCGGACGTAGTGCGGATCTATCTCCCGCCCGATGCCAATTGCCTGCTGTCGGTGACTGACCATTGCCTGAGAAGTCGCGACTACATCAACGTCATCGTCGCCGGCAAGCAACCGGAATGGCAGTGGCTGGATATCGATGCGGCCATCCGGCATTGCCTGGCGGGTATCGGTCGATGGGACTGGGCGTGTCGCGATGAGGGGGATCCGGAGGTGGTGATGGCCTGCGCCGGCGACGTGCCAACCCTGGAAACCCTGGCGGCGGTGACCTTGTTACGCGAATACGTACCGGATGTGCGGGTCAGGGTGGTCAACGTCGTGGACTTGATGGTATTGCAGCCATCGAATCAGCACCCCCACGGTTTACCGGACACCGCGTTCAATGAGTTGTTTACGGTGGACAAACCGGTGATTTTTGCCTTTCACGGCTACCCGGCGCTGATCCACCGTCTGCTGTACAAGCGCACCAATCATCAGAATTTCCACGTGCGCGGTTACAAGGAGGAGGGCGCGACCACGACACCGTTCGACATGGCGGTGCTCAACAATCTGGATCGTTATCAGTTGGCGCTGGATGTCATCGAGCGGGTACCCCGGCTGCAGGATCAAGTGCAAACCGCGCGATCGCGCTACTGGTCGACCATGGAGAAACACAAGCTCTATCTCATCGAACATGGGCAGGACATGCCCGAAGTGCTGAACTGGCAATGGACGCCGTGGTAGCTCACTGAATACGGCGCCCTCGGCCCTGGGCAGCCGCTGCAATCGAACACTCACCCGAGTAGAGGTAGATCATGAGCCAGTATCAAAGGTTGTTACTGATCATCAACCCGACCTTGCGCGATTCCCCCGCAATCAATCATGCGGCCGCGCTGGCGAAGGCGAGCGGCGCAAGTTTGCATATCGCGGCGCTGATAAAGTCGCTGGACCTTTTATCGTTTCTTGAACAGGGAGATCGGGAACAGGCGCGGCAAAGCTATCTGCAGGATCACCGCGACTGGCTCAAGGCCCAGGCGAGCAATCTGCGGGGGCGTGGACTCGCGGTGACTACCGAAGTGGCATGGGCCGACGATGTGGAGCAAGACATCCTCGCTCATGTCATGGAAATGCAGCCCGACCTGCTGATAAAAGAAATTCAGCATGAATCAGTGCTTAAACGTGCCTTTTTCACCCCACTGGACTGGTATCTGCTGCGGCACTGCCCGATACCGGTGTATCTGGTGGGCGGCAGTGGCTTCGTCTTGCCGCGCAAGATTGTGGCAGCGGTCGAAGTGCCAGAGACCGAGTCTCCCGACAACGAACTCAACGAGCGGATTATTCAGCAAGCGACCGGTCTGGCCATGCAGTGTGGGGCCGACTTGCATTTGCTGTTTGCCTGCGATATTTCGGCCGGCTACCTGGCGGCCATGGATGGTCTGACGCTGGCTGACCTCACCAAAGAGTTGCGCAAAGACCTGGAAAAAAACTTCCTCACGCTGGCGGGCCGGTATGGGGTGTCCGCCGATCATCGACATTTCATTATGGGCCACCCCGTTTCGGTTCTTAGCGAGTTCGCCAAGGAGCAAAACGTCGATGTCATCGTGATGGGAAAGGTTCAGTCACGCCGACTGGACAAGCTGTTGGGCAGTACGACCGAACACATTCTGTATCAGGTACCTTGCTGCATTCTGGCGGTATAGCGGGCTGCGAGCGGTGGTAAAGGAGGTGGTTTACTTGCGCTTCCAATACTTCTGCATTTCCAGAAACAGAAAGGACGCTGTCCAGGTAATGAGGACCAGGCCGGTCAATGCCTGCAGGCCGGTCAGGTACTTGAGATTTCCCACGGGTGAAATATCGCCAAAGCCGATGGTCGTGTAGGTGGTAAAGGAAAAGTAGACACAGTCCAGCAGCGAGCCATCGAAATTGCCGGTCAAGTTGCCCCAGTCACCGGAGCGCACCATCAGGTAATAGACGATAGCGAAGCACCAGACTTCCAGCGCATGGGCTATCAACGCTCCGAATACCCCGACGACAATCCTGAAGCGGCTCCAAAGCTTGAGCCGTGGCAGCCAGTCATTCAGGCGCAACAGGCATTCGTAGTGGATTACCACGACGACGATGACCACCAGCGTATTGATCAACGTGACACCAAGCATGGCGCACCTGCGACGATAGCGGATACCTGTCGACCCGCAAAAAGAGGTGTCGAAAAGACGTGCTCCTTAGAGTGAAGTCAAGATCACTTGGGCAACTTCCACAATGAATTACACAGACTCAAGTCGCTCATGACAGTGAGCCTCCGTTGACGGGCCGCGAGCGCCTGGTTCGCTCTTTCTACGCCGCAGAGGCGCCAGGACATTGAGCTAAATCAACAAGTCTCCAATGAGGCGCTCTGCCAATCGCCGGCGGGCTATTAATTGATAAAAATCAGAGGGTGCAGCTGTCGGCGTCAGATACTTGGGCTAGCTATCTGAAGCTTTTCCAGCCGCGATAGATTGAGGGCGAAAATCATGAACAAGTGTTTGTCCTTGGCGTTGTTGAGCATCCTGTTGGTCACGACTGTCGGTTGCAGTCATAAGTACACGCAGGAAATCGATGCCCGATTGGAGTCCGCCGAAAACAATGCAGCGTCGGCGCGGCTCAGGGCCGATGAGGCGTACTTGAAGGCACAAATGGCTGTTGAGCTAGCCAGCCAGGCGCAACGCACTGCTGATGAGGCGAATGTGCGTATCCGTCGGATGGGCGCAAAGGTGCCCGGCCAGTGAGTGGCAATTGCACGAAGCGCTGACAGGACGTCAGGCTGCATCGAGGCTTGTAAGCAATTATCAGGGTGAGGTCGGTCATGTTGAAACTCAAACGTATCCTGTTGATTGCCCCAGCCGAAATGACCCGCACTCCGGCGTTTGAGCGAGCGCGGGCACTGGCCTGTGCCACTGGTGCGTTATTGCATATTGTCGCATTCGACTATGTTCAAGCGCTCGCGGTGGCCGGGCTGTTTGACCACGATGCGATGGCGCAGGCGCGTGAGGGGTATTTGCAAGTGCATCGACACTGGCTGGAGCAGCAAGCCAGGTTTCAACGGTGCGCGGGGTTGCAGGTGACAACGGAAGTGGTCTGGGCGAGATCGAGCCTGGCGCACCTGCTTGAGTACGTAAATGATTTCCATGCGGACCTGGTGATCAAGGACACCCAGTATGTGCCTGCACTTGACCGGGCTTTTCACCAGCCGCTTGACTGGCGGTTGCTGCGCGATTGCCCGGCCCACTTGCACCTGGTGACTGATGCCAGGAACCCCAAGCCGCTCAAAATACTTTGCGCTGTCGATCTGTCTCATTTGGAAGATATGACTCAAGGGCTGAATGACCGGGTCCTCGATCTTGCCTCGACGCTGGCGACCTCCTGCGGGGCCACTTTGTCCCTGTTGAGCGTTAACAGTTGGTCTGTAGTGGGTGATTCTGCGATGAGCGTGCCGACCGTGACGCTGGCTGCCAGCTTGAGAGATGCGGTCAGCGATGCCCAGCAAGAGGCTTTTGAGACGCTTGCCGAGCGTTATGGCATTCAAAAAGCACGCCGACATCTATTAACGGGTATCCCGCATAAAGTCATTACGCAGTTCGCCCGGCAGAATGCTTTTGACATGGTGGTGCTGGGCACGGTCTATCAACACGGCATCGACAGGTTCATCGGCAGTACCGCCGAGAGCGTGCTGAACCGTGCGCCCTGCAGTTTGACCATCGTCAAACCCTTGCCCTGGCTCCATTGAATCAGGACCGGTAACGCTCTCAGTTGATAAAAATCAGCTGCACCTGAGCCATAAAGAGCGATCAATCGAACTCCCCTGAGTGCTCATGGAGACGGCCATGCGAATGACATTTCTCGGTGCGGCTGGCACGGTGACCGGTAGCAAATACCTGCTGGAGCATCGCGACCAACGCGTACTGATCGATTGCGGCCTGTTCCAGGGTTACAAACAGCTGCGATTGCACAATTGGGACCCGTTCCAGCTTCCGGTTGGTGACCTCGGCGCCATCGTTCTTACCCATGCCCACGTGGATCACAGCGGCTACCTTCCAGTACTGGTGCGCAGCGGTTATCGCGGGCCGGTGTATGCCACGCCCGCCACCTGTGAACTGGTGAGGATCCTGCTGTTGGACAGCGGCCGATTACAGGAGGAGGCCGCCGAGTTTGCCAATCGGCATGGTTTCTCCCGGCATAACCCGGCGTTGCCGCTGTATACCGAGCACGATGCCGAGCGGGCACTGAAATTGTTACACCCCGTGGAGTTGCATCATCGGGTCTACATTGCCCCGGGCATGACCATCCAGTTTCGTTGCGCCGGGCATATATTGGGCGCGGCTACGGTGGAGGTGATCGCCGATGGCATCACGCTAGTCTGTTCAGGGGATCTGGGGCGGCCAGATGACCCATTGATGTTCGCTCCCGAAACGGTCGAGCAGGCGGATTACCTGCTGGTGGAATCGACCTACGGTGACCGCAAGCATCCGGCTGAGTCGCCGCAGGCACAATTGGCCGACGTCATCACCCGCACCACGCTGCGTCATGGCATCACCTTGGTGCCATCGTTCGCAGTAGGGCGTGCCCAGCTGCTGATGTACCACCTGTATCGTCTGAAACAGCAACACGCTATTCCCGATGTGCCGATCTATCTCAACAGCCCGATGGCCACGGACGTCACGCGTTTGTACCAGCGTTTTCGCAGCGAACACCGGTTATCGCTCGAGGAGTGCGAAGGTATGTGTCGCGTCGCGAAGTTCGTGCGCAGTACCAAAGACTCGATCGAGCTGGATCGCCAGCGCACCCCGGCGGTGATTATTGCTGCCAGCGGCATGGCCACGGGGGGGCGGGTGATCCACCACCTCAAGGCGCTGGCCTCCAATCCGATCAACACGCTGCTGATGCCGGGTTTCCAGGCCGGCGGTACCCGTGGCGCACAAATTGTCGCGGGCGCTCCTTCGGTGCGCATTCACGGCAAGGACGTGCCGATCAGGGCCGAGGTAGTGCCGATGCAAACCCTGTCCGCGCATGCTGACGCCGATGAAATCATGCAGTGGCTGCGCGGGTTCAAACGGCCGCCCAGGCACACCTATGTCGTGCATGGAGAACCCAATGCCTCGGATGTGCTGCGCCGGCGTATCAGTCTGGAATTGGGGTGGTCGGTTTCGGTGCCGGAGTATCGTGACAGCGTTGAACTCACGCCATAAACCGGTCCGGGTGAAAGGGTGCGACAAATAAAAACCCCCGGCCGCTTTCACGGCCGGGGCATTGCAAGACCGGGCGTCAATCAGCCTTGATCGGCACAGTTTTGTCGGCCTTCATGGCTTCGGGTTTTTTCGGCAACGAGATACTCAGGACGCCTTTGCTGAAGTTCGCTTCAATCTTGTCGGCATCGACCCCTTTGGGCAGGTTGAACACCCGTTCGAAGGAACCATAGTGACGCTCGCTAAGGTAATAGCCCTTTCTTTTTTCTTCCTTGTCCTCTTTCTTTTCTCCCCTGATGATCAGGCTGCCGTTGGACAGTTTGAGCTCGATGTTCTTCTGGTCCATACCGGGCAGTTCAGCCGTGATTTCGTAGCTTTTATCCTTTTCGGTAATGTCCACGGCAGGCATGCCTTGCCCTATCAACTCCCGCCGCCAGAATGGCTCGACATCAAACAGCCCTCGACCGAAGGGGGAGAGTCCCGATCCCAGATTGAAATCTTCGAACAGGTGATCGACCTGTTGCCGCAGTCTTTCCAGGGGCTTCCAGGGATCTGTCGTCGCAGGATGTTGACTGGCTTTGTCGTCATTGCGAGCGGGCATCTTTTTCACAGAGTTGGCCATTTTCATATCTCCTCTTGGTTAGTCGTGCCGGACCGGAGCGTCATCCATGAAGGCCCGCCACGACGGAACAAGAACCTGACAAATGTCAGTGGACCGTAGCGTCCGCTGTTTCCTAATTTCGGTGGAAACTGGCTGTCCGTGTTTGATTTAAATCAGAAGAGAGGCGAAAGATGGGGGCGAATGTCGTTCGTCTAAGGCTGGTGACGGTTTGCAGGTCCTTGGCGGGATTCTGTGGCCTGACGCCAGGTCAGGAAGCGTTCCGGCAGCATTCGCGTAAGGGTGTTGTCGCGCATCCAGTAGTGATGGAAAACGCCCGCGCAGGCGTGCAAGCCAATCAGCCAGTACCCGGCGGTGCCCAGCCATTCATGCCAGTATTTCAGTTGCTTCGCCATATCGGGATCGATTGCGATTGGCGAGGGCAGTGTGAAAGCAAAATACGGTATCGGTTTACCGGCAGCACTGAGCATCAGCCAGCCGAGCAGGGGTGTCAGGATCATCAGCGCATAAAGCGATAAATGAGTCAGGTGAGCCAACGCGGTCTGCCAGGCAGGAGGGCGGGGCGAGATGGGCGGACGTTTTTGTAAGCGACTGAGTAACCGGACCCACACCAGGGTGAAAATCGCCAGTCCGAACAGTGCATGGGTGCCCAGCAATGGGCCCTTCAATGGATGCTGGCGGGGGAGCCAGCCTTTGAGCTCGATACAGCCATAGACGCCCACAAACAGCGCGAGCATCAGCCAATGCAAAGTGATCGAAAGTGCTGCGTACCGCTGTGGTACTGAGTGACTTGTCATAGGGGGCCTCTTGCGGGGTGTCATGGCGGTAGAGCCGAGTGGCGCAAACTCTGCCTTCCCAGTCTTAAGGCAATCTGAAGACAGCGTCGGCACTCTGACTCAGTCCCACCTTCAGACTCCGTTAAGAATTCCCTTGGATACTCCTCCCACACTTACTCGGGAGGCGTCTTCCAATGCCTGATTTTGAATGGAATATTCCTCTACCCCTGCGCTTCGGCCACGCCGAAACGCCGTCGATGAGCCTGTCCAGAGCGTTGCCGGACACCATCGAACGCCCCATCTTCGAAGCCTTTATTCAGCAACGCTTTCGTAAGGCCCACGGCGCCGATATACGCCATTTCATGCCGGAGCTGTTCGGCATGAGCGATGCAAAAGGCACGCTCTGTGCGGTGGCCGGTGTGCGCCTGGCCAACGACGAGTCGTTGTTTCTTGAACGTTATCTGGACGAGTCGATCGAGCCGCTGATCAGTGCCGCTGCAGACCGTCCCGTGGATCGCTGCGGCATCGTCGAAGTCGGCAACCTGGCCGCCAGCGACACCGGCAGTGCGCGAATGAGCATCATCGCCATCACCTACCTGCTGGCCATGGGGGGCCTGGAATGGGTGGCGTTCACCGGCAATATCGGCCTGGTGAACAGCTTTCATCGCCTTGGCCTGAAGCCTGTAACCCTCTGCGCTGCCGATCCCTCGCGGCTGGGCGATGATCGCCACAGCTGGGGCAGTTACTACGAGAGCAAACCCTGGGTGCACGTCGGCAACATTCGCGCGGGCTTCATCCATTTGCGCAACATCGGCATGTTCAATCGCCTGGGGTTGCCGTTGTCCATCGAGGAATCCAGCCATGTCGCTTGAACTGCAGCGGTTCAAACAGACCCTGCGCAGCCATGCCGAGCGCAAGACCAGCGCCATCGCCTTGTGGGGCGACCAGCTGAAAGTGGATTACGCCACGCTGTACGCCGAAGTGGTGTACCGCCAGCAGCGCTTGCGCGATGAAAAAATCAAGGTAGTGGCCCTGGCGCTGGACAATGGCGTCGAAGCCATGCTCTGGGATCTGGCCGCCCTGTTCGAAGGCTTGACCTGCCTGACGTTGCCGCCTTTTTTCAGTCCGGCGCAACGCCTCCATTGCCTGGAACAGAGCCAGGCCGGGCTGGTGATTGCCGAGCCTGAGCTTGAGGACGAACTGCAAAGCGCCGGGTATGAAAAAAACGGGGAGTTCTGGCGCCGCACTTTCAGCGGCCCGAACCGGATGCCGGAAGGCACCGCCAAACTGACGTTCACCTCCGGCACCACCGGCACACCCAAAGGCGTGTGCCTCAGCGCCGAGAGCCTTTTAACGGTCGCACGCCAACTGGATCAGGCCAGCAAACCCACTGACCCGCAACATCACATGGCCCTGTTGCCCTTGGCGATCCTCCTGGAAAACCTCGGTTGCTATGCCGCGTTGTATGCCGGTGCCACCTTGAGCGTGCCGAGCCAGAAAACCTTGGGCATTCAGGGCGCCAGCGGTGTTGATGTACCACGCCTGCTCGGTTGCCTGGCCACCCGTGCCCCCGAAAGTCTGATCCTGGTGCCGCAACTGCTGTTGATGCTGGTCAGCGCCGCCGAACAGAAAGCCTT
Organism: Pseudomonas migulae NBRC 103157; assembly: GCF_002091715.1. Lineage (GTDB taxonomy): Bacteria > Pseudomonadota > Gammaproteobacteria > Pseudomonadales > Pseudomonadaceae > Aquipseudomonas > Aquipseudomonas migulae_A. The sequence goes on along the minus strand of NZ_BDAG01000012.1, from coordinate 13,245 downwards.
CTCCCCCTATACGCTGCGTTTTGCCGCGGTGGGTGGCGCGCGAGTCAGCGAAGACTTGCTGCACCGTGCGCAACGGATCGGTCTGCCGGTGTACGAAGGCTACGGATTGTCGGAGTGCGCCTCGGTGGTCTGCCTCAATCGCCCCGAAGCCCGGCGCCCCGGCAGTGTCGGCCAGCCACTTCCCCACGTGGAGGTTCGCCTCGCCCAGGACGGCGAAGTACTGGTCAAGGGCACGACCCTGCTCGGTTATCTGGGGGAGGCGCCACACACCGATGAATGGTGGCCGACCGGCGATCTCGGCGAATTCGACCCTGAGGGTTTTCTCTACTTGAAAGGGCGCAAGAAACATCAGTTCGTCACCAGTTTCGGGCGCAACGTCAACCCTGAATGGGTCGAGGCCGAATTGACCCAGCGCCGCCATATCGCCCAGGCCTTCGTCTACGGCGAAGCCATGCCAGGCAACCATGCGTTGCTCTGGCCCCATCGCCCGGATTGCACCGACGAAGAGCTGGCCGCCGCCGTCGCACAGGCTAACGAGGCCTTGCCCGATTACGCCCAGGTCCATCACTGGAGCCGTCTGGATCAACCCTTCACGCCCGCCAATGGCCTTCTCACCGCCAACGGCCGACCGCGCCGTGACGCCATTGTCGAGCGTTACCGGGCGCAACTTACTGAATCAGCATTTCCCGAGGTATCCGCATCATGAGTTTTTTCGACACGCTGCAAGAAGCCACGCAACAAGAACGCCAAACGTTGTTCAATCTGCCGATCATCCGCGATGCCCTTGAGGGCAAGGTCAGCCTGGAAAGTTACCGGGCGTTCCTCGCGCAAGCCTATTACCACGTGCGCCACACAGTGCCGTTGATGATGGCCTGCGGCGCCCGTCTGCCGACGCGCCTGGAGTGGCTGCGTAAAGCGGTGTGCGAGTACATCGAAGACGAATACGGTCATGAACAATGGGTCTTGGACGATATCGAAGCCTGCGGCGGTGACAGGAACGCGGTACGCGATGGTCGTCCGTCATTGCCTATCGAACTGATGGTCAGCTTTCTTTACGACCTGATTGCTCGCGACAACCCGGTCGGCCTGTTCGGCATGGTCAACGTGCTGGAAGGCACCAGTATCGCCCTGGCCACCCACGCTGCCGGCAGCATTCGCCAGCGACTGGACTTGCCGGAAAGCGCCTTCAGCTACCTCAGTTCCCATGGTTCTCTGGACATCGAACACATGCAGACCTATCGCCGACTGATGAATACCCTCGACGATCCGGCCGATCAGGCTGCCGTGATTCACGCCTCCAAAGTGGTGTACGCGCTGTACACCGACATGTTCCGCGGCTTGCCGCGTGACGGGGAGAACCTGCATGCGCCTGTCTGAGGCTCGCGTGGTATTGACGGGTGCCAGCGGTGGCATCGGTCTGGCGATCGCCAGCGCCCTGTGTGCCAGTGGCGCCCGGGTGCTCGCGGTGGCTCGGCATCAGCAACCCCTGATGCCGTTGCTTGAACGCTATCCGCAACACCTGTGCTGGGTTGGCGCAGACCTGACCGTTCTGTCCGACCGGCGCAAGGTGCTAACCGCGGCGGAAGCCATTGGCGGCATCAATCTGCTGATCAACGCCGCCGGGGTCAATCACTTCGCCATGCTCGAACAACTGGAGGACAGCGATATCCACGCGATGCTGGCGGTGAATATCGACGCGCCGATCTGCCTGACCAAGTTATTGCTGCCGCTGCTCAAGCAAGCTCAAAGCGCGATGGTGGTGAACGTCGGTTCGACCTACGGCTCCATCGGCTACCCCGGTTACGCCAGCTATTGCGCCACCAAGTTTGCCCTGCGGGGTTTTTCCGAAGCCCTGCGTCGGGAACTGGCCGACACCCGGGTCGGCGTGTTGTACGTCGCGCCCCGTGCCACCCGCACCAACATGAACAGCCCGGCAGCGCAGGCCTTGAATGACGTCCTCAAATCCCGTGTCGACGACCCGCAACAAGTCGCTTCGGCGGTGATTCACGCCATTGCCGGTGACCGCCGCGACTTGTACCTGGGCTGGCCGGAACGCTTTTTCGTGCGTTTGAACAGCCTGTTGCCAAACCTGGTGGATCGCGGTCTGCGCAAGCAGTTGCCACTGATCCGTCGCCTGAGTCAGAAGCCTGAAAACGAGAACCTCAAACCATGAAAAAACTATTTGCCTGCTTGTTCTTCGGTGCCTTGAGCCAAAGTGTCTGGGCGCTGGACGCCGCCGATCAACAACGTCTCGCTGGCATCCAGCAAAGCTGGGCTCACATACAATACGAAGTGCCTGAGGACCAACGCACCGCGGCGTTTGAAAAGCTTGCTGCCCAGACCTCGGCGTTCACGCACGAACGTCAGTCGGTAGCTGAAGCCTGGATCTGGTCCGGTATCGTCACCAGCAGTTGGGCCGGAGCGCAGGGCGGGCTCGGTGCGCTGAGCAAGGTCAAGGATGCAAAAGCCGATCTGGAGAAAGCCATGGCCCTGGACCCCAAGGCCCTGCAAGGCTCGGCCTACACCAGTCTGGGGGCATTGTATGATCGTGTGCCGGGCTGGCCGATCGGTTTCGGTGACTCGGACAAGGCAGAGCAACTGCTCAAGGTCGCCTTGCAAATGAACCCCAATGGCATCGATAGCCTGTACTTCTGGGGTGATCACCTTTACCGTCAAAAGCGCTATGGTGACGCGAAGGTGGCCTTGCAAAAAGCCCTGCAAGCGGCCCCCAGACCTGGCCGGGAAACCGCCGATGCCGGTCGCCGCAAAGAGATCGAAGCGTTGCTGGTGGACGTGAACAAGAAACTCGACTGACAGGAGTTCGTGTGCGCTTATTACTGATCGAGGATGACGTGGCTTTGGGTGAAGGCATCCATCAGGCCCTGGGTCGAGAAGGTTATACCGTTGACTGGGTGGAAGACGGCAGCAGTGCCTTGCACTCGCTGCTCAGTGAAAACTTCGATCTTGCGGTGCTCGACCTAGGTTTGCCGCGCATGGACGGCCTTGAGGTGCTGCGGCGTTTGCGTGACAGCGGCTCGAACGTGCCGGTGCTGATCCTCACCGCGCGGGATGCCACCGAAGACCGTATCGCCGGACTGGATGCCGGCGCTGACGATTACCTGATCAAACCCTTCGATCTGGCTGAGCTCAAGGCTCGCCTGCGAGCGTTGCTGCGGCGCAGCGCCGGGCGCGCCCAGGTGTTGATCGAACACGCCGGCATCAGCCTTAATCCCGGTACTCAGCAAGTCAGCTATCGGGGGGAGCCGGTGGCGCTGACGCCCAAGGAGTATCAGTTGCTCCATGAATTGCTCTCGCCACCGGGGCGAGTCATGACCCGCGATCACTTGATGCAATTGCTCTATGGCTGGAGCGAGGAGGCCGAGAGCAATACCCTGGAAGTGCATATCCATCACTTGCGCAAGAAATTCTCCACCGACTTGATTCGCACCATCCGTGGAGTCGGCTATCTGGTAGAGGAGCGCCGATGACTTCGATCAGGCGTCGCACCCTGACGCTGATCATCGGCCTGTTGCTCGCCGGTATTGCGATGATGAGCGTGCTCAACCTGCACGACAGCAATCACGAAATCGCCGAAGTCTATGATGCTCAGCTGGCTCAGAACGCTCGATTGCTGCAGGGGGTCATGCGTATGCCCATGGCCAGCAAGGAACACGCCGATCTGTATCAGGCCTTCAACAAGGCCTTGAGTGAAGCGGAGCCGAGAGTCGACGGTCACCCCTATGAAACCAAGATTGCCTTCCAGGTTTGGAGTCCCAAGGGTGAAGTGCTGGTGCATACAGCCAGCGCGCCGTCTTTCGGCACGCCCCCGGGGACGCCTGGATTCAGCGATGTGGTGGATCTGAACAACCGTCATTGGCGTGCGTTCATGCTCGAAGACAAACAGAATGGCCTGCGCATCTGGGTTGGCGAGCGAGACGACGTGCGTTCGGACCTGGTGGACCGCATCGTACGCCATACGCTGGGGCCCAATATCCTGGGCAGTTTGTTGTTGGCGTGCATGATCTGGCTGGCGATCGGCTGGGGTTTGAAACCGTTGGTCGATATGGCCGCGACATTGCGGGCTCGGCATCCAGGTTCACTCGAACCCTTGCAACTGACGCCGTTGCCCACTGAGCTTGAGCCCATGCAAGCGGCCCTCAACCGCATGCTCGCGCAGATTCAGGAAGTGATGGGACGTGAGCGGCGCTTTATCGCTGACGCCGCCCATGAAATGCGTACGCCATTAGCGGTGCTCAGGGTCCATGCACAGAATCTGATGGAGGCGGGAAGTGAAGACGATCGCCGCGAGTCCCTCGAACATTTGATCGCTGGCGTCGACCGTGCCAGCCGATTGGTCAACCAATTGCTGACCATGGCTCGACTAGAACCGCAATCAGCGATGCATACGCCCCCCACCATCGATCTGGTTGCCTCCGTGCGCGCTAGCCTGGTTCAGTTGACACCCTGGTTGTTGAACAAGGGGCTCGAGCTGGCTTTCGATGTCAGCGACGATATCGGCCCTGTCAGAGTCGATTCCGCAGCCATCGATATCGCCTTGAACAATCTGGTGACCAACGCAGCAACTTTTTCTCCGAAGAACGGCTTGATCACGGTAAGGCTGAGTAAAAAAGCCGATCACTACGAACTGTCTGTCGAGGACGAAGGACCGGGGATTAACGAGGGGGACCGTGATCGGCTTTTCGAGCGTTTCTACAGCCGTGGCAATGATCAGGGGGCGGGTTTGGGTTTGAACATCGTCCAGGCGATCGCCGCTCGCCTGGGAGGACAGATTCGGTTAGAAAATCGCACCTCGAAGGGATTGTGCGCTACGTTGGAATTCCATGGTTTTTGACGCTGCCGATCATTGTTGCCCTACAAGCTCTCCCTTGTTCCAAGGCTGATCGCTTTCTATTTCCCGCGCCGTTCGACGCCGGTAGGGCTGCCGATGTCAACGAGCCGTCTCTCCACCAGAATATTTTGCAGTGCCTGGCGATCTGTCGGCTCCAGCTGATGCTCTCTCTCCTTAAGCTCCAGCAAGATCGGGCTGGAATAGGTGCGGTAGGTTTTCTCCGCCATACGAATCGCTGACATTCATCTCTCCTTGATCAGTCTCCAAACTAAGGTTTGGCGCGTTTCCGGTGCGTTAGAAATCCTAGTCGAGGAATCGGTTTGTCGCCAAAAAGACCTATGTCGTCTTAAAGCTCGGCGTCCGCTTGTCACTGACGAATCCAGTGTGCATCAGTTGAGTGAAGGCTGATGCACACCGAATGGCTTCATGACTGCTCAGTGCGCTTCAATATTAATCTTCGCGTGCCCATACACCCGTGGCGGCAGTGCGTCGAACATAGTCGCTGAAGTCCCGCGCCGGGCGACCCAGAGCACGTTGTACGCCATCGGCCACCGGCGTATTGCGGCCGTCGAGTAAGGTGCTGAAAAGATAAAGCACCAAGTCGGTCAATTCGGCGGGTAGCTGTGCCTGTTCCAGCGCCTGACGATAGGCGTCCGGCGGTACTGCAACGAACGCAATGTCCCTTTGCGTCTCACGGGCAATTTCAGCGACGGCCTCCGCGAAGGTCAATGCTCGCGGCCCCGTCAGTTCATACAGTTGGCCTGCGTGTCCCGGTTTGGTCAGCGCTTCAACCGCGATCTCGGCAATGTCTTCCACGTCGACAAAGGGTTCGGCGATGTTGCCGACGGGGAGGGCGAGTTCACCCAGCAGAATCGGTTCGAGAAAGTGGGCCTCGCTGAAGTTCTGGAAGAACCAGCTGGCCCGCAGGATGGTCCAGTCGGCCCCGCTGTTCTGAACGACGCGTTCGGCTTGTTCCGCTTCAACTTCGCCGCGCCCCGACAGTAGCACCAGTTTGCGGACGCCACTCTTGACCGCCTGATCGGTGAATGCCTGCACGGTCTCAACGGCGCCGGGTACTGCGAGGTCTGGCTGAAACGAGATGTAGGCAGCGCGAACGCCATCGAGCGCGGCTGCCCACGTGCTTCGATCCTCCCAGTCGAAAGCCGGATTTGCTCCTCGAGAGCCCAGGCGCACAGGCACTCCGTTCGCTTGCAATCGCTGAGCAATTCGCCTGCCGGTTTTGCCCGTTGCGCCGAGAATCAGGATCGTTTCCTGGGTGGTTTTCATCGTGTTCATCTCCATTGACTTGATGTGAGTAATGCTCATGTTTTAAACATGATAAATCCTCATGTTTTAACGTCAACCGGTAGAATCGATGAAACTGACGTACGGGCAGTGCTAAGGTGAGCCTATGTCATGTTATTGATTGGGAGAGCGCGTCAAGTGCCCAAAAAAACCACCGAAGTCGTCGAACTGCCGGTCTCCGAGCCGGCCCGGCGCAATCCCACACAGCAGCGCAGTCGCGAGCGTCAGGAGCGAATCCTGACGGCGGCGACGCAATTGACTGCGAGCAAAGGCAGCGATCAGCTAAAAATGAGTGAAATCGCAGAGTGCTGCGGTATTTCGATCGGCTCGCTCTATCAGTACTTTCCCGACAAAAGTTCGGTCATACAGACCTTGGCAGAGCGCTACAACGCCGAAAGCCGTCGCTGTATCGAAGCCGCGCTGGTGGCGGTTGAAGACGCGCAAGGGCTGCAGGCGGCCTTTTCAGCGTTGCTGGACGAGTATTACGAGATCGTGCGGGCGACACCGGCAATGCGCGACATCTGGTCGGGCATGCAGGCAGACAAACAACTCATGGCGCTGGAGCTGCAGGAAAGCCGGATTGCCGGCGGGCTATTGGCTGACGTGATTCTGCGGGTGTATCCAGGCAGTGACGCGGGGCAGGTTCAGGCCTCGGCATTTTTGATCTGGCACCTGGGCGAAGCGACCGTGCGCCTGGCCATTTCTTGTGCACCCGAAGAAGGACGCGCACTGGTCGAGGCGTTCAAGCGAATGTCTTTGCGCGAAATAGCGGGGTTGGCGGCTGGGACGAAGGGCGTCGCAACCGCCAGGCCTGTGCGTTAAACGAAAGGTTGACCGGTAAAGCCACGGGGCAATCGTTGCAGCCCGTGCATCGCGGTCAGCCGCTGGACCCACGCAGCGCGCCAGTCATTGGCAGTGTGAGTGACTTTGGCTTTGCGTGCGGCGCGGCGTGCAGCGTTTCGCTGGTCTTTGCGCGCATCCTTGAACGCATCGGTGTTACGGCAGCTTCTGCATTTCACCCGGGTCAGTTCAGTGGTTGAGGTGAGCTTGCTTCCTTTGTGACCGCAGGCCAGATGCCCGCCAACTTTGAAGTGAGTAACCATCAGACGCCTCCTTGGTGACGTGTAATCGTTGGACCCTCCGCAAGCAGTGACGTTCGGCGGGCAAAAAAATGGCCCGCATGCGGGCGGGCCAAGGGGTTCATCAAAAGGAGTGGGTTCACTGTACGGCTTGATTTGTGAACGCTGTGTGAAATGGCCGGGCAAAAAAATCCCGACGCCAGGTCGGGTGGGTTTCAGCAGTAATGATCAGGCAAGTACACGCACGGTGACGAAAACGTCGCCGTTCATGCGCCCATCAGACCGTGTTCGCGTATCCGGGGTCCAGATCGAATCTCATCTGAACCTTGGCAGCGGCGGGTCGACAGGCTTGAGCGAGGACAACGTGCTGCGAATCAGTGGTGCATCCTTCTCGATGTCGTTCAGGCGATCACGAATTCTGAGGGCGGTCGGGTGGCCGCCTTGATGATCGACCCAGTCGGCGATTTCCTTGCACGCCGCGGCCAAACGAGCCTGGCGGGAATCAAGCAGGGTGAGCAGGGTGGTGATGGACTCTTTTTCGGACATGGCAAACACCTCCGTTCAAGAAACCTGGTAATTGGTAACAAAAAGCCCGCTGGGAGCGAGCTTTCTGCCGATGGGGTCGCTGGTCCCTCAGCCATTTCAGTATAGACCCGGACTTCAGCCTTGTCGGGCCGTCACCTGCGATCGGGCGTTGAGTTGACGGCAGACGCGTTGGGCATCTTCTTCAGCTTCATAGCCGTCGCCGATGAAACCACGGGTGCGGGTATCGGCGATGCGATACCAGACTTTAGCGTCGGGTGGTGGATGACCGGCTTCCCCGGCTCGGCGACCATGAATGATGATCTTGTTGCAGCGCTGCACAACGAAAATGTCTTCCATGGCGTCACCGAAGCTAATTTCTGTCACATCAACTATAGAAGCCATTCGCGATCGTGCAAAAAATGGACAGGTCAGTTCGTCGGTTGAGACGCTTCGATCATCCGTTCCAGGTACATCGCCAGCCCGACTTCTTCGGCCCTGAGGCCTTTGCGGGGTCTCGGGCGCGGCAACTCGGCCAATGCCCCCAGTAGAAAACCTTCGAGCACTGCCGGGTGGATGTAGCATTTGCGACAGACTGCCGGGGTGTTGCCCAGTTGCCTGGCAACGTTCTTGACCATCTCCACCACATGACGCTTGGCATCCGACTCCGGTTCCCACTGCAATTCGCGCAGCACCGCCAACGCCAGTGCGCTGCCGGCCCAGGTACGGTAATCCTTGGCGGTGAAATCAGCGCCGGTCAGGGTTTGCAGGTAGGCATTCACGTCGGAGGAGCTGACGGTGTGCCGTTCACCGTTCTCATCCAGGTACTGAAACAGATTTTGCCCGGGAATTTCCTGGCAGCGTTTGATGATCCGCGCCAGGCGCCGGTCTTTCACGGTGATCTGGTGTTCGACACCGCTCTTGCCACGGAACTGGAACCGGATCGCACTGCCGTTGACCTCGACGTGACGGTTGCGCAGGGTGGTCAACCCATAGGAACGGTTGTCCCGCGCGTACTGCGTATTGCCGACCCGGATCAGCGTCGCATCCAGCAGGGTAATGACTGTGGCCATGACTTTGTCGCGGCTGAAACCCGGCGCCTCCAACAGCGTCTCAAGCTGTTTGCGCAGCTTCGGCAGGGCCTGCCCGAAGTCCCGCAGGCGCGAGTATTTATCGGCATCACGCACTTCGCGCCAGCGCGGGTGATAACGGTATTGTTTGCGCCCCCGGGCATCGCGGCCGGTGGCTTGCAGATGCCCGCGCGGGTCGGCGCAGATCCATACGTCGGTGTAGGCCGGGGGCACGGCGAGGGCGTTGATGCGCTTGATTTCATCCGGATCGGTGATGCGCTGACCCGTGGGTTCGAAGTAGCAAAACTTGCCGCGCAGTTTCTTGCGAGTGATGCCGGGCTGGGTATCGTCGACGTAGTGCAGGTCGGGCGGCAGCACGTCGGGCAATGCGGAATCGGGCATGGCGGTAATCCTTGGCAACGAATCAGGGGCCGTTACAGCCATTGACCGCACGCCTTTGCAGACGTGCCGGCGGATTTACGCCAGCACCGCCACCGCTTTGATCTGCGCCCAGAGTTGCTGGCCGGGGTGCACGTTCAATTGATCCCGGGAGTAGCGGGTGATCCGTGCCAGCAGCGGCGTACCGGCCGCGTCCAGTCGAATCAGCACGTGGGCGGCATTGTCCGCGCCCATTTCGCTGACCACCGTCACCGGCAGACGGTTGAGGATGCTGCTGTGTTCGACGCTTTGCAGGCTCAGGCTGACATCACGCGCCTGAACCTTGCAGCGAAGCGCCTGGCCGGCGTCCATCGGGGTGTGTGCCACGCGAATGTTCAGTGCGGTGCCGGGTAATTGCAGGGTCAGTAATTGATAGTCCGCGTCATAAGTACTGACATGGCCCTCGATCACGACGCCAGCGTCATCGCCCAGCGCCAATGGCAAGTCGAGGCGGGCCAGGGTTTCACCGATAGAGCCGCTGGCCAGTGCCTTGCCGTGGCTGAGCAGGACGATGTGGTCGGCCAGTCGCGCCACTTCATCCTGGGAGTGACTGACGTACAACACCGGAATGTCCAGGTCGTCGTGCAACCGTTGCAGGTACGGCAGGATTTCGCTTTTGCGTTGCGAATCCAGTGCGGCCAGCGGTTCGTCCATCAGTAACAGCTTCGGGCTGGTCAGCAGGGCTCGGGCGATGCCGATGCGCTGCCGTTCGCCGCCGGAAAGGTTTTGTGGGTGACGATCCAGCAGATGGCCGATGCCCAGCAGTTCAGTCGCGTGAGCCATGTCGACCCGGCGTTGTTGTTTCGGGATTCGCCTGAGACCGAATTGCAGATTCGCCAGTACCGACAGATGTGGAAACAGACTGGCTTCCTGAAAGACATAACCGAGCGCGCGTTTGTGCGGCGCGACGAAAATCTTCCTGTCGCTGTCTTGCCAGACTTCATCGTTGACCTGGATAAATCCGTTTTCCGCTCGTTCAAGGCCAGCGATGCAGCGCAGGCAGGTGGTCTTGCCCGAGCCTGAGTGGCCGTAAAGCGCGGTGACGCCACGGCCCGGCAGTTGCAAATCCACATCCAGGACGAACCCCGGGTAGTTCAGTTTCAGACGGGTATGAATCATCAATCAGCTCCAGCCCGCTTTGGTTTTGCGGCTGGAGTAGAGCGCCAGCAACACGGCAAACGAGAACACCAGCATCGCCCCGGACAGCCAATGGGCCTGGGCATATTCCATGGCTTCGACGTGATCGTAGATTTGTACCGAGACCACGCGGGTCTTGTCGGGAATATTGCCGCCGATCATCAACACCACACCGAACTCGCCGACGGTGTGGGCGAAACCGAGAATCGCAGCGGTGATGAAACCCGGTCGGGCCAGCGGCAGGATCACACTGAAAAAAGTGTCCCAGGGATTGGCGCGCAAGGTCGCGGCCACTTCCAGCGGGCGGGTGCCGATGGCAGAAAAAGCGTTCTGCAGCGGCTGGACCACGAACGGCATCGAATAGAGCACCGAACCGATCACCAACCCCGCAAAACTGAAGGTCAGGGTGCCGAGCCCCAATGACTGGGTGAAGTGGCCGACAAAGCCATTAGGGCCGAGCGCCAGCAACAGATAAAAGCCAATCACCGTAGGCGGCAACACCAAGGGCAGGGCGACGATCGCCCCGACCGGGCCGCGCAACCAGGACTGGGTGCGCGACAGCCATAACGCAATCGGAGTGCCGATGATCAGCAGGATAACCGTCGTCAGGGACGCGAGTTTCAGGGTCAGCCAGATCGCGGAAAAGTCGGCACTCGATAGAGTCATTTTAGAGTTGGTAACCGTAGGACTTGATGACAGCAGCGGCTTTCGGCCCCTTGAGGAAGTCAACCAGTGCCTTGGCGGCCGGGTTGTCCTTGCCTTTGTTGAGGATCACCGCATCTTGTTTGATCGGGTCGTGCAGGTCGGCTGGAACGATCCACGCCGAACCGCTGGTCACTTTGCCGTCTTTGTAGATCTGCGACAAGGCGACGAAGCCCAGTTCTGCGTTGCCGGTGGATACGAACTGGTAAGCCTGAGTGATGTTCTGGCCTTCAACGATTTTATCCTTGACCTTGTCGGTCAGGCCCAGCTTGGCCAGTACCTGGGTGGCGGCGAGGCCATAAGGTGCGGCTTTCGGGTTGGCGATCGACAGATGCCGGTACTGGTTGTCGCTCAACACGTTGCCTTTGGCATCGACGTAGCCTTCTTTGGCCGACCAGAGCGCGAGGGTGCCGACGGCGTAGGTGAAGCGCGAGCCTTTGACGGTGTCGCCTTCGGTTTCGAGTTTTTGCGGGGTGGTGTCGTCCGCCGAGAGGAGCACCTCGAACGGCGCGCCATTCTTGATTTGCGTGTAGAACTGGCCGGTTGCACCAAAGGAGGTGACCAGTTTATGCCCGGTGTCTTTCTCGAAATCGGCAGCGATGGCCTGGATCGGCGCGGTGAAGTTGGCCGCGACAGCGACCTGGACTTCATCGGCCTGGGCCGCGCCAAAGGCGAACACCGCGAGCAGGCTCGCCAGGCAGGCTGGGGCAAAACGTGAGGCACGAATGTTCATGAAGCGGCTCCGTGGTAGGCAAGTACGGCGAGGGGTGTAATCGCTGTATAGATAAATATATAGCGTATTGCCTGCAAACGGAATGTGTGGGAACTGGATTGCATCTGATGCCGGGATTTGTGTGGAGATGAAGCTTGTTGTGGCGAGGGGATTTATCCCCGTTGGGTCGCGCAGCGGCCCCGCACTTTCGCCCTGCCTCCAACCGCTTGGCGGCTGCTGCGCAGCCGAGCGGGGTGGTGCGGCCTTCCGATAAATCCCCTCGCCACAGGTTGTGTGCCTAACGGCGCAGCAGTTTAGCCAACCCTTCCTCCGCCAAACGTCGCGTCAACTCCGCCGTCGTCATCTCAACCCCCAACGTAAATGCCTGGCCGGCCCAAAGGTTGCTGAAATCCGCTTCCGCCTTCGCCCGCAACGGCATCAACGCTCCACCCGCCAATGGAAAGGCCGGCGCCTTGTCGCTCATCGGCCCGAGTTCACGCATGACCCGATTCAGAATTCCCCGCGCCGGGCGGCCGGTGAAAATATTAGTGACTGCGGTCTCGCTTTCCTTGGCCGTGCGCAATGCCTTGTGATGGGAGGCGCTGACCTTGGCCTGCGGCGTGAAGAGATACGCCGTACCCACTTGCACCGCTGAAGCGCCCAACAGAAATGCCGCCGCGACGCCGCGTGCATCGGCAATGCCGCCGGCAGCGATCACCGGTACTTTCACTGCGTCGACGATTTGCGGCACCAGCGCGAAGAGCCCCACCTGGCTGCTCAGATCGTCGCTGAGGAACATGCCCCGATGGCCTCCGGCTTCGTAACCCATGGCGATGATCGCGTCGCACCCGTGTTGCTCAAGCCAGATCGCTTCTTCGACGGTCGTTGCCGAAGACAGCACTTTTGCGCCGGTGGCCTTGACCCGATCCAGCAATGATTTTTCCGGCAGGCCAAAGTGAAAGCTCACCACTTCGGGGCGACATTCTTCGATCACTTCGCAGGTCGCGTTATCGAACGGCGCGCGATTGGACACCGGTGTCGGCGCGTCGAAATCCACGCCCAGTTCCCGGTAGTAGGGCTCCAGCAGATTCTTCCAGTCCCGAGCCCGTTGCTCATCGGCTGCCGGCGGCTGGTGACAGAAGAAATTGACGTTGAACGGGCGCTGAGTGTGTTGGCGGATCGTCTTCAATTCTTCGCGCAACTGCTCGGTGCTGAGCAGCGCCGCAGGCATCGAGCCCAGGCCACCGGCATTGCTCGCCGCAATCACCATGGCCGAACCGGTGGCGCCAGCCATCGGGGCCTGGATGATGGGCAGTTCGATCCCCAGCAGATCAAGAATTCGGGTGTCTGGCCATTGGCTCATTGCAAGGTTCTCCGGCGTCACAACAGGAACGGGTTTTGTACCAGTAATGGCGGGCGCAGGACCAATCG
>NZ_BDAG01000011.1 GCF_002091715.1 Pseudomonas migulae NBRC 103157 | reverse complement strand
GCGCCCCGCCGCCGCTCAGGCTCAGGTCGAAACGGCCGCCAAGGGCCTGACCCTGTATCAGTTCCACGCCTGCCCGTTTTGCGTGAAAACCCGCCGCACCTTGCGCCGGTTGAACGTGCCGGTGGCGCTGCGAGATGCGAAGAACAACGAGCAGGATCGCCAGACGCTGCTGGAACATGGTGGCAAGATCAAGGTGCCGTGCCTGCGCATTGAAGAAAACGGGCAGACCACCTGGATGTATGAGTCCAAGGTGATTATTGATTATCTGGATAAGCGGTTTGCGGCAGCCTGAGGTTTTGGCGGTGTCCTGAAGGACGCCATCGCCAGCAAGCCCGCTCCTACAAATAGGCGGCGCACACTGGATTCGTGAGCGCCACACCCCTTGTAGGAGCCGGCTTGCTGGCGATGAAGCCCGCTCGAACACCACAAAACCCAGACCAAATAAACCGGCCCTCGAGCCGGTTTATTTGTTTCTCCCCTCCCCTCAAGCCGCTTTCGCCGCCTGCGCCTGACGCACCACCGCCGCCAATCGCTTCAACCCTTCATCCAGCCGCGCCGGATCGATATGGCTGAAGTTCAGTCGCAAATGCCCCGGATGGCTATCCGGTTCAGGGAAAAACGGCTCACCTGGCATGAACGCCACATCCGCCGCCAGCGCCGCCTTGAGCAATGCCCGCGTATCCAGCGGTTGCTTCAATGTCAGCCAGAAAAACAGCCCGCCCTGCGGTATGTTCCAGTCGGCCAGATCAGAGAAATGGGTTTCCAGCGCCGACTGAAATGCGTCCCGCCGAACCCGGTAGAAGTCCCGCAGCTCACTCAGGTGATGCTGGAATTTCTCTGTGCCGATCCATTGCAACGCCTGCCACTGGCCGACGCGATTGGTGTGCAGGTCGGCGGATTGCTTGAGCTTCAGCAAGTGCGGGAACAGGTCCGGACTCGCAATCAGGTAACCGACGCGCAACCCCGGCAACAGAGTTTTCGACACGGTGCCGGTGTAAATCCAGCTGGCTTTTTTCAAGCGACTGACAATCGGCGTCGCACTGCCACCGTCGAAAGTCAGCTCGCGGTACGGCTCGTCTTCAATCAGCGTGACGCCGAACTCATCCAGCAAGGCTGCCACAGCGTCGCGCTTGGCTTCGCTGTAGCGCACGGCCGACGGGTTCTGGAAGGTCGGGATCAGGTAGATGAACGCCGGGCGGTGTTTTTCCAGACGTGCCCGCAGTTGCGTCAGGTTCGGACCATCGGCCTCCAGCGGGACGGTAATGCAATCGGCACCGAACAGTTGAAAGATCTGCAATGCGGCCAGGTAAGTCGGTGCTTCAAGCAGGATTTCGGTGCCTTTGTCGATGTAGAGCTTCGCTGCCAGATCGAGAGTTTGCTGGGAACCGCTGACCACCAACACTTGGCTCGCCTCACATGGCACGCCCAATGCTCGCGCCTGCGCCGCCAACGCTTCACGCAGCGCCGGCTCGCCTTCGCTCATACCGTATTGGCCCATGGACAGCGGCATGTCGGCCCATTCGACTTTCGGCAACATGGCTTCGGCGGGCAGGCCGCCGGCGAACGACATCACTTCCGGTCGTTGGGCCGCTGCAAGGATTTCACGGATCAGAGAACTTTTAAGGCGCGAGACACGTTCGGAAAAAGCCATAGGGGTCACCTGTAGCGAGGCCTGAGGAAAATGAGTCAAACTGGTTGACCGAAATTACGACAACCCGAACGGATACGTCAACATGCTTGACCTTAAAAATCCCGCCTCCCAACAGCAGGCCATGGAAGCGTTTTTCTTCGGCTACCAGGCATTCACCGCCAAGGCCGACGAAATGCTCGAGCGACGCGGCTTGAGCCGGGTGCATCAACGCATTGTGTTTTTCATCGCCCGTTACCCACACCTGAGCGTCAAGGAATTGCTGGCGTTGCTGGGTGTGAGCAAGCAGGCGTTGAACATTCCGCTGCGCCAGTTGGTGGAAATGCATCTGGTGGACAGCGTTGCGTCGGAGACGGACAAGCGCAAGCGCTTGCTGGAACTGACCGCGGAGGGTGCACGGTTCGAACAGTCGTTACGGCGTGAGCAGGTGAAATTGCTGGAGCGGGTGTTTGCCGAGGCTGGGGAGACGGCGGTGGATGGGTGGTTGGCGGTAAATAAAGCGTTGGGGCAATCCCAGGCGCTCGTGGACTGAGTGTTCCGCCTGCCAAATCTTTATTAGCCGATCCGGCCCCTTCGCGAGCAAGCCCGCTCCCACAGGTGACCGTATTCTCCTGAGAGAACTCGGTCACCTGTGGGAGCGGGCTTGCTCGCGAAGGCGTCTTCACAGGCGATATATCTCTATTGCCAAACTTTTCGTCCACAAAACCAAAAACATTATTTGCATTATTTGTATACAAAAGCATAATCCACTGCGTGCGAGTTCCTGACCAAGCGGTCAACAAATTCGCGAATGCCTCAAAGGGCCGCTGCCACCCTCATGGGTCCGGCCCTGGAAATAACAATAAAACTCTTGAGGAGTACTCGCTGTGGAAAGCCGCAAATCCGAAGCCCCGACGCTGGAACTCTCGCCGCCGTTACGCAATGGCTGGCTGGAGCGCATCTTCAAACTCAGCTTGCATGGCACCACGGTGAAGACCGAGCTGATTGCCGGTCTGACAACCTTTATCACCATGGCTTACATCATCTTCGTCAACCCTAACATCATGGCTGACGCCGGGATCGATCACGGGGCCGCGTTCGTCGCCACTTGCATCGCCGCCGCGCTGGGCTGCCTGTTGATGGGTCTGTACGCCAACTGGCCGGTCGGCCTCGCGCCGGGCATGGGCCTGAACGCTTTCTTTACCTACACCGTGGTCGGCACCATGGGCTACAACTGGGAAACCGCCCTTGGCGCGGTGTTTGTTTCCGGCGTGTTGTTCATGATTCTGACCTTTTCCAAGATCCGCGAATGGCTGCTCAACAGCATTCCGGTGAGCCTGCGCTTTGCGATGGGCGCGGGGGTCGGTCTGTTTCTCGGGCTGATCGGCTTGAAAACCGCTGGTATCGTCGTCGATAGCCCGGCCACCCTGATCAAGCTGGGTTCGTTGCGCGAACCTGGCCCACTGCTGGCCGCCATCTGCTTCCTGATGATCGCCGTACTCAGCTATCACAAGGTTTTCGGTGCGATCCTCATCAGCATTATCACTGTGACGCTGGCTGGCTGGGGCCTGGGCCTGGTGCATTACGAAGGGATCATGTCGGCACCGCCGAGCCTGGCACCGACTTGGATGGCCATGAACGTCGCCGGCGTGTTCAACGTCAGCATGATCAGCGTGGTGCTGGCCTTCCTCTTCGTGCACATGTTCGACACCGCCGGCACCCTGATGGGCGTTGCCCAGCGCGCCAATCTGGTGAACGCGGACGGGCGGATCGAAAACCTTTCTCGTGCCATGAAAGCCGATAGCGCCTCCAGCGTATTCGGAGCCGTGGTGGGTGTTCCTCCGGTAACAAGCTATGTGGAAAGTGCCGCGGGCGTCGCCGCGGGTGGTCGGACTGGTCTTACCGCAGTGACCGTAGGTGTGCTATTTATTGCAGCCATGTTTTTCGCACCGCTCGCTGGCATGATCCCTGCCTATGCCACCGCCGGCGCGCTGATTTATGTAGCAATGCTGATGATGGGCGGCATGGCGCACATCGAATGGGACGAAGCGACCGACAGCATTCCGGCGATCGTCACCGCGATCATGATGCCGCTGACCTTCTCGGTCGCCGATGGTATCGCGCTGGGCTTCATCACCTACGTGGCGCTGAAGGCCGGCACCGGCAAGTACAAGGAAATTTCCGTCAGTCTGTGGGTGCTTTGCGCGATCTTCATCGCGAAGTTCATTTTCTTGTAAGCGGTACACAGTTCAAAACAGCCTCACCCCGTCGGGTGAGGCTTTTGTGCAAATGGAGGAAAGTGATGAGTCTGGAAACCTGGCTGCTGTTCAGCGGCGCTGCGCTGGTGGTGATCCTGATCCCGGGGCCCTTGTCTTTGCTGATGATCAGCAACAGTCTGAATTACGGTTTGCGTCGTTCGTACCCGGCGTTTCTGGGAGGCGTGTTTGCTTCGATCTGCTTGCTCAGCGCATCGGCCCTGGGTCTGGGTGCGTTGTTGCTGGCGTCGGAACAACTGTTCAGCGTGCTGAAAATCGTCGGTGCGTTGTACCTGTTCTACCTCGCCTGGCAGAGCTGGCAGCAATCGCGGCTGCCCTCGGTCGGCGCCGAAGTGCCTCAGGCAGCCCCGGCCCCCCGCTTTCGTGCCCTGTTCGGACGCGCCTTTGTACTGGGTGCGAGCAATCCGAAAGACATCCTGTTCTTTGCCGCGTTCCTGCCGCAGTTCTTGAGTGCGGGGCAACCGTTCCTGCCGCAGTTGCTGGTGATGATTGCGACGTGGACCGTGCTGGATCTGCTGTGCAAATTGGCTTACGGGCTGGGTGCGCATGGGGCGGCGCGGTATTTGCGTAGTGGCAAGGGGCAGAGTTGGTTCAACCGGGTGAGTGCCGGGTTGTTCAGTGGTGCAGGCGCTGCATCTCTGTTGAGCCGCTAAGAGCAAAAGATCGCAGCCTTCGGCAGCTCCTACATTTGGAATGCGTTCCTCTGTAGGAGCTGCCGAAGGCTGCGATCTTTTGACTTTCGACGGGCAAAAAAAAGCCCGCAGTGTGAGCGGGCGAAAGACCAAAGAAGCTATATGCGCAGTCGCTTCTCGGAGGAGGCAGCTGCTTGGGGGATCAGCTGCCGCGGTACGTGGAATAGCTGTAGGGCGAAATCAGCAGCGGCACGTGATAGTGATCCTGTTCCGCAGAGATGCCGAAACGCAGCACCACCACATCCAGGAACGCAGGCTCCGGCAGTTGAACGCCCCGGGCGCGGTAGTAATCACCCGCATGGAACTGGACCTGATAGACCCCGGTACGGTAGTCATCGCCCTGCAGCAGCGGTGCATCGACACGGCCGTCGTTGTTGGTGATGGCACTGGCGACCAATTCCAGTTGCGAACCTTCAACGCGGTACAGCTCGACCTTGATCGAACTGCCCGGGCAACCGTGTGCAGCGTCCAAAACGTGTGTAGTCAAACGTCCCATTGATTCTGCGCGCCTGCCTGCGTGGAGCAGTCAGACCTCGCGCCTCCTGAAGTCAGTTGAAAAGGAGACCGCACCGATTCGGAGCACGAAAAGCTGCGGCGAGCGACTGATTAAGACACTTTTCAAAAAAATTGTACACAATAAAAACGACATTTTTAGCACCACCGCCGCCATTCGTAATTTGCCAACGAATCCGTCGGTAAACCATACGATCTCTGGACCTTCCATCCATTAGCTGACCAATCAGGCAGGTTTCTTGCAATACCATGTGAAGATGACAGCTGATGAAAAATGCGAAAATTCAGGCTTACAAAGTGGATATAAAGTTGTATACAATCAGTCCATCGCTGTGACGCCAGCCTGACTTCCCACTTGCAGGCACGCCACACAAACTGTCAACGAACAAGAAGGAAGACTGCAGTGAGCGCTGACTACCCACGCGACCTGATCGGTTACGGCAGTAACCCTCCTCACCCACACTGGCCGGGCAACGCTCGCATCGCCCTGTCCTTCGTGCTCAATTACGAAGAAGGCGGCGAACGCAACATCCTGCACGGCGATAAAGAATCCGAAGCCTTCCTCTCTGAAATGGTCTCGGCGCAGCCGCTGCAAGGCGAGCGCAACATGAGCATGGAATCCCTTTACGAGTATGGCAGCCGCGCCGGCGTCTGGCGGGTTCTGAAACTGTTCAAGGAATCCGACATTCCGCTGACCATCTTCGCCGTGGCCATGGCCGCCCAGCGTCACCCGGACGTGATCCGCGCGATGGTCGATGCTGGCCACGAAATCTGCAGCCACGGCTACCGCTGGATCGACTACCAGTACATGGACGAAGCCCAGGAACGCGAGCACATGCTCGAAGCGATCCGCGTGCTCACCGAAATCACCGGCGAACGCCCGCTGGGCTGGTACACCGGCCGCACCGGTCCGAACACCCGTCGCCTGGTGATGGAAGAAGGCGGTTTCCTCTACGACAGCGACACCTACGACGACGACCTGCCCTATTGGGAACCGAACAATCCGACCGGCAAGCCGCACCTGGTGATCCCGTACACACTGGACACCAACGACATGCGCTTCACCCAGGTCCAGGGGTTCAACAAGGGGGACGATTTCTTCGAATACCTCAAAGATGCGTTCGACGTGCTGTACGCCGAAGGCGCCGAAGCTCCGAAGATGCTTTCGATCGGCCTGCACTGCCGCCTGATCGGCCGTCCGGCGCGCCTGGCCTCGCTCAAGCGCTTTATCGAATACGCTAAAAGTCATGAACAGGTGTGGTTCAGCCGCCGTGTCGACATCGCTCGCCACTGGCACGAAACCCACCCGTACCAAGGGGCTGCAAAATGAGCCACTTCCAGACACTGAAGCCCTCGACCCTGAGCCGCGACGCGTTTGTCGCCGCCTTCGCCGACATCTACGAACATTCGCCATGGGTGGCCGAAAAGGCCTTCGACCTGGGCCTGGACGCGTCGATCGACGAGATCGAAACCCTGCACCAGCGCATGAGCGACATCCTGTTGAGTGCTGATCACGAAAGCCAACTGGCCCTGATCAACGCTCACCCGGACCTGGCCGGCAAAGCCGCCGTCCAGGGCCAACTGACCGAAGCCAGCACCCATGAACAGGCTGGCGCCGGTATTCACCAATGCACGGCCGAAGAGTTTTCTCGCTTCACCGAGCTGAACGACGCCTACAAAACCAAGTTCAAGTTTCCCTTCATCATGGCGGTAAAAGGCAGCAACCGGCATCAGATCCTCGCGGCGTTCGAAACGCGCATTCACAACCCGGCAGACACCGAATTCAAATGCGCGCTGGCGGAGATCAACAAGATCGCCCTGTTCCGTTTACTGACCCTATAGCGAGCCTTGCCCGAGTGTTCTTAAACGCGAATAGCACCCAGGGCACTGCAAGCATCCCAAGCCAACTTATTAAAGGCAGACAAGAAGAATGAAAGCTTACGCTGTACCTTTCGAGAAGTTCGTCAACCTGGCCGACGCCCGCCTGGGCACCAAAATCATCTCGGTCACCGATGACTGGTTCGCAGACGCCAACCGTCTGTTCCAACCGACCCCGGCCGTGTGGAAGGAGGGCGTGTTCGATGACAACGGCAAGTGGATGGACGGCTGGGAGTCGCGCCGCAAGCGCTTCGAAGGCTACGACAGCGCGGTGATCCGCCTGGGCGTACCGGGCTCGATCAAAGGCGTGGACATCGACACTTCATTCTTCACCGGCAACTTCCCGCCGTCGACTTCGCTGGAAGCCTGCTTCATCGCTTCGGGCGAGCCGGACGACAACACCCAGTGGACTGAAGTGCTGTCGGCCGTCGAGCTGCAAGGCAACAGCCACCACTATCACGAAATCAATAACGACCAGGCCTTCAGCCACCTGCGCTTCAACATCTACCCGGATGGTGGCGTGGCCCGTCTGCGTGTGTACGGCATTCCGTTCCGCGACTGGTCCGCTGTCGGTGACAACGAGCAGGTTGACCTGGCCGCAGCCCTGAACGGTGGCCGCGCCCTCGCCTGCTCCGACGAACACTTCGGCCGCATGAGCAACATCCTCAACCCGGGACGTGGCATCAACATGGGCGACGGCTGGGAAACCGCACGTCGTCGTACACCGGGCAATGACTGGGTCATCGTCGCGCTGGGGCATGCCGGCGAAATCGAGAAAGTCATCGTCGACACGCTGCACTTCAAGGGCAACTACCCGGACACCTGCTCGATTCAGGGCGCGTTCGTAAAGGGCGGCACCGACAGCCAGATCGAAACCCAATCGCTGTTCTGGCGTGAACTGCTGCCGGCGCAGAAACTGGAAATGCACGCCGAACACACCTTCGCCGAGCAGATCAAGGCACTGGGCCCGATCACCCACATCCGCCTGAACGTGTTCCCGGATGGTGGTGTGAGTCGCCTGCGCGTCCTTGGCAAGGTCGCTAAATAAGCGCTGAGGCCATTCGCGAGCAAGCCCGCTCCCACATTTGAAATGCATTCCCCTGTGGGAGCGGGCTTGCTCGCGAAGGCGTCAGATCAAACAACACAAATTTTGGATAAGAAGACCAGCATGCGCACACTGACGATTGAACCGCTGACCAAAGAAGCCTTCGCCCCATTCGGTGACGTGATCGAAACCGACGGCAGCGATCACTTCATGATCAACAACGGTTCGACCATGCGCTTTCACAAACTGGCGACGGTGGAAACCGCCACGCCAGAGGACAAGGCGATCATCAGCATCTTCCGCGCCGACGCGCAGGACATGCCGCTGACCGTCTGCATGCTGGAGCGTCACCCGCTGGGCAGCCAGGCTTTCATTCCGCTGCTCGGCAACCCCTTTCTGATCGTGGTCGCGCCACTTGGCGATGAACCTGTATCAGGCTTGGTCCGCGCCTTCGTCACCAACGGCAGGCAGGGCATTAATTACCATCGCGGCGTCTGGCACCACCCGGTGCTGACGATCGAAAAGCGGGATGACTTCCTGGTGGTTGATCGCAGTGGCACAGGCAATAACTGCGATGAGCATTTTTTCAAAGAGGATGAGCGTTTGATCCTTGCCCCCCACCAATAAGAGAAGGTCCGATCACTCGACAACAGAGTGACGGGCGAGAGGTAAAGACTGTGGAAGCACATCTGTTGGAATGGCTGAACCTGAGCGTGCGCTGGGTTCACATGATTACTGGCGTGGCCTGGATCGGTGCGTCGTTCTACTTCGTCTGGCTGGAGAACAACCTCAATCGGGTCAACCCGAAAAGCGGTCTGGCCGGTGATTTGTGGGCGATCCACGGCGGCGGCATCTACCACCTGGAAAAATACAAACTGGCCCCACCGACCATGCCGGACAACCTGCACTGGTTCAAATGGGAAGCCTACTTCACCTGGCTGTCGGGGATCGCGCTGCTGTGCGTGGTGTTCTACTCCAACCCGACGCTATACCTCCTGGCACCGGGCAGCAGCCTGACCGGCCCTGAAGGTGTTGCCCTGGGCATCGCTTCGTTGTTCGTCGGCTGGTTCGTCTACTCCTTCCTCTGCGACTCGGCGCTGGGCAAACGCCCTGCCCTGCTCGGTTTCATCCTGTTCGTGCTGATCATTGGCGCCGCCTACGGCTTCAGCAAAGTGTTCAGCGGTCGTGGTGCGTACCTGCACGTCGGCGCGATCATCGGCACCATCATGGTCGGCAACGTGTTCCGCATCATCATGCCGGCGCAGCGCGCACTGGTGGCGGCGATCGCCGAGAACCGCACGCCGGACCCGGCGCTGCCGGCCAAAGGCTTGCTGCGTTCACGTCACAACAACTACTTCACCTTGCCGGTGCTGTTCATCATGATCAGCAACCACTTCCCGAGCACCTACGGCAGCCAGTACAACTGGCTGATCCTGGCCGGGATCGCGGTGCTGGCGGTGTTGGTGCGTCACTATTTCAACACCCGTCATGACAGCCACAAGTTCGCCTGGACCTTGCCTGTCGCGGCTGTTGGCATGATCTGCCTGGCTTACGTGACCGGCCCGGCACAAATGCCGAGCGCACCTGAAGTGGCCAAGGCCCCTGGCACCATCGAGTACCAGCCGCTGCCGGAAACTGCCCTGGGTGGCGGTGCCAAACCTGCCGCCGCGAAACCTGCTGAAGCACCGGCACAGGCGTCAAACGCCGGGCCGAGTTTCGACAAAGTGCACAGCGTGATCCAGGAACGCTGCTCGGTTTGTCATTCGGCCAAACCCACCAGCCCGCTGTTCAGCGCGGCACCGGCCGGGGTGATGTTCGACACGCCCGAGCAGATCCGCCAGAACGCGGCCCGCATCCAGGCTCAAGCCGTCACCAGCCAGATCATGCCACTGGGCAACATCACCCAGATGACCCAGCAGGAACGCGACCTGATCGGCGCGTGGATTGTTCAGGGAGCTCCGACCAACTAATCGTTGAAAAGCATCGCCAACAAGCCGGCTCCTACGGATCAGTGTCGTTCACAAATGATGCGACTGACCCAAAACCTGTAGGAGCCTGCTTGCCGGCGATTGGCCGCAACGCGGCCTCCCCTGATGCACAAAATCACAAGAATAAAAAAGATCCGAGGTGTTGCATGTCCGAGCTATCCGAAGCGCGCATCCCCGACGCACCCGCCATTCAGCGTTTGCCCCTTTTGCAACTGATCCTGGTCGGTCTGCAACATGTTTTGCTGATGTACGGCGGAGCCATCGCGGTGCCGCTGATCATCGGACAGGCCGCAGGCCTGAGTCGTGAAGAAATCGCCTTCCTGATCAATGCCGACCTGCTGGTGGCCGGCATCGCCACCATCGTCCAGTCGCTGGGCATCGGCCCGATGGGCATCCGCATGCCGGTGATGATGGGCGCCAGTTTCGCCGCCGTCGGCAGCATGGTCGCCATGGCCGGCATGCCCGGCATCGGTCTGCAGGGGATCTTCGGCGCGACCATCGCCGCCGGATTCTTCGGCATGCTCATCGCGCCGTTCATGTCCAAAGTCGTTCGCTTCTTCCCGCCGCTGGTGACCGGCACCGTGATCACCTCGATCGGTTTGTCGCTGTTCCCCGTGGCCGTCAACTGGGCGGGCGGCGGTGCGGGGGCCGCTCAGTTCGGTTCACCGATTTACCTGGCCATCGCCGCGCTGGTGCTGGCCACCATTCTGTTGGTCCATCGCTTCATGCGCGGTTTCTGGGTCAACATTTCAGTATTGATCGGCATGTGCCTCGGTTATGCGATCTGCGGTGTGATCGGCATGGTCGACCTCAGCGGCATGGCTCAGGCGCCATGGGTGCAGATCGTCACACCGCTGCATTTCGGCATGCCGAAGTTTGAACTCGCACCGATCCTTTCGATGTGCCTGGTGGTGGTGATCATCTTCGTCGAGTCCACCGGGATGTTCCTCGCTCTGGGCAAAATCACCGGCCAGGAAGTCTGCCCGCGGATGCTGCGTCGCGGCTTGTTGTGTGATGCGGGCGCGTCGTTTTTCGCCGGTTTCTTCAACACCTTCACACACTCCTCGTTCGCGCAGAACATTGGCCTGGTGCAGATGACCGGTGTGCGCTGCCGCTCGGTGACCATCGTTGCCGGTGGTTTGCTGGTGGTGCTGAGCCTGCTGCCGAAAGCGGCGTTCCTGGTCGCCTCGATTCCGCCCGCCGTGCTCGGCGGCGCGGCGATTGCGATGTTCGGCATGGTCGCCGCGACCGGGATCAAGATTCTTCAGGAAGCCGATATCGGTGACCGTCGAAACCAGTTGCTGGTGGCGGTGAGCATCGGCATGGGATTGATTCCCGTGGTGCGGCCGGAGTTTTTTGCGCACCTGCCATTGTGGATGAGTCCGATCACCCACAGCGGTATCGCCATGGCAACGTTGAGTGCCCTGGCGTTGAACCTGCTGTTCAACATCCTCGGCGGCAAGGAACGCGCCGCGATCAACGACTGCCACGCCCACTCGCACTAAGTCAGCAACACACGAACCCTGTAGGAGCCGGCTTGCTGGCGAAGGCGGCGTGTCAGACGACATCAATGCTGGATGTTCTGACCTCATCGCCAGCAAGCCGGCTCCTACAAGGGCCGGGACCGCCTGCGCCTCGCAAAAATAAAAACAAGAGGGAGCAACAGATGATTCGGACTCAGACAAACCTGCTGTTAGGCAGTGGCCTGCTGGCTGCCAGCCAAGCCATGGCCGGCGATTTATTGCTGTGGCAGACCAACAGCCTGAGCTATTTGTACGGCAAGAATTTCGCGATCAACCCGTCGATCCAGCAGACGGTGACGTTCGAGCACGCCGACAAGTGGAAGTACGGCGACAACTTCCTGTTCGTCGACAAGATCTTCTACAACGGTGAGGAAGATCGCAACAAAGGCCCGCGCGCCTTCTACGGCGAGTTCAGCCCCCGCCTCTCCTTCGGCAAGATCCTTGACCGCCGCTTCGAATACGGCCCGATCAAGGACGTGCTGCTGGCCATGACCTACGAATATGGCGAGGGCGACAGCGAGGCCTACCTGATCGGCCCCGGTTTCGACCTCGCAGTGCCGGGTTTCAACTACTTCACCTTGAACTTCTATCGGCGCCAGACCGAAGGCCCGCGCCCCGGCGATGGTGTCTGGCAGATCACGCCCGCCTGGTCCTACAGCATTCCGCTGGGCAACTCGGACCTGTTGATCGACGGTTATCTGGACTGGGTGGTGGACAACGATCAGAACGCTCGCGGCACTTACCACGCCAACCTGCACATCAATCCGCAGATCAAATATGACCTCGGCAAAGCCTTGGGCTGGAGTCAGAAACAGTTCTACGTCGGCACCGAATACAGCTACTGGAAGAACAAGTACGGCGTCGAAAACAGCGCCAGCCTCGACACCCACCAAAACACCGCCAGCCTGCTGGTGAAGGTGCACTTTTAAGATGGCCCGCAACTGTGCTCAAAACCTGTCGTCGGGGCGCTGTTGCGGGGCGCTTGAGAACGGGCCTTGGAGTCAGTATTCTCCGCGGCCGCCCGAATCCGCTTTAAAAAAAAGCCCGGATTTAATTCCTGACCAGAAAGCCAACTTATCCCGGCCCTGGACGGTAACAAGGCATTCCAACCCCCCTCTCAATCGACGGCTCCTGAGCCGCCGAACGGGAGTTTTTTTGCTTTTCGAAAGCCTTGGCGCAGCGCTTGCCGACAGCACTGAAGCTCGCCGATTGGATGATTTTTTACCGCTACAGAAAAAGGCGCCACACCAGAGCGCCGATCTTAAAAAAACAACGTGAAACACCTACTTTTTGGGAGCAACCGAATGAAACGTACGTGCACTAGCCTGATGCTGGCGGGATCCTTGCTGGCCGGGGGCCAGGCCATGGCCGGCGACTTGCTGCAATGGCAGAACAACAGCCTGACCTACCTGTATGGCAAAGACTTCCAGGTCAACCCGCGCATTCAGCAGACCGTGACCTTCGAACACGCCGATGGATGGAAATATGGGGATAACTTCTTCTTCGTCGACAAGATCTTCTACAACGGCGAAAAGGATTTCAACGTCGGCCCGAACACCTATTACGGGGAATTCAGCCCACGTATTTCCCTGGGCAAGGTCCTTGATCAGAAGGTCGAATTCGGCCCGGTCAAAGACGTGCTGCTGGCCATGACGTACGAGTTCGGTGAAGGCGATACCGAGTCCTACCTGATCGGTCCGGGCTTCGACCTGGCGATCCCCGGTTTCGATTACTTCCAGCTGAACTTCTACCAGCGTCACACCGAAGGCCCACGTGCCGGTGACAACGTCTGGCAGATCACTCCAGTGTGGTCCTACACCATTCCTGTTGGCGATTCGAACATCCTGATCGACGGTTTCATGGACTGGGTAGTCGACAACGACTCCAACTCCAAAGGCGATTACCATGCCAACTTGCACTTCAACCCGCAGGTTAAATATGACCTGGGTAAAGCGTTGAATTTCGGTGAGAAGCAGTTGTATGTGGGTGTGGAGTATGACTATTGGTCGGATAAGTATGGGATTAAGGATAGTCAGTACTTCAAGACTGATCAGAGCACGACGAGCTTTTTGGTGAAGTTACATTTCTGATTGACGAGTCCAGTGCCCAGAAGGGATTCCAGGCACTGGAGAGAGGTTAGTGGTGCAACCTTCTTCTATATTCCGCATGCAAGGAATACGCTAAATACGCCGAGCTATCTGCATTGTTTGCAGCTAATGAAGCCCGAACTTCTGCATTACTATGAAACTCAAGAAGAGCCGAATCAAAATCCACAACAGAGTTCTCTGAAGACTCTGCTATTGCCTGAGTGAAAAACTTGGAATCACTCACAAAATTCATGCGAAAGAAATCAGGTGCATCCCCTCTCATCACTCGTCTGGAAAACTCTCCAACTTCATCTAATGTATACATTTTAACTTCCGCCCCCACCGTAACATTATTATCAATCAAGAGTGGTAAACCCCAAAAATCCAAAGTGGATGCGCCTTCGCCTGGCAGTCCCGCTACTTCATCGAGATGATGAATACTCATGCGCAAGATTGATATCCAGATTCACTCCATCCACTATGAAATTCTTGTTCAAAAACACCCGCCCCACGCGATCCTCCACATAAACATGCGCCATACTATCCGAACCATCTGGAACTTCTATTTTTACAAATCTGCTATTTCCGAAATCCCCTTGATAACCAATCATCATATTCCTGGTCGACTCCCACCCCTCAACCACACCATCAATAACTGCTTCGTATTCCGGCCCCAAAAAATCATTCAGAATATGTTCGCTTTCTTCCTGATATTCCTCCAACATATTTCTTGCATCGCTATATCTCCCAATGTTTCTTTCCAGCGAACCCAATACCGACGACCGCTCCACATTTGAAAACTCATTTAACCCCCGCCCTAATATGCGATCACCGTGACTTAACACCTGCTGTTCAATAGAGTCATCTCGCCACTGATAATATCTGCCATCAATATCAAAGATCGAAACTGGTTGCCCACCGACAAAACAATAAATATTTAGACCGTTTACCCTTCCTAGCGGATCCGCACTCACCCACCGCTGCAACCACGGCGCATAGTACCGATACCCATAATAATAAAGCCCCGTCGCATCCCGCTCTTTCCCCGAATAACGAATCGTCTTGTACTTGCCTTCAGTCTCGCCGGCCCCCGCCCACAACGCCGTCCCGCCAAACGCGTAATAAACCTCCCGACTCAGCACGCCGCCCTGGTCATCCAACTCCAGCGTGCTGGAATTCAGATGATTGCTCAGGCAAAAACGCAGTTGATCGTTACGAACGTCACGAGGCAATTTCGTGACCCAGTGCAAGGCGCGCACCTGACTGCGCCCGGCCTCGACACTGATGACATGCCGCGCTTCGCCCGTCGCCGCATCACGGTGGATTTCCACCCCCGGCAAGTAGCGAACTTCGGCCCGCAACGTACGACTCGCCGTCTGGGTCAGTCGGACCTTTCGCAAACGATGCCCCGGACTGTCGTAGCAATAACACTCGGTATCGTCAGGGCCGTCTTCACGCCTGACCAGCGTGACCCGGCTCAGCTGATTGCGAATGTCCCAGCTCATCTTTTGGCCGCGCAACAACTCCAGTTGATTGCCATTGGCGTCGAATCCGTCTGCAAGACATTCTTTATCCGCGACGCTGCGATTGCTGTCTGGCGAAGTAAACATCTCGAAGGTTTCTGTGCCGCTGTGATGGCGGGTTTGCAGATTGCCTGCTGCGTCGTAGTTGAACGTCTGGATGTAATTGCGCAACTGACTGGGATCCAGCGGTGTGGTTTGCCACGACGGCAACGCTGGGCCGTAGCTCGGCTGACTGACTTCGCTGCCGGTGGCTTCGATCAGTTGGTATAGGCTGTCGTAGGCATAGCAACAGACCGGATCGATTCGCTGATTGTTGAAGTAACGGGTCAGTTGAGCCTGGTCTTCGATGCTGGTGATGTTGCCCACCGGATCGTATGCATAATTGAAATCCTGAAGCGTCTGGCCATCGGCATCGCAAGACTGCAGTTGCAGTAAACGCCCGTTTTCTTCGGCGTATCGCGCGCGGGTGGACGCGCCGTTTCCCGCCCGTTCGCTGACGCCCCTGCCCAAGGCGTCGTAGCGGATGTCACTGACCAGCAAACGCGGCTCTTCCAAGGATCCTGACAGCTTCAGTCGGACGTCAAGCAACTGACCGGCCCGGTCGTAAGCGAACGATCTGACGTTATCCATCGCGTCAGTCTGACGATGCATTGCTCCCAAAGGACCGTACTGCTGCGTCGTCTCGAACATCTCGTCTTCCAGCCCGGCCTCGGCGAATGCAGACGACCAATCCGGCGGTTCCAGATCGCGCAGGAAACGCAATCGCTCCGACAGCAGCAAACCACCCACACCGTATTCGCAGAGGCGCCGGCTGCCGACCGGATGGTCATGGCGGATCAGTTGTCCGCATTGGTTATGGATGGCGAGCTCGTCACCGCCAGCACCATACGTAAATCGATCGGAAACCCGCGCCGGTTCCCCCGCCATCTGCTCCGTAACGGTTATCGGACGCTGAAGCTCATCAAATTCTGTGTGACGCTGACTACCGCGCCCGTCCCAGAACGAACAGGTCGTCTCCGCCTGATCCAGCAAACTCAGCTGCCAACCGGCGTCCACGCTCTTCACCAACAGAGCCCGGCCTTGCAAATCAAAGGTGTTTTCAAGATTCGGCTTCGTCCCCCACAAACGTGGGTCCCAGGAAGCAAAAAGCCGTCCGGCAGGATCGAAGTGGTTTCGGGTAATGCGCGTATCAACCGATGTGTTCAGCGGATGACGACAATAAGCGACATTTCGCACAGCCAGCCCGCGCGAATCCACCACCGACAGCGTCGGCGTATGAGCGTCAATCCATCGCGCAGCCGCCATCTTCCAACCCTCTGCCTGAGGGTTTCAATCTGATCGAATAAATACTTGAACGTCTACTGTCACAACTGACAGGTCAAGCCGTTTCAGGCACCGAAAGCCCAAGAAACCGACACAACTCCTCGCGTTTGGCCAATGCATCCCGCCGCCCCAGATCAATCAACTCGCTGCAATACCCCGCCTCGAACAGCAGGTAACTCAACACCCCCGCCCCGCTGGTCTTGGTCGCCCCCGGCCCGCGCAGGAACAGACGCAACGCCGCCGGCAATTCCTGACGGTGACGCGCAGCAATTTCATCGATCGGCTGGCTCGGCGAAATCACCAGCACCTCCACCGGCGCTACGCCGAGCATGCGGGTCGGCGTGCCGGCGGGCATCAGATGGCTGAACTGATTCAAGCGCTGCAGCAACTCGATGTCGCTTTCCAGGCTGTCAATGAACGTACTGTTGAGCATGTGCCCGCCAATTTGCGCGAGCGTCGGCTGCTGACCGGTGTAGGCGCGTTGCAATGGTCGCTCCGGGTCGACGCCACGCGGGTTGCCGCTGACGCCCACCACCAGCACGCGACTGGCGCCCAGGTGCAGGGCCGGGCTGATCGGTGCCGATTGGCGTACCGCGCCGTCGCCGAAGTACTCCTCGCCGATTTTTATCGGGGCGAACAGCAGTGGGATGGCGGAACTGGCGAGCAAGTGCTCGACGGTCAACTGCGTGGGAACACCGATTCGTCGATGGCGCAACCAGGACTCAATCGTGGTGCCGCCTTGGTAGAAGGTGACCGCCTGCCCCGACTCGTAACCGAATGCGGTGACCGCCACGGCCTGCAACTGCTTTTGCGCGATGGCGTCGGCAATGCCGGTCATGTGCAGTTTGTCGTTGAGCAACCCTCGCAGCGGCGAGCTGTTGAGCAAGGCGACCGGTACCTGAGCACCAATGCCGAGCAAACTGTGGGTGACAAACCGGCTAGCCTGATGGATCACGCCCGGCCAATCACTGCGCAACACCAGATGGCTGCGAAACCCCTGCCAGAAAGCGGTCAGACGCTCGATCGCATTGCGAAAGTCCATCGCCCCGCTGGCCAGGCTGACAGCGTTGATCGCCCCGGCCGAGGTACCGACGATCACCGGAAACGGATTGTTTGCCCCCACCGGCAGCAGTTCGGCAATGGCAGCCAGCACGCCCACCTGATAGGCCGCCCGGGCCCCACCGCCGGAAAGAATCAACCCTGTAACCGGTTCAGCAGGACTCATCGCAACGCTCCATGGTGCTTGATGGGATTTCATTGCTCCAACCCTGTCTGCACGAGACTGTAGGAGCGAGCTTGATTGCGAAGGTCGTCAACGATGACATTGGCAGCCTGATACCCCGCGGTGGATTCAAGTTTCTCGCGAGCAAGCTCGCGCCTACAGAGGATCGTGGTTCACCCGCGTTTGGCGTACAGCTTGGGTTCGCCCGGCGGACGGCTCTTGAAGCGGCGATGGGCCCAGAGGTATTGCTCAGGACAGTCGCGCAGCACGCCTTCGATCCATTGGTTGATCCGCAGGCAATCGGCCTCCTCGGTCTCGCCGGGGAAACCTTCGAGCGGCGCATGAATCACCAATCGATAACCGCTACCGTCCGCCAGGCGCTCCTGGGTGAACGGCACCACCAGCGCCTTGCCCAGCCGCGCAAATTTGCTGGTGGCGGTGACGGTCGCCGCCTGAATCCCGAACAGCGGCACGAAAATGCTTTGCTTGGCGCCGTAGTCCTGATCCGGTGCGTACCAGATCGCCCGGCCGGCCCGCAGAAGCTTGAGCATGCCGCGCACGTCTTCACGCTCCACGGCCAGCGAGTCGAGGTTATGCCGCTCGCGGCCACAGCGCTGGATGTAATCGAACAACGGGTTCTTGTGCTCACGGTACATGCCATCGATGGTGTGCTGCTGACCGAGCAACGCCGCGCCGATTTCCAGCGTGGTGAAATGCACGGCCATCAGAATCACGCCCTTGCCGTCGCTCTGGGCTTTCTTCAGATGCTCCAGCCCTTCGACGTGGGCCAGTTTCGCCAGGCGCTCGCGGGACCACCACCAGCTCATGGCCATTTCAAAGAAAGCGATGCCGGTGGAGGCAAAGTTTTCCTTGAGCAGGCGTTTGCGTTCGGCAGCGGATTTTTCCGGGAAGCAAAGTTCCAGATTGCGCTTGGCGATACGCCGTCGGTCGCCCGCCGCGCGATACATCAATGCACCAAGGGCGCGACCGATAGACAGCAACGCCGGATACGGCAATTGAACAATCAGCCACAACAGCCCCAGCCCACACCACAGCGGCCAGAAACGCGGCATAAGAAATGTTTTTCGAAAACGCGGGCGATCCATTAAAGCTTCCGGAAAGACGATGGCCGCGCATTCTACATCGTTCGACCCGGCTTGCGGCTGGCGAGCGTTCTCGTTATAAGTCTCGGCACTTTTAGTGACAAGCCGTTGTATGCCGACCATGAGCCAAACCGACCCGCTAGACCAAGATCCCGTGTTCCAGTTGAAGGGCAGCATGCTCGCCATTACGGTGCTGGAGCTGGCCCGCAACGACCTCGAGAGCCTCGATCGGCAACTGGCCGCCAAAGTCGCCCAGGCCCCTGGCTTCTTCAGTAACGCGCCGCTGGTACTGGCGTTGGACAAGCTTCCGGCCAGCGAAGGCGCGGTCGATCTGCCAGGCTTGATGCGCGTTTGTCGCCAGCACGGCCTGCGTACGTTGGCAATCCGCGCCAGCCGCATCGAAGACATCGCCGCCGCCATCGCGGTCGACCTGCCGGTGCTGCCACCGTCCGGCGCCCGTGAGCGGCCGCTGGACCCGCTTGAAGGGGTTGTTGCGAAAAAACCGGAAAAACCGGCGGAACCGACGATCAAACCGACGAAAATCATTACCTCGCCCGTACGCGGCGGCCAGCAGATTTATGCCCAGGGTTGCGACCTCGTCGTGATCTCCTCGGTCAGCCCGGGGGCGGAACTTCTCGCCGACGGGAACATCCATGTATACGGCCCGATGCGCGGTCGTGTATTGGCCGGGGTCAAAGGCGACACGAAAGCCAGGATTTTCTGTCAGCAAATGAGCGCTGAACTGGTCTCCATCGCCGGCCACTACAAGGTTTCGGAAGATCTGCGGCGCGACCCTTTATGGGGTGCGGGCGTGCAGGTCAGCCTGTCGGGCGATGTGTTGAACATCATTCGGCTTTAACGGATACTGCCGCATTTTCCAAGCATCTCTAAAACGTAGCGAAAACGGCTCAAACGAAGTAGGAAAAAGGCCAAAAGCAGTGTTTACCGGAGGTAAGCGCCGTTCAGGGCCGGATTCCAGCCAAGGCTGTCCGACTGCAGTCGTTTTTCCAGAGATGTTTTTCAGGGGCTAAATGTCCTTTTTCCTTAGGGGTGAAACACCTTGGCCAAGATTCTAGTGGTTACATCCGGCAAGGGTGGTGTGGGTAAGACCACCACCAGTGCTGCTATCGGTACCGGCCTCGCACTGCGCGGCCACAAAACAGTTATCGTCGATTTCGACGTCGGTTTGCGTAACCTCGACCTGATCATGGGTTGCGAGCGTCGTGTCGTGTATGACTTCGTCAACGTGGTCAACGGCGAAGCCAACCTGCAACAGGCCCTGATCAAAGACAAACGCCTGGAAAACCTCTACGTACTGGCCGCCAGTCAGACTCGCGACAAAGACGCGCTGACCGTCGAAGGCGTGGAAAAAGTCCTGATGGCGTTGAAGGAAGACTTCGAATTCGTGGTTTGCGACTCCCCGGCAGGCATCGAGAAAGGTGCTCACCTGGCCATGTACTTCGCCGATGAAGCGATCGTCGTGACCAACCCGGAAGTCTCTTCGGTACGTGACTCGGACCGCATGCTTGGCCTGCTGGCCAGCAAATCGCGTCGCGCCGAGAACGGCGAAGACCCGATCAAGGAACACTTGCTGCTGACCCGCTACAACCCGCAACGCGTCAGCGACGGCGAAATGCTCGGCGTCGAAGACGTGAAAGAGATTCTGGCCGTGACCCTGCTGGGCGTCATTCCGGAATCCCAAGCGGTACTCAAGGCTTCCAACTCCGGTGTACCCGTAATTCTTGACGACCAGAGCGACGCCGGTCAGGCGTACAGCGATGCAGTCGATCGTCTGCTGGGTAAAACCGTAGAGCATCGATTCCTCGATGTGCAGAAGAAAGGATTCTTTGCGAGTTTGTTTGGAGGTCGGTAATGAACATTTTTGACTTCTTTCGCGCCAACAAGAAACCAAGTACCGCGTCGGTAGCGAAAGAGCGTCTACAGATCATCGTGGCGCATGAACGCGGCCAACGCAGTACACCGGATTACTTGCCCGCCTTGCAGAAGGAACTGGTCGAGGTGATCCGCAAGTACGTCAATATCGGGTCCGATGACGTGCACGTCGCCCTGGAAAACCAGGGTAGCTGCTCGATTCTGGAACTCAATATCACCCTGCCAGATCGCTGAGTCGATCCGGCAGGAGCCACGGCGGCTCGATTATTTGGGTGCCCTCGTGTGTAGGAGCCGGCTTGCTGGCGATGCAGACAACGCGGTGTAACAAATACACCGCGTTGATGCTATCGCCAGCAAGCCGGCTCCTACGCAAAGGGGTACGCAAGTGGACGAGCCGCCGTTGGCGTTTGTTACGAGGCTGTTTTAATGCCGCTGTCCAACATCCGCATCATCCATCAGGACGCCGCCGTACTGGTGGTGGATAAACCGACCCTGTTGCTTTCCGTCCCTGGCCGGGCCGATGACAACAAGGATTGCCTGATCACCCGCCTGCAAGAAAACGGCTACCCGGAAGCACGCATCGTCCATCGCCTGGACTGGGAAACGTCCGGCATCATTCTTCTGGCCCGCGACCCGGACACCCATCGCGAATTGTCTCGGCAATTTCACGACCGCGAAACCGAAAAGGCCTACACCGCACTCTGCTGGGGACAACCGGAACTGGACAGTGGCAGCATCGACCTGCCGTTGCGCTACGATCCGCCGACCAAGCCACGTCACGTGGTGGACCACGAGTTCGGCAAAAACGCCCTGACCTTCTGGCGCGTACTCGAACGTTGCGGCGACTGGTGCCGGGTTGAATTGACACCGATCACCGGCCGCTCCCATCAGTTGCGCGTGCATATGCTCTCCATCGGCCATCCGCTTTTGGGCGACGGTCTCTATGCCCATGAGCAAGCGCTGGCCGCCTGGCCACGGTTGTGCCTGCATGCAAGCATGCTCAGCTTCACTCATCCCCAGACCGGTGAACGCTTGCGCTTCGAGTGCCCGGCACCGTTCTGACAGGTGAATCGCAAATTGCAGGAGCCGGCGTACTGGCGATTGCGGCGGGCCAGTCAACATCAATGTTACCTGACGTTTCACTATCGCCAGCAAGCCGGCTCCTGCAAGGGATCCCTTCACCAGGCCAAATCTGCAGGGCTACTCCCTCAGCAGCCCACCGCCAATTCTCTGACCAATACGTTAAACTGGCGCCATTGCTGTCTGGAGCTACTTATGCGCGAAGAGTTGAACCAAGGCCTGATCGATTTCCTCAAGGCCTCCCCTACCCCGTTCCATGCCACTGCCAGCCTTGTTCAGCGCCTGGAAGCGGCGGGTTATCAGCGTCTCGATGAGCGCGAGCCCTGGTCCACCGAGGCCAACGGCCGTTACTACGTCACCCGCAACGACTCTTCGATCGTCGCAGTCAAGATGGGCCGTCACTCGCCGCTGCACGGCGGTATTCGCCTGGTCGGCGCCCACACCGACAGCCCGTGCCTGCGGGTCAAACCTCAGCCGGAACTGCAACGCCAGGGTTTCTGGCAACTGGGCGTCGAAGTCTATGGCGGCGCGCTGCTGGCGCCCTGGTTCGACCGCGACCTGTCCCTGGCCGGCCGCGTGACCTTCCGCCGTGACGGCAAGGTCGAGAGCCAGCTGATCGACTTCAAGGCACCGATTGCGATCATCCCCAACCTGGCCATTCACCTCAATCGTGAAGCCAACATGGGCTGGGCCATCAACGCCCAGACCGAACTGCCGCCGATCCTTGCGCAGTTTGCCGGTGATGAGCGTGTGGACTTCCGCGCCGTGCTCACCAACCAGCTGGCGCTGGAACATGGCCTGAACGCCGACGTGGTGCTCGATTACGAGCTGAGCTTCTACGACACCCAAAGCGCTGCGGTCATTGGCCTGCATGGCGACTTCATCGCCGGCGCGCGCCTGGACAATCTGCTGTCGTGCTATGCCGGCCTGCAGGCTTTGCTGACGGCTGAAACCGACGAAACCTGCGTGCTGGTCTGCAATGACCACGAAGAAGTCGGCTCCTGCTCCGCGTGCGGCGCTGACGGCCCGATGCTTGAGCAGACCCTGCGTCGACTGCTGCCTGAAGGTGATGAATTCGTCCGCACCATTCAGAAATCCCTGCTGGTCTCGGCCGACAATGCCCACGGCGTGCACCCCAACTACGCCGACAAGCACGACGCCAATCACGGCCCGAAACTCAACGCAGGCCCGGTGATCAAGGTCAACAGCAACCAGCGCTACGCCACCAACAGCGAAACCGCCGGGTTCTTCCGCCATCTGTGCATGGCCGAGGAAGTGCCTGTGCAAAGCTTCGTGGTGCGCAGCGACATGGGCTGCGGCTCGACCATCGGCCCGATCACCGCCAGCCACCTGGGCGTGCGCACCGTGGACATCGGCTTGCCGACGTTCGCCATGCACTCGATCCGCGAGCTGTGCGGCAGCCACGATCTGGCGCACCTGGTGAAAGTGTTGAGCGCGTTTTACGCCTGCCAGGAATTGCCGTAATCCCTGTAGGAGCCGGCTTGCTGGCGATCCAGGCGACGCGGTGTAACTGACGCACCGCGCCGATCCTATCGCCAGCAAGCCGGCTCCTACCTGAGTGAAAACCGCTAGAATTAAATTATCCCTTCCGACAAGGCAGTCGCCCATGATCTCAATGTCTTCATTCCACGCCATGCTGATCCCGATTCTTGCCGGGATGATCCTGCTGGCCATCGGCTTCAATTTCCGCGACAAGAATGCCGGCGTGTTCGCGATGTGGATCGGCATGCTGACCATCCTCGCCACCGTCGTCTTCAAGATCCTCGCCAAACTCAACGAATAAATCCCTCCCCTTGGCTCGCATTGATTTTGGCGGGCTCGTACACTCGGTCGATCTGCTCTTTTCAAGGTTGACCGCCTAGTGTTCGTTCGTCTTTTTGCCCTGCCCTGTTTTTTCCTCGTCTGCCTCATGGCGCTGCTGCCGATCATGCCCGCCCAGGCCGCCGGCCTGCCAAGCCTGCTCAACGGCTCCGCGAAAACCCAGCCAGAAGCGCAGGAGCCTTTGGGGCAATCCCTCGACGAAGTCATCAAATCGCTGGAGAACGATCAACAACGCAGCAAGTTGCTGGCCGACCTGAAGAAGCTGCGCGACGCCACCAAAAAAGCCCAGCCGGCCACCGAAGAAGGCGTACTCGGCCTGATTGGCGGCACGCTGGCCAATTTCGAAAAACAGTTCTCCGGCGCCGACAGCCCGCTCACGCGCTGGTCCGAAGAATTCAATCTGGCCAAAGACGAACTGATAGCGCTAGCGTTGCCGGCCAATGAATGGCTGCCGATGATTTTTGCCTTCGCCATGATTCTGATGGTCTGGAGCCTGCTGGCCGCCGCGCTGATCTGGCTCGGCCATCGGGTGCGGATGCGCTTCGGCCTGACCGAGGAATTGCCGCAACACCCCAAGGCCCTCGACATGCTGCGTTTCGCCCTGCGCAAACTCGGCCCTTGGCTGATTGCGTTGGTCATCACGGTGTACATGAGTTATGCCTTGCCCTCGTCGCTGGGCAAAAGCCTGGCCATGGTGCTGGCCTACGCGCTGGTGGTCGGCACGTGTTTTTCGGCGATCTGCGTGATCGCCTTTTCCCTGCTCGACGGCCCGCACCGTCACCGCGCGTTATACATCCTGCGGCACCAGGCCTTTCGGCCGCTGTGGCTGATCGGCAGTTTCGCCGCCTTCGGTGAGGCCCTGAGCGATCCGCGGCTGGTGACCAGCCTCGGCAGCCACCTGGCGCACACTGCAGCCACCATCGCGAACGTGCTGGCGGCACTGTCCACCGGCCTGTTCATCCTGCGCTTCCGTCGCCCCATCGCCCATTTGATCCGCAACCAGCCACTGTCCCGACGTCTGACCCGCCGAGCCCTCAGCGACACCATCGATATTCTCGGGACCTTCTGGTTCGTGCCGGCGCTGGTACTGGTGGCCATCTCACTGTTCGCCACCTTCGTCTCGGCCGGCGACACCAGCACCGCACTGCGTCAGTCGCTGATCTGCACCGTGCTGCTGGTGTTGTGCATGGTCATCAATGGGCTGGTGCGTCGCCATGCGCTGAAACCGCAACGCGGCGTGAAGCGTCATGCGTTGTATTCCGAACGCCTGAAAAGCTTCTTCTATACCCTCGCCCATTTGCTGGTGTGGCTGGCGTTCATCGAACTCGGCCTGCGCGTCTGGGGCATGTCGTTGATTGCGTTCACCGAAGGCGAAGGCCATGAAGTCAGCGTCAAACTGTTCAGCCTCGGTGGCACGCTGATCTTTGCCTGGCTGATCTGGATTCTCAGCGACACCGCGGTGCACCACGCCCTCACCCGCTCACGCAAAGGCCTGGCCAATGCGCGCGCGCAGACGATGATGCCGCTGATTCGCAACGTGCTGTTCGTGGCGATCTTCATCGTGGCGCTGATCGTCGCCCTGGCCAACATGGGCATGAACGTCACGCCGCTGCTGGCCGGTGCCGGCGTGATCGGTCTGGCCATCGGTTTCGGTGCACAGTCACTGGTCGCCGACCTGATCACCGGGCTGTTCATCATTATCGAAGACTCCCTGGCCATCGACGACTACGTGGATGTCGGCGGTCACCTCGGCACTGTCGAAGGCCTGACCATTCGCACCGTGCGCCTGCGAGACATCGACGGCATCGTCCACACGATTCCGTTCAGCGAGATCAAAAGCATCAAGAACTACTCACGGGAGTTCGGCTACGCAATCTTCCGCGTGGCGATCCCCTCGAACATGGACATCGATAACGCGATCAAACTGATGCGCGATGTCGGCCAGAAGATGCGCACCGATCCGCTGCAGCGGCGCAATATCTGGTCGCCGCTGGAGATTCAAGGGGTGGAGAGTTTCGAGTCGGGCAACGCAATTCTGCGGGCGCGCTTCAAGACTGCGCCGATCAAGCAGTGGGAAGTTTCTCGTGCGTTCAACCTGTCGCTGAAACGGCATCTGGATGAAGCGGGGCTGGATCTGGCGACGCCGCGGATGAGCGTGCAAGTGGTCACAGCGGGTGGCGGCCCGGCAACCGAATAACCTCATGTAGGAGCCGGCTTGCTGGCGATGGAAGCACAGGCAACGCGCTTATCCAGACCGCAAACGTCATCGTTCACGTCCATCGCCAGCAAGCCGGCTCCTACAGGGGTCGTCGCCGAACACCAAATCGCAGGCAAAAAAAATCCCCGAACCAGTCGGGGATTTTTTATGTTCGATCAATCAGCCCGAAAGCGGATCAATCTTCGCGATAGCGACGCAGCTTCAACTGCTTACCGGCAACGCGAGTGTCCTTCAGTTTGGTCAGGAGTTTTTCCAGACCATCTTCCGGCAGCTCGACGAGGCTGAAGCTGTCACGCACCTGGATGCGACCGATCGCTTCACGTGCCAGGCCACCTTCGTTGAGGATGGCGCCCAGCAGGTTCTTGGCAGCGATACCGTCACGCGCGCCCAGCGCGGTACGGCAACGGGCACGACCTTCGGCCAATGGAACCGGAGCGCGACGCTCACGATCACCACGGTCCGGACGATCACCGGTACGCTCTGGACGATCGCCACGCGGTGCGTTGTTCGGCACCAGTGGACGTTCTTTCTCGATCGCAGCCAGGGTCAACGCCTGAGCGTTGGTGGCCTTGCGCAGCAGAGCGGCAGCCAGTGCACGCGGGGTGCAACCGATGTCGGCGGTCAGGCGATCCAGCAGATCACCGTGAGTCGACTCGGCGTCGCCAACCAACGGCGACAGGCTGTTGGTCAGTTTCTTGATGCGGGCATCGAGAACAGCCTGAGCGTCCGGCAGGCGGACTTCGGCAACTTTCTGACCGGTTACACGCTCGATCACTTGCAGCATGCGGCGCTCACGCGGAGTCACCAGCAGCAGTGCACGACCTTCGCGACCGGCACGGCCGGTACGACCGATACGGTGAACGTAGGACTCTGGGTCGTACGGCATGTCAACGTTGAATACGTGAGTGATGCGCGGAACGTCCAGGCCACGAGCAGCAACGTCGGTCGCCACAACGATGTCCAGACGGCCATCCTTGAGGGAGTCGATCACGCGCTCACGCTGGTTCTGGGCAATGTCACCGTTCAGCGCAGCGGCTTTGTAGCCTTTGGCTTCCAGGGCGCTGGCCAGGTCCAGGGTCGCTTGCTTGGTGCGCACGAACATGATCAGGGCGTCGAAGTCTTCGACTTCCAGCAGGCTCAATACAGCCGAGGTCTTCTGGTCAGCGTGAACCAACAGGTGAGCCTGTTCGATCGCGGTAACGGTCTGAGTCTTGGTCTGGATCTTCACGTGTTGCGGATCGCGCAGGTGGCGTTCGGCAATGGCACGGATCGACTGTGGCAGGGTGGCCGAGAACAGTACGGTCTGACGGGTTGCTGGCAGAGCCTTGAAGATGACTTCCAGGTCGTCCATGAAGCCCAGCTTGAGCATTTCGTCAGCTTCGTCGAGAACCAGGTGGTTCACGGTCGACAGGACTTTTTCGTCGCGACGCAGGTGGTCGCACAGACGGCCCGGGGTGGCGACAACGATCTGTGCGCCGTTACGGATTGCTTTCAGTTGTGGGCCCATAGGCGCGCCGCCGTAAACGGCCACAACGGTAACGCCCGGCATTTGCTTGGCGTAGGTTTCGAAAGCGGTTGCTACTTGCAGCGCCAACTCACGGGTTGGCGCCAGGATCAGGGCTTGCGGCTCGCGCTTGGCAGGATCGATGCAATGCAGAATAGGCAGGGCGAACGCAGCGGTTTTACCCGTACCGGTTTGCGCCTGACCAATCATGTCGTGACCGGCCATGATGATCGGGATCGATTGCTGCTGAATAGCCGAAGGCTCTTCGTAGCCAGTCGCGATGACGGCTGCAAGAATATTCGGATTAAGATTAAAAGCGGCGAAGCCGCCGGTTTCCTGGGTCATGGGTCTGCCTCTAAGTGCATCCGCAAAGACCCATGCTCCAAAGCTGCGCATGCCGTGTAAGACTCAAGAGTCGCCCTGGCTGCTTTGTCGGCGGGGATTTGCGAAAACGAATGAATGAAAAAGATTCGTCAAGGGAGAGTCCGCTGTGCGGACGTGCAGCCGAAGCTGACTTCGGGGAATTGCGCTACCTAAACGCGGCCCGGTTAAAGGCCGGCGCGCACTATACCGGAATTCGCCCAAAAAGGGAGCATTATTTGTCGGAAATCTGACGCATACACCGTTATGTCACAGGCTTTGCAGATAATCGTGCAGCGGTCTATTTTTCAAAGGCCCGGCCCTGCTGGCGATGGCGCTAAAACGCTTCACCCTTGTGACGCAGCCTTGCGCTCTCAAACTCCTTCCCGCCCGAGGAATTGCCTGATGAATCAACCCGTTACCAGCCGTGTGACCTGCGAACGGCGCGGCCATGTCTTGTTGATCGGCCTGGATCGGGTGGCCAAGCGCAACGCCTTCGATCTCGACTTGCTCAATGCCCTCAGCCTGGCCTACGGCGAATTCGAGGCCGACGGCGAGGCGCGGGTGGCGGTGGTGTTCGGCCATGGCGAGCATTTCACTGCCGGGCTCGACCTGGTCAATGCCAGCGCAGCGCTGGCCGAAGGCTGGCAAGCGCCGCCCGGAGGCTGCGATCCGTGGGGCGTGTTCGCAGGCCCGCGCGTCAGCAAACCGGTGATCGTCGCCGCGCAAGGTTACTGCCTGACCATCGGCATCGAGCTGATGCTGGCTGCCGACATCAACCTGTGTGCCAGCAACACCCGGTTCGCCCAGAAAGAAGTGCAGCGCGGGATCTTCCCGTTTGGCGGCGCGACGCTGCGCCTGCATCAGGTTGCAGGCTGGGGCAATGCCATGCGCTGGCTGCTGACGGGCGATGAGTTCGATGCCCACGATGCGCTGCACCTGGGCCTGGTGCAGGAAGTCATGGCCAGCGAGGATTTGTTGCCGCGGGCGATAGAACTGGCTGAGCGAATTGCCCGGCAGGCACCGATGGGGGTTCAGGCGACGTTGATGTCGGCGCGACAGGCACGTTACGAAGGGGAAACCGCCGCGGCGCAGGGATTGCCGGCGCTGGTGAAGAAGTTGTTGGCGAGTGAGGATGCGAAGGAAGGTGTGCGGTCGATGCTGGAAAAGCGACCGGGCGTGTTCAAAGGGGTCTGAGATTTGTAGTGATTTTGAGGGTCCCTTCGCGAGCAAGCCCGCTCCCACAGGAGAACGCATTCCAAATGTGGGAGCGGGCTTGCTCGCGAAGGGGCCATCACTGGCGACACATCAAGTCGCCGGGCGAATCGCCTTGATCAACGACTGCAACGAATAACCCAACCGCGGCGCCAACGCTTCGGCCCGCGCCACCAACCCGTCCATGTCCAAGTCCTGATCCAGTTCCGAAGGCACGATCAGAATCACATTGCCCTCCTTCACCGGCAGCTCCCAGTAGTGCCGATGATAAAGCCCGCGCAACAACGCCGCGCCCAACGGTTTGCCATCGTCGGTGGCCCACTGATTGATCACCAGCCACCCCCCCGGATTCAGGCGTTTCTGACAGTTTTCCAGAAAACTCCAGGCCAGGTGCCCGACGCCCGGCCCGACATCGGTATAGAGGTCGACGAAAATCAGGTCGGCAGATTCAGCGGTATCGAGCAATTCCAGCGCGTCGCCAACCCGGATGTACAGCCGAGGATCGTCATCCAGCCCAAGGTATTCGATGGCCAGGCGCGGCACGTCGGGGCGCAGTTCGATGGCCTCGACATCTTCCAGCGGCAGGAATTTCAGACACGCCTGGGTCAGCGTGCCGGCGCCCAGGCCGAGGAACAGCGCGCTTTCCGGTTGCTCGTGGCACAACGCACCGATCAGCATCGCCCGGGTGTAATCGTATTCGAGCCAGCTCGGATCCGCGGTGAATACACAGCTCTGTTCGATGGCATCACCGAACTCGAGAAAACGGTAATCGGCCACTTCCAGCACACGAATCACGCCGAACTCGTCCTGTACCTCGGCGAGCAGATGCTCGACGCGCTCCTCAGTCATTTCGTCTCCTGATCGTTACCGGGCCCGGCAACGTAGTACACCGCCACATGACGCGGCAAAAGCGCGATTGTCCGCGAAGCGACGGGAACAGGTCACGCACTAATTTGCTGATAACATGAACGCCCGAGCGAAAAACAACCGAGACCGTGATGAGCCAATCCTGGAGCCCTGACAGCTGGCGCGCCCTGCCGATCCAGCAACAACCTGTTTATCCCGACGCCGCGCATTTGCTGCACGTCGAGCAAACCCTGGCCAGCTATCCGCCGCTGGTGTTTGCCGGTGAAGCCCGGGAGTTGCGCCGTCAGTTCGCTGAAGTGACCCAGGGTCGCGCGTTTCTGCTGCAGGGCGGCGACTGCGCCGAAAGCTTCGCAGAATTCTCCGCCGCAAAAATCCGCGACACCTTCAAAGTGCTGCTGCAAATGGCAATCGTCATGACCTTCGCGGCCGGTTGCCCGGTGGTCAAGGTCGGGCGCATGGCCGGCCAGTTCGCCAAGCCGCGCTCGGCCAACGACGAAACCATCGACGGCGTGACCCTGCCGGCCTACCGCGGCGACATCGTCAACGGCATCGGTTTCGATGAAAAAAGTCGAGTGCCGGACCCGGAACGCCTGCTGCAGTCCTACCACCAGTCCACCGCCACCCTGAACCTGCTGCGCGCCTTCGCCCAGGGCGGTTTTGCCGACCTGCATCAGGTGCACAAGTGGAACCTGGACTTCATCGCCAACTCGGCGCTGGCAGAGAAATACAGCCACCTCGCCGACCGCATCGATGAAACGTTGGCGTTCATGCGCGCCTGCGGCATGGACAGTTCGCCGCAATTGCGCGAAACCAGTTTCTTCACCGCCCACGAAGCGCTGCTGCTGAACTACGAAGAAGCCTTCGTGCGTCGCGACAGCCTGACCAACGATTACTACGACTGCTCGGCGCACATGCTGTGGATCGGCGACCGCACCCGTCAGCTGGACGGTGCTCACGTCGAATTCCTGCGCGGGGTGAACAACCCGATCGGGGTCAAGGTCGGCCCGAGCATGAACCCCGAAGACCTGATCCGCCTGATCGACGTGCTCAACCCGGACAACGATCCGGGGCGCTTGAACCTGATCGCGCGGATGGGCGCGAACAAGGTTGGCGATCACTTGCCGGCGCTGATCCGCGCAGTGCAGCGCGAAGGCAAGCAAGTGCTCTGGAGTTCCGACCCGATGCACGGCAACACCATCAAGGCCAGCAGCGGTTACAAGACCCGTGACTTTGCGCAGATTCTTGGCGAGGTGAAGCAGTTCTTCCAGGTTCACCAAGCGGAAGGCAGTTATGCCGGTGGCATCCATATCGAGATGACCGGGCAGAATGTCACCGAGTGCATTGGTGGTGCGCGGCCGATTACCGAGGATGGCTTGTCGGACCGGTATCACACCCATTGTGATCCGCGGATGAATGCTGATCAGTCGCTGGAATTGGCGTTCCTCATTGCTGAAACCCTGAAGCAAGTCCGACGGTAAACCGCGTCGCTCCCATCGCGAGCAAGCCCGCTCCCACATTTGACCGTGTTGTCCCGACGGACGCGGTCAAATGCGGGGGCGGGCTTGCTCGCGATGAGGCCCGTTCAGACGACATCGATATTGGCCAATGCCACCCGCAACCGCGCCGCACTCGCCCGCGGACAATTCAACTGAACCCGCGCCAACCCCAACCAATCCGCCATCCGCCGCAAATTCACCGCCAACGCCAGCATCCCCTCCTCGTCCAGCCCCGGC
Organism: Pseudomonas migulae NBRC 103157; assembly: GCF_002091715.1. Lineage (GTDB taxonomy): Bacteria > Pseudomonadota > Gammaproteobacteria > Pseudomonadales > Pseudomonadaceae > Aquipseudomonas > Aquipseudomonas migulae_A. The sequence continues at coordinate 127,009 of NZ_BDAG01000011.1, read as the reverse complement.
TCCTCCTCATGCACGGCATGCACCGCGAGCCGCCCCAACGCCCGTTCGGCCCGCAAATCCACCCGCGCGGCAATCCGTTCGTTGTGTAAAAACGGCAGCACGTAATACCCGTAGATGCGTTTGTCCGGCGGCGTGTAGATCTCCAGCCGATAGCGAAAATCGAACAGGCGCTCGGTACGGCTGCGCTCCCAGATCAGCGAATCGAAGGGTGACAGCAAGGCACTGGCCTGGGCCCTGCGCGGCACTTTCGGCTCGGGCAGACAAAACGCCGGTTGCCGCCAACCCTGAACCTCGCAAGTCTGCAACTCACCCGCCTCCACCAGTTCCGCCAGACGCGGACGCGCATCGCCGGGGCTCATTCGAAAGTAGTCTCGCAGGTCCTTCTCCGTCGCCACCCCCAAGGCATTGGCGGCATGCAGCAGCAGCCCGCGCTGCGCCTCGTCTTCCAAGAGCGACGGCTGCTGCAGAATCGCGGAGGGAATAACCCGCTCCGGTAGATCATAAAGCCGCTCGAATCCACGCCGTCCGGCCACGGTCACCTCACCGGCGGCGAACAGCCATTCCAGCGCATGCTTTTCCGCACTCCAGTCCCACCACGGCCCTGCCCGCTCCTGGCGGGTCGACAGACTCCCGGCACCCAGCGCGCCGAGCTCCTGAACCGAGGCCAGCACTCGGCGAATGGTGTCCTGCTGCTCACGCCCGAAACGCGCCAGTTGCTGATAGATATCTTCACCACGGGTCGCACGCTGCATGCGCCAGCGCATCAACGGGTACATCGACAGGGGTAGCAACGAGGCTTCATGGCCCCAGTATTCGAACAGCGTGCGTCGACGGCCCGAACTCCAGGCAGCCTGGTCGAGCAAGTCGGATGAGTAGTTGCCGAGGCGGGAAAACAAGGGAAGGTAGTGCGAGCGCACCAACGCATTGACCGAATCGATCTGCAGAATGCCCAGCCGCTCGATCAGGCGATTGAGCTGAAGCGCCTTGATCGCCGCCGGCGACTGGCGCCCATTGAACCCTTGGGCGGCCAGCGCCAGGCGTCGAGCCTGTTTGATGGAAAAGGACAGCGTTGCGGGCATGAGCATCTCCTTGTCTGCTCGCAACCTACCTCACCGGAAGACGGTTTGTGTAGTTGTGGGTCACTCATTTGTGCATCGGGTCATCCCAGAATGGGCGGATGCTTTCGTGCTCGACATCCGCACGACTGAGCCCGATGTCCTTCAGCGCTTCGTCGCTCATGCCCGCCAACAACTCGCGTTCACGGTGCAATTCATACCAGCGACTGATTTTGTGCAACAAATCGGATACCACGTGGATGGAATGTTTTTCTACCTCGACATAACCTTTTTGACCTTTCATCTTGTTGCCCTCCGTTTGGGATGGCTCAAGTGTCTCGCCGGGGCTAAGATCAATCCAACGAATGTTTCTTATGAAACACATCTCGGAGATTGATGTATGTCCGCCTTCCCAAGTATCGACACCGAAGTGCTGCGCACCTTTGTCGCCATTGCCGACCAAGGCGGTTTCACCCGCGCCGGGGAACTGGTCAACCGCACGCAATCCGCCGTAAGCATGCAAATGAAACGGCTGGAAGAGGATGTGTTGCAGCGCCAACTGTTTCAACGCGACGGCCGACAGGTGCGGTTGACGGCTGAAGGACAGGTCCTGCTGGGCTACGCGCGGCGCATCCTCAAGTTGCATAGCGAAGTGTTCAACACGCTGCGCGAGCCGCACATGGTCGGCATGGTGCGCATCGGCACCCCGGACGATTATGTGATGCGTTTTCTGCCGGGGATTCTGCGCCGGTTTGCCCAGTCGTATCCGCTGATCCAGATCGAAGTCCACTGCGAATCTTCAAAACAATTGCTGCTGCGTCAGGACCTGGACCTGACGATCGTGACCCGAGAACCGGGCAGCGAGATCGGCCAGTTGTTGCGCAAGGAGCGTTTTGTCTGGGCCGAAGCGCAATGTTTCAGTGCCCATGAGCAAACGCCGCTGCCGCTGGCGATGTTCAACAGCGATTGCTTCTGCCGTTTGTGGGCGTGCAATGCCCTCGATGCCATGGGCCGCGATTATCGCGTGGCCTACAACAGCGACAGCCTGTCGGCGATCATGGCGGTAGTCAGCGCCGGCCTGGCGGTGACCGCACAACTGGAAAGCCTGGTCACCCCGGACATGCGCATTCTCGGTGAAGCCGAAGACCTGCCAGTGTTGCCGGAGGCAAGCATCATGCTGCTGCGCAACCTGCACAACCCATCGCCGATCACTGAATGCCTGGCCGAACACATCGTCGAAGGGTTCAAACTTTAAAGGCGAGCATCACCGCGCACAGCACCAGGAAGCCACAGAACAGCCCGCGCAGCAGCCGCTCCGGCATGGCGTGGGCGATCTTCACGCCCCAACTGATGCTCATCAAACCGCCGACGGCCAACGGCACGCCGATCATCCAGTCCACTTGATGATGCACGGCATAAGTCACCAACGTGACGCCCGTGCTGGGTAACGCCAGCGCCAGCGACAAACCTTGGGCCACCACCTGGCTGGTGCCGAACAGGCTGGTCAGCACTGGCGTTGCCACCACCGCCCCGCCCACGCCAAACAATCCGCCCATGGTCCCGGAAGCCGCGCCGAGTACGCCCAACCATGGCCATGAGTAATTCATCTGCGAACTGACCGGCGCACTGGCGTAGAACATTCGCATCAGGTTGTAGGCCGACAGTGCGATCAGGAACGCAACAAACCCAACGCGCATGGTTTGCGCATCAATGCCCACTGCCCAGATCGAACCGATCCACGCAAAGCAAAAACCCATCGACGCCAGTGGCAGCGCGTGACGCAATTCAATTTTATTGCGCTGGTGATAGCGCCACAAAGCCAGCATCACGTTCGGCACCACCATGACCAGCGCAGTGCCTTGGGCAATCTGCTGATCGAGACCGAACAACACGCCGAGCAAGGGAATGGCGATCAGCCCGCCGCCAATGCCAAACAGACCGCCCAGGGTTCCCAGGGCGGCGCCGAATACCAGGTACATCAAAAACTCAATCACGGCCGATTTCCTATTGTCTCAGGCGATCCATCCTACGCAGTCGGCGCTGGCGGGGAAACGCACAGCAACGCACAATGGCTATGCCAACTTCGCACAAGCACTGACGACACCATGAACCCCAATCAATTGACCGACCAACTGGGTCTGTTCCTCGATGTACTGGAAACCGGCAGTTTCTCTGGCGCATCCCGCCGTCATCCGCTGACCCCCTCGGCCGTGGCGCGGCGCATCGACAGCCTGGAAAACGCCGTCGGCAGCCAGTTGTTTATCCGCAGTACCCATGCGGTGCGTGCGACGCCGGCCGGATTGGCATTTGCCGAGCGCGCGCGGCGGATTGTGGCGGAGCTGCAACTGGCGCGGGCCGAAGCGGTGTCCCTGAGCAGCGCGCCGGAGGGCTTGATCCGGATCGACGCGCCCGCCGCGTTCGGCCGGCGGCATCTGGCGCCGGTGATCGCTGATTTTCTGATGCTCTACCCCGGTCTCGACGTGCAATTGCACCTGATCGACAGTTTTGTCGACATGCAGGGTTTGAACCTGGGCAAGGTCGATCTGGTACTGCGTGCCGGGCAAATGGCTGACACCCGCCTGGTGGCCACGCCGCTGGCGAGCATTGTGCGCATTGCCTGCGCCAGCCCCGACTATCTGAAGCGTCGCGGCGTACCGTCCGACCCGTCGCAGTTGATTGAGCACGACGGCCTCGACTGGGATGGCCTCGCCCCGCCCTTCGCCTGGCGTTTCGAGCGGGATGGGCAAATGCACCTGCACCGTCCATCGCGCATCCGCATGAGTGCGAACAATGCCGAAGCGCTGGTCTGCGGCGCGCTGGCCGGCTTGGGTGTCGCGCACTTGCCGACCTGGCTGGCCAGCGAATACTTGCTGCGAGGCGAGTTGCTGCCGCTGTTTTGCGAAAACGGCCTGCCTCAAGCGGAAACCACCGGCATCTATGCCTTGCGCCTGGAGCAGCAACCCAATTCCCGCAGTCGTTTGCTGCTGGAATACCTGAAAACACGCTTCAGCCCCATTCCGCCATGGGACTTGGCCCTGCAAACCAACCTGGACCGGCACTAGTCCAGAATTGTCTGGCGCATTAAAGATTCGCCCGCTAGATTTATAACGATCACTGATCAAGGCTTCGAAATGAACACCGAGCGCAACCTCTCCGATAACTGCGACGCCCTGCTGCTGGATAATCAGGCCTGCTTCGCCCTGCATTCCACCTCGCTGCTGATGACCAAGGTCTACAAGCCGCTGTTGCAAGCACTGGGCCTGACCTATCCGCAATACCTGGCGATGATGGTGTTGTGGGAACAGGACGGTTTGACCGTAGGCGAAATCAGCACGCGCCTGCTGACCGATCCTGGCTCACTGACGCCACTGCTCAAACGCCTGGAAGCCGAAGGCTTGCTCAGCCGCACCCGCAGCCGCGAAGACGAACGGGTGGTGATTGTCGAACTCACCGAACAGGGCCGCGCCTTGCGGGACAAGGCTCGCGGAGTTCCCCAGTGCATCCTCGGCGCCAGCGGGATGTCGCTGGAGAGACTGCAGAAACTGCAGGCAGAGCTGCAAGTGCTGCGCAGCAATCTGCAAAACAGCCTCTGATCCCAACCCACCACAAATTCCCCTGTGGGAGCGGCGGTGCGACGATTCGACTTGCTCGCGAATGCGGTGTGAGATTCAGCAGATGTGTTGACTGACACATCGCATTCGCGAGCAAGCCCGCTCCCACATTTGGTTTGCAGTGACCTCGGGAGTCCTGTTCACCCGCCCTCACCCCGAAAAAAATTCACCGTCGAAAAACCCCGCCTGAACCGCTCTAAATCAATAGTCTTGCCTGCAATCACTCTCTCACTCCTTCACCCTCGCCAAACTTTTTTTAAAATTTATCTTGCGCGCTAAATATCAGCGCGCTACATTTGGCTCGCACTTACTTAGCGCGCAAACATTTAGCGCAAAACAAACAAATCCAAACGAGGCTCACACCATGCAAACTCTCTACACCGCAATCGCAACCTCCACTGGCGGCCGTGATGGTCGTGCGGTTTCCAGCGACAACATCCTCGACGTCAAACTTGCTACCCCGAAAGAGCTCGGTGGTGCTGGCGGCGCTGCCACCAACCCTGAACAACTGTTCGCTGCCGGTTACTCGGCCTGCTTCATTGGCGCGCTGAAATTCGTCGCCAGCCAGACCAAACGAAGCATCCCGGTCGACGCCTCGATCACCGCCCATGTCGGCATCGGTCAGATTCCTGGTGGTTTCGGCCTGGACATCGACCTGCACGTCAGCCTGCCTGGTCTGGAACAAGCCGATGCGCAATCCCTGGTCGACGCCGCCCACCAGGTCTGCCCTTACTCCAACGCCACCCGTGGCAACGTCGATGTGCGCCTGCACGTTACCGTCTAACTGCTGACTCCACGACCGAACAGGAAACGAACATGAACACTTTCAGCAAAGTCTTGACCGGTACCCTTCTCGCCCTGTCCATCCACAGTGCATTCGCGGGCGATGGGGTTGAGCACAACACCCAGGCGTTCCTCGATGTGCTGAATGCCGGCACCGGCAAACCGATGGAACAGCTTTCACCGAAAGATGCCCGGGCCATTCTGGTCGGCGCGCAAGCCGGGGTGAAATTGACGCTGCCAAAAGCGGACGTCAGCCAGAAGACCATTCAAGTCGACGGCCAACCGATCAGCCTGACCATCGTCCGTCCGGCCGGGGTCAAAGGCGAGCTGCCGGTGTTCATGTTCTTCCACGGCGGTGGTTGGGTGCTGGGGGATTTCCCGACTCACGAGCGGTTGGTTCGGGATCTGGTCACGGGCTCGGGTGCAGCGGCGGTGTTCGTCAATTACACCCCGTCGCCGGAAGCGCATTACCCGGTGGCAATCAACCAGGCTTACGCCGCGACCAAATGGGTGGCTGAGCACGGTAAAGAAATCAACGTCGACGGCAAGCGTCTGGCCGTGGCCGGTAACAGCGTCGGCGGCAACATGGCGGCCGTGGTTGCACTGATGGCCAAGGACAAAGGCACCCCGGCGATCAAATTCCAGGTGCTGCTGTGGCCGGTGACGGATGCAAACTTTGAAACGGCGTCTTACAACCAGTTTGCCGAGGGGCACTTCCTCACCAAAAACATGATGAAGTGGTTCTGGGACAACTACACCACCGATGCCAAGCAACGTAACGAGATCTACGCTTCGCCACTGCGAGCGACCACTGCCCAGCTCAAAGGCTTGCCACCTGCGTTGGTGCAAACGGCCGGCGCCGATGTGCTGCGCGATGAAGGTGAGGCGTACGCCCGCAAACTCGACGAGGCCGGTGTGCCGGTGACGGCGGTTCGCTACAACGGCATGATTCACGATTACGGTTTGCTGAATGTGGTGAGCCAGGTGCCAGCGGTGCGCTCGGCGATGTTGCAGGCGTCTGAAGAGCTCAAGCAACACCTGAAGAAATAACACCTCCACCCTGTAGGAGCCGGCTTGCTGGCGATAGCGGTCTCACGGACGCGATCGCCAGCAAGCCGGCTCCTGCAGTTTTTTCGGCGTTTTCCCAGTCTGCGTTTTTCAGACAACAGGCACAAAAAAGCCCGACTCAATGGTCGGGCTTTTTCATTCCTGAAGCGGTGCTTATTTGGCACGGCCTTTGTAGGAACCGCCTTCGCGGGTATCGATCTCGATCATGTCGCCGATTTCGATGAAGTCAGCAACCGACAGCTCGGTACCGTTCTTCAGTTTGGCAGGCTTCATCACCTTGCCGGAAGTGTCGCCGCGAGCGGAACCTTCGGTGTAGTCAACCTGACGCACGATAGTGGTCGGCAGTTCTACGGAAACCAGACGCTCTTCGAAGAAGATCGCTTCGCAAACATCGGTCATGCCTTCTTCAACGAAAGGCAGAACGGCTTCGATGTCTTCAGCGTTCAGCTCGTACATGGTGTAGTCGGTGGTGTCCATGAACGTGTAGGTGTCGCCGCTGATGAAGGACAGGGTCGCTTCTTTGCGGTCGAGGATTACGTCGTCCAGTTTGTCGTCGGCGCTGTAAACGATCTCGGTCTTGTAACCGGTCAGCAGGTTTTTCAGCTTGGTCTTCATGATCGCGCTGTTACGACCAGACTTGGTGAATTCAGCTTTCTGAACCAGCCAAGGATCGTTTTCGAGACGGATCACGGTACCGGGTTTCAGTTCTTTACCAGTTTTCATTGCGAATATCCGAATTTGGATGGGATTTACAAAAATCTAGGCCGCGTATCATATCCAATTTAGGTAAAACTGTACCAGCGCCGCGGCAAGATCTGCCTGCAAGGCTTGTTCCAGACACCACGCTTCGGCATGTTTTTGCAGTTCCGGCCAGTGTTTACGGGTCGTCAGCCAGTGACCCGACATATCATGCCCGGCATTCCACGCACGCCAAAGCCCGCTGATCGCCTCGCGGGCAGGCGCAGACAGGTCTTTTGTGTACAGCGTCAGGAAGGCTTCGAGCTTGTCCAGGTGAATGTCTTCGTCCTGCCGATAGATGTGCCAGAGCAGTGGCCGGCCCGCCCATTGGGCGCGGACAAACGAATCTTCGCCGCGCACAGCGTTGAAATCGCAGCACCAGAGCAAGTGATCGTATTGCTCCTGTCGGACGAACGGCAGCACTTGCACGGTCAAGGCCTCGCGCACATGCACGGCGCCCGCCGCCAATCCGTCGACACCGAGCCAACGCTCGACATCACCCAGAATCCGCCCTTCGGGCACCAGCAGATGCGTAGGCGTCGAATCGGCGGCCATGACCTCCAGCCAACTCGCCAGGCCGGTATTTTCATAGGCAAACAGCGAGATCAGCTGCGCGCCTTGTGCATGATTAATCCCTAACTCTTGCAGGAATTTTCGCTGAGCCTCGGGGCTTTGCTGAAATTGCCGGCGTCGCTCGAGCAATCCGCTTTCACGCAGCAGGCCACCGGTGCCCTTCTGGAACCCCGGAAAGAAAAAGTACTTCTGCACGCTTTTGTATTTCACCGACGGCAAACCGTGGCAGCCGACAACCCAGTCTTCGGCACTCAGATAGTCGAGGTTCATCCACAACGGCGGCTTTTCCCGCGCGGCCATGGCGTCCATGTAGGCACTCGGCAGCTGGCAGGCGAATGCAGCGATTACGACATCGGCGGCGTCGGTGGGCAACCAGTCGGCTGGCCATTGCCGGACTTCGACACCGTCCTGCCACTGCTGCGCGACATGGATGTCGATCTCTGGGCAGAGCCGCTCGAAGGCCCGCAGATCATCGACCCACAAACGCACTTCCAGCGAATGCTCGGTGACCAGTTGTCGGGCCAGACGCCAGGTCACGCCGATGTCGCCAAAGTTGTCGACCACGGCGCAAAAAATGTCCCAGCGCCAGCGGCTTTTCATTTGAGGCATTTCAGGCATTCCAGGCTCCCGTTGGCAAAGGCGCCGATTGTCCGCATAAATTACTCCGTGCAGAAGAGCCGACGGCGATTAATCTTCATGCGACAATCGCCACTCGCCCGCGCCCACCCGCCAGGAGGCAGTCATGCCCTACCGCCCCAACCCGCGCCGCCCCTTGCCGATTCAGCTCAATGCCCTGCAACTGACCGGCAGCATTGCCCTCGGACTGTGGCTGGGATTCCTCGCCATCGCGCTGACCTGCTGGCTCGCTTCCCGACTGTTATTCAGCGATCAATTGGCGCCGGTCGCGCAGGCGATAGAGCAACTGGCGAAACCACCCGTGGTCGCACAACCGGTGCCGGATCTTCCGCCGCAGAGCCCGCTGTTCGATCAATACGAAGAGAACCTGCGCAAGAACGAGCAGCAGCAACGACTGGATCAGGCCCGCAGCACCAGCCGTAATCTGGCCAATCCGAAATGCCAGTTCTGGCTGCAACAGGACCAGACCGCGCCAAGCGAAAAAAGCCGCGCCAACGTCCTGCAATTCTGCGACTGACCATGAATAAACAGACGGTCCATCAACTGATTCTCGACAAGCTGCGTGTCGACCTCGACATCGCCGAACGTGCCGCGCAAACCGCGTACGAAACCGCGACCCACGAAGAAAACATCGCCGAAAACAAGTACGACACACTGGGGCTGGAGGCGTCATACCTGGCAGCCGGGCAGGCGAAACGGGTCGAGGAAATCAGGCAATCGCTGACGCTGTGCCAGAACCTGGCGCTGCGGCCTTACGACGATCAGCGCGGCATCGAAGTCGGCGCCCTGCTGGGTCTGGAAGACGAAAAGGGTCGTGAACAATGGCTGTTTCTGGCCCCCGATGCAGCGGGTTTGAAGGTCGATCTGGTGGGACAAATGATTACCGTCATCACCCCTCGCTCACCGCTGGGCAAAAGCTTGCTGGGCAAGTTCGAAGGGGACGAGGTGGAGATTCTGGTGGCGGGCGCTCGGCAACAGTTTTCCGTTACCGAGGCGGTCTAAAAAATCAGTGAACTGGCAGTTCGACGCCGTCGAACAGCTCTTCCAGTTCCTGCTTGTTGTGGCACTGAATGGCTTTGGCCATGATTTCGCGGGTCAGATGCGGAGCGAACTTTTCGATGAAGTCGCACATGAAGCCACGCAGGAAGGTGCCGCGACGGAAACCGATTTTGGTGATGCTGGATTCGAACAATTCGCTGGCGTCGAGCACGACCAGATCACTATCGAGCTTGGTGTCGACCGCCATTTTCGCCACGATGCCCACACCCAGACCCAATCGCACGTAGGTCTTGATCACGTCGGCGTCAGCGGCGGTGAACACCACTTTCGGCGTCAGGCCGCGATGGCTGAACGCTTCGTCGAGTTTCGAACGGCCGGTGAAACCGAATACGTACGTCACGATCGGGTATTCGGCCAGCGCTTCAAGGGTCAGCTTCGACAGCTTGGTCAGCGGATGGCCCTGAGGCACGACCACGCAGCGGTTCCAGCGGTAGCACGGCATCATCACCAGATCACCGAACAGCTCGAGGGCTTCGGTGGCGATGGCAAAATCGACGGTGCCGTCAGCGGCCATTTCGGCGATCTGCATCGGCGAACCCTGGTGCATGTGCAGCGCAACGTCCGGGTATTGCTTGATGAAATTGCTGATCACCGGCGGCAACGCGTAACGCGCCTGGGTGTGCGTGGTAGCGATCGACAGGGTGCCTTTTTTCTCGTTGGAGAATTCCTGGGCGATCTGCTTGATGCTTTCAACCTTGCGCAGGATCTCGCCAGCGGTGGTGATGATGCGCTCGCCGGCCGGGGTGACGCGGGTCAGGTGCTTGCCGCTGCGAGCAAAAACCTCGACGCCCAATTCGTCTTCCAACAGACGGATCTGCTTGCTGATACCCGGTTGCGAGGTGTAAAGGCTTTGGGCTGTAGCGGAAACGTTGAGGTCGTGGTGCGCCACTTCCCAGATGTAGCGCAGTTGTTGAAGCTTCATATGAATCCCTCAAAGCAGGTAGACGCCACGGGCATCAGCGACGGTATATAACTATATTAATGGTTTGAAGAATAAATCTAGAACTTTTTCATCAAAACGCCACTATTCATGTTCCAGTCGTGTGCTAGCGATCGCCCTTGCGACGGCGCTCCACCAGCGGCACCAGATAGACCGGAACTCGAGCCAACTGCAACACCCGCGCTGCGGTCCTGCCCAACGGCGTTTCCGCGCCAGCACCATGGCTATGACTACCTACGATCAACAAATCCACGGAGAGTTTCTGCGCCTGGTCGAGAATCACCTGCGACGGATCGCCCTGAAGCACCCGCACCGCCTGAATCCGGTCCAGATCGTGCGCACCCTCGTCCCCCAACTCCTCACGAAAACTGTCGAGCACCCGCTGCTCGATACTGGCAATAACGGTGTTCAGGCCCTGACTGTGAAACTCGTTCAACGCCTGTTCATCGAGGTAACTCTGAAGCACCGATTCGGCAAACAACCCCATCGGCTCAACCGCGTGCACCACATACAAGTCAGCATCGAATGTTCGAGCCAGCTCCAGGGCATGCTGCATCACTAACGGTGCGTACAGACCGAGGTCAGTGGCATACAGCATCGAACGAATCATATGACCTCCTCGAGTGCCAACATGGCGGAGATTGATTCAGCTTAGCAGTGCCTTGGCGAACACGACGTCCCGCGTAACGCGTTGAACGGCGGGCTTAAACCTTTTGCTCGTTGCTTATGCCATGGGGCACATGACCGGTAGCGACCACCTCGCGGGCCAACTCGCAATGGCCGGCCTGATCGTCGAAAAACACGTCGGCGGCAAAGGCTTCGAGGAAGGCGGACTTGGTCAGGCCACCGAGAAACAACGACTCATCCAGGCGAATGTCCCACTCGCGCAACGTGCGGATCACCCGCTCATGGGCGGGCGCCGAACGGGCGGTGACCAACGCGGTGCGGATCGGACAGGCGTCCTCCGGGAACTCGCGCTGCAACAGATTGAGCGCCGCGAGAAAGCCTTTGAACGGCCCGCCGCGCAGTGGCTCGCGGGCACTTTCGCGTTCGCTGGCCTGAAACGCTTCCAGGCCGCCCGACTGATAAACACGCTCCGACTCGTCGGAAAACAGCACTGCGTCACCGTCGAAGGCAATCCGCAATTCATCGCTAGCAGCACGGCTGGCCCCGCCCGACAGAATGGTCGCCGCCGCGAAACCGGCATCCAGTGCACTGCGCACGTCTTCGGCGTGGGTCGACAGAAACAGGTCGCAACCAAACGCTTTGAGATACGGATACGGACTGCGCCCACCGACAAACGCCGCACGGGAGATCGCCAGTCCGTAATGGTGAATCGAGTTGAACACCCGCAGCCCGGTGTCGGCGCTGTTGCGCGACACCAGGATCACCTCGACCCTGGCGCGGCCGAGGCGGGTATTGAGGCTGAGGAGTTTTTCCACCAACGGGAAGGCATCACCGGGCTCGAGGATTTCGTCTTCGTGTTCGATCTGATATTGCCGGTAGGCCTCGACGCCGCTCGACAGGTAAACCTTGTGGCTTTCGCTCAGGTCGAACAGCGCGCGCGAAGAAATCGCCAGCACCAGTTTGTCGTCAATCGTCTTTGCCATGCCCTTCCCCCTCGGGTTGATCGACTCAGGTGTTGCGTCGATCGATAAAACGCAAACCGCGATACAACGCTTCGATTCGTGGCAATTCGCAGCCGGCGGCCTTGGCTGCCGCCAGTGGCCGGGCGTAAATCGCCTCCAGTTCCAGCGGTCGCTTGTGCAGAAAATCGTGGTACATGCTCGGCCAGTAGTCCGGCATTTTTTCGGTCATCATGAACAGATAGTCGGCGTAACCGGCCGGCATGTCGTGACCGCAGGCCTTGGCACCCTGAACCACTTCGGCCATCAAGGCCTTGATCAGTTCCCGGCTGTCGGCATCGGCCATCAACGGTGTGGTGCCCGCGCCGAGCAGAACCGACAGGCCGTTGTAAGGGATATTCCAGACCAGTTTCTGCCAGCGCGCCTGATGCAGGTTCGGCATGGCCTGGGAGTCGATGCCGGCGCTGCGGAACAACCCGGCGCCTTCCTCGACAATTGCCATACGCGCCTGTTCATCGGTGGCGGGGCCACTGTGGTAACCGACGTTCACCGCACCAAGGGCCTGATGAGTGATCGCACCGGGGCCGGTGCGATGGACGCAGATCAGGCAGAGCCCGCCGAGCAGGTGCAGGGAATCCGGAAGCAAGGCTCGCAGACTGTCCTCGACGTCCAGGCCGTTTTGCAGCAACAGCACCTTGGCGTTCGGTGCCGCCGCTTGAATGATCGCCGGCGCCAGACCGGCATTGCTGGTGGTCTTCGCGCCCACCAGCAACCAGTCGCAGAGCGGCATGTCTTCGGCCGATGAATAGGCCTGTACCGGATTCAGCGCCAGCGCACCGTGCACCGCACTGTCGAGTTGCAACCCGCGTTCGGCCACCACCGAAAATTCGCTGCGCAACAGAAAATGCACGTCGAAACCGGCACGCGCCAGCATCAACCCATAGAAACCACCGATCGCACCGGTCCCGATAATACCAATGGTCGGTTTGGCAACTGCACCCGTCATGGCAACTCCTCTGCTGTTCTGGTCAACGCCTGAGTCACGGCCGCATTGAGCTCGTTGCTGGTCAGGCGCGATTTTAGCGCTCCGAAAAACTCACCGTCGCGCACCACAAACAGCGCCGGCAAATGAAAGACCTGATAACGCTCGACCACCCCGCCATTGTCCCCGGCATCGATCCAGCACAAGCGGTCGACATGCAGATCGAGCCTTGGCAATTGCTCACGGGCAAAACGGCAGCTGGCGCAGCCGACGCTGGTGAATATGACCAGCGACACCCCGCTCATCGCCAGCAACCGTTGGTCGGCGTCGAAATCGGTCAGTTCCGATTCGACCACTATACTGGGGGAAACAATGTCAGATGGCCGACACATGGAGTCCGTGCTCATGGGACGTTTTATTCCTCATCCTGACGATGTACCCGTCGAATTAACGTTGTTGAAACCTGAGTGTATTTCACGACAACAGCTGCACACTATCAGCGTCGGGGGCATGGCTTGCAATTACCACCGCGCCTGGCGCCACGGTACGGCGCTGGAGGTTCGCATACCGACCTTGAACCCCGACTTGCGTTTTCTGGGCTATGTAGCCTGGTGCCTGCGACGCAAACACGGTTATCTGGTGGGCATTGCCTTTGTCGACGAGCAGATGATGTTCAGTGCCCGGATGGGCGAACAGGTGTGCCAGATCGAACGTTATTGTCGCCAGCATGACGCCCACGACGACCTGCAGGAAACCCAGGCGCTGGCCCTCGAATGGGTCCAGCAACACGCCGACGAGTTCTCTCACGACACGGTTCGCAGGGCATTTGCACAGGCGGTGATGGATTAAGGGACGTTATCAATTCGTTGCGAATGCCCCTAAAACCGCTGTCTGCCCATTGTCGAGCCACGGTGTAACGCGCTAAGGTTCCGCTCCCCGACGCGCTTAATTTGCTGTGCTCCGCCGCGCGGGTTCGCTGGCGGCCGGCACCCGTGACCTGACGAGTAAACGATGGCTGATTTACCGATCAACGACCTAAACGTCGCCTCCAACGAGACGCTGATCACTCCCGATCAGCTCAAGCGTGATATCCCTCTGAGCGACGCTGCCCTGCGCACCGTCACCAAGGGTCGCGAAGTCATTCGCAACATCCTGGATGGCACCGACCATCGCCTGTTTGTCGTCATCGGGCCGTGCTCGATCCACGACATCAAGGCTGCCCACGAATACGCCGAGCGCCTGAAGGTGCTGGCCGCGGAAGTGTCCGATACCTTGTATCTGGTCATGCGCGTGTATTTCGAGAAGCCACGCACCACCGTCGGCTGGAAAGGCTTGATCAACGACCCGTACCTGGACGACTCCTTCAAGATTCAGGACGGTCTGCACATCGGTCGTCAGCTGTTGCTGGACCTGGCCGAGATGGGCCTGCCAACCGCGACCGAAGCCCTCGACCCGATCTCCCCGCAGTACCTGCAGGACCTGATCAGCTGGTCGGCCATCGGCGCGCGCACCACTGAATCCCAGACTCACCGTGAAATGGCCTCCGGCCTGTCTTCGGCCGTCGGCTTCAAGAACGGCACCGACGGCGGCCTGACCGTGGCTATCAACGCCCTGCAATCGGTTTCCAGCCCGCATCGTTTCCTGGGGATCAACCAGGAAGGCGGCGTGTCGATCGTCACCACCAAGGGCAATGCCTATGGTCACGTGGTGCTGCGCGGCGGTAACGGCAAACCGAACTACGATTCGGTCAGCGTCGCACTGTGCGAGCAAGCGCTGAACAAAGCGAAGATCAAGCCGAACATCATGGTCGATTGCAGCCACGCCAACTCCAACAAGGACCCGGCACTGCAACCGCTGGTGATGGAGAACGTCGCCAACCAGATCCTCGAAGGCAACCAGTCGATCATCGGCCTGATGGTCGAAAGTCACCTGAACTGGGGCTGCCAGGCCATCCCGAAAGACCTCGCCGACCTGCAATACGGCGTGTCGATCACCGATGCCTGCATCGACTGGTCCGCTACAGAAAATACCTTGCGCAGCATGCATGCCAAGCTCAAGGACGTGCTGCCGAAACGCGCTCGCACCTGATCACTTTTCAGCGCACAAAAAAACGCCGGGCTAAACCCGGCGTTTTTTTATGTGTTCGTTTTACTGGCTCAGCTTGGCCGCATGCCGCTGGTGACGCTCCATGTAGCGCTCCACGTAGGAACACGAAGGAATGACGGTGTAGCCCATTTCCTCGGCGTACTGCAGCGCCTGCTCGGTCAGGGCTGCCGCGATGCCGCGACCACGCAAGGCATTGGGCACAAACGTGCGATAGATATCCAGGGTCTGTTTCCCCAGATCCATATAGGTCAGGTAGGCACGATGACCGTCCACATTGGTCTCGAACTGATGACCAGCCTGGTCATGGTGGATGGACAACGCCTCACTCATCACTACTCCTCGCGGGTCTTTGATTCTGACCCCTACCTTACCGATGTTTTTCCGGCGAAGGAACATCTACGCCAACCCGTGCCTGAATGGACACCGAGAAGAACTGCACCGATCTCGCGCAACCGAGCACGTATCAAATAGTAGGCACCATTGGCAGAAAATGCTCAAGGTACGCTCGTCATCATGCAAGGTTGGGCAGGTGCTGTTCCGGGGTTACGCAGGGGCGGCTCGACCGAAGATCCCGGGAGGTCGATCGCCTGAACATTGCCGGATGTTGAGACTTAAGACGAGCGCCCTTCTTTTAAGTCACCTCAACTAGGAGAAAGATATGAGAGGTGCGCCGCAAATCCCGAACAAAAGTGTAGACGAATCCATGTAGACAGACTTTAGCCAAGACCGCGAAAACACTCGCGGCCGCCGGGAACTTTTTCGTGCCAACTCGCTCAGTGCGGGCCTTGCAGCTGGATATTTTTTAATCAATTGCAAGTAAAAGTTGCTCGAAAAAGAATCAACGCCTACAATTTTTTTGGCTTCTTGCTTTACGTCAGTTTACTTACGACAAGTAATGGGTAGTATGTACGCCGGCTATTTCCTCACTCTGAGGAGACAGCTAACTTAATAGAAAGTCCTTGAAGGGGAACACGATGAACAACGTTCTGAAATTCTCTGCTCTGGCTCTGGCCGCAGTTCTGGCTACCGGTTGCAGCAGCGTATCGAAAGAAACCGAAGCACGTCTGACCGCTACTGAAGACGCAGCTGCTCGCTCCCAGGCTCGTGCAGACGAAGCTTACCGTAAAGCTGATGAAGCTCTGGCTGCTGCTCAAAAAGCACAACAGACTGCTGACGAAGCTAACGAGCGTGCTCTGCGCATGCTGGACAAAGCTAGCCGCAAGTAATAATCCCTCGGGATTGTTATCAAGCCGACCCATTTTTTGGGTCGGCTTTTTTATTGCCCGGGGTTTTGTCCAGGCAATAAAAAACCCGCCGACGCGGTCAGCATCGGCGGGTTCCTTTCAAGCATTACTGCAACGGGTCGATCGGCGTACTCGTCACCATTGGCGCCGAGGAATTCGGCACTCCGATTTCCACCGGCAGACCATCTTCGGCGGCAACCACGTCGCGGACCACATCCCAGTTCATGCGCAGGTTGTTGGTGATGTCCTCACGCTTGAGCATCGCATTGATCACCGCGGTGTGTTTGTCGACCACAGAAGGATTGCCCTTGTCGTCCAGCGGCGTATGCGCTTCCAGGTACACCTTGCCGCCACTGACACCGAACTTGTACGGGTCACTGATAATGCGCACCGACGTGCCTACCGGCACCATGCTCGCCATTTCCAGCACGTTGTTGTTGAACATGCGGAAGCAACCGTGGCTGGTGCGCATGCCGATGCCGAACTTCTTGTTCGAACCGTGGATCAGGTAACCCGGTGTGCCCAGGGTGAATTTAAACGGCCCCAGCGGGTTGTCCGGGCCGGCCGGCACCACGTTTGGCAACGGATCACCGTCTGCAAGGTGCTCGGCCTTGATCGAGGCTGGAGGCGTCCAGGTCGGGTTCGGCGTCTTGGCCGTGATGGTGGTGTGAGCGATCGGTGAACCCCAACCCTCGCGACCGATGCCGAGCGGGAAGGTGTAAACCACATTCCGGCCTTTCGGATAGTAGTAGAGACGGTATTCGGCCAGGTTGATGACGATACCTTCACGGGGTCCTGGTGGCAGGATGAAGCGCGTCGGCAGCACGATTTCGGTACCGGCGCCCGGCAGCCATGCATCGACGCCAGGGTTGGCCGCGACCATTTCCGAGTAACCCAGGTCGTAAGTGGTGCCAAGGTCGGCGAAGGTGTCTTCGTACTTGGCCTTGATGACCTGAACCTGGCCGACGATGTCTTCACCGGGCGGTGGCAGGGGCAACTCCAATGCTGCTACGGGGCCTGCCACACAAAGGGCGGCAAGAGACAGGCAGCGGGTGACGGCAGGAAAACGCGGCAACATCCGGAAAATCCTTCGCAGGGTCAGGGGTAAAAACGAGATTGTACACCGACGTCCGTAAATTCGGGGAGTTGGCCGATAGCACGCTATCTTTATTGCATCAAAGCTCGAAGCGCAGCTCTGGCCAGATCGGCGAAGTGCCGCGTTTCTGCGATTCCAGGATCGCCCGGCACAGCGAGCACAGGCGCTGGTCCTGGAAAACCCGACGGTCGACGCTCGACCAGCGCGGCTGCGCCGGAAGCAGGCTGCCGCACAGGGTTCGATCGGCCGAGCCACCGAGTTCCAGCTGACGGGTCACCAGATGCACCCGCACTTCCTGGCAGGCGAACAGATCCAGCTGTTCGTCAGGCTCGATCAGTTGGTAGGCAAAAAGTGACCAGGCGGGACGCGGCATCGGGGGCTCCAAATCGGGGGCGCCACCTTAGCCGAAACGCCGCCGCTAGAAAAGCGTCAAAGCAGCGGTTTCAGTGTCGGCCAGACATTTTCCAGCAACTTGTCCTGAGCCCCCGCAGCGGGGTGCAAGCCGTCGGCCTGCATCAGGTCCGGGTGACCGCCCACGCCATCGAGAAAAAACGGCACCAGCGGGATTTTTTTCTCGGCGGCGACGTTGCTGTACACCTCGGCGAACGCCTTGGTGTAGCGCGCGCCGTAGTTGGGTGGCAGTTGCATGCCGAGCAGAAGCACCTTGGCCCCACTGGCGCGGGAGCTGTCGATCATCGCTGCAAGGTTTTGTTGCAATTGCGTTGGGAGCAATCCGCGCAGGCCGTCGTTGCCGCCCAGCTCGAGGATCACCAGCTCCGGCTTATGCTCTGCAAGCAGCGCAGGCAGGCGCGCCTGGCCTCCGGCACTGGTGTCGCCGCTGATGGATGCGTTGACCACCTTGTCGTCGAAACCTTCGCGCTTGAGCCGTTGCTCGAGCAACGAGACCCACCCAACGCGGGTATCCAGTCCGAAACCAGCGCTGATACTATCGCCAACGATCAGGACTGTACCCGCCGCTGCGTTCTGGGCCATGCACATCAAGGCCAGGCCAGCACTCAAAAACCACACACGCATCGGATTCTCCATGGGCGCAAGCATTCTCACCGCGAAGAACCTCAGCAAAGTGGTTCCTAGCGCGGAAGGTGAACTGACTATCCTGCACGAACTCAGCCTGGAACTGAACAAGGGCGACAGCCTGGCCATCGTTGGCGCGTCCGGTTCCGGCAAATCCACCCTCCTCGGCCTGCTCGCGGGCCTCGACCTGCCGAGCAGCGGCGAAGTCACCCTCGCCGGCCAGGGCCTGAGCAATCTCGATGAAGACCAGCGCGCGCGCATTCGCGCCGAACATGTGGGTTTTGTCTTTCAATCATTCCAGTTGCTCGACAGTCTCAATGCCCTGGAAAACGTCATGCTGCCGCTGGAACTCGATGGCCGCAAAGACGCTCGTGAGCGTGCCACCGAATTGCTGCAAAGGGTCGGCCTCGGCCAGCGCCTGACCCACTCTCCACGCCAGCTCTCCGGTGGCGAACAGCAGCGCGTGGCGATTGCCCGTGCGTTTGCCGCCGAGCCCGACGTACTGTTCGCCGACGAACCCACCGGCAACCTCGACAGTCACACCGGCGAGCGCATCAGCGACTTGCTGTTCGACTTGAACAAGGAGCGCGGCACGACCCTGGTGCTGGTGACCCACGATGAACGCCTGGCACATCGCTGCCGGCGCCTGATCCGACTTGAAGCCGGCCTGCTGGTCGCCCCTCTGGAGCCTTGATGGCACGCTTGCCGCTGTTGCGCCTGTTCAGTCTCGCCCTCCGCCAACTGCTGCGCGACGCTCGCGCCGGTGAGTTGCGGGTGTTGTTCTTCGCCTTGTTGGTGGCGGTGGCGGCGAGTACCGCCATTGGCTACTTCGGTGCCCGCCTGAACGGCGCCATGATGCTGCGCGCCACCGAATTTCTTGGCGCCGATCTGCTGCTTGAAGGCAGTTCACCGGCGCGACCCGAACAGATCAGAAGCGGGACGGAGCTGGGCCTTGAACATGCGCAGGTGGTGGAGTTCTCCAGCGTCATCGCCACCGACAACGGCATTCAGCTGTCCAGCATCAAAGCTGCGGACGATGTCTATCCCCTGCGCGGTGAACTGAAAAGCGCCCCCGCGCCCTTCGCTCCGGAAGAGCCCGGCGGAGGACCGAAACCCGGTGAGGCCTGGGTCGAGGCACGACTGCTGACCGCACTGGACCTGAAGATCGGCGACAGCATCGACGTCGGCATGCGCACGCTGAAACTGGCGCGAGTGCTGACCTACGAACCGGATCGCGCCGGTAATTTCTACAGCCTGACGCCACGCGTGCTGATCAACCTCAGCGACCTTGCCGCCACCGGCGTGGTGCAACCCGGCAGCCGCGTCAGTTACCGCGAACTCTGGCGCGGCAACGCCGAAGCGCTGGAAACCTATCGTCAATTGATCAAACCCGGCCTCGCCGCCAACCAGCGCATCCAGGATGCACGCGACGGCAACCGGCAGATTGGTGGCGCCCTGGGTAAAGCCGAACGTTACTTGAACATGGCGAGCCTGGTGGCGGTCCTGTTGTCCGGTGTAGCGGTGGCGCTGTCGGCGACGCGTTTCGCCACCCGCCGCTTCGATGCCAGCGCGTTGTTGCGTTGCCTGGGTCTTTCCCGCCGGGAAACCATGGTCCTGTTCAGTTTGCAGCTGATGGTGCTCGGACTGTTGGCCAGCATCAGTGGGGCATTGATTGGCTGGCTGGCGCAGCTTGGCCTGTTCGCGCTGCTGCATGATTTGTTGCCCACCGACGTTCCACCGGGAGGTCTGTTGCCGGCCATCGCCGGGATCGGCACCGGACTGGTGGCGCTGGCCGGTTTTGCCTTGCCCCCCCTCGCGGCGCTGGGCCGGGTTCCGCCCTTGCGGGTATTGCGCCGCGACATGCTGCCGATTCCTTCCAGCACCTGGATGGTCTACGGCGCGGCATTGGGCGCTCTCGGGCTGATCATGTGGCGCCTGAGCCTCGACCTGGTGCTGACCTTCGCCCTGCTCGGCGGTGGCGTGATTGCGGCGCTGGTGTTGGGAGGCTTGCTGTTGCTGCTGCTGAAAAGCCTGCGTCGGATGCTCGCGCGTGCTTCGTTGCCGTGGCGTCTCGGGTTGGGTCAATTGCTGCGTCATCCACTGGCCGCCGCCGGACAATCCCTGGCCTTCGGTTTGATTCTGCTGTCCATGGCGTTGATCGCCCTGCTGCGCGGTGAGCTGCTGGATACCTGGCAAAACCAGTTGCCGAAAAACGCGCCGAACTATTTCGCGCTGAACATCCTGCCGGCAGACAAACAGGCCTTCACCGATCGCCTGATCGAACTGTCGGCACAATCGGCGCCGCTGTACCCGGTCGTACCGGGACGGTTGATCAGCATCAACGGTGAGCCGGTGCAGGACATCGTCAGCAAGGACTCGGCCGGAGATCGGGCGATCCAGCGCGACCTGAGCCTGACCTGGGCGGCGGACCTGCCGGCAGGCAACAAGCTCACCGCGGGAAACTGGTGGAGCGAACAGCCAGCAGATGACATTCCCGGCGTGTCGGTAGAAGGCAAAGTCGCTGAAAGCCTGAAGCTCAAGCTGGGCGATCACATGGTGTTTACCGTCGGCGGTGTCAATCGCGAAGCGAAAGTCACCAGCCTGCGGGAGATCAACTGGGACAACTTCCAGCCGAACTTCTTCATGATTTTCCAGCCAGGAACGTTGAAGGATTTACCGGCGACTTACCTGACCAGCTTCTATCTGGCAGCCGGTCATGATCAGCAGATCGTCGACCTGTCCCGCGCCTTTCCGGCGGTAACCATCCTGCAAGTCGAAGCCCTGCTGGAGCAACTGCGCAGCATCCTCGCCCAGGTCACCCTGGCGGTGGAATATGTGCTGTTGTTCGTGCTGGCGGCGGGGATGGCGGTGCTGTTTTCGGGCCTGCAAGCGACGCTGGATGAACGCATCCGCCAAGGCGCATTGTTGCGAGCGTTGGGGGCCGAGCGGCAATTGCTGGTCAAGGCCCGGCGAATCGAGTTCGGTCTGCTCGGCGCGGTCAGCGGATTGCTGGCAGCGCTGGGTTCGGAACTGGTGAGCCTGGTGCTGTACCGTTACGCGTTCGATCTGCCTTGGCACCCGCATCCATGGCTGTTGGTACTGCCATTGATCGGCGCTGCGCTGATCGGCGGCGCCGGCGTGTTCGGCACCCGTCGGGCGTTGAACGCCAGCCCCCTGACAGTGTTGCGCGAGGGTTGATAGACTCAAGCCTTCTCCATCACAAGAAGTTGCCATGAGCCGTTATCGCCCTCCCCGCACCGCTGGCACCGCGCTGATCACCCCTGAAGGTGAAGCGCGGATGCGGGCCGAGTTCCATGAGCTCTGGCATGTGCGCCGACCGCAAGTCACGCAATCGGTCAGCGAGGCCGCGGCGCAAGGTGATCGCTCCGAAAATGCCGAATACACCTACGGCAAAAAGATGTTGCGCGAGATCGACAGCCGCGTGCGTTTTCTGACCAAACGCCTGGAAGCACTCAAGGTGGTCAGCGAAAAGCCCAGCGATCCGAACAAGGTTTACTTCGGCGCCTGGGTCACGATCGAGGATGAGGACGGCAAGGAGTCGCGCTACCGCATCGTCGGCCCGGATGAACTGAACTTGAAACTGGGCCTGATCAGTATCGACTCACCCTTGGCTCGCGCCCTGATCGGCAAGGCGCTGGACGCCGAAGTTCGGGTGCAGACGCCTACCGGCGAGCAGTGCGTCTATATCGTGGCGATCGAATACCCCTAGGCCTTAGCGGCGGGTAATCAACCCTTGTCGGGCCACGCGGGTCAGTTGTTTGATCACTTCAGGCGCGTCTTCGAGGCTGGGCGACTGAATCACCGCCAGGTCGAAACTGTCGCTGGCAAATCGAGCCAGCGACTCACCGTCTTCGACAAACTGAATCAGGAATGCTGCCGGTCCGCCGGTGCGACGTGGCCAACCATCCAGATAACGCAGGAGCGTCGGCTGATGTTTGCCGCCAAGCAGGATTTTTGGATTGCGCTGGGTGAGATGTGCCGTGATCGGCGCGGGACGTACAACGGGGTTTAGTGCATTCATCGTGTCGTGTCTCTGCCTCAAAAGTCTGCATGGCAGGTGAGAGGCAACACCGAACCAGCGCTTTAGCGGTATTTCGAAGCCTGTTTCAGGCTTCTATCGGCAACTGAATGAGTCACCTGGCGCCCCGCAAGTAGCTGTTTAAATCGGCGCATGAGCAGCATCCTAGAGAAGCTGACTGGACAGTGTCAAGAATGACGCACAACAAAAAAAAGGCCCGCACAATGCGGGCCTTTTCGTTGAGCCAGAGCGGTCACCCAGCAATGGCGCGGTCGGCGGACAGTTTGCCGGCGCCTTCGATCAGCACGGCGATGCTGCCACCCAGCAGGGCCAGGGCGAATTCATAACCGTTGTTGGCCATGAACAAACCGTTAGGCAGGTGCACCGAGAAGATCGCCACCAGCGAGAGGATGGTCAGGCCGAGGGCTGCCGGACGGACCAGCAAGCCGATGATCAAGGCAAGACCGCCGAAGAACTCAGTACCGCCCGCCAGCGTGGCCATCAGGTAGCCCGGCGCCAGACCGATACTCTCCATGTACTGCGCGGTGCCGGCCAGACCGTAACCACCGAACGCCCCGAAGAGTTTCTGCGCACCGTGGGCAGCGAAGATGATGCCGACGAAGATTCGCAAAACAGTCAGGCCGTAGCCAGCGCGGGTAAACAGTACCTTGTTGATCAGTGAGCTCATGCTGTGTCATCCATTGTGAGTTTGTGTGTTGGTTGGCCGCTATATTAATCAATAAATCAAATGTTAAAAGCGCAATTTTTTCGCCATAACGATCAGTTTAGTCGATCATTTCCGTAAGGCCACTTTCTGCCCCTGGGGCTCCAACGACTCCCGTTCCCGATCGAACGCCAGGTAATACTTGTTCACGCTATTAACATAGCTGACGGGGCCCATTCCCACCTGCTCCATGGCGATGCGCTCGACCTGGAAGAACCATTGATTGGGGTTCAGACCCCGGCGCCGGGCTTCGGCGCGCATGCCCTGAACCCGCTCTGGCCCGATGTTGTAGGCCGCCAGCACGAACGCCATGCGCTCACGCTCGTTGAGTTTGGGGCTGGCAAAAAACTTGCGGCGGATCATCGCCAGGTACTTGGCCCCGGCCTGCACGTTGGCATCGAGGTCCTGAATATTACTGACCCCCACACGCTGGGCCGCGGACGGCGTGATCTGCATCAGGCCGGTGGGGCCGCTTCCGCTGCGGGCATTGGGTTGTAGCGCGGATTCCTTGAACGCCAGTGCCGCCAGGTTAAGCCAGTCCATGCCTTGGGCAGCAGCGTGTTTCTGCAGCACCGGTCGAAGTTTTTCCAGCCGCTGGCGATTTGCCTTGGCCAATGGATAGTGCACTTGATACAGGCGCCGATAGATCCTCAGGAACGCCGCGTCCTGATCCGAGGGCTTTTTGTAACCGGTGAGGAAGCGGTCGATACTGGCCCGCAGCATCGAGGCGTCGCGACGCACAAACCAGAACTCTTCGCCCGGCTCGCTGATCAGCACCTGCCGATCGAAGCGTAGCTTGGGCAGGATCTTGCCCCAGCGCTCGGCAATCGGTTGCTCGACGATCGTCAGGTGAAAGATGCCGCCCTGAACCATTTCCAGCACGTCTTCGACCGCCAGGCTCGGATCGACCCACTCGATCTTCACCGGGGCCAGTTTGTGCAGGGCGAGTTTTTGATTGATCTGACTGATCGCTTCACCGGCGGCGCTGCCGGTGGGCAATGCCAGTGTTTTGCCGGAAAGTTGTTCGAGGTGGGTGTAGCGTTTCTCGCCTTTGATCCCGACCAATACCAGCGGGATGTTGCTGGCAATGGGCTCACTGGTGCTGACGGCGTAACCCGGTTGCAGATCGAGCAATTCCCCCGGCGCAACCAGATCGCCCTCCCCGCGCTGTAATGCGCCGAGCAGTTGATCCTTGGCTTTGGGGATGATCTTGAGGGTGACTTCCTGACCGTCGCGGGCGTGGCCATTGAGGTATTGCTCGAACGCGCGCAACCGATGGTATTCGACGCCGATGGCCTGGCCCTGGACTTCGCCGGAGCTGTTGCGGCTCTGGTTGACCAGCACCTTCAGCACACGGCTGCTGCGGATTTCCTGCAGGTCGCGCACCTTGGCTGCTGGCACGGCTTGCAGCGGGCCGGCCAGACGCGCAACCGCCGG
The DNA here is from genome assembly GCF_002091715.1 of Pseudomonas migulae NBRC 103157. Taxonomy (GTDB): domain Bacteria; phylum Pseudomonadota; class Gammaproteobacteria; order Pseudomonadales; family Pseudomonadaceae; genus Aquipseudomonas; species Aquipseudomonas migulae_A. The sequence goes on along the minus strand of NZ_BDAG01000011.1, from coordinate 102,297 downwards.
CATCGGCAGCAGCAACGAACCACACAGCAGTAACAAAATCGAGGGACGTGTCATCCACTCTCCGGAAAGAATACTGGGCCGATTTCAAAAAATGAGTGAAATCGAACGACAGAAACAGAGCGCTTGAGCGCTGGCAAAGTGCGAAAGACTGGCACAGTGATGGCACACTGACCACCCCGGCTTGCCTCGCGGCATCAAAAGACAGCTTTAACTCGTTGTAGTTCTTGGCTTTTCTTATAAATCTACAGCTCTGATATGCTTTCCGGCCTTTGGTCCGAGGTAGCACCATGCAACTCATCGATATCGGCGTCAACCTGACCAACCCCAGTTTTGCCGACAAACACCGGGCTGTACTCGACCGCGCATATGCCGCCGGCGTCTGCCAATTGGTGCTCACCGGCACCAGTGTCGAAGGCAGTGAACAGGCGCTGGAACTGTGCCAGCAACTGGATGACACAGCGCAACGGCTGTTCGCCACCGCCGGCATTCATCCTCACTCGGCCAGCGACTGGAACGCCGACAGTGCCCAGCGTCTACGCAGTTTGCTCAAAGAGCCGAACGTGGTGGCCGTGGGTGAATGCGGGCTGGATTTCAATCGCGATTTTTCGCCGCGTCCGCAACAGGAAAAAGTCCTCGAAGAGCACTTGGCGATGGCGGTCGAACTGCAATTGCCGGTGTTTCTCCACGAGCGCGACGCCAGTCAACGCTTGCTGGAAATCCTCCGCGACTACCGCGACCAGTTGCCGGCTGCCGTGGTGCATTGCTTCACTGGCGAGAAAAAAGCGCTGTTCAGCTACCTCGACCTGGACTTGCACATCGGCATCACCGGCTGGATCTGCGACGAGCGTCGCGGCACGCATTTGCATCCGCTGGTGAAAGAAATCAAGCGCGGGCGGTTGATGCTGGAGAGCGATGCGCCGTATCTGTTGCCGCGCAGCCTGCGGCCCAAGCCGAAGAATGGCCGTAACGAACCGGCGTATCTGACTGAAGTGTTGCGGGAAGTGGCGTTGCATCGCGGGGAAAGCGAGGAAGAACTGGCGGCTCACAGCACCGCATGCGCGCGGGCCTTTTTCGGGCTGCCAATACTCGACTGAGGTCTTGATTATTGTAGGAGCGAGCTCGCTCGCGATGACCTCCAAAACACCGCGTTTATCCAGCATAAACGCGTCATTGTTGGAGACCATCGCGAGCAAGCTCGCTCCTACAGTTTTAGTGGTTGCTACGCAGCATTTCCTTTGGCACGTACTTGCCGATCTCGAACTTGCCGATTGCCGCGCGGTGCACTTCGTCCGGGCCGTCGGCAAGGCGCAGGGTGCGCTGCATCGCGTACATGTAGGCCAGCGGGAAATCGTTGGAAACCCCTGCCCCGCCATGGATCTGGATGGCCCGATCGATAACGCGCAGGGCCACGTTCGGTGCGACCACTTTGATCTGCGCGATTTCGCTCTTCGCCACTTTGTTGCCGACGGTGTCCATCATGTACGCCGCTTTCAAAGTCAGCAGGCGTGCCATGTCGATTTCCATCCGCGAGTCGGCGATCTTGTCGATGTTGCCGCCCAGACGCGCCAACGGCTTGCCGAACGCCGTGCGATTTACCGCGCGTTTGCACATCAGTTCCAGTGCACGCTCGGCCATGCCGATCGAACGCATGCAGTGGTGAATCCGGCCCGGGCCAAGACGACCCTGTGCGATTTCGAAGCCGCGTCCTTCACCCAGCAGAACGTTTTCGTACGGCACCCGGACATTTTCGAACAGCACTTCAGCGTGACCGTGTGGCGCGTCGTCGTAACCGAACACCGGCAGCGGACGAACGATCTTCACGCCAGGGGCATCCACCGGCACCAGAATCATGGAATGCTGGGCGTGGCGCGGCGCGTCGGGATTGCTCAGGCCCATGAAGATCAGAATCTTGCAGCGTGGATCGCAGGCACCCGAGGTCCACCATTTCTTGCCGTTGATCACCCACTCGTCACCGTCACGCACGGCGCGGGCGGCCATGTTGGTGGCGTCGGAGGACGCCACGTCCGGCTCGGTCATGGCGAACGCCGAGCGGATTTCACCGCGCAGCAGCGGTTCGAGCCAGCGTCGTTTCTGTGCTTCGTTGGCGTAACGCACCAGCACTTCCATGTTGCCGGTGTCGGGCGCCGAGCAGTTGAACGGCTCGGGGCCCAGCAGCGAGCGGCCCATGATTTCTGCCAAGGGTGCGTATTCGAGGTTGGTCAGGCCGGCGCCGAGTTCGGACTCAGGCAGAAACAAATTCCACAGGCCTTCGGCCTTGGCCTTGAGTTTGAGTTCTTCCATGATCGCAGTCGGCTGCCAACGGTCGCCCTCGGCAACCTGGCGCTCGAACACGGCTTCGGCGGGATAAACGTAGGTGTCCATGAACGCGGTCACGCGCTCACGCAGTTCTTGCACCTTGGGCGAATAAGCGAAATCCATGAGCAGCTACCTTCTTGAGGGAGGTTGTTTAGGTCATGCAATCGATGCTAGAACAGCTACGAAAATTTACCTAGCCTATTCTCGGCGTGTATTAACATTCATCACCGATATATGATCGGGTGATTGCCGAGGCCCCCGGCCTCATCAAAATGCCCCAACAATAAGAGTGCAGCGCAATGAATCTGAGCAAGGTCGACCTCAACCTTTTCATCGTCTTCGACGCGATCTACACCGAAGCAAACCTGACCCGCGCCGGACAGATTGTCGGCATTACCCAGCCGGCGGTCTCAAACGCTCTGGCACGCTTGCGCGAGACCTTCAACGATCCCCTCTTCGTTCGCACGGCCCAGGGCATGGTGCCCACGCCGATGGCGCAAAACATCATCGGTCCGGTGCGCAATGCCCTGTCTCTGCTGCGGGTATCGGTGCAGGAAAGCCGCATCTTCAACCCGCTGCAGGCAGTCAAGACTTACCGCATCAGCATGACCGACCTCACCGAAGCGGTGATCCTGCCGCCGCTCTTCCAGCGCCTGCGACGCCTGGCGCCGACGGTGATCATCGAAAGCTTTCTGTCCAAGCGCCGCGAGACCACCAAGGAACTGGCGGCCGGGCGTCTCGACTTTGCGGTGGACGCGCCGCTCAACACCGACCCACAGGTGCGTCACGTCAAGTTGATGGAAGACCGTTACGTGTGTGCCATGCGCAAGGGCCATCCGCTGGCGGGCAAAGAGAAATTCACACTCGATGATTACCTGTCGCTGACCCACATTCATATTTCCAGCCGCCGCAGCGGTCTCGGCCATGTAGACCTCGCACTCGGAAAAATGGGCATCCAGCGCAAGATCGCCTTGCGTTCCCAGCATTACCTGATGGCGTCGCAGGTGTTGCAACAGACCGACATGGTCATGACCGTGCCGGAACGCTTCGCCCGTCGTCATGATCTGTATTCGGTGAACCTGCCGGTCAACGATGTACCGCCGGTGGAAACCCACCTCTACTGGCATGAAAGCACCGACCAGGACCCGGCCAACCGCTGGATGCGCGAGCAGATGATCGAGTTGTGCCAGCAGGTAACGGCGCATGAGAAGAAGCTTGATAAGGTTTAGGAGCCGAGACCGAGGCGGCCTCATCGCGAGCAAGCCCGCCCCCACATTCGACCGCATTCTTTCTGAAGGAACGCGTTGAAATGTGGGAGCGGGCTTGCTCGCGAAGAGGCCAGTTGGAACACCACAAAACCCTACCCCTTGACGTAAACGTCAACCTGACATTAGCTTAGCGCCATGACCTTTTTCGAGCGCGCCCATGAGCAGCCAGACCTACAGCATTTCCGACCTCGCCCGGGAACTCGACATCACTACGCGGGCCATTCGCTTTTATGAAGAGCAAGGCCTGCTCAGCCCCGAGCGCCGTGGCCAGGAACGCATCTATTCGCCCCGGGACAAAGTCAGCCTGAAGCTGATCCTGAGGGGCAAGCGCATTGGCTTCTCCCTGGCCGAATGCCGTGAGCTGATCGAACTCTACGACCCCACCGGCGGTAACCAGAAACAACTGCAAACCATGCTCAACAAAATCGCCGAGCGCCGCGAGCAGCTGGAGCAGCAGATGCTCGACATCGAACAGATGAAGCTGGAACTGGACACGGCGCAGGAGCGCTGCACCCAGGCGCTGGAACAGACGATGAAAAGCCAGCCGGCAATTCAATAATCATACGAAGATCCAGCGTGGGAGCGGGCTTGCTCGCGAATGCGGAATTTCATCCAGCATGGATGTCGACTGACCACCGTATTCGCGAGCAAGCCCGCTCCCACGCGGGATCTTCGTTCACCCTTTCAAACAGGTGAATCCCATGTCCCTTCCCTCCCACGTACGCCTGGTCGAAGTCGGCCCCCGCGACGGCCTGCAAAACGAAGCCCAACCGATCAGCGTCGCCGACAAGGTGCAACTGGTCGACGCGCTGACCGCTGCCGGCCTCAGCTATATAGAAGTCGGCAGTTTCGTCTCGCCCAAATGGGTGCCGCAGATGGCCGGGTCCGCCGACGTCTTCGCGCAGATCCAGCGCAAACCGGGCGTGACCTACGGCGCCCTCGCCCCCAACCTGCGCGGCTTCGAAGATGCGATCGCCGCCGGGGTCAAGGAAGTCGCGGTGTTCGCCGCGGCCTCCGAAGCCTTCTCCCAGCGCAACATCAATTGCTCGATCAGCGAAAGCCTGGAGCGCTTCGCGCCGATCATGGAGGCTGCCAAACAGCATGGCGTCAGTGTGCGCGGTTACGTATCGTGCGTGCTGGGTTGCCCTTACGAAGGCCATGTCGCACCCGAGCAGGTTGCCCGAGTCGCCCGGGAGCTCTACGCCATGGGCTGCTACGAAATCTCGCTGGGCGACACCATCGGTACCGGCACGGCAGGCGCGACGCGCAAGATGTTCGACGTGGTGTCCGCCGACATACCGCGAGAAAAACTCGCCGGGCACTTCCACGACACTTACGGCCAGGCCATGGCCAATATCTACGCCAGCCTGCTCGAAGGCATCGCCGTGTTCGACAGCTCCATCGCCGGCCTCGGCGGCTGCCCATACGCCAAGGGCGCCAGCGGTAACGTTGCCACTGAAGACGTGGTTTATCTGTTGAATGGTTTGGGTATCGATACCGGTATCGACCTGGACGCCTTGATTCTGGCTGGTCAGCAGATTTGCACAGTACTGGGCCGTCCGACCGGCTCGCGCGTGGCCAAGGTTCGTAGCGCGCAATAAGTGCGCGGATGTGTCCGGGTGTTACCGCCAAATCTGAAATGTGGGGCTTAACCGAGTAACACGGAAACAAATTGTCGGGTTTTGACTGAGAGAAAAATCCGACAAAAACTCAAGCCATTGATTCTAAAGGAATTTTAAAAGTTGGCACGGCTTCTGCTATCTCTATGGCATAACAAGAATAAAAAGCAGCAAACCAATAAAAATAAGACGAAACGACTCTGACATAACAAGAACAACACGGCAGAGACGCAGCTAACAGATTTTTTTGGAGAAGGTGTGCTTTTCAGGGTGCTTTTCGGAGTAACCCGCAACCGGGCAGAGAACAATAAAACTACCTTCAGGTAGCTCCCGAACTGGTTGGATCGCTCAGCGAAAAAGCAGATCAGCGCTCAAAAAAATACGTTTGCTCTTGATCCCGGATGGGGATCGATAAAAACAGCGGTAAAGGGTCACGGTTGCCAAAAACAAAAACAGACCGCCCCTCAATAATAAAAAAAGAGCACGCGCAACGAAAATTAAAGGGGAGCTTCGGCTCCCCTTTGTGCTTTTTGCGATTCAGAATTCTTGATCTTGTGGGAGCTGGCTTGCTAGCGATGAACGATGACGCGGTCTGTATGATGGACCGCGGCGCCTGCATCGCCAGCAAGCCGGCTCTTACGGTATCGCTTTGAGCTCCTCGATACTGATCTCGCGCATCCGGAACTTCTGGATCTTGCCGGTCACCGTCATCGGAAATTCCTCGACGAATTTGAAGTAACGCGGCGTCTTGAAGTGCGCGATGCGCTCCTTGCACCAGGCTTGCAGCTCCTGCTCGGTGGCGCTGTGGCCCGGGTGGAACTTGATCCAGGCGACAATCTCTTCGCCATAGCGCGAACACGGAATACCGATCACTTGCACGTCCGCCACCGCCGGGTGGGTAAAGAAGAACTCTTCCAGCTCCCGCGGGTAAATATTCTCACCGCCGCGAATGATCATGTCCTTGTTGCGTCCGGCAATGCACACGTAGCCTTCGTCGTTCATGCTCGCCAGGTCACCGGTGTGCATCCAGCCGGCCTGGTCGATCGCGTCCGCGGTGCCCTCGGGGTTATTCCAGTAACCAAGCATCACGCTGTAGCCGCGAGTGCAGAGTTCGCCAATCGTGCCGCGCGGCACCAGGTTGCCCGCCTCGTCGATGATTTTGCTTTCCAGTTGCGGCTGGGTACGGCCGACCGTGGTGACGCGCAATTCCAGTTCGTCTGACGGACCGGTCTGCAAAGACACCGGACTTGTTTCCGTCATGCCGTAGGCAATCTGCACTTCGCTCATGTGCATTTCGTTGATGACCCGACGCATCACTTCGATCGGACAGGTCGCGCCTGCCATGATTCCAGTGCGCAGGGTCGACAGGTCGAACTCGGCTCGCTGCGGCTGATCGAGCATGGCGATAAACATGGTCGGCACGCCATAGAGCGCAGTGGCTTTCTCTTCGGCGACAGTGGTCAGGGTCAGCAACGGATCGAACGCATCATTGGGGTAGATCATGGTGCTGCCGTGGGTCATGCAACCGAGGTTGCCCATGACCATGCCGAAGCAGTGATACAGCGGCACCGGGATCACCAGCCGATCATTGGCGGTCAGGCCGAGGCTTTCGCCGACCATGTAACCGTTGTTGAGAATGTTGTAGTGGCTGAGGGTCGCGCCTTTGGGGAAACCGGTGGTGCCGGAGGTGTACTGGATGTTTACCGGTTGGTCGAAGTGCAGACTGTCCTGACGCTCGCGCAGTTGTTCGGCGGACACGCCGGCCGCGAGATCGGCCAATTGTGACCAGGGCAGGAAACCCGATGGCGGTTGCGCATCCAGACTGATGACGCCGCGCAGTTCAGGCAGGCGTTCACTTTGTAACTGTCCGATGGATTGCTCTGCCAGCTCGGGCACCAGCCCCTGCAGCATGGCGTGATAGTTGGAGGTCTTGAACGCGCCCGCGCAGACCAGCCATTGGCAGCCTGACTGCTTCAACACGTATTCGAGTTCAGAGCTGCGATACGCCGGGTTGATGTTGACCAGAATCACGCCGATTTTCGCGCTGGCAAACTGGCTGATGCACCACTGCGCGCAATTCGGCGCCCAGATGCCGAGGCGATCTCCGGCCTGCAAGCCCAGCGCCAGCAATGCCCTGGCCTGCAGGTCCACCGCATCGGACAGTTGCTGCCAGGTGTAACGCAGCTGTTGATGGCGCACGACCAACGCCTCTCCAGCCGAGTACTTCGCGACGGTGCTATCGAACGCCTGACCGATGGTCATCGCCAGCAAGGCTTTGTCCTGAGCACCACGGGTGTAGCTGCGTTGCGGGCTTGCACTGGGTTGATCCATGACGACCCCTATTGTCTTTATTAGTGGGTGTTACGGCGGCCACCTGTGGGAGCGGGCTTGCTCGCGAAAGCGGTCTGTCATTCAGCACCAATGTCGACTGATCCGGCGCTTTCGCAAGCAAGACCGCTCCCACAGGGTTGGCTCGCCTTACTATGAACTGGCTCTACTCTCGCTCAAGTTGACGTTAACGTAAAGGGTGATTGACAGCCATTCGTCACAGGCTTACGTTAACGTAAAGGTGAGAGCTGAATCACTGCTCTCCTCACACTACAAAAAAGCCAAAAGGTGCCCCATGAGCTACCCATCCCTGAACTTTGCCCTCGGTGAAACCATCGACATGCTGCGCGATCAGGTTCAGTCCTTCGTCGCCAAAGAGATCGCCCCGCGCGCCGCTCAGATCGACATCGACAACCTGTTTCCCGCCGACCTGTGGCGCAAATTCGGCGACATGGGCCTGCTCGGCGTTACCGTGCCGGAAGAGTATGGCGGTGCTGGCCTGGGTTACCTGGCCCACGTGGTCATCATGGAAGAAATCAGCCGTGGCTCAGCCTCGGTTGCCTTGTCCTACGGCGCGCACTCCAACCTCTGCGTCAACCAGATCAACCGCAACGGTAATCACGAACAGAAAAGCAAATACCTGCCCAAACTGATCAGCGGCGAGCACATCGGCGCTCTGGCCATGAGCGAACCGAATGCCGGTTCCGACGTGGTGTCGATGAAACTGCGCGCCGACAAACGTGGCGATCATTACGTTCTCAACGGCAGCAAAACCTGGATCACCAACGGCCCCGACGCTAACACCTACGTGATCTACGCCAAGACCGACCTGGAAAAAGGCCCCCACGGCATCACCGCGTTCATCGTCGAACGTGACTGGAAAGGCTTCAGCCGCAGTAACAAGTTCGACAAGCTCGGCATGCGCGGTTCGAACACCTGCGAGCTGTTCTTCGATGACGTCGAAGTGCCGGAAGAAAACATTCTCGGCGTACTCAACGGTGGCGTGAAAGTGCTGATGAGCGGCCTCGATTATGAACGCGTCGTGCTTTCGGGCGGCCCGACCGGGATCATGCAGGCCTGCATGGATCTCATTGTTCCGTACATCCACGACCGCAAGCAGTTCGGCCAGAGCATCGGCGAGTTCCAGCTGATCCAGGGCAAGGTCGCCGACATGTACACCCAACTCAATGCGAGCCGCGCCTACCTGTATGCCGTCGCTCAAGCCTGCGAACGCGGCGAGACCACGCGCAAGGACGCCGCCGGTGTGATCCTCTACAGCGCCGAACGCGCCACGCAAATGGCCCTCGACGCGATCCAGATTCTCGGCGGCAACGGCTACATCAACGAATTCCCGGCCGGGCGTCTGTTGCGTGACGCCAAGCTGTACGAAATCGGCGCCGGCACCAGTGAGATTCGTCGCATGCTAATCGGTCGCGAACTGTTCAACGAAACCCGCTGAAACGGAGCTGTCCATGGCTATCCTGCATACCCAGCTCAACCCCCGTTCGGCGGAGTTCGCGACCAACCGCGCGGCGATGCTCAAACAGGTCGACGCCCTGCACACCCTGCTCGCGCAAGTGCAGCAAGGTGGCGGCCCGAAGGCGCAAGAACGCCACACCTCGCGGGGCAAATTGCTGCCCCGTGAGCGAATCAATCGCCTGCTCGATCCGGGCTCGCCGTTTCTCGAGATCAGCCAACTGGCGGCTTACGAGGTGTATGGCGAAGACGTGCCGGCCGCTGGCGTGATTGCCGGGATCGGCCGTGTGGAAGGCGTCGAGTGCATGATCGTGGCCAACGATGCCACCGTGAAAGGTGGCTCGTATTACCCGCTGACCGTGAAGAAACACCTGCGCGCACAGACCATCGCCCAGCAGAATCGCTTGCCGTGCATTTATCTGGTGGATTCGGGCGGCGCCAACCTGCCGCGCCAGGATGAAGTGTTTCCGGACCGCGAGCACTTCGGGCGGATCTTCTTCAACCAGGCCAACATGAGCGCCATGGGCATTCCGCAGATCGCCGTCGTCATGGGCTCGTGCACCGCCGGTGGCGCTTACGTGCCGGCGATGGCTGACGAAGCGATCATGGTGCGTGAACAGGCGACTATTTTCCTTGCCGGTCCACCGCTGGTGAAAGCCGCGACCGGTGAAGTGGTCAGCGCCGAGGATTTGGGCGGCGCCGATGTGCACTGCAAGATTTCCGGTGTCGCCGACCACTACGCCGAGAGCGATGAACACGCCTTGGCCATTGCCCGACGCAGCATCGCCAACCTCAACTGGCGCAAGCTCGGTGAAGTCCAGCAACGCACGCCCATCGCCCCGCTCTACAACAGCGACGAGTTGTACGGCGTCGTGTCGGCGGACGCCAAGCAACCGTTCGACGTGCGCGAAGTGATCGCGCGACTGGTAGACGGCTCGGTGTTCGACGAATTCAAGGCACTGTTCGGGACGACGCTGGTGTGCGGTTTTGCCTACCTGCACGGTTACCCGATCGCGATCCTCGCCAACAACGGCATCCTGTTCGCTGAAGCGGCGCAGAAAGGCGCGCACTTCATCGAACTGGCCTGCCAGCGCGGCATCCCGTTGCTGTTCCTGCAAAACATCACCGGTTTCATGGTCGGCCAGAAATACGAGGCCGGCGGCATCGCCAAGCACGGCGCGAAACTGGTGACCGCCGTGGCGTGCGCCAAGGTGCCGAAATTCACCGTGATCATCGGCGGCAGCTTCGGCGCCGGTAACTACGGCATGTGCGGGCGAGCCTACGATCCGCGCTTCCTGTGGATGTGGCCTAACGCACGCATCGGCGTGATGGGCGCCGAGCAAGCGGCAGGCGTTCTGGTGCAAGTCAAACGCGAACAGGCCGAGCGCAGTGGCCAGGGTTTCAGCGCCGAGCAGGAAGCCGAGATCAAGCAACCGATCCTCGATCAATACGAAGAACAGGGCCACCCTTACTACTCCAGTGCGCGGCTGTGGGATGACGGTGTCATTGATCCGGCGCAGACCCGCGACGTGTTGGCCCTGGCCTTGTCCGCGTCGTTGAACGCGCCAATCGAACCGAGCCGCTTCGGCGTGTTCCGGATGTGATTTTCTGTGGGAGCGGGCTTGCTCGCGAAGGATTCACCGCGGTTTATCTGATGCACCGCGTTATCGTTCTTCGCGAGCAAGCCCGCTCCCACATGAGTTGTGGAGACGGACGAATATGAGCGACTTCAACACCCTCGAGCTGCAGACCGACCCGCGGGGTTTCGCCACCCTGTGGCTCAGCCGAGAAGAAAAGAACAACGCCTTCAACGCTGAAATGATCCGCGAACTGATCCTCGCCCTGGACAAGGTCTCGGGCGATGCCAGCCTGCGTTTCCTGCTGGTGCGCGGACGCGGCAGGCATTTCAGCGCCGGTGCCGACCTGGCGTGGATGCAGCAATCCGCCGAGCTCGATTACCACACCAATCTGGACGACGCCCGGGAACTGGCGGAGTTGATGTACAACCTCGCCAAGCTGAAAGTGCCGACCCTGGCCGTGGTACAAGGCGCGGCGTTCGGCGGCGCGCTGGGCCTGATCAGTTGCTGCGATATGGCCATTGGTGCCGATGACGCGCAATTCTGCCTGTCGGAAGTGCGTATCGGCCTGGCACCGGCGGTGATCAGCCCATTCGTGGTGCAAGCCATCGGCGAACGCGCGGCGCGCCGTTATGCCCTGACCGCCGAGCGTTTCGGCGGGCAGCGGGCACGGGAAATAGGTTTGTTGTCGGAGAGCTATCCGATCAATGAGCTGGAGCAGAAAGTCGAGCAATGGATCGACAACCTGCTGCTCAACAGCCCGGCGGCCATGCGCGTCAGCAAAGACTTGCTGCGTGAAGTCGGCAACGGTGCGCTGACGCCGGCGCTGCGCCGCTACACCGAAAACGCCATCGCGCGCATCCGCGTCAGCCCCGAAGGCCAGGAAGGCCTGCGCGCCTTTCTGCAAAAACGTCCGCCGAGCTGGCAGGCCGAAACCACCCCCAAGGAGCCGCGTTGATGAGTGCACCTGTTATCACCTCTCTGCTGGTGGCCAACCGTGGCGAAATCGCTTGCCGGGTGATGCGCACCGCCAAGGCGCTGGGCCTGACCACCGTCGCCGTGCACAGCGCCACTGACCGTGAAGCCCGGCACAGCCGCGAAGCGGATATCCGCGTCGACCTCGGTGGCAGCAAGGCCGCCGACAGCTACCTGCAAATCGACAAACTCATCGCTGCCGCCAAGGCCAGCGGCGCTCAAGCCATTCATCCCGGCTACGGCTTTCTGTCCGAGAATGCCGGGTTCGCCCGTGCGATCGAAGCGGCGGGCCTGATCTTCCTCGGCCCGCCCGCCTCAGCCATCGATGCAATGGGCAGCAAGTCCGCCGCCAAGGCCCTGATGGAAACCGCTGGCGTGCCACTCGTGCCGGGTTATCACGGCGAAGCTCAAGACCTCGACACCTTCCGCGACGCCTGCGAACGCATCGGCTATCCGGTGCTGCTCAAGGCGACGGCGGGCGGCGGCGGCAAAGGCATGAAAGTGGTCGAGGACGTCAGCCAACTGGCCGAAGCCCTGGCCTCGGCTCAGCGTGAGGCGCAATCCTCGTTCGGCGATTCGCGGATGCTGGTCGAGAAATACCTGCTGAAGCCGCGCCACGTAGAAATCCAGATCTTCGCCGATCAGCATGGCAACTGCCTGTACCTCAACGAGCGGGATTGCTCGATTCAGCGTCGGCACCAGAAAGTCGTCGAGGAGGCACCGGCGCCAGGCCTGAGTCCAGAACAGCGTCGTGCCATGGGCGAAGCCGCCGTGCGTTCGGCGCAGGCCATCGGCTATATCGGCGCCGGCACCGTGGAATTCTTGCTGGATGCGCGCGGCGAGTTCTTCTTCATGGAGATGAACACGCGCCTGCAAGTCGAGCACCCGGTCACCGAAGCCATCACCGGCCTCGATCTGGTGGCCTGGCAGATTCGCGTAGCACGGGGTGAAGCGCTGCCGATGACCCAGGACCAGGTGCCGTTGATCGGTCATGCGATTGAAGTGCGTCTGTATGCCGAAGATCCGGGCAATGATTTCCTGCCGGCCACCGGGCGTCTGGAGCTGTATCGAGAGTCTGCTGAAGGTCCGGGACGACGGGTCGACAGCGGTGTTGAAGAAGGCGATGAGATTTCGCCGTTCTACGACCCGATGCTCGGCAAGCTGATTGCCTGGGGTGAGGATCGTGAGCAGGCGCGCCTGCGCTTGTTGAGCATGCTCGATGAGTTCGCGATTGGCGGGCTCAAGACCAACATCAATTTCCTGCGTCGAATCGTTGGTCATCCGGCGTTTGCAGCGGCAGAACTGGATACCGGGTTTATTCCGCGTTATCAGGAGCAACTGCTGCCGGAACCTTCGCCGCTCAGCGATGAATTCTGGCAAGCCGCAGCGCAGGCGTTCGCCCAGAGCCAGCCTCGTTCACCGCGGGTTGATGACCTCAGTTCGCCTTGGGCCGACAGCAACGGTTTTCGGGCCGGCCTGCCGACCGAAGTCACCTTGCACCTGAGTTGTGAAGGTCAGGACCGTGCATTGACGTTGGGCGACCGCACTGCCCAAAGCGCCCAACTCAAAGGCGAGCAACTGCTGACCGAACACAACGGCGTGCGCCTCCAGCATCGGGCAATCCGCCGCGACGGCATTGTGTATCTGCAATGGGAGGGTGAATTGCGCCGCATCGAGGCCTACGACCCGATCGGCGCCGTCGAAGCCAGTCACAGCCATCACGGCGGGCTCACTGCCCCCATGAACGGCAGCATCGTGCGGGTGCTGGTGGAAGCCGGGCAAGCGGTCGAAGCCGGGGCGCAGCTGGTGGTGCTGGAAGCGATGAAGATGGAGCACAGCATTCGTGCGCCACACGCCGGGGTGATCAAGGCGTTGTATTGCCAGGAAGGCGAAATGGTCAGCGAAGGCAGTGCGTTGGTCGAACTGGAAGAAGCCTGAAATGAAGATCGGTCCTACGCCTGGCGAGGACCGATCCGATCAGAACCTGGCCGTTGCCTGAACCACTACGCCGATGATTCGGCACGCGTCGGTGTAAAGGGCTTTCGGATACGTCGGATTGAGCGGGACCAGGTAACGCTGCCCGCCCTCTTCGATCAGCTTGCGAAAGGTCGCCTCGGTGCTGTCCGGCCATTGGGCGATCACCAGTTTTCCGGGCTCCGGCACAATGGCCGGGTCCACCAGGATCATCATCCCCTCGGCGATACTGACGCCACTCGGTGCGGTCATTGCATCGCCCACCACATTCAACCAGAACGCCGCGCCTTGAGCGTGGTAATCGGTCAGTTCGAATCGCGCCTTGTCATACACTGTCGGCTCGCCGTCGCGCACCTCGCAGGATTCTCGCCAGTCGCTGACCGGGTAACGGAAGTACGGGTTGTACTTTCGCACCAGATCCTGGCTTTCCTCCTTCGACGTGTCCGGCTCGCGGATGACCATCGCCACTTCGAGAAAATCCATGCCCAGCGCGTGTAACACGCGGTTCATGTCATCGATGCCCGGCTGGCGACGTTTGTTCAGCCAATGGCCGATGCCGCCCTGGGACATTCCGAGGCGCTCGGCGAGTATCTCTTGAGTGACATTGAGTTCACTCATCTTGGCCTTGACCAATTCAATCCATTTATCCATGTGCGGCACGATACGTGGGCGCCTCCGGCCGTCAAAACACAAATTGTAGTATTAAAATCCTCGTCACAAATACAGTTCGTACTAGGATTGGATCACGGATCTGAAATCTATCACGGAGCTTGCCATCGCCATGACCATCCCCAGCAACGACCTGCCCGACCTGCAAATCGACACTTCCCTCACCTCGCCAAAAGGTTCGGCCGCCGCACAGCGGGCGCTGGATTATTACTTGAAACCAGCTGTGTCAGAGGAGCTGGAAGAAGAGCGTTTTTTTGAGGTGAACCGCAACGTCAGCAGCGAGGAAGCGCTGGTGCGTGCTTCAGACCTGTTGCGCTGCGCTGCCGCCACGGCGTCCGAGTCGGCGAACAATCTGCACGGGGTCCACCGAGACCTGGCGTTTTCAACGGTGCACATGATCGATATGGCCAAGGCGTTGCTGGATCGATCCCTGGACGGGGAACATCACGTGTAAGAAAAGGAGGGGTAATTTCGAGGGCGCGAAAAGAATTTTCCAATCGCGCGGATAAAATCATTTGACTTGCAAACGAGAATGATTATTATTGCATGCAGCTGGTCGCGAGATCAGTCGATTGTCCAAGTGACCTTAGGTCGGTCCCCTGGACTATCTCCTCATCAGGCTAATCACGGTTTTTGACCCGGCTTTTTGCCGGGTCTTTTTTTTGCCAGTTATTCTGGCTTGACCTTCAGGCTAATGAAGTCTTTACGTGCTGCAAATTCGATGGCGCGGATAATATCAAAAGAATATCTGTTGGCAAGAGAAGCCCGGCAACATTGGCTCAAACCAACGAAAAATAGCACTTGAGAATCAATTGCACAGCCTCTAAGCTGCGTCGGCGTCAAGGAGGACGCCCCCCCGCTACACACCGCAATTTCCCCCGGTTTTTCCCCTCCCAGCGTGTAAAGTAGCAGCCATAAAAATCATATTCAGGAATCGACTATGACCGTGGCTAAATCCTCTTTCAGCATCAGTGCAAATTTCGACAGCGGCAATATTGAAGTGCTGGATATCAGCAATCCGTTGCAAGCACTGTTGTCCATCAAGCCGGATACCCGCAGCCAGCATTTCCAATGGTTTCACTTCAAGGCCAGCGGTTTGCACGTCGGACAGGAACACTGGTTTCGACTCAGCAATGCCAGCAGATCCTCGTACAACAAAGCCTGGGACGGTTATCAGGCAGTGGCGTCCTACGACCACGTCAACTGGTTCCGGGTGCCGACCATCTTCGAAGGCGACTGCCTGCGTTTCAGCCTCGAAGCCACGGCCACCAACGCCTGGTTTGCCTACTTCGAACCCTACAGCCGTGGCCGCCATGACTGGTTGATCGAGCAGGCACTCACCAAGGCCGGCACCGAACTGCTGGCCACCGGCAAGAGCGTTGAAGGGCGTGACATTCAGCTGTTACGCAAAGGCACCGGCACCGAAGGTCGGCGCAAGGTCTGGATGATTGCCCAGCAACACCCCGGCGAGCACATGGCCGAGTGGTTCATGGAAGGTGTGATCGAACGCCTGGAAAGGCACGACGATCCCGTCCTGAACAAACTGCTGGCCAGCGCCGATTTGTACCTGGTGCCTAACATGAACCCGGACGGCGCCTTCCACGGTCACCTGCGCACCAACGCCATGGGCCAGGACCTCAATCGTGCCTGGCAGAGCGCCAGTCAGGAAGTCAGTCCGGAAGTCCTGTTCGTTCAGCAGCAGATGGAAAAATATGGCGTCGACCTGTTCCTCGATATCCATGGTGATGAAGAAATCCCTTACGTGTTCACCGCCGGTTGCGAAGGCAACCCTGGCTACACGCCGCGGATCGAAAAGCTGGAAACTCACTTTCGCGATCACTTGAAGCATTTGACCAAAGACTTCCAGACCAAACACGGCTACACCCGCGACGAGCCGGGCAAGGCCAATATGACGCTGGCCTGTAACAGTGTCGGGCAGAAGTTCGATTGCCTGTCGTTGACGCTGGAGATGCCGTTCAAGGACAACAACGACGCGCCGAACCCGCTGACAGGCTGGTCGGGCAAGCGGTCGAAGCAGTTGGGCAAGGATGTGCTGACGACCATCGCGGATATGGTCGATACCTTGCGCTGATCGCAATCAGGATCAAAAGATCGCAGGCTACGCCATCGCCTACAGAATCGCATTCCCCTGTAGGCGCTGCGTAGCCTGCGATCTTCTAATCGTTTATTCGACCGCGATCCGCACGCAATCCTCCGGCCCCAATAAACGCCCGTCCTCGGCGCGCAACTCCAATGCCCGCACCGGTCGACCGTTGTCTCGGTCAACCACACGCGAGTGCGCCTCCCCGTCCTCATAAAAGAACGCCTCACCCCACTGCCGCAAACCGATGATCAGCGGGAATAACCCTTTGCCCTTCTCCGTCAGCACATATTCCTGATACGCGCTGCCATCCGACGCGGGCACCAGATCGAAAATCCCGTGGGTCACCAGCGTACGCAATCGCGCCGAGAGAATGTTCTTCGCCATACCCAGGCTGCGCTGAAACTCGCCGAATCGACGAATACCGTCGAATGCATCGCGCACGATCAACAACGACCACCAATCGCCAATGGCATCCAGTGAACGGGCGACCGGGCATTCGGCGCTTTGCATGCTTGTGCGTTTGGCCATGACTGCGCCCTCGAAAACAAATGTGGTTGCAATATAAAACCGGCTTACCTACCGTACAACTGGTTTTATTTAGAAACCACTTTAGGAGCCCGGCATGAAGCCCACTCAAACAACACTCAACACCGGCGTTGTACTGCTGTTCGCCGTCGCCTGCGGTCTGGCCGTCGGCAACGTGTATTACGCGCAGCCGTTGCTCGATGCCATGGCCGAGGCGTTTGCCATGGACCCGGCCACCATCGGCATCGTCGTCACGCTGACTCAGATCGGTTATGGCGTCGGATTATTGCTGCTGGTGCCCCTCGGCGATCTGCTGAACCGTCGACGCCTGATCGTCACGCAAACCCTGCTGTCGGTACTGGCCTTATTGATGATCGCGTTAGCCTCGAACAGTGCCTGGCTGTTGATCGGGATGACGTTGACCGGATTACTGGCGGTGGTGACACAAGTCTTGGTGGCGTACGCCGCGACATTGGCTATCCCGGCGCAGCGCGGGCGCGTGGTCGGCGTGGTCACCAGCGGTATCGTCGTCGGCATTCTGTTGGCGCGGACAGTGGCCGGCGGCATGGCTGATCTGGCGGGGTGGCGGTCGATTTATCTGTTGTCGGCGGGATTGACCCTGGTGATGGCGTTGCTGCTGTTTCGCGTGCTGCCGAAACACGAGAACACGCAACCCGCCAGCTCTTATGCAGCGTTGCTCGGTTCGGTGTTCACGTTGTTCAAGGAAGAACCGGTACTGCGTCAACGGGCGATGCTCGCGTTGATGACCTTCGCCAGCGCCATGGTGCTGTGGACACCCATGGTGTTGCCGCTGAGCGCCCCGCCGCTGTCGTTGTCCCACACGCAAATCGGATTGTTCGGACTGGCCGGTGCTGCCGGCGCGCTGGCCGCCGCGCGCGCCGGGCATCTGGCCGATCGCGGTCTGGGGCAATGGACCAGCGGATTGTCACTGTTACTGATGCTGGTTTCCTGGCTGCCGATCGCCCTGACCCAATCCTCGTTGTGGGCCTTGTTGCTGGGGGTGATTACCCTCGATCTTGGTTTGCAAGCCGTGCACGTGACCAGCCAGAGCATGATCTACAGCGTGCGCCCCGAAGCCCAAAGCCGCCTTACCGCGGGTTACATGCTGTTCTATTCGATTGGCAGCGCGTTGGGTTCGATCGGTTCGACGGCGATGTATGCGTGGGGCGGGTGGCTCGGTGTTTGCCTGCTGGGCGCAGGCATCAACGCCGTGGCATTGGTCTATTGGTGGCGAACGCTGACCTTCAAAACACCGGAACCCTGTGGCGAGGGGACTTGCCCCCTCGCCACAATGGATTTCGGTAGATCAGATCAACCGCGATCCTTCCCCCGCAACATGCTGTCGAGCACGTCATCACGCCGCACCCAACCATGAAACAACGCCGCCGCCAGATGCAGCAACACCGTCAGAAACAGCAGATACGCCAGATACCCGTGCGCCTTACGCAGGAACGCAAACACCTGTGCATTGGCCGGCACGATCGACGGCAGTTGCAACGAACTGCTGAGCATCACCGGGTCGCCCGCCGCCGAGATCATCGCCCAGCCGAGCAGCGGCAGGATAAACATCAAGGCGTACAGCAAGACATGCGAGGCCTTCGCCGCCAGCGCCTGCCAGCCCGGCAAGTCTGCCGGGAGCGGCGGTTGCCGGGTAGAAAAGCGCACGCCGAGGCGCACGATCACCAGCAATAGAATCGCAATGCCCAGCGGTTTGTGCAGATGGATCAGCCATTGATGACGCTCTGATACAGAAGCGACCATGCCCGCACCGATAAACAGCATGGCAATGATCATCAACGCCATCAGCCAGTGCAGCAGTCGCGCCAGTGGCGCGAAGTGGTTCGGTTGGGCGCTCATTGTTGAGCCTCCTGTTTAGCGGCAGGCAATTGGCTGACTTCGCTGGTGCGGCGCAAGTAGGAACTGGCATAACCGGCTGAACGAGCAGCGAGCAACGGGTCGTCGGAACCTTCGATACCCGCGGGCAAGACCAGCGGGTCGTAGTTGATGTCCCGGCATTCGCCATTGAGTTGCGGCTGGGTGCTTTCGAGCACCAGCGTGCCGGCGTTCACCACCTTGCGACCCTCAGGCCAGGTTTTGCTGGCGTCGTTCACCGGATCACCGGGATCGGCCAGCGTGATCTTGAGCTGCCAACGCAGCGGTCCTGCGGCGATCCGCTGAACCAGGTCTTTTTCGAGGAAATCACCGCCCTCCGGCGCCGTGGCGCCTGCGGCATCCTGGACCACCGGCACCATGCTCCAGCGCACCGCTTGCCGTTGCCCGGCGGCGTTGACCAGGTAAAACGCATTGACGCTGTTGTAGGTTTCCGTCACGTAGCTGGCGGACGGCTTGGCGGTTTTGATCCAGGCCAGGAACGGCGCGGCTTCCGGGTGCGAACCGAAGAACGCCGGCACCGCTGTCGGGTTCGGTTTGCCGGTGGCCGGGTCTGGCGACTGGGCCTGCTGCAGTTGGTAGAACGCTTCGGGCGTGCCCACCGGGAACACCGGCATGCTGTTCATCCCGGTGCGCCACTGCTGGCCGTTGGCCTGGGTGAAACGCAACGCGAGGCTGCGGATCGGCACGCTGCTGTCCGGCGCGTAAGGATTGCCGGCCGGCAACGCGAAACGCCCGACCACCGGGGTCCGCGCCTCATTGAACACCTGAGCGCTGGAATAGCTGCGCGCTTCACCGCTGCTCTCGAAATGCCCGATCACGCACACGCCTTTGGAGTGATTACGCCGGAACCCCGGGTGCACGCCATTGTTGGTTTCCAGCACGTTGATCAGTTTTTTCGGCGTCAGGCGCTGTGGGTCAAAGGTTCCGTTGACGTAGGCAAAAGCCCCTGCCACGACAGCGACCACCACGGCAATGCCGGCCAGGCGCAACGTCAGGCTCGCGGCACTCAAGGGGGGCCGGGTGGGCGGTGATGAGCGATCTACCATGAAAGACTCCAGGGCCATCGGCCACAAGTGAGAAGAACCAGGCAGACGCACCCCGCACGGGTTTATTCCATCGCCCGGTATTTATTTTTACAGGCTTGGAATAATCTCGGACGCCGGGCGTCTTTCTAGTCCGAAGCGTAGTGACTAGTCAGAACTCCATGAATGATATCGACGAACAACTGAGTGAAATCATTCCCAGATTGCGCCGGTTTGCCGTGTCGTTGACGCGCAACCCCAGCAGCGCCGACGATCTGGTGCAGTCGTGCCTGGAGCGGGCGCTGTCGAGCTGGAGCGACAAACGCCCCGAGGGCGACTTGCGGGCCTGGCTGTTTTCGATTCTCTATCGGCAATTTCTCGACGCTCACCGACGCTCCCGGCGTTATGCACGGATGCTCGAATTCTTTACCGGACGTGACGATACCCAGCCGTCGGTAGAACGCACCGTGATCGCCCAATCAACTTTGCAAGCCTTCGATCAGCTCAGCACCGAGCAGCGCGCCTTGCTGCTCTGGGTATCGGTCGAAGGCCTGAGTTACAAGGAGGTTGCCGAAATCCTCGACGTTCCCACCGGCACCGTGATGTCGCGCCTGTCCCGCGCCCGCCAGGCCTTGCGCCAACTCAGCGACGGCGAAATCACCCGCCCTTCTCTACGGAGACTCAAATGATCAGCGTGCCTCCGAGCGAGCGTGACCTGCACGCCTATGTGGACCACCAACTCAATGATGATGACCGACGCCTGGTGGAGACGTTTCTGGCCGGCAACGTGGAAATGTCTGCACAGGTCCGCGCCTGGCAGCAGGACGCCCAGCAACTGCGCGCGGCCCTCAGCGGTGCGTTGCAGCAACCGGCCAACCCGGACCTCGACCCGGCGCTGATTCGCCAGCGCCTCAAGCGACAATCACGCCGTCACCTGGCCAGTGCTGCTGTGTTGCTGATCACGGTGAGCATCGGCGGAATCAGCGGTTGGAAGGCGCGGGAAATGACCCTCCTCAGCGCTGCGGCGCCGATGGCCGATGCGATGCAGGCTTATCGGCTGTTTGCCCAGCAAGGCTTTCTGCCGGCGGATTACAAGGTCAGCGATGACGGCGATATGCAGGGCTGGCTCGACCGTTATTTCACTCAGGCTCATCGCTTGCCGGACCTTTCAGGCGCAGGGTTCAAACCGGTCAGCGGGCGCTTGCTCAGTACCGAGCAAGGGCCGGCGGCGATGGTGGTTTACGAGGATCCGAGCGGGCATAAAGTCAGCTTCTACGTGCGCCCGCCGGGGCCGAAAAACTTCATGCTGCCGAGAGGCAGCCGCAGCGACGGTGAATTGCAGGCTGAGTATTGGTCCGGAAGCGGATACAACTATGCGATGGTCAGCCCGAGCGATACGCCGGCGGCGCAGATGCTCAAGCAAACCGAGCAATTCTGAACCCTACGCCCCCCTGTAGAAGCCGGCTTGCTGGCGATCGCGGTGTGTCAGTCGAGGATGATGTGGCTGATGCATCGCGATCGCCAGCAATCCGGCTCCTACAACGTTATTCAACAATCAACCCTGCCCGAAGACCTGCGAAGGCCGGCGCAACAGCGGATCGAACGGATTGATCCTCGGCCCGATCAGCGCCGCTTCGCGCTTGAGCATGTCCACCACCGTCGGCAAGCGATCCGGCCCCAGCCGATCACTCACGGTGGCGACACTCAACGCCGCCACCGCACGCCCTTCACGATCAAGAATCGGCACCGCCACGCCGGCCATGCCCTGCAACACGCCAGTGTTGCGCCCGGCGTAACCGAGGGCGCGCACGTTCTCGACTTCCGAACGCAGGAACACCTCGTCATACAGGTGAAAATCCTTCAGCCGCGGCAAGTTGTAATGAATCACTGTGTCGCGTTCCTCTTCCGGCAGGAATGCCAGGATCGCCAGGCTGCCCTGGCCCACCCCCAGCGCCACCCGCCCGCCGATGTCGCCGGTAAACGTACGGATAGGAAACGGCCCTTCACTGCGATCCAGGCAGATCGCGTCAAAACCACTGCGCGCCAGCAAAAACAACGAATCCCCCAATGAGGCCGAGAGTCGCAGCAACGACGGCCGCACCAGCTCCCGCAGGTTTCCGGTGTTGCCGGCGCGCGCCGCCAGCGCAAAAAAATCCAGGCTCAGACGATAGCGTTTGCTGCGCACGTCCTGCTCGACCATCCCCTCGTCCATCAGGCTGCGCAGCAAACGGTGTGTGGTCGGTTGCGACAGACCGATGCGCTGGGCCAGTTGCGTCACCCGCTCGCCGCCCTCGACGGTGTCACCCAACGTGCGCAACACGGCGAACAGTCTTGAGACGGCACCGACGCCGACTTCATTTTTATTTTCATTCCGCTCAATGGAATCAGTCATGTCATTTCTCGAGGATTAATTTACTCACTGAATGAAACTGAAAATAACCATCGATTCAGTGAAATAGGCCATTGAGCCCATCCTAGTCTTCGTCCTAATCTGCGTCCACAGGGGCGATTCGAACAATAGCGGCAGCCGACCCACGTCGAGCGCCAACGCACCCAGCAACACCTTTCGTATCTGCCCATACAAAAAAGCGCGACCTCAGGCCGCGCATAACAATCTCAGGTGGAGCGCAGTTATGGCTTTTGTGCAACTTGAAGGACTCGGCAAACGTTACGGCGAGATCGATGCCGTCGTGGCCACTAACCTCTCGGTCGAGAAAGGTGAGTTCGTTTCCCTGCTCGGCCCCTCCGGCTGCGGCAAAACCACCACCCTGCAAATGATCGCCGGCTTCGTCGAAGTCACCAGCGGACGCATTCTGCTGAACGGTCGCGACATCACCCACGCCAAACCCGCCAGCCGTGGCTTGGGCGTGGTGTTCCAGAGTTATGCGCTGTTCCCGCACATGACCGTCAAGGACAACGTCGCCTTCGGCCTACGCATGCGCAAGGTGCCCAGCGGCGAACTGCAGCAACGCGTGGATCGGGTGCTGAAACTGGTGCGCCTGGATCAGCACGCCGAGCGTTACCCACGAGAACTGTCCGGCGGTCAACGCCAGCGTGTTGCCCTGGCCCGAGCGCTGGTGATCGAGCCGCCGGTGCTGCTGCTCGACGAGCCGCTGTCCAACCTCGACGCCAACCTGCGCGAAGAGATGCAGTTCGAGATCCGCCGCATCCAGCGCGAAGTCGGGATCACCACGTTGATGGTCACCCACGACCAATCCGAAGCGCTGTCTATCAGCGACCGCGTGGTGGTGATGCAGGCCGGGCGCATCACGCAGATCGACGCGCCCTACACCCTTTACGAACACCCGCGCACCGAATTCATTTCCGGCTTCGTCGGCAAGGCCAATCTGCTGCCCGGCGAGCGTGACAGTGCGGGCGTGGTCCAAGTGCGCAGCGGCGGTGAGCTGACCCTCAGCCTGCGCCCGGAAAAAATCGATCTGCGGGAAAAAGATCACGGCCGTCTGCAAGGCAGGATCGTCAGCCGCTTCTTTCTCGGCAGCCAGTGGCTCTACGGCGTCTCCACGACCCTGGGCGAACTCTGCGTAGTGCGCCGCAACGATGGCTCGGCGCCGATGAACGAAGGCACGGCCGTCGGCCTCGACTGGGACGCGGCGCTGCTGCGGGTGCTGAGTGTCGACGAGGTGTCGGCATGAGTACGCTCGTCGCACTTCGCCAGGGACGCCAGGGTTACCTATTGTCGGCACCGGCGCTGGCGTTGTACGTCAGCCTGCTGGTGGTCCCGCTGCTGCTGACGCTGGTGTTGTCGTTCAACGTTTTCGACTACAGCTCGGGCATCAACGGTGATGCCTACACCGTCGACCATTACAGCAGCCTGCTGGGTGACCCGTACTTCTACGAAATCTTTCTGCGCACCTTCTGGATCAGTGCCGTGACCACCCTGCTCTGCGTGGTGATCGGCGTACCCGAGGCTTACATACTCAGCCGCATGGGCGCGCCATGGCGCTCGATTTTCCTGATTCTGATCCTCACGCCGTTGCTGATTTCAGTGGTCGTACGCGCCTTCGGCTGGAGCCTGTTGCTCGGCGCCGACGGCCTGGTCAACCAGACCCTGCAGGCCTTGGGTGGCTCGCCGGTGAAGCTGCTCTACACACCGTTCGCGGTGGTGATTGCACTGGTCCACGTGATGCTGCCGTTCATGATCATTCCGGTCTGGACCTCGCTGCAGAAGCTCGACCCCGCCGCCGAGCAAGCCGCATTGTCCCTGGGCGCCAGTCACCTCACGGTGATGCGCAAAGTGGTGCTGCCGCAAATCATGCCCGGCGTGCTGTCCGGCACCTTGATTGTGTTTGGCCTCGCCGCCAGCTCCTTCGCCATTCCCGGCCTGCTCGGCGGGCGCCGCATCAAGATGGTCGCCACGCTGATCTACGACCAGTACCTGTCGGAGCTCAACTGGCCGATGGGCGCGGCCATCGCCGTCGCGCTGCTGTTGCTCAACCTGCTGATCATGCTGTCGTGGAACCGGATGATCGAAGGCCGCTACAAGAAGTCATTGGGATAACTCGTCATGTCCAAGAACGGTCCTTTCGCCCTGCTGTTCCATACCCTGGTGGTGGTGTTCATGTTGGCGCCGCTGGTGGTGGTCTGCCTCGTGGCGTTCACCCCGGAAAACACCTTGAGCCTGCCGACCACGGAGTTTTCCCTGCGCTGGTTCCGCGCGGTATTCGAGCGTGCCGACTTTGTCGATGCGTTCTACAACAGCCTGATCCTGGCGTTCTGCGCGGCCAGTCTGGCGACGCTGATTGCGGTACCGGCAGCGCTGGCGATCACCCGTTTCGAGTTTCCCGGACGGGACTTTTTCAACGGGCTGTTCCTGTCGCCGATCATCATTCCGCACTTGGTGCTGGGTGTGGCGTTGCTGCGATTGTTTGCGCTGATGGGCGTCAACGGCAGCTTCGCCTGGCTGATTTTCGCCCACGTGCTGGTGATCACGCCGTATGTGCTGCGTCTGGTGCTGGCGTCGGCCATCGGCCTGGATCGCAGCGCCGAACACGCCGCGCAGTCGCTGGGTGCCGGGCGCTTTACGCTGTTCCGCCAGATCACCTTGCCGATGATTCTGCCGGGGGTCGCCGGTGGCTGGCTGCTGGCGTTCATCAACAGTTTCGACGAGGTCACGCTGTCGATCTTCGTCACTTCGCCGGCCACGCAAACCTTGCCGGTGCGCATGTACGTGTACGCCACCGAATCCATCGATCCGATGATGGCGGCGGTGTCGGCCCTGGTGATTGCGCTGACCGCGCTGACCATGATTCTGCTCGACCGGGTGTACGGCCTGGATCGGGTTCTGGTGGGTAAACAATGAGGGCGCCATGGCTCTGCTGAAACGACTGGCCGAAGGCGACCGCCCGGCCCTGGACTTTACCCTCGACGGCCAACCGGCCAGCGGGCTGCTCGGCGACACCGTGCTGACTGCGGTGCTGACCTGCAGCGAGCATTTGCGCGGCAGCGATTTCAGCGCCGAACCTCGCGCCGGATTTTGTTTGATGGGGGCGTGCCAGGACTGCTGGGTTCGACTGGGCGATGGCCGGCGGGTGCGCGCGTGTTCGACGTTGCTAGAAGCCGGCCAACACATCAGCCGCGAACCGGGGCGCACCCTATGAACACCTTTTCTATCTGCCGAGACGCTATCCCCTGTGGGAGCGGGCGGCGGTCACAAAATCCGGGCGTGACCTCAATCGAATGTGGGAGCGGGCTTGCTCGCGATGGCGGTCTGTCTGCCAGCGCATTTGTTGAATGTGCCGGCCTCATCGCGAGCAAGCCCGCTCCCACAGGAGTTGGGCGGCGATCACAAAATCCGGGCGTGACCTCAATCGAATGTGGGAGCGGGCTTGCTCGCGATGGCGGTCTGTCTGCCAGCGCATTTGTTGGATGTGCCGGCCTCATCGCGAGCAAGCCCGCTCCCACAGGGGTTGGGCGGTGGTCACAAAATCCGGGCGCGACCTCAATCGAATGTGGGAGCGGGCTTGCTCGCGATTACGGAGTGTCAGCCACCATCATTTTTGACTGTGCCACCGTCATCGCCAGCAGGCTGGCTCCCACAGGGGGGCGGTGGGTATGAAGTCTGTCGTGATCATCGGTGCCGGGCCGGCCGGGATTCGTGCGGCGCAGACGCTGGTGGCGCATGGTGTGCGCCCGATCCTGCTGGACGAAGCCGCACGCGGCGGCGGGCAGATTTATCGGCGTCAGCCGGTGAATTTCAAACGCTCGGCGGTCAAGCTGTATGGCTTCGAAGCGCGCAAGGCGAACGCGTTGCATCAAACGATTGATGAGTTGCGCGAGCAACTCGATTACCGTCCCGACACCCTGGTGTGGAACGCCGAAGACGGTGCACTCGACACCTTGCACGAGGGTCGCGCCGCACGACTGGAATTCTCTCGGGTGATCGTCGCCACGGGCGCCACCGACCGGGTTTTGCCGGTGCCGGGCTGGACGTTGCCAGGTGTCTATAGCCTCGGCGCCGCGCAAATCGCCCTGAAATTCCAGGGCTGCGCCATCGGTGAGCGGGTGGTGTTCGCCGGCAGCGGCCCCTTGCTGTACCTGGTTGCGTATCAATACGCCAAGGCCGGCGCGAAGGTGGTGGCGGTACTCGACAGTTCACCGTTCAGCGCTCAGGCCCGCGCCCTGCCCGGCCTGCTGTCGCAACCGGCGACATTGGCCAAAGGCATTTACTACCGCAGCTGGCTGACCGCTCACGGCATCCCGGTGCATCAGGGCGCAACCTTGAAACACATCAACGGCGAACAACGGGTGCAGTCGCTGAACTGGTCCAACTCCAGCGGCAAACATACGCTGGACTGTGATGCAGTGGCCTTCGCCCACGGTCTGCGCAGCGAAACCCAACTCGCTGATTTGCTCGGCTGCGCATTCGCCTGGAACCCGCTCAACCGCGCCTGGCTGCCGCAACGCGACAGCGCCGGTCGCAGCAGCGTCGCCGAAGTTTATCTGGCGGGTGACGGTGCCGGCATCACGGGCGCCGACGCGGCGGAAATCGCCGGCGAACGGGCTGCCCTCGCCTTGCTCGAAGACAACGATTACCCGATCGCGCCGCAGCGTGGCGTGCAATTGGAGCAGGCACTTGGACGGATCGATACCTTTCGACATGGCCTGGAACGCGCTTTCGTATTCCCGGAAAACTGGGCGACCGATACCGCTGACGACGTGATGATCTGCCGCTGCGAAGAAGTGCGCGCCGGTGACATCCGCGAAGTGGTGCGTGAAGGCCATTGGGAAATCAATCGGGTCAAGGCCCATTGCCGGGTCGGCATGGGCCGCTGCCAGGGTCGGATGTGTGGTGCCGCGGCCGCGGAAATCATCGCCTGCGAAAGTCAGCGGGCGGTGTCCGACATCGGTCGACTGCGGGCGCAGGCGCCAATCAAACCGTTGCCGTTTGGTCTGGAGATCGAGCCATGATCGAAGTCGATGCAGTGATCATTGGCGGCGGCATTGTCGGTGCTTCCGCCGCGCTGTTTCTGAGCCAGGCGGGTCGTCGCGTGGCGCTGCTGGAGCGGGATTTTTGTGGCTCGCATTCCAGCGGCGTGAACTATGGCGGCGTGCGCCGTCAGGGTCGGCCGCTGTCGCAACTGCCGCTGTCGCAACGGGCCCACGAGATCTGGGGCCGGTTGCCGCAGTTGATCGGCATCGACGGCGAGTACCAGCGCAGCGGCCACTTGAAACTGGCGCGCAGCCTCAACGACCTCCGTGCATTACAGGACTACGCCGCCAGCAGTCAGGGCTTTGGCCTCGATTTGCAGGTGCTCGAACGCAGTGAGTTACGCGCGCGTTTTCCGTGGGTCGGCGAGGTGGCGGTCGGCGCTTCATTTTGTCCGGATGACGGCCACGCCAACCCGCGCCTGGTATCTCCGGCATTTGCCCGTGCAGCCCGACACCATGGCGCGCAGGTCCATGAACAATGCGCGGTGGGCGCGGTGGAGCACGACGGCCAGCGCTTTCGCGTCAGCACTCAAAGCGGTCTCGAACTGCGGGCCCCCTGGGTATTGAACTGCGCGGGCGCGTGGGCGGGAAAACTGGCCGGGCAATTCGGTGAACCCGTGCCGATGCACGCCGGGCACCCGGCGATGCTGGTCACCGAGCCGTTGCCGTGGGTGATGAACGCGAGCACCGGTGTCGAGGGCGGTGGCATCTATGCGCGCCAGGTCGCGCGCGGCAATTGTGTGTTGGGCGGCGGTCAGGGTTTTGCCCTCGACGACGCCCGCGCCCGCCCCGGTCAGCACGCCGTGATCGAGATCCTGCGCCAGGCCGTCGAGCTCTACCCGTTTCTTGAAGGCGCCCAGGCGATTCGTACCTGGAGCGGCACCGAAGGTTACTTGCCCGATCGCCAGCCGGTGATCGGTCACAGTGGCACTCAACCCGGTCTGTTGCATGCGTTCGGCTTTGCCGGCGCAGGTTTTCAGATCGGTCCTGCGGTGGGCCAGGCGCTCGCCGAGATCATCTGCAGCGGCGCCTCAACCACGTCGCTGGATGCGTTTTCCATCACCCGGTTTCACTCCATCTCCGTTGCTTGATAGAGGAAGGTCGCGCCAATGAATAACGTCAAACGCACTGCACTGCTCGGACTTTCGTGCCTGAGCGCCCTGCTCACGGTCACCCAGGCCCAGGCCGAGCCGACGCTTTACCTCGGCATGAACGGCGGGACCATGGAGCGGCTCTACGCCGACAAGGTGCTGCCGGTTTTCGAGAAAGCCTACAACGTCAAGGTGGTGATTGTGCCCGGCACCTCTGCCGATATCCTGGCCAAGGTCCAGGCCAGCAAAGGCAACCCGCAGATGCACGTGATGTTCCTCGACGACGGCATCATGTACCGCGCCATCGCCATGGGCCTGTGCGACAAACTCGAGGACAGCCCGACCCTGGCGCAGATTCCGGCCAAGGGCCGCATCAAGGACCAGGCCGTGGCAGTCAGCCTCGGCGTCACAGGTCTGGCGTACAACACGCGACTGTTCAAGGAAAAAGGCTGGGCTGCGCCGACCTCGTGGATGGACATGGCCGACCCGCGCTTCAAGGACAAGCTGGTGTTTCAGTCGATGGCCTCTTCGACCTTCGGCCTGCACGGTTTCCTGATGTTCAACCGGATTCAGGGCGGCAGCGAAACCGACGTCGAACCGGGGTTCAAGGCCTGGCCGAACACCATCGGGCGCAACGTGCTGGAATACATTCCAAGCTCGGCGAAGATTTCCGAAATGCTCCAGACCGACGAAGCGGCGCTGTTCCCGCTGACACCGACTCAGGTGACGGCCCTGAAACTCAAAGGCATGCCGGTCGAGTACGCACAACCGAAAGAAGGCGCGGTGGTACTCAACGTCGCCGAATGTGCCATCGCCAACAACACCCAACCGGAACTGGCGCAGAAACTCGCCGCGTTTCTGCTGACCCCCGAGGCGCAAGCCGCTGCACTTGAAGATGGCGATCAGATCCCGTCCAACCCGAACACCCCGACCACCGACAAGACGCGCGGTCAGGTCGAGGCGATGAAGCAGTACCTGCAAACGGCTATTGCAATCGACTGGGACCAGGTCAACGAACAGCGCCCGGCGTGGAATGCGCGGTGGAATCGCAGTATCGAGCGGTAGTTCTCCGGTAGAGCAAACGCAACAAAACCCTGTGGGAGCGGCGGTGCGACGATTCGACTCGCTCGCGAAAGCGGTGTGTCAGCCACATCATTACCGACTGACACACCGCCTTCGCGAGCAAGCCCGCTCCCACAGGTTTCGCGTTAACACCCCACCTCCAGCACCACACTGGCCAGTTGCTTCCCGCACTTGTCTACACAACTGGCAGCAAATTTCCGGTATTGGTTACACTACGCCGCCGCAGCTCGGGGAGCCTGCCTGACGATAACGGGGTGATGCCAGTGGCCGTTCGACCGCCTGACCGTTCGCGATTCACACCACGCTGGCCCGCGCTGCGCCGTCTCTTCGGCAAGGTCTCGATCGCCTCCGCCAGTCATTCCGCGACGGGACGCGCCGTCCACGACTACTTTCGCCACAAGGCCCATTCCCAGGGTTACACACTCAGCCATAGCCAACAGCGCGTGATCGACTGCATGGCGCAGCACGCTACAGCGCTGCTTGGCCCGTCGGCGAAACCACTGCCGGGTCTTTACCTGCATGGCGCCGTCGGTCGGGGCAAGAGCTGGTTGCTCGACGGCTTTTTCCAGGCGCTGCCGATCGCGGAAAAACAGCGCCTGCACTTTCATGAATTTTTCGCCCGACTGCACCAGGGCATGTTCAGCCATCGCGACCATCCTGATGCGCTGACGACGACGCTGGACGAACTGCTGAGCGATTGCCGGGTGCTGTGCTTCGACGAGTTTCACGTCCATGACATCGGCGATGCAATGCTCATTGCGCGGCTGTTCAAGGCCCTGTTCCGCCGCGGCATCCTGCTGCTGGTCACGTCGAATTACCCGCCCGAAGGCTTGCTGCCAAACCCGCTCTACCACGCGCGTTTCAAACCGGTGATCGACCTGATCAACGCCCGCATGCAAGTGATGGAAGTCGGCGGCCCTCATGATTACCGCAGCCAGGCGAGAACCCACGCCCAGCAACTGTTTACCCAGGGCCACTATGTATGGCCAGCCACCGTGGCGCAGCGTCAGGCATTGAACCTGCCCGAACCCGACGCGCCAACCATCGCGCTGCCCGTCGGCACCCGGCATCTTCCTGCCCGCTACTGCGAAGGACGAACCATCGGCTTCACCTTCGCCGACCTGTGCGACCACCCCACTGCTGTCATGGATTACCTGGAACTGTGCCGGCGATTCGATCACTGGATCATCGACAAACTGCCCAACCTCGCCGACTGCTCGATCGCCGCACAGCAGCGCTTCATCAATCTGGTGGACGTTTTGTACGACCAGGACAAGCACCTGATCCTGCTGGGCCAGCGGTCGTTAAGCGAGAACCTGGGCGGCGATGCCATTGATCTGGCGCGCACTCGCAGCCGGTTGGGGCAGTTGGTGGAGGTCCGGGAGTCGGTCTGACCACAAGGGTGGCGGCGCGACACCTGCCGCCATCGCGAGCAAGCCCGCTCCCACATTTGACCTGTGTACGCAGGACCAATGTGGGAGCGGGCTTGCTCGCGATTGCGGTCTGACAGTCACCAGAGTTTTCCCGCTATCATGTCGCCCTTTTTCAGGCCCCCGCGCCCTACCCTCGATCAATAGCGAATCTGTTCATGGATACCCTTGCGCAACTGCGCGCCGGCCTGCTGGCTGGCTCCACTCGCCTGGACCTGGCCGCAGGCCTGACGGAGTTCCCACGGGAAATCCTCGACCTGGCGGACTCGCTCGAGGTGCTCAACCTCAGCGGCAACGCCTTGAGCAGCCTGCCGGACGACTTTCACCGCCTGACCCGTTTGCGCGTGTTGTTCTGCGACCGCAACCATTTCAGCGAACTGCCCGCCTGCCTTGGCCAGTGCGCCGCCCTGACCATGCTCGGGTTCAAGTCCAACCGCATCGAAACCATTCCGGGCGCTGCGCTGCCACCGCTGTTGCGCTGGCTGATCCTCACTGACAACCGCATCAGCGAACTGCCTACCGAACTGGGTGAGCGCCCGCACCTGCAAAAACTGATGCTGGCCGGTAACCGTCTGCAGCGCTTGCCCGAGAGCCTGAGCAATTGCCATCGCCTGGAGCTGACCCGCATCGCCGCCAACCAGTTGACCGAACTGCCGGAATGGCTGCTGACCCTGCCAAGCCTGACCTGGCTGGCCTACGCCGGTAATCCGTTGGAAACAGAGGCGGATGCGGCCGCGCTCGAGGCCACGCCGACGATCCCCTGGTCGCAGCTCAGTCTGGAACAACAATTGGGCGAAGGCGCTTCCGGGGTCATTCATCAGGCGTTGTGGAAGCAGGCAACGCCGGTCGCGGTCAAACTCTACAAGGGCGAAATGACCAGCGATGGCTCGCCGCTGCACGAAATGAATGCCTGCATGACCGCCGGCCTTCACCCTAACCTGATCCGGGTCGAAGGACGGATCATCGAGCACCCGCAGGCGCAGGCCGGGCTGGTCATGGAGCTGATCGAACCGAGTTATCGCAACCTCGCCGGGTTGCCGAGCCTGGCGTCCTGCAGCCGTGATGTCTACGCCAGCGACACCCGTTTCAGCGCTGGCGTGGCCTTGCGAATTGCCTGTGGCATCGCGTCGGTGGCCGAGCATCTGCACCGTCAGGGCATCACCCACGGCGACCTCTATGGCCACAACATTCTGTGGAACGAGCACGGTGATTGCCTGTTGGGGGACTTTGGCGCAGCGTCTTTCCACTCGACGCAGGACAGCCTTGAAAGCCGCGCATTGCAACGGATCGAGGTGCGTGCGTTTGGCGTTCTATTGGGGGAATTGCTGGAGCGGATCGACTCGGGGTTGAGCGATGAGGGGCGTGTGTATCTGGAGGATTTGCAGCAGCGCTGCTGTCAGCCGGATGTGCTGGCGCGGCCGGGGTTCAGCGAGATTGTGCGGGAGTTGGACAGCCGGTGACCGCTGCGCGGTCATTCGCGAGCAAGCCCGCTCCCACAGGGATTCTATGTCGGTCACACGTTATGCGTACGACACAAAACCAATGTGGGAGCGGGCTTGCTCGCGAAGACGGTCAGTCAATCGACAGAACCGTCAATGACACAATGATTTAACCCGCCAACCCGACAAACATGTCCTGCACATCATCGTGGTTATCGAGGCCTTCAAGGAAGGCTTCAACCTCAGCCATCTGCTCGTCGCTCAGGCCGCTGACCGGGTTCTTCGGCTTGTAACCCAGCTTCGCCGACAACACGGTGAAACCCTGCTCAGGCAAGGCTTTCTGTACCGAATCCAGGTCGGTCGCTTCGGTGATGAACAGCGTGGCGCCGTCCTCGGCCGGTTCGAAATCCTGTGCGCCCGCTTCGATAGCGGCCATTTCCGGATCGGCATCCGGGCTGTCCGGAGACGCCTCGATCATGCCCACATGGTCGAAGTCCCAGGCAACGGAACCGGACGCACCCAATTGGCCCTTGCGGAACGCGACGCGGATTTCCGCGACGGTGCGGTTGATGTTGTCGGTCACGCATTCAACGATCAGCGGCACCTGGTGCGGCGCGAACCCTTCGTAGGTCACGCGATGGTATTGCACGGTTTCGCCGAGCTGGCCGGAGCCTTTCTTGATCGCACGTTCCAGGGTTTCGCGGGGCATCGAAGCCTTTTTCGCCTGTTCGACCACCAGACGCAGGTGTGCGTTGGTGGCGGTATCGGCACCGTTGCGCGCAGCGATGGTGATTTCTTTCACCAGTTTGCCGAAGATCTTGCCCTTGGCATTGGCTGCCGCTTCTTTGTGTTTAACCTTCCACTGTGCGCCCATTACTCACTCTCACTCTCTTATCTGTGGCGCCGAGACATCTATTGGCCGACGCTTTGTGCAAGTTTATACGGCCTAAAGTTGGCAATCGACCAAAAAATCCATCCTGTCGAATCGACATCTTCACCGCGAGTTGTAGGGCGATTCTGAAACGTCGCTTTGCGGTGACCATAAGGAGCCACGGTTTCGTACCCTCTGCGCCCGTACTCCCTGGCAGAAGCGCGCTCGATGCACAACGACAAGGAAAGTCCCTTCACCCTGACCCTGCTGAACGGCAATTTGAGTTTGCAGGTGGTGCAGTTCAATGGCCTTGAAGCCCTCAACCAGCCTTACCGATTCGACATCGAGGTGATCAGCCTGGCGCCGGCCATGAGCCTGGATCGCCTGCTGCAACAACCGGTGTTCCTCAGCCTGGCGCAAGGCCGGGGCGTTCACGGCATCATCCACTGCGCCACCCGCGAACATCGCGACCTGCACCGGGTCGGCTACAGGCTGGCGTTGGTGCCCTGGCTGCAAAACCTCGATCGACAGCGTTCACGCCGAGTGTTTCATCAGCTCGATGTGCCCACCATCCTGCGCCGGTTGCTCGAAGAAAACGGGCTGCCAGAAGACAGCTACCGCTTTGAACTGCCGAACGGGCGCTATCCCGCCAAGCCGCTGTGCATTCAGTTTGATGAAACGGACCTGACTTTTCTGCAACGACTCTGCGAAGAAGAAGGCATTCACTATCACTTCGAACATCAGCGCGACGGCCATGTGCTGGTGCTGGCGGACGACAGCCTCAGTTTCCCTCAAGAACCGCTGCTCATGCCGTTTCACGGCGATGAGGCTGCTGCCGTAAACGGGCCGGTGATCAATGAGTTGTTCCAGCGCCACACCTCGCCCCCACTCACCACGCGCCCTTCCCCACAACCGCTCGAGCGCGACCAGCTCAGCCGCCGGACACTGGAACGCCTGCGCTGCCGCCATGGGCAAATGCAGGGTCAAAGCAATCAGAGCGCATTGCACAGCGGACGCATCGTACAAGTGTCGGAACATCCGCTACCGAATTTCAACGATCAATGGCTACTGACCGAAATCCGACATCAGGGTCGGCAGCCGTCGATTCTCGAGCGCAACGTAACCGACGGGGTGCAGCGTTACAGCAATCAGTTCACCGCCATTCCATGGTCAACGGTATTCCGGCCCGCACTCGCACAGGCCAGACCCAACATTCCGGGTTTTCAGTCGGCCCGGGTGCTGGGCCCGCTCGGCCAGCCTGCAGAGCTGGATGAGCAAGGCCGGATAAAAGTCAGGTTATGGCCAACCCCGCAGACCGAGGAGGACGAGTCCAGCGGATTCTGGCTGCCGGTGGTCGTCGTTGCCCCGGATGGCCGGATCGATCCGTCCAGGCTGCCGGTCGCCGGAACCGACGTGCTCATCAGTTTTCTCGACAGCGATCCGGACCGCCCCGTGTTGTACGCCACCGCGAGCAGCCCGCCAGCGCCTCACCCCGCGCCGCAACCCAAGGGCGATGACCGCCTGCTGTTTGACTGGCTGGTGAACCGGAAAACCTGATCAGCCTTTGTCTGCCTTGCCGGCCGCCGCCGCGAATTTCGCCAGACGGACATCCAGATGCCGTGGTCGGCGCCCGTGATCCTCGGCGCGCTCCTTGCGGCGGATGGCGTTGCGCACCATCAGCGAGCCCAGGTAACGAATCGGCTCCGGCGGAAAGAAGCCCAAAGGACCGTTGACCAGCGGCGAACGGGTCCAGGCGTTGTCCAGCCCCTGGACCATCGAAGCGAGAATCTGCCCGCCCATATGGCACGGTCCGACGCCGCTGCCGGAATAACCGAACCCGTAAAATACATTACCGTGGGCACTCATCTGGCCGAAGAACGGCAGCCCCGTGACCGAGCGATCCGACGGACCGTTCCAGGTAGCCTCGACCTTGACCTCGGCAAACGCCGGAAAGAACTCGCCCAGGCTGTGCTTCAACAAACCGGCATAGGGCGACGGCTGATCGAACACCGGCAGCATCCGCCCACCGTAGGCGAACGTGTTGCCGCCCTTGCCGAGCATGATCCGGCCGTCCGGGGTGTTGTGGTAGTAGTGCACGAAAATTCGCGAATCGAGCACCGTGACGCCGCTGGTCAAGCCGATTTCGTCGAGCAGATCCGGCCGTGGTTCGGTGATCAGCATGTCGCTGGAGACAATCGCCACACTGCGTTCGAACTGAGGAAATGCGCGGGCCATCCACGCGTTCATCGCCAATACGACCCGATCTGCGCGGACAGTGCCGTTGGGGGTGTGAATGCCCGCGGGCTTGCCCTCCTCCAGTCCGGTCATCGCCGTGTTTTCATAAATCCTCACACCCGACTGCAACGCAACCCGGCGCAGACCGCGCACGAGTTTGCCTGGCTGCACGCTCGCAGCGGCCGGTGAAAACCAGCCTTCCAGGTGTTTGCTTGAGCCGGCCATGCGTTGTACATCCGCGACCGGCCGTTGAGTGAAAGAGTTGATACCCTTGCGTTCGAGCGCCGCGATCACCGCGTCGGTCGAACCGCATTGCGCACGGTTGGTCGCGGTGTAGAGCGTGCCGTCGAGGCGGTAATCGGCGTCCACGCCGTACTGTTCGCAGAAGGTGCCGATCGCGTAGATGCTGCGCTCGGACTCCTTGACCAGACGCACCGCCTCTTCGACGCCGAACAACCTTTCCAGGGTGAAATACTTGGCCGACCACGACAGTGCACAACCGCCATTGCGGCCACTGGCGCCGGCCCCGCAGATGTCCGCCTCGATCAGCAACACGTCCAGTTCAGGGTTCTGCTCCTTGAGCATGATCGAGGTCCACAACCCGGTGTAGCCACCACCGACGATGCACACATCGGCGCGGGTGTCGCCCACCAAGGGTTCGCACGGCGCGCACGACTCGGCCGCCAGCGCCTGTTCCAGCCAGAAAGGTCTCATCGGTATTTCCTCAGGTACGCAGGGGTTTGACGCTCATCGGCCGGTTAGGCACGAATGCACTCTCGGCCCGCAGGCTAGCCGGACGGCTGTTCCAATAGGGGATCAGCACCAGCGCTGAAAACAGCGCGCAGCCGGCGAAGATAATGAACACGGTGACCGAGTCGAAGTAGCCCGGCAGCAAGCCGCCGAGAATCGCCCCGACCGAGCCGCAACCGTTGACGAAGCCCGCCGACGTTGCGCCGGCCTTGGCAGTGCCGAAATCGATGGCCGCTGCGCCGCTGATCATCGAATCCGGCCCGTACAGGGTCAGGCCCATGACGAACAACAACGCCACCACCAGCATCACACTGCCGGTGTGCAAGGCGCCCATGAACAGCGCCAGGGAAACGGTCAGCGCGAGCAAACTGATCACACAGGCCGGCATGCGCCGGGCGCCGAACAATTTGTCCGAGGCCAGCCCCAGCAGGATCGGCCCAAGCAGCCCGGCCAGTTCGAACGCTGTCGGGATAATCGCCGCACCGACTTTACCCACCGTCGGCATCTGCTCGAAAACGATGACCGGGCCCCACAGCAAAATCGCGTAGCGCGCCGGTTTCAGCAGGAAATACGCGAGCCCGAGAATCAGCACCGTGCGGTTGCGCAGGATTTCCTTCAGCGGTTCCAGCACGCTGATCTTGCTTTGAGCGTACGCCTCATCGGCGGTCAGCTCGGGCTCAGGCTCCACCGCTGACAAGCCGACGTCTTCGGGTTTGTTGCGTTGAAAAATAAAAAACAGCACGGCGACCAGCCCAACCACCGCCGCACTGGAAATGAACGCCGCATGCCAGCTGCCGATGAGCGTGTACGCCCACCAACCGGCAAACGGCGAAGCCACGAGCCCGCCAAAGGCATAGCAGGAACTCCATAAACCGAGCACCCGCCCGCGCTGTTCGGCGGGGAAGAAACTGCCGATGTTCTTGCACAACCCCGACCATCCGGTGGACTGGGCCAGGCCTTGTATCAGCATGCACGTGGCGAAAATCGGTAACGTGGCAAAGCTGCCCATCACCAGCGCCGCGGCGGCGGAAATGAGCAACCCGCCAAGTACCACGACCCGAGGGCCAAAGCGGTCGGCAAGGATGCCCCAGGTGAATTGTCCGAGGGCGTAAGCAGCGAGGTAGATGGCATCGAGGTTGGCCATGGCCATTTTGTCGAGGGTGAACGTGGGGTCTTCGGCGATCCCCAGTTTGGCCACGGAAAACGCTTTGCGGGTGAAGTAGAAAGCGGCATAAGCGAGCCAGGTGATCGCGAAGATCTGCACGCGCCAACGCTTGATGGTGCCGATGTGCTTGTTCATTGTGGTTCTGACCTCAGGGTGTGAGTGTGCCGGCAGAAATTGAGAAATAACGCCTGTCTTTTTATTGTTGAGCACTGCGATATCGCTGCGTCCCTGAGGCGATACCGGTCAGATGAGTCCTGCAGTTGCACGCACAGGCTCATGGTCACGGAGGCTGTTCGACTGACCAGTCACCGCGACTGAGGCCGATAAAAACAATTACTGATTAATAAGTGAAATCGATTTATCGTATTTCCAATATAAGCTCAGCTTGTTACTGGAGGTTTCGATGTCGGTTTCCCACGCCCAGCTCAAAGCCTTCCACGCCGTGGCTGTACACGGAAGCTTCACCAAAGCCGGCGAGCGGCTTTTCCTCACGCAACCGGCGATTTCCGATCAGGTGCGCAAACTTGAGGAACGCTTCGGTGTTTTGCTGTTCCACCGCAACAAACGTTCGGTGCGCCTGACCGATCTGGGCGAACGCTTGCTCGGCATCACCCAGCGGCTGTTTGTCATTGAGGCCGAGGCGCAGGAGCTGCTGCAGGACTCCCAGGCGTTGCAGACCGGCAGCCTGATTCTGGCGGTGGATGCGCCGGTGCATGTGCTGCCGCAGATCGCGCGGTTCTGCGAGCGCTACCCCGGCATCAGCGTGAAAATCGAAACCGGCAACACCGATGAATCGCTGTTTCGGCTCTTCAACTATCAGGCTGACCTGGCGTTGCTCGGGCGTGAGGTCAGCGATGAACGATTGATCTCGGTAGCGCTGCGTAACGACCCGATGGTGGCGTTTGTTTCGCGCAATCATCCGTGGGCCGACCGCGAGTCGATCTGCCTCGCGGACCTCGACGACACGCCGCTGGTGCTGCGGGAAATCGGCTCGGTGACGCGCCAGACGCTGGAGGAGGAAATGGCCGGCGCCGGTTTCCGGATTCGCCCGGCGATTCAGGTTGAAGGTCGGGAAGCGGCGCGTGAGGCGGTGGTCGTGGGGATCGGGGTGGGCGTGGTCTCGGCCGCGGAGTTCGGCGCGGATTCGCGGGTGTGTGCATTGCCGATTACCGATTGCACACGGCGGCTGACGGAGACGCTGGTGTGCTTGCGCGAGCAGAGTTCGCGGCGAGTGGTGGCGACGTTTCTGGAGATGGTGCGCGAGAGTCTTGTGTAGGCAGGTCCGGCCCCTTCGCGAGCAAGCCCGCTCCCACATTTTGACCGAGTCGTTCCAGGCGACTCGGTCAAAATGTGTGCGGGCTTGCTCGCGAAGGCCGCACCTCGGTCTATCGGCCGGGCGCCAACTCGAAAAACGCCTGAATCAAACGCAAATCACGCCGCCGCTCCATGCACCCGATCATGTGTCGATTCACCAATCCCTCACCAATAATCGGCACTGCCGCCACCCGTGGGTCATGGCTGACTTCCACCGATGACACCACCCCCACCCCCAACTCTGCCGCGACGGCCTCGGTCACCGCCTCACGACTGTCCAGTTCCAGCAACACCCGCGGATTGACCTTTGCCTGAGCACACGCCTCATCAAACGTGCGTCGGGTAATCGAACTCGGTTCGCGCAACACCATGATCACCTGATCCAGCTCCTTGAGCGGCACCCCCTTCGAACGGTGCGCCCAAGGATGACTATCCGGCACCAGCGCACAAATCCGCGACTCGCTCAGTGCCTGCAAATGCAGACCCTTGCGCGGCTCGACCTCGGTCAGCACCGCCACGTCGGCATGCTCCGACAACAACGCCGCGAGGGTTTCCTGGGCATTGCCCAGGCGCAGGTTCACGGTGATCCCCGGATACCGCGCCCGCAGGCTGGCCAGCATCGGCATGACCATGTGCGGCCCGTCCGCCGCCACCTCCAGACGCCCGGTGAGCAACTGCCGATTGGCCTCCAGCATCACTTGCGCTTCTTCGGCCAGACCGAACATCGCTCGTGTGATCGCGGCGAGTTTGGTGCCCTCCTCCGTCAGCTCTACCCGTCGTGCCGTTCTCCGCAGCAAGGTGATCTGGTAGTGCTCCTCCAACGCCTTGATGTGCCCGGTGACCGCCGGCTGGCTGATGAACAGCCGCGCGGCGGCACGGGTGAAGCTGCCCTCGCGGGCCACCGCATCGAACGCGCGGAGCTGGAACAGGTTCATGAATAACCTTCACTGATGACTGGCATAACAACAAACAATTTGATTGATAGCACGGCAAATTGCAATTTAGGCCCCGTAGCTTCATCCCATCGATTGCGAGGACACGAGAATGAGTACTGCCGAACCCATCCTGCTCACCCCCGGCCCGTTGACTACTTCGGCCCGCACCCGCCAGGCGATGATGGTCGACTGGGGTTCATGGGATGACCGCTTCAATCAACTGACCGCCAGCCTTTGCGAGCAATTGCTGGCGATCATCAACGGCGGCGACAGTCACCACTGCGTGCCCCTGCAAGGCAGCGGCACCTTCGCGGTCGAAGCGGCAATCGGCACGCTGGTGCCTCGCGACGGCAAAGTCCTGGTGCTGATCAACGGCGCCTACGGCAAACGCCTGGCGAAGATCTGCGAAGTGCTCGGCCGTTCCTTCAGCACGTTTGAAACCGCCGAAGACGAGCCGACCACCGCCGCCGACGTCGACCGTCTGCTGCGGGCCGACGCCAGCATCACCCACGTTGCGCTGATTCACTGCGAAACCAGCACCGGCATCCTCAACCCGCTACCGGAAATCGCCCAGGTCATTGCGCAACACGGCAAACGCCTGATCATCGATGCCATGAGTTCTTTCGGCGCGCTGCCGGTGGATGCGCAACAAGTGCCGTTCGACGCGCTGATTGCGGCCTCGGGCAAATGCCTGGAAGGCGTACCGGGGATGGGTTTCGTCTTCGCTCGCAAAGAATCGCTGGCGAACGCCGCGGGTAATTCGCACTCCCTGGCGATGGACCTTTTTGACCAGCACACCTACATGGCCAAGACCGGTCAGTGGCGCTTCACCCCGCCGACCCACGTAGTCGCGGCGCTGCACGAAGCCCTGCTGCAATACAACGAAGAAGGCGGTTTGCCGGCGCGGCATCAGCGCTACGCCGACAACTGCAAAGTGTTGCTCGATGACATGGCCAAACTGGGTTTGCGCAGCTTCCTGCCCGCCGCGATCCAGGCGCCGATCATCGTCACTTTCCACGCACCGAAAGACCCGCGCTACCAGTTCAAGGCGTTCTACGAACGCGTCAAGGCCAAGGGTTTCATCCTCTACCCCGGCAAATTGACCCAGGTCGAAACCTTCCGCGTCGGCTGCATCGGCCACGTCAACCAGGCCGAGATGCACGCGGCCGTGGCGGCGATTGCCGAAGTGCTGCGCGAGATGGAAGTGTTAGAGATCTAAACCACACCGGTTTCCCCTGTGGGAGCGGCGGTGCGACGATTTGACTTGCTCGCGAATGCGGACTGACATTCAACATAAATGTCGCTCGCTGCACCGCCTTCGCGAGCAAGTCGAATCGTCGCACCGCCGCTCCCACCAAAAGCAGCTCCTCATTAATCAGTTGCCACAGGACTTGATCACCATGAACTACACAAACCCAACCAAACTCCAGGCCGCCATCCTCGACTGGGCCGGCACCGTAGTCGACTTCGGCTCGTTCGCCCCTACGCAGATTTTTGTCGAGGCCTTCGCCGAATTCGACGTCCAGGTGTCCATCGAAGAAGCCCGTGGCCCGATGGGCATGGGCAAGTGGAATCACATCCGCACCCTGTGCGATCAGCCGGCCGTCGCCGAACGTTATCGCAAGGCCTTCGGTCGCACGCCGACCGACGATGACGTCACCGCCATTTATCAGCGTTTCATGCCACTGCAGATCGAGAAAATCGCCGAGCATTCGGCGCTGATTCCCGGCGCGCTGGACACCATCGCCAACCTGCGTGCACAAGGAATCAAAATCGGCTCCTGCTCCGGCTACCCGAAACAGGTCATGGACAAAGTGGTCGAACTGGCGGCCACCAACGGCTACGTCGCCGACCATGTGGTCGCCACAGACGAAGTGCCCAACGGCCGCCCATGGCCGGCTCAGGCGCTGGCCAACGTCATCGCCCTGGGCATCGACGATGTCGCCGCGTGTGTGAAGATCGACGACACCGTGCCGGGCATTCTCGAAGGCCGGCGCGCCGGTATGTGGACCGTGGCGCTGATCTGCTCGGGCAACGCACTGGGCCTGGACTATGAAGGTTATCGCGCCCTCGGCAGCGATCAACTGGCCAGCGAGCGCAAGCGCATCCACGCATTATTCGAAGGCTCGCGCCCGCACTACATGATCGACACCATCACCGATTTGCCGGAAGTGATCGCCGACATCAACCAGCGTCTGGCCAAGGGTGAAATGCCGCAGACCTGCTGATCCCCCGCCTCCCCCTGCAGGAGCCGGCTTGCTGGCGATAGCGGTGGGTCAGCCCACATAAAGGTTGCTGACACACCGCTATCGCCAGCAAGCCGGCTCCTACAAGGGGAATTGTGTTTTTTGCTCAATCACCTGACTTAGAGCATTGAACCGCCAATGGCTTGAGGCAAACCTTGCGAAACAGGCTTACAGTTTAAGCACACCGTCGACCAAGAACGGTGGCTCGACCCGACCTGTGAGGAACGCCGAATGCCCTGGAAAAACTCCGATTCACGCTACAGCACCGTGTCGATCACGCTGCACTGGTTGATGCTGGTCCTACTGGCGCTGGTGTACGCCTGCATCGAATTTCGCGGGATCTTCCCAAAGGGCAGTGGCGGCCGAACGCTGATCACCGAGTCGCACTTCATGCTGGGGCTCACGGTATTCGTGCTGGTCTGGTTCCGGTTGTTCGCCCGCAGCCTTGGTCCGGCGCCGCAAATATTCCCCGCCTCACCGCACTGGCAAACCACCCTCGCCAGGTTGATGCACTGGGCGCTCTACATTTTCATGATCGCGATGCCGATCCTGGGTTGGCTGGTCACCAGCGCCAAGGGTCATCAGGTGATGTTCTATGGCTTTGATCTGCCGCTGCTGATCTCGGAGGACAAGGCGTTGGCCAAGCAGATCGAAGGCTGGCATGAGCTCGGCGGCACCATCGGTTACTGGCTGATCGGCCTGCATGCCGTGGCGGGGATTTATCATCACTATGTGGTGGGCGATAACACCTTGTTGCGGATGATGCCCAAGCGCGTCAGCCGCAATTCCTGAAACACCGGCCTCCCCTGTAGGAGCCGGCTTGCTGGCGATTCAGACGCCGCGGTCTGTCAGTTGGACCGCGTCATCGTTCATCGCCAGCAAGCCGGCTCCTACAAGGGGACGAGGGGCGATAAAAATCCTCGAAGGCCCTGCAAGCCCCCTGTGTGGACGAAGATCAGGCGCGCGCCCTTCGCGAACCGACCGCCTTCGACCTGATGCTTGAGCGCCAGCAGCGCCTTGCCGGTGTACAGCGGCTCAAGGGGAATGCCGCCGGCCTGTTCGGTTTGCTCGATGAACGCCAGCAACAAGGGATCGACCTTGGCGAAACCGCCGCGACTGGCGCTGATCAGTTCATACGCCGTGTTCTGCAATCCCGCCTCCCGCACAATCGATTCAACCTGCTGCGCCACGCCATGATCGTCGGGTACCGCCAACGCACCATAGACCGGACGCTGCCCCGCTTCGGCCAGCACCAGGCCGGCCAGCGTGGTGCCGGTTCCACAGGCCAGCCACCAGCCGTCGAAACCGCTCCACCCCAGCCCCTTCAGTTGCTCGCTGACCATTGTTTTCAACGGCATGCAGCCCTTTGCGCCGGGTAATCCGCCGCCACCTTCGGGCACCGGAAGCAGATCGGGATACTGCGCCCGCCAGGGTTCCCAAAAACCCGCTTCGTGCCGCGCGCGATAGCCGCCATAACCCAGCCAGTGCAACTGCATGCCAAAGGTCTGCAAGTCGTTCACTGTCGGCGTGTCTTGCGGATGACCGCGCAGCAAACCCACCGTTTTGAACCCGAAGCGTTTGCCGGCGGCCGCCAGTGCATGCAGATGATTGGAGTGAGCACCGCCCAGGCTGATGATGCCTTTGGCACCGGCAAGGTCAGCGGCTTTGAGGTGTTCGATGAGCTTGAACCATTTGTTGCCACTGATCAGCGGGTCGATCTGGTCGAGGCGCAGGATGGCGACTTCGATGCCGGCGCTTTTGAGCCAGTCGAGATTAACGAGGTTGAGGGGGGCTTCGGGGAGCCAGTCGGAAGGAGGAAAAAGCATTGGCGCCTGATTGAGCTCATAAAGAGCCCGCATTCTAGTCGTTCAAAGGACGCTTTCGCGAGCAAGTCGAACCGTCGCACCGCCGCTCCCACACTGGATCTATGTTGCACCGAAGATCAAATGTGGGAGCGGCGGTGCGACGGTTCGACTTGCTCGCGAAGGCCATTGGCACGTTTAGCCTGCGAATTACAACTCAGCCGCCAACCGCGAACCCTGATTGATCGCCCGCTTCGCGTCCAGCTCCGCCGCCACGTCCGCGCCGCCAATCAAGTGCACGTTCTGCCCCGCCTCGACCAACCCGTCCTGCAACTCGCGCAACGGATCCTGCCCGGCGCAGATCACGATGTTGTCCACCGCCAGCACTTGCGGTTCGCCGGTTTCACCAATGCGGATGTGCAAGCCTTCGTCATCGATCTTCAGGTATTCGACGCTGTTGAGCATCTGCACCTGCTTGTTCTTCAGACCGGTG
Organism: Pseudomonas migulae NBRC 103157; assembly: GCF_002091715.1. Lineage (GTDB taxonomy): Bacteria > Pseudomonadota > Gammaproteobacteria > Pseudomonadales > Pseudomonadaceae > Aquipseudomonas > Aquipseudomonas migulae_A. The sequence continues at coordinate 58,227 of NZ_BDAG01000011.1, read as the reverse complement.
CGGTGAATCCAGCCAGTGGTCTTGCCCAGGCCGTCGCCGACCTTGGTTTTCTTGCGTTGCAGCAGGAACACTTCGCGGGCCGGTGCATGCACTTCGGCCTTGACGCCGGCCACACCGCCGCGTGCTTCCAGATGCGTGTCGATACCCCATTCTTTCCAGAAGGCTTCGCGATCCAGGCTGGTGGCCACGCCTTGATGCACCAGGAACTCCGACACGTCAAAACCGATACCGCCCGCGCCGATCACTGCAACACGTTTGCCGACCGGTTTGCGCTCAAGGATGACATCCAGGTAGCTCAGCACCTTGGCGTTCTCGACGCCCGGAATCGCCGGCGTACGAGGCGCGATGCCCGTAGCGAGGATGATTTCGTCGTAACCGCCTTCCACCAGTTTCGCCACGTCGACGCGGGTATTCAGGCACAGCTCGACGTTGGTGGTTTGCAGTTTGCGATTGAAGTAACGCAGGGTTTCAAAGAACTCTTCCTTGCCCGGCACACGCTTGGCGATGTTGAACTGGCCGCCGATTTCGCTGGCCGAATCGAACAGCGTCACTTGATGGCCACGTTCGGCGGCCACGGTGGCAGCCGACAGACCCGCAGGGCCGGCACCGACCACAGCGATCTTCTTGATCTGCTGCACCGGCAGGTAATTGAGTTCGGTCTCATGGCAGGCCCGCGGGTTCACCAGGCACGTGGTCAACTTGCCGCCAAACGTGTGATCGAGGCAGGCCTGGTTGCAACCGATGCAGGTGTTGATTTCATCGGCACGACCGGCAGCGGCCTTGTTGACGAAGTCAGGGTCGGCGAGGAACGGCCGCGCCATGGAGACCATGTCGGCATCGCCTTCGGCGAGAATCTGCTCGGCGACTTCCGGGGTGTTGATGCGGTTGGTGGTGATCAGCGGAATGCTCACCGAGCCGCGCAGCTTGGCGGTGACTTTGCTGAATGCCCCGCGCGGCACTTTGGTGGCGATGGTCGGAATCCGCGCTTCGTGCCAGCCGATACCGGTGTTGATGATGGTTGCACCGGCCTGCTCGATGGCCTTGGCCAGCGTCACGATTTCTTCCCAGGTGCTGCCGCCCTCCACCAGGTCGAGCATCGACAGGCGGAAAATAATGATGAAGTTCGGACCGACCGCTTCACGTACACGGCGGACGATTTCCACCGGCAGGCGCATGCGGTTTTCGTAACTGCCGCCCCAACGGTCCGTGCGGTGGTTGGTATGGGCCGCGAGGAACTGGTTAATGAAATAACCTTCGGACCCCATGATCTCGACACCGTCGTACTCGGCTTTTTGCGCCAGGGTCGAGCAGGTAACGAAATCGTTGATCTGCTTCTCGATGCCTTCTTCGTCCAGCTCCTTGGGCTTGAACGGGTTGATCGGCGCCTGAATGGCGCTCGGCGCAACCTGTTTCGGGCTGTAGGCATAACGACCGGCATGAAGAATCTGCATGCAGATCTTGCCGCCCGCCTCGTGCACCGCGCGGGTCACGATCTGGTGTTTGAGCGCTTCTTCTTCAGTGGTCAGCTTGGCCGCGCCGGAATACACACCCCCTTCGTCGTTCGGGCCGATACCGCCCGTCACCATCAGGCCGACACCGCCACGGGCACGCTCGGCGAAGTAGGCAGCCATGCGTTCGAAGCCGCCGGGCTTTTCCTCAAGACCGGTGTGCATCGAGCCCATCAGGGTGCGGTTGCGCAGCGTGGTAAAACCCAGGTCCAGCGGGGCCAACAGGTGCGGGTAATGAGCGGCGGTCATCGGTAACTCCACAACGAGCGATCACGGAAAAAGTGTGGGCGCTCTTTGGCGCCCCTCTGTCATGTGCAACAGACTATGAGCACTCCCCCGGCCGCTCAATGACCGAAACTGACAACTTAATGATCCAAACGAGCAGAACCCAGGCCTCACCCATTGGCGCAACTGCGCAGCCGTGAACTCCAGATTGCTCAAGGCAAGCAGGTTCTCCCCCAGTCGCTCGACCTGGCCGCGCAGGTCAGTGAGTTCCGGCTGGAAATTCGTATACCATATCTCCAACTCAATCGAACGACTGCCGCCGTGAACCTACCCAAATTCAATGCTCCAGACCTGGGCAATGCGCCTTCGACCTCGGAAATCATTACCCGCCACCTGCGTGACGCCATCGTTGCCGGGCATTTCGCCGAGGACGAGCCTATCCGCCAGGACGATATCGCCCGGCAATTCAACGTCAGCAAGATCCCGGTGCGTGAGGCTCTCAAGCGACTGGAGGCCGAAGGCCTGGTGATGTTCCAGCGCAATCGCGGGGCAATGGTCACGCGGGTGTCCGATGCCGAACTGGCACAGATGTTCGAAGTGCGCATGTTGCTCGAAGACAAAGTCCTGCGCCTCGCCATTCCCAACATGACCGAAGACACCTTCGCCCGCGCCGAACGCATCTGCCAGGAGTTCGTCGGCGAAGATGACGTGGGCCGCTGGGCCGAGCTCAACTGGGAACTGCACGCCTGCCTCTACGAGCCGGCGCAACGTCCATTTCTGGTGAGCCTGATCCGTTCGGTCAATGACAAGCTGGAACGCTACTTGCGCATGCAAATGAGCCTTTCCGCCGGCAAGGAGCGCGCCGATCACGAACACCGGGAGATCCTCGAAGCCTGCCGCGCCGGTGACGTCGACCGGGCGGTGAAGCTGCTGGACGAACACATCGCCGGGGTCTGCAAAACCCTGTTCGAGCACCTGCCCCACCACCACTGACAAACTGCAGTACTGTGCCGATTTCGTCATGGGCGCTGGATAAAACCCTCAAGCCTGAAAGCCCTCACGCGGGCCACTCTTGTGTTCACTCATCTGAACGGACGTGGCCCTGTCATGAAACGCATCACCGTGATCGACTCCCACACCGGCGGCGAACCGACCCGCCTGGTGACCGCCGGCTTTCCTGATCTGGGCACCGGTAGCATGGCCGAACGCCGGCAGCGCCTGGCAGAACAGCATGACCACTGGCGCGCTGCGTGTGTGCTCGAACCGCGGGGCAGCGATGTGCTGGTCGGTGCACTGCTGTGCGAACCGGTCGACCCTGCGGCCTGCGCCGGGGTGATCTTCTTCAACAACAGCGGTTACCTCGGCATGTGCGGCCATGGCACCATCGGCCTGGTGGCATCGCTGGCACACCTTGGCAAAATCGGACCGGGCGTGCACAGCATCGAAACGCCGGTGGGTACGGTGCAGGCAACCCTGCACGAGGATTATTCCGTCAGCGTGCGCAACGTGCCGGCCTATCGTTATCGCAAAGCCGTGGCTCTACAGGTGCCGGGGATCGGTCAGGTCGTCGGTGATATCGCCTGGGGTGGCAACTGGTTTTTCCTGATTGCCGAGCATGGCCTGCGCGTCGCCAGCGACAACCTCGATGCGTTGACCGCGTACAGCTATGCCGTACAACAGGCATTGGACGTTCAGGAGATTCGCGGCGAAGACGGCGGGTTGATCGACCACGTCGAGCTGTTCGCCGAGGATGCGCACGCCGACAGCCGCAACTTTGTGCTCTGCCCCGGCAAAGCCTACGACCGCTCGCCCTGCGGCACCGGCACCAGCGCAAAACTGGCGTGCCTGGCGGCCGACGACAAATTGCAGCCGGGACAGATCTGGCGCCAGGCAAGCGTCATCGGCAGCGAGTTCGAAGGCTCCTACGAACACCATGGTGACCGCATCGTACCGACGATTCGTGGCCGCGCTTTCATCAGCGCCGAAGCAAGCCTGATCATCGAACAGGACGACCCGTTCGCGTGGGGCATTCGCCCATGAGCCAAGGCCTGGTGGCCGATGTGATCGTGATCGGTGCCGGCATCATCGGCGCCGCTTGCGCTCAGGCCCTGGCGCGGCGTGGCTTGCGCGTGCTGGTGCTGGACGCTGGCCTGCATGGCGCAACGGCCGCTGGCATGGGCCACTTGCTGGTGCTCGATGACAACCCGGCCGAACTGGCCCTGAGCCAATACTCGCTGCAACGCTGGCGCGAACAGGCGCCGCAGCTTCCCGAAGGCTGTGCTTATCGAAACAATGGCACGTTGTGGCTGGCGGCCAATGCCGAGGAAATGGCCGTGGCCGAAAGCAAGTACCTGAACCTTCAAGCCCAGGGCGTTGCCTGCGAGCTGATCACCCGCAACGCTTTGCGTAGCCGTGAACCCGAGTTGCGCGACGGCCTGGAAGGCGGTTTGTTGATCAACGGCGACGGCATTCTCTACGCCCCGGCGACCGCCGACTGGATGCTCGATACTCCCCACATCGAACAACGCCGGGCGCGGGTCAGCGAGGTAGATGGCCACCGCGTGCGACTCGATGACGGCCAGTGGTTGAACGCCGAAGCCGTCATATTGGCCAACGGCATCCAGGCCAACGAACTGTGCCCCGAGTTGCCGATCGAGCCGAAAAAAGGCCACTTGCTGATCACTGACCGCTACCCCGGCAAGGTCACCCACACGCTGGTGGAGCTCGGCTATGTCACCAGCGCCCACAACGCCACCGGGCCATCGACCGCCTGCAATATTCAGCCCCGGCCGACCGGGCAACTGTTCATCGGCGCCTCGCGACAGTTCGGCACCCTCGCCCCGCAGGTCGAAGGCTGGATGCTCGCGAAAATGCTCAAGCGTGCCACCGAGTACATGCCAGGCCTGGCTCAGCTCAACGGCATCCGCGCCTGGACCGGTTTTCGCGCCGCCAGCCCCGACGGGCTGCCGTTGGTTGGCCAACACCCTAAACGCAAGGGCCTGTGGCTGGCGGTCGGGCACGAGGGACTTGGAGTCACCACGGCCCCCGGAACGGCCGATTTGCTGGTCGCGCAATTGTTCAACGAGACGCCGCCCCTGGCGGCACAACCCTATCTGCCGCAACGCTTTCTCGGGGAGGCAGTGTATGCCTGACTTGATCCTGGATGGCCGCGCCCTGCGGGTGGCCGAAGGCACAACTGTCGCCGCGGCACTGGCCTTGGCCGGCGACGGTTGCAGTCGCACCTCGGTCAGCGGTCAGCGGCGCGCACCGCTGTGCGGCATGGGCATCTGCCAGGAATGCCGGGTGACCATCGACGGCCGCCGCCGACTGGCCTGCCAGACGTTGTGCCAGCACGGCATGCAAGTGCAGACCCGCCCATGAACGAATACGCCGACCTGCTTATCATCGGCGCCGGCCCCGCCGGCATGAGTGCCGCCCTCGCCGCCGCGTCCAGTGGCGGACGCATCATCGTACTCGACGACAACCCGTTGCCGGGAGGCCAGATCTGGCGCGACGGGCCTCAGGCCAGTGTGCCAAATCAGGCGCGGCAGATGCGCGAGCGCCTGCACGCCCACAGCAATATTCGCCACCACGGCGGCACTCGCGTGATCGCCTGTTGCGGTCCCAGACAATTGCTGGTGGAAGACGCCGACCATGGCTGGTTGATCGGCTACGACAAACTGATTCTGTGCACCGGGGCCCGCGAGTTGCTGTTGCCGTTTCCCGGTTGGACATTGCCGGGGGTGACAGGCGCGGGAGGACTCCAGGCGTTGATCAAGGGCGGTCTGCCGGTGCAGGACGAACGCGTGGTGATCGCCGGCAGCGGGCCCTTGTTACTGGCCAGTGCGGCCACCGCGAAACACAACGGCGCCCACGTGCTGCGAATTGCTGAGCAGGCCTCTTCGATGGCGGTCGCCGGGTTCGCTCTGCAACTGCCCCGCTGGCCGGGCAAGCTGTTGCAATCCTTCACCCTGTTCGACCGCCATTACCGAACCGGCTCCCACGTAGTGGCAGCCTTGGGTAATGAACGGCTGGAAGGTGTGCGTCTGCGGCAACAGGGCAAAATCGTCGAACTGGCCTGTGATCGCCTGGCCTGTGGTTTCGGCCTGATTCCCAATACTCAGCTCGGCCAAGCTTTGGGTTGCGCCCTCGATGGCACGGCGCTCGCAGTCGATGCCTGGCAAGCCACAAGCCAGGCCGATCACTACGCGGCGGGGGAATGTACCGGTTTCGGCGGCAGTGAACTGGCGTTGGTCGAAGGCGCAATCGCCGGGTATGCCGCTGTCGGTGACACCGCAGCAGCACGTCAATTGTGGCCACGTCGGACGCGCCGGCAGGGTTTCGCCAAGGCGTTGAACAGCGCCTTCAGCCTCAACCCGCACCTCAAGTCACTGGCGCAGGCCGACACGCTGGTCTGTCGATGCGAAGACGTGCCCTACGCGGCATTGGCCGGGCACACTGACTGGCGCGCGGCCAAGCTGGCGAGTCGCTGCGGCATGGGCGCCTGTCAGGGCCGAGTGTGTGGCGGCGCCTTGCAGTATCTGTTCGACTGGCAACCCTCGGCTCCCCGGCCACCATTCAACCCGGCACGCATCGAAACCCTGATGTGCCTGGACGACACCCCACCCGCGTAAAGACCTGGCCTGGGGTTTCAGGTGCGCTGCCGAGTCTTTATGATCCCGGTAGTTGCCACCAGGCCCCAGAGCTATGTTCCCCTCACTCAATCACTTCAAACCCTGCGACCTGCCGACGCTGCTGAGCTGTCTGCAACCCATCGCGACGCTGCTCGACACCCTGTCGGACGTGGTGTTTTTCATCAAGGACAGCGAGGCGCGCTACGTCTTCGTCAACCAGACTCTGGCCCGGCGCTGCGGCTTCAAACACAGCGAGCAACTGCTCGGGCTGACAGCGGATCGGGTCTTTCCGGAGCGCTTTGGCCCGCTCTACACAGCGCAGGATCGGCGGGTGCTGTCGACCGGCCGCGAACTGGCCGATCAACTGGAATTGCACCTGTATTTCGGCAACCAGCCGGTCTGGTGCCTGACCCACAAGCTCGCATTGCATGACGAACACGGGCAGATCGTCGGCCTGGCCGGTATTTCGCGCGACTTGCAACTGCCCCAGTCCAACCATCCGGCATTCCAGAAACTGGCGGCGGTGGACGCGCACATCCGACGCCATTTCGCCCGCCCCATCAGCCTTGCCGAACTGACGGCCATCGCCGGGTTCTCCGTGGCGCAACTGGAACGCCATTGCAAACGGGTGTTCCAGCTCACGCCACGGCAGATGATCCACAAGTCCCGCCTCGAAGAGGGCTCGCGGCTGTTGCTGGACACGGACCTGCCCATCACCGAAATCGCCCTGCGCTGCGGGTATACCGACCACAGTGCCTTCAGCCGCCAGTTTCGCGCGCTCACCAGTCTGTCGCCCAGCCAGTACCGCGATGGGCGTCGCTGAAATGTTCCTTTAAGGGGCGCCAGGCACTCGCTGTGCTCCCTTCCGTAACACCCTTCCAATCGACGTCATGACGCCGCCGTGCGGCCAATAGCCTTTAAGCAGCCCTGCCTCAAGGGCTGGCAAAAAATCGCAGGCAAAAAAACAAAACCGGCACGTCGATTGCTATTGTTAATATCGTATACGAAATCCCCAATACGATATCTAACAGCACTTTCCGATCACGAGGCCTCTATGAAAAACCCCGCATTTGCCGTAGCCCTCAGCGCTGTGCTCAGTACCTCCTTCATTGCCTCCGCGCACGCGGACAAGCTCGACGACATTATCGGTTCAGGCAAGCTGCGCTGCGCCGTGACCCTGGACTTCCCACCTATGGGTTTCCGCGATGCCAGCAACGCTCCCGCCGGTTTCGATGTGGACTATTGCAACGACCTGGCGAAGATCCTGGGGGTCGAGGCCGAAGTGGTGGAGACGCCATTCCCGGACCGTATTCCGGCACTGGTCTCCGGGCGGGCCGACGTGATCGTCGCCTCGACCTCCGATACCCTCGAACGGGCCAAGACCGTTGGCCTGACCGTGCCGTACTTCGCCTTCCAGATGGTCGTGCTGACCCGCGACAACACGGGCATCAACAGCTTCAACGACATCAAGGGCAAAGCACTGGGCAACACCAGCGGCACCTTTGAAGCCATCGCACTGGAGGGTGATGTGAAGAAATGGGGCAGCGGCACCTTCCGCGCCTACCAGTCACAAAACGACACGCTTCTGGCGGTGGCCCAGGGTCACATCGACGCCACGGTGGTCACCAATACCGTGGCCGCCGCGACGATCAAGTCAGGCAAATACAAAAACCTGAAAATCGCCGGCAACGCGCCTTACACCATCGACTATGTGTCACTGGGCGCCAAGCGCAATGAGTACGGCCTGCTCAACTACCTCAACCTGTTCGTCAACCAGCAGGTGCGCAGCGGTCGCTACAACGAGTTGTTCACCAAATGGGTCGGCACTGAAATCCCGCCGACTGACCTGACCGTGCCAAAGGTCTACTACTAAAGTGTCCGGCATGCCTGGGTCCACTGCTCTCATCGGTCGTAACCTGGTCCCGGGCTCCGCCCAGGGCGCGCTGCTGTTTGCCGATGTCGGGCTGAGCTTCTGGGGCGGCGTCGACCCTTACACGGGTGAAGTCATCGACCGTCATCATCCGCTCAGCGGCTTACACCTGGCCGGTCGTGTGCTGGCCATTCCCAGTGGTCGCGGTTCGTGTACCGGCAGCAGCGTGCTGATGGAGTTGATCAGCAACGGTCATGCACCGGCCGCTTTGGTACTGGCCGAAGCCGATGAGATCCTGACCTTGGGCGTGCTGGTGGCACAGACCATTTTCGAGCGTTCCCTGCCGGTGCTGTGCATCGGCCGGGAGGCCTTCGCTACGTTGCGCGGCAAAGCCTTCGCCCGAGTCGAAGGCACCTCGCTGGCGATGTTCGATCACGTGCCCATCGATGACTGGCAGCCAACCGAAACACTGATGCATACAGGCGAAACCAACGAGTCGATTGAGCTCACCGGGTTCGACCGTTCGCTGCTCGAAGGCGAGCACGGCAAAGCCGCGCAGATGGCCATGCAGATTGTCCTGCGCATGGCCGAACTGCAAGGCGCCCACCAACTGGTGGATATCTCTCAGGCCCACATCGACGGTTGTATTTACACGGGACCGGCAAGCCTGCGCTTTGCCGAACAACTGGTGCACTGGGGCGCAAAGGTTCGCGTGCCCACCACCCTCAATTCAATTTCCGTGGACCAGCGCCGCTGGCGAGAGTTGGGCATCGACCCGTTGTTCGGCGAACCGGCCAGTGCCTTGGGCGATGCCTACATGGCGATGGGTGCGCAGCTCAGTTTCACCTGCGCCCCCTACTTGCTCGACAGCGCTCCGAAGGCCGGCGAGCAAATCGTCTGGGCTGAATCCAACGCGGTGGTCTACGCCAACAGCGTGCTCGGTGCGCGCACGTTGAAGTACCCGGATTACCTGGATATCTGCATCGCCCTGACCGGCCGCGCGCCCCTGATCGGTTGTCATCTGGAGGCATCGCGCAAAGCCCGCCTGCGCGTTGAATTACCGGAATTGGGCGAACTCGACGATGCGTTTTACCCTTTGCTTGGCTACCACATCGGCGCCCTCGCGGGCAGCCGGATCCCGCTGGTGTTCGGGCTGGAACAGTACCAGCCAGGCCTCGACGATCTGAAAGCCTTCGGCGCGGCGTTTGCCACCACGTCGGCCGCGCCGTTGTTTCATATCGCCGGGGTCACACCCGAAGCACTCGACTCGACACAGGTGCTGGAACCGGATGCCCGTGTGCCTGTGGAAACGATCCGCCTGCAGGACCTGCTGTTCAGTTGGCGTGAACTCAACAGCGCCCGCGATAAACACGTGGATGTGGTTTCGTTGGGCAACCCGCACTTCTCGCTCAGCGAGTTCGCTCACCTTGCCCGTTTGTGCCGCGGCCGGGACAAACACCCCGAGGTGGTGCTCGCCATCACGTGCGGGCGGACGGTGCTGGAGCAGGCCCGTGACGCCGGGCACATCAGTGTGATTGAAGCCTTCGGCGCCATCCTGGTCACCGACACCTGCTGGTGCATGCTCGGCGAGCCGGTGATTCCGCCAGCCGCCACAACCTTAATGACCAACTCGGGCAAATACGCCCATTACGCACCCGGCCTGGTGGGCCGCAAGGTGCACTTCGCCAGCCTCGCCGAGTGCGTCGACGCAGCCTGCACCGCCAGTGCCAGCGGACGCCTGCCAACCTGGTTGCAACCTGCCTAGCTGATGGAGAGCCACGCGCATGTTTGATTACACCTTCCAATGGCGCGCGACCCTGCGCGCCTTGCCGGACATGCTCGCCGGCGCCTGGGTCACGTTCGAGACCGCGGCGCTGTCGATGATTTTCGGCGTACTGATCGCCCTGGCCCTGACGGTGATGCGCGAAACCAGACATCCGCTGCTGCGCGGCATCGGCAACGGCTGGGTGTCGATTGCCCGTAATACCCCGTCGCTGTTCCAGATCTACATCCTGTACTTCGGCCTCGGCTCAATGGGCCTGCACGTCAGCTCCTGGCTCGCGCTGTTGGCCGGGATCACCTTCAACAATGCCGGCTATCTCGCGGAAAACTTTCGCGGCGGGCTCAAGGCGGTGCCCGACACGCAAGTGCGGGCCGCACGCTCGCTGGGCATGAGTGCCTTCCAGGCCTACCGGATGATCATCGTTCCGCAGCTGTTGCGAATCGTGTTCTACCCGCTGAGCAACCAGATGGTCTGGGCGGTGTTGATGACGTCGCTGGGAGTGATTGTCGGGCTCAACAACGACCTGACCGGCGTCACCCAGGACTACAACGTCAAGACCTTCCGCACCTTCGAATATTTCACCATCGCGGCGGTGCTGTATTACCTGATTGCCAAGGCGATCGTCGCGACGGCCCGGCTGATGGCCTGGCGGCTGTTCCGTTACTGAGGACGTGACTATGTTTTCCACCGGTTTTTCCTGGAACGACCTGTTGTTCCTGCTCAACGGCGCCTGGGTCACGTTGCAACTGACCTGCTGGGCGATCCTGCTCGGCACGTTCGCCGGGCTGCTGTTCGGCCTGCTGCGCGCTCTGTTGCCACGAGCCAGCCTGCCGCTGGCGTGGGTGCTGGACGTGTTTCGCAGCGTGCCGCTGCTGATCCAGTTCGTGTTGTTCAACTCGCTCAAGAGCATCGTCGGCCTGAACATCAGCGCGTTCAGCGTCGGCTGCATCGTGCTCGGGGTTTACGCCGCCGCGTACTTCACCGAGATCGTGCGCGGCGGCGTGTTGTCGGTATCGCTGCCCCTTCGCCGGGCCAGCCGATCGCTGGGCCTGAGTTTCTTCCAGGACCTGCGCTGGATCGTCCTGCCGATGGCCTCACGGGTGGCCTTTCCCGGCTGGCTGAACCTGGTGCTCGGCGTAATGAAAGACACCGCGCTGGTGATGTGGATCGGCATCGTCGAACTGCTGCGCGCCTCGCAAACCATCGTGACCCGCATTCAGGAGCCGCTGCTGGTGCTGTGCATCGCGGGCCTTATCTACTACGTCATGAGCCTGGTGGTCGCACGCCTCGGCGCTCGTCTGGAAAGAAGGTGGCAAGAAAATGATTGAGATCGACAACGTACACAAATCCTTCGGCGACCTCGATGTGGTCAAGGGCGTCAGCCTGACGGTAAACAAGGGTGAGGTGGTGTCCATCATCGGTGGCTCGGGCTCCGGAAAATCGACGCTGCTGATGTGCATCAATGGCCTTGAGCCGATCCAGAAAGGCAACATCCGGGTGGATGGCGTCGAGGTGCACCACCGCACCACCGACCTCAACCGCCTGCGGCAGAAGATCGGCATCGTGTTCCAGCAATGGAATGCCTTTCCACACCTGACTGTGCTGGAAAACGTGATGCTCGCTCCGCGTAAAGTCCTCGGCAAGAGCAAGGCCGAAGCGGAGGCACTGGCCGTGCAACAACTGACTCACGTTGGCCTGGGTGACAAGCTCAAGGTGTTCCCCGGCAAACTCTCGGGCGGCCAGCAACAACGCATGGCCATCGCCCGCGCCCTGGCCATGTCACCGGACTACATGCTGTTCGACGAAGCCACCTCGGCCCTCGACCCACAGTTGGTCGGCGAAGTGCTGGACACCATGCGCATGCTCGCCGAAGACGGCATGACCATGGTGCTGGTGACGCACGAGATCCGCTTCGCCCGGGACGTCTCCGACCGCGTGGCGTTCTTTCGCAACGGCCTGGTGCACGAGATCGGCTCGCCGGATCAGGTGATCGGTAATCCGGTACAGGCGGAAACCGCAGCGTTTCTGAAATCGGTGAAATAACGGATGGCCCCTTCGCGGGCAAGCCCGCTCCCAAATTGGCCTGGGTTGAACCCCGATTTTATGTACGCCGCCAAACCCTGTGGGAGCGGGCTTGCCCGCGAAGGGGCCCGAACAGACAAAACAAGGAGCAAACCATGCGCTCATCGAAAGTCATTCATGTGGTCAGCTGCCACGCCGAAGGTGAAGTCGGCGACGTGATTGTCGGCGGGGTCGCACCACCGCCCGGCGCCACAGTCTGGGAACAATCACGCTGGATCGCCAGGGATGAAACCCTGCGCAACTTCGTGCTCAACGAGCCGCGTGGCGGGGTGTTCCGCCACGTCAACCTGCTGGTGCCGGCCAAGGACCCGCGGGCACAGATGGCCTGGATCATCATGGAACCGGCGGATACCCCGCCGATGTCCGGCTCCAACTCATTGTGCGTGGTCACCGTGTTGCTCGACACCGGTATTGTGCCGATGACCGAGCCGCAAACCCGGTTGGTGCTCGAAGCCCCCGGCGGGCTGATCGAAGCCTTGGCCGATTGCCGTGACGGCAAAGTCGAACGGGTGGAAATCAAAAACGTGCCGTCCTTCGCCGATCGCCTCGACGCGTGGATCGAAGTAGAAAGTGTCGGCACGCTCAAGGTCGATACCGCCTATGGCGGAGACAGCTTTGTGATCGCCGATGCCAAGGAACTGGGCTTTTCAATCAGCCCCGATGAGGCCGCCGACCTGGTGGAGGCCGGGTTGAAAATCACCCGTGCCGCCAACGAGCAATTGGGCTTTGTACATCCTTTGAACCCTGAGTGGTCGCACATTTCCTTTTGCCAGATCGCAGCGCCCATCGTCTACGAGAACGGCATCGCCACCGGTGCTAATGCGGTGGTGATTCAACCGGGCAAGATCGACCGCTCGCCTACCGGCACTGGCTGCTCCGCGCGCATGGCCGTGTTGCAAGCCAAGGGTTTGATGCAGGCCGGAGACCGTTTTATCGGTCGCTCGATCATCGGCTCCGAATTCCACTGCCGGATTGACTCACTGACCGAAGTGGCCGGACGCGCCGCTATCTACCCCTGCATTTCCGGCCGTGCCTGGATCACCGGCACCCATCAATTGCTGCTCGATCCAAGCGATCCATGGCCACAAGGCTATCGGTTGTCAGACACCTGGCCCGGTGCCTGAACGCTGAATCCCTGCCCTCCCCGGACCAACGGCTGGCAAAAACCCTTCAAACCTGAAAAAAGCACTAGCCGATTCTTTTCATTTTAAATATCGTATACGAAATACAATAAACAACCCGGAGGTAACAATGAGCAAGCGAATTAACTGGAGTGGCGTCTTCCCCGCGGTGACCACTCAATTCAACGATGACTTCTCGATCAACCTGGACAAAACCCATCAGGTGATTTCCAACGTGATTCGCGACGGCGTTTCGGGCCTGGTGGTTTGCGGCTCGGTAGGCGAAAACACTTCGTTGACCGCTGCAGAAAAAATCGCCGTCACTGAAGTCGCAGTCGATGCCTCTCGCGGTCGCGTGCCGGTGATTTGCGGCGTGGCCGAGTTCACCAGTGTGGAAGCGGCCAAGGTCGCCAACGCAGTCCGCAAGGTCGGTGTCGATGGCGTCATGCTGATGCCGGCGCTGGTCTACGGTTCCAAGCCGTTCGAAACCGCCGAGCATTACCGCTACGTGGCGAAAAATGCCGACGTACCGCTGATGGTCTACAACAACCCGCCGATCTACAAAAACGACGTGACCCCGGACATCCTGATTGCCCTGGCCGACTGCGATAACGTGGTGTGCTTCAAGGATTCGTCTGGCGACACCCGCCGCTTCATCGACATTCGCAATGAAGTGGGTGACCGTTTCGTATTGTTCGCCGGCCTTGACGACGTGGTGCTGGAAAGCCTCGCCGTGGGGGCTGAAGGCTGGGTGTCGGGCATGTCCAACGTGTTCCCGAAAGAAGGCGAAACCATCTTCCGACTGGCCAAGGCCGGACGCTATGCCGAAGCCATGCCGATCTATGAATGGCTGATGCCGATCCTGCACCTCGACGCCCGTGCCGACCTGGTGCAATGCATCAAGCTCTGCGAAGCCATCGCCGGTCGTGGCAGTGCCCTGACCCGTCCGCCACGCCTGGCCCTGCCGGAAGCCGACCGGGTTTTCGTCGAACAGATCATGGCCAAGGCCTTGGCCAACCGTCCGTCGTTGCCGGACGTCGGTCTCTGAGTGATTGCCGGGCGGGTCTTTGCGGACCCGGCCCGGCTGCCTGTTTTTGCGCCCTTACAGGAAACGCCAGCATGCCTGATGCTCAACACACGCAAAGCGCAACCACACCCTCGGGACTCAAGCGTGTCGTGGCCGCCGCCATGGCCGGCACCGTCGCCGAGTGGTATGAATTCTTTCTTTATGGCACCGCGTCGGCACTGGTCTTCGGCCAGTTGTTCTTCCGCCAGACCGACAGCCCCATCGACGGCATCATCGCCGCCTTCGCCCTGTACGCCGTGGGCTTTCTCGCCCGTCCGCTGGGCGGCCTGGTGTTCGGTCACTATGGCGACAAATACGGCCGCAAGCGCCTGCTGCAACTGAGCCTGGTGGTGGTCGGCGTCACCACATTCCTGATGGGTTGCCTGCCCGGCTTCAACCAGATCGGCTATGCCGCACCGGTGTTGCTGGTGCTCCTGCGGCTGATCCAGGGTTTCGCCTTTGGCGGCGAATGGGGCGGTGCGATTCTGCTGGTGTCCGAGCATTGCCCGGACAATCGCCGAGGTTTCTGGGCCAGTTGGCCGCAAGCCGGTGTGCCGGCCGGCAACCTGGTGGCGACGGTTGCGCTATTGCTGTTGTCGTCGAACCTGTCGGAGGAGCAATTCCTCGCCTGGGGCTGGCGCGTGGCGTTCTGGTTCTCGGCCATCGTGGTGCTGATCGGCTACTGGATTCGCACCAGCGTCGATGACGCACCGATTTTCAAGGAAGCCCAGGCCCGTCAGGCGCAAACCAAACAACAGCAACTGGGCGTGGTCGAAGTGCTGCGTCACCACTGGCGTTCGGTACTGGTCGGTATCGGTGCGCGGTTTGCCGAAAACATCCTCTACTACACCGTCGTGACCTTCTCGATTACCTACCTGAAACTGGTGGTGCACAAAGACACTTCCGAAATTCTGTTGCTGATGTTCGGAGCCCACCTGCTGCACTTTTTCATGATTCCGCTGATGGGGTATCTGTCGGATCTGGTCGGGCGCAAACCGGTGTACCTGACAGGCGCTGTACTCACGGCATTCTGGGGGTTCATCGGTTTCCCGATGATGGACACCGGCAACAACTGGCTGATCATGGCAGCCATCACTCTGGGCCTGGCCATCGAGTCGATGACCTATGCGCCCTACTCGGCGCTGATGGCCGAAATGTTCCCGACCCACGTGCGCTACACCGCGTTGTCCCTGTGCTATCAGGTGGCGCCCATCTTCGCCGGCTCACTCGCGCCACTGATCGCGATCACCTTGCTCAACAAGTACCACAGCTCCACGCCGATTGCGTTCTACCTGGTCGCTGCGTCGCTGATCTCCATCATCGCGGTCGGTCTGACCCGTGAGACGCGTGGCAAGTCGTTGCATCTGGTGGACAGCGAATCTGCCGCGCGCATCGCCGCCCTGAACGACGCCGAACCGGTGGCCGCACGCCGCAGCGATTCGCTGGCCTGACACGGTCCCTTGTAGGAGCCGGCTTGCTGGCGATGGCGGTGTATCAATCAACATTTTTGCCGTCTGACACACCGCCATCGCCAGCAAGCCGGCTCCTACAGGTCCTCTACATACCAAACGGAGTTTTCCATGCCCGAGATCATCGGCCACAACTACATCGGCGGTGCGCGCAGTGCCGTCGGCAAGGAGACGCGTGGCAAGTCGTTGCATCTGATGGATAGCGAGTCCACCGCGCGCATCGCCGCCCTGAACAACGCCGAACCGGTGGCCGCACGCCGCAGCGATTCGCTGGCCTGACACGGTCCCTTGTAGGAGCCGGCTTGCTGGCGATGGCGGTGTATCAATCAACATTTTTGCCGTCTGACACACCGCCATCGCCAGCAAGCCGGCTCCTACAGGTCCTCTACATACCAAAGGAGCTTTCCATGCCCGAGATCATCGGCCACAACTACATCGGCGGTGCGCGCAGTGCCGTCGGCAAGGTCACCGTGCGTAGCCACGACGCCAGTACCGGAGAGGCGCTGCCCTACGCGTTCATGCAGGCCACCGTCGAAGAAGTCGACGCAGCCGCCCAGGCCGCCGCGACCGCCTACCCCACCTTTCGCACTTTGCCGGCCAGTCGCCGCGCGGAGTTTCTCGAGGCCATTGCCACGCAACTGGAAGCGTTGGGCGATGAATTCGTCGCCCTGGTCACCCGCGAGACGGCGTTGCCGAACGGACGCATTCTGGGTGAGCGCACGCGCACCAGCAGTCAGATGCGCCTGTTTGCACACGTCCTGCGACGCGGCGATTTTTATGCCGCGCGCATCGACCGAGCCTTGCCCGAGCGCCAGCCACTGCCACGGGTCGATCTGCGCCAATACCGGATCGGCATCGGTCCGGTCGCGGTGTTCGGAGCGAGCAATTTCCCGCTGGCATTCTCAACCGCCGGTGGCGATACCGCTGCTGCGTTGGCCGCCGGTTGTCCGGTGGTGTTCAAGGCCCACAGCGGGCATATGGCAACCGCTGAGCAAGTAGCCAACGCGATCATGCGGGCCGCCGAGCAAACCGGTATGCCCAAGGGTGTGTTCAACATGATCTACGGCGCGGGCGTCGGCGAAGCGCTGGTCAAGCATCCGGCCATCCAGGCCGTTGGCTTTACCGGCTCACTCAAGGGTGGACGCGCGCTGTGCGACATGGCAGCGGCACGACCGCAGCCGATTCCAGTGTTCGCCGAAATGAGCAGCATCAATCCAGTGGTGGTATTGCCCGAAGCGCTGCAAGTGCGGGGCGAGAAAATTGCCAGTGAACTCGCCGCCTCCGTAGTGCTCGGCTGTGGCCAGTTCTGCACTAACCCGGGGCTGGTGATCGGTATTCGCTCGCCAGCGTTCAGCACCTTTACCAAATTGCTGAGCGCCTTGATGGCCGAGCAACCGGGGCAGACCATGCTCAACATCGGCACGCTCGACAGCTACGCCAACGGTGTTCAGGCGTTGCACGCGCACCCGAAAATCACTCACCTGGCCGGCGGCGATCAACAAGGTAAACAGGCGCAGCCGCAACTGTTCAAGGCTGACGTGAGCCTGTTGCTCGATGGCGATCCGCTGTTGCAGGAAGAAGTGTTCGGCCCGGCGACAGTGTTGGTGGAAGTGGCCGACAAAGCAGAACTGCAACGGGCACTTCAACACTTGCACGGACAGCTCACGGCCACACTGATTGCCGAAGCCGGCGACCTGAAAAATCACCCTGAGCTGTTACCACTGCTGGAACAAAAAGCCGGCCGGGTGTTGTTCAACGGTTACCCGACCGGCGTCGAAGTCTGCGATGCGATGGTGCATGGCGGGCCGTATCCGGCCACCTCAGATGCGCGCGGCACCTCGGTCGGCAGCCTGGCCATCGAGCGTTTCCTGCGCCCGGTGTGCTACCAGAACTGTCCCGACGCGCTCTTGCCCGACCCGCTGAAAAATGCGAACCCGCTGGGCATCGCTCGCTTGGTCGATGGCAGCAATCAACACGCCCCGCTGTAAAAAAAACGCCACCGGTTTACCGGTGGCGCCTTCTTTCACTCATCCCAGCAACGCGTTCAGGTCGTTGTACAACGCTTCGGGAATCTCCACACCTTCCACCAGGCTACGCGCTCGCGCCGCATAGCGCCGTTGCGATGGCAACCGTGCGCCCTGCCCTTGAATGCTCTGGAACAAGACTTCGGCACGGGCCAGGTGCTGCTCGGTGGCTTCACCGAGAAAACGTCGTGGATCAAGGGCGATGATCAGCTCGCCGTGGTACGGCGACGACTTGCTGCCGGCGTCGTAAGCCAATGACTCGGCACTGGTCAGGTCACCGATCAACGGCCCGGCGATCAACTCCACCATGGCGGCTAGTGCCGAACCTTTGTGCCCACCGAACGTCAGCATCGCGCCCGCATCGAGCACCACATTGGCATCGGTGCTTGGCTGACCCTGCGCGTCCACGCCCCAGCCCTCGGGAATCGCTTTGCCGGCACGCCGGTGCAACTCGATATCGCCACGGGCAATCGCGCTGGTGGCGAAGTCAAACACAAACGGATCCTTGCCCGCGCGAGGCCACCCGAACGCAATGGGATTGGTGCCGAACACCGGCTGGCTGCCGCCTGCTGGCGCCACCCAGGCATGACTGGGATTGCAGGCCAGCGCCACGAGGCCGGCGGCCGTCAGTTGTTCGATCTCGACCCACAGCGCAGAGAAATGCACACAGCGATTGATTGCCAGCGCAGCGATACCGTTTGCCCGGGTTTTCTGCGCCAACAACGGCAGCCCTGCCTGGAACGCCAATTGTGAAAAACCACCCGCCGCCTCCACGCGCACAATCGAAGGCGCTTGATCAATGATCTGCGGCTCGGCATCGGCCACCACTTTGCCGGCCCTGAGCGAGTTGACGCAGCCCAGAATCCGGTACAAACCATGGGAGGCGCAGCCATCGCGCTCGCCGGCAATCACTGTGGCGGTCACCGCTTGAGCGTGGGCAAGGTTGAAACCGTTGTGCAGCAAAATCGATTCGGCCAGCTCGCGAGCTTCGGCCAGGGACAATCGGATCATAATCACCTCCTTGAACAGACCGCCCAGCCTGGCCCACCCCAGCTGTCACGGCTTGATCGCTTTAAGCCAAGGTGATGACGAATTCGGCACATAGCATCGATGGCTATCCGGATTCGGGTTCGCCCGACCGCATCGCCCATCATTCAGCTCAAAATGACAAAAAAAACAAAAAACCCAGGTTAATCTACCCCTAACCCGTTGTTTTACCGTAGCCTCGATCCCAATCTGAACGCCAATCATGAACCCTGCACACGGCCGTTGACTGTTTCCCCATGCGCAAACTTCTGTACCTGACCTTCTCCATGGCATTGATTGCCGCCCTGACAACCTACGCCATGTGGGCCGCGGACCGTCCGGTGGGTCATTACCTGTCGGACCTGCGTATCGATCTCGCCATCGATCAGGGCACACCTGCCGATCGCGGCAACCTGCTGGGCATCCAGCCGGAGCTGTTTCCCACCGACTATCAAAGCGCCGAACGCCTGCACCGAAAACTCGCGGCCTATCTGCAGAAAGCCCAGGAACAGGGCCTGTTGAATGAAAAAACCATCGTCGTGCTGCCCGAACATGTCGGCACCTGGTTGATGGTCAGTGGCGAAAAAGACGAGCTGTACCAGGCCAACACCATCAAGGAAGCCATGAACTGGCTGGCGGTGAGCAATCCCTTGCAGTTCGTTCGTGCCCTGATCAGTGCCAAGGGCGACAACCGCCTGGACGATGCGCACCTGCGCATGAAAGCCAAAGGCATGGCCAAGGATTACCAGGCGCTGTTCGGTGGCCTGGCGAAAGAATTTCACGTGACACTGGTGGCGGGCTCCATCGTGTTGCCCGAGCCGAGCATCATCGACGGCACCCTGAAAATCGGTCGCGGTGCGCTGTACAACAGCAGCGTGGTGTTCGGTCGCGATGGTCTGCCGATTGGCCAGCCACAGCGCCAGATGCACCCGATTTTCGCCGAGCACGATGTGATCGAGGCCAATGGCGAACACACGCTCAACGTCGTCGATACTCCGGCCGGTCGTCTTGGCGTGCTGATCGGCAGCGACAGTTGGTACCCGGACAACTACCGCAAACTCGATGATCAGGGTGCTCAGCTGGTCGCGGTCCCGGCGTTCGTCAGTGGTCGCGGTACCTGGGACAAGCCATGGCGCGGTTACAAAGGTTTGTCGACGCCCGGCTCCGTCAGTCTCAAGGCCGGCGAGCTCAGCGAAGGCCAGGCTTGGCATCGCCTTACACTCACCGCTCAACCGCCCAGCAGCCAGGCCATCGCCAGCATAAGTGTATTCCTGCGCGGGCAGTTCTGGGATCAGGGCAGCGCCGGGCAAAGTTTCCTCAGCAGCAACGGGCAGCATTTTGCCGGTGGCAATGTCCGTGGCGCGCGCCTGCTGAACCTCTGGTTGTAAGCCATGAAACCGTTGCCGGTGCGTCTGGGTGATTTGTCGGTAGGCTTTGTTCATAGCCTGGCCGATGCGGTGCGCAGCCATGACCTGGATCCTCAGCCCCTCCTCGATCAATATGGCCTCGACCCGGCTCGCTTGGGCGAAGCCTGCGCCCGGCTTTCGATCCCGCGCTACATGCGTCTTGGCCACGGCGCGATTCAACTGACCGGCAACCCGGCGCTGGGTTTGCGCATGGGCCAGCTCAGCCGCCTGAGCCAGGCCGGCCTGGCCGGGGTCACCGCTGCACAGGCGCCAACGGTACGGGAAGCGGCGCGCTGCCTGATTCGCTTCGAAGCGTTGTACGGTTCCAACTATCGCGGCCAATCGAGCTTTCACGAAGACCCCCGGGGTGCCTGGCTGCGGTTCTATTCCATCAGTCCTTACAACGCCTACAACCGCTTCGTGGTGGATTCGATCCTTGCCGGATGGTTGCAGCAATTGTCCAGCGTCAGCCCTGTTCCCTTGAGCGCCGAACGCGTCGAAATCGAATTCGATGAACCGGATTACCGAGATGCGTATGCGGTATTGGGCGATTGCCCGATCCAGTTCGGCGCCGAACAGAACCAGCTGCGTCTGAGCCTGGCCAGCCTCGCCCAGCGCAACCCGCTGCACTGCCCCAGTACCTGGCGGCACCTGCTGCAACTGTGTGAACGGGAACTGGAACAGCTGACACGCACCCGCAGCCTGCGTGAACGCATCACTCAGTTGCTGGGGCCGTTGCTCAATGGTGGTCGGGAGCCCGACCTGGAAGAAGTGGCGGCACGCCTGAAGCTGCCTACCTGGACCTTGCGCCGCAAACTCGCCGAGGAAGGCACGCAATTTCGTGCAATTCTCAACGACACCCGTCGCGACCTGGCCATGACCTACATTCGCGATACCGAACTGGCGTTCGGGGAAATCGCTTACCTGCTGGGCTTTGCCTCAGCCGAAGCCTTTCAACGCGCTTTCAAACGCTGGAGCGGTCAGACCCCCGGCGAATTTCGCCGCAGTCACCGCCAATCAGCCTGACGCTTACAGCTCGGTAGCGTCTTCGGCTGGTTCCAGCGGGTCCAGTTCAAAGGCCTGGAACTCGAGCAGCTCTTCTTGATAATCGTCCATTTTGAATCCCCCATCGCTCATTGAAAAAACGCTTGAATAAATGACCTTCGCCTTGAGCATAAAGTGCCCGCGTGAAAGAAAAATGACGCAGGCATGACGCTTCGCCGCTACTTAATAAAA
The DNA here is from genome assembly GCF_002091715.1 of Pseudomonas migulae NBRC 103157. Taxonomy (GTDB): domain Bacteria; phylum Pseudomonadota; class Gammaproteobacteria; order Pseudomonadales; family Pseudomonadaceae; genus Aquipseudomonas; species Aquipseudomonas migulae_A. The sequence continues at coordinate 36,777 of NZ_BDAG01000011.1, read as the reverse complement.
CGTAGCAGGCGGTCAGGAATTTATCACAGGATTTTTTCGATAAAGGCTGCAGGAATACGGCCCGGGTTGACGCGGATCAATCTTGAACGCTGTCCCGGGATCGATGAGCGATGAGCTGATCCCGGAACGTCAGAGCGATTACTGGCTGGTGACCGGCATGGCGGGAATCGGCTCGCTCGGCGGAGGCAAATTCGACTGTGCCGGCGGGGTGGCGTTTTCCGTCGACGGGGCCGATTCGGCGTTTTCGGCCGGGGCAACCGGTGCGGGTTCAGGTGGCGGCGCAACCGGTTCCGAGGCAGGTGCCGGTGCAGGCTCAGCGGCAGGCGCAGGTGCAGGCTCCGGCACCAATGCAGCCGGGGCGGCCTTGGTTTCAGGCACGCCCAGGTCGGTTTTCGGCTTCTCGACGATGTGCGCGGCTTTTTTCGCTTCCGGCGGCAGGAACAATTCCACCAGGGTAAAGAAGCGCTCGTAGAACTTGGCCGACGATACGGTTTCGCTGGCCACCTTGACCATCGAATCATCGGACGAGCCGATCGGCATCGATACCGAACCCAGCACGCCCACGCCAAGGCTGGCGGAATTGTTGGTTTTCTTCAGCGCGTAACGATCCTGCAGTGCGTTGGCGAACATGGTGGCGTGGTGCCCTTCGCTTCCATCATCGGCACAGACCACACTGAAACTGATCTCCATGTGGGTATCGCCAGTCTGCTGGAAGCTTTTGTGGCCACTGATCAGTTTCGGATCGCTGCTGGTGATGATGTAGCCCTGACTGAGCAGCGCCCGACGGGCGGCTTCGCAGGTTTGCGCATCGGTTACCGGATAGTTGCGCGAAAACGTTCCGGAGTCATCGAAGTTCTCATGCTCATAGATGGGGGCTTTTTTCGACGAGCAACCGGCCGCGGCCGCCAGCACCAGAGCCAGCCCGACAACCCGCACGGGAAATGATTTAAACATTGAACATCCTGAAGAAAACGGTCCGGGCCGTATTGTGCAACAGATCGATGCTTAGCGTCGCACCGATTAGTGTCTTGAAACAGTTACAAGTGTAATGACTGCCATTTACAGGAAAAAGTCCCCTTCGGGGAAAGATCAAAAGATTCTGCCCACAAAAAACCCCGGCTTTTCGGCCGGGGTCTTTATGTTGCGCGGGAAACTCAATCAGGCATCAGAAACGCTTGATGTCCGCTTCTGCTTCCAGCTGCTTGCGGTACGCCGCAAAGTCTTGCTGGCCAATGCGCGAGGCGAGGAAGCGACGGTATTGAGCCTTCTCTTCTTCAGTCGGTGCAGCGACCTCGTTGACGCCGTTCAGACGCACGATCACCAGGCTGCCATCAGCCAGAGTCACGCTGCTGAAGGTCGGCTTGTCTTTGGCGGCAGGTTTCGGCATGCGGAACAGCGCTTGCAGCACGGTAGGGTCAATCCCTTCCTGAGCCCGTGTCGCCGCTGCGGTGACTTTCCAGCCCTGGCCATCAATTGCCTTGTCCAGTGGCGTCTTGCCTTCGCGCAGGCTGGCGATCAGCTCGTCAGCCTTGGTCTTGGCGGCAGCACTGGCGTGCTCCTTGGCCAATTGACCACGAATGGCGGCAGACACGCTTTCCAGCGGCAATTGCGTAGGCTTCAGGTGCTCCTTGGCGCGCAGCACGATCACGGTTTCCGGATCGAGCTCGATGGCGGTGCTGTTGGCACCCTCATCCAGCACTTCAGGACTGAACGCGGCGGCGAGCACGGCACGGTTGGCTGCAACGCCTTCGCCACCTTCACGGCCAAACGGCTTGGAGGTGTGAATGGTCAGTTTCAGGTCCTGCGCCGGCTGGGCCAGATCGGAGGATTCGAACGACGAGTCTTCCAGTTGCTTGGTCGCCTCGACGAAACGCTGCTCGACCTGCTGGGTTTTCAGATCGCGGGTCAGCTTGTCTTTCAGGCTGGCGAGGGTCGGAACTTCTGGCGCCTCGACACCCAACAGCTTGATCAGATGGAAACCGAAATCAGTGCGAACCGGTGCCGAAACCTGATCCTTGGCCAACGCATACAGCGCTGTTTCGAAGGCTGGATCGTAGACACCAGGGCCTGCGTAACCGAGGTCACCGCCGTTGTTCGCCGAACCCGGGTCCTGGGAGAATTCCTTGGCCAGGGCCTCGAACTTCTCGCCTTTGGCCAGACGGGCCTGAACTTCCTCAATCTTGGCCTTGGCTTGCGCCTCGGTCACCTTATCGTTCACCTCGATCAGAATGTGCGCCGCCCGGCGTTGCTCGGACAGGTTCGCGATTTCTTTCTGATACGCCGCTTGCAGGTCTTCGTCCTTGACGGCGACCTGATCAAAGAAGGAGGACTTCTTGAGCTCGAGGTAATCAATGATCACCTGATCCGGCGTCATGAACTCCTTGGCGTGTTCGTCGTAGTAGGCCTTGACCTCATCGTCGGTCAGCTTCACTGCCGCCGGGTCAGCCTTGACGTTCAGGGTAGCGAAATCGCGGGTCTGTTTTTCCAGACGGGCGAAGGCCAGAACCTGTGCGTCAGTGACGAAACCGCTACCTGCCAGACCCGCGCGCAGCTGGCCGATCAGCATTTCCTGAGCCAGCATCTGGCGGAATTGCATGCGGCTGTAGCCGAGCTGACGAATGACCTGATCGAAACGCTCGGAGCTGAACTGGCCGTCCACCTGGAATTCAGGGGTTTGCAGGATCACCTGGTCCAAAGCCGCTTCGGAAAAAGCGAATTTCGAGTTTTCTGCGCCTTGCAGCAGCAGTTTGCGGTCGATCAAGCCTTTGAGGGCCGATTCGCGCAGCATTTTTTCGTCGAGCAAGGAAGCATCGAAATCCTTGCCCAGCTGTTGCATGAGCTGACGGCGTTGCATATCGACCGCCTGGCTCAGCTCGTTCTGGCTGATCTCTTCGCCGTTGACCTTGGCCGCATCATTACGACTGGTGGTGGCCTGAAAAATGGCGTCGAAACCGGTCAAAGCCATCAGTGCAACGATGACCCCGATAATGGTCTTGGCAATCCAGCCTTGTGAATTGTCCCTGATATTCTGCAGCATGCGTCCCCCAGAAACGGTTGAACTTCAAAATTAGGCAACCGTGGAGCGTGGGTAGAATCCGGATAGAAGAAAGGCGCATCCGAGGATGCGCCTTCTCGTAACTGGCGGAGCGGACCAAGGGTTCGAACTTGCGACCCTCGGCGTCTCGGACCGGCGACTTGCCGACTGGACTACCGCTCCGCTGCCAGGTCAGGCATGACCCCGACCCGGATAGGCAAAAACCTGAATCGAACTTAGTTGACAGCTTCTTTCAGTGCTTTACCGGCTTTGAAACCTGGTTTTTTGGCTGCTGCGATTTCCAGAGTCTTACCGGTCTGTGGGTTACGACCGATGCGAGCTGGACGATCAGTCACGGAGAAAGTACCGAAACCAACCAGAACAACGGAGTCGCCAGCCTTGAGAGCGCCAGTGACGGATTCGATTACAGCGTCCAGCGCACGGCCAGCAGCAGCTTTCGGGATATCAGCGGATGCAGCGATAGCATCAATCAGTTCCGACTTGTTCACTCTAAGTCCCCTTATATCTATTTGAGTATGATTCTAAGTTTTTTGGTGAAAGCAAAAACGAGTGCTGAATGGCCTACAGACACTTAAGAGCCGCTTTATAACAAGGGCTCTAAAAAGCTGTCAACAAGCCACCCAGGCAAATGCGTACTAATGCGTGCTAATTCTTTCCTTAGAGTCAGACTCGCGTTTTTCATCCTTTGCAACTATCTCCGGAGCTACATCGGGTAAGGGCTCCGGCGCGTATTGCAGCGCAATTTGCAGGACCTCGTCAATCCATTTAACCGGTTTAATCTGCAGATCCTGCTTGATATTGTCCGGAATTTCCTTCAGATCGCGTACGTTCTCTTCAGGAATGATCACAGTCTTGATTCCGCCGCGGTGAGCCGCGAGCAGTTTTTCTTTCAGACCGCCAATCGCCAGAACCTGACCACGCAAGGTAATTTCGCCGGTCATGGCGACATCCGCGCGCACCGGGATCCCGGTCAACGCCGATACCAGGGCCGTGCACATGCCTACACCGGCGCTAGGGCCATCCTTAGGGGTCGCCCCTTCCGGCATATGGATGTGCGTGTCGCGCTTCTCGTGGAAGTCCAGGGGAATCCCCAGGCTCTTCGCGCGGCTGCGAACAACCGTGAGGGCTGCGGTAATGGACTCGACCATCACGTCGCCCAACGAACCGGTCTTGATCAGTTGACCTTTACCCGGCACGACAGCGGCTTCGATCGTCAGCAATTCGCCGCCGACCTGAGTCCATGCCAGACCGGTCACCTGGCCAATCTGATCCTGCGATTCAGCCAGGCCGTAGCGGAATTTACGCACGCCCAGGAAGTGTTCCAGCATGTCGGCAGTGACCTTCACCGAGAAGCGTTTTTCCAGCGCATGTTCTTTGACCGCCTTGCGGCAAACCTTGGCAATCTGACGCTCCAGCCCACGTACACCGGCTTCGCGGGTGTAGTAGCGAATGATGTCGCGGATCGCTTCAGCGTCGAATTCCAGCTCGCCTTTCTTCAAACCGTTAGCCGTAATCTGCTTCGGCGAAAGGTATTTGACGGCGATGTTGATTTTCTCGTCTTCCGTGTAGCCCGGCAGACGAATCACTTCCATCCGGTCGAGCAGCGCCGGCGGAATGTTCATGGAGTTCGAGGTGCACAGGAACATCACATCGGACAGGTCGTAGTCGACTTCCAGATAGTGATCGTTGAAATTGTGGTTCTGCTCCGGATCGAGCACTTCCAGCAACGCTGACGCCGGATCGCCACGCATGTCGCTGCCCATTTTGTCGATTTCATCGAGCAGGAACAGCGGGTTGCGGACGCCCACTTTTGTCATCTTTTGAATCAATCTTCCTGGCATCGAACCGATATAAGTCCGGCGATGACCACGAATTTCCGCTTCATCACGCACGCCACCGAGGGCCATGCGCACGAACTTGCGGTTGGTGGCGTGAGCAATCGACTCCGCCAGCGAGGTTTTACCCACACCAGGAGGGCCAACCAGGCACAACACCGGACCACGGATTTTCTTCACGCGCTTCTGCACGGCGAGGTATTCGAGGATCCGCTCTTTGACTTCTTCCAGACCGTAGTGGTCCGCGTCGAGGATGTCTTCTGCACGTGCCAGATCCAGGCGCACTTTACTCTGGGCCTTCCACGGCACCTGAACCAGCCAGTCGATGTACGAACGCACCACGGTCGCTTCCGCGGACATTGGCGACATTTGCTTCAGCTTGTTCAGTTCGCCCTGGGCCTTGGCCAAGGCATCTTTCGGCAGGCCGGCGGCATCGATGCGCTTTTTCAGCTCTTCGATTTCGTTGTGGCCTTCGTCGCTGTCGCCGAGCTCTTTCTGAATGGCCTTCATCTGCTCATTCAGGTAGTACTCGCGCTGGCTGCGCTCCATTTGTTTCTTGACTCGGCCGCGAATGCGTTTTTCGACTTGCAGCAGATCGATTTCGGCATCCAGCAACGCCAGGACGTGCTCGACCCGGGCCGACAAATCGATGATTTCGAGGATTTCCTGCTTCTGCTCGATCTTCAGGGCCATGTGTGCGGCCATGGTGTCGACCAGGCGGCCTGGCTCGTCGATGCTGTTGAGCGACGACAGGACTTCTGCAGGGACTTTCTTGCCCAGCTGCACATATTGTTCGAACTGAGCCAGCAGGCTACGGACAAACACTTCCGACTCGCGCTCAGGCGCGTCGACTTCATCGATCAACGAGACTTCGGCACGACAGTGGCCGTCCACTTCAATGAAGCGCTCCACGGCGCCGCGCTGCTCACCTTCGACCAGAACCTTGACCGTGCCATCCGGCAGCTTGAGCAGTTGAAGAACGGTAGCGATCGTACCTACGCGATAGAGTGCATCTTCACCGGGATCGTCGTCAGCAGGGTTTCTCTGAGCCAGCAGAAGGATCTGCTTGTCGCCCGTCATCGCAGCCTCGAGGGCTTCGATGGATTTCTCGCGCCCCACGAACAGCGGGATAACCATGTGCGGATAAACCACAACATCACGCAATGGCAGGAGAGGCAATTCGATGGTTGTCTTCATGATTTCGCCTCTACGGCGGCCATAAGGCCGTAAACAGATGGAAGTAAGCTTGAAACCAAGATGGGGGCTTGTTTAGAAAAAAACAAGCGGATAAAGGCAGTAAAAGATCGCCGCCTGAAGAAGCTTGAGAAAATGGTCAGCTGTCAGGCCGCCAGCGCCGAGGTGCAGCGACCCGGCAGGCCAGCACCCACAAAAGCAAAGGGGCCCGAAGGCCCCTTCTTTATTCCAGCTGCGTGACGCTTAAGCGTCTGGCGCGGCCTTGGCCGTCGGCTCACTGTTTTCGTAGATATACAGTGGTTTGGACTTGCCTTCTATAACGCTTTCATCGATCACTACTTTACTCACCTCGGACTGCGAGGGGATTTCGTACATAGTGTCGAGCAACACACCTTCGAGAATCGAGCGCAGTCCACGGGCACCGGTTTTGCGTTCCAGGGCACGTTTGGCGACCGATTTCAGCGCGTCGGCCCGGAATTCCAGGTCCACGCCTTCCATCTCGAACAACTTGGCGTACTGCTTGGTCAGAGCATTTTTCGGCTCGGTGAGGATCTGCATCAATGCAGCTTCATCAAGCTCGTCCAGCGTGGCAAGGACCGGCAGACGACCGACGAATTCCGGGATCAGACCGAACTTGACCAGATCGTCAGGCTCGACTTCACGCAGGGATTCACCGACTTTCTTGCCTTCTTCCTTGCTGCGAACTTCCGCGCCGAAACCGATGCCACCCTTGGTGGAACGGTTTTGAATAACCTTTTCCAGACCGGAGAACGCACCACCGCAGATGAACAGGATGTTGCGGGTGTCGACCTGAAGGAATTCCTGCTGCGGATGCTTGCGACCACCTTGAGGCGGAACGGAAGCGACCGTGCCTTCGATCAACTTGAGCAGGGCCTGCTGCACGCCTTCACCGGAAACGTCCCGGGTGATCGACGGGTTGTCAGACTTGCGCGAGATCTTGTCGATCTCATCGATATAGACAATGCCCATCTGGGCTTTTTCCACGTCGTAATCGCACTTCTGCAGCAGCTTCTGAATGATGTTCTCGACATCTTCACCCACGTAACCCGCCTCGGTGAGGGTGGTTGCGTCGGCAATGGTGAACGGAACGTTCAGCAAGCGGGCCAGTGTTTCGGCAAGCAGGGTTTTACCCGAGCCTGTCGGGCCGATCAGCAAGATGTTGCTTTTGCCGAGTTCGACGTCGTCATTCTTTTTGTCACGCTGGTTCAGACGCTTGTAGTGGTTGTACACCGCTACGGCCAGAACCTTTTTCGCACGCTCCTGACCAATCACGTACTGATCAAGGATGCCGCTGATTTCTTTAGGCGAAGGCAATTTATGCGCGCTGCTTTCGGCCTGGGCTTCCTGCACCTCCTCTCGGATGATGTCATTGCACAGGTCGACGCACTCGTCGCAGATAAAGACCGAGGGGCCGGCAATCAATTTGCGTACTTCATGCTGGCTTTTGCCACAGAAGGAGCAATAGAGCAGCTTGCCGTTGTCCTCGCCGTTGCGGGTGTCAGTCATTCGTTCGATCCAAATCCGATAGGCTTGCAACACAAGATGAAGGCTATTGCGGGCTTTTTCAAGCCCGCTGGTGATCGGACCAGCCGACCCGCCTTATTTGAGCTGCTTATTTTTAAGCAGGGCGCTGGGTGATCACTTCATCGATCAACCCGTACTCACGCGCGGCTTCTGCACTCATGAAGTTATCGCGGTTGGTATCGCGCTCGATTTCTTCAAGAGTGCGGCCGCTATGCTTGGCCATCAGCGTGTTGAGACGCTCACGGATGAAGAGGATTTCCTTGGCATGGATTTCGATATCCGACGCCTGCCCCTGGAAACCGCCCAGTGGCTGGTGAATCATCACGCGCGAGTTCGGCAGGCAGTAACGCTTGCCAGGGGCACCGGCGGTCAGCAGGAATGCGCCCATGCTGCAGGCCTGACCGATACAGGTGGTCGACACGTTTGGCTTGATGAACTGCATGGTGTCGTAGATCGACATGCCCGCCGTCACCGAACCGCCCGGGGAGTTGATATAGAGATGGATGTCCTTGTCCGGGTTTTCCGCTTCAAGGAACAGCAGTTGCGCACAAATCAGGTTGGCCATGTAGTCCTCTACCGGACCAACCAGAAAGATCACTCGCTCCTTGAGAAGACGCGAGTAAATGTCGTAGGCGCGTTCGCCACGAGCAGACTGCTCGACAACCATCGGGACCAGGCCGCCTGCGGCCTGGATATCAGAGTTCTGCTGAATATACGAATTACGGAACATGCTCTGCAGTCACTCCCAAATAGTTATGTCTTGAATACGCATAAGCCAGCACGAAGGCTGGCTTATGGTGTGTACTTCTTATCGCAAAAACGATCAGTCGGCTTGTGGAGCTTCTACCGGCTTGACTGCTTCTTCGTAAGAGACCGACTTGTCGGTCACGCTAGCTTTCTGCAGAACAGTATCCACAACTTGTTCTTCCAGCACAACCGAACGGACTTCGTTCAGTTGCTGGTCGTTCTTGTAGTACCAGGACACAACCTGCTCAGGCTCTTGGTAGGCCGAAGCCATTTCCTGAATCATTTCGCGAACGCGGGCTTCGTCAGGCTTGAGGTCGAATTGCTTGACCACTTCAGCCACGATCAGACCCAGTACAACGCGGCGCTTGGCTTGTTCTTCGAACAGCTCGGCCGGCAGTTGGTCAGGCTTGATGTTGCCGCCGAACTGCTGAACAGCCTGCACGCGCAGACGGTCAACTTCGTTGGACAGCAGAGCCTTTGGCACTTCGATCGGGTTGGTGGCCAGCAGACCGTCCATTACCTGATTCTTGACCTTGGATTTGATCGCCTGACGCAGTTCACGCTCCATGTTCTTGCGAACTTCGGCGCGGAAGCCTTCCAGGCCGGTTTCCTTGATGCCGAATTGAGCGAAGAATTCTTCGTTCAGCTCTGGCAGTTTTGGCTCGGAAACAGTGTTCACAGTCACAGTGAACTCAGCGGTTTTGCCCGCCAGGTCGAGGTTCTGATAGTCCGCCGGGAAAGTCAGGTTCAGAACGCGTTCTTCGCCGGCTTTAGCGCCAACCAGACCGTCTTCGAAGCCAGGGATCATGCGGCCGGAACCCAGAACCAGCTGAGTACCTTTGGCGGAACCGCCAGCGAACACTTCACCGTCGACCTTGCCGACGAAATCGATGTTCAGTTGGTCGTCGTTCTGGGCAGCGCGATCGGCCACTTCGAAACGGGTGTTCTGCTTGCGCAGGACGTCCAGCATTTTGTCCAGGTCAGCGTCAGCAACGTCAGCGCTCAGGCGCTCTACGGTGATGCCTTCGAAACCGGCAACGGTGAACTCAGGGAACACTTCGAAAATCGCGACGTATTCCAGGTCTTTGCCAGCTTCCAGGGATTTCGGCTCGATCGAAGGAGCGCCAGCCGGGTTCAGCTTCTGCTCGACAACAGCTTCGTAAAACGAGGACTGGATGACGTCGCCGACAGCTTCCTGACGTGCATCAGCACCAAAACGGCGCTTGATTTCGCTCATCGGCACTTTGCCTGGACGGAAACCAGCGATCTTGGCCTTTTGGGCGGTCTGCTGCAGACGCTTGTTGACCTGAGTCTCGATGCGCTCAGCCGGCACGGTGATGCTCATGCGGCGCTCAAGAGCAGAAGTATTTTCAACAGAAACTTGCATGGATATTCCTCGTTGCACAGACGTTGGCCGGCCGTTTCCGACCCCAGAATCAAGGGCATGCATTCTAGTAGGTCAAACTCAAGAAGTCACCCTACTGAAAACGGGTAAAAACGCAGCAGGCAATTTAGAGGGACGAATGCACGAATGCGTCTCGCCCCGGTGGCAAATACAACCCATCACGCCAAGGCTCTGCGCCAACCCTTCTATATATAGAAGCGGTTGCCGATCATCACCCTGACAGCCAACCTTGCACGCAAGGCCGGCGGGCAGCGCAGCATCATCGAGAAACATAAATACGACGAAACGCCCTGCCCTCGCGACCCTGAACCGCAGCCGCCGATACTCAAAACACTGAAACAAAAAAGGCGCCAGACTGTTAAATCTGGCGCCTTTCGAAATATGGGGTGGACGATGGGGATCGAACCCACGACAACGGGAGTCACAATCCCGTGCTCTACCAACTGAGCTACGCCCACCATATTGCGTAACAAAGAAGCCAAACAACTTCTCTGTCGAGCCCCAACCAGACCAACCGGCATGAGTGAAGCTTTATTTGGTGCGGATGAAGAGACTCGAACTCTTACGCCTCGCGGCGCTGGAACCTAAATCCAGTGTGTCTACCAATTCCACCACATCCGCGTGTAGCCGTTAAAGCAAAGGCGCCAGACTGTTAATCTGGCGCCTTTCGAAATATGGGGTGGACGATGGGGATCGAACCCACGACAACGGGAGTCACAATCCCGTGCTCTACCAACTGAGCTACGCCCACCATATCGCGCTACTTGTGCCAATGCTGCCTAATGGCGCACCCGGCAGGACTCGAACCTGCGACCATCCGCTTAGAAGGCGGATGCTCTATCCAGCTGAGCTACGGGCGCCTTATTAATCTGTACTCTTGGAGGACTACAAACTAAGTGCTTTTCAGCTTTGCAGAACCGTAATTCCGCGCAGCCTTCTTAACCAGTGCTAGGCTGTGCCCGACAAGTGCGACGAATAGTATAGAGCCCCCCGGGGGGCGTCAAATCCTTTTTATAAAAAATTCATTTAATTAAAGGGGTTAGGGGAATTTACAGACCAAGCGCCTTTGCCCTCACCTCATGACATGCGAGAATGCGTTCTCTTTTTTTCCCCTCTCGATGGTTAATCACGCGCAATGACTGCACAACTAATCGACGGCAAATCGATCGCCGCCAGCCTGCGCCAGCAGATCGCCAAACGAGTGACCGAGCGTCGCGAGCAAGGCCTGCGCACGCCGGGCCTCGCGGTGATCCTGGTCGGCAGCGATCCTGCCTCTCAGGTTTATGTCTCGCACAAGCGTAAAGACTGTGAAGAGGTCGGCTTCATTTCCCAAGCCTACGACCTGCCTTCCGAAACCACTCAGGAAGCACTGACCGATCTGATCGATCGCCTGAACGACGACCCGGCAATCGACGGCGTCCTGCTTCAGCTGCCTTTGCCTGAACACCTGGACGCATCCAGATTGCTGGAACGCATCCGTCCGGACAAAGACGTCGACGGTTTCCATCCTTATAACGTGGGCCGCCTCGCCCAGCGTATTCCGCTGCTGCGCCCGTGCACACCCAAAGGGATCATGACGCTGCTGGAAAGCACCGGCGCCGATCTCTACGGGATGGACGCAGTGGTTGTCGGCGCCTCCAACATTGTTGGGCGCCCGATGGCGATGGAACTGCTGCTGGCCGGTTGCACCGTGACCGTCGCCCACCGCTTCACCAAGGATCTGGCAGGCCACGTCGGTCGCGCCGACCTGGTGGTGGTGGCCGCCGGCAAGCCGGGCCTGGTCAAGGGTGAGTGGATCAAGGAAGGCGCCATCGTGATCGACGTCGGCATCAACCGTCAGGAAGACGGCAAACTGGTCGGCGACGTGATCTACGAAACCGCCCTGCCCCGCGCCGGCTGGATCACGCCGGTGCCGGGCGGCGTGGGCCCGATGACCCGCGCCTGCCTGCTGGAAAACACGCTGTACGCAGCGGAAACGCTGCACAGCTGAGTTCACGCTTGAGCGTCAGCGACGAACAAAACAACCCCGCCAATGGCGGGGTTCTTTTTGCCCGCTGAACGGCCACTACCATTCGCCGGAAACCTGCTGTTTTGTAGGGCCTTTCAAGGACTTTCATCTGTTGATTGAACAACCATCGACAGTTCTTCAGCCATACTCCTAAAATGCGTCGGTTTTCAAGAAACAACCCGTTACAGAACGGCTAATCCACACCTTATGAGTCTGCCAGCGTGAAAATCCGTCTTTCCATCCTGAGCCTATTTTTTGCATTTACAGGGACGTTCATCACGCCAACGATCAATGCCGCTGATACCACCGCGGCACCTCGAGACACGAAACAACTCAAGCTGGCTTCCGGCAGCTCTTTGCTGCTGGATATGCAGACCAACAAGGTCATTTATGCCAGCAACCCCGATGTGGTTGTCCCTATCGCGTCCGTCAGCAAATTGATGACCGGCCTTGTCGTGGTCGAAGCCAGGCAGAACATGGACGAGTACATCAATATCAACATCAGCGATACGCCAGAAATGAAAGGCGTATTTTCCAGGGTGAAACTCAAGAGCGAATTGCCGCGCAGGGAAATGCTGCTGATCGCCCTGATGTCCTCGGAAAACCGCGCAGCCGCGAGCCTGGCCCATCACTATCCGGGCGGCTATGTTGCATTCATTGCCGCGATGAACGCCAAGGCCAAGGCGCTGGGCATGACCAGCACCCACTTCGTGGAGCCGACCGGCCTCTCCCCTCGTAACGTCTCTACCGCCCGCGACCTGAGCAAATTGCTGATCGCCGCGCACAAGTACCCGTTGTTGACCGAGTTGAGCACCACCAAGGAAAAAACCGTGTCGTTCCGCAAACCCAATTACAGCCTGGGTTTTCGCAACACCGATCATTTGGTCGGCAAGCCTAACTGGGACATCAAGCTGACGAAAACCGGTTTCACCAATGAAGCAGGTCACTGCCTGGTGCTGGTGACCAGCATGGGCAATCGCCCGATGGCGCTGGTGATTCTCGACGCCTTCGGCAAGTACACGCACTTTGCTGATGCCAGTCGCATTCGCAATTGGGTCGAGACCGGCAAGAGCGCCGACGTTCCGTCCGTGGCCTTGCAATACAAATCGGACAAGAACCTCAAGCACCGCCAGAGCGGTGTGGTTGAAGCCTCCAAATAACGGCGCAGAAAGCAAAAGCCCCGATCATTTCGGGGCTTTTTTTCGTCCAGCGTTAATCATTGGGCAGCGGCATCTGGTCGTCATCCGGAATGCCATCGCCGGCACTCGGATCCCTCCTGTCCTGCGGATGTTCGGTCGGCACCACCACGGGCCTGGCCAACGGGTCGCGCATCGGGCTGTCGGGATCCATCACCGGATCAATGTCATCTTCGGGGGTGGTTGGGACGCTGTCCGGACGTTTGTCGTCAAAACTCGAATCAGTAGACATACACACCTCACACTGAACGTCAGGGTTTCAGATTTGCCAGCGGGTCGTAAGGCTTCGCGGGGGCCTTGGTATCCTCGCCCGGTTTTATGTCCATGGGCGCCTTCGCAGGTCCGATGGGGTCGACCTGAGGATCGGCGAGGTCCGGCGAATCGGGATCAAAACCCAACTCGTCGCCTGATGAATGCTCAGACGAGTGCGGGCCGGTGGGTGCGGTGGGATTGGTCATGAACGCCTCCTTGGAATTGACCCGGAAACAATCCGGGCCCTTATCGTTCAGAGGCTGACCACGCGCAGCAGTGCAATGCAGATGACGAACGGAAACTTACTGAGCGTCCAGCGCCTTTTTCGCACGGGCTGCCGCTTGTTCCTGACCGGCCTGAGCCAGGTCACTCGCCGCTTTCAACCAGCGTTGCTGATCGACATTGGCCGGAATCTGGTTCGGCTTCTGGATCAGCACCGCCCAACCGCCGGCGTCCTTGAAAGCCGACTCGAACGAACCGAAGCCCATCAATTCCCGACGATTCATCCCGGCGCGCAGTAGCACGGTCTGTTTCTGACGGTTGTACCCGGCGAGAATCGCGTAACGCGGTTCTGCCCAGAATGCCGAGCCTTCGGTGAAGCGCACCATCACCGGATAACCCGCGGCAACCTGGGTCAGCAGCGCAGGCAGATTGCTGTCGAGGGGATAAACGACCATGCCGTACTCGCGGGCGAGGTTCTGCATGTTCTGCTGCAATTGCGCTTCGGCACCGGGAACGTGCAGGGGTTTTTCAAGTAACCCCGGTGTGATCACCACGCCCTGCTGCGACAGCATGCTCGCCAGGACCTGCGGCCCGCTTTGATAGTCTTGCCCGCGGTAGAACGTGCCGCTGAGCTCTACCCGTTCCGGCAGCCGCTTGACCTCCGGCGCAACGCTTCCCGCACAGCCAGCCAGACCCGCAACACAACCGGCAATCAGTGCTGCCATTCGAATTCGCGACATTCCCCGCACCCTCATCACTCTTTTGTTCAGACGCCGTCATCGTGCTCCCGGCTTGGCCATCGATCATAGGACGCCACGCGGCAGCGGTATAGCCTTAACCGGCAGTCGAATGCATTCGATAGAGCGAACTGGTTGGTGACAGGCGACCTTTGGTCAATAGCCTGAAACACGGCAGCGACTAGACTGTCACTTGCACAGAGTGTGTGCCCGCAGCAGGGCAAAGAGGAGGCACCGATGAGCCTGACAATGACCATAGTGATGTTGATTTCCGGCTGGCTGGCCGTTGCCGCCGCCATGTTGTGGGGCGTGTTGCGGATTACGCGCCGGCACCATCACCCTGCTCCGCCCGTTCGGATAACCAAGGCCGATAAATCGGTTTCACGCCACGCGACGGCTCATTGACCGACGCATACAAAAAATCCCGAACAAAAAAGGCCGCCTGGGCTCTTTCGAGCGCAGGCGGCCTTTTGTTTAACGCAGGTTACGCTTCAGCGGCGATGCGCTTCTGCTTTGCCCGCCGGGACATCATGTTCAAGCCCTCGATCGTGGCCGAGAACGCCATGGCCGCGTAGACGTAGCCTTTAGGTACGTGGGCGCCAAAGCCTTCAGCGATCAGCGTCATGCCGATCATGATCAGGAAGCCCAGCGCCAGCATCACCACCGTCGGGTTGTCGTTGATGAATTTGGCCAACGGGTCAGCGGCCAGCAACATCACCAGTACCGACACCACCACCGCGATGATCATGATCGGCAAATGCTCGGTCATGCCGACAGCGGTAATGATGCTGTCGATGGAGAACACCATGTCCAGCATCAGGATCTGACCGATGGCGGCGGCAAAGCCCAGGGTCACGGTCGACGTCGCCGACTTCGGATCGTCCGGTGCCGGGTCCATGCTGTGATGAATCTCGGTGGTCGCCTTCCACAACAGGAACAGGCCGCCGGCGATCAGGATCATGTCCTTCCAGGAGAACGCGTGGCCGAGGATCTCGATCACAGGCTCAGTCAGCTGGACGATGAACGCGATGGTGCTCAGCAGTGCCAGTCGCAGGATCAGCGCCATGCCGATACCAATGCGCCGCGCTTTCTGCCGATGCTGCTCGGGCAGTTTATTGGTCAGGATCGAGATGAAGATCAGGTTGTCGATGCCGAGCACGATTTCCATCACCACCAGCGTAGCCAGGGCGACCCAGGCGGTGGGGCTTGCAGCAAGTTCTAAAAGGTATTCCATGGGTCAGTCCTGACTCGTTTAAGACGGTTTAGATTTCCTGGGACGAAGATTCGGATTTCTCTTTATCTTCGGCCGATGGTTCTTTCTTGCTGATCAACCCGCCGGTGGCATCGCTGATCGCTTGCTCGGCCGCTTTGTGGGTATCGTCGATCGCTTGTTTGGCGGTTTCGGCGGCCTTGCCCATCAGTTGCTGAGCGCTTTTTTCGGCCTGGTCGCAACCGGCCAATACCAGTAAAGACGCGATCAGCAGTGCCGTAGTTGTAAGCTTCATGATGCTTTCCTCGATAGAACAGAACGGGCCGAAACGATGGCCCGTTGATAGCGAGGCATTCTAGGGAGGCTAACACTTCAGGAAAATTCGTATTTTTGGCGGTTATACTTCGGTTTTAACGAATCCAGCCTCAAACGTGCAACGGGGCGCCCGTAGGAGCTATCGAGTGAAACGAGGCTGCGATCTTTTGATTTTGCGCTTTAAAAGCAACGTCAAAAGATCGCAGCCTCGTTTCACTCGACAGCTCCTACGCATGAGGTGAACAGGGGGTTTCAGCAACATGCTCAACTATCGACAACTGCATTACTTCTGGGTGGTGGCCAAGACCGGCAGCATCGTGCGCGCCTGCGAGCAGCTGAACCTGACACCGCAGACCATCAGCGGGCAGATTTCCCTGCTGGAACAAACCTACGGGATCGAGTTGTTTCGCCGGGTTGGTCGACAGTTGGAACTCACCGAAGCCGGGCGTCAGGCCCTGCCCTACGCCGAGCAGATGTTTCAGCTCGGCGGTGAACTGGAGTTGATGTTGCGGGCGCAGCCCAATGAGCAGCAGATTCTGTTTCGGGTCGGCGTGGCCGACGTTGTGCCCAAATCCATCGTCTATCGCCTGATTGCGCCGACCATGGAGTTGAGCGAGCCGCTGCGTATCACCTGTCGCGAGGACAAACTCGAACGCTTGCTGGCCGACCTGGCGATTCAGCGCCTCGACCTGGTGATCTCCGACAGCCCGATGCCGTCGCACCTGGACATCAAGGGCTACAGCCAGAAACTCGGGGAATGCGGGATCAGCTTCTTTGCCACCGCTGAACTCGCGGCGCAGTACGGGCAGGATTTTCCGCGTAGCCTGCATGGCGCACCGTTGCTGATTCCGGGGCCGGAAACCGTGGTGCGCAGTCGCTTGCAGCGCTGGTTTGCCGAGCAACAGATCCAGCCACGAATCGTCGGCGAGTTCGACGACAGCGCGTTGATGCAGGCGTTTGGTCAATCCGGCAGCGGGATTTTCATCGGCCCGAGCGTGATTGCCGATGAAGTGAAACACCAGTACGGCGTGGAGCTGATTGGCCAGACCGATGCCGTGACCGAGTCGTTCTACGCCATTTCGGTGGAACGCAAGGTCAAGCACCCCGGCATCGTTGCGATTACCGAAGGTGCCCGACGCGAGCTGTTTACCGCGATGTGAAGGGTCAGGCGCAGATTTCGCGGGGTTTGAAGGTCATCAGCGCCATGGCCAGCAGAATCGAAGCCAGGATAAATGCTGCCGCTGCAAAGCCAAGCCCGCCGAGGCCAACGCTGTCGATCACGCGCCCACCGACCATCGCACCCAGACCAATCCCGAGGTTGGCCCCGGCAATGTTCAGCGACGCGGCAAAGGCCGGCGCTTCAGGCGCTGCTTTCATCAAACGCACATGACTGACCAGGAACAACGCCGCCTGTGTCACGCCCCAGATCCCCATCGCCGCCGCCAACCCCAGCGGCGAATGAATGTTCGGCACCAGCGCCACCATGCCGGCAATCATGAAGGCGCAGAACGTCACGGAAGCGATCAGCGGATGACGATCCACCGCACGACCGCCCAGCGAATTGCCGATCAGGCCGACCGCGCCGAAGCCCATCAGGCACCAGCCGACCACCGTGCCATTGAAGCCGGCCAGCCGCTCAAGGATGTCGGCCAGATAGGTGTAAGCGGTGAACATGCCGCTGAACACCAGGATCGACAGCAACACGTGCCCAATCATCAGCGGGCTGCGCAGGATCTTGAACTGTGAACGGAAACTCACCTGATGCTGGTGCAGGCTGGTCTTCGGCAAGTAGATAAACAGCAACAACGCCTTGGCAAACGCGATCACCGCCAGAATGCCAAAGGCACTGCGCCAACCGAATGCATCGGAAATCAGCGTGCCGACCGGAATGCCAAACACCGTGGCGCAGACGATACCGAAACCAATCTTGGCGATGGCGCGCCCGGCGTAGTCCGGCCCGACGATGTCCACCGCCGTCTCACTGGCCAGCGCCCAGAACACCGGCAGCCCGAGCGCGGGGATCAAGCGCGCAACGGCCATCACCCAAATGTTCGGCGCAAATGCCGCGAGGGTGTTGGCCAGGCCGAACATGATCAACACCGAGATGAATAGCTTGCGCCGTTCGAACCGGGCGAAGTACGCGGTCAGGAACGGCCCGAATGCGGCGACGGTGAAAGCGAACAAGGTCACCAGCAAACCCGCTTGCGCGATGGTGACTTCAAGGTCGCGGGCAATCGCCGGCAACAGGCCGACGATGACGAATTCCGTGGTCAGCACCGTGAAACCGGCAGCGGACAACAGAAGGATGGGCAACAGCATGCAGAACTCCAGAAAACGACAACACCAGCGATAGCCCGAAGGCCCACTGGCAGAGATGAAAATGAGGATGCGCAATCTTAACAGAGTGTTTCCAAACGCGGTTGCACGAACCTGCCATTCACGTTTAACAGGCGGGTGGCAGATCGTCACAGGTCTGAAGGATACAGACGACGCTGTGATAAAGTCCGCGCCCTGCGATTCGTACACCCTGTTCATCCGCCCTTTAATGGACGCGATGTCGCGACACACCGCACCTAATAAAATCAGAGATGCCGTTTTATGACCGCTTCATCCCCTTCGCTATTGCAACGCTTGAAACGCTTGAGCCTGGTTACGCAAATCATCATCGGCCTGCTTGCCGGGATTGCCCTGGCGCTGGTTGCGCCCGAGGTGGCGAAGTCCACCGCGTTCATCGGCAAAGTGTTCGTCTCGGCGCTGAAAGCTGTCGCGCCGATTCTGGTATTCGTGCTGGTCATGGCGTCGATCGCCAACCACAAGCACGGCCAGGAAACCCACATCCGGCCGATTCTGTTTCTGTATCTGCTCGGCACGTTTGCCGCCGCGGTGGTCGCGGTCGTGGCCAGCATGATGTTCCCGTCGAGCCTGGTGCTGTCCACCCATGACGTCGCGGTGACGGCGCCGGGCGGTATCAGTGAAGTGCTGCAAAGTCTGCTGCTGAGCGTGGTGGATAACCCGGTCAGCGCGCTGATGAATGCCAACTTCATCGGCATTCTGGCGTGGGCCATCGGCATGGGCATCGCCATTCGCCATGCCGGTGAAACCACCCGAGAAGTACTCGGCGATTTGTCTAACGGCGTGACACTGATCGTGCGTCTGGTGATCCGTTTTGCACCGCTGGGGATTTTCGGCCTGGTGGCTTCGACCCTTGCCACTTCCGGTTTCGGTGCCTTGATCGGTTATGCGCATCTGCTGGCGGTGTTGCTGGGTTGCATGCTGTTTGTGGCACTGGTGATGAACCCGGTGATCGTGTTCTGGAAGCTGCGTCGCAACCCGTATCCGCTGGTGATGATGTGCTTGCGTGAAAGCGGCATCACGGCGTTTTTTACTCGCAGCTCGGCGGCGAACATTCCGGTCAATCTGGAGTTGAGCAAACGCCTGGGCCTGCATGAGGATACTTACTCGGTTTCGATTCCGCTGGGTGCGACGATCAACATGGCGGGGGCTGCGATTACCATCACCGTGCTGACGTTGGCGGCTGTGCATACGCTGGGTATTGTGGTGGACATTCCGACTGCCATTCTGTTGAGCGTCGTTGCGGCGATCTGTGCTTGTGGCGCTTCGGGCGTGGCGGGGGGGTCGTTGTTGCTGATTCCATTGGCGTGCAGCTTGTTTGGCATTCCGAGCGAGATTGCCATGCAGGTGGTAGCGGTGGGTTTCATCATTGGGGTGTTGCAGGATTCGGCGGAGACTGCGTTGAATTCTTCGACTGATGTGTTGTTTACGGCGGCGGCTTGTTTGGGTGAGGACGAGAAGGTTCAGCGTTTGGCGTGATTGGGGGTTGGTGGTTGTTTGGATTGGGGGCATATCCGTTTCTGCGGTAACGGCGGGTATTGGTTCCGCCCTGACGGCGGGCCCGCCGCCATCGGCCATACATGGCCGGGGGCGGCTACCGCGGCATCCCTGCCGCGGTGCCCACTGCGCAGAACCTGCGCCCGGCCTCTCGTGAGGGGGCGTGCACCTCAAGATCAAAAGCGAAAGGCGAGCTAACGCTCGGGCTGATGAGTGGTGAAAATCAAAAGCAAACGCGATTCCCTGTAGGAGCCGGCTTGCTGGCGATAGCGTCCGTCCAGTCAATAAATTTGTTGGATGACCCACCGCCATCGCCAGCAAGCCGGCTCCTACAGGGGGATGTGTACGATCATAGAAACAGGTCGGCTGTCAGGCCGCCTTCGCGAGCAGGCTCACTCCCGCAAGGCCAACAAAAAGCCCGCCAAGGCGCAAACCTTGGCGGGCTTTTTTGTACCGGGGCGGTTTAGAACGCGCCCATGTAATCACGCTTGCCCACTTCCACACCGTTGTGACGCAGCAGCGCATAAGCGGTGGTGACGTGGAAGAAGAACTGCGGCAAGCCGTAACTCAACAGGTAAGCCTGGCCGCTGAAGCGCTTCTCTTTCGGCGTGCCCGGACGAGTAACGATCTCGATGCCTTCCTTGCCATTGATCTGCTCAGGCTTGATCTCGCCGATGTAAGCCAGAACCTTGGTCAACAGCGCTTGCAGCTCGGCGAAGGTGGTTTCAGTGTCTTCGTACTTCGGCACTTCGATCTCGGCCAGACGCGAAGAAACACCCTTGGCAAAATCCACAGCGATCTGAACCTGACGCACCAACGGGAACATGTCCGGGTACAGACGGGCTTGCAGGAAAGCGTTCGGGTCGATGTTCTTGGCGGTGGCGTGGGCTTCGGCCTTGTTCAGAACGTCGCTCAGGGCGGTGAGCATTTGTTTGAAAACCGGAACGGAAGCGTCATACAGGGAAATGGTCATGGCAGTCTCGTGTGGTGACAGGTGTGAAACGTGGGGTCGATTATAGCGATGCACGGTCCCAGGTGAAGCGATAGATATGGGCAGGCGGGCCAGGATGGCAATTGCCGTTATCGGCATCGGCACCGACGATCGACCACTGCGCCCGGGAGGTTTCGCCCAGCTCGCGGGCGGCCTGCGGATTGAAACACTGGCCGAGTTGTTCATTCGGCACCAACGCGTAAGCCTGCGGATGTTCGCGCAGCCATTGCGCTGCTTGCTCCACGGTTGAGCCGGCCATGCCGAAATGCACGATCGGTTGCCTTGCAAACAACCAATGCCCCTCGCGCCAGTTGACCAACACCAGATCGGCGCCCTGGGTCACGGCCGCCGCCTGCGCCATCAACGCTTCGTGGGGATTGTCACCGTCCTTGACCGGCTCGATGAAACCGCGGGCAAACCACAGCGCAAACCAGGCCACGGCCACCCCCTGGAAGATCCGCCAACCGAGCAGACGCCGACGGAACCAGCGCTTGAACAGCCACGGCATCAGCGGCGCGGCGACCAGCACCAGCCCCGGCAGTGCCGGATAGATGTACAACTTGCGCTTGCCGCTGCTCAGGCAGAAGAAAAGCACGACCAGCACCACCCAACCCAGCAGCACCAGCACTCGACCGTCGCGCTTGCGCAATTGCCGGCGCCAGGCGGGAATCAGCCACGGCAACGCGAGCACCAACGGCAACCAATATTGCGGAATCACGTTGACGAAGAAGTACCAGAACGGCTCGCGATGATCCCAGGCCGCGGCATAGCGCCCCGCCGTCTGGCGCAGCAGGATTTCCCGCGCGTAGGCGATTTCGTCAGCGCCGCCATTGAGCGCGATGGACAGCGCCAAGGGCAGCAGCCAGATGGCAACGGCGCCCAGCACCACCACAAAACCCATCCACCATTTGCGCGCCTCGCCCGGCATCGCCACCACGCCAGGCCAGCCTTTGCGCACCGCGTAGGCATACGGAATCAGCATCAACGCCGGCACGAAGCCGACCCCTTTGGTGATCACGCCGATCCCCATGGCGGCGCATCCAGCGTAAAACCAGCGCCAGGCAGGCCCGAGCAGCAGATGACGGGTCAGGCCGTACAGGCCCAGCGAGGTGAACAGAATCAGAAAACTGTCGATCTGGCCGGTCCGCAGAATGCTGTAGGTCTGATAGGTTGCCAGGTACAACAGCGCCGCGGTTCGACCGGCACGCCGGTTCCAGAGTCTGCGGCCCAGGTCGTAGAGCATGGCCGTGACCGAGGTGGCGGACAGCAACCCCGGAATGTAAAGGGCAATGGCGGGCATCCCGGTGATCCAGGTGAAAAACGCCACGGTCCACATGAATATCGGTGGTTTATCGCCGTAAATCTCCGCGGCGCGATGGGGAATCAGCCACGAACCGCTGTGCAGCATCTCCAGCGCCACGCCGAGGAAGCGCTCCTCGTCCACATTCTGCGGCTGGCGCAGACCGAGTCCTGCGCCGACCAGCAACAAAGCAAGCAACATCAGCCCCAGGCATTCGACGCCGGGTGACAGGGTTCGGCGCATGGGTCAGTCCTTCAAGGTTTTGCTGCGGGCAATCAATTGCAGGTTGCGCAAGTAAACGATAGAGCCGAACGCCTGCCCGGCGATGAACACCGGGTCCTGTCGGTAAACCGCGTAGGCGAACAACAACGCGCTGCCGATGATGCTCAGGTACCAGAAGCTCACCGGAATCACACTGCGCTTTTTGTATTCGCTGTACAGCCACTGCAGGACAAAGCGGCCGGTAAAGGCGATCTGGCCACTGAAACCGACCACCAGCCACAGGGTTTCGCGGGACAGGTTCATCCTTCGATCTCCTGCGCGTGGGTGTTCAAACGCGTGCGCCTGATCAGCCACCAGACGCCGATCAGGTCGAGTATGCCGACCAGCGCACGGTCAATGTTGCCGTATTTGGACACCCCGGCCGTACGCGATCGATGGTTGACCGGATGGGTGATCATGCGACCGTTGTGGCGCTGGATCAGCGCGGGAATGTAGCGGTGCATATGGTCGAAATACGGCAAACGCAGAAACGCCGCACGCTGGATCAGTTTCAGCCCGCAACCGGTGTCCGGCGTCTGGTCCTTGAGCATGCGGCGGCGTATACCGTTGGCAAACCGCGAGGCCCAGCGCTTGCTCGCGGTATCGCGGCGGTTCACCCGATGCCCGGCCACCAACTGCAGGTCGGCGGTGGCTGACTCACTGCGCACCAGCGCCAGCATGCCGGGGATGTCCGCGGGGTCGTTTTGACCGTCGCCATCGAGGGTGGCCAGCCATTGGCCCCGGGCGGCCAGCGCGGCATGGTAGAGCGAAGTGCTCTGTCCCAGCGAACGCTCGTGCCGCAGGATGCGCAACGTGCTCAGGCCGCTGTGCCGGGTGTGTTGCAATGCCTGCAACGTGGCGTCAGTGCTGCCATCGTCGACAACGATCACTTCGTACGCTTCATCCGCCAGCGCAATGTGGATTTCTTCCAGCAGCGCGGGGAGATTGCTCGCTTCGTTCTTGGCCGGAATCAGCACGGATACAAATAGGTCTTGGCTCATAGAGGCCCCTGTTTCCCTGGATTTCTTATGATCGAGGGCCGACGTTTCAAATCTGATAAAAGTGGCGGTACCACTTCACGAATTGCGCAACGCCGGCCTCGACCGTCACTTGCGGACGAAAATCGACCCATTGCGCCAATGCCGAGACGTCTGCCCAGGTCTTGAGCACTTCGCCCGCCTGCATCGGCAGCAAATTGCGTTGGGCTCGCCGGTCCAGGGCCGACTCCAGGCAATCGACGAAATCCAGCAGCGCCACCGGCGTGCCACGCCCGATATTGAAAATCCGGTTCACGCCCTCGTCAGCGCCCTCCGGCAATGGCGGACGTGGACGCAGACGTACGATGCTTTCGACGATGTCGTCGATGTAGGTGAAGTCCCGCGACATCAGGCCCTGGTTGTAAAGATCGATCGGTTTGTCGTTGAGGATCGCTTCGGTGAACTTGAACAGCGCCATGTCGGGGCGGCCCCAAGGTCCATACACGGTAAAAAACCGCAGGCCGCTGGCCTTGATTCCGTACAGATGGCAGTAGCTGTGGGCCATCAGCTCATTGGCACGTTTGGTCGCGGCGTACAGCGACACCGGATGATCGACGGCATCCTCGACGCAGAACGGCATTTTGCTGTTGGTGCCGTACACCGAGCTGCTCGAGGCATAGATCAAATGCTCTGGGCGATGGTGTCGGCAGGCCTCCAGCACATTCAGAAACCCCGTCAGGTTCGATTGCGCATACACGTCCGGGTTGTCCAGCGAGTAGCGAACGCCTGCCTGGGCGGCCAGGTGGATAACCTCGGTGAAGCGGTGCTCCTTGAACAACGCGATCAGGGCAGGTTTGTCGACGATATCCAGCCTCTGGAACTGAAAACCCGACAAGGCACGCAGTTCGTTGAGCCGGGCGTGTTTGAGCTCCACGCTGTAGTAGTCGTTGAGATTGTCGATGCCGACCACTTCAAGACCTTGCTCACACAGGCGCCTGACCGTGTGAAAACCGATGAAACCGGCGGCGCCGGTGACCAGCACGGTCATGAAAGGTACGCGCCGATCAGCGCATTATTACGGGTCGTTCCCAACGTCAGCGTCATGCCTTGCTCCAGGTTGCAGTCAATAAGGCCAGTGACGTCGTCGATACGCTCTGACGCCGCGCCTGTCAGGTGCGGCCGTCATTTCGCGGCCCTGCATACGGTGCCCGCCAGAATGTAAAAATAGCGTTATGGATTGATGTAGCTTTTATGACCATTGCCAGGGTGGCGCGACGAATTCAGTTGCCATTGGCGCACGCCAATCTAAAGTGCATGCCAGCAGGAGAAGAATATGAACCGGGGTAAGGACGCAGCATCATGAGCACTGAGCAAGAAACGACCTTCGACGAGCCGCGCCTGAACAGCACGGAAATCCGCATTCTCGGTTCGTTGATCGAGAAACAGGCCACCAGCCCGGAAACCTATCCGTTGACCCTCAACGCCCTGGTGATTGCCTGTAACCAGAAAACCAGCCGCGAGCCGGTGATGAACCTCACCCAGGGCCAGGTCGGCCAGAGCCTGCGCGCCCTCGAAGGTCGCGGTTTTACCAAACTGGTGATGGGCAGCCGCGCCGACCGCTGGGAACACAAGGTCGACAAGGCCCTGGAGCTGGTGCCGGCGCAGGTGATCCTGACGGGGCTGCTGTTTCTGCGCGGCCCGCAGACGGTCAACGAACTGCTGACCCGCAGCGGCCGCATGCATGAATTCGAAGATGCCGAACAGGTTGTGCATCAACTTGAACGGTTGATTGCTCGCGGTCTGGCGTTACTGATTCCGCGTCAAGCCGGGCAACGTGAGGACCGTTATATGCATGCGCTGGGTGATCCGGCGGATATCGAAGCGATCCTCGCGGCGCGGCAGAATCCGGTAGAACGTGGTGCCGGCAGCGGTGTTTCCGTGGAGCGGATCGAAGAGCTGGAAGCGCGCATTGCCGCGCTGGAAGAGCGACTGGCACGCCTCGAATAACCAGCGACACAGATCTAAATGTGGGAGCGGGCTTGCTCGCGAAGACGGTGGGTCAGTAAACACTTGTGGCGAAGGACCCACCGCTTTCGCGAGCAAGCCCGCTCCGACATTAGACAGGTGGTGTTGGTCATTACTCGCCGTCCCAGTAATCCACACCATCAGCCTGTCTGGCGACGGCGACGAAGCCCGACGCATTGCCCTGGGCATCGACCTTGAAGTCGTCCATCACCGCGTATTTGCCGGAGTCCGGATACTCGCAAATTTCCGGCGATTGCTGAGTGCTGACTGCCAGGTAGCGCAGCTCGCTGGCGCTGGTGTTGATGATCTGGTGCGCCGCTTCCGGACCGCCCGGCGGGCAGGCGATCACGTCACCGGCACGGATGGGAAAACGCTCGGCGCCGAGACGGATCTCCCCTTCCCCGGCCACCACGTAAAACATTTCCTCATTGACCCGATGGCTGTGAAAAGGACTGCCACGCATCCCCGGTTCCAGCACGTACAAGCGATAGCCAAGTTTTTGCGCGCCCAGTTGCTGACCGACGCGGGCCATCCGCTGTTGATAGCGGCCAGCCGTTTCACCGGTCGGCGCCAGGGCTTCGGGCAGCGGTTCGAGTTCGACCTGATTGAGGTTGAGGATGGCGGGATGCATGGGAAACCTCGTTCACGGTTTTGTTTGTGATGGGCAGGTCTTGGCTTGCTGATGGGGAAGTATAGGCAGGGAAACTGCTGCGACCGACTGGAGACCGAGTTGCGCCCATCGCGAGCAAGCCCGCTCCCACAGAGATCGGTGTCGAACACGAACTTTGTGATCGACCAGAATCCTGTGGGAGCGGGCTTGCTCCGGGCGGCGTTCCGACGAAGGGGCCGGCACAGCCAACCAATAACGGAAGGCAGGCCTCAGCTGCGGGCAAACTCCACCGCTTTCTGGAACTGCTCCTGCGTCGGACGCACCCCGGTATAAAGCACAAACTGCTCCAGCGCCTGGATCGCGATCACCTCCAGCCCGGTGATCACTCGCTTGCCTTCGGCGCGACCGCGCACGATCAGTGGCGTTTCCGAGGGGATCGCCACCACATCGAAGACAGTCTGCGCAGCAGCAATGACGTCGGCGTCAAAGGCCAGTTGATCGGCCTCAGGCCCGCCAGTCATGCCGATCGGCGTGACGTTGATCAGCATCTGCGGCCGCCGGGTGCCCAGCTCGGCTTGCCATTCATAGCCCAGTGACTCCGCCAGGGCACGTCCGGCGCGCTCGTTACGGGCGACAATCAGGCCGTTTTTGTACCCGCCATCGCGCAAGGCGCTCGCCACGGCTTTGGCCATGCCGCCGCTGCCACGCAGGGCAAAAGTCGATTCCTTGGGCACCTGATGGGTTTCCAGCAATTGAGCGATGGCGATGTAATCGGTGTTGTAAGCCTTGAGGTGGCCGTCGGTGTTGACGATGGTGTTGATCGATTGAATGGCGGCGGCGGACGCGTCCAGTTCATCGACCAGCGCAATGCACGCTTCCTTGAACGGCATCGATACGCCACAACCGCGAATGCCCAATGCTCGAATACCGGCGACGGCGCCGGTCAAATCCTGGCTGCGAAAGGCCTTGTAGTAGAAATTCAGACCCAACTGTTCGTACAGATGATTGTGAAATCGCAGGCCAAAGTTCCCTGGGCGCCCCGACAGGGACATGCACAGCTGGGTGTCTTTGTTGGGGTTCATCTGCATGAAAAATCTCCTTTCAATAGCACTTTCAGATGGACGGGATTAGCCATTCCATCGAGATCTGATCGATCATATTGGCGTGCCTGCTCGTGGCAGCGCACGTGGGTAAGGAAGCCGGTACAGACCTTACACAAAATTTACCCAACGGCTGTGCTGATTTTCGAAAAAACGCTGTCTTAGAAGTATCCCCGCGACAATCCTTGGGTCTATTGCAGACGCAAGCGCCGGGTTGAAGAACCGAGGAATGATCATGATCCGTAAAATCCCCACAGTTGCCTTGCTGATCGGTGCTCTTGCTATCGCAGGGCAGGCAGAGGCTGGCGGCGGTCACGGTTGGCAAGGTCCAGCGGTATTTGGCGCGATCGTTGGCTCGGCCATCGTCGGTTCGGCCATCATCAACAGCAACCGGCCCGTTTATGTCCAGCAACAACCGGTTTATTACCAGCCGCAGCCGGTGTACGTGCAACAACCGCCACCGGTTTACTACCAGCCGGCGCCGGTCTACGTGCAACAACCGGTCTATTACGCCCCGCCGCCGGTCTACTACGGTCCACCCCGTGGCTATTACGGCCCGCCACGCGGTTATTACGGCCCTCCCCACGGTTACGGCCGCTGGTAACAGGCGCACAAGGCCCCGCTTCTATAGCGGGGCTTTTTTATGCCCGTTCGTCGGTTAAGGTCTGAAAAAATCTCGCCAAGGTCGCTATCGGGACAGTCCCACAGGTTCAAGCGGGCAAGATTGACTCAAGCGCCCTTCCCCTGCGCCGGGGGAAACGGTCATGTTTATGTCATGTCAGGTCCGCAAGCTTGGATCTGTCCGTCAACAACAGGTTGATAACAACAAGGACGACCTTATGCCCACGCAAAACCCGCATCGCGATATCAGCTTGTGCACCTCCAGCAAGGTGTACAACGCCCTGACCGAACTCAAGCACCTGGAAGGCCATCGCAGCGCCAAGTTTCTTTCGCTGCTGGCCGAAAACCTGGTGCGCAAAGGCCTGCTCAACGAGCACGAAGTGGTCCACATGCTGGATCTGGTGGTCGACTGACAGACAGACGGTCGTTTGGGGCCACTGGCGTCAATGACGACTATCGAAAGCGTTGATTTCTCGTTCAAGCGCCGGGTCCGTAAGGTAGCTCCATAGATTGATGGAGGTACTTATGTCCCAGGTTCAGATCATGTCCGTTATCGGCAGCGCCGTTCCCGCCCCGCTTAGAGAGCTAGGATTGCTCGCCTGTTGGTATCTGGTGCAGGACGGCGAACCGATCAGCGGCCCAATCACCTCGCTTAACGCCGCCAAGGCACTGTCGCAGAGCCTCGACAGCGGTCGACTCAGCGCCTAAGGCAGCTGCACCCGCGGCTTGGTTTCGATGAAAATCGCCCAGCTCGACATGAACAGCGCCGCGATCAAGGGCCCGATGACGAAGCCATTGAGTCCGAAAATCGCCAGGCCGCCCAAGGTCGAAATGAGGATGAGATAGTCCGGCATCTTGGTGTCCTTGCCCACCAGGATCGGTCGCAGCACGTTGTCCACCAGGCCGATCACGAACACGCCGAACAACCCCAGTACCACGCCCTGCCAGATCGCTCCGGTGAACAGGAAAAACGCCGCCACCGGCGCCCAGACAATCCCCGCACCCACCGCTGGCAACAGCGATAGAAACGCCATCAACACCGCCCAGAGCAACGCGCTCGGGATGTCCAGAAACCAGAAAATCAAACCACCGAGGGCGCCCTGCGTGATGGCCACCAGCAAGTTACCTTTCACCGTGGCGCGCACCACGCGGTTGAACTTGAGTTGCAAGCGGCGTTTCTGGTGTTCCTCCAGCGGCACGGCAGCGCGAACCTTGCGTGCAAGCTCTGCACCGTCGCGCAAAAAGAAGAACAGCAGATAAAGCATGATGAAAAACCCCACCACGAAATCAAACGTACCCTGCCCGAAACTGAATACCTGTGTGGCGACAAACTCGTTGCCCGACACCGCACTCTTGATGATCTTCTCCCGCAGCCCGTCCAGCTCACCGACCCCGGCCCGATCGAGCAATTGCTGAAAGTACGGCGGCAGGCTGTGCTTGAAATGGGTCACGTACCCCGCGATGTCCAGTTCGCCGCTTTCGATGCTTTTGTACAGCGCAGCCCCCTCTTGAACCAGCAGGATACTGAGGATGATCACCGGCAGAATGGCGATGATCAGGCAGATGCTCAGGGTGAGCAGCGACGTCAGGTTGCGTTGCCAGCCGAACTTCAGTTGCAGACGACGTTGCAGTGGCGAGAAGAGAATGCCGAGGATCACCGCCCAGAACACCGCGCCGTAGAACGGCAGCAAAATCCAGATAAACGCCGCGGTCACCAGCCCAAGCAGAATCACCAGCGATTTGTTTTGTACCGTCTCTTCGTTCATGTCCGATCCATGTCAGTCCGCAGGGACGCGATATCGCGTCCTGATGCTTAGTCCGCCACGGTTCGCGCGAGTGCCATCCGCTTGTTCATCAAGCATAGATCCAGATCAATGAAACCTGCGGCCAAGCCGATTACCCTCGCGGACTTTTGCGATCGACCCGCCCATGACCCTCGCCACGCCAGAACTGCTCGCCCCCGCCGGCACCCTGAAAAACATGCGTTATGCCTTCGCCTATGGCGCCGATGCGGTGTATGCCGGCCAGCCGCGCTACAGCCTGCGGGTACGCAACAACGAATTCGATCACGCCAACCTGGCGCTCGGCATTCGCGAGGCCCAGGCCCAGGGCAAGCGCTTCTACGTGGTGGTGAACATCGCCCCGCACAACGCCAAGCTCAAAACCTTTCTCAAGGATCTGGAGCCCGTGATCGCCATGGCTCCGGATGCGCTGATCATGTCCGACCCCGGCCTGATCATGCTGGTGCGCCGACACTTCCCGCAGATGCCGATCCATCTGTCGGTGCAGGCCAACACGGTGAACTGGGCGAGCGTCGAGTTCTGGCAACAACAGGGCTTGAGCCGCATCATCCTGTCCCGTGAGCTGTCCCTGGAAGAAATCGCCGAAATCCGCCAGCAAGTGCCCGCCATGGAGCTGGAAGTGTTCGTTCACGGCGCGTTGTGCATGGCCTACTCCGGCCGCTGCCTGTTGTCGGGTTACATGAACAAACGCGATGCCAATCAGGGCAGTTGCACCAACGCCTGTCGCTGGAAGTACTCGGCGCAAGAAGCCACGCAAAACCAGCTCGGCGAAATCGTGCAGACCTTCCAGCCCGAACCGACCCTGGGGATTGGCGCACCGACCGATCAGGTGTTCCTGTTGCGGGAAGCCAATCGTCCGGATGAACTGATGCCGGCGTTCGAGGACGAACACGGCACCTACATCATGAACGCCAAGGACCTGCGCGCCGTGCAGCATGTCGAGCGTCTGACGCAGATGGGCGTGCACTCATTGAAAATCGAAGGCCGGACCAAATCCCATTTCTATTGCGCACGGACCACTCAGGTGTATCGCCAGGCAATCGACGATGCGGTGGCCGGTCGCGCATTTGATCGCAGCCTGATGACCGATCTGGAATCCCTCGCTCAGCGCGGTTACACCGAAGGTTTTCTGCGTCGGCATGTGCATGACGAATACCAGAACTATCAGAACGGCAGCTCGGTGTCGGAACGACAGCAGTTTGTCGGTGAGCTGACCGGCGAGCGGCGTGACCGCTTGGCGGAGGTCAAGGTGAAGAACCGTTTCGGTCTGGGCGATCACATGGAACTGATGACGCCCAAGGGCAATTTCCACTTCGATCTGCATCAGTTGCAGAACGTCAAAGGCGAGCCCATCGACGTGGCGCCGGGGGATGGGCACACGGTGTACCTGCCGATTCCGGATGCGGTGGATTTGCGGTTTGGGTTGTTGATGCGGGATGTGCGCGAAATGTGATCCGTTGCCCCCCCATAACCCCCTGTAGGAGCCGGCTTGCTGGCGATCCAGGCGACGCGGTCTGTCAAATGAACCGCGTCGCACGCATCGCCAGCAAGCCGGCTCCCACACGGGAGCGTGATGCCGTTACGTGAACTCTTCGCGCAACATCGCCACAAACGCCTCTCGCGCCGGGTGCACCCCGGCGTTTTCATGCCAGTAAAACAGGTTGTCGATGGCCGTCAGCTCAGGGAATTCGTACCCCGCGCAACCGGCGCCCCTGGCGTACTGATCGAACACACCTTTGGGCACCAGCGCTACGCCCGCCCCCGCGCTGACGCAACCCACTATCGCGCCATAACTGGCCAGGCTGACAATCGGCAGCGCCTGCCCTTGGCGCAACAACCAGTGTTCCAGTGCCGCGCGGTAGGGGCAGCCCTGTGGCCACATGAACACGGTTTTATCCTGCAAATCGGCGATATCACGCACCGGGCCCAGGGATGTCGAGGCGATCAACAGCAGCTCCTCGCGGTACATCGGCGTGCGCTTGAGGTGCGCGCGCTCGACATCCACCGCGACGATTGCGCCGTCGAGCCGGTGGCTGACGGTGTCATCCAGCAATTGGCCCCAGGTGCCGGTGGTCAGTTCCAGCGCCACCGCCGGATAACGCTTGTGGAACTTGGCGAGCAAACGCGGCAAGCGCCCGGTGGCCGAGGATTCGATGGCACCGATGCGCAGCGGGCCGGAGGGGTCGGCCGCGGGGTCGACCGCACGCTTGGCCTCCGCCGTGAGCGCAAGAATCTTCGAGGCATAGGCCAGAAACGTCTGCCCCGACGGACTGATGCGCAAGCCACGGCCTTCACGCAGAAACAGCGCGACACCCAACTCCGCCTCCAGCGCCTTGATCCGTGCCGTGATATTCGAGGGCACGCAATGCAGCAACTCGGCCGCACGGGCGATGCTGCCGACATCGGCAACGGTCTTGAACATGCGAATCTGCGCCAGCTCCATACATCACCAAAAGTGAATAGTTGACGCAGTATAAGTCAGTTGTGGCGAGCGCTCCGAGTTCTGATACTCGATGCATCTGTCCACAGGTGCCCGACCATGCAAGCGCTCACACCCCCTTCGCCCGTCAAAATCATTCTGGCCATGGCGTTTGTCGTAGCCTGCTGGGGTTACTCCCCGACCGGCATTCACATCGGCCTGCAAGCCTATGAACCCGGGCATCTGGCTTTGCTGCGGTTCCTGGTGGCCTCTGCGTTCATGGCGATGGTTGCGCTGGTCAAAGGCATCAGTCTGCCGAATCGGCGTGATTTGCCGCTGCTGTTCGGCCTCGGTTTTTTTGCCGTGAGCCTGCATCACGTGGCGATCAACTTCGGCCAGCAAAGTGTCAGCGCCGGTGCGTCCAGTGTGCTGGCGCAAACAACGCCACTGTTCAGCACGCTGCTGGCGCGTTTCGTGTTCAAGGACCGCGTGAGCGTCTGGCGCTGGGGTTGTGTTTTTCTGGGGTTGGTCGGCGTGATGATCGTGGTCGCCGGTGATCGCGGGGTGGGCAGCATCGACGCCCACGGTTTGTTGATCCTGCTGGCGGCGGTGTCCTGGAGTTTTTACTTCGCATTGCAGAAGCACCACTCCGGGCGCTACGACGGACTGACGCTGGTTTGCTACACGGTGTGGTCGGGGACAGCGTTGTTGCTGGTGTACCTGCCGGGGTTGGCGACACAAGTACTCAGCGCACCAATGCATGTGCAATTGGCGGTGGTGGCGTTGGGCGTGTTTCCCAGTGCGCTCGCTTACCTGGCCTGGGCGTTTGTGTTGGCACATGTTGATTTGAGCCGGGCGACGATGACGCTGTATCTGGTGCCGCCAACGGCGATGGCGATGGCCTCGGTTGCGTTGGGGGAGCGGCCGACGGTGATGATTGTTGTGGGGGCGATGGTGGTGTTGGTCAGTGTCTTGGCGTTGAATCTGGAGCGGCGGTGGGTGGTGATTCGAAGAGCGAGTGCCTGACACCGGATTAGTCTTGATTCGTCTGGCGTCTTCGCGAGCAAGCCCGCTCCCACAGGGGAATGCATTTCAATGTGGGAGCGGGCTTGCTCGCGATGAACGATGACGCGGTCAACCTGCCCTGCACAAAAAACCCGGCACACACTGGCCGGTTCTGTTCAGCGCCTGTCATCGGACAGCGGCGTGGGTTCATCCGGCGGAGGCACGTCCTCCTCCGCGCCGGGCTCCATCCAGTCTTCAGGCTGATCAGGCTCTGCGCCGTCCGGGTCCCGTGCAGGGTCCATGCCGGGTGGAGCATCGTGATCCATTGAGTTAGCCATGACGCACCTCATTGATGAGGTCCAGTAAATCCGGGCCGTACTCGTTGGAAGCAGGCGCGCGAATCGCGTGCTATCGAACAGACAAATGGTTAACCGCGATCAGCGAGAAACCGATCCCGGCTGTTGCTCAGGTGTAACCACATGGCCGCCCGCGCCGCATCCGCATCCTGACGCTTGATGGCATTGAGAATCGCCTCGTGCTCAAGGTTGGCGAGGTGCCCCAGCTTGCTCAAATCCGCCGCGCCGCGCTCGGCGGCATTGACCCGGGTCCGGGGAATCATGGCGCTGCCCAGGTGCTGCATGATTTCGGTGAAGCAGACGTTGCCGGTCGCTTCCGCGATCAGCAGGTGAAAACGCTTGTCGGCTTCGACGCAGCTGTCGTTGTTGGCGAGCAGGCTTTGATAGTTGTCCAGCGCTTCGCGCATCTGCGCCAGTTGCTGATCCGTGCGTCGCATGGCCGCCAACGCGGCGGCCTGGGTTTCGAGGCCCATGCGCAATTCCAGAATGCTGCGCACCCCCAGCGCGGTGTCGACATTCAGTCGCAGCCCCTGCTCCGGCGCGCGCTCGATAACGAACGTGCCGATGCCGTGCCGGGTTTCCACCAATCCGGACGCCTGCAATTTCGAGATCGCCTCGCGCACCACGGTGCGACTGACGCCGTGCTCCTGAACAATCGTGTTCTCCGAGGGCAGCTTGTCCCCCGGCAACATCTGGCCGAGCAGGATGCTCTGGGTCAGTTTGGCGACCAGGTCGTGGGCCAGGTTGTGGGTGCGCTTGCGGGCAGGCGCGTCGAGGTCTTCTTGCATGGCGGTCATCCGGAAGCAGGCTAAGCGGATCGTAGCACTGCCGCTGAGCAGAATCTCAATAAAACAGCCTCAAACTTGTATGACAACGCTCAACAAAACGGGTATTCAAGGTAAGAAGCCAACACACAAACATTTCTCAAAATGAGCACAAACCACCAAACAATCCATATTTTACTGGCTAAATCCTCTTGCAGGATGAAAATTCGCAGTTGTATGATGTCTATCAACAAAGCAGCATCAGCAACACCCCGCATAAAAATAATCAGTGGGAGAAAACCAAGTGAATACATCCATCTCCGGGATGCACGACGGCGCCGATCCGGTCCTGAAGTCCGCCATCTCGAAAGTGAAACGCCACGTCCTACCGCTGTTCGTCATCATGTTCATCGTCAACTACATCGACCGCGTGAACATCGGCTTCGTCCGCGCCCACATGGAACATGACCTGGGCATCGGCGCTGCCGCCTACGGCCTCGGTGCCGGTCTGTTCTTCATCGGTTACGCGCTGTTCGAAGTTCCCTCCAACATCCTTCTGCAAAAAGTCGGCGCGCGAATCTGGCTGACCCGCATCATGCTGACCTGGGGTCTGGTGGCCGCCTGCATGGCGTTCATCCAGAACGAAACCCATTTCTACATCCTGCGATTCCTGCTGGGCGTGGCTGAAGCCGGGTTCTTCCCGGGGGTGATTTACTACTTCACTCGCTGGTTGCCTGGCGTTGAACGCGGCAAGGCCATTGCGATTTTCCTCAGCGGTTCGGCCATTGCCTCACTGATCTCCGGCCCGTTGTCCGGGTTGCTCTTGCAAATCAGCGGGTTCGGCATGCACGGCTGGCAATGGATGTACTTCATCGAAGGCATGTTCTCGGTCGGGTTGTGCGTGTTCGTCTGGTTCTGGCTGGACTCCAAGCCCCATGACGCCAAATGGCTGAGCCGCGAAGAACAAGACGCACTGGTCAAAGCCATCGACGACGAACAACTGGCCCGCGAAGCCGCGACGCCGATCAAACCGTCGCTGGGCAAGCTGCTCAAGGATCGCCAGATCATCCTGTTCTGCCTGATCTATTTCTTCATTCAGCTGACCATCTACGCCGCGACCTTCTGGCTGCCGAGCATCATCAAGAAGATGGGCGACCTCAGCGACATTCAGGTCGGGTTGTTCAACTCGATTCCGTGGCTGCTGTCGATCGTCGGCATGTACGCCTTCGCTTCGCTGTCGGCGAAATGGAAACACCAGCAAGCCTGGGTCGCCGCTGCCCTGCTGATCGCGGCGGCGGGGATGTTCATGTCCACCACCGGCGGGCCGATCTTTGCCTTCGTGGCGATCTGCTTCGCAGCACTGGGTTTCAAATCCGCTTCGTCGCTGTTCTGGCCGATTCCCCAGGCGTACCTCGATGCACGGATCGCCGCGGGCGTGATCGCGCTGATCAACTCGGTGGGCAACCTCGGCGGCTTCGTCGCGCCGACCACCTTTGGTTTGCTCGAAGAGCACACCGGTTCGATTCAGGGCGGACTGTATGGCCTGGCCGCCACGTCGATCATTGCCGCGATCATCGTCTTCGCCGCCCGTAATACCCCGAAAACTGCACCGGCCGTTGCGCTGGGCAAACCAACGCCTGAACACGCCTGAGCCCCGGTCTACAAGGATAAGAATATGAACGCACAAGACACCGCAAATGCCCCGATCATCACCAGCATGCAGGTCGTTCCGGTGGCCGGTCACGACGGCATGCTGCTCAATCTCAGCGGCGCGCACGGTCCGTTTTTTACCCGAAACATCGTGATCCTCAAGGACAACGCCGGGCGCACCGGCGTCGGCGAAGTGCCCGGCGGCGAGCGTATTCGCCAGACGCTGGAAGATGCGCGCAGCCTGGTGGTCGGCAGCCCGATCGGTACGTACCAGAAGATCCTCAATCAAGTGCGCCAGACCTTCGCTGACCGCGATGCCGGCGGCCGCGGTTTGCAGACGTTCGACCTGCGCATCACCATCCATGCCGTTACCGGCCTGGAAGCGGCGTTGCTCGACTTGCTCGGTCAGCATCTGGACGTGCCGGTCGCCGCCCTGCTCGGCGAAGGCCAGCAGCGCGATGAAGTGAAGATGCTCGGTTATCTATTTTATGTCGGTGACCGTAATCAGACTGACCTGGCCTATCGCAGCGAACCGGACGCCGACAACGACTGGTTCCGCGTGCGTCACGAGAAGGCCATGACCGCCGACGCCGTGGTGCGTCTGGCGGAAGCTGCCCACGCCCGTTACGGCTTCAAGGATTTCAAACTCAAGGGCGGCGTGCTCAGTGGTGATGAAGAAATCGAAGCGGTGACCGCACTGGCCGAACGCTTCCCGGATGCGCGCATCACCCTCGATCCGAATGGCGCCTGGTCGCTGAAAGAAGCGATTCGTTTGTGCCGGGACCAGCATCATGTTCTGGCCTACGCCGAAGACCCCTGTGGCGCGGAAAACGGTTACTCGGGCCGCGAAGTCATGGCTGAGTTCCGCCGCGCCACGGGCCTGAAAACCGCGACCAACATGATCGCCACCGATTGGCGGGAAATGGGCCACGCGATCCAGTTGCAATCGGTGGACATCCCGCTGGCTGACCCGCACTTCTGGACAATGCAAGGTTCGGTTCGCGTGGCGCAGATGTGCCACGAATGGGGCCTGACCTGGGGCTCGCACTCCAACAACCACTTCGACATTTCCCTGGCGATGTTCACCCACGTCGCAGCCGCCGCACCGGGCGACATCACCGCCATCGACACCCACTGGATCTGGCAGGACGGCCAGCGCCTGACCAAAGCCCCGCTGCAAATCGTCGACGGTTGCGTACAAGTGCCGAAGAAGCCGGGGCTCGGGATTGAACTGGACATGGACCAACTGGCCAAGGCCCATGAGCGGTACAAAGGCATGGGGCTGGGTGCGCGGGATGACAGCGTGGCAATGCAGTTTCTGATTCC